>JACQBA010000011.1 GCA_016194745.1 Elusimicrobiota bacterium
GCCCTTCGCCAGGATCGAGCGCCGATAGTCGCGGCCGGTATCCGGGTTGAGCACGCCCCCCTGCTCGAAGCGGGTGAACATGTCCTGCGCGAAGACTTCGGAGTACAGATACCCGTAGTAGCCCGCCGCGTAGCCGCCGACAATGTGGCCGAAGCTCGCGTGGAACGCGGTCCCCTCCTGCCACTGCGGCAGGCCGAGCCCCTCGTAGATCTTCCGCATCACCGCGGTCGTGTCGATCGGGCTCGTCGCGCGGTGGAAGGCGAGGTCGGTCATCGCAAATCCGATCTGTTTCATCTTCGCCGTCGCCTGGCCGTAGCGCCGGGCCGCGAGCATCTTCTGGAACAGCGCGTCCGGGATCTTCTGCGACGGGTTTTGCCAGTGGCCGGAGATGCGGTCGAGCACCTGGCGGTCCCAGACGAAGTTCTCGAGCATCTGCGACGGGGCCTCGACGAAGTCCGTCGCGACGGCCGAACCGGAGAAGGTCGGGAAGCGCGATTGGGTCAGCGTCTGGTGCATGATGTGACCGAACTCGTGGAAGAACACCTCGACGTCGCGCTGGTCGAGCAGCGCGGGGATGCCCGGGCTCGCCTTCGGGAAGGCGGCGACCAGGATCGAGACGGGCGCCTGGTATCCTCCGTCCTCGGTCTCGCGGCCCGTGATCACCTGCGCGGCGAAGGCGCTGCCGCGCTTGCCCTCGCGCGGGTGGAGGTCGGTGAAGAAGTAGCCGATCAATTTATTGTTCGTCTTCTCCTCGATCTTGTAGAGCTTCACGTCCGGGTGCCACGCCTCGTGGTTCGGGACCTCGGAGAACTTGACGCCCAGGAGGTCCTGGTACACCTCGAGAGTGCCTTTGACCACGGTCTCGACGGGGAAGTACTGGCGGACCTCCTCGGCGTCGAGGCTGTAGCGCTCGCGCTTCATCATGAACTCGTAGTACCACTGGTCCCAGACGTGGACCTCGGTCGCGGTCGGATCGTCGCGGCGCTTGAGCGCGAGGAGCTCCTCGAGCTCGGTCTTGGTCTGCGCGATCAGCTTGTCCTTGAGATCCACGAGGAAGTTCCACGCGTTGTCGACCGAGCCCGCCATGCGGCCGTCGAGCTGATAGTGCGCGAAGGACTCGTAGCCGAGGAGCTGGGCGAGCTGCGTGCGGAGGCCGAGGATCTCCTCCAAGATCGGCACGTTCTTCTCGGCCGCGATGTTGTGCGAGACGTGCTGGAGCCGGCGGCGGGCGTCCGCGTCGCGGGATTGGCGCATGAAGTTGAGATAGTCCGGGCCCTGGCTGTCGGCGAAGACGCGCTTTTTCGCGGGGTCGGTCGGCGACGGGCTCAGGCTCGCGATGTAGACCTCGCTCATGCCCATCTGGCGCAAGTGCTCGGGCGAGAAGTCCATCCCGTCCTTGGCGTCGCGGACGTTGTTGGAGAACTGCTGGGCGAGATCGGTCAAGCGGCTGTTGAGGCGCTGGATCTGCGCGCGGCGCTCCGGCGGCTGCTCGAGGCCCGCGCGGCGGAAGTCGCGCATCCATTTGTCGAGGAGGCGCTGGTTCTCCGCGTTCAACGTCTCGCGCTTGTCGGCGTATTCCTTGACGGCCTTGTAGATGTCCTCGCGCATGGCGAAGGCGTTGAGGAAGGCGTTCGATTCGGTCTCGACCGCGTCGGCCGCCCGGCGCACGCCCGCGTGGGGCGAGACCGCGGTCATGATCGAGCCGGCGGAGGTCGCTTCCTGGAAGCGGGCCGAGGCGTGCTCGAGCGCCATCAGCGTGTTGTTGAAGGTGCGCCGCTCGGCCGGGATCGCGACGACCTCGGCCGCGACCCTCTCCAAGTCCGCCTTGGCGCGCGCGAAGGCGCCGCGGATGTCCTGCTCGGTCGGGTTGGCGTTGAAATGGGGACCCGCGGGGCGCGCGGTGACGACCGACGCGGCGGCGATGACCGGGGCTTCGCCCTCGCTCCAAGCCCGGTTCGGGACCAGGAAAAATCCGGAGAGTATTAATAGGGAAATAGCTTTGGGGGTCATGCCACCATTATAGTGCGGGGCCCGACGCGGGGGAGGCGTCGAAAGGCCTAGGGGAGCCTCGAATTAGTGCCTAGGCCACGCTGGGACCATCGGCAGGGCGCAATTTTTAGTCATTCCCGTAACATTTCTTAAACACACGAATGACAAAATCTGTCCATGATCGACATCATCGAACTGGCGCGCACTTACCCCAATCTGTGGGTCGTCTTGGACGGCAACCAGAACATCGTGGACCACGGCCCGGAACTCCCCCCGCTCCGCGCCAAGCATCACGGCTCCCGCCGCACCTTCTATCTGCCCGCCGCAAGATAGCGGGTCCGGTGTCAGACGTTAAAAAGTTAAATTGCGATCCGTCGAATTTCCGGCGAGACGAAATTTAACTTTTTAACGTCTGACACCGGTCGCTCTAGCGCACCATCGTCGGCGCGAGGGCGTCGAGGCCTTCAACGTAGAGTTCGGCGACGCGTTTGGCCAAGGGGTCGCGGTCGAAGTCGCCGCGGGCGAGCTTCTCTTTGAACGAGCGATAGACCGCCTTGAGGGTGTCGCCTTCCGGCTCGTAGCGCGTCCCGTGCAGGTCCGGGTCCATGACCCCTTCCTTGAAGAGGATCGCGTAGAGCCGCAGGTGGGCGTCCCGCACCTCGAGCGGCGCGGGGGCTCGAAGGAAGCGGGCGCGCGCGTCCAAGGAGAGCGCCGTCGCGTGGCTCCAATTGGCGGTCGAGAACGGGCGCACCGCGCGGATATGCGTGAGCATCCGCGTGTCCTCGTAGTAGCCGGGCAGGCGCGCGCTCCGCAGCGTGTCGGTCGCGAAGAGGTCCGACTCGATCTCCCCGTCCAGCTCGGGCGTCCCGTATTGGTCGCAGTGCTTCGCCTCGTGCAGCAGCACGCGGATGAAGTGGAGGTTCGTCGGCTGGCGCGCGAGGTACTTGCGCGGGATCGTCGAGCCCTGGTAGACGTAGTCCTGCGCGGAAAGCGAGGGGTGGAAGATCCGCAGCGCGCAGGGATCGCTCGGCGCGTAGGGCTCGTGGTAGAGGCCCGCCCCGGCCTCGAGCACCGGCGTCGACGCGGGGAGGATGCGCACCTTGATCCCCTGGTGCTTCACTCCCTCGACGATGCTCGGGTGATATCCGCTCGAGCGCAGCGCCTCGGCGAGCTCGAGCTCCGGCGCCTCGGCGGCGCGGAGCGGCCCGGCGAGGGCGGCGACGGCGAACAGCACGGCGAGCGGGCGGCGCATACGTGAATTGTAAACGACCGACACCGTCCACAAACAGTCACCCCTTCGGTCCCGTCGGGATAGGCCGAAAGAAGCCGGCGAATCGGGACCTTGGTCTCCAGTCCTGGACGGCACTCCTTGAGTACAGTAGCCCTCATGCGGATCCTCCTCGCCAGCGCGCTCGCCGCCCTCGCGTCGCCCGCCCGCGCGGGACTCGTCCCCGTCCCGGCGACGCCGACGCCGGTTCCCGCTCCCCATACCGCGCCCGCGACCGCGCCTCCGCAGACCGCGCCGCAGATCGTCGAGCGGATGCGGGCGACGCCCCTCGGCGTCCACGGCAAGGCGCCGGACCACGTCCCGTTCACGCCGCTGGATAAACTGCCCGCGCAGGGCGCGCCCGCCGGCTACGAGCGCGCGAAGTCGGCCGTCGGCAGGATCTACCTCGCGACCAACTGCACCGCGACCCGCGTCTCGCCGCAGGGGCACATCCTGACCGCGTTCCACTGCGTGCCGAACTGCCTGCCGGACGATTCGGTTTCCTGGAAGGAGGACGGGAAGATCTACAAGCTCCGCTTCGACGAGTCGAAGCTGCCCGGCGGCGAGTGCAAGTCGCATCCGTGGACCGGCACGGACAAGGCCGACCCGGGCAATGTCTGGAAGAAGAAGTACCGCCTGCTCGCGGTCGGTTCGAGCGGCTACCTCCGGGTGCGCGCCGTCTCGAGCCTCCCCTACCAGAACCCGGCGACGTTCCTGCGCCTGCGCGCCGAGGGGCACACGGCGATCGGCGACGTCGACGACTTCGCGCTGCTCCAGGAAGTCGAGCCCGAGCCGGGCGCGCCGTTTATCAAGCCCTCCTGCGGCGGCCTGCCGGCGACGAGCGAGCTCCTGTGGGCGATCTCCTTCCCGTACAACGGGAGAGACTACCTGCCGCGCTACACCGCCGGCTACCGCATCGACAAGATGGAGGACACCGCGATCATCGACGAGGTCCGCTCCGGCAAGATCAAGGAAGCCGACGCCCGCGCCATCTTCTTCGACCCGCGCTTTCTCTGGTCCTCCCTCGACGCCGCCTCCGGCGCGAGCGGCTCGGGCGTGTTCGACCAAAAGGGCGAGCTCGTCTCGGTGACCGCGCTCAAGTACACCGGCGGCGGCTGGACCTACCACTCCGGCAGCCACGGCTCGATCCCCATATCCCACATCCGCGCCCGTCTCCTGCCCAAACTCCCCCCCGCCGTCTACCAAACCGTCTTCGGCTGCGACTAAGCCTGGTGCCAGTCGTTGACGGTCAAGTATCTGCCCTTCGCCCTTCGGTGCCTGTCGTTGACGGTCAAGTATCCGGTAAAAACTTGACAGTCAACGACAGGCACCAGCGTTTCCAGTTCGGTCTCCCGTACGTACATCCCCTTTCTAGACCGTAGGCCATGCCCCGCATTGGGACCGGCGGCGCTTGTCCGGGAACCTCGGCGGCGGCATCCTCCGAGGGACGCTGCAATCGGAGGTATTTCAAGCATGAAAGCGATCGCCGCCGTCCTCGCCGCATCGTCGCTACTCGCCGCTTCGGCCCGCGCTCAAGTCCTCCGCGTCGACTTGGCGGGCGAGCACTCCCGCTGGACCGGAGAGATCGGCGGCGCCGCCGGGGTCTACGACCCGGACGCGGCCGCCCGTCTCATCCCCGCGGTCGGCGTGATCGAGGTCCTGGGCGGCGCGCTCACCGTGCGCGAGGTCTGGAAGCTCGTCAAAGGCAGCGCTGTGATGCAGACCCCGACGCCGGCCGCCTCGCCCCTCCCGCGCGGGCTCGACTGGCGCGACATCCGGTGGAGCGCCTCGGGCGGAGAGAAGTGGCGACTCTCCAGCATGAATCAGCGCGTCCAGCGCGTCGACATGGCCTTCTCGATCTTGCGCGAGCACGGCTCGCCGGTCGCGGGCAAGGGAAAGGGCAAGTTCCTGCGGGGTGTCAAGATCGAGATCGAGCGGCGCGACCCCAAGCCCAAGACGGCCATGGGCGTGCGCTTTTCGATGGAGTGCAAGGTCTCGGACGTCCACAACGCGGGCACACCCGCCGACCCCGTTGACAAGATCCGCCTGACGATCGACGGGGAGGACCTGCCGCTCGTCGGCCGTCGGCCCATCGCGACCTGGCATCACGTGGTGGATGTCATGGGCGACGGACGCCTCGTCGTGGTCGAATCGAAGACGACCGGCCAGGGCGCCTCCCTCGCCAAAGTCGCCGACATCGCCGACTCGACCCTCGGCCGCTGAACGACCAGGTGTCAGACGTACAGTTAGTTAAGTTCCTCGCTCGCGCGGCCGGGTATCTTGCCAGTAACTTAACTAACTTTACGTCTGACACCGGCGTTTGAGCGGCTAGGCGAGGGCGCGGCGGACTCGGGAGTGGAAGTAAGCGACGCCGTTCTCGCGTTCGGCGTTGAGGAGGCCCGCGGCGTAGGCGCCGGATTCGAGGTTCTTTTGCACCGCCTCGCAGATCGAGATGTCCTCGTCGGTCACCTGCTCGACGAAGCGGAGAAACTCCTTCGTCGCCGGGGCGTCGAGCGGCTCCTTGAAATGGAAGTGATAGGAGAGCCGCGTCTCGCCGGGCCCGAGCGGGTTGACCTGCAACGTGTAGTAGCACGGTTCGTAGCAGGGCAGGCCGAGGTTCGGGTACACCCAGAGCCATAGCCCCTCGTGCGCGCCCGAGGGCGAGGCGGAGCCGGCCTTTCGCTCGCAGGAATGGATCGAGAAGCCGTCGCGGTTCGCCACCTTGTACTCGCGCAGGTTGAAGTCCTTGTTGAAGATCGGGTGGATGGTCGGGCAGTGGTAGCACTCCTGATACCCGTCGACCCAGGCCTTCCAATTGAACCGTCCCGTGCGCTCCACACGCGCGCGGTGGACGTAGCGCTCGAAGGGATACTTCGCGCGCGCGACGTCGCCCAAGAGCTCGGCGCGGGCCGCGTCGAAGGGCTTGGCCTCGGGCGAGAGGTTGACGAAGAGCATCCCGTGCAGCTCGCCGAGCCCGACCCGCTGGAGGCGCAGCGCGGCGCAGTCGAGCTCTTCCTTCTTCAAGTAGGGCGCCGAATGGAACTCGCCGTCGAGTCCATACGTGAAGCCGTGGTACTTGCAGGCGACCGCGCCCGAGTCGATCCGGCCCGAGGCGCCCGTGAACAGCGGCGCCCCGCGGTGCCGGCAGATGTTATGGAACGCGCGCCGGACGCCATCTTTCCCGACGACGATCGCGATTGAGTAGCCCGCGATTTCTGTCGCGACGTAGTCGCCCGGCAGCTTCAGGTCGTCCGCGTGCGCGGCGTAGAGCCACTCCTTCGCGAAGATCTCCCGGCGCTCGCGCGCGTAGATGTCGGGCGCGTGATACCACTCCGCCGGTATCGTCGGGACGAGCCGCGCCTGCTCCTGGACCGCCATACGGAAACTCTAGCAAACCCGCCAGGCGTAGAAAACGGCTCCGGCGACTCCGGGGTCAGACATTAAGTTAGTTAAGTTAATTCGAACAACTTAACAAACTTAATGTCTGACCCCGGAGTTTTTACCCGAAGTTACTGTTCTCGGATGAGCGCGACGAGGGCGGCGGCGAAGGTGTAGGCGTCGCCGGGCCAGCGGGCCGAGACGTAGTTGCGGTCGCGCACGACGAAGCCGCTCAGGTCTTCGGCCGAGTCGCGCTTGACGGGCACGGGGCCGGGGCCGCGGAGGAAGTCGGCGGGCGAGGCGAGGGCTGCCTTCACCTCGTCCTCGAGGGCCATGTCGTAGGTGCGGTAGTAGTCCCCGAGCGCCAGCGCGGTCATCGCGTAGGCGGACATCTCCTGCGCCTTGGTGAGTCCGGTCGTCTTCCTGCCGTAGAGCACCGACTGCCCCGTCTTCGGCGAGCGGGCGCGCGCGGCGGGCAAGGTGCCGTGGCAGATCGCGCCGACCGGCTTGTTCGCCTCGAAGAACGCGACGACCGCGCGCTGCACCTCGCGGCTCTCCAAATAGACGCGCATCCCCTTCTCGTGGCCGCCCGTCAGCATCAGCGCGTCGTACTTCGAGGCGTCGATCTGCTCGTAGGAGATGGGACGGTTGAACTCGGCGGAGCGGCGCATCTGGTGGTAGAGCGCGACCGCGTCGGCGCGGGCCATGAGCGTGCGCTTGAAGGCCGGGGGCAGGCGCTCGCCCGTCACCATGATCGCGTCGGCCTCGCCGGGCGAACCTTTCGGCGTCGCGAAGACGACTTTAAACCCGGCCTGGCGGAGCTTCTTCCACGGCACCGCGGTCTCGGTCGGATCGAAGCCGTAAGCCGGCAAGGGGATGAGGACGGTCTTCTGCTGCGCCGCCGCGCTCCCGGCGGCGAGGACGAGCAGGGCGGCAAAGCTGCGGACGGCGCGCGGGATGTTCATGCCGAGAGGATGCGCGGAAAAGGGTCCGGACGACAGGTTCCAACGTCCCGCCTATCGCCCGGATTTCGCTCTAGAAAAGCTGGATCAGAGGCCCTGCGCGACGGGGCCTTGCCACACCGCGTAGTACTTTGAGCCGTTTCCGTTAGGACCAACGACCTCGTGCATCACGTAGCGGTTGGGGCCGAGGAGGCGGCCGAGCTCGGACTTGCCGACGAAGCGGTACGTGTAGGCGCCCTCGAACGGAGCGACGCCGGACGGCCGCGAGTACGCCGCGATCTTGGTCTCGCGGATGAAGGAAAGCGCCTGGCCGGCCTGGACGGTCGTCATCTCGCGGCCCGCGTAGGGGATCTTGTTGCGGATCGCGTACGTGTTGCCCTCGATCCGGATCTCCCACACCTTGCCGGCGAGCCACTGGAGATCGGAATCCGCGAGGATCTTGTGGACCTTCCCGTAGACGAGCGCGTTCTCGTCCTTGGAGACCACGATCGAGACCACGTTCGAGCCGCTGAGCCGCCCCGGCGTCACGTCCGCGTACATCCGGACCTGCGCATGGACGATGCCGCTCTTGGCTAGGAGCGTCTGGAGCTCCTGCGACCAGCCCCGCTCGACGTGGGGCGGCAGCGCGACGAGGACGAGCCCCTCGTCGTGCGCGCGGTAATTGAGCTTGTCGATCATGTCGACCAAGCCCGTCGCCTCGACGCCGGCTCCGGCCACGTGGGCGAGCCGTTCGAGATCGGGATGGCGGCCGGCCGCGAACGCGGGCCCGGCGATCATCAACAGCGAAAGTGCGAGTTTCATTGGTTGTAAGCCCTCCGGCACAAGGTGTCTTGTCCCTATTATGCCCGAGTCGCGGCTCTCCAGGCTGAGGCGAACGGGCATCTCCGGGCGGTCCTATGGGGCCGCCCGCACGTCCCCGGAGGGCCTAGATTCCTGTGTCATAGGAAATTTACGCCGCGCGGGGCGTTCCGGGGCTATCCTTTCCTATAGATACATGAGAGGCGAGATGAAATACAAAAGGCCGGCAGCGAGCTTGAAGGAGCCGGGCTCCGAGCAGGCGCCGATGGGGGCGCATCCGCCCGAGGCCCCGAAGCTGGACCAGGTCTTGATCGACGCGTACCAGGCTACCCAACCCCCGGGCTTCCGAGACAACCCCGAATCCGCGGTAGAAGCGGCCGACATCGACGTCCTGGACACGATCGGCGGGGAGTGAACGCGGCCTAGCTGCGCCGGACCGCGGCCGCGAGATGCCGGGCGTGATCCCGGAGCCATTTCCGGTGGGCCTTCCACTCGGGGCAGTGGCGGGCGACGTGGTCCCAGAAGCGCTTGGAGTGGTTCATCTCGTGGCGATGCGCCAGCTCGTGGACCACGAGGTAATCGATCACGCCGGGCGGCGCCATGACGAGCCGCCAGTTGAAATTGAGCGAGCCCTCGCGCGTGCAGCTGCCCCATAGGGTGCGCTGGTCGCGGACCGCGATGCCGCGGTAGGTCACGCCCATCGCGGGGGCGAGACGATCCGCCCGTTCGACAAGCGCCTCGCGGGCCCGATCGATGAGCCACTCGCGCAGGACCTCCTGCGGCGGCCGCCGGTCCTCGCCCCGAACGACGACGAGCGCCTCTCCCTCGACGACGAGCTCGGTGAGCGCCGCGCCGGCGGCTTCGCGCACGAGCACTTCCGCGTCGCGCCCGAGATAGGGGATCGTCTTGAGCGCCCGCCCGCGGCCGCGCGGCGCAGTCGGAGCGCCCGGCTGAAAAATGAGCGGCAGCTCGAGGGCGAGGGAGTCGAGGAACGCGCGGACCTCGCCGAGCAGCGTGGTCGTCTCTGCCATGGGGACGCATGATACCAGATCGAGGGTTATCCCAGGACATTGACCGAGATCAAGCGCCGGACCTGTCCGCCGCCATGGGGGCGGGCCGCGTCGCTTCGCTACAATCTGTACGTCCGGTGCAAACGCAGCAAGCGCGCGCCGGCGAAACTTTCGAAGAGAGAAAAAAGAAA
Source organism: Elusimicrobiota bacterium (assembly GCA_016194745.1). GTDB lineage: Bacteria > Elusimicrobiota > Elusimicrobia > UBA1565 > JACRDR01 > JACQBA01. The sequence goes on from JACQBA010000011.1 coordinate 9,596, forward strand.
ATGAAAAACCAGATCGCCAACGCCGCACTCCTCGCCGCCGTCGCCGCCCTCCTCGCCGCGCCCCCGTCGGGCGCCGTCGGCTTCGAGCAGGAGTGGGGCCAGGGCAACGCCGTCCTGCAAAACGCCATCCTCATCACCGGACAGACCGTGCGCGGGGCGCAGGAGAAGCTGCAGAGCCGCCCCGTCCCGCCGCCCATGGCGTGGGACTTGTTCTCCGGCCACGAGGAGTGCCGGATCGTCGACTCCCTGTTCCGCCGCCAGCCGACGCTCGATGAGTCGGCGCGCTACCTCCGCCCCTGCCTCCAGGCCGTCGGCCGCGCGCAGAACGCGGGTCTCGGCGTCTTGATCGGCAACGTCGGCTCAGGCCGGCCGGACCTAAAGGGCATCTTGATCACGGTCGACCCCCGGTCCTCCGGCAACACCGTGCTCCTCACGAATCTTAACCACACCCTCGCCAAGCGCAACCACCAGCTCTTCGGCCACCCGACGATCGTCTCTCCGGCCTTCGAGGCTCTGAGCGAAGAGAACCGCGACGTGGTGCGGCCGATCGAGCCGGCGGACGTCGTCTTGCGCCGCGCCGGCCGCACGCAGTGCCGGATCGTGTCCAAGCTCTCCCTTAAGGAAGACGCGCTGGGCCGCCCGGTCGCCTCGCTCAGCGACGACGTCGAGGGCGTCTGCACGATGATCATCTCCCCCAACCCGCGCACCTATATCCTCAGCGAGCAGGGCGCGGACGGCTGCGGGTCCCTGATCTACACGGGCCGCAACGTGCAGGACCCGGCGAAGCAGATCCGCGTGACGGACCACCGGACGCGGCTGTGCGACGACGTGATCAAGAACGTGATCGTCGTCGACGAGTCGGGCTACGGCGTGCGCTCGGGCGAGATCGTCTCTCGCTAGTACATACCGCCGTCAGGACCCCCGGGGAACCATCGCCTCGGGGGTCCTTCTTTTTTGGGTGTGGGTACCAAGTCCCAAACTCGTCGGGCCGATTGCTGACGCCCGTCTAGGCCCATCTCCTCACGTCATATCGAGCAGGCCTGCGGTATGATGTCGCCGTGATCCGAGGGGCATCCACGATCCTGCTGGCCGCACTTGCCTTGGCGCGCCCGTGCGCGGCCCAGCGCGCCCTCGTCCGCGTGCCGGCGGGCGACTTGGCGCCGATATCGTCTCTCGGCGGGATCGGGAGCGCGTCGCTCTCATCGAGCCTCGGACCGACGCCCGGGCTTACCGGTCTCGGGCCTTCCCTCGAACTCACCGGTCTGACGCTCGGAGCCGGACTCTCGCCCGCGTTGGGATCGTCTCTCGGCACTCCCCTCGCAGCTTCGCCTTTCTCCCCGTCGCCCCTCACCGCCCCGGCCGCGCAGCTCTCTTCGCGCGAGAGCCTGCGCGCGGCCTCATCCGCGCTCGCGCAGGACCCGGAGGCCGCGCGCACTCACCCCTTCGCGGCGCATCTCGCCTCCGATGCCGCGTTCCCCGGCTCGAGCGCAGGCCTCGAGTCGTCCGGCTCCTACGCGGAGGACTCCTTCCTCCACCGCGCGAACCTCGGCCCGAGGTCGAAGCTCGTCCCTCCGAGCACCGTCTTGGCCGACCCGCCGCGCAAGCCCGACTTCGACTCCAACCGTTTCGTCACCGTCGAGCTCGGGCCGCGCCTCCTCACGCGCCGCGGCCGTAAAGTCCTGGCCGAGCTCGAGCGAAAGGGGTTCAAGCAGGTGAGCGAGTACGAGCGCGGGCGCCCGGTGCTCGGCGAGGCGGACCTGCACCAGGTGCGGGCGCTCAGCCGCGTCCCCGGCGTCGCCTCCATCCAGCGCACCAGCGGCGAGTACCGCACCGTGTGGAAGAAGGGCGAGTACGCCGGCCGCAGCGAAGCCCTCTTCACGGTCGAGGGCGACCGCGAGAAGTACAACGAGATGGCCGAACCCGTGCGCGGGCTGCCGAAGCACGATCTGGCCTCGATCCGCAAGGCGGCCAAGAGCGGCGTCACGATCGTCACCGTCCATTCCCGCCCGTCGACGCCGGAGGAAGTGGCCGAGATGGAACGCCTCTACGGCGCGCGCCTCTTCTTCAGCGAGGACATCCCGATCGACTCGCCGATGATACGCCTGCCCGGGCTCGTCCTGCACATCGGCGCCGACGCGCACGGCCTCGTCGTGCGGGGCGACCTGACTCTGACGATCGGCCACGGGCGGCTGCTCGGCTCGCTCGACAAAGCGACCGAGGCGACCTGGGTGCGCGGCGTCGACCCGCGCTACATGGCGCCCAGCATGACCGCGCGCACCCTTCTCAAGAAGCGCGACCGCGGCAAGTTCGAGGCGCGGCGCCGGGAGGTCAAGAAGAAGCTCGAGGCGTTCCTCGCGGCCGAGGACGGCACCGGCTACTACGCGCTCCGGGACGATTTCGCCGCGCTGCTCAAGGAGTTCCTCGTCCTCGCCGAGAAGGAGTTCAAGAAGGGCGCCTTCCTCAAGTGGGCGAACGACTACGCGTCGATGGAGGCCGAGTCGATCATCACCACGTTCTCGACCGACCCGACGGCCGTCGCCGACTACTACCTCGACTTTCTGAGCGCGGCCAAGGGCGAGATCGAAACGCCGCGGCTCGGCGCCGTCGAGCTCGACGACGAGTCGGCCGAGGTCGCGGTGGCGCACGCGCTGATGACCAAGCCCGCCGACATCCTGGTCCAGGAGCGGCTCGATGTACTCAAGACCGAGACGGGCAGCAACGTCGAGTTCCGCGTCGACGCGTGGGCCGGCCACGCGGTCAACAGCGCGTTCCGCTACGGGACCGATTTTTACCCGGAGGAGGCGAAGGGCGCGCGCCGCTTCGTGCAGCGCTTCCTCGACCGGCTCTCGGCGCGCGACGGCTGGTTCAGCGGCGGCTTCGACGTGGTCAAGGTGCGGCCGACGCCGAAGAAAAAGCAGACGCGGGGATACTCGGGCGGCGACATCGGCGACTTCCGGATCATCGAGACGAACCCCGGCACCGACAGCTCGATGGCCGACTCGCGGGCGTACCCGATCGACGCGAACGTGGCGCTGTCCTACCTGCTCGGCCGCCCGACCCCGCTGATCCGCCGGCTCGAGACGCTCTACGCCTCGCCGGTCGAGCATCAGGCCAAGTTCCTCAAGCGCCGCCGCCAGGAGACCGACGAGAAGGGCGCCTTCAAGGACATCCCGGTCTACGAGATCCTGCTCTGGCTGCGCGAGCGCGCCATCGCCGATTGGAACGAGCACGGCGGCCGCGCCCGGCACGCGCGGGAGATCCTGCTGCATTTCAAGCGCCTCGCCCGTCTCGCCGAGAAGTCCGAGTACTGGGACTTCATCGATGTCCGCGCCTCGATGCGCAATTACTTCAAGCGAAAGGGCGTCCGGCTCTAGCTTGACGGCGCCGGGCGCGGCGGCTATCCTGCCCGCGTGGACTCCCGTCGGGCTCCCGGTCTCGATCTTATCCGCGCGGCCGCCATCGCGCTCGTCGTCCTGCACCACGCCCGCGCCTTGCCCGGCTGCCCGGACGCCTTTCGCTGGATCGCGCTCCGGAGCGCCGTCGGCGTCGACGCGTTCTTCGTCCTGAGCGGCTGGCTGATCGGCGGCCAGCTGTTTCGCGAGCTCGCGGCGACGGGGCGCGTCGACGTCCTCCGCTTCTGGGTGCGCCGCTGGATGCGCACTTTGCCCGCGTACTACGCGTGCCTCGTCCCGGTGCTCGCGTATCAGCAGCCCGGGCAGAAGGTGGGGTTCGAGGCCGCCTTCTTCGCGCAGAACTACGCGGCGCCGTTCTTGTGGCTGATCACGTGGTCCTTATGCATCGAGGAGCACTTCTATCTACTCTTGCCGATAGCGGCGCTGCTCGTCGCGCGTCTGCGGCTCAACGCGACCGTGGTCGGACTCCTGTTCGCGGCCGCGCTCCTGTCGTCGCCGATGATGCGGTGGGCGGGATTCCAGGCGATGCACGCCGGGACGTACCGCGGCTTCCTGGGCGCGTTCTACGGGCGCACGCATCTCCGCCTCGACGGCCTGTGCCTCGGCGTCGCGTGCGCCGCGCTCAAGCAGTGGCGTCCCGCGTCCTGGGATACCCTAGAGCGGCGAGGAGTCCTTCTCGCGGCCGCGGGAACGGTCGTCTTCGCGGTCGCCGCGTTCTGCCCGGGCTTGACCGGCTGGACCTCGGCCGACGCGGAGCGCATGCGGTTCTTCAACGCGGTGCCCGGCATGACTTTCGCGAGCCTCGGCGTCGCGCTGGCGCTCCCCCTCGCCGCCGCGCCGAGCGGCCGCGCGGACTCGTTACTGAAAGACGCCGCGGCTTGGGTCGCCGACCACGCCTACGCGCTTTACCTCACGCACGACCTCGCCATCGCGTTGGCCCGGCTCGGCACGCAGCATCTCGGCGCTGGCTTCTGGCTCTCGGCGCCCTCCGCGGCGCTTTTCGCGATCGCATTTGCAATCGTGCTGCGCGCCGCGGTCGAGCTGCCCGGCCTCGCGTGGCGCGAAAGCGTGCTCGGCGTCCGCGCGCGGCCGTGACGCAAATGCTAGTCTGAGCGAAAATGAAGAAACCTTCGCCGCGCATCCGCCGCGCCGTCCGCGGGGACCTCCCGGCGATCGTCGCGCTGCTGGCGGACGATCCGCTCGGCCGCGCTCGCGAGCGGACGGACGCGCGGGTGGCCGCGGCGTACGCCCGAGCGTTCCGGCGTATCCAGGCGGACCGAGACTCCGAACTGTGGGTCGCCTGCCTCGGCCGCGAGATCATCGGCACGCTTCAGGTGACCTACGTCCCGAACTTGACCCTACAGGGAACCACGCGCGAACAAACCGAAACAATATCGTTGACGACTTGAGTGCTGGTCAGATAGCGGTAGAGAATTTCCTTTCGATCATTCCCCGCAATCGTCAATGAGGGCTCGGAAATGCTCTTTGCTACTACTTGCCCAGCAACAATCGCCCTAACGGTCGTCCCTGCGCTCGTTGGAACCGGATCAAGGCTCAGGCCGCGCTGAAAATAGCTGCATGCAATTCCTCCCGGGCATTCGGTAATAATGCTATTTCGATACTGCCCAAACGCCGCGACAATACTCGGCACACTCGTAGAAACACCGATCGGCCAGGTTAAAGCGCGACAATCCGCAGCAAAGGCAAAGCAGAATCCAAAAAGTAGGCTATTTCTGGTAATGTGGAAACGCATAGTTGAGAATTGTCTGGCGCGATGGAACAATCACATTGTTCCCGTCTCCTGACACTTCAACCAATGCCGCTCCTTGTTCGTTCAAGGCTAGATGAATCAACAGCGTACCCGGAGGGAAATTCATGATGTCGACAATTTCGCCTTCTCGAACAACTGCCACAAAGTCCAACATACTATCCACTTTTTCTGATCTTATCCCATGACCGGGATCTACCCACGGAACGCGAACTTGCAGCAGTCCAGAAGTAATTACGGAACGACCATCAGACGAACACATTACGCTATTGACGTGCACACTCCCTTGCTGGAAAAACTTTGAACCGCCAACCTCCTTCAGGTTCGTTTCCCATTCGATTTTTCCTTTAGGGATATTGATCAATCGAACCACATCTGCGGACGCCAAAGAAACGTACGTTTCGTCTGCGGAAAAATGGATGTGCTGTTCTGATTGAGTAGGTATTGGAAGGTCAACCGCGATGCCGCCCGATGAATCGTACACCGTGAATCGGGTCCGTGACGCGGCAGCCAAGAAATCTCCCGATTTCGAATACACGATGTTCGCGGTGCTCCATGGCCTCTCCGCAGTGGTAGACGAACGCCAAATCAGCTTACCGTTAGTAGAGAAGACACTTATCGTAAACTGCTGAACGTGGGTCATTTCACTTGACAAGACAGCAATTCTCCGGCCGCCCGCTGAAAATTTGACAGAGCGTACAGCCTGTGTCTGAGGCCAACCCTCCTTCATGTTCTCTTTGCGCGAACCGTCCTGATTCCACAATGATGGCCAGCCAGCCCAGCCGCCCGTGGGATGTGAAACCATCGTGGGACCGACAGGCTCTGCGTCAATGTACTTGTATCCCTTAAGCTGAGGAACTTTCGCGATTGTTCGACCCGTCTTATCGAAAAGGAAAAAGCCCCCCGCTGCGCCGTCGGCATTGATGGCCATACTCCTGCCATAAGGATCTGGCAGCGCATAGACCTTGTCTGATGACTTGCTTGTTCGAAACACCTCGCGATATCCCCGCCATCGACTTTTCGCGAGGACCCTATTTGATTCAGTCAGTATTAGGCTGACATATGGCTCCCCCTTTGTATCGGTTGAAATAAGCGCAAGTCTTGCAGGTTCATCAAGCGAGATCGATCGTTCGAGACGGATGATCCCATTAACTCCGACGGTCGAAATCCGGGTTACCCTCTCCACCGACACATCTGGAAGTCCTCTCGTGTCAATACTCGCCTGGCCCCTCAAAGGCGGCGCCGCAAAGAGAATCATCCCGACATAAAGCAACGTCTGTCTATTCTTCATCAGACACTCCCGATCACGGAGCATCCTATCATTCTTCCGTCGGCGGTCTTGACCTTACCCCTCTTTTCGTCCACCCGGAAAGTCGTTACGTATAGTAGCGATTTTCCGTTGCTGCCATGCTAGCACTTCCAGCGGAGCCCGATAACCTAGAGCGCTGTGCGGCCGTTCGGTGTTGTAGAACTCTCGATATCGATCGACGATGATTTGTGCTTCGGCCCGGCTGTAGAACAGCTCTCGATCGAGGCATTCGGCTCTGAACTTTCCGTTGAAGCTTTCGATGTAGCCGTTCTGCCACGGATGTCCGGGTTCGATGAAGATGGCTTTGACCCCCTTCGCCCGCAACCACTCCTGCAGCGCGGCCGCAATGAACTCGGCTCCGTTGTCGCTGCGCAGATAGACCGGCGCTCCGCGCTCGTTCATTAGCTCGTCCAGCGTCTCCATGACCACATCGTGCTTCATCTGCTTCTCGACACGGATCTCCAGGCATTCCCGGCTATACTCGTCGATCACGGTCAGCATCTTCAGCTCCTGCCCGTGCTCTGTCCGGTGATGTACGAAGTCCAGGCTCCACACCTCGTTCGGCCGTGTCCCTTCCGCCGGCCGCTCCCAAGGTTCCGTCGAAGGCCGATAGTGCTTCAACTTCCTCGGCAGCGGCAGTCCTTCTTCCACCCGGAGCCGCTCTACGCGTTTGTGATTCACGCCGTAGCGATCCCACATCACCGCGGACGCCCGCGGCGTCCCATAGAATGAATAATCCTGCGATAGCGATTTCAGTTCTACACGCAGCTTCGCGTTGAGCTCGCTTTCGGGTTTCGCCGCGTTGCGGATGCTCGAGCGCTTGGCATTCAGCACGCGGCACGCGCGACGCTCGGACAGGCCTTTCTCACCCAACAGCTTCGCCAGCGACCGTTCGACGCTCAAATCCAGCCCCTTTTTTTAAGCTCCTCTTTCATCACCTGGATCGCGAGGGCCTGGTCGCCGGCCAGCTGCTTGAGCTGGCTGTTTTCCTTCTCGAGCTGTCTTACCCTCTGCACCTCGCTGGTCTGCATCCCGCCGTACATCCGCCGCCAGCGATAGAACGTCGTGTCGGTGATATTGTGCTTGCGGATGACCTCTTTAGCATCGCCCGCATCCGCTTCCCGGAGGATCGCGATGATCTGCTCCGGCGTGAATCGTTTCCGTGCCATTTCTTGCCCCCATTTTGGCCCAGACAAACATTTCTCTGGACCAGTTTCCGGGGGGAAGGTCAGCTATTTTACCCTCACTCTTCGCGCCTCAACAAGCGGCATCGCCAACGTTGATTGGCCGTTTCTCAATGGATTACCTTGAAGAGTTTTAAAGGCCCGCACGTCCAAGTGCTCTTTGAGCTCGTCAATTTTCAGAATCTTAAAACACAGACTGTAATTGCGGCGACCCGAATCATGGTGCCGACGATGTTTATGCACGCATCGCTGCCCCTTTTCTGTAAATGCGGCGGCATCGCACTTTAACCTGAATACGACATGCCCGCATCCACGCTTGCTGCGCGGCAGATACGCATAAAAATAGAATGCTCCCTGATTCTTCAGGAGCTCCCTCTTATGTCTGCTGACTGGATTCTTCCATCCATCGTAATGCGGCCCAAAGGAGCAGAGCCAGGCTCTATGGTCCTCGATCCAGCGTGGATCCCAACTGCCCAGTATCGATACCGTGTGATTCATTAGCTATACGGTTTTTTTTCTGTAGGCCGTAGCCCGCCCCCTTCGCTCGGGGATCCTCTCAATTAGCCCGCTTTCAATTAGGCGTTCGAACACCCTCTTCATGACGTTTTCTGATCCGATATTGCAAATCTCGCGCCCCTTAGAGTTATTGATACTTAAATTTCCCAAGAGAAATTCCATGACGATGTTCTCCGGTGTAGAAAGGGGTTCGTGTCGAATCGTAACGAGGACCGAGTTTTCTTTAGCCAAAATCACGGGTTCTTTAAGTTTTAGTTTGCGCATCGCTGCAAATGCCGTGTTCAAGCCTTCGCCAACGTCCTTATTTGGAGGGTCGGGAAATTTGTTGATTAATCTAACAACATTGCCGTTGCGGGAAAACCGCTCCTTTAAAATATTGCCAACAGTAATGTGCGCCGGCAGAGTGCCCGGGCTTTCTATCTCAATTCTGTTCTCAAAAATTCTAACGTGGACATCATCAGCGATGCTGTAATCGCGATGGAGGATGGCATTTGTAATAATCTCATGGAGCGTTTCTGGGGGATACTTTATCTTCTCAAATCCTCCTTCCCCCAATTTTGCAACTTCCTCCACAAACTCTATCGTTTTCGAAACGCTTTCCTTAATTTGCTGATAGGCATTCCCCTCAACGCTGATAGGGTCGAATGCCAAGGTCTCTCTAGTTCCTTCGTTTTCGGCTGTCTTATATCGATAAATTTTTATTCCACATCGCTTCGGGAGCACTGCTTGTGGAAGGTCAGAAAATAGTATGACTCCTGCCACCGTTGGCAAATTGTTCCGAATTAACTGCTGCTTGCGCAACCATGGTTCAGGAGCAGACGTTGGCACAACGTGAGCGATGAACTTCTCAATGGAGTCGGATGCTGAAATAATTTCAAGTGGAGAAGAAACTGTCTCCACCTCAAATGAGGTGAATCCCTTATTCAGCTCTAGGCGTCTTATTGACTCAGGCGTCGTAACTGGAAGATTTTGAGCCCCCCTGCGCTGATAGGCCATTCCACTAGACGCATTTTTGATGTCTGGGGTTTTCTTGATACTGAGATGGAGCACGAGTCCTGACCTGCGATTACACTGGAGAAATTCGCAATCTAGGTATTGTCCTAGAGGGAAGAACTGCTCAAAGCATTGGACATGCCCATTTGCCGCTTCTACATTGGTAAATCCTTCCCAAAGCCTGCCATCGGTAATGCCGATAAAAATCTCGCCGCCATCGGCGTTGGCAAATGCCGAAATTGATTCCGTAAGCTTCGCAGGTTTTATTTCCTTTTGCTTAAAATCAAGGAAATGTCCCTCATCGGTGGCCAATACTTTCTGAGCTTGGACTTCATCGATTTCTTTGATCGGGATCGGCATAGCTATAGTCTACCGTCTAATCCAAAACACAGTCAACTCACATGAGCCATTAGAGAGTTTTGTCTGGTGCTGCCCTTGGTGCAATGGTGCCATCCCAAACGACGCATACTAGTCCAACGCCATCAAACTCGCTGCTTGGGATTAGGCAAGAAACGGAACGGTACGGAAAATCTGGAGCGGGCGAAGGGAATCGAACCCTCATCTCTACCTTGGCAAGGTAGCATTCTACCACTGAACCACGCCCGCGTCGGACCTATTATAGCACTTATCGCGCCGGGCGAGGCGTCTCGCGCGAGGCTTGGCGGCTAGTTCCCGTCCCCGTCGTCGTTGGATAGGCCGGCGACTCCGCCGACGAGGCCGATGTCGAAATAGAGGGCCCGCCCGCGGTGCGCGATCGGCACGCAGGCTTGGCGCGCGGCCGAGACGTAGAACATCCCGCCGAAGCTCCAGCCGGCCGGGGCGCCCGCGGTGTTGACGCCGCCGAGGTCGGGCAGCGCGACGATCGCCGCGGGCTCCCGCACGCCGCCGACGATGTTCCTGTGCTTGCGCAGGAACTCGATCGCCTCGCCGCGGGCCCGGGCGTCGCCGGGGAAGACGAGCTGCTCGGAGGCGTGATAGAGGATCTTGAGATCGGGGTCGTCGAGCGCGGCCTGGAACTGCTGCTGGCCGCTCAGGCCCTCGCGCGTCACGCGTTCGGCGAGCGCCGCGTTGAAGGCGTCCGAATGCATCAGGTGCCCGTGGCCGAAGTCCGAGAAGAACGGGTAGAGCGCGTAGCCGCGCGCGAAGGCCGTCTCGGCGTGGACGCGGATCGCGTCGACCAGGGCGTCGGGGAACACGACCTCATACATCGGCGTCGTCATCCCGGTCAGGTTCGTGTTGAAGTAGGGCAGGACGAACCGGCCCGCGCGGCGGAACCCGCGGTACTCGAGGCGGCGACCGGAGGCGAGGAGCTCCTCGAAGCGGCGGTCCATCTCTTCGAGCGTCTGGTCGAAGGGGAGCTCCTTCTTGAAGTGGATCGGCTTCGGGGACTCCCACTGCGAGGCGCAGTCCTGGGCGACGTCGGGCGCGGCGACGGGGGCGTGCGACAACAGCGCTGCGGCGGCGAGGGGTAGTAGGGACATAGGGCGAGTGTACGCGCCGCGGCGGGTCGCGGTAGGTGCAAGGGTCCGCGCGCGCCGTGGGTCCGTCTGCCCAGGATGTATAATGAGGCGATGATCCGCTGGATTTTCCGCGCCAAATTCGGGACGCTGATGGCCGGGCTCTCGGGCTTCTTCCTGCTCGAAACGCGCTACCCCGCGCGCGAGTGGACCACCGCGCGCGGCGAGCGCCTGCTCAGCCACGCGCTGCTCGCGCTCCTCAACTCCATCCTGCTTGCGATACTCACGCGCGGCGCGCTGCTCTTGCTCGCGGCGAAGCTCGAGGCGCGCGGCTGGGGGCTCATGGGCGTGCTCGGGCTGCCGGGGCCGGTCTCGTTCCTCCTCTCGATCGCGGCGTACGACTGCTTCACGTACTGGTGGCACCGCGCGAACCACCGGGTGCCCCTTCTCTGGCGCTTCCATCGCGTGCACCACCTCGACACGCACGTCGACGCGACGACCTCGCTGCGCTTCCATCCGGGCGAGCTGCTACTGTCGGAGGCGGTGAAGGCGCTGTGGCTCCTCGCGTGGGGGCCGGGCCCCTACGCCTTGGCCGCGTGCGAAGCGGCCGTGACTTTGGCCGCGCAGTTCCATCACGCGAACATCGACTTGCCGGACGCGGCCGAGCGGCGGCTGCGCCCGCTCGTCATGACCCCTCGCGTCCACACCGCGCACCACACCGTGACCGAGCGCACGCGCGACGCCAACTTCGCGACGATCGCCTCGGTCTGGGACCGCCTCTTCGGCACCTTCGCCGAGCCGGACGCGGAGGAAAGCCGGTCGCTCGGACTGCCCGAAACCCCCCAAAATTATCTCGGTCCCGAAAGCCTTTTGCTGAGCCCGTTCCAATAGGCCCAAAGCGGGGCGGTCCCCTGGTCCCCCGCGGGATGCCCCGTCGACCCTTGGGTGCCGGGCCGGGGCGGCTATAATAAATACGTACCGTATGAACCGGCTCGCCAGCCGCATCCTTCGCTGCCTTCTTTCGGCCGCACTCGTGTTCGGGAGCGTTCCCGTTTCGCGCGCGCAGGTGGTGGAGGTCGCGCCCAAGCTCAACTCGGGCGCGTCGCTGCAGACGGGCGGCGCGGTGAACGCGTTGACGGGAGGCGTGCAGGCGGTGAGTCTCAGCGGCATCACCACGCTCACGACGAGCGGTGGGCTGACCACCGGTCCCGAGATCGCTCTCACGGCGCCCAACGCCTCGGCCAGCGGTGCGCGCCTCAGCGTCGGGACCGATCTCGTCGCCGCGGCGCGCGGGCTCCAGCTGACTCCGCTCGCGTTCACGCAGACGCAGCCCGCGGCGCTGACGCCGCCGAACGCCGCGCTCGCCGCGCAGCCCCAGAGCTCCCTCTTCCGCCTGCCGGGCGAACACGATACGGCGCGCCGCGAAGCGTCGCCCGCGATCGGCCTCATGACCGAGGGCCCGAAGCTCGCCGCCCTGACGAACGGGGGCGCGACCGAGTCGACCGCGGCCTCGCTGTGGAACGGATTTCTCCGCGCCGCGCGGCTCGGCGGTCCGGGCGATCGCCCCGCGAGCGCGCCGAACGCTTCGCTTGCGCCGCAGTCGTTGCGCCCGAACGATTTGCTCCCGTTCCGCGCGCAGGCGAACAACGCGCCCGCGGTCCAGCCGCCCTCCCCCGGGCACGCGCCCGAGACGCTCAAGATGATCACCTTGGACAACGGGATGGAGATCTTGATCGAGCGCCAGGCCGACGTCCACAACGTCGACCTGTCGATCGCCTACGGCGTCGGCAGCCGCGACGAGTCGGCGGGCGAGGAAGGCATCAGCCATTACATGGAGCACCTCGAGTACTCCGGCACGGCCAACGTGAAGAACTGGTTCCGCGTCATCGGCGCCTTGGGCGGCCGGCAGAACGCGGCGACGACGCAGGACGTCACGATGTACTCGCACACGCTGCCCTCGGGCATGCACACCGTCAATCCCGAGAACCCGGACGACAAGAGGAGCGGGCTCGAGTACGCGATCATGCTCGAGCAGACGCGCATGGGCCGGCGCGAGACCACCGACGCCAAGGTCGAGCGCGAGCGGCCGATCATCCTGCAGGAGATGGACGGCCACGCGAAGGTCGCCTACGCGGCCGCCCAGGACCGGCTGCGCGAACGGATGTTCGTCAATCCTCTCAACAAGGGAGACATCATCGGCACCAAGGCGAGCCTCGCCGCGATGAACGCCGAGAAGATCCGGCGGCACGCCGAGACGTTCTACACCCCCCGCAACACGAAGGTCGTGATCCGCGGGGACGTGAACGTCGCCGAGGCGGAGCGCCTGGTGCGCCGCTATTTCGGGACGATCCACGGACGAGACCTCACGGACGCCGACAAGGCGAAGCCCGCGAGACCCCCGCAGCCCGATCTCAGCGAGCCCGCGCAGACCGCGGAGATCGTCGACTCGGTCTCCGATCCCTACGCCAAGCGCGCGGCGGTCCACTTCGGGTGGAAAGCGCCGGCGGCCGGCACCAAGGAGTTCGAGGCCGCCGGCGTCGTGGCGACGTTGCTCCAGCGCCGCCTGGGCATCGAGCTGGTGCGCAAGCAGAAGCTCGCCCTAGATCTGTCCATGAGCATGACGCACGTGCGCGGACCCGGGACCGTCTCGGGCGTGATCACGGCGATGCCGGGCGTCGCGCCCGAGAGCCTCGTGGCCGCGCTCGACACGGAGATCGCCGCCATCGCCCGCGGCGAGTTCGACGAGCGCGAGCTCGAGCGCGTGCTGTTCGCCCATGCGGAAGGCCTCGGGAAGGCCGCCCAGTCCGCCGACACGCTCGCCATGATCGCGGCGGTGCGCGGTGTCTCCCCGGCCGAGGCCCGCGAACAGCTGGTGGCCGAGGCCCGCCGCGGCATGCTCATCGACGTCCGGGGCATCCAGGACGACGCGGCGTCGCGGGAGCTGCCCGAGGAAGCCTACGACGCGTTCATCCAGGCGGCGACCCGCCGCGCGCTGGCTCAGGCGCGCGAACTCGTCATGCGCGTCGCCGCGGAGAGCTTCGCCTCCTCGGGCCGCACCGTCGTCTACACGCGCACCCAGGCCAGCCCGCAGCGCACGCCCGACGCGATCCCGGACCGGCCCCCGGCCCCGGACGAGGCGCCGACCGATCTCGAGAGCTACGTCCTCGGCCTCCTGCAGCACACGCGGTGGACGCCGCGCCCGATCCCGGCGGCCTCCGAGGCGAAGCTCTCCAACGGCGCCAAGCTCATCGTGATGAGCGACCCCAAGGCGGGCGACGCCATGCACGCGCACGTGGGATTCCGCCAGCGCTCGACCGCGTGGGACATCCGGGACAAGAAGCTCGTGCCGTTCGTCGGCAAGCTCCTCACCCAGCGCACGGCGCTGCGCACGCGCGAGGAGCTCGAGGAGTTCCAGCAGGAGCAGCGGATCTCGATCCGACCCCGAGACGCCAACGACCACACCGTCCTCGAGGGCAGCGCCCGGGGCGCAGCGACGCGCACGATGCTCGATCTCATGGCCGAGATGCTCACCGCGCCCCACGACTGGACGGCGTCCGACGCGGAGCTGGAGGAGTTCAAGACGTGGTGGAAGGAATGGCTGAGGCAGCACCGCGAGGATCCGCGCGAGTCGACCCTGTGGACGACGATCCGCGACATCCTCGGCAAGGACCACCCTTCGGCCAACGCGACGCTCACGCCGGACTCGCTCGATCTGCTCACCCCCGCCGAGATCGCGCGCCTGACCCGGGCGCACTTCGCGGCGGACAACGCCGTCATCGTCGTCGTCACCGCGCTGCCGGCCGACGAGGTGCGGGAATATCTCGAGGAGCGTCTTAAGGCGTGGAAGGGCTCGGGCCCCGCGCCCGGCCCGACGGCCGCCAACGACCGCCTGCCGCAGACGGCCGTCTCCGTCGTGGACACGCCCGGCTCAGACCGCGCCGTCGTGCGCGTCTCCGGCATCCTCGCCGGGCCGCAGAACCGCAACTCTCCCGACTTCTATGCGATGAACGTCGCCAACTACATCCTGGGCGACGGCTACGGCGCGCGCCTCTGGCAGGGCCTGCGCCAGGCGTTCGGCTTCGCCTACACCGTCGGCGGCGGCATCGTCACCGACATGGCGAACGGGATGCTCAGCCTCGTCGTCGAGACCCACGCGGACAAGGCGCGCAGCGCGATGGACGTCATGCTGAGCGAAGTGAAGGGCCTGCGCGAGGCCCCGCCGACCGCGATCGAATTGATCTCGGCGAAGAACCAGCTCGTCGGCTCCTTCGTCTTAAGCCTGAACCACTTGGGCACGCTGGCGAGCGAGGCTCTCTCGCTGGACCTGTTCGGAGTCCCCCTGAGCCACTTCGGCGCATACCCCGACAAGGTCATGTCCGTGACGGCGGAGGCGGTCCGCGATTTCTCGGGACGCATCTTCGATCCCGCGACGCTCGGCGTGACGGTGGCCGGCGACGCGCATTCCATCGCGCCGCAGATACGGCACGATCTCAAGGATCGATCCGTGAACGTCTTCGATTTGGACGGGAACGAGAAGGCGCGGCCGAAACCCTGACCTATTCGCCGCGCGAGCGGCCGCTTCGGTTCGAGCGCCGCGAGCCCTGGGCGCGCTTCTTCTTGGCTTTCGGCTTGGGAGAGGAGACGCCGGCGTCCTGCACGGCGATCGGGCCCTTGATCTCGCGCTCCGCGGGCGGCTCTCCCGCCGGCTCCAGGTCGTGAGACTGCGCGGCCGCCTCGCGCGATACGGCCGCGGGAGCGTCGAGGGTCCGTTCGACGGGAGCGGTCAACAGGGGCACGTCGCGGCGCTCGAACTCGACCGAGGGAAGCACCGGCAGCACGTGCGACACGGGACTGTCCCCGCGCGCGTCCGGCTTCGACATGGTGTAGGCGCCGATGGTGAGGAAAACGATGACCGCGACCCAGGCGGCGTTCGCCATAATGCGCATATCTGGAGTGTAGGCACCTGTGAAGACAAGACGGTAACCGAGGACGGCGGAACGGAAGGAACCGAGGGAACGGAGTGGTACAAATCCAGAGATCCGGTGTCAGACGTAAAGTTAGTTAAGAAACTCGCAAGACACTCGGCCGAGCGAGCGAGTAACTTAACTAACTTTACGTCTGACACCGGATGTAATGCTACGATTCTTTTTATGAGATTATTGGCGGCGGCGCTCTTTTTTGCGGGGGCGGCGGGGGCGCAGGAGCTCAGGTTTGAGGCGCGGGAGGCGGGGAATTTCAACGCGTTCTATCAGGCGTACGAGACGGCGTATCATGTGCGGGT
The DNA here is from genome assembly GCA_016194745.1 of Elusimicrobiota bacterium. Taxonomy (GTDB): domain Bacteria; phylum Elusimicrobiota; class Elusimicrobia; order UBA1565; family JACRDR01; genus JACQBA01. The sequence continues at coordinate 25,517 of JACQBA010000011.1, forward strand.
GACGCCGCCGCCGCATGCGCGGATACTCTTCGCGTTTCCGGCGGAGGACTCTGGGGTGTTTTTCGCCTTCGACAAGGCGCGGCCGGAGAACGCCGGGCTGCGGTGGTCGGCGACGGAGTCGGGGCCGTGGGAGGAGAAGGGCATCCGCGGCGGCTGGGCGCGCGTCGAGGCGGATCGGGCCGAGATCGTCCTCACCTCGACGATCCTCGACAGCGTCCGGGTCATCCGCGACGCGGTGATCCACGCCAAGCGCGTCGAGATGCGGCGCGAACTGGACAAGGCGCTCGAGCTGAAAACCTCCGAGTGGATCGAGGCGAAGCCCGAGATCATTCCGAGCGGCATCCTATTTACGCGCTCGACGCTGGACGGGAGGAACCGCTACGCGGCGGGGCTCCTGTTTAGCGAGCCGGTCGCGGTCGAGGCTATCCCGGAGGGCGGCTGGCGGATCAAGAGCCGCTCCGGCAAGCCGCTCGCCGCGCGCGTGCAGGCGGGCGTCGATTTTACGCCGCTCACCCCGATGCCGCCCGAGGAGCTCCTATCCCCCGCCGCGCTCTCGGCTTATAAAGGTAAGGCGGCCGCCCGCGTGAAGGACGCGATCGACCGCTTCCGCTTTCTCGTCTACCGCGAGAAGTGGCTCGCGGGGAGCCATCGCTTTTTGACCTACTTCGGGCGCGACACGATCTTGTCCGCGCTGCTGACGTGGGACGCGATCAGCCCCAAGGCGCGCGAGTCGGCGCTGCGCTCGGTGCTGGACCGCGTCTCGCCCGAGGGCCGGGTCGCGCACGAAGAGGACGTCGCCGGCCAGGCCGAGGTGAGGCGCATGGAGGAGGCGTTCAAGCTCACGGCGACGCCCGCGGCCGCCCGCGAGGCGCTCAAGAACTTGGACGCCCCGTTCTTCGACTACAAGATGGTCGACGGAGAGCCGCTGCTCGCGATCCTCGCGCGCGCGTGGATCGCCTCCGAGACCGCCGAGCGGCGCGAGGCCCTACTCGCCGCGAAATCCGCGCAGGGGGCGACGTATCGCGAGCTGCTGCGCCGGGTCCTCGCCCGCGTCGCGGCGGACGCGGCGCCCTACGCAAAGGCGCGCCGGGCGCTTCTCATGCGGACCCAGCTCGTCTCTCCCGAGGAGCGCCGCGCTCTGGCCAAGAGTCTCGTCTCCTTCCGCCAACCGCTGTACGGCGACTGGAGGGACTCCAACGAGGGCAACGGGTTCGGCCCCTACTCCGCGAACGTCAACGCGATCCTATTCCCGCGCGCGCTGGCGCTCTTGGCCGAGACCGCGAAGGCCGCGAAGATCGGGATGAAAGAGATCACGCCCGAGGACCCCGCGATGCTCGCCGCGGAGTGGTCCCGCGCGGCCGAGCACTTCGAGGTGTCGCTCTCGAGCGCGGAGGCCGCGCGGAGGCTCGCCCGCTTCCTCGAGGCCTCCGGCCAGGACAAGAAGTCGCTCGAGGCGCGCGTCGGCCCGCTGGACAAGATCGGCCCGGTGCGATTTCAGGCGATCAGCCTCGACACGGAGGGACGTCCGATCGAGGTGATGCACAGCGACGGCGTCTTGGATCTCCTGCTCGGCGCGCCGACGCCCGAGCGGATCGACCGCATCCTCTCCGTCTGGGAGCGCCCGTACCCGCTCGGGCTCGCAACCGAGGTCGGCGGGGTGGCGGCGAACGCGGCCTTCAGCGCCCGCGAGAAGGACTTCGAGCTGTTCGGGCGCGCCGCCTATCACGGCAGCGTGATCTGGGGCTGGCCGCAGCTCGCGATGATCGTGGGCGCCCGCGCGCAGGCGGAGCGCTTCGACGGGCCGATCGAGGCGCGGCTTCAGGCCGCGGCCGGCGCGGCGGCGGACGCCTTCGGCCGCGCCGGGCCGTCCGCGTCGCTCGAGCTGTGGGCCTTCGCCTTGGACGCCAAAGGGAAAGCCGCGGCCTCGCCGTTCAATCTGGGCTCCGGGGACGACGCCGAGGCCAATCCCGCCCAGCTCTGGAGCGCCGCCGCCTTCGCCGCGTTTTTGCCCGCGCCTTAGAAGGACTGCCCGCCCAGGACCGACACCGACCAGCGCGAGGGGCTCCCGTTGTCGTTGAGCGCGCGCGCGACGTCGATGCGCCAGGGGCTGTTGCTTGCGGTGCGCGAGGGCGCCACGCGGATGCCGAAGCCGACGCTGCTCCTCAAGTCGGAGAACTGCATGCCCGCGCCGCGCGGCCAGGCGTAGCCCGTGTCGAAGAACACGGCCGCCCCCAGGTCGAAGAGGCTCAAGATCTCGTTGCGGATGTAGAAACGGTCCTCGACTTGCATCACCGCGCGGCGCGTCCCGGCGAATTGGTCGAGGCGGTAGCCGCGCAGGCCGTTCCCCTCGCCGAGCTGGAGGAAGGAGGCGCGGTCGAGCCGCCAGGAGTGATCGTAGCCGAGGCGGATCGCCACCGTCTGGTGCGGGAGTCCGCGCCCGTAGTACGCGGCGCCGATCGTCCCCACCTGCGCGCTTTGCCCGCCGCTCACATAGGTCGAGTTGTAGCCGGTCCGAAGCAGCAGGAGCTGCCCGCCGTCCCAATAGAGTCCCTTGCTCAGATTCACGCGCGGCATCACGGGCGACTCCTGGCTGCGCAGCGCGCCGACGGGCGGCGACCAGTGGACTTCCGGCTGGAGCGACCAACCGAGGTTGATGTCCTCCACGTGCGAGAATTTCTGGATCTGGAGCTCTTTGATGAAGTTGTATTCCTGAATATCGCCGGCCAGGCTGAGGAAGTTGAGCCGTTCGACGGGCGGAAGATCGCTCGGACCCGATAAGGTGTAGTCGACGTTGCGGTGGAGGATGCCGGCTTTGACGCGGCGCACCCGCGCGGTCGACGTGGCCAAGGACACGCCGAAATGCGCCTCCGCCTCCGATTGCCGCTTCCTCGCCGAGCCCTGCAGCGCGTCGCCGAGATAGCTCGACGCGGAGGTGTCCGTGTAGCCGCCGGAGACGCCCCAGGCGGTGCGCACCGAGGAGGCGAAGAAGGGGCGGTCGACCGCGGCGAAGTAGTTCCGCGTGCCCGGCTCGTTGCGCGCCGCGAGCGAATACTCGACCTTGCGGCCCCAAAGCGCCGCGTCCTTCGCGGACCACGCCCAGCCCGGCGCGCCGCCCGACCTCCGGTGCTCGAGCCCCATGGACAGGCCTTGGCCCATCAGGTTCATGTCGGCGATCCCGAGCTTTCCCTTGTTCTGGCTCCCGGCGCGGCTGAAGTCGGCGATGATGCTGAGGCTCCACGCGTCGTAGCTGCGCACGACGATGTCGATCTCCGACGCCTTGTTCATCTTGGCGGTGATGCTCGCGGCGCGCACGTACGGGAGGTCGCGGATGTTGCGCTCCGTCTCCGCGATCAGGTCGGGATTGAACGGGTCGCCTTCTTTAAACAGGAGCTCCTGGCGGATCACCCACGGACGCGTGGTCTTGTGGATGCGGTCGGCGATCCAGTAGAGGGGCTTGGGGTCCTTCGCTTCCTCGCGCTCGAAGACGTTGTAGGCGCGGATCGTGATGGAGGCGATGCGCTTGCCGGCCCACTCCTTCGGCACGGGAGCCGCGCCGGCGGCGCCGGCGGCGCCCAGGATTGCGCACAACGCGCCCAGGATCATTCACTCCAGTGTAACAGGCTCCACATGATAACTGGATTGTGGCCGCGTGACGTCTATTGGACGGCTGTGACGACGGATCGCTACTCGTCGTTGGCGGTCTTGTTCCGAGGCGGACGGCCGGCGGCGAGCCAATCCAGGTAGGAGTGCATGAAGGGGTCGAGCTCGCCGTCCATCACGGTGTTGATCTGCGACGTCTCATGGCCGGTGCGCAAGTCCTTCACCATCTGGTAGGGCATGAAGACGTAGCTGCGGATTTGGTGGCCCCAGGCGATGTCGCCTTTCTCGTCGTAGTGCTTTTCCATCGCGGAGCGCTTCTTGTCGAGCTCGATCTGGTAGAGCTTGGCCTTGAGCATCTTCATCGCGTTGATGCGGTTCTGGAGCTGGGAGCGCTCCGTCTGGCACCCGACGACGAGGCCGGAGGGGATGTGCTTGAGCCGCACCGCGGTCTCGACCTTGTTCACGTTCTGCCCGCCGTGGCCGCCCGCCCGGAAGGTCGAGAGCTCGACGTCGGAATCCGGGACTTGGATGTCGATCTCCTCCTCGATGTCGGGCAATACGTCGCAGGAGGCGAAGGAGGTATGCCGGCGCTTGTTCGCGTCGAAGGGCGAGATGCGCACGAGGCGATGCACGCCCACCTCGCTTTTCAAGTGCCCGTACGCGTACGGGCCGCGGATGAAGGCGGTGATGCTCTTGATGCCCGCGCCTTCGCCGTTGAGGAAATCCGTGATCACGAACTCATATCCCTTCTGCTCGGCCCAGCGCTTGTACATGCGGTAGAGCATGTCCGCCCAATCGCAAGCCTCGGTGCCGCCCGCGCCCGCGTGCAGGCTGAAGATCGCGTCGTCGTCGTCGAACGTGTTCGACAGCTTGACGCGGGTGTCCATCTCGGCGACGGCCTTCTCGAGCTTGGCGAGCCCGGCCTGGATTTCCTTTATCTCGGCGACGCTGTTCTCGGCCTCGGCGAGCTCGAGGTGGACGCCCAGGTCCTCCGCGCCCTGCTTCGCCTTGTCGTAGTCCGTGACGATCTTCTTGAGCGTATTGAGTTCCTTCGACTTGGCCTTCGCCTTGGCGGAGTCCGCCCAGAACGCGGGATCGGCCGCTTCCTCCTCGCGCTTCGTCACTTCCTTGCGCTTGGCGCCGATGTCGAGGATCTTGCCCATGCGCTCGACTTGGGCGGCGGCCGCGGCGATGCGGTCGCCCGTTTCTTTGAAAATGGGGTCGCTCACCCCGGTATTCTACCTAACTATCGACGGGAGCCGCCTACTCGGGCTGGGGCGGACCGCTCAGGTTGTCCGGGGAGCCCGTCATCCTCCCCGACGCGTCGACGCGGTAGGACCAATGCGCGAAGGGCTCGCCGTTCGTCCCGTTCGGGCCTTCGCTTTTGACGCGCCGGTGCGCGGTCGCGAGGAATCCCTGCACGCCGCAGGTCGTGGACGATCCGGGATCGCACGTGCCGATCACCCACGGGCCGCCGTCGTAGTTCTGGTACGGGAGGTACTTGCAGGCGATGAGGTTGCAGACCGAGTCGAAACCGCCGCCGGAGCCGACGTTGCAGGTCGCGGTTCTGCAAGCACTTGTAAGATTTCCGGACGTGTAGCGCTGGTGGTCCTGATAATAGCTCCGGTTCGACGCGGCCACGGTGGAGAGGAGGCTGCGCGCGGCGTCGGCCTTGCTGTTCTCGCTGGACTTCATGTACTTCGGCACGGCGAAGAACGCCATCATGCCGATGATGAAGACGACGATCAGGACTTCGAGGATGGTAAATCCGGCGCGGCCGAGCGGGCGGTGGTTGGGCATGATTGTCGGGGACTCCTGCGTCCTAATCCGTAGGGTAGCGGCAGAACGCGGAATAGTCAACGGGCGGCTATGGAATTTTTGCCCAGACCATCGTTTTCAGGTCGAGAACGAAAGAGGAGAGATTCTCATCCAACTTCAACTTTGCGTGGACATTTCCTCCCACAATTTCGATTTTCGTTCCCCTCAGTGTCGCGCGGTGTTCGGAGATCCAACCAGGACGATCTCCCGTAGTTTGTACTGCTGAAATCTTCATGGTCTTAGTGTCGAGCCGAAAGACTGGCGTCGTGCCTTCGATACGACAACCTTGATAGCCCAGACTTCCAATGATGTAGATCTGATCGTCGACAAGAGTGGCGCTGTGAAAATCGGTGGATGGGAAATCCTTCTCCGGGTAGAGAAAAATACGGAATTTGCCCCCAGGCTCGGCCACGATGACATCGTTATAGATATGAAAGTCCGGCATGCAATAGTCCTCGTGCTCGCCGGCGATCAGGACGATGCGGCCGTCGGGCAGAAAGGTCAGCGATTGCCCGAAACGATCGGCCGTCCAAACCGGCGCCGTCTTTTTGTCGCCATACTTGGACTTTCCGCCGTAAGCAGATATTCCCGACTTGATCATTCCGATCCAAAACGGCTCATGAGCTTCTTCGGGGTTACTTTGTCCTTCGCGCGGTGTCTTCGCTCTTTCGAATTCTCTGGGAGTCGCAGTCAATAGTTCAAATTCATTTTTCGCGGGAAGCCCCATCAAAGCTCTACGGCCGCCGTGCGAGAGATCATTCGTGTCTGCGCCCGCCGCAAGGAGCAGCTTAATAATCTCTAGTTCATCCGCGTCGTTAAGCGCATTTCCCCCGTGAGGACCCGCCTGATGAACGTCCGCCCCAGCAGCTAGAAGAACCTTCAAGGCTTCGGGCTTCTTGTACAAAATGGCGGTCCGTAACGGCGAAAAGCCCAAGTCGTCGCTCGAGTTGACAGTTGCTCCATTGGCGATGAGCCATTCGAGAATTCTTGTGTTTTCGTTATGGATCGCAAGTTGAAGCACATTTGAGCCTCGGTACTCCACGTTTCGATCAGCTCCACGTTTCCAAAGAATCTTCGTTTTCTCCAGGTCCTCGATCGTGATGGCCATGATCAGGGGAGTGCGTCCTGCGTGATCTTTTGGATCAAGCGCGTCGCCGGCCTCAAGTCGCGCCAGGACGTCTTTCACGCTACCCTGAAGAACAGCCTTATGAAGCGGAGTCCACTTTAATTGCGACTCATCTGCACCGGCACGGATCAGTTGCTGGACGGCGTCCAGTCGCAGCCTATCCGACAGTATCATCAGAGCGGTCATTCCCTTTTCCGTCTTACCTGTAACCGGAATCCCGTTTTTCAATAGAAAGTCGATCATTGGCACAAAGCGAGCATCATTCTCTCGGCCGCGGCCTTCGTTATAGGCCGCATCGATTAGGGCATCATAGCCGCCTGGCCGGATGTAATTCAGATTCGCTCCAGCGTCGAGAAAGACCTGAACCTTTTCAAGATCGAGAGTGCCGATGGCGCGCGAAAGCCCGTGATGCATATATCCTTCACCATCTGGAAACGGAACCTTGGTAGGTTGTCGAAAATTCGCCCCCTTATCTAGCAAGAACTTGATGAACGCCGCGTCCGTCATTTCGCTAGAAATTGCAAGGTGAAGAGGCGTGTAGCCGAGATAATCGGTCGTTTCCAAGCTGGCACCAGAGGCAAGCAGCTGCTCTACAAGAGCGCGGTCCCCGCTTTTTGCTGCCTCATGCAGGGGCGTGGTTTCCATTGAATCTCCTCATAATTTGCTGGCGGCACGTTTCTTGATTTGCGGATGAGAGCAAGCGCATGGAATGAACAGCAGGGCGATGATGATCCCGTTCCACCGGCTTGCCTTGCTGGAAGTGTTCTTTAGGAGCATCCGCTTTGAAGATAGCCCCCAAGGTTTTCGAAGTCAAGAAGTCGGACCAGTCCCTGTTCTATGGAACGGCCCGTATACCTGACCGTATCCCCTGATCATGCTGCGAAGGCGGGAGCGAGCGCGGCCAACCGCGTTCTTTTTTTCATGAGTCGGGAAGAATACTAATATTCCCGTGGACTCATGAAAAAATCAGCCGGAGTTGCGCATGGCACCCGCGGCGCGCCACCCGGGGTCGAGCAGGACGGCCAGCGCTATCGCCGAGAGGATCGCGACGACGAGCGTCCTGGAGATCACGGACTCCTCGTAGTATGCGATCAGGAGCGCGCTCCTCGGCGCGAGGGCGCAGGCCCCGGAGTCGGCGATCTCCCGCGGACTCGGAGGCGCATATGCTCTGAGAGGCTCATTCGGAATCTTATCCAGAGAGGAGCGGAACTGTTCTTGCAGCCACGGGAGGCAGGACTCTTTGACGTGCAAGGCGCTCCTACTGATCCTGGCGTCAAAGCACAAGGCGCACATGGCCGTAATCAGCAGTCCGGCGAATACGAACACGAGGATGCCCCTTGCCGCGATCGTCAGCCGGAACGCGCGTCGAGCACCCATGCCGAAAGGATGGCCTCCGCCCGTTACGGGGCGATTGCCGGAGTGATAAGAACGGGTAAAAGCCGCCACCCGGTATCGAGCCGGGGTCTATCGTTTACGAGACGATGGCTCTCCCTTTGAGCTATGGCGGCGAGCGGCCTCTAGCGGTGACGATCCGCTGTTTCCCGATCGAGAGACGGGTGTCCTGCCGTTAGACGAAGAGGCCTTCTTACCCCGTGCGGATCCCGCCACCGCATCTTCCCGCCGAAAACGGGACGTCCTGCGTTTAGACGAACGGGGTCCAAATTGGTAGCGGGGGCAGGGATCGAACCTGCCTGTCGGAGCTTATGAGACTCCCCGGTTCTCCAGAACCGTACCCCGCTGTTGGTGCCGGCGGTAGGATTTGAACCCACACTGACCGCGTTCTGAGCGCGGCGCCTCTGCCGTTGGGCTACGCCGGCGACGAGCGGGATGCCGGAGACGATCCGGCGCTTCCTGGTTGGAGGCCAGGGGTGCTGCCGATTACACCAATCCCGCAAAAACTTTTCTGGGTTGGAGGAGTCGAACCTCCGCCTCTCCCTCCCGAAGGGAGCGCGCTCCCGTAACGCGTAACCCAGACTTGCCCCGGCACTGAATCGAACAGTGGCCTTCTCCTTGTGAGAGAGACGCGCTACCATTACGCCACCAGGGCACGAAATGAGCGGGAAGCTCGTAAGCCGGGTCTTGTTTCTACGGCTACATTTCTCTGGGCCCGAGGTCGCCCTCTGGCTCTAGCGGGGAGTCTCCCCCTTGCTGCCGGGTCCGGATTTGGCCGTTTCACCCGCGTCGTCCCGCGCTTCCGGGACGGCCGGCTCGTCTCTGTTCGCACCGCTATCCTTGCGGACGGGAGGCGTTACCTCCAACCCTTGCATCGCACGTCTGAGCGCGCGACGCCGACAGCCCGGACTTTCCTCAGCGCCCGAAGGCGCCGCGTAGTCGCGGCTTCCCGTATGAAATCTGTGGGAGCAGGACTCGAACCTGCATGTTCCGGGTTAACGGCCCGGCGCCTCTCCGATTCGGCCATCCCACAACTTATTATGGAGCTGCCGGGAACCGCCCCCGGAACTGGACGATGCGAGCGTCCTGTGATTCTCGTTTCACCACAGCCCCGACAAACTTGGAGGCCTCGCCGGGACTTGAACCCGGACCCGGACGTTAGAAGCGTCCCGCGCTGTCGCTTGCGCCACGAGGCCGTTGCTCCGGGAAGGACTCGAACCTTCACTGTGCCCGTCTTAAGCGGGCCGCCTCTGCGTTGGGCTACCGGAGCGAGAGTGGAGGCACGAGCCGGAGTTGCACCGGCGTGCGCGGTTTTGCGGACCGCTCCCTGAGCTGACTCGGGTATCGTGCCGTGGCAGGGCGCGTAGGAGTCGAACCTACAGTCGCGGTTTTGGAGACCGCCGGTTTGCCGATTAACCGAGCGCCCTATTGGCGGTAGGGAGAGGAATCGAACCTCCAGGCGCCGGCGGCGCTTACTCCGTTTCGAGCGGAGCTCCTCGTCCATTCGGACCCCTACCAGCTTCAAAAAGGAGGAGAGGGCGGGCGCCTAATCCGCTAGCCGCTGACGCGGCGGGCTTGGCAGGGCGCCGCCGCCACTAGTCACGGTCGCGGCGGCGCGCTGCCTTTGGATCCTCTCCGGATGGCGGAAGGCGGGAGACTCGAACTCCCACCGGTTTTCACCGGACCGGTTTAGCAAACCGGCGCGACGAACCCGTATTCGCCTGCCTTCCACCGAAATTGCCGGTCCCAGGTGCTGGCCCTGGCGTGCGCTCGAGCGCCGCGGTTTTACAGACCGCTGGGTTCTCTGGCTCCCTCGACCGGCTTGGCTCCCGGGGATGGGATTGAACCACCGTGACGGCGTTCAGAGCGCCGCATCCTACCGCTGGATGACCCGGGAATGGTTAGGGGTTGCCGGGGCAGGAATCGCACCTGCACAGCCGCTTTCAAAGGGCGGCGGCCTACTATTAGCCGACCCGGCAACCAAGCGGCGGCATCGGGAAGATTCTCCCGAGCCGTCGCTTCTTGGCGGCCGTCTCGCGGCCGCCGATGTCAAAGAACAACCTGGTGGGACCGGCGGGGCTCGAACCCGCAACCTTCCGCTTAAAAGGCGGCTGCTCTACCGTTGAGCTACGGTCCCGACTTGCCGCGGCGTCGCGCGAGCCGTCCTCCGCTCGCGACGCCCTGTCGCGCAATAGCGCGACAGGGCCCTTCTTGCTCTCCGTCTTCCTTCTATGTGTGACCAGCCGGAGTCGAACCGGCACCTAAAGGGCCACATCCTTTCGTGCAGCCGCTACACCATGGTCACCATCACTAGGCCCGGAGGGATTCGAACCCCCATCGACGCTCTAATCAGGAGCGCGTGTTATCCGGCGTATAAGGCCGGCGTGTTGCCGTTACACCACGGGCCCGTCTCAAGCCTCCGGAGGGATTTGCACCCCCAATCTCCGCGTTCGAAGCGCGGCATGCTGTCTGTTGCACCACGGAGGCCCTTAAAGCAAGAACCCCATGCTCTTCTCCGGAGCATGGGGTTCTTGTGCGTCTCTCCAGAGCGTTGCTACATGAACTCTCCCATGCTCGACGGTATGCTGTTACCTTCCCGCGTAAACGATACGGGGGTGCAGCAGACCGCCCACGCGGCCGGCAGTAATGCCGATCCGCGTCGTGAGTCTAGTTGAGTGAGTCTATGTTTGGTCATGGCTTTCGCCGACAAAAAAATCACGTTGGAGTGAGGCGTCGCCGCCTCGATCGCACCGTGACTAAGACAAGTATAGCAGGTCCCCTGGATTTGTCAAGGGCCCTGGGCCTATCAGGCGGCAGCGAGCGCGAGCGTCTGGACATGCAGGGCGGCGGTCTTGCGGACGTCTTTGCAGTAGCCGCCGCCGAGCGTGACGGCGACGGGGATGCTGCGGGCGGCGCACGCCTCGAAGACGAAGGCGTCGCGGAGGCCTAAGCCCTCGGCGGTCAACTTCAGTCCGCCGCGCTCGTCGTTTTCCCATGGGTCGACGCCGGCTTGGTAGACGACGAGGTCGGGGCGGTGCGAGTCGAGGGCGTCGGGAAGGCGCTCGGCGAGGAGGCGCAGGTATTCTTTGTCGCGCGTGCCGGCTTTGAGCTCGATGTCGATCGTGCCGGGGAACTTGTGCTCGGGGTAGAGGTTCTTTTGGTGCATCGAGAAGGTGAGGACGGTCTTGTCGCCCGCGAAGATCGCGTTGGTGCCGTTGCCTTGATGGACGTCCAAGTCGACGACGGCCGCGCGTTCGATGGCGCCTTCAAATCGCAGGCGCAGGATCGCGCAGGCGATGTCGTTGAAGGCGCAAAATCCTTCCCCGTGGCCCGGGAACGCGTGGTGCGCGCCGCCGCCGACGTGCAGGCCGACGCCGTGGTCCATCGCGTCGCCGCAGGCGAGCGTCGTCCCGGTGACGGCGAGAGCGTGCGCTTGGGCGAGCTTCTTCGTCCACGGGAGCTGGAGGCGCTTCATCTCGGCGGGCGTGAGCTTCGCCGCCATCGCGCGCTCGACCCAGTCGACGCAGTGGGCGAGGAGGAGGTCCTTCGTCTCGGGCGGGTCGGGCTCCTCGAAGTCGCAGGGGCTCGCGACGCCTTCCTTTATGAGCAGGTCGGCGGTGAGCTTGAACTTCTTGTCGGGGAACTCGTTGCCGCGGGTGCCGGTCGAATACTTCGGGGAGAAGATGAAGCGCATCAGTCGCCGATGCGGAAGACGACAGACTGGCGCACCTTCACCTGCGTCGGCACCGAACTCACCAGCGCGGGCTCGAACAGCATCCGGCGCGCTACCTTCAGCGCCGCGTCGTCGAAATCGCTCGAGCCGGAGGACTGCAGGAGCTCGACCGCCCGCACCGTGCCGTCCGTGCCGATCTCGATGGCGACGGACGTCGTGCCCTCGCGCCCGAGCCGGCGCTCCGAGTCGGGATAGTTGCGACGGAGCAAGGTGCGCACTTCGTCGCGGTTGATGAGCCGCGGAGGGCGGTTGACGATCGCCTCTCCGGTGCCGGTCCCCCCGCCCGAGCCGCCGCGTCCGCCCTCGCCGCCCGGGCCCGTGCCGCCGGGCGCGGCGCCCACTTGCGGCGGAGGCGTCTCCGGGGCGCCCAAGGTGGGCTTCTCGATTTGCTTCGTCTCCGGCGTCGGCAGCACCCAGGGCTTTTCGACGGGCTGCGGGGTCACGGGCGGCGCGATGACGGGCGCCGCCGGCTTCGTCGTGGTCTCCGGCACGGGGCCGCTCACGCCCGGCGTCGGCTTGAGCGCCTTGGCGGGCGCGCCCTTCGCGGCGCCGGGCGCGCGCGTGTCGTCGGGGCGGCGGGGACGAAAGGGAGTGTTGAGATCGACCTCCATCACTTGGATCGGGGCCAACTTCCCGGGCAAGGTCAGCGCCCAGGCGACGCCCCACGCGGCGCCGTGCAGAATGAGCGACGCGGCGATGCACGCTTCAAAAAGATTCTGCCGAGCCCACTCGAGCGCTTTCCTCATCGGCGTTGGACCTCGAGGCCGACGCGCTGGACGCCCGCGCCGCGGATCTCGTCCAAGAGCGCGACGATCTCGCCGTAGGGGATCTTCTTGTCGGCGGCGACCGCCACGTGCGCGGCCGGCTGGCGGGAGACGATGACGCCGAGCTCGTGGATCAGGTCGGCGCGCGTGAGGGTCTTCCCGTCCAACTGGAGTTCCCCGTTCGCCGCGAACTCGACGCGGGTCGTCTCGGTCGCGACGCGCTCGGAGCGCTGGGCCTTCGGGATCTGCACGTGGAGCGCGCGCCGCTGCAGCATGGGCGCGGTCGCCATGAAGATGATGAGCAGCACCAGCATCACGTCGACGAGCGGCGTGACGTTGATCCCGGTGATCGCGTCCTGCGGGTCCCCTTGTATGCCGGCCATAGAAGGCGCTACTTCGTCTTGAGTCGTGCGAGCAGCAGACGGTTCATCGTTTCGACACCGGACAGCAGGTCTTTGATCCGTTTTTGAAAGAAGTTGAAGGCGATGACGCAGGGGATGGCGACGAAGAGGCCGACCGCGGTGGCGATCAAGGCTTCGGAGAGTCCGCGCATCACGGCCTCGGGCCCCTCGGTGCTCGCCATGGCGAGGTCGCGGAAGGCCTTGATGACGCCGAGCACCGTGCCGAAGAGGCCGATGAAGGGGGCGTTGTTGCCGAGCGTGCCGAGGATCATGACGCGCCGCTCGATCGCCTGGCGTTCTTCGAGTCCCGCCGCCGCCATGTACTCCTCCGCGACGGCCGCGCCGTGCGACGCCTGCACGATGCCGGCCGACAGGACGCGGGCCGCCAAGCCCTGCACCTTCGCCGCCTCCTTGCCGAGGACCCCCAGGTCGGCGCTCGCGATCTTGTCGCCGATGCGCTCCCGCAGCTGCTCGAGCGCGACTTTCTCGCGCTTGAGCAGGATGCCGCGCTCGATGATCACGGCTAGCGCCAAGACCGAGCTCGCGAGCAGCATCCAGATCACCCAGTCGCCGCCGGTGAGGGCCAGTCCCTTGATCAGCTCCAACGTCATCGATCCCTCTTAGCCCCGCGGGCGAACAGCCGCAGCAGCGCGCCGCACATCTCGGACTGCACGAAGAGATTCTTCTCGGAGCTCATGTTGAACATGATCCGGTCGTAGTCGTCGGCGACGCCGAGCTCGCCGAGGTAGCGGTACGACATCGCGCGGGCGAGCCAGTCCTGGTTGTCGGCGAGGCGAATGAGCATGTCGCGGCCCATTCCGTTGCCGTTGCGCAGGAGGATGCCCGCGGCGTAGACCTGCGCCGGCAGGGATTGGTCGATGCGCGCGACGGTGCCGATGTCGTTGAGCGCATCGGCCCGGTCCCAGATGATCAGCGCTTCCATCGCGCCGAAGCGGACGGTCAAATCTTGGCTGAGCAGCGCCTCCTGGAAGATGCCGCGGTCGCCCGGCCCCTTGTTGTAGGCGACGGCGACGAGCGCCGAGGCGCGCACCTGCGGGTTCGTTCCCTGCTGCGCGACGCGGATGATGCGGTCGCGGAGGATCAAGTCGGCGGTGCCGGCCAAGCCTTCGGTGAGAAGAAAGCCGAGCTCGGTGTAGCGGGTCTTGAGCTTAAATCCCATCGGGCTGGATAGGGAGTTGAGCGCGATGACGGCCGGGTCGGTCAAGTCCTCGGGCTTGGGGCGCGCGTTGGCTTTGTTGTCGAGCAAGTTCGTCAGCGCGGCGTTGACGCGATTGTCGATGAGGAGCGTCGCCGGGATGCCGAGGCGGGGCGCGGTGATGACGAGGGGGTCGAGCTCGGCGAAGAGCCCGGCCGCGGGGCCGCCGCCCACCGGAGGCGGGGGCTCGATCTGCGTCGGGGGCGGAGGCGCCGGCGTCCCGTTGTCCTCGGCGGTCTTCTTCGGGAAGAGCTTCAGCGCCGCGATGGCCGACTCGGCGAGCACGAAATCGTTCGTCTGCTCCGAGCCGATCCTCTCGAGCATGCGGTCGTAGTCGGCGCCGGTGCCGAGGTCGCCGAGATACTTCGCCGCCATAGCGCGCGAGAGCCAGTCGCCGCTGACGAGCTCCCTGCGCAGCGTCTCGAGGCCCTCGACGTCGCCGCGGCGCGCGAGCGCCTGGCCCGCGTAGACGCGGATGATCGAGGTGCGGTCCTGCTTGATCGCCCGGGCGAACTCCTCCTTGGCGCCGGGGAGGTTCCAGGTCTCGAGCGCTTCGAGGCCGGCGAAGCGGATCTCGGGGTCGATGTTGATCAGGGCCTCGCGGAAGATCGGCAGGTGCTGCGGCTCGCGCCTTGTCGAGAGGGCGATCAGCGCGAGGGCGCGGATCTCGTGATTTCGCTCCCAGCGGGCGAGCTCGATGAGCTGATCCTTGAGCCGCGGGTCGTCGGTGTAGGAGAGCGCCTCCGACAGCGACATGCCGAGGTACAGATAGCGGTTGCGCAGATGGAAGCCTTCGGGCGTGCCGAGGATGATCAGGTCTTTGAGCGAGCTCTTGACGAAGTCGTCGCTCGAGGGGCGCGTGCGGTCTTTCGCGGCCAGGAGATCGAGCAGCGTCGTCACGATCTGCGGGTCGTAGGCCATGCTCGGGCCCGCGCGCAAGCCGCCGGTCGACACCGCGACGCCGGTGGACGAAGCGCCGGCGAACGGAGCCGAGACCTGGGCGAAACCCGGGGCGGAGGCGAAGAGCAAGGCCGCAAAAAGAATTGGCCGCATCAATAGAATTGTAGATTTATGATGTTGCGGAAACAATATCGGTGATGTCACGGTTCGCGGGAGGACCTAGACGCCCAGGTGTCCCGCGACCGCTTCGAGGAACGCCTCGGAGAGTTCCTCGGGCGCGCGCGGGGCGCCGGCGACGTCCTTGAAAACCTTGCCGTCCGCGGAGGAGGCGAAGAAATGCGGCACGCCGCTGAGATGGATGGAGCCCTTGGGATCGATCAGCGTGTCCGGGCCGAACTCGGCGGCGTAGCCGCGGACCGAGTCCTCGCGGTCCATGCCGACGACGATGCGCGTGGTCACGTTGCGCTTGGCGAGATGCTCCCGAAGCGCGCGGATCATCGGGCTCGCGGCGCGGCAGTACCCGCACCACGGCGCGACGAACACGGTCAGGCACTTGGGAGTCGGGCACTGCCCGAGCGCGACCGTCTTCGCCCCGCTCGCCGTCGGCAGCGTGAGCGTCTCGAAGGAGGAGGCGCTCTTCACCCCGCATCCGGCCGCCGCGAACGCGCCGCACAGCAGTACCGCCCGCCACCGGTTCATCTCATGAGTATACCCCCGACGAAGCGCACCCGCAAGGCGGCGACACCCGTGTCCCTGGTGCCTGTGACCCTGGTGCCTGTCGTTGACTATGCTCCGGTCCCGACGGGAAACTCGACAGTCAACGACTGGCACCGGTGAATTTGGCTGGAAATTGTTGGATCTGGATTTGAGAATACTTGACAGTCAACGACAGGCACCAGACGTGATACTCAACGGTGTTGAGTATTTAGAGGATTAGGAGCAGGAGAAGGGCGGCCAGGAAGGCGGCGAGGAGGAGGCCCAGCGCGCGGTGCTCCCAGCGGGCGGCGGCGGCGCCGCGGCCGGTGTCGACGACTTGAGTCGTCTTGAGGACGACCGCGAGGCCGGCGATCACGAACAGGTATCCGGTGAGATAGACCTTGTCCATGAGCACGAGATAGTCGACCTGCGGGAGATCATTGTTGAAGGTGATCTGGAGCGCGACGATCGTCAGCAGCGCGGTGATCCCGATCCCGACGCGCGCGTCGACCCATTTCGGATCGAAGAGGAGCATCAGCGACGCGCAGAGGACGACACACATCACGGGCAAGAACAGCTTCACGCTGTACGTCAGCGCGGGCCGCTCGACCGGAATCTCCAGGCGCAGGCGCGAGAACACGCTCGGCGTCTGCAGCGCGGTGTCCCCGAAGCGCGTCGGGTAGGCGTTGTCGCGGATCGTCAGCGTGGGATTTTTGATGATGAAGCCGGGCAGCCGGAGGTTCGGGTTGACCGTGAACCCGTCGGCGTCGAGCACGTATTCGATGCTCTGCCGCTCCTGCTGCGCGTCCTCGACTTCGATGAACAGCTTCTGCTTGTCGAAGGGGTAGCGCTCGAGGTCGAGCTTCGCGGCGAAGCGGCCCTGGTAATGCACGACTTGATAGAGCTCGTCGCCGCGCTTGATCGGCTTTTCGTACGCCGGCCGCGCCTCGTGGCCCCACAGCTCATAGGCGTTCATGAACTCGGCCGTCGCGGCCGGGTTGATCTTCGGGTTCTTCCACCGGAACCAGAGGTAGAGGTCCGCCGCGTAGCTGTGCGTCTTGATGTCCAGGTTCTGGATGTCGTTGAGGAAGGCGCCGACCGTGACGCGGTCCGGCGCGGACGCGGGGGCGGGCGCCTTGGGCGCGGCGGCGCAGGGCGGAGCTGCGGCCGTCAAGAGTGCGAGAAGTGAAGCCGCTCGGATCATCGGACTCGCGCTTTATATCATTTCTTCGTCGTCGGGATTCTGGGCCGATGGGCTCAAGGCCGCGGTTCCTCGACGGCACTTCTCCGGCCTAGAGGAGTAAGCTACACTACCCGCATCAGGAGAACCGCCATGACCACCCCCAGGTTGCAGGAAGCCGCCAAGCAAGCCCGCGCCAAGTCCGAGATCGCGGCCGCCAAGTCGCAGGACGCCGAGCGCACGGCGAAGACCGCGAAGAACGCCGCCAAGGACGCGAAGGCTCGCTTCAAGCACGCCAAGCGCGCGGCGAAGATCGCGAAGAAGGCGGCCAAGCGCGCGCGCAGGGTCGCCGAATCGACGAAGGAAGCGCTCGAGCTCCTGATCGCCCAGGTGGAGAAGGCGAAGGCCGCCGCGGCGCCCAAGCCTGCGGCGAAGAAGCGCGCCAAGCCTCGTCGGAAAGCGGCCGCGCGCCCGGCGCAGGCCGCCGCCCCGCAGGCCCCGTCGGTCGAACCCCCTATGGAAGTGACCCCGGTCGCCGAGACCGCCGCTGCCGAAGCCCCGGCCCAGCCCGGCGCATAAGACGTGCCGTCGGTCTAACGGCCCATTCCCGCCTGGGCCCTTCACCCTCGCGCGCGCGGCCCGAAGGTCCTCGCCCGCGTGGACGCGGCCTGTTTTCCTATATAGAGTGACCTGGCTCCTGCTGCTCGCCGCGCTCTTGTCGTCGCCCGTCCACGCGGACGGGGCGGCCGCGCGTTGGGAGGCGGCGGAGGCGGCGTCGCACGCGGCCGGGACTTCGGCCCGTGCGGCGGCGGACAGGGTCGCCGCGCGGCGGGGCGCCCGGACTCAGTCCGAGCCGCTCGACGCCTTGGTGGCGAGCCTCTCGATCGACGAGCTGATCGGCCAGACGCTCATGGTCGCGATCGACGACGAGCTCGCCGACACGTTCGCCCCCCTTCTCCGCTCCGGAAAGATCGGCGGCGGGATGCTGCGCTGGGACAAGTTCGACGCGGCCGGCGCTCGCGCGTTCTCCGCGAAGGTGCAGGCGATGGCGGCCGAGTCGCCGCGGAAGATCCCCCTTTTCCTTTCGATCGACCACGAGGGCGGCGCGATGTTCACGCAGCGGACTCTCGGCGCGACTATCTTCCCCGGCAACATGGCGCTCGGCGCGACGCGCAACCCCGCCCTCGCCGCGCGCGCGGCGGAGCTCAGCGCGCGCGAGCTCGCGGCCTTGGGGATCCACATCACCTTCGGGCCGTCGCTCGACGTGAACAGCAACCCGCAGAACCCCATCATCGGCGTGCGCTCCTTCGGCGAGGACCCGGCGCAGGTGGCCGCCTTCGGGCGCGCCGCGATCCGGGGATATCTGGCCGGCGGCATCCTCCCGGTGATCAAGCACTTCCCCGGCCACGGCGACACGCACGTCGACTCGCACCACGATCTCCCGGCGATCGAGAAGTCGCTCGAGGACCTCGCGAAAACGGAGCTCGTCCCCTTCCGCGCGGCGATCGAAGCCGGAGCGCCGATGGTGATGCCGGCGCACATCGGTTTGCCTTCGCTCTGGGGCCGGGACACTTCGGCGACTTTGTCCGAGGGCGCGATCCGGGGGCTCCTGCGTCGGGACCTGGGCTTCAACGGGGTCGTCGTCTCGGACGCGATGGACATGGGGGCGATCACGAAGACGATGACCGTGCCCGACGCCGCGGTGCTCGCCTTGAACGCTGGCAACGATCTCTTGCTCCTCGGAAAAGCGGACCCGATCGCGGTGCACGCGCGGCTCGTCGCGGCGCTGGGTTCGGGCGAGCTCACGACCCAGACGCTCCAGGCGGCGGTCACGCGCATCCTCAAGTTGAAGAAAGAGCGCGGCATCTCGGCCGCGACGGGCGCCGGGCCGGACCCGTCCGAAGGCGAGGCCCTCGCCCGGCAGATCGCGCGCGAGTCGCTCACGCTGCTTAAGAACGAGGGCGCCGTCCTCCCGCTCAAGCCCGGCCGCAAGCCCTTTTTGTTCCTGCCGCGGCACGCCCGCTTCGAGAAGGAGGCGAAGGACTTCGCCGAGCTGCTGAAGGCGGGGCTGCCGGACCTCGACGCCATGATCGTCGCGCATCTGCCGAAGGCGCCCGACGTCGACGAAGCGCTGCGGCGCGCCGCCGAGGCGGACGTGCTCGTGCTGGGCAGCTATCAATTCGGTCCCCCATCGGCGACGGCCGCGCAGGCGGCGCTGCTTCAGCGCCTGCTCGCCCTACGGAAGCCGACCGTCGTGATCAGCTTGATGAATCCCTACGACGCGCAGCTCTTCACGGACGCCGACGCGATCCTCTGCGCTTACGGGATGACGCCGCACGCCCTCGAGGCCGCGGCGCGGACAATATTGGGGTCGCTCAAGCCCCAAGGCCGCCTGCCGGTGAGCGTGCCGAACGCCTTCGCGGCCGGCAGCGGGCTCTAAGCGCCGCGGCGTTTGGGCGCGAGCAGCGCCGCCGCCGCGGCGAGGGCGCACAGCCACCCGAACCAGTCTCCCGCGCGCGTATAGAGAGACCTCCGCGGAATCGGATCGCCCGGCACCTCCATCACGACGAGCGCCCGCGTCATGACGCCCTGATACGCCACCGTCCGCCCCCACGGGTCGAAGCCGCCCGAGATGCCGGTGTTGGCGGCTCGCGCGACGTAGATCCGGTTCTCGATCGCCCGATACCGGTTCAAGAAGAAGATCTGATACGGCCCCCACGTGTCCTTGTACCAGCCGTCGTTGGTCACGTTGACGATGAGGCGTGCGCCCGCCGCGGACGGCTCGCGGACCAGATACGGGAACGCGCTCTCGTAGCAGACGCCGGCGCCCGCCTTTCCGAGCGGCGTCTCGAAGAGCTTCTGGTCCGCCGCGCCCGGGTCCATGTCTCCCATCTGCGTGAGGATCGAGATCCAGCGCTCGAGAAAGCGAAGCGGGACGTACTCGCCGAACGGGACGAGGCGGCGCTTATGGTAGAGCCCCGCCGCCTTGGCGTCCGGGGCGATCGAGACGGCGGAGTTGTGCGCGAACCGTCCGTCGCGCGTCACCGCGCCGATGATGAAGTGCGGGCGAGGACCTTTGAACGATTTGAAGACCCAATCCCAGTTTGCGGGCTCATCGAGCCAGCCCGGCACCGAGGACTCGGGCCAGAGGATCAGGTCGGGCCCGAGCGAGAGCGCGCGCTCCGTCAGCTCGGAGATGTTCGCGCGGATCTCCGCAGCGCGCCCCGGGTTCCACTTCGCGTATTGATCGACGTTCGGCTGGACGATCGCGATCTTCCGGACGGGGTCCGGCGTCAACGGATCGGCGGTCTTCCAAAAGCCCGGTGTCGGAGCCCCGTGGAGCATCCACGCGCCGCACGCCCACCAGGCGCCGGCGAGCGCGGCGGGCCAGGCGAGCCGGCGCAGCGCCGCCGCCCGGCGCGCGCCCTCGGCGACGACCCACTCGGCCACCGAGGCGTTGACCAGCACGACGAGGAACGTAAGCCCGACCGTGCCCGTGACCGAGATCGGCTGCAGCCACGAGAGGAAGCGCCACTGCGAGTACGCGATCGAGAAGATGCCCATCTCGGGCAGCGTCTTCGCCCACAGCAGCTCGATCCCCGCCGCCAACGCCGCGATCGCCGCGGGCCGAAGCTCGACGGGGACCCGGTCGCGCAGCCGCTGTATGCCGAGCGCCGCGAGCGTCCAGTTCAAGGACAGCGTCAGGCTCATCGACAGCAGCGCGAGCGCCCCCACGAGCGGGGAGAGTTCCGCGAACCGGCACGTGCTGTACACCCAGAAGTAGACGACGGAGTAGAGGACCACGCCGTAGAGCGCCCCGAGCTTGAGCGCCTCGCGCCGGCCCTTCGCCCTGAGCGCCGCCGCGATGAAAGGCGAGAGCGCGGCCCATCCGAGCGGACAAAGCCCGACCCGCGGCACCGTCACGGCCAACGCGCACGCGCCCAGGACGATCGGGACGCGGGAGACGGAAAACGGCAAACGGAAAAGGGGCTTCATGATAAGACGACGGCGCGGTCCATGAGGATCCGCGCCGATTCGATTCCCGTTTCCCGTCTTCCGATTCCCGTCTTCAGGAGCCGTGACACTTCTTGTATTTTTTCCCGCTGCCGCAGAAGCAGGGGTCGTTGCGCTTGATCTTGGTGAGGTCCTTCGGGCCCTTGGTCTCGTCGCCGTTGGTGTGCAGCGGGGACTTGTGCGCGGACGGCTTCGGCGCGTCGGGCGGCGGCGCCTGCTCCGTCATCCCGTCGCCGAACTCGCCGGGACCGATCTCGGTCATGGGCGGAGGCGCGGCGGGCCGGCGCGGCGCCTGGATCTTGAAGAGGTGCTCGACGGTCTGCTCGCGCACGCGGCCGAGCATGGTCTGGAAGAGGCCGAAGGAGTCCTTCTGGTACTCGACGACCGGGTCCTTCTGCGCGTAGGCGCGGAGGTTGATCGCCTTCTTCAGGTGGTCGAGGTCGTAGAGGTGGTTTTTCCACGCGGTGTCGATCATCTGGAGGAGCACCCACTTCTCCACCTCGACGAAATCGTGGCCGGTGAACTCCTCGGGGCGCTTGGCGTAGAGCTCCTTCACCTGGTCGATGAGCTCGAGCTGCAGGCGCTCGTGGTCGAGCCGCCGCACTTCCTCCGGCGTCGGCGCCCACTGGATGCCGTAGGTGCGCTCGAGGTAGGCGGACAGGCTCGGGATGTCCCACTCTTCCTGATACTTGCCCGCGGGCGCCCACAGGTCCAGCTTCTCCTCGATCTCCTCCTCGAACATCGGGATGACCTTGTTGCGGACGTCGGCGCCGTCCAGGATCTCGTTGCGCAGGCCGTAGATGACCTCGCGCTGCTTGTTCAAGACCTTGTCGAAATCGAGGAGGTGCTTGCGGATGTCGAAGTTGTGGGTCTCGACGCGCCGCTGCGCGCCCGCGATCTGGCTCGAGACGAGGCCGGACTCGATGACCTCGTCCTCCTGCATGCCGAGCTTCTCCATGATCATGGAGATGCGCTCGGAGCCGAAAAGGCGCATCAGCTCGTCGTCCAGAGCGATGTAGAAGCGCGAGGAGCCGGGGTCCCCCTGGCGGCCGCAGCGGCCGCGGAGCTGGTTGTCGATGCGCCGCGCCTCGTGCCGCTCGGTGCCGAGGACGTGGAGGCCGCCGAGCTCGACGACCTTCTTCTGATCCTCCAGGTCGGGCGGGCTGCCGCCGAGGATGATGTCGGTGCCGCGGCCGGCCATGTTGGTGGCGATCGTGACGGTGCCGGACTTGCCGGCCTGCGCGATGATCTGCGACTCCATCTCGTGGTGCTTCGCGTTCAAGACCTGGTGCGGGATGCCCTTGCCGCGCAGCATGGCGGCGAGCTTCTCCGACTTCTCGATCGAGCGCGTGCCGACGAGGACCGGACGCCGCGTCTTCCACATCTCCTCGATCTCGTTGACGATGGCCTTGTACTTCTCCCGCTCGGTCCGGTAGACGAGGTCCGAGTAGTCGATGCGGACGTTCTTGCGGTTCGGCGGGATCTCGACGACGTCGAGCTGATATATCTCGAAGAACTCGTCCGCCTCGGTCATCGCGGTGCCGGTCATGCCGGCGACCTTGTTGTAGAGCTTGAAGAAGTTCTGGAACGTGATCGTGGCGAGGGTCTGGTTTTCTTCCTTGATCGGGAGCTGCTCTTTGGCTTCGACGGCCTGGTGGAGGCCTTCCGACCAGCGGCGGCCCGGCATCAGGCGCCCCGTGAACTCGTCAACGATGATGATCTCGCCGTCCTTGACCACGTACTCGACGTCGCGCTTATAGAGGAAGTGCCCCTTCAGCGCCTGCGTGATGTGGTGGACCCACTCGCCCTGCAGGTCGTCGTAGAGGTTCTCGACGCCGAGGAGCTTCTCCGACTTCTGGATGCCCTGCTCGGTCAAGACGGCCGAGTGGTTCTTCTCATCGACGATGGCGTCGTAGCCCTTGCCCAAGTCCTCGCCCGTATACTTCGACTGGATCTCCTCTTCCTCCGTGATCATGCGGATCTGGAGGTGCGGGACGATGCGATTGCAGATCGCGTAACGGTCGGTCGATTCCTCGGCGGGTCCCGAGATGATGAGCGGAGTCCTCGCCTCGTCGACCAGGATCGAGTCGACCTCGTCGACGATGGCGTAGTTGAGCGGGCGCAGCACGCGGTCCTCGGCCCGCACGACCATGTTGTCGCGCAGGTAGTCGAAGCCGATCTCGTTGTTCGTCACGTAGGTGACGTCGCAGAGGTAGGACGCGCGCCGCTCCGCGTTCGGCATGTCGTGCTGGACGAAGCCGACGGTCAGCCCGAGGAACTGGTAGATAGGGGCCATCCACTGCGAGTCGCGCTTGGCGAGATAGTCGTTGACCGTGACGAGGTGGACGCCCTTGCCCGCCAGCGCGTTCAGGTACACCGAGGAGGTGGCGACGAGCGTCTTTCCTTCGCCGGTCTTCATCTCCGAGATGCCGCCCTCGTGGAGGACCATGCCGCCGATGAGCTGAACGTCGAAGTGGCGCAAGCCGATCGTGCGGCGGCCGGCCTCGCGGACGGCGGCGAACGCTTCGACCAGGACCGGCTCGAAGGCCTGCTTGCGGGCCGCCTTCCATTTCGCTTCCTGCCAGTCGGTATCGTTGGGCTTGGCGGGAATCTCGGCCAGCGCGGCCTGGACCTTCGCCTTCAGCTCCTCCGTCTTGGCGAGAAAGAACTCGTTCGGCTTCGTCTCGTACTCGGCCGCGAGCGCGTTGATCTGCTCCAGGATCGGCATCAGCTTCTTGATGCGGCGCGAGCTGGGCGACCCTATAATGGAATAGACGAGTTTCTGGATCATTTAAAGCCGGGCGAAGGCCCGGGCGGGGGCTTCAACCAAGACCTCATTGTATCAATTTCCCCGGCTCGAAGGGTACCGGCCGGAACGAGCCGGCCGCAGGCCCCCCAACGTCACCGGAGGCGCCTGCGGCCGTTTGCGAACTTGCTGCTAGGTCAGAAGCTTGGGTGTACGACGTTTCGACTACTGCTGCCCGGCGGAGCGCCAGCGATCCTGCTCTTCCCACCACTCGCGGCTGCCGAATCGCGCCTCGTCGGAAGACGTCTCGGCCGAGCGCCAGCGATCCTGCTCTTCCCACCACTCGCGGCTGCCGAAGCGGGCGTCGTCGGAGGCCTTCTCAGTCTGGGCGGAGCGCCAGCGATCCTGCTCTTCCCACCACTCGCGGCTGCCGTAGCGCGCCTCGTCGGAAGACGTCTCGGCCGAGCGCCACCGGTCCTGCTCTTCCCACCACTCCCTGCTCCCGAACCGCGCTTCCTGCGCGAAGACGGGCGCCGCGATCGCGGCGATGAAGCTCAGCAGCAACAACTTTTTCACAGTGTTACCTCCTCTCACATGCCCCTCCTCATGCGACACCCCACCAGCTGGAAGGGATGTAAATCGGACTATAGGGAAAATGGTTGCAACAACCCATAGGCCCTTCGATCTAGGAGCTTTGGCATTGGGCTGATGTTCTGTTGCACCGGAAAGGCGCTACGATCGTCCATCATGCTCCCGCTATTGCCGGCGCTGCTTCTGGCCGCTCTATCGGTCTGCCCGCGCCCCGCCGGCGCCGCGATTTTCGGGCCCGACGCGCGCCAAGAGATACACCAGGACGAGCGCGCCGCCCGGCTCGCCCCGTCCACGGCGATCATGATCTCGGACGTGTTCATCAAGAAGAAGCCGGGCGGCCGCTTCGACATCGAGGTCGGGACGATCCACGACTCGCCGCTGTACCATCTCTGCAAGAACGAGCGCTTCTGGGATCAGCCCTCCGCGGCCGTCAACTGCACGGGATTTCTCGTCGGACCGGACCTCCTCGCCACCGCGGGGCACTGCATGATCTATCCGTCCCAGGAGATCAATGAGGCTTCCGACACCTCGACCCCGTTCTGCTCGACCTTCGCGTGGCTCTTCGACTACGGCGTCAAGCCGGATGGAACCGTCGACATGAAGGACGTGCCCGAGGACAGGCTGGTGCGCTGCAAGCGCGTCATCCAGACGGTCGTGCGAGCGCGCAAGGACCCCGCGACGGGCGTGTTCGCGTTCGGGCCGGACGCGGCGCTCATCCAGCTCGAACGGCCCGTCCCGCGGCGGGCGCTCAAGCCGTCCAAGTCTCCCGTCAAGGTCGGCGACGAGGTCTCGAAGATAGGCCATCCGAGCGGGCTTCCGGCCAAATGGACCGGCCGCGCCTCCGTCATCGCGGCCGAGACGGACTACTACCGCACCACGCTCGACGGCCACTCGGGCGACAGCGGCGGCCCCGTCTTCAACGACGCCGACGAGGTCATCGGCATCCTCGTACGCACCTTTCCCGAGGGGGACTACCTCCACAGCAATTCCGAGAACTGCGCGCGGCCCAACCGCTGCGACGCCAGCCTCGAGCGCTGCGCCGGCGGCCCGTCCGCGTACCCCCTCGGCGCGCAGATCCAGCGCATCCAGCCGATCCTCGACTGGCTCGACCCCAAGCCGCTTACTCACTGACGCCCGGCTCGCTGGCGCCGTCCGCGACTTGCTGTTAGACTAGGAGGGCGTGCTTCCGCAAAAGATTCTCATCATCGAGGACGAGGAGTCCTGGGTCCAGCTCTTCACGATCTGGCTCCGGTCGGCGGGGTTTACCGGCGTCCATTTCGCCCGTACGGGGCAGGAGGGCGTCGAGCAGGCGAGGCAGCTCAACGCCGACTGCATCATGCTCGACCTGATGCTGCCAGACATCGACGGGATGGAGGTATGCAAGATGATCCGGGCCGTCCCGGCGCTCAGCCGCACGCCGATCATCATGATCACGGGCCACCGCAAGGAGAAGATCATGGGGCTCGAGTTCGGCGCGGACTATTTCGTCCAGAAGAGCGACAACCCCGCCGAACTCGTCGCGACGCTGCGCGCCCTGTTCCGGCGCCGCGAGCTCGACGCCGGCGTCTACCGCAAGGGCGACGTCGCGCTCCACCTCGCGCAGCGCACGGTCTTCCTCCGGGAAGCCAAGGCGGCGACGTTGACGCCGAAGACGTTCGACCTCCTTTATATACTGATCGAGCGCAGTCCGGAGCCGGTCAACAAGGAGCTGCTCTATTCGGCGGTCCAAGGCCGGCAGCACGATGAGCTCTCGCGCGCCCTGGACGTCCTCATGAACAGGCTCCGCAAGGCCCTGCCGGAGGAGCTCCAGGACCGCATCAAGGCCGTGAAAGGCTTCGGCTACGTCTACATCGTGGATTCGAAGTAGCGAGCGGCGCGCCGTCTATCCGTTGCATCTCTTCACGAGCCCCTCGACCTTCCCCTCCGCGGCTTCGAGCTCCCTCAAGTCCGAGTCGGCCAGCCCGGCCGTGTAGCCGGCGTTGTAGAGCTCCTTGATGCGCGCGTAGAGAGACTGCCGCAACTCGAGACTGCGCACCTCCGAGCCCGGATTTCGCGTGAGCCGGCGCGGCGAGAATCCGGCCTCGCGGAACTTGGACGCCCAATAGCGCGCCTTCATCTCGAGCGAGCCCTCCTGCAGCGCATAGACGCGCGTCTCCCAATCGCCGCAGTCCGAGGCGCCGTCCGCGGGAGAATCCTGAAGGTCGTCGCGTTCGCGGCGGCCGAACAGCGCCTTGACCCAGCCGAGGCGCGGCGGCTCGACCACGATCGGCCCGTCGGAGCGCGTGAAGGAGGTCGACGTCCACTCATACCGAACCCGCGCCGCCGCCGCGCCCAGGATGCGCGCGGTCTGCGCGTCGATGAGACGCGCGTTGACTTCGAGCTCCCCGGTGGCCAGTCTCAGGAACGTGCCGGTGACGACCGCGTCGACGCCCAGGATGCGGCCGAGCTGCTTCGTCTGCCGCGGGTCGATCCAGCCGCGGTGCCCGAGCCCCTGCTCCTCGACGACCGACTTGAGCAAGGTGCGCTCGACCACTTGGAGGCTCGCGTCGCCCGCCAGACGAGTGAGGAGCCGTTCGGATAGAACGACGCTCGCCTCGGAGTCGCCGCCGCCCACGTCCACGAACGGCAGGACGGCGACCCGTTTGGCCGACACGCGTCCGGCGAACCGGGAGAGGTCCTTCGCGAGCGTCTCGTAAGGATCCGCATGGCCGATCAGAGGTACGGACAGAACCATGAGCGCCGCCATCCGAGCCGACTTCCCGCCCCGAGCGTAGCCCACCCGCCACCCCCATCGGACGCCCGGCGTACGGGCCGGTATCCGAATCGGCTTTGTGCTCGGCGGCCCAGCCGGCGTCGTGGTGTCGGTCTCGAAGTTGCGCGCCCCGTGGCTTTGCGCCGCCGGGTTCCCCCGGCTTTGCCTTGGACGATGCCTTCTGCGGGGCATATAACAGGAACAACCGCGACCGTCAATTCACAGCCTTGTAAACGGGGGTAACGCGCCTGTTACCCTGCGGTCAGAAACCGTCAGTCCCCGTCGAGCAACGCGAAGTCAGCGCGGCGTCAGGAGGACGCGCGGATGAGGTCGATCGTGATGCGGCGGTTCTTGGCGCGGCCCTCCGCCGTGGAGTTGTCGCCGACGGCCTTGTTTTCGCCGTAGCCGCTTCCGGAAAGCCGGGCGGCGCTGATGCCGAAGCCTTGGAAATACTTGATGACCGCGTAGGCGCGCGCCATCGAGAGCTCCCAATTCGAGGTGAAGCGCCCCGCTCGGATCGGCACGTTGTCGGTGAAGCCGGCGATCACGATCTCGTTGGGCAGGCCCTTGATCTGCTCCGCGATCTCCTTGAGGACGGGAACTGCGGCCGATTTCAACTCCGCCTTGCCGGAGTCGAACAGGATCGGTTCCTTGAGGATGAGCCGGACGCGCGCCTCGGTGGTGTTGATCTCGACGTACTTGGAAAGCTCCTTGCTCTCGATCGTGTCGCTCAAGGCCTGGGCGACGTTCTCCTCGCGCTTGCGCCTTAGCTCCTGCTCGAGACCCGCCGTGGACGCGGGCCCGCCGAAGACCTTCTGGATGTTGGCTAGCGATTCCTGGTATTTCTGCCTGCGGCCCGCCTTGTTCTCCTTGTTCAGCGATAGGGAGAAGAGGACGAGGAAGAAGATCATGAGATAGCTCATGAGGTCGCCGTAGGTCACCGCCCAGAGCGCGCCCCGGTTGAGCTGGTTCTCGAGATCGTCCCGCCGCTGTCGCCGCATCACCCCTCGGTCACGTAGGACGCGAGCTTGCGCTCCAGCACTGCGGGCACCGTCCCCTTCATGAGCTCGGTCAGCGTCTCGACGATCATCCGGCGCATCAAGTATTTCTCCCAGAAGCGCACGCGCAGCTTGCCGGCGAGCGGCACTGCGACGAGGTTGGCGAGGAGGATCCCGTAGAAGGCGGTGGTGATGGCGACGGCCATAGAGTTGCCGACCTGCTCCGGGTTCGAGATGTCGCGCAGCACTTGGATGATCCCGATAAGGGTGCCTACGAGCCCGAACATCGGCGAGAGCACGCCGATCGTCCGGTAGACGTTCACGACCTCGTTGTCCTTATCGAGCTCCTGGATGATCTCGTTGTCGAGGAGCGCCTCGGTCTGCTTCGCGTCGTTGAGCTCGAGGGCGACCTGGGCCGCATGCGTCAGGAAGCCATCGCCGACGCGTGGATCGGCGTTGCGCAGCGCGTTGAGGCCGTTGGCGTGCACCTCCTCCGCGACCTTGACCAGCGCCGCCTGCATCGTCCGTGTGTCCTGCGCGTTCCCGGTGAAGAGGATCCGGATCGAGCGAAAGGACTGGCGCAGGAGGACGCCGGGGGTGTTCAGCAGCATGGCGACGGCCGTCCCGCCCAGCACGAGGAGGAACCCGTGCACGTTCAGGAAGACTTGCGTCAGCTGTCCCGTGGCGACGGACGCCCAAATGAGGCCGATCGTGCCGACGACGCCCATCACCGTTGTGAAATCCATGATGTCTCCGCTGCTGCGCAGTTATTTTACGATGCCGTCCCTTCCTTCAGCCATGCCTGCACCAAAGCCATGTTGCGGTCGAGCGACTCCTGCAGCTCCTTCATCCGTCCGTTGGCGCGCTCGAGCTCGAGCCGCTGGTCCGTCAGCGCGGGAGAGGCCTCCGGCTCCTCCTGCATGCGCGCGAGGAGCGCGGTCATCTCGGCCGAAAGCGCGTCCCGCTCCTTGAGCGTCTGCGCGAGGCTCTCCATGGCGCCCTCGACGACGATCTTCGCTCCGCCCGGGCTGCGCCAGCGTCCTTCGGCCGTCTTCACGGCGGATTGGATCTCGCGAGCGAGCGACTCTCGGCGCTTCTTGTCGTCCTCGCGCTCGCCCGCCGTCTCCTCGATGCGGCGCTCCAAGTCGGCGATTCGGCCCATGATCAGCTCGATGTAGCGCGGCACGAGCGCGCTCTCGGCGGATTCGGGAGGCGCCGCGGCGGGCGGCGACGGGGGCAAGGCCGGCTCGCCGCCCGCCGTCCCGGAAAACGGCGCGGCTTGGCCCGACGCCTGCAGGTCCCGGATGCGCGCCTCGAGCCTGCCGATCGTCTCGCGCGATCCCGCGACCTGCTCGCGCAGCGCGCTGTCCCACTGCGACTGGCGGCTCTTCTCGCGCATCGTGCGGAACATGCGCTCCACCTCTGTCTGCGCCGCGCGCTGGGCTTCCTCTCTCTCTTCCAATACGATCTTCGCGCGCAGGCCCTCCTCCCGGGCCTCGCGCAGCTGCGCCTCCAGCTTCGCGACCTTGTTCTCCCAGAAGTCCGACGGCGGCGGCTCGGACGGAACGGGCGCGTGATGAAAGAGCGGCGGCGGCGCGAGCAGCGGCGGCGCGGGCGGAGCCGGTGGCCGCGGCTTGGAGGCCTCCTTGAGCCGCTCGTCCACGCGGTCCAGCCGCCCCTGCAGGGATTCCAAGGCGTCCGTCACGCGGGACAGGAACTCGGACGTCTGGGCGCTTTCGGCCTTCGCGTCCGTCTTCTCGAGGCGCCGGCCGAGATCGTCGATGCGCTCGTTGAGGTCCTGGATCAAGGCCTGCAGGCTGTCGGAGATCCGCGCGCGCTCGGCCGTCCAGCCGGCGTTCCATTCCGCGGAGCGGCTCTCGCTTTCCTGTCGGGCGAGCTCGCTCTCTTGGCGCGCGACCTCCCGGGCGTATTCCTTGAACGGCTCGAGCGACTCGTCGATGCGCGACTTGAGGTTCGCATCCGTGATCCCGGTCTCCGCGCGCGTCTTCTCCGCGTACTTTTGGACGGCGCCGAGGCGCTCCTTCACGTCCAGCACGACCGAGACGAAATCAGTCTCGAGCTTGCGCAGGGCGCGGCCGACGTCATCCTTCAATCTGGCGGCCGACGCGCCGGCGTCGGCGCGCTGGTCGAGAAGGGACTTCTCCGTCTGCTGGCGGAAGGCGGCGAGCGTCTTGCCGAGCGCGGACAGCTGCTCCTCGAGCTTCGCGATGCGGCCCTGCTCGACCGCCAGGAGCTCGAGGCCCTTCGCCTCCCGCTCCTCGAGCGATGCGATGCGCTCGCGGGCCTTCTTGAGCGCGTTCTCCTGCGCTTGGAAGCCGCCCTCGATGTCCTTTGAGCGCAGGCGGACGAGGTGCTCCTCCGCGCCCTGAAGCCGGTCCTTGAGATCGAGCAGCGCGGCCTGGAAGTTCGCGGCGCTCTTGCGCCGCGCCTCGTCCTCCTGCAGCCACTTCATGCTCATCTGCGCGGCGAGGCGGCGCACGGTGCCTTCGGACTCGGGGCCCTCGAGCGGGGCCGCGGCCTCCTGCAGCTTCTCGATCCGGTAGTAGAGCCGGTCGACGCGCTCCTGGAGGTCCGGGGACTTGCCCGGCGCGCCGGAGGAGGCGTCCGCGGCAATGAGCTTCTTCTCGAGCTCCTCGAGCCGCTGCTTCAGCGCCTCGATCTCCGCGGCCGCCGCCGGAGACGGCGCGGTCGCGGGGGCGGCCGTCGGCGGAGGAGGAGTCGCGGCGCGCGGCGGCGGCGCGGAGACGCCCCGCAGCGAGTTCAAGAAGGCGGCGGCCTTGTCGGAGGCCGGGTCGCTCATGGAGCCCCCTGCGGCCGCGCCGCCATCGCCGCCGGCGCGGGCGGCGCGGCCGCCGCCTCGAGCGGGTTCTGGATCTTGCCGTCCGCGATGAGCTGCCGAGCGGCATCGAGCAGCGAACTCTCGGCCGCGGCGACGCGCACCGGCGTGCCGACCGCCTTCTGCATGACCTGCTCGATGATGACCCAGGTCTTGGGCATCACCTGGGCGCGCACCGCGTCGCGATAGAAGTCCGGTCCCCCCTGCAGCGCGCACGCCCAGTCGTCCACCTTGGTGTTCGCCATCAGGATGGGGAAATCGCGATCGGAAAGCTTCATCAGGTCCTCGAACAGCAGCACGCGCGCGCGGACCCGGCGGTAGAGCTCCGGGTCCTTGCCCTCGAGCTCCCTGAGGAGCTCGAGCTGCAGGTGCGGCGGCTTGGTGTCGACGATCTCGAAGACGCGGTCGAGGCCGCCGATGGCGGTCGCCAGCCGCCGTTCGATCTCCGACTTGATCTTATCGATGATCTCCTCGTCCACGAATCGCACCTTTCCCAGCCGCATGAGTATGCCCGCTTCCAGCGCTCTCGGCAAGCCCGCCAGGAATTCCTTGAGGATCGGCGGCTCGAGATGCGCGGCGACGAGGGCGACGTTGTCCGGGTCCTCGCTCTTGAGCATCTCGACGAGGACCGACACCTGCTCGGGCAGCACGCGGATCTTGACCAGACCGTCTTCGTCCGCGGCCCGCTCGCCCTTCTCCGCGGGGGTGCCGGAGCCGGGCGGCCCCTCGAGGGCGGGCAGCCCCCCCGCCGCGCCCGCGGAGCCGTCTCCCTTGAGTCCGATGTCCATCGCGTACTGCTGCGACTGCACGCGCGCCATCGAGTCCATCGCTCCGGCGAGCTTCATAAAGCAAGCCGCGACCACGATCAGGATGAGGATCGTCATCAGGCTGACGACGCTGTAGCGGAAGACCATGCTGAAGGAATCCTGCTGGTGCCAGATCGTCTTCCACGCGGGGGCAAACGTCGTGCGCACCACCGTCAGCGCGTCGCCGCGGTTGGGGTCGATCTCGAGCAGGTCTGAGACGATCGACTGGACCGAATCGGCCTGCTCGACGGTGACGTTTCGGTCGAGGAGGATCGTCACCGCCAGGCGCTTCACGAAGGAGGTCGGGTAGACAAACTTGCGCTCGTAGGACACCGGCTGCGCGGGCGCGGTGTTCGTACGGCCCTCGAACGGGATCCCCGGAAGAAGCTCCTGCTGCGCGCTCGGACCGGCGACGAACTGCTGCCACGCGAAAAGCGAGGTCTTCTGCTCGCCCTGCGCCTTGTCGACGCCTCCGCTCACGTCCATGCGCTCGGTGCGCGTGAAGTCGAGGGTGGCGTCCACGACCACCTTAGCGCGGTTGGGGCCGAGCATCTTGAGGAGGACGGTCTCCGCTTTTTCCTCGAGGAACTTGTCGTACTTGGCCTTGTCGTCGAGCGGGATGTTCTGCGCCGAGGCGGGCGCGAGCGACGCGGCGAGCGCCGCCAGCGCGCACGCGGCTCCGATGAATCGGCGCGGCGCACGAACGACGCGGTCCTTCGCCGGCGGTTTGGCCGGCACGAAGAACCAGAATTTGGACCCCTTCCCGAGCCCCGCGGACTCGACGCCGATGGCGCCGCCGTGCGCGCGCACGACCTCTTGCGCGATCGTGAGGCCGAGCCCCCAGCCCGTCTTGCTCATGGCCGGGTTGGCGAATACGGATTGGTAGAACTTCTCGAATATCCTGCGGCGCTCCGAGGGATGGATGCCGGGGCCGTTGTCGGACACCGAAAATAGCGTCCCCTGACCGGCCGCGGCCGCTCTCACCTCGACCCGACCGCCCGACGGCGTGAACTTGATCGCGTTCCCAAGGAAGTTCGAGAGCACCTGCCCGAGCCGGAACCGATCCCCGGTCACGGCCAGGCCAGGAGGAACGGGCGCCGACGAGAGAGCCACCTGCCGCTGGGCGGCCAAGGGCGCGAAGATCGCGAGGGTCTCGTCCAGAAGCGGGCCGATCTCGAAGGGGGCCTTCTCCATGCGGAATTTTCCGGCCTCGATGACGGCGAGATCGGTCAAGTCCCCCATGAGCCGGCCGATCTTGTTGCTGGAGACGATGATGCCGTCCAGGTAGTTCGCCTCCTTCTTCGGCAGGCCCCGCTCCGCGAGGAGCTCCGCGTAGCCCTTGATCGTCGCCAGCGGCGTGCGCACGTCGTGGACCGCCATCGACAGGAACTTCGACTTCATGCTGTTCAAGCGTTCGAGGTCCTGGTTGCTCGCGGCGAGACGGTTCGAGAGCTTGGCCAGTTCGCGGCTGCGCGCGCTTATCTGGGACTGCGCGACGGACATCTTGGCCAGGAACCCGGAGATGAGACGGCTCGACTCCTGCTGGCGCTGCGAGTACCTTCTAAAGGAGAAGAACCCGGAGACCTGACTCACGACCATCATTCCCAGCCCCAGCGCGAGGAACAGGATCGGTATGAAGCTCAGCAGTAGAAGTTCCATGGTGTTAGTCCATCCCCTGTTGCGTCATGAACTGTCGAAGCTTGTCGTTCTTCGGGTCGAGCTCGAGAGCCCTCTTCCAGGCCTCGCGCGCGTTCTTCTTGTCCCCGGAGGCGAAATAGGCGGAGCCGAGCCGCGTCCAGGCGAGCGCGTTCTTCGGGTCGAGGACCAGGGCCTCCCGAAGGGCGTTGATCGCGGCCTCGAAGCGCCGCGAGTAGACCAGCGACACGGAGTCCTGCAGGTGCTTCTCGACGAAGCCCGCGGGAGGCAGGACGTCCTCGCGGCGGATGTCCATGCGGGTGAGCCGGCTCATCGCGAGCAGCAGCGCCTGGTAGGCGGCGTCGCGCGGCGCGTAGCCCTTCGCCACGTGCGCGTAGAGCATGGCCTTAGGCTCGTCGTTGTCGAGATAGGCCGACACCGCGTCGTGCGCCGCCGCCGGCTGCGGCCCCTCCTGCTTGAACGCGGCCTGCCACTCCGGGCGCTCCTCAAGGCCCATCGAGCGCAGGAGGGCGCGCAGGCGGCGCGTCTTCTCGCGCCAGTTCTCATCGGCGCCGAGCGTCGGGTCGAGCCCGAAGGCCGTCTCGAGACTCTTCGCCGCGGCCGTGTAATCGCGGCGCGCGAGCTCTCCGAGGCCGTTCTGGAAGTATTCCCGGGCGAAGGAGTCGGTCTTCTTCTCCTGTTTGCCCGCGCCGAAGCGATATCCCATCGTCACCTTCTGCGACATGCCGAGATCCGGCTGATTCACGATCGCCAGGTCGACGGAGAACGCGCGCCTGAGCATGAAGCCGCCGCCGAAGGACAGGGCTCCCTGCTGCAGCCCCATGCGCATCGCCATCATCCCGAAAGAGTACTCCGTCCCGACGCGAAAGTCCCCGTCGTTGGACATGTCGAAGGTGATCATGAGCGGGTCGAGCACCTTGTACCCGGCGCCCGCGCGGATCGAGGTCGGCAGCGTGTCCGAGGTGTCGCCCTGCGAGAGCGCCGCGAGGTTCTGGATGACGGCTCCCAACTGGAGCTTCTCGTTGAGGAGCGGTCCGTACTGCATGCCCAAGTCGACGCCGATGAGCCGGTCGGAGGAGCTGCCGAGCGAGCGCTGCAGCATCTTGAAACGCGTGCCGAGGGACATGTCCGGAAATAGGATGCCGCGGTACCCCATCCCGAAGCCGATCGCAGTCTCCGAGTACCCGAAGCCCCCCGACGTGCCGTTAAACTCGTCGCGGCCCTCGCCGCCCGACGCGCCGAGCCGAAGGAACTCGACGCCCCAGCCGCCGGGACGCTTCTTCGAGTTCTGGGCGTACGCGAGGTAGTCGTACGCCGCGCCGCCGTAGAGCGACTCGTGGGAGAGAGAGACCTCGCGCCCGGGCAAGAGGCCGAGGCCGGCCGGGTTGTAATACATGGAAGAGACGTCCCGCACCACGGCCGTCAGCGAGCCCCCCATCCCGATGCCGCGGGCGCCCGCCCCGTTCGAGAAGATCTGTCCGGGCTGGCCGGCCGAGTTGTCCGCGCGCGCGGCGTCGGGGCCCGTCAAGGCCAGAGCCAGCGCGGCCAACCACGCGACCTGGGGTCTCATCAGTGGATCACCCCGATCTTGCGGGTCACCTTCGCGCCGCCGCCTTCCAAGACGGCCACGTAGAGGCCCTTGGAAACCTTCTTGCCGCCGTCGTCGGCGCCGTCCCAGATCACGTCGTTGGACCCGGCCGCGCCGCTCGCGTTGATCTCGCGGATCTTGCCGCCGAAGATGTTGTAGATCCGGATGACGACCGTGGACGCCGTCGAAAGCGTGAAGTTGATCGTCGTCTTGTTCGTCCGGGAGTCGAAGGGGTTGGGATAGTTCGTGACTTCGCTAATGCCGCCCGCGGGCAGAGTCCCGAAAATGGTCTGCGTCACGCCCGACACCGGCCCCTGGACGCCCGCGCCGCTGACACCGCTCACGCGCACGAACACGGTGCCGACGGGCGGCGTGAAGGACGCGGCGTTGCCCGTGAACAAGGCCGCGCTCGAGATCGCGAGCGGGCCGATCGACTCGACGCGCGTCGCCATCACCTGCGACGTACTGACCTGGCCCGTCTTCGCGTTGCGCCAGAGCGGCGCGGCGCCCGTTCGGTACTCGACCAGGTATCCCATCAAGCCGGTCGGCCCGGAAAGGCTCGGCGCCCAGGTGGCCTGCACGGACTGCGCGCCCAAAGTAACGGACAGTCCCGGCGCCGTCGGGACCGTCAGATCGACGAGGACCGGCACGGAGACGCCGACCGGGCTCGTGTAGCCGAGCGAGCTCGTGGCTTTCACCGAGACGTAGTACGTCGAGCCGCTCTGCAGCGCCAGGCCCCGAGCGGTGACGTCGGACGCCAAGCCCCCGATGGCCGTGTACGGCTGGATGTTCGTGCCCCCGGCGGTCGTGCCGATCGCGTACATGGCGCCCGCGATCGTCCCCGAGCCGACGGAGCTCGACCACGTGAAATGCAGGGAATCGAAGCGGGACCAGTAGTTGCTCTCGGGGACGACCGTCGGCGTGAGCGGCGTGCGGACGTCGAGCACGGTCGAGAGCGCGGTGGCGAACGGCAGGCCCTGGGAGGAGACGAGGTCCGGGGATTGGACCGTGAACGCCGAGGCGTCCGTGGCGGTCAGGCCGATCGAGGCGCCGACCGTGGCGTTGGGATCGAGCGTCACGGTCACGAAGTAGGTGGCCGTCGACTTGGTCATCGCCTGGACCGACGAGAACGTGATCGTCGTGAGGCCGCCGCTGAAGGTGCCGGTGCCGACCTGGACGTCTCCCGCGCCGAACTGCCCGTCGTTGTTGGTGTCCGCGTAGACCCGCGCCTGCGTGATCTGCGCGTCCGGGATGCCGCCCGTCTTGACGAAGCGGACCTGCGTCCAGTTGAGCCGGTCGCGCTGGGCGTAGGCGGTCATGCGGGCGACCGCGACCGTGGTGCCCTGGCCGATGCCCGTCGGGATGAGGTCGGTGAAGCCCACGACGAGGCGGTCCGCCAGCTTGCGAATCGGAGACAAGGTCGAGGCCATCGGGAAGCCGGAGTCGATCACGAAATTGGGCGAGGGGACGCCGATCGATGTGGCGGAGGCGATCGAGACGCCCACCGTCGCCGTCGACGCCGCGAACTGATGGAGATCGACCGAGATCAGGAACTTGGACGGGGTCGGCGAGACCTGCTGCGGCGAGGCGAGGAAGATCGTCGCCGAGCCGGAGACGAAGCGGTCGAGGCCGCTCGTCACTTCGACGTCGCCCGAGTCGACGAGACCGTTGGCGTTCAAGTCGCTCATGACGTGGATCGCGGAGACGTCCTGATCGAGTGCGGTGCCCGTCTGGGTGAGAACGAGAGAGTTCCAGAGCACCACGTTGGATGTCGTGTCCATCTGGAGGCTGAGCAGCACCTGCTGCGTCGCGCCCTGCGTGACGGAGACCGGCGCCTTGTCCTGGAAGCCCACCGAGACCCCGTTCTGCGTCGCCCCGACCGTCACGAGGCCCGAGTTGATCGGGAAGCCGATCGACGAGGTCCCGTTCGGGGGCGCCACGGTGAAGGCGCCGGGGCTAGTGAGCGAAACGCCGACGGTGTCCCCCGGCGTGCCGACGGGCGAGACGTCGGCCGTCAGGAAGTAGGTCTGGGTCGAGACCGTCATCGCCTGGACGGAGAGAAAGCCCATCACCGCCTGGCCGCCCGAGAACGTGCCCGTCGCGACGACCGTGTCGGTGAGCGTGTCGAGCGTGCCGTTCGCGTTGGAGTCGAGATAGATCTTGAGCCGATCGACGTCCGCGTCCGCGCCCGAGCCGGTCCGCACGACGGTGAGGCCCGACCATTGGCCCGTGTATTGCCCCATCCACGCGCGGAAGGTGACCATCGGAATGCTCGCCGTGCCCTGCACTGCGGAGGTCGGCGCAGAGCTCGCGCCGGTCACGTACATCAGGCTCGGCGGCGCGTTGACGGTGATGGAGGCCGAGGCGAAGGAGGTGGCGGCCATGGTGTTGGGCGCCGAGACCGTGTAGTAGCTCGAGTTGACCGCGCGCACGCCGATCGTGTTGCCGGGCGTCGCCGAGGTCGAGAGGTCGATCACGACGAAGTACGTGCGCCCGCTCGTCGTCACCGGCCCGTTGGGGCTCAGCGCGAGGTTGACCGAGCCGATGCCCGCGTCGCCGAAGGTCGGAGTCGTCGCGGTGAGCAGCTGGTACTGGCCGAGCGTCGCGGGATTGAAGACGCCGAGCTGGTTGATGTCGTAGTAGATTTTCACCGACTTCACGTCCGCGTCGGAGGAGACGCCGGTGCGGTCGACGCGCAGCTGGAGAAGCTGGGCTTGGGAGACGTCGGTTTTGAGCGTCAGCTTCATCATCCCGATGTTCTGCGTGCCCGGGTTGAAGCTCCCGCCCGCGATGCTCGCGGTGGTCACGGTCACCGTGTTCGGGAACTGCTGCACCGCCGTCGGGCCCGCGTCGATCGGGAAGCTGAGCGCGGCGGTCGAGACCAGGTTGGGTGAATTGATGTTGAAGGCCGAGGTCGTGCTCAGGCGCACGCCCATCGTGTTGCCCGGCACCGTGTTCGGATCGACCGCGATCGCGACGAAGTAGGTTTGCGTGCTGGGCGTGATCGTCTGCGGTGTCGTGAAGGCCACGTTCGCCTGACCGCTCGAGAAGGTGTCGATGCCCGAGGTGACGAGGGTGTCGCCCGCGTTCAGGACCCCGTTGGCGTCCGCGTCGCGGTAGATCGAAATCGCGTCGACCTCCCCGTCCGAGCTCGATCCCAGGCGCTGGATGTTGAGTCCAGACCAGATCACCGCGTTCTGATCCGCGTAGGCCTTGACCCGCAGCAGCGCCACGTTGGTGGCACCCTGCAGAAGACTGCCGGGGCTTTGATCGAGAGGCGTGACGACGAGATGGTTGACTGTCGCCGCGACGGTGCCCGTCGAGCTCGAGAACGGGAAGTTGCCGACGACGGTCGTCGCGGTCGGCGAATTGACGAAGGAGCTGCTGTTCATCTTGCCGC
This sequence comes from Elusimicrobiota bacterium, assembly GCA_016194745.1. Lineage (GTDB taxonomy): Bacteria > Elusimicrobiota > Elusimicrobia > UBA1565 > JACRDR01 > JACQBA01. Next base: position 63,751 of record JACQBA010000011.1, read on the forward strand.
CGAGCGAGTTGCCGACCGTGGCGGTCGCGCTGACGTCGTAGACCACGAGGAAGACGAAGGTCGTGCCCGCGGAGAGGGTCGCGGTCGTGATGTTGATCGTGGCCAGGCCGCTCGCGAACGCCGCGGTGCCGAGGCGCACGTCCACCGCCGGATTGAACACGCCGCCGTCGACGAGCGGGCTCGGGTCCTGCCAGATCTCGACCGCGTTCACGTCCGCGTCGACGCTCACGCCGGTGCGGTTGATCTGCATCTGGTTCACCTGCGCGGTGCCGTTCGTCACGGTCATCGTCGCCTTGAGCACCGCGTACTTGCTCCCCTGCGTGAAGGTCGTCGGCGCCAGGGACGACAAGCTCACGGTCAGGAAGTTCGGGCTCTGGACCGTCGTCGTGCTGCTCGCGACCGGGGAGGAGACGAAGACGACCGCGTCGGACGGGTTGACGAGCCGCAGGTCGGTCGGCGTCGCGACGTACACCCAGAACGTCTCGCCGGCCGCGGCCGAGGCGGCCACGTCCACCACAACGAAGAGCTGGGAGGGCGCGGGCGTGAAGGTCAGAGTCGACTGCGGCGCGCTGAAAGTGGGAGTCGACTCGCCCGCCGTGAAGACGTCGGAGCCGGAGGTCAGCAGGGAGTCGCCCGCGTCCAGAACGCCGCTGCCGTTCAGATCGCGGTAGATCTTCACCGCGGAAATGTGGTTCGACGCGATCGTGCCGCCGAGCTTAAGGTGCACGTTGTTCAGGATCGACGTGCCGACGTTCGACTGGGCGCTGAGCTTCAAGACGGAGACGCCTGCCGAGCCCGGGGATACGGTGGCCGGAGAAACGCTGGTCGGGGTGATCTGCAGGTAGTTCGGTCCGTCTTGAATCGTACCGTTGGAGGAGGAACTCGGGAAGGTGCCGACGGCCTGGAACGGCGCGTTAAGGACAATTGCGGTCGAGACGTCGATCGCCACGCCGACCGTGTCGCCGACGGTGGCGAGCGAGCTCATCGGCAGCACGACGAAGAAATTCTTGGCCGTCGCGACGATGGGCTGCGGGGTGAGCAGGGTGATCGAGGAGACGATCCCCGAGAACGCCGCGTTGCCGAGCTCGGTGTCGAGCGAAGAGTTGAAGGTCCCGTCGCCGTCGTCGAGATAGATCTTGGCGCCGACGATGTCGGCGTCCGCCGCGGTGCCCGTCCGGTGGATGAGCGCGCCGTTGAACGTAGCCGTGCTGCCCAACGGTGTGTTCAGCGAGAACTTGAGGAACGCGGTCTCGGCCGCCTGGGGGACGTTGCCCGGCGCCACGTTCGTCGCGTTGAAGAACACGGTGCCGAACGTCTTCGTCGACCCCGCCACCGACGTCCCCGCGTTGAGCAGGTTGTCGCGCGCGGTGACGCGGACGAAGTAGGTCGTGTCGGAGAGGAGGTTGAAGAACGAGAAGCTCGAGACCGCGATGAAGTTCGAGCTCGAGATGCTGCCGCCGAAATTCGCCGCCGTCGACGCTTCGAAGTTGTAGTCCTTGACGCCCGAGGCGTAGTCGGTCGCCGAGGCGGTGACCGAGAGGTTCGAGCCGAAGGGCGTCAGCGACGTGACGGAGACCGTCGGCCCCGCGGAGTCCGCGATGACGGCGAACGGGCCGAAGGTCTTCGAGTTGCCCGCGAGGTCGCTCGTGTGAAAGAGCACTTGGTTGGTCGCCGCGCACGGAGAGACGCCGCCGCACGTCACCGTGTTGGTCGAGCTGGCCAGGTCGATCGGCGCCGACAGCGTCTGCGCGGTCGCCGTGCCGTCGGCCCCGGTGAGCGTCGCCGGTATGGGCGAGAGCTGGTAGACCTTCCCGTTCGCCCCGAAGGTCCCGGCGTACAGCGCGCCGTTGAATCCGGCGAGGCTCGCGATCTCGTTTTGCCCCGTGTTGGACAGCGCGGTGCGCCAATTCGAGCCGTCGGACGTCACGAGGATCTTGCCGCTAGGATACGTCCCGACGTACAAGGCCCCGTTGAACGCGGTCATCGTCTGGATGTACTGCTCGTTGGTCCCGGACAGAACGTTCGTCCACGTGACGCCGTCCGAGGTCGAGTACACCTTCGCGTTGAAGTAGGTGCCCGCGTAGAGCTTGCCGTTGAACGTCGTGAGCGCGCTGACCGTCTGCTCCGAGGAGCCCGAGAACGACGTCGACCAGTTGACGCCGTTGGTGCTGACGAGCACCTTCCCGTTCAAGCTCGTGCCGGCGTAGAGCCGCCCATTGAACGCCGCGAGGCTCGTGATCTGGTTCTCGCCCGCCGCGGCGAAGACCTCCGTCCACGTGCTCCCGTCGTCGGTCGCGAAGAGCTTTCCGCTCGGGTAGCTGCCGGCGAAGAGCTTGCCGTTGAACTCGACGAGCGTGTCCATGTAGCTCTCGCCCTTGCCGGACAACGAGACGGTCCAGGAGCCGCCGTCGGCGGTCGAGTAGACCATCCCGTTCGGATAGGTCCCGACGTACAGCCGGCCCTTGAACGTCGCGAAAGCCCCCATGAACTGCTCGGAGGTGCCGGAGAGGACCAAGGTCCAATTCGTCCCGTCGGCGCTCTGGTACACGCGACCCGAGGCGTCGGTGCCGGCGTAGAGCATGCCGTTGAACTCGGCCAGGCTCAGGATGCCGCTCACCCCGCCGACGGACAGGACGGAACTCGCGCTCGCCCAGTGGTTCCAGGACTGTCCCGCGTCGACGCTATAGCTGACGCCGAATCCGCTCGTGTTGGCCAGGCGAACGTGTCCGTCGCCGGCGTACGGGATCGCGCTCGTCGAGACGGCCAAGCCGAGACCCGCGTCCTGGACCACGAGTTGCACCGTCACGCCGGAGACCAAGGTATCCAGCTGCGTCTCGCCGAGGACGCCGGCCGTGGAGGAGATATGCGTAAATCCGGAGCCGGAGGGGATCGTGAAATCGGTCCGGAACCGGTACGTCGAGGACCAGGGACCGAGCGTTCCGACGTTATCGCGGGCCGCGACGCGCCAGTAGTACGTCGTGTTGTTGGCGAGCGTGAAGGTCGAGACGTAGGCGCCGTCGGCGGTCGGCACGCTCGTGCTCGACGCGATAGAGGCCGCCGTCACGCTGATCGCGATGTTCCCGGCTCCGAATGCCGGATCGTTGGTGGCGACCTCAAGCAGGTAGGCCGAACCGGCGGGAAAAGCGGCGACCGTGCCCGTGCTGGGCCCGAGCCAGTTGAAGTTCGGCTGGATGTTCACGAACCCGCCGTCCGCCGGAAAGTTCGGAGTCGACACAGCGACGGCCACCTGCGCCCAGGAGGCCGCGGCGGAAACGAACAGAAGCGCGAAGAACGTCGTCGCGCGCGTATATAGAGACTTCGATTGGGCGCCCATCTGGAGCCTCGGGATGCGCCCCCGATGCTGGTCCCAGTATAGGGTCGGCCCCCCTCCCAATCACGAAGAGATCATGAAGAAGTTGAGGAAATGTATCTAGGGGAGGGCGCGCGGCAGGCACCGGCCGGATCTCGGCTCCAACGAACGACAAGCCGCGGGGGCGGCCGGCCGCTACTTCAAAATGCGGCGTTCCAGTACTTTGAGGCGGGCGACGAGCATCTTGTTCTCGAAGGGCTTCGTGAGGTAGTCGTCGGCGCCGCGATCGTAGCCCGCGACCTGCTCCTCGACGAGGGCGCGGATGGTCAGCAGAAGGATCGGCATGTCCTTGAAGCGGGCGTCTTGGCGGATCTTCTTGGTGAGCTGCAGTCCGTCCATTCGCGGCATGTTGAGGTCCAGGACCGCCATGTCCGCGCCGCGAGCGTCCAGGTGCTCCCAACCCTCCTGCCCGTCGGAGACGGGGTCCACCTTGTAGCCCGCGCCGGTCAGCACCTCGGTCACGATCTCGCGGAAATTCGGATCGTCGTCGGCGACCAGGACGATGCGTGACTCGCTCATGACTTCCTCCCCTTTTTCGCGGCCGATCGGTACGCGTAGCCGATGCCGTAGACCGATTGGATGCGCGCGCCGAGGCGCCCGAGCTTGCGGCGGATTGACTCGACGTGCTTGTCGATCGTCCCTGGGCGGATCTCCTCGCCGCCGTTCTGCCAGACGGCGTCGATGATGAACTGCCGATTCAGGGCTTCCCCCGGCCGGTTCAGGAACAAGGACAGAAGGTCGATCTCGGTCGACGTGAAATTCGAGGAACGCATCCACGTGCGCGCGCCGGAGCGGACGGAGACCTCCCGCTTGGTCTTGTCGACGACGAGATCGCCCTCCGGGGACTTCGCGACGCCGAGGGACTTCGTGATCTCGGGCAGCATCCGGCGAAGGTGAGCCCTCAGCTTGGCGAGCAGGAGCTGGGTCGGCATCGCGGGCGGGAAAAAGTCGTCGGCGCCCGCTTCGAGCAGCGCGATGACCTGGTCGTCGCTCAGCGCCGCTTGGGCCGTCAGAACCACCGAGACGCCTGCGGCGCGCGCCTTGACGCCCTCGATCACGGCCCCGCCGCCGGGGGCGAGGCAGGCTTCATCGATCAGCACGAGACCCGCCGACGAGGGCGCCAAGGACGCCAGCAGGCGCTCCGCGTTCGCGGCCGCGTGCACGGCCCAGCCCTCCTGGCCGAGCAGGCGGACCCACTGGTCCGAGACCAGCGCGTTCGCGTTGACGATCCAGACGACGGGGCTCGCCACGGGCGCGCGCGTCAGGGCGCCTCGAGCAGCGTCGCGAGTCCCTGCCCGACGCCGACGCACAGGGACGCGACGCCGCGCTTGGCGCCGCGGCGGCGCATCTCGTGCGCGAGCGCGGCGGCCAAGCGCGCGCCGCTCGCGCCGAGCGGATGCCCGATCGCGATGGCGCCGCCGTTCACGTTGAGCTTGTCCATGGGCAGCTTGAGCTCGCGCGCGCACGCCAGCACCTGCGCGGCGAACGCCTCGTTGATCTCGACGAGATCGATCGAATCCAGGGAGACGCCGGCGCGTGATAGAAGGCCGCGGATCGCGTGGACGGGCCCGAGTCCCATGAACGAGGGATCGACGCCCGCCGCTGCGGATCCCGCCCAGCGCGCGATCGGCGCAAGCCCGAGCGCCTTCGCCTTGGCGGCTTCCATCAGGACGAGCGCCGCCGCGCCGTCGTTCAAGCTCGAGCTGTTGCCCGCCGTGACCGTGCCGCCCTCGCGGAACGCGGCCTTGAGGCCGGCGAGCTTCTCGATCGAGGTGTCGGCGCGAGGTCCTTCGTCCTTGTCGACCGCGACGTCGGGGCCCTTCTTCTGCGGCACGGGCACCGCGAAGAGTTCGTCCTTGAACGCGCCCTGGCCGGCCTTCACCGCGCGCCGGTGGGACTCGAGCGCGAGCGCGTCCTGGTCCTGGCGAGAGATCGCGTACTTCTCCGCGACGTTCTCCGCGGTCTCGCCCATCGTATAGAGCGGGAACATCTTCTTCATCCGCGGATTCGGGAAGCGCCAGCCGAGCGCGGTATCGTACGCGGTGAGGTTGCCGAAGGGGTACGCGCTCTCCGCCTTGGGCAGCGACCACGGAGCGCGGCTCATGCTCTCGACGCCGCCCGCGACGTACACGTCCCCCTCGCCCGCGAGGATGCAGCGCGCCGCCGCGTTGACCGCCTCGAGCCCGGAGGCGCAAAGACGGTTGACCGTGCAGCCGGGCACCGACTGCGGCAGCCCGGCCAGGAGCGCGGCCATGCGGGCGACGTTGCGGTTGTCCTCGCCCGCCTGGTTCGCGCAGCCGAGGTAGACGTCGGCGATCTCCGCCGGATCGAGCTTCGGGACGCGGGCCAACACCGCCTTGATCGCCTCGGCCGCCAGGTCGTCGGGCCGCACCGCGGCGAGCGCGCCGCCGAGCCTGCCGACCGGAGACCGCACCGCCGCGACGATGACCGCTTGCCTCGCCATGTTATTCCCTCGTCGGATTGCCAATCTCGAAGTTCAGGCCGATGCCCCACAAGCTCTCGCGCTGCTCGTGGAACTGGAGCGACAGCCGCCGACCGGTGAAATACTCGACGTACGTCTGCGCCGCGGCGATGCGCTTCTTGTCGGACCACCGCAGGCCGAGCCGGATCGTGTAGCTCGGATTCCAACCGACGCGCTCCCACGACTGCAGGTCCTGCGCGAGGTAGACCTGCGCGTGGTGCCCGCCGTAGTAGGGGCTCAGCAGCTCCGCGCCGGTCTGCAGGCTTGTCCGGCCGTGGATGCCGATCGTGTTGAAAGCGAAGGCCCCGCCGCCGTAGACGCGGATGTGCTGGTCGGGCTCGAAGGAGTAGAGGGTCTTCCAGATGTCCATCGAGCGCTTATCGACGGTCGCGCGCGTGCGCTTGATGTAGTCGTCGCCGAGGTGGGAGCTCGTGTGCCAGAGCCCCGTACGGATCGTGTGCGCCTTCCGCCAATGGAAATCGAGGGGCGAGGCCGCCGTGAAGTCGACGACCTCCATCTGGTTTTGCGGCGTGCTGAGGTTGAAGCGGGCGTTCGCGCCGCCGCCGAGGTTCCACTGCACGCCCACGTCGCGCACGCGCCAGCGCAGCAGCCCCACATAGTCGCCGAGGTTCACCTCGCCGTGCTTATCGCCGTTGACGGGAATGAGATAGGTGCCCCCGTAGCCGAGCTCGGTCGGGTCGGCGAGCAGAGACTCGAAATAGTCGTGCGCGGACGGAAACGTCGCGTCCGGCAACAGGTCCGGCGCCTCGGCGCCCAGCGCCGCGGGACTCGCCGCGACGAGCAGCGCGAGGATCAGGACGCGTCGCGAGAGATCGTCTTTTCCCATTCGAATGGCCCCTTGGGCCAACCCATGCCCAGACGCATCGCCGTGTCGACGCTTTCCCTCGACGCGACCTCCTCCGACACCGCGACCCGCGCCTCCTGCACGACCGCGTCGATGACCGTCTTCAGCACGTCGTGAGGCTTCATCGGGTGAGAGCCCATCTCCGGCACGAGGTCCTCCAGCACCGGGTTGATCGTGCCGGGAGGATTCTCGCCGTACGCGTAGAAGCCGCCGGACTTCTTGCGCCCTAGGTAGCCCTTGGCCACGAGCATCGCCTGGAGCGCGGTGGGCTTGAGCCGGTCCGGAGAGCCGAGCGCTTGATAGATCTGGGTCGACGTGGCGAAGTTGACGTCGAGCCCGATGAGGTCGACGAGTTCGAGCGCGCCCATCTTGAAGCCCGCCTCGCGCATCACCCGGTCGATGTCCGCCGGAGTCCCGGCGCCGCGCTCCACGAGGCGCATGCTCTGGAGATAAAAGGGGCGGGCGACGCGATTCACGATGAAGCCGGGCGTGTCCTTGCAGCGCACGGCCGTCTTCTCCAGCGACTCGGCGAGGGCCTCGATCGTCGCGACGGTGGCGTCGGAGGTGAACTCGCTGCGAACCACCTCGACGAGGCGCATGATCGGCGCGGGATTGAAGAAGTGCATGCCGACGACGCGCTGCGGATTCTCGGTCGCGGCCGCGATGCGCGCGATGGGGAGCGACGAGGTGTTCGTCGCGATGGGCCGCGTCGGCTCCATCAGCGTGTCGAGCTTGCGGAAGACCTCAAGCTTGACCGCGAGGTCCTCGCTCGCCGCCTCGATCACGAGGTCGCACGTCTCGAGCGCGTCCATGCGCGTCGTCTTGCGCATGAGGTTGAACGCGCCCGGGCGCTCGGCGCGCTCGAGCCCCTTGAGCACGCGCTCCTCGCCCAGCGTCAGGACGGACTCGGAGACGTCGTAGAGATGGACCTCGATGTCGTGCTGCACGAGCAGTTGGGCGATGCCCGCGCCCATCGTGCCCGCGCCGACCACGCCGACGGTCTGAATGTCCTTTGTCATCCTATCCTATGCCTTCCACTCCGCCTTCAACAGTCCCCAGCATTCCTGGTCCACCCAGCGCCCGTTCAGGCGCTTGTCCTCGCGCAGGCAACCCTCGTAGCGGAACCCGAGCTTCCGGATCACCGCCCGCCCCGCCCGATTGGCGGGGTCGATCCGCGCATAGAGCCGGTGCGCGCCGAGCTTTCGGAACGCGTGCTCGACGAGCAGCCTCCCGGCCTCCGTCGCGCAGCCGCGCCCGGCGCGCGCCTTGCGGACCCACAGCGACAGCCGCAGCCGCCCGTCCTCGCCGTCCGGCGCCTCCGCGAGCCACGCCGCGCCGAGAAGGCGCTCCGTCCGCGGCTCCACGAGCGCGAAGGCCGTGTCCCGCGGGGCGCGGCTCGCGCGGCGAACGAACGCCGGCGCGTCGTACGGCTGCTCCGCCGACGCCCACGCGAAGCGCCGCCGCAGCTCTGCGAGCGACTCCTCGACGGCGTCCGCGAGCCCGCGCGCGTCCGCGGGCAAAAACGGCCGCAGGCGGACTTTCCGCGATCGCAGGGCCTCGGCCGTCGCGCTCACGCGCGGCGCCCCAACGTCTCGAAGCGCGCGCGCGGCATCACGACCTGCAGATGCTCGCCTTCGCCGATCTTATGATTTTTCAGGTAGACGTCCAACCGCGTCCGGACTCGCCCTCGCCGGACGCCGGCGAGGCGACAGACGACGCGCACGACGGCTCCGATCGGCGCCGGAGCGAGGTGGCGCACGCGGAGGCCGCCGCCGACCGCCTCCTCTCCCGGGTCGAGCGCGGGCGCAAGTAGCTTGCGCGCGGCCGTCTCCATGTGGTACGCCATCGCCCAAGTCGAGTACAGCCGGTGGCGGACCAGCCCCTCGAGGCGAGGCCGCATCCACGGCCGCACGCGCGCGCGAAGCTCGACGGTCTTTCCCGCGGCGAGGCGCTTCACGCGGCCGCCGGCGCCGGCGACAGCGCGTCGAGGGCGCCGTCGGCGACGCGGCGCGAGGCGCCGTCGAAATCGACCCGGGCGGCCGCTTCTTTGGCTCGGGCTCCCATCGCACGCAAGGCGGCGGGTTCGGCGAGCAGACGCTCGAGCTCCCGGGCGATCCGCCGGGGGATGTCCCCGCGCCGGCCGGCGCCCCAGTTTGCGAAGCCTCCGGCTTTCCCCTCGTACGGCACGATCCGGCTGAATTCCGGGGAGAGCGTCTCCTCCGCGCCGCTGTGGTCGGAGGCGAGGATCGGCAAGCCCGCGCGCATCGCCTCGACGACCGTGAGGCCGTAGCTTTCGTGGATGGACGGCGAGACGAAGAGGTCCGCGAGGCGGAAGTAGACCTGCTTGTCCTTCGGCGGGAGGTAGCCGACGAAGAAGACCCGCGTCTTCTTGAGGCGAGCCGCGGCCGCGCGCACGAGACGCATGTACGACTCGCCCCGCATGAACGCCGGCTCCCCGCAGATGAACAGGCACAGGTCCTCGGCCGGCGCGCGGGCGGCCCTCTCGGCGACGAGCAGGGCCTCGAGCAGCAGCACGATCCCCTTCTCCGGGGAAATGCGGCTGAGCGTCATGAGCACCTTCGTCTTCGGCCCGATCCGGTAGCGCTCCTTGAGCCTCCGCACCTCCGGCGCGACGACGTCCTCTGGGATCTTCTCGTCCCAGGAGCCCCACGGCACGACGTCGATGAGCGCATCCGCCGGCAGCACGGAGCGGTAGCACTCTCGGATCGTCTCGCCCATGCGGCGGGAGGGGACGACGAGGCGGCGCGAGTGCATCACCGTCTTGCGCTGCTTGTCGAACACGAGGCGGAGCAGGTCGGGCACGGTCCAATCGAGGCCCGCCCGGGCGAGGCGGTCGTAGGCGCCCGTCCAGCGGCGCGGGGCGAAGAGGTTGCGGAAGTACATCTTGTTGAAGTAATCGACCACGTCGACGTGCCAGATCGAGACGATCGGATAGCCGAGGCGGGAGAGCCGCGCGGGATCGGGGCTCTCGGAGATGTCGTTGAGCACGACGCACGTCGATTCGGGCGGGAACTCGGCCCGGTGATCCTCGAGCCAGGCGGCGGAAGCGCCCTCGAAGGCGCGGCAGAAGCGCGCGTAGCCGAACTCCGAGAGCTTGACGAGCCCCTTCGTCCCGCCGACGCCCGACGTCCAGTAGTCGACGTCCTCGCTCGGCGCGAGCGGCCCGGAGCCCAGCGCCTTGAGGCGGAAGCGTCCGTCCTTGGCCCACCGTCGGGCGAGCTGCAGCCCGACCATCGCGCCGCCGCCGAGGGGAGTGCAGTCCATCGGATACCCGAGGTGCGCGCCGATGAAAACGATGTTTTTGGCCGGTGGCGTCACGCTTTTTTATTATAGCGTTTTGCCTGCTTGAACGCTCGACGGGGCGGGTGTATAATGGGGTACGGCCGCCCGACGGAGGGGACGGCGCCGCGTTTCGATTTCAGGAGACACCCCATGCAAGCATTCTCGAAGAAGATCGTCATCTGCGGCGGCGCGCGCACGCCGATCGGACACATCTCCCGCTCGCTGGCCGAGCAGAACCCGCAGGACCTGATGAAGATGGCGGTCGACGCCGTCTTGGAGAGGACGAAGCTCCCCAAGGACGCCGTCGACGGGCTCGTCGTCGGCTGGGTCGGCCAGAGCTTCGACGCCCCGAACCTCGCTCGCGTGACCGCGCTGCGCTGCGGCCTTCCCGAGAAGACCCAGGCGGTCACCGTCCAGAACAACTGCATCTCCTCCATCGAAGCGACGGCGGCGGCCGCGCGCTTCATCATGTCCGGCGAAGGCGACGTCTACGTCGCGGGCGGCACCGAGTGCATGTCGCGCATGCCGTACACGCTGGTCGGACACCGGGGCCTCAAGGCGCTGCGCTCGATGGACACGGTGAAGAAAGAATGGGGCGCGCTGCTCCAGCAGGATTCCGGCGTCGCCGTCGCGGACTCCATCGAGCAGGGCCTGACCGATCCCGTCAAGCACATCAACATGGCCGGCACGGCCGAGGTCTGCGCGCAGATGTACGACATCACGCGCGAGCAGCAGGACGCGTACGCGCACGAGAGCTTCCGGCGCTCCATCGAGGGCTGGAACAAGGGCTTCTACGCCTCGCACGTGGTGACCGCGAAGAACAACGGCTCGGGCCCGATCCTCGAGAAGGACGAGTACCCTTTCCTGCGCGAGGACTTGGTGGCCAAGCCGAAGATGTTCTCGAAGGCGCCCGTGCTCTTTGACAACTCGATGTACTCGATCAAGGACTTCTACCGGGATTTCGGCCAGTTCGTCGAGGGCAAGACGTATCAAGAGGGCGTATCGAAAGGGACGGTCACGCTATTTAACTCCTGCGGCCGCTCGGACGGCGCCGCGGCGCTCATCGTCGCGACCGAGGAAAAGGCGAAGTCGCTCGGGCTCGAGATCCTGGCGGAACTCAAGGGCTGGGGCTTCTATGGAAACAACCCCGCGCACATGGGCGTCTCTCCCGCGCTCGCCGCGCCCGTCGCCCTCAAGCACGCGGGCATCTCCTTCGATCAGCTCGACGGCATCGAGCTGCACGAGCCCTTCGCCGCGACGGTGCTTTCGATCTTCAAGCTCGGCAAGCAGAAGTTCGGGCACGACTGGGAAGCGAAGTACAAGGAAGGCAAGCTCAACCCCCACGGCGGCTCGATCTCGCTGGGGCACCCGCTCGGCGCGACCGGCACGCGGCTGCTTCTCAACCTCCTCTACGCGATGAAGGCGAACGGCGGCAAACGCGGCATGATCGCGGCTTGCGCCGGCGGCGGCATGGGCGGCGCCCTCGTCGTCGAGCGGGCCTAGCGCTTCGGCAGAGACGAGCCCCGCGCATTCAAAGCCCTTCGGTCTTCTGCGACGTTCGCCCGATGGCGGCGCGCGGCTATCGGCAGGCGGAGTGTCCCATGCTGAAGAAATTGGTTCCGCCAAGGCCCTGCCGGCCGTTGCGCCACGCCTGGACGACCGCCGTGAGCGGATCGGCGTCGTTGAGGAAGTAGCGGCGGCGGCTCTTCTCCTCGGAGCCTTTCGGCGGCGTGATGACGATGATGGTGAGGGAGAACTCCTTCTGCAGCTCACACTCCGTGCATTTCGTCTCGCGCATGAGCTGGTTCTCCTCGCGCTCGTCGATCTCGAAGAACCCCATCTTGCCGAGCATGCCCGCGTTCGACATCTCCCGCGGAGACTCGCAGGAGGAGTCCGAGAGCTGCGGCTGGTTGAGCCGGCGGATCGGCGGGCGCGAGCGCGTGTCGGCCATCTGCTTGAGCGACAAGAGCTCCGCGCGGCGGGCGGTGAATGGATCCCGCAGCTTCTTCGGCAGCGTCTCCCCCCGGATCGCGATGAACTGAGGGATGCGCTCGGGCGGCAGATCGGCGATCTCGCTGTCGACGAAGTACTTGACCATCTTGACGGTGTCGGAACTGGCCGGCTCGACGCCGGGTTCCGTCTCGGCCTTGGCGGACTTAGCCTTCTTCTTGTCGGCAGCCGCCGCCGGAGGCGGCGCGGCGAGACAGGCCGCCAAGAGAGCGGCCAAAAGCGATGCGCTCATCGTCCCTAACTGTAGCCGGATATCGCGCGTCCGGCAAGACGCCGCCCGCTTCCCCCGCTAGTGGCAGGTGGGCTTCATCGAGCCGAAGAAATTAGTGCCGAAGGCGCTTTTTCCCGCCCGATAGGCGCCCACGAGGTTCCAAAGCGGGTCCTTTTGGTTGAGGAAGTAGAGATATCTCGGCTTCTCACCCTTGGCCTTCGGCTTGTGCTTCGGGTCGATCACCTTGCGCAGCGAGAACTCGATCATGAGTTCGCACTCGTTGCAGTTGGTGTCCGAGACGAGATGCAGCGCCTCGTCCTCCGAGATCTCATCCATGCCGGCGAGCTTGAGAACGCGCGCCATCTTCGGATCGTCCGACGGCATGCATTCGTCGGGGCGCGCGGCATCCTTCCCGAGCCGGCGCAGGAGGGGGCGGTTCTTGCCGTCGGCGATCTTCTTGAGCGTCAGCAACTCCTCGCGCCGCGCGAGGAAGGGCATCTGCAGCTTCTTCGGCAGCGTCGACTCGTCGACCGCCAGGAAGGCCGGAATGCGCCCGGACGGCAGCTCTCCGATCTCGTGCGTCGTGAAATACTCGACCATCTTGACCGTGTCGGCGTCCGCCTTTCCCTTGGCCTTGTCGGCGCCCCAGGCGCCGACCGCCGCGAGGCACGCCGCCACGAGCGCCGCCGCTATTTGCATTTCGATTGGATGCTCATGCCGAAGAACTCCGTGCCGCGGGGACTTTTTCGCCCCGTCCGAAAGACCTCGACCAAGGTCCACAGCGAATCCTTCTCGTGAAGGAAATACAGCATGACGTCGCGCTTCCCCTTGGGCTTGGGGTTGACCACCTTGCGCAAAGAGAACTCGACGACGAGCTCGCATTCGCTGCAGTTCGTCTCGGACTCGAGGAACTCCTTCTCGTCCGTCGTGATCGGCTTGAACTTGGCCCACGCGAGTGCAGCGAGGATCGTCGACCCCTCGAGCGGCTTGCACTTATCCTTGGGCGGCGGCTCGACTCCCATGCGCCGGATGAGCGGCTTGCTCTTGCCCTCGAGCTCGGACTTCATCGCGAGCAGCTCCTCGCGCCGCGCCGTGAACTTGTCCCGCAGACCCTTCGGCAGGGAGAGCGCGTCGACGTCGAGGAACGCCGGGACGGCGGTCGACGGCAGTTCCGACACGGGATGGCTCGTGAAGAACTTGACCATCTTGATCGTGTCCTCGCCCGCCGGGGCCGGGGCCTTGGGCTCGGCTCCCCGGACGGACGCGGCAGCGAGAACGGCTGCCGCCGACGCCGCCGCGACGAGCGCCCTCATCCGCGGGGGTGGTGCCGCGCGTGGGAATTCTTGAGCTCGGCCGTGTCGAGGTGCGTGTAGATCTGCGTCGTCGCTAGGTCGGCGTGGCCGAGCATCTCCTGGACCGAGCGCAGGTCCGCGCCGCCCTGGAGAAGATGCGACGCGAAGCTGTGCCGGAGGAGATGCGGGTGGAGCCGCTCGTCCAAGCCCGCGCGCCGGCCGAGCGCCTTCATGTCGCGCCAGAACTGCACGCGCGAAAGCCTTCGCCCGCCCCGGCTCAGGAACACCTCGGGCGCCGCTTTTCCGGGGAACTGGCGCTCGCGGAGCTTGAGATAGCGGGTCAGCGCCTGCGTCGCGCGCGGATGGATCGGGACGACGCGCTCCTTGGAGCCCTTCCCCAGCACCCGGACCCAGCCCTCCGTCAGGTTCGCGTCCTGCGGCTTGAGCGAGAGCACCTCCGACGCGCGAAGCCCCGCGGCATACAGTAGCTCGACCATCGCGTAGAGCCGCGCCGACTCGAAGTCGCTCACGCCCAGCGCCGCCGTCTTGAGGAGCGCGGCGGCCTCGCGCTGCGTCAGGAATTTCGGCAGGCGCCGCGGCAGTCGCGGCGATTTGAAGTGCCGTGTCGGGTCCTCCTCGATCTTCTCCTCGGCGACTTGGAAGCGGTAGAACGCCCGGAGAGACTCCATCGCCCGGAATAGGCTCGCCGGCTTGAGCTTCTTCGTCGACTTTAGCTCCCACAAGTAGTCGGAAAGCTCCTTGGGAGTCGCCTTGAGCGGGTCGCGTTCCTTGAGCCACGCAAAGTAAGCGCGCAGGTCCGAACCGTACGCCTTGTGGGTGTTGGGAGAGAGCCCTCTCTCCAAGGAGAGATGGCGGACGAATTCGTCTAAGAGGGGAACGTGGCGAGCGACGGGTGACGAGGGAGCGGCCTTGCCGGTCTCCGGCTCGTCACCCATCGCTCTGTCCGCGCTAGCGAGCGCCCGCCTTTTCCTTCAGCGCGGGCTTCGCCGCGGCCGGCTCCGGCTTGGCGGCCGGTTCCGGTTTGGCGGCATGCTCGGGCTTTGCGCCCGCTTGAGACTTGGTCAGCTCGGCGGCGGCCACGGCCTCGGGACCGATCAGGTACTTCGCCTTGAGCGCGTTCTCGATCTCGTCGGCGATCTTGGAATTCATCTTAAGGAACTCTTTGGCGTTCTCGCGCCCCTGCCCCAGCCGCTCACCCTTATAAAGGATCCACGCGCCGCTCTTCTCGATGAGCGTCGCCTCGACGCCCATGTCGATCAGGCAGCCTTCGCGGGAGAAGCCGATCCCGTGCGTGACCTCGAACTCGGCCGAGCGGTACGGCGGGGCCATCTTGTTCTTGACCACCTTCACCCGCGTGCGCATGCCGACGACCGTCTCGCCCTGCTTGATGTTCTCGACGCGCCGGATGTCCATGCGCAGCGAGGCGTAGAACTTGAGGGCCAAACCGCCGGGCGTCGTCTCCGGGTTGCCGAACATGACGCCGATCTTGTGGCGGATCTGGTTGATGAAGATGAGCGCCGTCTTCGTCTGCGAGATCGTATGGGTGAGCTTCCGGAGAGCCTGGCTCATGAGCCGCGCCTGCAGGCCCACGTGCGCGTCGCCCATCTCGCCCTCGATCTCGGCCTGCGGCACGAGAGCCGCGACCGAGTCGACCACGATCACGTCAACCGCGCCGGAGCGCACCAGCTTCTCCGCGATCTCGAGCGCCTGCTCGCCCGAGTCGGGCTGAGAGATGAGGAGGTTCTCGATGTCGACGCCCATCTTGGCCGCGTAGCCCGGGTCCATCGCGTGCTCCGCGTCGATGTAGGCCGCGACGCCGCCCAGCTTCTGGGCCTGCGCGACCACGTGGAGCGCGAGGGTCGTCTTGCCCGACGACTCCGGCCCGTAGATCTCGGTGATGCGGCCGCGCGGCACGCCGCCGACGCCGATCGCGAGATCGAGCGACAGGGCGCCGGTGGGAATGACGTTGACCTTGATCTTCGCCGACTTCTCCCCCAGCTTCATGATGGCCTCGCGGCCGTACGCCTTCTCGATCTGGGACAGCGCCAGCTCCAGGGCTTTCGTCTTGTTATCGTTGCTCATGTTCGTTTTAGTCTCCCTCCCGGCCCCCTTGGGGCATGCGGGACGATCAGTCTAGCAGGTTACTGGATATTTGTCCAGTGCCTATTTTAGCCCCGCGCCATTGTATCAAAATGCCCGTCGCGGGGAAGTCGCGCCAAGATATACGAGCGAGACCCCTGTTTAGTTCCCTCCCGGCCCATGCGCCGGCGCGGCGCCGGCGCCATCCTATGCCCATGATCGCCCTACGGGCCCTCTTCCTCGCGGCCTGCGCCGCGCCCGCGCTTTCGGCCGCTGCAGAGATCACCAACGAGGGCTTCTATCCCCCAGACGCTCCGCCCGCGGGACGCCTCGAGCAGTTCATGATCGACGGGCATACGCTGTCGAACGTCCGAGGCGCCGTCGGCGTCTACCTCACCGGAGGATTCGCGGCGCTAGACGCCCGGCAGGCCGAGGAGTACAAGGAGAACGTCTGCGGTTCCCCGGAGGCGCGCCCGTGGCGGCGCCATCTGTGCGAGATCATCGATCAAGGTCACTGCAAAGACGGCTGTTACCTGCCCCGCTTTTCCGGCTGCACGGGAACGATCGTGGAGGGCGGCTATTTCGTCACCGCGATGCACTGCTCTGATTCTAGGATCAAGCAGAGGGACGCTCCCGGTCCGGCGGCGCTCCTGATGAACGCCGAGGGGAAGACCGAACTCGTCCGCCTCCTGCCGACCGCCGCGACGCGCCATCGCGAACCCTACGAGCTCTCGATCTACAAGCTCGAGCGCACGGACGGCTTCCACCCTGGCGTGAAAATCCGTCAGGAGCCCCCTCGGCTGGAGGAGGCCGTCTTCGGCATCGGGTTCCCTTGGCTCGGCAAGCGCAAGAACCGCGCGGCGGATTACGCCGAGACGAACGGCGAACCGCGCGTCACCTTCGGCCGCGTCGTCCTCCATAACCCGCTCGGCCTCGCCTACTGCGGATTCTCGAACGACGTCGGCAAGGCGAAGCCGGAGGGCTGGATCCTGGAAGAGGACTGCACGGGCGTCCACGACCAGCTCCCTTATCCGTCCCGCGAGCAGCGCGACCCGTTCCTTACGGACACCGACATGACGTACGGGATGAGCGGCTCCCCGCTGTTCGACCGAGACGGTCTCATGATCGGCATCGGCACGACCATCCTCGACAGCGATCCCGGCGATTACAAGCCTGGCAAACATGCCGTCTATATCAAAGCCGTGCACGCCGCGCGCCTAATGCCTAAGTAGGTCTTTAGGCCTAATCATAATTAGGCCCATTGGACCGTATCCTTCGCGACCGCTCGCGCGTCAAAAGGAATGCAGGCCGGAGCGCCGCGTCCGTTCACCCCCACCCCTCGCGGCGCTCCGGCTTGCCAATTCATGTCTGGAGGGAAATGAATGAAGCGCAAGACTCTGTATAAAGTGACTGCGGCGCTGATCCTGTCCGTGATCGGCGTCGGGGCCTGGGCCGCGATCGCGGCGCCCGCCTCGCCCCGGATATTCGAGGGCCAGTACCGGCTCGTGGAAGCCCGCGCCGGGCTTCTCTGCGAATCGACGCTCCGCGCGTGGTTCAATGGAAGCCAAGTCGATCTCGGCCCGTTCTCGTTCATCGGCGTAAACCAGGGCCGCCAGACGTTCGAGGACGGCCTGGAAAAGAGCTGGTCCGAATCCTACGCGACCGAGAACACGCTCGTGTTCCACCGCGAGTCCTTCGTCAAGGCGATCGCCCGCCATCGGCGCGACCACATCGAGGCGCGCCTGAACGGCCGCAGCCTCCTCATCACGAGCCGCGGCGACTTCTGGGACCGCTCCGGCCTTTCGGGCACCACGTACCACGAGTGCGTGTACCGCAAAGCGGACTAGCCGCCTGATCTGAAAAAGAAACCGCCGCCGGAGGTTTCCCTCCGGCGGCGTGGGCCAACGTTTTTTTCTTCGAGGTTACTCGATGCAGCGATCGAGGTCGGACGGCACGAGCTGCACTTTCGCTTCCTCGAGAGGGGTGTACGTCACCTTGGCCACGACCGACGCGGTCCCGGTGTTGGATCCGCCGGTCCTGAACGTGAACACCACGAGATGGGTCGAGCTGCACCCGACGAAGCCGCACTGGCCGCCGATGACGGCCGTCGTCACGCCGCTCTCCTGCGCGTAGCCCTTGTTCTTCACCGCGGTGATCGCGTCGGAGACGACCTGGTCCTGCTTCGCGTAGACTTCGGGGCCGGGGCGGAGGCTGCGCGCCGACGCCGTGCCGCAGACCAACGTGAGACACAAGAACATCGCAACTTTATTCATTTTCATTTTTGACTCCCTCCAATCCAAACTCGTTTGATGCGCCCTACGGTTTGTTCGTGAAGCGATGATAGCGGACTCAGGCCCGCGTCCTTGATGACAGCCGTCAGCGCGCGCGATTGATCCCACTCGTTGTTCGACGTCAGCGCCGCGGGTTGACCTCCGTCAACGTTTTCGACGCTGCCGTCGAGCGGAAACTCTCGACCCTCCTGCGGCCGGACTGTTACCGGATTGTTACCACTCTCCCCCTACCCTTGAATGAAAGCGCCTGAAATTGGGTGGGCGTTCCTTAATACTATGGACAGACATCTGCGCGGCGCATCCGCTTCTGCGGACATGGGAAAGTGGCTCGCTCTCGGCGGGGTGCTCGCCGTGGCGGCGCTGGCGGGCATGCGCCTCACGCACCGGGCGCCGGCCGAACGCACTCTCAGTCCCGCGTCGGCGCGGCCCAGCCCCGAATCCGCCGCGGCGCTGCAGCGGCCGATTTCGATCAATCCGAAAGCATCGCGACTGCCGGGCGCCGTGCCGGACCCGGGCGCCTCCCCCTCGGGCTCCCCCTCTCTCTCCGCTTCCTCCGAGCCGTCCGCGATGGACGCGCAGCAGCCCGATCCAACCCCCGTCTATTCGGACCTTCCATTAGAAGGCAGCCATGAATCGATGGACGACGCCAACATGGCGCGCGGCGAGCCGCTCGGCACTTCGGTGACCGACGCGGGGCAGACGGGGGTCCAAGCCGGGCCGGCATACGGAGGAGGAATGCGCTCCGCCCTCGGATCGGCGGGCGCAGGTGCGGGCGCCGGCGGCGGGAAGTCCGGCGCAACGTCGGCCGCGCGCTACAGCGCCCCAGGAGGAGGAGGAACCCACGCGGCCGGAGCCGGCGGCGCGCAAGCGTATTCCGGCGAAGGAAAGGGCCCGGCGGGCCTTACTCCCTTCCCGTTCCCCAACAAGCCTGCGGTACCTTATGAAGGACGGGCCGCCTCGAAGAAGGCGGCCGCCAACCGGCCGGAAGTCACCGGCCTGGTCCTCGGCGGAAAGCAGCCGGATTCCGACAAGCCCGAAACGCCGGAGAACAAGAAGGCGTACGGCCACACCAACGCGGGGACGGCAACTATCCAATCTTTGACCGGGGCCGGAGTCGCCGAGATCGCCGGATACCAGTCCCCGAAGGACGACTGTGTCGGCGAGGCATGCGCGCGCCCGTTGGCGCGCCCGGTCGCAGAGGCAGTGGCTCCCCCGAGAGTGCCTGAATCGAAGCCCATCAAATCCTATCAGGCGCCGGCGAAGCCCGCCGAGGCGAACTGCGGGAAGGCGGGCGCCGTGTGCTCCGCCAACGGCAGCGGCAAGCCGTGCTGCGGGGGCTACAGCTGCAACGAGGTCGCGTCGAACGGCGGATTCCAGTATTTTCAATGCCAGGCCGGCGGCGGTGCCCCGGGGGGCAAGCGCTAGATGTTGCCGATCTGCAACCGCCGGGGATTACCTTTAATCGTGGGTGGTGGCTCCGCATCGAACCTCCGCCTAGGCCTTGTAAAAGCCGCTAGCGCGCTTCATAGTAGAGAGTCTTGAAGGGGAGGCAATCATGGACACTCACTCGACGGACAAGTCGACGGACCGCAAGAGCGCCGTCGGCGTCAACCGCAAGATCAATTCCGACGCGAACTCCCCCATCGACTGGCGCTCGACCCCCGTCGTGCTCGCAGCCTTGTTCCTGTGCGGCCTCGGATTCGCTGCGCACCGCGTCTCCAACTGGCGGAATGCGGACCAGACGGCCAAGCCTTCCGCCTTCGCCGCCAAGCGGGCGGCCGACACCACGACGCCGGCGCACGATCTGGGCGACACCCGGGCCATCGGCTCCGCCGCGGTCGAGTCCTACAACAACGGCGACGGTCCGACCGACGCCAACGGCGAGATGATCGTCAAAGACAACGCCACCACCTCCGCGATCGGCGAACTCAATCTGCCCGTGCAGGACATGGAGCAGCTGACGCGCCTGTCCAAGCCCGGAAACAAATACAGCAACTCCGCCAGGGGCGATATCGCCAGCGCCGCGCCGCTCCTGACTCACCCCACGAAGATTTACGACAACGGCAATCCGGGCGGCTTTAAGAGCCAGGCTCCGAGGATGCCGGCCGAGATGAACGCGCACATCAATAGGTACGGCGGGCCGAAGGCGGCCCTCCTGGCGCTGGCGACCGGCCGATTTAGCGGCGGCGGATCGGCGACGACGGGCGGCGCCAGCAACATCGCGGGCGCCGGCGGCGCCGGCAAGGGCGCGATGGGCTACACACCCGCCGGAGACCGCTTGAAGCTCGAGAAAACGAAGATGGTGGCGCTGACGACGGAGATCCCGCTTCTCCCGCCCGAGGCGCCGCCGTTCCCCAAGATCGCCACGTGCAAAACGGAGTACGGCGACATTCCGTGCAAGATCCCCAAGAACGCGAAGTACGGCGACATCGTCACGGACCTCGACGGCCTGCCGCTGGACGGCGTCATGGACGGGAAATACTTCGACTCCGACACCGAGCTGCCGCCGATCTGCCGCATCGCCCACGTCGGGCGCGGCCGGCACGGCGCGGAGCACACAGTCGGTTACGACTATCCTTGGATCGGCGCCAGCGACCAGACGGCGTGCGGCGCCGGCGAAGGCTGCCGCCTGGACGCCTCCCAGCCGCCGACGTATTGGCACAACGGCTCGATGATCCAGTGCGTCAGTCCGATCGTCTTCGACCTCGCCGGCCGGGGGATCGATACGGTCGACCGGTGGGCGTCGTACGATCTGGCCGGCGACGGCTCGGCGCAGCAGATGCACGACCTCGGCAAGGGCGTCGGCCTGCTCGTGTTCGACTGGAACCGCAGCGGAAAATCGGGCGCGGACGGCCGCGGGTTGTTCGGCACCCAGACCAGCTTGAGCGGCAGCGGCAAGCCGGACGGATTCCGGAACGGGTTCGAGGCGCTCACTGCGCTGGCGCGCAAGGCGCAGGCGGACGGCGTCTTGTCGCATGGTCGCAGCGTCCTCGACTCCGCGGACCTTCGGAAGCTCGAGGCGGCGTACGGGCTGCGCATGAGGATCGGCGGCCTGCGCGGCAAAGACGTCTCGATGGAGCAGGCCGGCATCCGCTCCCTCCGCTTGTCCAAGGCGGCGGACCGGGCGCGGGACAACTTCGACGGACGCGGCGACAGCGTGCTGGAACGCCCGGGCGCCACGTTCACGCGGACGGACGGCACGCAGGGCACCTATGCGGACGTCTTCTTCCGCGTCGTGCGGCCTCAAGTGACCGCGATGGGACGGCCGGATCAGCGCGTGTTCCGGTGGTGGCCGGGACCGGCGCTGTTCCCGACGGCGATGTGGCTGCGCCGTTAGTCGGTTGACGCGATCGTATTGAGAACGAGTTGCGCGCCCGCTTCGCGGCGGGCGCGCGGCGTTTGCCGCGAATCTGCTATCATCAGCCGGACAAGGGGACCAACACCATGAAAACCTTCCTGTGGATCGCGTTGATCGCGCTGGCTCCGTCCGCGCGAGCGGACGAGGGCGACAACCCGAAGAACGACAACGAAAAGGCGCTGTATTCCCTCGGCGCGATCATGGCCGACAACTTGACGCGGTATCAGCTCCAGCCCAAGGAAATCCCGTACGTCATCGCCGGGCTGAGGAACACGCTGAAGGGCCAAAAGCCGGGCTTCGACGTCATGTCGTACCGGCCGCGCCTCCAGCAGCTCCATGCCTCCCGAGAGTACGCGAAGGTACTCGTCAAGAAGAAGCAGGGCGACGCCTACATCGAGAAGATGGCGGCGATGGGCGGAGCGAAGAAGCTCCCCTCCGGGGCCGTCGTGATCGTCACGAAGGAAGGCACCGGGTCCAACCCCGCGGCGACCGACACCGTCACGGTGCACTACGAAGGCACCTACGTCGACGGCGCCGTCTTCGACAGCTCCATCAAGAGGAAGCGCCCCGCCAAGTTCGCGCTCAACACCGTGATCAAGTGTTGGACGGAAGGCATCCAGCAGCTGAAAGTCGGGGGAAAGGCGAAGCTGGGATGCCCGGCGGAGTCGGCTTACGGGGACGACGGCAGGAACGAGATCCCCGGCGGCGCCGCCTTGATCTACACGGTCGAGCTTTTGGAAGTCGCCAAGACGACCCCCGGCGGCCCTCCCCAGCGATAAGGGCGGTCTAGCGTTCGCCTTTTTCGAACCGGCGCACCAGGCGCTCCCGGTGCGTGCGCCAGGCCTTTGCGTTCGCTCCCGTCTTGCGCACTTTGGAATCGTAGACCAGGAACTCCCAAATCTTCTTGCCTTCCTCGCCTTTGACCGGGCAGGCGGGCTTGGACATCATCCGCTTGATGTACCGAGTCCAGATGTTGGGCTCGGCCCGCACGATCATGATGTCGTCGAACGCCTCGGGGTCCTTGGCCTTGGCCGCCTCGATCTCTTCCTCGGTCAGCTCCAAGAACTGCGAATTGATGGGGCGCGCGATCGAGTGGCACGCGCTGCACCTCGCCGCGAAGAGCTTGTAGCGCTCCTGCATCGGCTTCGGGTAGGACGAGACGTCGATCGTCGCGGGCCCGAGATCGTTGGGGTAGGCCACGATCGCCGTCGCGGAGGCGGTCTTGCCGCGCCTGACGTCGGGCGCCTTCTTGTCGCCGGCCCGAACGTAGACGGCGGCCAGAGCCGCGAGGGCGACGAACCCGGCCGCAGCGTACGCTTTCGCGGATTTCATATCCCCGTCATGATAATCGATTGTCGGCGCGGCATCAATCGGCAGGCCGGGCCGACCCGTTGCGCGGAATGCGCGCGTCTTCCATACTAAATGGCTATGGACAGGCTCCGCGACGCGTATCGGCGGCTCTTCTCGCTCGGCGAGATCGAGAACGACAGGCGCCTCCAAGTCCTGTTCTTCTGCCTGCTCGCGATCTTCATCCTCGATTTCAACGCCATCTCGTACGTCGCGCAGTCCGCCACGCAGCACCACCGGGAGGTCGGCCAGTTCGCGTGCTGGCCGCATTTCCAATCGTGCGGCTCGTGGTTCGTGCTGAAAGCGACGCCCTTCGGATACACGTACCACCTCGTCATGATGGTCGTGTTCTCGTTCCTCGCGCTCTCGGCGCTGTCCGGGGCGCTGGGCTTCTGGACGCGTGCGCACGCGCTGATGATGCCGCCGTTCCTCCTCAAAGTCTTCTACTCGTTCTTCCTCGCCTTCGACGGCGAGACGAACTTCCGCTACTTCCATCTGACGTACGTGTTCGTCCTCCTTCTCCTGCCGGAGAAGAAGTTCTACCTTAAGATGACGTTCTGCACGCTGTATTTCTGGGCGGCGCGCATCAAGATGAGCGGAGACGGTTGGATCGCCGGACGCTACTTCACGACCTTGAAGTTCGGCTTGCCGCTCGTGCCCGGCGTCCTGGTCCCGTTCCTGACGAACGGGGTCGTGCTCTTCGAGATGCTCGGCAGCTGGGGGATGCTGACCAAAAATGAGCAGCTGAAGAGATGGCTGCTGGCGACCTGGACGGCGTTCCACCTGTATTCCGTGTCCCTGATCGGCTTCTATTATCCGGTCCGCTGCATCCCTACGCTGTGGGTGCTATTTTGGGGCAAGCCCGAGCCCGCCCGCTTCCGCTGGGAGCGGCGCTTCTTGCCCGGCGCGGCATTCATCGCCGGCCTGTTCCTCCTCCACACGGTGCCCTACGCGATCCCGAAGGGCGATCCCAAGTACACGCTCGAGGGCTTCATGTACGGCGCGGCCATGTTCGACGCGAACCACCAATGCCAGAGCGCCGTCCGCCTCGTCGACGCGCAGGGAAAGGTGATCGCTCAGATAGCGTACAAGAACCGCGACTCGGCGAACCGATGCGATCCCTACACGTATTGGTTCGGCGTGAAGCAGCGCCTGTGCCCCAAGGAGCCGAACGGGCGCCGCGTCGAATGGACGATGGTGCATTCCGTCAACGGCGGCCCGTTCTACAAGATCATCGACGTCCCTGACCTGTGCGTCTTGACGTATGGGCCCCTCAGCCGCAACGCCTGGATCAAGACGCCCGCCGACGGCGCTCCGGTCGTCGGCTATCCCTACCCGGACGTGCTGATCGGCGGCGAGCTTCTGGGCCCGGTACCGCTCATGGCCGACACGCCCCAGATCATCCCGTTCGGCGCGCAGCCGTGGCTTATGGAGCACGCCATCGGGATCGGGAGGCTCTACCAGGCGCTGTGGCTCCTCGTCCTGGCCGCCGCCTGCGTCATCTTGACGATGCGGGATGAATCAGGCAGAATTATCCTGCCGTCGATTTCCCGGTTTTCCGGAAAAACATGAATCGAAAGCTCCTCTGCGCCCTCGCTCTCGCCGCGACGGTCTCCGCGGCCATCGCCCAGACTAAGACGCCCTTGGTCACGGTCCGCCTGTTCTGGGAATACCACGGCCTGCCGGCCGGCATGAAGGTCTACGAGGTGAAGCAGGGCGGCTATCCCGTGTGGCTGACAGGGGTGGTGCAGACTCTATCCGACGCGCCCGTCGGCAAGGAGATCGAGAGCGGCACGCTCTTCGCCAAGGCCGGCGAGGCGAAGCGCTTCGTGCTCGTATACAAGAACCCGACGAACAAGATGCTGCGCTTCTTCACGAACCCGCACCAGATCAGCCCGCCGACGGTGGGCCTCGGCTTCGTCTTCCAGTGCACCTGCATCAACCACCTCTTCAGCGTGCCCCCGAACCGCTATTGGTACCGCGTCGTGCAGTTTCGGCTGACGCCCGATTTCCAGGGGACGTCTCTCGACGTCAAGCACCACCTGGCCGCCCGGGCCGCGGCGTCCTCCTCGGACGACCGTCTGCTGAAGGGCGTCGTGAAGCCCAAGCTGGATCATTTCCCCAATTGAGCGCGCGGATGCGGAGATTCGCCTTCGCCGCGGCCCTGCTCGCCGTCGCGTCCTCGTCCCACGCCCAAAATAAGAAGGACGCGGCGGCACCCGCCCCGATCGAATGGGTCCGCATCGAGGGCGGCACGTTCTATATGGGCACGAACCAGGGGCCCGCCTCAAGCGGCCCGGCGCGCAAAGTGACCGTGAGGACGTTCGAGATCTCCAAGAGCGAGGTCACGGTCGCTCAGTTCGCGGCCTGCGCCCGGCTGGGAGAATGCCATGCGATGGTCAACGATCGGTGGCGCTGCAACTCGATCGACCCGGAGCGCGTAAACCATCCGATCAACTGCGTCGACTGGAAAAACGCCAAGCGGTACGCGAACTTCGTCCACGCCCGCCTGCCGACCGAGGCGGAATGGGAGTTCGCCGCGCGCAGCCGCGGCAAGGACATCGCCTATCCCTGGGGCGGCGAGCCGCCGACTTGCGAGCGAGCGGTCATGAACGATCCGGACGCCGCCCCTCACTACGGCTGCGGGGCGCTGGTCACCTCTCCCGTCTGCTCGAAACGGGCGGGCAATACGGACCAGGGGCTCTGCGACATGGCGGGCAACGTCAGCGAATGGGTCGCAGACCGCTACCACGCGAACTACAACGGCGCGCCGCCCGACTCGAGCTCATGGGAGTTCAACGCGACCGAGTATCCCGTCATCCGCGGCGCCGCCTTCACCCACGACGACGAGTCGGGCCGCCTCAAGACGACGTCGCGCCACTACCAATTCGACGCGCCGCTCTACACCGTCGGCTTTCGAGTCGCCCGGGACGTTCCCGCCGGGCGCTGAGGGCGCCCGGCGGGGTACGAGTCCCAAAATCCTCGCGGTTTAGGCTCAGGACGAACCGCCGCTTCCTCCGCTTCCGCCTTGAGCCGGGGGCGGCGGCTTCGGGATGCACATGGGCGGCAGCGGAGGCGGCGGGATCGCCTTCAAGTACCCGCTCGACCCTCCGATCACGCCCTTCCCGGTGCCGGTCGGCTCCGAATCGATTATCACCTGCACGTAGGTAGGCTCTTTCGGCGCGCTCACCCACGCTGGATTGATATCCTCGAATAGGGGGTTGCATTGCTCGGCGGGTTCGGCCTCCTGCCCGACCACCTGCTTGTCCTTTCCGACCGGAGGCGGCGCATGCTCGAGCTTCAGATTTTGAAGGTCGCCCATCGCCAGGAGTCCGGCGGCCCCGACCGCGCCCGCGGCCTGCGCGCCGGCCATCGCCGCGTTGGCCGTCCCGCCGCCGAAGGTCGTCGCCGTCGCCGCGGAGCCGGTCGTTCCATAATACTTGGGCAGCCGCTCCGCGAGGTCAGGCTTGGGAGGCGGAACGCCGCCCGCCACGGGGAGCGACGTCGGACCCGTTCCGGGGTTGGTCTTCGGCGCCCCGGCCGGATACTTCAGATTCTCGGGAAGGTTGGCCTGTCCCACGGTCGGAGCGCCCTTCTGCCCCGGCTGCGCGGCGGCGCCGTTCGCGGCGGCCGCGCCGAGCGCCGCCCCGGGTCCGGCTGCGTTTTTGGGCTTGAAGGCGTTGTTGACCGTCAGCTGTCCGCCGGGAGCCCCCTTCGGCGCGTACTGTTGGGCCGGGCCCGAACCGGGCTGAAAGCCGGTCTGCGGCTCCGATTGGCCGCGAGAGAGCAGCGTCGGAGTGTCGTCGGCCTGCACGCCGGGCGCCGTGGATTTGGACGACGCCAAGTTCGTGCCGGGAGCGCCGGTCAAGTGGTTCTGCAGCGTGCGCGAGCGGAGGTTCTTCACGCTGTTGAGGACCGACGTCTTGATCGCCAGCCGGCCGTCGGTCAGCGCGGCGGCGATGGGATTGGTGGAGTTCGACGGAATGAGCAGAATCATCGCGCCGAGCGCGACGACGGCGCCGGCACCGAGCGCGTACATGTACGCGCGGTCCATCTTCTTGGCGGACTGCGGCGCCGTCGAGGCGGGCTGCAGCGCGGGCAGAAGCGCCGGGTGCGATTGCGACTCGACTTCGGGCTCGGCGAGCTCCGCCTCGGGCTCCAACTCCGGCGTCGCGAGCTCCGGGGTGGCGAGCTCCGGCGTCGCCAACTGCGGATGGACGATCTCGTCCGCGTCGTCCTTTGACACTTCCTTGTCCTTACCCAGCTTCGATTTAGACATGGTCGCACCCCGCTGTTCTCTTATTATGGAAGGCGCCCGGCAACAAATCAATAACGATTAGGCCCTTGGTCCTATTGTCATATAGGTCTAAAGGCCTATGGCCGATAGGTGTCGGCATCCATGACCTCCAGGCTCGCGTGGAGCTGGACGCTCGCGCCGTCGGCCGTCGGCAGCTCCTCATTGGAGGCCCGCAGAACGGTCCTCGAATCCCTCCAGACGTACGCGTAGCCCTGCCGCCGCGGCTCTCCATACATCGTGGACAGCTTGACGACCATGGTCTCCAGGGGTTCCTTGTGCGTCTGCTCGGCGTCGAAGACGGCCTTGATGCGGACGAGCTTGCCGTAGCGGACGCCGAGCTGAAGCGCGGCGACGTGGTCGGGGAAGTTCCTGGCGTACGACCGCTCGATCATCACGCGGCTGATCTCCCCGCCGGGCTCCATGATCGTCGGCCATTCCCGGCTCGGCGGGCAGAGGGTCTTTACGTGCTTGAGCTTGTTGCCGAGCGTGATGTTCACGAGAATCCGCTGGATCGGGACGGAGATGTCCTCGAACGCGCCCGCCGAGCGACGTCCGCACGGCAGGCACGCGAGCGCGGCGAGAAGCGTCGCCGCCGTCCGCGGGGACATCGCTAGTTGAAGTCGGATCCGGAGCGGCGGCGGGCCTTGGCGCGGAACCCGGCCTTGGCCAGGAGGTTCTCGTCGCCCTTGTAGAAGCTGACGGTGAGCCGTCCGAGGTGCGTGATGAAATCCTTGGCGCGGTGGTAGTTGCGGTTCTGCCCGGTCAGCACGACGAACACGAAATCCCCGTCCGGCGAAAAGATGACCGCGGAGTCGTGGCAAGCGCCGCGCAGGAGCCCCGTCTTATGCGCGATCTCCCAGCCGGGCGGCAGCGCCTTGGCGAGGCGCGCGCGCGACTTTTGGCGCTTCATGATGTCGAGCATCACCTCGCTCGAGAACCGGTCGACCATGTCGCCGCGGTAAATCTTCTCGAGGATGAGCGCCATCTCGCGGGCCGTCGTGTAGTTCTCGTAAGCGACGCGCGAGCTCTGCAGGCTCATGCCCTCGGGGAAGATCTCGGTGTAGACGAGGCCCATCCTGGGGAAGGCCTGCTGCAGGTAGCCCATGCCGACCGTCTCGATCATCATGCGCGTCGCGGTGTTGTCGCTCTCGTCGATCATGTGGTCGAGGAGCTGGCGTACGGTGTACTTGCTGCCGTCCTTGGCCCATTTCAAGCTGCCGGAGCCCCCGACGCGATGCCGCCTGCGCAGAGCGATCTTGGTCTGGAGGGTCAGCTCGCCGCGATGGATCTTGTCGAACACCGCGGCCATGATCGGGACCTTGATGAGGCTCGCGGACGGGAACAGATCGTCCGGCTGATACGCCCATACGCGGTTGTGCTTCAAGTCCTTCAAAAACAGGGACACGCGTCCAGGATAGGCGATCGCGTCGTGCTGGAGCTGCTTGACCAGCGCATTCCAGCGCCGCGTCGCGGGGTCCTCGCCGGCGGCGGCGCCGCTCGGAGCGGGCTCCGCCACGACCGCGGAGGCGGTCTGCGGCGCCGGCTCCGGCGCGGTCGGCCGCTCCTCGTCCTCTTTCGCCGAGTCCGCGATGACCGAGGCCATCTGCGGAACGTCCTCGGGCGACTCCATGTTCCAGTCGAGCTTGTAGCCGAGATAGTAGCAGGACGGCACCAGCGCGATCGCTAGGAGGACGACCGCGTCGACGGACGCGGGGCGGGAGGACTTGTGGACGGTCGCTATGCGGCTCATGGCCGAGGTGACGAGTAACGGGTGAAAAGCAACGAGCGCACTACAGACTCGATTGGCTTTAGGATAACAGGCGAATGCACGATTTTCAAGGCCCGTGTAACGACTATTTAACACGCTCCGCCGACGGGAAAAGCGCCGATTCTCGGGCACTCATGACCCCGCCGCGCGGCCCGCGCCGCTAGCTCTTGACGACTTTTTCGACGGGGCGCGGGCTGAAGACGAGCTTCTTGCCGGTCTCGTCGAATCCGACGAATACCGAGCTCCCGGACTCGAACTTCTTCATCAGGATCTCCTCGGCGAGAGGATCCTCGAGCGTGCGCTGGATGGTGCGCTGCAGCGGGCGCGCGCCGTAGTTCGCGTCGAAGCCGGTCTCCACGAGGAACTTCTTCGCCTCGGGCGAGACGTCGAGCTTGTAGCCCTGGCCGCCGATCTTGCTCTCGACGCGCTTGAGCATGAGCTCGAGGATCTGCGTCATGTCCGCCTCCGACAGCGGATGGAAGACGATGATCTCGTCGATGCGGTTGATGAACTCCGGGTTGAAGACGCGCTTTACCTCGTCCATCACCGTGTCCTTCATCTTCGCGTAGTCCTTCTCGTCGTTGTCGGCCTGGGGCACGAAACCGAGCGACTTGCCCTTCGAGATGAGGCGCGCGCCGACGTTGGAGGTCATGATGATGACCGTGTTCTTGAAGCTGACCTTGTGGCCGAGGTTGTCGTTGAGCAGACCGTCGTCCATCACCTGCAGAAGGATGTTGAACACGTCCGGGTGCGCCTTCTCGATCTCGTCCAAGAGGACGACCGAGTAGGGCTTGCGGCGGACGGCCTCGGTAAGCTGGCCGCCCTCCTCGTACCCGACGTAGCCCGGGGGCGCGCCGATCAAGCGGCTGACCGAGAACTTCTCCATATACTCGGACATGTCGATGCGCACGAGCGAGTCCTCGTTGCCGAAGAGGAACTCGGCCAGGGCGCGCGCGAGCTCGGTCTTGCCGACGCCCGTCGGTCCGAGGAACAGGAAGGAGCCGATCGGCTTCTTCGGGTCCTTGAGGCCCGTGCGGGAGCGGCGGATCGCCTGAGAGATGACCTTGACCGCGGGATGCTGCCCGATGACGCGCTTATGGAGACCGTCCTCCATGTGCATGAGCTTCTCGGTCTCGGTCTCGGTGAGCCGGTTGACCGGAACGCCGGTCCACTTGCTCACGACCGTCGCGATGTCCTCGGCGGTGATCGGGGGCACGGTCTGGTCGCGCTTCTCGCGCCACTTTTTCTTCGTATCCTCGAGCGCCTTGCGCAGCTCCTTCTCCTTGTCGCGCAGGCGGGCGGCCTTCTCGTACTCCTGGTTCGAGATGGCGGAGGACTTCTCCTTCACCACGACCTCGATCTCGGCCTCCTTCTCCTTGAAGGCGGCCGGGGCCTGCGTCGTCTGCAGGCGGGCGCGCGAGCCGGCCTCGTCGATCAGGTCGATGGCCTTGTCCGGCAGGAAGCGGTCGGTGATGTAGCGGTCGGCGAGGTCCGCGGCCGCCTTGAGCGCGGCGTCCTCGTACTTTACCTTGTGATGCGCCTCGTACTTCTCCTTAAGGCCGGTGAGAATCTCGACCGTCTCGTCGATCGACGGCGGGTCTACGTTGATCGGCTGGAAACGCCGCTCGAGCGCCGCGTCGTGCTCGATGTACTTGCGGTACTCGTCGAGCGTGGTCGCGCCGATGCACTGCAGTTCGCCGCGCGCGAGCGCGGGCTTGAGCATGTTGGAGGCGTCGATCGCGCCCTCGGCCGCTCCGGCGCCGATGACGGTGTGGAGCTCGTCGATGAAGAGGATGACGGTGTTCTTCGAACGGCGGATCTCCTCGATGATGTTCTTGAGACGCTGCTCGAATTCGCCGCGGTACTTGGTGCCCGCGACGACGGCCGCGAGGTCCAGGGTCAGCACGCGCTTCGATGCGAGGATCTCGGGGACGTCGCCCGAGGCGATCTTCTGCGCGAGACCCTCGACGACGGCGGTCTTGCCGACGCCCGGGTCCCCGATCAAGACCGGGTTGTTCTTCGTGCGGCGGGCCAGGATCTGGATGATGCGCTCGATCTCGTCCGCGCGGCCGATGACGGGGTCGAGCCGGCCCTCGCGCGCGTAGGTGGTGAGGTCGCGGCCGAACTCGTCCAAGGTCGGCGTCTTCGACTTGCCGCGCGCGCCGCCCGTACCGCTGGAAGGCGCCTGGGGCTGGCCGACGCGGGGCGCTTGGCCCTCGCCGAGCAGATTGAGGACTTCCTCGCGCACGACGTCGAGGCGCAGGCCGAGGTTCTCCAAGACCCGCGCGGCGACCCCCTCTTCCTCGCGGATCAAGCCGAGGAGCAGGTGCTCGGTGCCGACGTAGGAATGGCCCATGTGCTGGGCCTCTTCCACGGCGTACTCGAGGACCTTCTTTGCCCGCGGCGTGAACGGGATCTCGCCGAGGAGCATCACGTTGTCGCCCGTGCCGACGATCTTCTCGATCTCGGAGCGCACTCGGCGTAGATCGACGCCCAGGTTCGCTAGGACTTGGGCCGCGACGCCCTCGCCCAGCGCGATGAGTCCGAGCAGGATGTGCTCGGTGCCGACGTAATCGTGATTGAGGCGCTTCGCTTCTTCCTGAGCGATCAGGATGACTCGTTGCGCGCGCTCCGTGA
Source organism: Elusimicrobiota bacterium (assembly GCA_016194745.1). Classification (GTDB taxonomy): domain Bacteria; phylum Elusimicrobiota; class Elusimicrobia; order UBA1565; family JACRDR01; genus JACQBA01. Next base: position 95,082 of record JACQBA010000011.1, read on the forward strand.
ATCGGTTGGACATATAGATATTCCTCTAAAGCGAAATGTTCCCCCGTCGACGAGGGAAGCCGTCTTGAGCCTCTTTGGATTATTGCACATGGTCATGACTTTTTCAAGGACGGCGCCGTGACGATTTCGTCACTGGATCGCGCTCGCCGGGACGCGGGTCCGAATGCCCATCGCCGGCTGGGCCCAACGACGGCGCGCGGAGGTCCGGTGGCTCCACGTACCCGTCGGCGCGCATATGGCACCATACGTCGAATTCGGGAGGATATCTATGAGAAATACGATCATCTCCACCGCGGTCTTCGCCGCCTGCGCCCTGCTGCCGACGCTCGCGGGAGCGGCGGCGCTGGACGTCCGGAATCTGCTGGGCGTCGAATGCGCCGCGAGCGAGGGCGGCGCCGAGGTCGTCACTTTTCATACCAGCGACCGCGGCCTCAAGTACGTCCGGGTCGCCAACTACGGCATGAAGGCGTTCATCATCTTCGACGTCCACCACGATCTCGCGCGACGGGAGACCACCGTGCGGGCGACGGCCCAGGGTGGAGTCAAGTTCCGCCTCTCGACGCCGATGCCCCCCGACAACCCTTCCGAGGAGATGCCGAACGGGCCGTGCTACGGCGCGAGCAGCCCCTTCGCCGGCTTCTGCGTAGGCTCCTCGCTTTTCATCAACGAAGCGCCGGAAGGCTACCACCGTCTTGTCTGCCGCGTGACGTCCGGCGAAGGCGCCGAAAACTAGGCCTCGCCGGCTCGTCGTCCTGAATTATAGAGAACGCCCCGGAGGGGACCGGGGCGTTCGTAGAGCCGGTGCGGATTAGTTGCGGTTCGAGTGGGCCGACCCGTTGACCGAGTACAGCTTCACGATCTCGTGGCCGTCGGCGACCGTCACGAGGCCCGTCATCTCCACCAGGAACCACTCGAGCGGCCGCTGCGGGCAAGGCCGGCCGGGGACGCAGTGAAGGATCGGGCGGGACTTCTCGAAGCGGACCTGCACGCGGAGGTTCTTGTGGTTCGCGCTCGCGGTGTCGAGCTTCTCGATCTTCGCGCCGCGGAAGATCTGGTAGCCCTGCTGCTGCACGAAGTTCTCGACGGTGGCGAGGTAGGCGCCCATGACGCCCTGGTTCAAGAGCTTCTGGTGGAACTCTTCCTGACCGCCCCAGCTGACCGGGCGGAATACCGCGTCGGACTTGACCAGGCCGTGCATCTCGCCGCCGAGCTCCATGATCGCCACGGCCGCTCGCGGCTCGAAACCGGAAACCACTTCCGCGCGGGCCGGCGCCGAGATCATCGCCGCGACCGCAACCATCAGAATCGTCTTCGTCATCGCATCCTCCTTGAAATCTTGTGGGAGGATTATGCCAGTTGCCTCGAGCGCGATTCGATGACGGCGCTCAGCCCGTCGACTTGATCCGCGTCAATACGGAATCTGGGTCTCCGCCGCCAGGGGAGGGTCAGCGCTCGACGGTGAAGAGGCCTTCGGTCAGCCAGATATTGTAGCTGGGATCCGGATGGTAGACGCTCAACTTGTGCTGCAGCTTGAAGCGATAGGTGCCGGCCCCGAGAGTCGCGACCGCGCGCTTGGTGAAATCGGTCCCGGCGTTCTCGACGAAGATCGCCCTGCCCGTATACACGTCCGCGTACGGACCTCCGTCCTTCGACGCGAGAATCCGCGCCTGCGTGTAGCTCCGGTCGGAGGCGTCGCAGTAGTTGCAGTTGTAATTCCCGTTGAACGTCAAGATGACGCTCGACTCGCTCTGCAGCTTCAGCGGACCCGGGTCGCTGTTCGGGATGTCGATCCAATCGGTGCAGGAAAAACCGCTCTCGCAGCTGCCGCCTCCCCCCGCCCAGGCGATCGGCACCGCCGTCGACGCCATCGCGGACGTCTTCTTGGTCTTGCTGAGGCAGGCGCTTCCGTCGTTGAGGCAGAAATCGTCCGCGGCCGCGCCGCCTCTGACCTGCAGCTTGTGGTCCGGCGTCGCCGTCCCGATCCCCACGTTGCCGCCGTCCCGCGCGAACGTCGCCTGCTGGGTGGAGGTGAGGGACTTGTAGACGCCCAGCGGCGATGGGTAGTAGGTCGTCAGCGTCATCGTCTCGGAGGATAGCTCGAGGACGCCGCAGCAGAGGAGGAGCGCAGCGAGCCCGGCGCGCAAATGGCTCCTCGAGACGGAGACCCTCAGCTCAAAGGTCCCGCTCCGCTGCGCGCCCTTTTCCTTAATAGATCGGTCCATAGCCGCCTCCGTTGTCCGCCGTCGCCTTGAGCATACAAGGAATACCTGTGATTGTCCTGTGCCGGGCGGGTATAAATTGCTAGGAAGGCGTTATGCGCCGCCCGGCCTGGCTTCGCCTCGGATGGCTGTTCGCGGCCTGCCTCGGCGCGGCCCAAGTGCCGGGCCCCGGCCCCCTGCGGCCGGTGGACGCGCGGCGCTGGGTCGCCGTGGGCGCGGAGACTACCGCTGCGCGGTCTCGGGCGTCGGCCGCGGGGCTCGCGGTAGAGGAGATTTTTCCAGGCTACGTCACCGGCGTCATCGCGGGAGACGACCTGCCGCGCCTGAGGGCGGCCGGTCTCACGGTGCTGCGCGAGGCGCCGCTCGAAGATCACCTCAAGGCGTTCCCGCCACGCGACAAGGCCTACCACGACTACGCCGGCGTCGTCGCCGAGCTGCGCGCGGTCGCCGAGTCGAGCGGCGGCGGCGCCTCGCTCCTATCGGCCGGCAAGAGCTTCGGCGGGCGAGACATCCCGGCGATCCGCTTCAACGCGGACGCGGCGGGCGATGCGCCGAGCGCCAAACCGGGGCTGCTTCTCGTGGGAACCCACCACGCCCGGGAGCATCTGTCCACGGAGACGCCGCTCCTCCTCGCGCGCTGGCTCGTCGAGCACCGCGGCGACGCGGCGGTCAAGAAGGTCCTCGAGACGCGCGACGTGTTTATCGTGCCGATCCTCAATCCCGACGGCTCGGAATACGACATCGAGACCGGGACCTACCGCGCGCACCGCAAAAACACGCGGCCCAACGGCGACAACACGATCGGCGTAGACCTGAACCGCAACTACGAGTCCCACTGGTGCGAGTCCGGGGCGTCGCGCCACCCTGGATCCGAGACGTTCTGCGGCCCCGCCGCGTTCTCCGAGCCGGAGTCCCGCGCGCTGCGCGACTTCGTCGCCGCACGCGGGAACCTCCGGACGATGGTGAGCTTTCACACCTTCGGCGAGAGCATCCTCTACCCGTGGAGCTGGGGATCGGAGCGCATCGCGGACGCCAGGGCTCTCGAGGCGTACGTCGCGATGGCCAAGCGCATGTCCGAGTGGACCGGCTACTCGTACAAGCAGTCGGCCGAGCTCTACCCCTCGAGCGGCGACACCTGCGACTGGGCGTGGGACGCACGCAAGATCTTTTGCTTCACCTTCGAGCTCGGGCCGCGCTCGTCCTCCGACGGCGGCTTCTACCCCGGCCCCGACCTCATCGCCCCGACCGTCGCCAAGAACGCGCTGGTCCTCCTCTACCTCGCCGAGGCCGCCGGCGATCCGTACGTCGCGCGGTAGCGCCCGAGCGTACGTGGTATAATCACACCATGGCCACTCTCGAGTCGCACGCCGAGACCAACGGCGCGGCGGCCGCCTTCAAGACGAAGACCGTTCTCGTCGTCAATGCCGGAAGCCCCAAGGCGCGCTTCATCTTCCAAAAACTGAAGTCCCTCGACCTCCACATCGTGCTCCTGCAGAAGGAGAACAACTGGGCCTCCCGCTACGCCGACTCGGTCATCGTCGCCGACCCGCGGGACGAAGCCGAATGCCTCGCGCAGATCGAAGAGCACTTGAAGGGCTCGAAGGTCGACGGGGCGCTCACCTTCTGGGAGGACGACATCCCTCTGATGGCGGCGGCGTGCGAGCGCTTCGGCTGGATCGGCCAGCCTCGCGAGGCGGCCCTCAACTGCCGCAACAAGCTCCGCACGCGCAAGGCGATGGAGGCGCACCGCCTGCAGCGCTATTCGACTCCATTCGCCCAGATCAAATCGCTCAAGGACCTCCAGCGAGAGACCGCGCGGATCGGCTATCCGTGCGTGCTCAAGCCGGCCTGGGGAGCCGAGAGCCAGTTCGTCGTGCGGCTCGAGAATTACGACGAGGCGAAGAACGCCTTCGAGTATCTGCAGGCGAACGTCTCGCCGAAGTTCGACGCGATCTACACCTACGGCACCGAGATCCTCCTGGAGCGCTACATCGACGGCGCCGAAGTCGATGTCGACATGCTGCTGCAGGACGGCGTGCTCAAGTTCTACGCCTTCACCGACAACTTCCCCACCAAGGAGCCCTTCTTCATCGAGACGGGCGACGCGATGCCGTCCCGCCACGAGAGCTCCGACCTCGACGCCGTGCTCGCCATGGCCAAGGAGGCCGTCGCGGCGCTCGGCCTCAAGAACGGCACGGTGCACCTGGAGGCCCGCATTTCGCCCGACGGCCCTAAGCTCATCGAGGTCAACGCGCGCATGGGCGGCGACTACATTTACGATTGGGTCAAGACGGTGTGGCGCGTAGACCTGATCGAGGAATCGCTCCGCGTCGCGCTCGGGATGCAGAGTCAGCCCAATCCGCCGAGCGAGGCGCTCACCCATCTCGTCGGCAGCTACATCATCCCGTCCTCCTCGGGCGTCATCAGCGGCGTCAGCCTGCCGTACCACGCCGACAAGACCGATTACTCCGAGAAGATCCACGATATCTCCCTACTCAAGGAGCTCGGCGACCCCGTACTCGTGCCGCCGGAAGGTTTCGAGGCCATCGGCTGGGTCGTCGGCCAGGGACGCACGTACGCCGAGGCGGAGGAGAACCTCCACGACGCGATGCAGGGCGTCCATATCTCCATCGCGCGCTTCGACTCGACGTCCACGATCGGCAAGACCCGCCGCCGCAACAGGTTCAACGCCGCGCAAGTGGCGCGCCGCCGCATCCAGCAGTCGGCCCGGCTCGAGAAGATCCGCGGCGTGGATCCCGGAGACCTTTCCAAGCTCCACATCGGCATCCTCTGCAACAAATACGAGGAAGCGGCCGAAGGCGAGGATTCCGAGTCGCACGTCCACCAGGACCTGACCTCCGTCGGACTGAACATCCAGAAGGCGATGGAGTCGAAGGGACGCCGCGTCACCTTCTTCGACATGAACGAGACGCCGCTCCCGTTCGACAAGATCGCGGAAGCCAACGTCGACATCGTCTTCAACGTCTGCGAGCGCATCAACAACTCCTCGCTGCTCGAGCCCCACGCGGCGGCCATCCTCGACTGCCTCGGCGTTCCCTATACGGGCTCGAACCCCTCGACCCTGGCCCTCTGCATCGACAAGATCAAGGTGAAGAAGATCCTCGAGTACCACCAGCTCCCGACGCCGCGCTTCGACTACGTGTTCAGCTCGGACGAGCAGATCCGCGACGACCTGCGCTATCCCCTCATCGTCAAGCCGGCGAACACGGACAACTCGATCGGCATCTCGAATAAATCCGTCGTCTCGAGCCCGAAGGAGCTGAAAGACCAGGTGCACTCGATCATCAAGGAATACAAGCGCCCCGTCCTGATCGAGGAGTACATCGAGGGAGACGAGGTGGACGTGAGCATCCTCGGAAACGAGGAGCGCGTGAAGGTCCTGCCGCTCTCGCGCAGCCTCTTCGACGACATGCCCGCCGGCGCCTGGCACATCTATCCGTTCAAGGCGAAGTGGTCGGACGACCCGGTCTACAACAAGATCAAGGTCGAGCGCCCGGCGAAGTACTCGCAGAAGCTCACCGCGCTCATCTCCGAGATCTGCCTCGACGCCTACAACATCTTCGACTGCCATGATTACGCGCGCATCGAGGTGCGCGTCGACAAGTTCGGCAATCCCTACATCCTCGAGATCAACCCCAACCCGTCGATCAACCGCAACGACTGCGTCCCGGCCTGCGCGGAGGTGATCGGCATGGACTACGAGGCGTTCATCGAGGAGATCCTGCGCGAGGCGATCTTTCGCTACCGCGCGCGGCCGCCGTACTACCACCTGCAGAGCGCGCTCGTCACCCTTTAGGCCGAAACGCGGCGGCCCGGGCTAGGCGAAGCCGCCGGGCCCGGGCCGCGTTTTGCGTCCTTCTGATTACTTAGGCAGATTCAACCGGCACGAGTAGTCCGTCGCGCGTCCCCGGAAGGACTGCGTGCAGGACAACCCGCCGATGAACTTCGAGCAGGGGCCGCCGATCGAGGGCGCGCAGTTCGCCTGCACGTCCTTGAGCGCGTTCCAAATGGCCTGCGCGTTATGGACCTGGTTCAGCCGGCAGGAAGCGCTGATGAGCCTGCCCGCGCGGAGATCGGTGTGCGTCGCGCACCGCAACCCGCTCTCCTGCCTGTTGCCGGTGTTCACGTCGCCGACCAGCTTGACGCACGTCGGAAAGGCCGACCGGTCGCACCGCCCGTGCACCTTCAGGGCGTCGTAGATCCTCTTCGCCATCCCGTTATTCCGATCCCGGATGGCCTGTACCGAGCGCGAAACGCCCTGCTCGACCTGAGCGACGAATTCCAGCTCGCCGGCCGCGTACGCGGTCCCGGCAGTGGCGAGGACCGCCACGGCCAACAACGACTTGAGCGACATCTTCATTGAACCCCTCCCTGCGCCCGCGGTCCGCGAGCCCTGACGGGCACCGGCCGCGGGACGTCTATGAAACGGATGCTATCAATCCTCCGCCGAACGAAGCATAAGTCGAACGGCACCCTGGGCGAGGTCTTAAGTCCTAGCGGCGGATGGACCTAGGGGAGGCCGGGCGCAGCGGCGAGTGCCGCGAGATGTACCCCGCCAGGATGTCCCGGTCGATGTCGCGCAGCGTCACTTTGTCGCGGAGCGGCAGGAACTGCGCGTTGAAGGAATCTATCGCGCCGGAATAGAGCCGGTCGTCGTCGAGCGGCTCGCCGTTCACCGACGCCGACAGAAGCGCCCTCCCTCCATCCGGACCGGGGCCGTGGACCGCCTCGATCCCGGAATACTGGCAGCGGTACGCGCCGGGCACTTCGCATCCGCGAAGATACGCCCGCAGATCGGAGCCCTTGATCTTGAAGGTCAGGACCGAATTCTCGAACGGCGCCACCATGAACACATCCTTATAGGTGATCTCTCCCGCCTTGAGCGTGGATCGGACGCCGAAGGAGCCCGCGAGCGCGATCTCGACGCCGCCGGCCGCCCGCATCGAATCGGTGACGAGGGAGCCCATCGCGGTGACGCCGGTAATCTCCCCCGACGGCCCCTCGTGCCGCAGATCGTCCGACGCGCGGCCGACCACGCGCTGGATCTCGGGCCCGAGGTCCTCCTCGGCCTTCGCAAGCTCAGCCAGTATCTCGGGATCTGGAGGATACGCCGCGGGATCGAGCGCCAAGAGCGTCGCCTTCGCCTCGAGCAGCCGCTTGGTGCGCCGGTCGACCGTGATCTCGATCCGGTAGACGTTGCGCAGCATGCCATCGGTCTGCGTCACCACGACCGTACGCCCGTCGGAAGTGCGCACGTAAGGATCGGTCACGTTCACGTGCACATGGCCGCCCAAGATCATGTCGATGCCAGGCACCGCCTCCGCGAGCGCGATGTCGCCCTCGTGCGAGAGCTTGAACACGCGCTCCCCCGCTTTCTCGATCCCAAGATGGGTGACCGCGATGACCATGTCCGCGCCCGCCTTGCGCAGGATGGACGACATCGTCCGAGCATGGCCGAGGACGGGCTCCACGGTCAGATAATCCATGCGCCCCGCCGCGAGCATCTTCGGCGTGTCCGGCGAGAGAAGCCCCAAAAGCCCGATGCGGAAGCCCGGCATCGGCTGCAGGAATTGGGGCATGTTCATCATGATGTCCCGTTCCCTGATATCCGCGGCAGAGATCAAGCCGTCGGCGCCAAGGATGTTGTGCCCAAGGAAGGTGAATTTCGCTTCCTCCAGCAGTTCGTACAGATTCGCTTCTCCCCAGTCGAAGTCGTGGTTGCCGATGACGGCTGCGGAGAGCCCGAGCCGGTTGAAGAAGGGAATGATGGCCTTTCCCTTGGACAGCGAGCCGAGCGGCGTGCCCTGCGCCCAGTCCCCCGAATCGATCCAAAACCACTTGCGCGTCTCACGCTTGAGCAGCGTCGATAGGGAAGCGATGCCGCCGGTCGCGTTCTGCCGGAGCGCGGGGTTGGCGGGCCGCGGCGCGAGCTGCCCGTGGATATCGTTGGTGTGGTAGATGACGAACGTCGTCGGATCGGCGTCGGCCGGCGGCACGGACAGGACGACGGGCCCGACACGACCTTGCTCATAGGCTTGCGACAGATCGGATTCGGCGCCGGACCGCCGGACCGCCGCCGCGGCGACGATGAGCGCCGCGAATACTGCAGTTGCCCTCCGCATGAACTTCCCCCCCAAGCGGGAGAGGGGGCCCGCCTGCATCACGAATCATACCACCGAGCGTCGCGACCCCTAGGGGACCTTCGGGCAGTTGTCGACGGGCAATCGGCCGCCCGGATTTGGTCCCTTCGTCCCACGGGGTTTCGCCCCCGCCCGCGGGGTTCGCCGAACTTGGTATCATGTCGCCTTCGATGGCACTCATCATGGTCGCCGACGACGCGCCCGACATCTGCGTGCTTCTCAAGGAGATGCTGCAGACGCGGGGGCACCAAGTTCTAACCGTGTCGGACGGGATTCAGATGATCGAAAAAGCCAAGGATTGGAAGCCCCATTTGATCATCGCCGACCTGATGATGCCGGGCGCCTACGGTTCGGCGGCGTACAAATCGCTCCTTTCCGACCAGACCACGGCCGGCATCCCCGTCATCTTCCTGACGGCCGCCGAGCCGGCCGCCGCGCGCCGCGTCGTCCCCGAATCCCCCAAGACGCGCCTCATGTTCAAGCCGGTGGACTTCAAGGCGCTTCACGCGACGATCCAGGAGCTGCTGGGGCCGGAAAAGGCGCCGTAAGTCCCTCGTGGACCGCCCGCGCGTCGTCATCGTCGGAGCCGGGTTCGGAGGACTGCGCTGCGCGCGCAGCCTCTCCGGAGCGCCCGCGGACGTGCTGCTGCTCGACCGCAACAACTACCACCTGTTCGCGCCGCTGCTGTATCAAGTCGCGAGTTCCCTCCTGAACCCCAGCGACATCGCCTATCCGATCCGCGCGGTATTCCGCGACGGCGGCAACGTGCGCTTCCGGATGGCCGAAGCGACGGGCGCCGATCTCGACGCGGGGCGCGTCCAATTGTCCGACGGCTCCGCGGTGCCGTACGATTACCTGGTCCTCGCCGCGGGCAGCGAGACGAACTTCTTCGGCCTCCAATCGGTCGGCCGCTCCGCGTGGGGCATGAAGGACCTGCCGGAGGCGTTGGCCTTGCGCAACCACGTGCTGCGGTGCTTCGAGAGCGCCGCGCGGGAGCCCTCCGCGCACGCGCGCGCCCCGTGGCTCACGTTCGTCGTTGCGGGCGGAGGCCCCACGGGCGTGGAGTACGCGGGCGCGCTCGCGGAGCTGGTCCGGCTCGTGCTCGGCCGTGATTACCCCGAACTCTCGGCGGGGGACGTGCGCATCCTGCTCGTCGAGGGATTGGACCGCCTCTTTCCGACGTTCCCTCCCGCCCTGGGCGAGAAGGCGCGCGCGCGCCTGGAGTCGCTCGGCGTCGCCGTCCGGCTGCGCGCGCGCGTCCTCGACGCCGACGCGGACCGCGTCCGCCTGTCGGACGGCGAGGCGGTGCCGGCGCGCACGCTCGTGTGGGCGGCGGGCGTCAAAGCCGCGGGGCTCGCCGCCGCGCTCCACGCGCCGCGCAGCCGCAGCGGGCGCATCGAAGTGGACGAGTTTCTGCGCGTGAAGGGACGCGAGCGGGTCTACGCGATCGGGGACCTCGCGTCGTTCCAGCAGGACGGCCGGGAGATCCCCATGATCGCCGCGCCCGCCATGCAGCAGGCACGGCACGCGGCCGGCAACATCCGCGCCTCGCTCGAAGGGCGGCCCCCGGCTCCCTTCCATTATAAGGACCGGGGGATGATGGCCACGATCGGCCGAAACGCCGCCGTCGCCCAGATCGGGCGCCTCTCCCTCGCCGGATTCGCGGGCTGGATCGCGTGGCTGTTCGTGCACCTGTACTTCCTCATCGGCTTTCGAAACCGCCTCGTCGTCCTGCTCGGCTGGGCCTGGAACTACCTCCGGCACGACCGCCCCATCCGGCTCATCACGCGCGCCGGCGACCGCGACTAGGCCCTCCTAGGCCCCTCCTTTACCGTACTTTTACAATCCCGACATTCGCATGTAACCTCCCGGGGCTTAGGTATTAATGCGGGCGTGCGATGGGTGGAGCCGCGTCGCTAAGCCGTAAGGAGGCCACTATCATGCCGAGCCAAGACTCCCGGCCGCAGGGGAAACGTTCCGTCGCCGCGGTCACCAAGATCGACTACGAAGGCGAAAGCTACTCGCGCGACAACCTCGAGCACATGCTCACCGAGTACCAGGGCCGGCATACCCTGGACCTCAAGAAGTTCGAGGACCTTTCCCAAGCCTACGAGCATCTCGCCAAGGAGATGACGCAGGACATCAGCGACCAGAAGTCCGCGTTCGAGTACGTATCCAACATAGCGGTGCTCGACCGCCTCGGCACGAACCTGAAAGGCCTGATCCACAAAATTCCGTTCCTGCGCGGCTGGGCGCCGTCGAGGGACTTGAAGGAACTCCTCGGCGAGAAGATCGAGATCGCCCAGCGCCGCGTCCAAGAGATCGGCAACTACATCGACACGCTGCAAGACGACGTCAAGAACCTGCAGGACGACATCACGCGTCTAAATAAGCGCATGATCCAGGCCGCCCAGAACCGGGACCGGGCGGCGGCGCACGTGCTGCGTCTGGAGGACGCCCGGAAGGCCGCGGAAGCGCAGCTGGCGTCGATCGCCGACCCCAAGAGCGTCGAGGCCCGCGAGCTGCAGGCCAAGACGAGCGAGCTCAAGCGCATGATCTGGGACCACGGGGCGCGTCTGCGCACCTATTCGCAGGCCGAGGAGCGCATCGCGACGATCATCAACATGAGCAACAACTTCCTCGAGATGATGACCAACCTGCACGGGAACATGTCGAACCTCTGCGAGACCGGCAACGAGGTCCTCAACGAGCTCCACGGCAACCTGGCGGGGCTCTCGTCGATCTCGAAGGCGGGCGAGCTGTCCGTCGCGATGCATCGCTCGATGCAGTCGCTGCGCGTCAGCGCCAATCGGCTCGCGGTGCTCGCGTCGGAGACGTCGCGCTATCTCACGCAGAACGTCGACCGGCTCACCGCCGAGATGAAGATCTACGACAAAGAAACGGAGCACCTCGTCGCCAGCAACCTGGCGGCGGAGCGCGAGATGAAGGAGCAGCGCATCAACGAGACCATCGAGCTCGCGCGCATGGAGTACGAAGTTGGAACCCCGCGCGACTGACCGGCCGCGCGCCGGGCGGTTCGCGCCTCCGATCGGGAAGAGCCTGGACGAGTACGGCGAGACCGCCGCGCGCCTGATCGAAGCGGGGAGGCTCGGAAAGGTGTTTCCGGATCCCGCCAGCTGCGCGTCGTACCTGCGCGGCATCGGCGAGGCGGCGCGGGCCGTCTATCCGGACCTGCGCCTCAGCACCGCCTCCGGGCTTCCGAGCCTGCAGGACCTCGTGCGGCTTCAGGCGGACCGGGAGATCGCCCCGGGATATCTGAAGTCGCAGCAGGATCGACGGCGGCGCGGCCTCCCGGTCGCGCCGCGCCTGGCGGCCAAGGGAAGATACTACGAGCGCCTGCTCGGCCTCCCGCTCAAGCCGCTGCACCGGCTCGATCTCTCGCTCCGGCGCGTCGCCGCGGACGGGACCTCGGCGCAATACGAGGCGGTGCTGGACCGCTTCGACGCCGAGGAGGCCGTATTCTCCCGCTACACGCTTCTTCTCGAGCAGACCGAGCGGACGCAAGGAGACGCGCTGCTGCAGAGAGTAGGAGACTACTCCCGGCAAACCGCCGCTTTTCGAGAGAGGATGGAGGGCGTCCTGCGCGACGAAAGCGAGATCGCGTTCCTCATCCTCGGCCGGACGCCGGGCGTGCGCGTCGAGGAGGTCGCGCGGGCCCGCATCGGCCCGCTGTGGAGCCCCTGGACGCCGGGCCCCGCCGGCTGGTTCTCCGCCGCCGAAGGCGCCTTCGTACTGCACTTGGCGCTGGACCGCACTTCCGCCGCCCTCGCGTCGGACCGCGACGACGACCCCTTCTCCACGCTGTACCGCAACGCGCTTTCCGACGAATGCCGCCCGCTCGTCGAGGACGCGGCGCGCCAGCTCGGATATCGCGTCCACAAGGATCGGAAATTCGCGTGCAGCACGCGCGCGGCGGCGGGGCGATTGAGCGCGCGGCTCGAAGAGTCGGGCACGACGAACCTGGTGTACTGCATAGAGCCGTAGTCGGAGGAGTCAGCGATGGATTCGCGTTCCAGCGGGACGACCGAGGCGAGGACCTTGATCCGGGACCTCGTGAACCAGTTCTCGGACCCGCTGTGCTTCTACCGCGAGCTCGTGCAGAACGCGGTCGACGGAGGCGCCAATCGCATCGATGTGTCCCTGGAGTTCGTCGCCGACGACGCCGCGCAGGGCGCATCCGGCCGGGCGATCATCCGCGTCGAGGACGACGGAGAAGGAATGGACGAGCGCATGATCGACGAGTTCCTCCTCGTCCTGTTCCGGTCGGCGAAGGAAGGAGACCTGACGAAGATCGGGAAGTTCGGCATCGGCTTCATGTCCGTCTTCGCGCTCAAACCGGACCGAGTGACGCTGTGGACGTCCAAGAGCGGGGAAAGCTGGCGACTCGAGTTCCCCGACTATTCGCGCTATGAAAAATACCGGCTCGACCGGCCTCGCGACGGGACCATAGTCCAGCTTTCGGTCCGGATGGATTCGGAGGCGTACCGACTCCTCGTTGACGGCTCCCGCGCCTCCGTCCGCGCGTGGTGCCGCCACGCCGACGCGCGCATCCATTTTCTGGACAAGACCTCGGGCGCTCCGGCCGAAGCCCTCTCGGAGCCCTTTGACTTGGCCTCCGGAGCCAGCCTCCGGCACCGAGAGGAGGGGACGGAAATTCTCCTGGGCTTCGCCGACGAGCCTCGACCTCGGTGCGGCTACTACAATCGAGGGCTCACTCTCCTGGAGTGCGAGACGGCCGAGGAGTCGCTGCGGGGGCTCGAGTTCAAGATCAACTCCCGCTGGCTCGAGCACACGATGACCCGCGACAACGTCCTGCAGGACGGGAATTACCGCAAGGCGATGGCGGTCGTTCTGCGCCTCGCGCGAGAAGAGATGCCCCTGCGCCTTCGAGAGGAGCTCGAAGCGGCGGCAGCGGCCTTGTCCGGCCGGGAAACGACCTCGAGCGATCCGGCGGCGGTCGAGTGGACCCGCCGGCTCACGTACTTGAAGACCTTGTTCGCCGGCACCGTGGCGTTGTGGCGCAACTCGGACTGGAGGATCTTCCCGACGCTGTCGGGTCCCGCGTCCCTGACGGACCTCAAGAACTCCCTCCGCGGCGGGCGGACGCTGCTCGTCGACGCCGCGCGCGGCCGCGTCACCGCCCTCCTCGAGAAGGAGGGACGCCCGGTGCTTCCGTCGGGACCGTGGGCCGCGGCGGCCGCCGAATGGCTCGAGTGCGCCGTCGCCGTGGCCTCGGACGCCTTCATCGCGCCGGAAGCGATTCCCGACGACGGCGTGTCTCCGGAGGCCCGGGGCCTCCTGGAGACGCTTCGCGCGCTCGACGCGCGCGCGGCCTCCTGGTTCGATACCATCGCCGCGGGCGATCTGGGATATGCCGGCTCCTGCGTCAAGAACGAGCTCTTCGTGGTGCTCGACCGGCCGGGGACGCTCTCGCCCGCGCCTTGGGACTTGCGCGCCGCGGCCGCGCGCGGGAAAGCCGCGCTTCTCAACGCCGCGCATCCGACGGCCATGCGGCTGTCGAGCCTGCATGCGTCGCGTCCGGGCCTGGCGGGCTACCTGGGCCTCAAGCTCCTGTACCCGCCGAGCACGCTGTCGGAGGCCGTCGAGCAGAGCCTGCTCAAGGCTGCGCTCGGGATGGAGCGATGAGGGACGAGGGACGCCTCTCCGAAGTCGGAGCCTTCCGGGTCGACCGCGCGGCGGCGCTGCGCAAGCTGATGGAGTACCGGTTTCCGGACCCCCTGTATTATCCGATCCCCTGGGTCGCCGCGGCGGTCGCAAGCGGCGCCACCGCGATCGAGGTCCTCGTGTGCCGCAAGCCGGAGGCGCGGATCGAGCTACGGTTCGACGGCAGGCCATGGTCGGTCGGCGACTTGAGCGATCCTTATCGCGCGCTCTTCGACGCGGAGTCCGCGGCGCTGGACCGCAACCGCGAGCTGGCCGCCGGACTTCTCTGCGCCCTGCGCCTTAAGCCGGTCCGGATCGAGGTGCGCTCGCGCTTCCTGCTTCGAGATACGGTGCTGCGCTTGGACAGCCTCGACTCCGAGTCCGTCGAGACGACGGCCGCGCCGGCTACCGACGCTCAGCGGACGACCATCACGGCGACGTGGAAGCCGGGAACATCCTTCTTTAACGACGAGCTCCTGGCAAAGTTCCTGTCGAACTGCCCGATCCCGGTGACCATCGACGGCAAGCCGCTCAAGCCGGCCTCCCCGCCGATGCACAGATTCTTGTCGCTCCGATTCCAGAGCGGCGCCGCGTCGGGCCTGATCGGCTTCGCCTCCGACGAATCGGCGGCCCGCGTCGATCTCGTGCGCTACGGCGTCACGCTGGACACGCTGCCGCGCGAGTCGTTGGCCCTCGCGGTGGTCCGGGGCTTCATACGCTGCGACGCGCTCAAGACCGACATCTCCTGCGGCAAGGTCCTGCAAGACGAGGCCTTCGACTCGGCGCTTCGGGCGCTCGACGACGCGCTCGAGGAGCTCGTCCGCGCCGCGGCCGGCCGACTCTCGGCGGACGCCGCGGCGGTCGGCTCCGCCCTCAGAGAGCCGGTATTTCGGATGCGCTGGTCTCCCGGCGGCTCGGGCGCGCCGCTGCTGCGGAGGCTTCGCGCCGCGCTCGGCCTGAAGGCGATCTTTCGAGCGACCGGCCTTCTCGAGAGGAGTCTGTCGGATAAGATCGCGCTGGCCTCGGCGATGACGGCGGCGCTTCGCGGCGCGGCCCTCCATCTGCGCGCCCAGATGCTCGGGACGAGAAGCCGCCTGCTGAACGTGCTGTGGAACGCCCCGCTGCTCTTCGACGTCGAGGGGCTTCCTCTCCAGCTCCGGGAGCTGGACGAACAGCGCAATCGCATCGGCTTCGTGCCGTGTTCCGAGCGCGACTCGCTCGCGGCGGCCAAGTGCCTCATCGCGTGGACGCCGACGGACGCCGATCTCGAGTTCCTGCGCGAGTTCTATCCGTCCGATCTGCGCCAAATCCCGGCCGACGCCTCCGCGAGCATCGTCGCCCGCATGGGGCTCGGTCCGCGCGCCGGCGCCTCGGCGGACAGCGAGGATCTTCCGCACGAGATGCTCGCGGGCACGACGATCCGCCACGACGGCGCGGAGTACCACGTCGGGCTGTCGATGTCTCCCCATCACGCGCTGTGCCGCGTGCGTCTGGCGCAAGAGGACGAGCCGGACGCCCTCATCCTCTTTCCCATGAGCGGGCTCCGGCCGGACGTCTGGTTCGTCGACTCGCGCCTGCAGCCGGCCTGCTGGTCCGAGGCGGCCAAAGCCGTCCTGCCGGCGCTCCCGGACGTCTACGCCCGGCTCGTCCGCGCGTACGATCCCCGCGTCGAGAGTCTCCGCCAGATGATGATCCGAGAGCATCTGTTGGACCTCCTCGTCGCGTCGTGGAATCCCGCGACGCGCGCGCTCCAGTCCAATCACTGGCTCGCGGACGTCCCGCTGTTCCGAGGGGCCGACGCAAGGCCGCTCACCTTGGCGCGCATCTCGAAGGCGATCGCGACCGGAGAATGCCTGCTCCTGCAGGCGACGATGCACCCGTACCGGCTCCAGGCGGCCGTCTGCGGGTTTCCCGACCACGTCGGGGCCCTGTTCGCCGGGATGCCCCAGATCAAGATCTACGACAACATGGCCCGCGACGAAAACGCGGGGAGACCGCGCGCCGCGGACCCCGTGGACATCGGCCTCGCGTTCCAGACCAAGGTGCTCGACGCGCTGCGCGGGTGCGTGCTCGATGCGATGAACTGGTCGGCCGAGCTGGCGCGTCCGCTGCTGACGGCGATCGAATCCTCGTGGCTCTTCTACACTCCGCGGCCGCCGACGTTCAGAGCGGAGCCAGCCGCGGAGCCCGAAGCGCCGCGCGTCAACGTTTCCCCGTCGCGGGAACCGCGCGCGGAGCCCTCGAGTCATCCCTCGGACGACCCCGAGGAGGCGCTGCGCGACGTCTTGGTGCAGATCGCGGCGGCCACCGGCTTCGTCATCGCCGCGAGCGAGCTGCGCAGGATCGGGCTTCACGCGCTGACCGGCGGGCTCGCGTCGCGCGCCCGGGACGGCGACTGGCGCGTGAACGTCGACCATCCCTTGGCCCGGATGCTGCTCGGCTCCGGAGTGCCGAGCCGCGTCTTCCTGCCGTTCCTCGCCTCCGCCGTGCTCACCGCCATCAGCCGCGCCCAGCCGGAGCTGTTCGCCGCCTACGAGGCCAAGTTCCAGGCGGCCGTGATCGCGTGGGCGAGCCGATTCGTCGAAAAGGCCGGGCGCGTCTAGCGGGCCTACCTGACGTGGGTGACTTTCTTGAGGCCGGCGGGCTTGTCCGCGTTCAGGCCCTTCTGGCGCGAGAGATGAAGCGCGCACAGCTGCCCGAACACCGCCAGCGGGAACGGCGAGAACGTGTCGTGCACTCGCGGCGCGTCGAACGTGAGGGTCGGTACGTGGAACTTCCCCAGACGCGCGCGCACGCGCCGCAGCGACGACAGTCCGGGGCCGCGCGGCGCCAGCAGGATCGCGCGCAGTCCGGAGGCGCCGCCCTGGCGCCTCGCCATCCCGATCGGTCCGTGCAGAAAATCGGCGGCGGAGGCCCCTTCGGCGAAGACGCCGGCGGATTCCTTGAGCTTGAGCGCCGTCTCGAGGGCGACGGGATAGGAAAAACCGCGAGAGAGGATCACCAGGCGTTCCGTGGCGCGCCAGCTTCTCATCGCCGCGGCGACGCGCCCTTCCTGCTTCAAGGCCGCTGCGATCATCGCGGGCGCGCCCTCCAGCTCGGCCAGAAAGCGGCGTCCGCGGACGCCGCCCATCCAATGCCCCGCCAAGAGATAGAGACAGGCAAGTTCCGTCGTGAACGTCTTGGTCGCCGCGAGGCTGCGCTCGGGGCCCGCCTGGCACAGCAGCCGGAATCTCGCCCCCTTGGCCAGCGGAGAGCTCTCGTCGTTGGTGATCGCGACCGTCACCGCGCCCGCCGCGCGTGCCTTCGACACGTACTCCGCGACGTCGGGCGAGCGGCCCGATTGGCTGATGCCGATGACGACGGCGTCCTTGAGGCGCAGGGGCCGCTTATATAAGGTGACGATCGACGGGGCGGCGAGCGCCGCCGGCACTCCGAGCCCCCATTCGAACAGGTACTTGCCGATGATCGCCGCGTGATCGGATGTGCCGCGTCCGGCCAAGACCGCGAAGCGGACGCGCCGGCGGCGCAGAAGCGCGCCCAAGGCTTCGGCCTGCGCGGCCTCCCGCCGCAGGGTTCTCGAGACCGCCTGCGGCTGCTCGAGGATCTCCTCGCGCATGAAAACGCCGAGCGTCGAATCGTTCACGCGGGGCATGATACTAATTTGCGGGACTAGGATTTATCTGAACCGGGGGAGCAGGTCCTCGGCGTCCTTGAGAGGTTTCTCGGCGTCCCGGAGCCGGCGCTCGGCCGCAGATTCGCGCTCCTCAAAGCGCGCGTACGCTCCCGCGTAGCCACGATAGTTGTCCCCGAAATCCTCGGACCGATGCTTGGCGACGTCCGCGTCGTAATAGACGGCGCGCGCGGCGTCGACGAGCTCCCGAATCTTCTGGCCCGCCCGCCCGCGGTTCTCGGTCTGAGGCTCCGTCGCGACGAGATCGATTCTGGCCCGCGCCTCGCGGCCCGCCGCGCCGAGGGCCTCGGCGCTCTTGGATAGAGTGTCCACCGCGCGCGCCAACTCCTCGCGCGCCTGGCGGGCGCGCCGGGTCTTGGAGAGGACGGTCTGCCGGTATTCGTCCATCTCGGCGGTATAGGGCTGGCATTCCTTCAGATGGCGGTTGGCGTCCTCCAGATGGTGCCCGGCATCGCCCCAGGCGTCGCGCCGGATGCGGGATTGCGCCCGCTGGGCGTTGTCCTCGCCGTCGTATGCGGCGGGTTGCAGGTTATGGACGACGTCGTACGCCCGATCCCATCGCTTTCGCATGTTGGCGTGCAGCCCGATGATCGCTTCGCAGCGCCGATCGATGGGCTCGAGGCGGCCGCGCCCTTTGACGACCGCCGTCATCTCGTCGTGGGGAGGCGTCGTTCCCTCGTAGATCCCGCGGGCGCGCGCGCCGGCCGCGCCTCCGTGCTGGAGCGCCTCGTCGACGCGCGCGCGGAGCGCGGGGATCTTCTCCGGCTCGACGGCGGTGGAGACGAGGTGGTCGATCGCCCGCATCATGGCCTCGTTGTCCTCGCGCAGAGCCCTGATGTCGAGGTCCGGCGAGTAGGCCGCCGCCGCGGCGTTCGAGACGGGCGACAACAGGGTCCATATGACCGCGAGCGCTAGCGTCATGAGGAGATGATATCAACTTTGCGGCCCCCGTCGGCGCTCCCGGAGACGACCTTGACAAACATCGGGTCCCGGGGCTACACTGTTGCCGGCACCCCGCCGAGCGCCTCGCCGCCAAGATTCGACTTCTCGCGTGAACTTCATCTTCGGCACCTTCCTGGCGCTGTCCACTCTATTGTCCGCTACTCTGCGCGCGGACACGTGGACGCAGGTCAACACGGACGGATTCGGCGTCGCCGGCAGCTCCGCCGCCGAGCGCGGCGTCTCCTTCGTCGATCCCGCGGACTCCAAGACGTACGCCTATTTCGGCACCGAGAACCAGGGCTTGGGCGCCGGCGTCTTCCGCTCGTCGGACGGGGTGACCTGGAACCAGGTCAACGCCGACGGCTTCGATGCGGGTCCGGCCTCGACCTCGACCGTGTGGATCGGCTCCTTTACGGCATCCGGCGGCGTGCCGGCCCTCTACGCGGGCGTCTTTCACGTGGGGAGCGGGCGGGTCTATCGAAGCCTCGGCGGGTCCAACGCTTCCCAATGGTCCGTGGTCTTCTCGTCGGACACGACCGGCGCGCTCGCGACGGACATCGGCGCGACGGCTTGGGCCGCCTTCAACGGAGCCCTGTACGTCGGCACCGAAAATCCGCCGGCGGGCGCGACGATCTGGAAGTCGACGTCGGCGGACTCGATCGCCTCTTGGATCCAAGTTTCGACGACCGGCTTCGGCGCGCCCGGCGTCGCCGCGCGGGTCAACGATCTAAAGTCGTTCAACGGTCAGCTCTACGCGTCCGCGGGCTGCTCTCATACGACGACGCCCTGCGGCAGCCTGTGGACGAGCACGGGGACCTCGGTGTCCACCGCAAAGGACACCTGGACCGAAGTCCTCGTCGCGTCGACCACCTTCGACGCCACCCTCAAGACTATCGGCGTGACGGCGCTGGAGTCCCACAACGGCTACTTCTACGCGGCGACGCTGCGCTCGGGCGGCGGCGCCCAGCTCTGGCGCTCCGCGGCGCCCGCGACCGGAACGTGGACGCAGCTGTTCACGCCCGACGGGGACGGAACGACTCGATTCTCGGTGTCCGGAAGTTCCGAAGTACGGGCTCTGGCCAGCATCAACGGCATCCTCTACGCGGGCACCTCGGGCGCTCCCGGCGCGGGCCTGCTCGTGTATCGAAGCACGGACGGCGTGAGCTGGACCCCGACGAACGCCGCCGGCTTCGGGACCGCGACGAACGCGTATGCGGGCGGTCTCGTCGGCCTCGGCTCCTTCGCCTACGTATCCGTCGCCCATCCGGCCGTCGGCGCCGGGGTCTGGCGGTCTTCCGCGGCGGTCCCGACGGCCGGCACCTTGACGGCCGCCGCAATCGGCGTCTCCAGCATCACATGGACGTGGACGGCCGGCACCAACGCCGTCGCCTACGAACTCTTCTCATCCACGGGCGGATCGATCTCGGGGCTCCTCCCCTCGACCACGTTCACGTTCACGCAGACTTTCCTCTCGACCAACACGGTCTACACGAACAGCATCGTCGCCGTAAGCCCGACGTACCGCTCGACGTCGACCGCGGTGGCGCGCTACACGCACGCGAACCCGCCGTCCGGCACGGCCATCACCGCCGTCTACGGCTCCTCTATCACGGTGACGTGGGCGCTGAACACAAATCCCGGCGGGAGCAGCTTCCGCATCAATTACGGGGTCGCGGGCGGCTCGACGAACACCGCGACCGCCGTGGGGACGACCGGCACGCTCACGACCCTCCTCGGCGCCTCGACCTACTTCATCAACGTGGCCGGCCTCAACGGCGACGGCATCGCTAGCGCGCCGGACGTGACGGTGTCGACGGTGACGAACCCCGTCTACGTGTCCGTCTCCACGATCACGCTGAGCTCGGCCACGATCACCCTGTCGATCAACATGCCGGGCGGCGTCCTGTATGCGACGGTGCCGCAGGGCTCGTTCCAGCAGGCGGTGGCGGCGGCGCTGTTCCTTCCGGCGTCGGTGCCGGCGACGAACGCCTCCGCGGCCGCCAATCTCGTGCCGCTGGGAGTGGCGTTCCAATTCGACCTGAACCCGGGCGTCCAGCCGCTGTATCCGGTGCGGCTGAGCATGCCGTATCTCGCGGCGGACGTTCCCGCGGGAGTCGATCCCGCGAAGCTCCTGCTTGCCCGATACGACCCGACGCGCGGCGTCTGGGTTCCCCTCGCCTCGAGCGTCGACTCGGCGAACCGCCGGGTGAACGCGCTGACCCCCCATTTGTCCCTCTTCCAGCTGATGGCCGTCGTCCCGCCCGGGGAGATCTCGAGCATGAAGATCTTCCCCAACCCGCTGCGCCCGGCGATGGGCCAGACGATCATGACCTTCTCGAACCTGCCCTCCGAGGCCCGCATTAGGATCTATACGGTGCTCGGCGAGCTGGTCAAGGACATTCCGGCCGGACCCGCGGGCATCGCGAGCTGGGACGCGACGAACCAATCGGGCATGGGCGTGGCGAGCGGCGTCTACTTCGCGCTCGTCACCGGCGGCGGCTCGAGCAAGACGTATACGCTGGCGGTGGAACGATGAGGCGCCTCCTGCGCAAGGTCGCGGCGGGCGCGTGCGTCGCCTTCCTGCTCGTCGACGGCGCCCGCGCCGCGACGTTCAGCTCCGACGCGATCGGGACGACCACGGCCGGGTTCCTGAAACTCGGCGCGGGCGCGCGCGCGGCGGCGATGGGCGAGGCGTTCTCCGCGGTGGCCGACGACGCGACCGCTCTGTATTGGAACCCGGGCGCGCTCACCCGCGTGCCGTCCAAGTCCGCGACGTTCATGCACGCCGCGTATTTCGCGTCGAGCTCCTTCGACTACGCCTCCTACGCGCAGAACCTCGGCAACTATGGCGCGTTCGGCGTGGGCCTCCAGTATTTCTCGGCGGGAGCGATCGCGCGGACCGACGACACCGGCACGGACGTCGGCTCCTTCTCGCCCAACGATCTCGCGGTCACCGGCGGCTACGCCTACGAGATGCAGAACGCGCCTCTGTCCGAGCTGGACGGCTGGTCCGTCGGCATCGCCGGCAAGTTCGTGCAGTCCAAGATCATCGCGACCGCCAAGACGGGCGCGGCGGACGTCGGCCTGCTCTCGAGGACGTACTGGGACCGCATGCGCTTCGCCGCGACCGTGGTCAATCTGGGCGGCAGGATGACCTACCTGCAAGGCAGCGAGCCGCTGCCCGTGGCCGGACGCCTCGGCGCCTCGGCGAAGCTCACCAAGCGCTGGACCGCGGCGCTGGATTTCGCGGCACCGCGCGACAACCGCCCGTATGCGGCGCTGGGGACCGAATATTGGTGGCCGGTAGGCAGTTCCGTCCGCATCGCGGGACGCGCCGGCTTCAATTCTCGCTCGATCGACGGGATCGACGGGTTCCGCGCCGCGTCCTTCGGCTTCGGCCTGGGCGTCGGCGGCCTTGGGTTCGACTACGCGCTCGTCCCGTTCGGCGCGATCGGCCTGGCGCATCGGATGTCCCTATCCCTGGCCTGGTGAGCCCCGGGCGCCGCGCGGCCGCGTTCCTCCCGCTGTTTCTCGTCTATCTCGCCGTCGTCTTGGCCGCGGTCGACTACGCGTTCTACCGTCGCTACGCAGCCCGCGTGCGGGCCGCCGCGCCTCCGCAGGACGAGCTCGTCTCGCTCGCCCGGGCGGCGGGCGTCTCTCCCGAGCTCTACAACTCCCTCGGTTCGCTCTATCCCGCGCCCGTGAGCGGCTATCCGCTGTTTCCCGCGGCGAAGCCCACGGGAGTCCTCCGCGTCGGGGCTTTCGGCGACTCGTTCACGCGCGGCGACGAGGCGGGGCCCGGACTCGATTACCCCTCGCAGCTCGGCGCCCTGTTCAAGAAGCGCGGCTTTCGCAACGTCGAGGTGATCAACTTCGGCAGCAGCTGGTGGGGGTTTGGGCAGAGCTTCCGCTTCTGGGAGCGCTTCGGCAAGGACTACGGGCTCGACGTGCTCCTGCTCGGGCCCCAGAGCTTCTTCGCCGACCGCACGGTCGCCTTCGCCCACGGAGGCGAGAGCGCGCCGTTCTACGTTCACGGGCGCTACGTGCTAGACGGCGGCGCGGCGCGCTGGGTCGATCCCGTCTACCGCCCGGATCTTTGGAGCCGCGGCTGGGCGTACCATTCCTTCATCCCCAAGCGCCGCTACTTGACGTACGACCGGCCGGCGCCGGCCTTCCTGCGCTGCCTTCTCCCGGCGAGCCGCTCGTTGGACAATCCTTTCTATTACAGGAACGAGAGCGCGGTCGTCGAGTCCATGACCCTCTTCGAGCTCCTGCTCGCGCGCGCGGCGAAGGAGAGCCCCGGCGCCGTGCTGCTGCACGCGGACTCGACGATCGCGCGGCTCGGGGAGGCGGCGCCGTCCGGCCTCATCGCGTCGGCCATCCGCATGCCCCGGAGCTTCCCCTACTGGAGGCTGCATCATCCGAGCGGCGCCGGCTACGCGCTCTTGGCTCGCGCCTACTTCGACGTACTGACGGGCCGCGATCCGGCGGGTTTCGATTGGCTGCGCTTTCGCGCCGCGGAGACCGGCGCGGCGCGCGAGATCCGGCTGGCCGCCGCGACGCGCGCGGACCTTGTCGCGGCGGACGCGACCCTCGGCACCTTGGTCTATGCGCGGCGCTCCGAGGAGCCGGAAGCCGTCGTCGACTTCAAGAGGGACGGCGTCGAGTCCCTGCTCGCGCTGCGGAGCCCCCGCTCCGAGCCCCTGGACGCCATGTTCCTCGCCCTGAAGACGCCCCTGACCGAAACCTCGACCGTCGTCCTTAGGGTCCGAGACGCCGCCGGCGAGCGCCGCGTCGGACTCGGGCGCCCGCGGCGGTTCAACGCGGCGCTCCCGGTCGCCTTCGTCTCCGTCGAGGGCGCGGAGGTGGTCGAGCAAAGCGCCGATCCGAGAAAACTCGGGGCGGTCCTGCTCTCCGGAAACTGGCTGCGCTCCGTCGGCTCCGGCATCCGCACGTTTCGATCCGGCGCCGTGCTTGTCGACGGCCGCGAGGTCTACCGGCTTCGGCGGTGGGACCGGGACCGCCTGGTGCTCGAGCCCGTCGGGGTCCGGCACGCTCAGTTCAAGCCGGCCGAGACCGCGTCGTTCGACGTCGACCGCTTCGACCGGGACGGGACGGCGCGCCTGCGGCTCGCGGGCATCCCCGAGGAACCGGACTTCGCCCGGTGGACGAAGGAGAACTTTCGATTCGCGTACGAGCGGCGAGGCGTCCGGACGATCCCTCGCTACTGAACGCAGATCAGCGTGTTCGCGAAGTCGAACCGCTGCGGGCGCGGGCGGGCGGCAGTCACCGTCGTGGCGAAGCCGCCGTCGTTGGCGACGGTCTCGCCTTCCGGGACCGATAGGATGCGCTTGCCGTGCGTCGCGACGGTCTCGTTGATCTCCCGGGCATGCTCGAGGTAGGTGCGGACGCAGCCGTGGGACGCTCGCCGCCGGCCGAGAAGATGGTAGTTCGCGGGAACGGTCGCGTGGATGGCGGCGCCTCCGGCGAAGTGGATCGCGTACGCCATGGGCGCGCCCGCCGACGCTCCGTTCAGGGCGCGGTAACCCCGGCCGTGGAGCGCGTCCGGAACGAAGCAGCCGACCGGAGTCTCGATCGCGTGCCTCTGCTTCGGATCGCCCGTGGAGACCGGGTAGCGCTTGGTGCCGGCCGGAGATTCGACCGTCATCCACTGGCTCGACTTGTCGATCTTGATCAGCACCTTCGGCGCGACCCGCGCGACGTACTCCGCCAGGTTGGGTTCGGGAGAAACGATGACGCGGCCGAAGCGGTCGCGGGCGCCGTCGCGGATGTTGTAGGCGAGGTGGACGCGCAGGCCGGGATGGCTCTGGACGAGCTCGTTATACTCGCCTTCGGTAGGCAAGCCGCAGGCTCGGGCGATCTCGTCCGGCGAGTGGGAATCCAGGAAGGCGGCCGGGTCCGACTCGAATTCGGCGCTGCACCGCGGCTCGAACGCCGGCCAGACGGCCTGGTCGCGGAGCGCCTGCGCGCGTACGTGGGACTGCTGCCGGATGCCGTCGGCCGCCGCGCCGATCGCGTCGCCCGCGGGATTGGGAAGCGCCGACGCGCCCGCCGTCCAGAGAATTGCCGAAAATACGACCGACGTCCTCCGAGCATCCCGTCGATTCATGGTTCCCCTCTCGATGAACGAAGGGTAGCGGGCGGCGCCCGCGGGCGCGAGGGATGTTCGGCCCCGGCCGGGGTGGGGCCGTGGACCTAGCCGTTTTGGGTCTAAAGAGACGCCCTAGGCCCTGCGGACCGTCAGGGTGAGGCCATCCATCGATTCTACGACCACCGCCGCGCCTTCAGGGACCGAGTCCCCTGCGGCGACGGCGTCCCATAGCTCGCCCTGGATCCGCACCTTTCCCCGCGGGGACAGGGCGCTCACCGCCGCGCCCTGTGCGCCGATCAAGGCCTCGGCCCCCGTCATCACCTTGCGCTGGAACGCGTGATACACGATGTAGGAATAGACCGCCGTCAGCGCCGCGAAACCGCCCACCGTGCTGAGCGCGATGCTCCACGACACCTGGAGGCCCCACGCCGCCTGCCGCTGGAACAGCATGAGGATGCCGAGAAGCATGGACGTCACCGCGCCCAATCCGAGCATGCCGTAGCTCGTCAACTTGATCTCCAAAATGAACAAGAGCAGCCCGAGCAGGATCAGCAAGATGCCCGCATAGCTCGCCGCGAGCGTCTGGAAGGAATAGAACGCGAGGATGAGCGAGATCGCTCCGACGATGCCGGGCAGGATCAGGCCGGAGTTGTAGAGCTCGATCAAGAGCCCGGCGCCGCCCAGCGACATGAGGATCATCGCGACGTTCGGATCGGAGATCGTCGCGAGCCAGCGCTGGCGACGCGTCATGTCGACGCGCTCCACCGTGGCTCCGGCCGATCGCAGCTTGGCCTTGAGAGCCGGGATCTCCCTCCCGTCGGCCGCTTTCAAAAGCTCCTCGAGCGACGCCGCGCTCAGGTCGACGACGCGCAGACGGACGGCCTCCATCGCCGGGATCGAGGTGCTCTGCGTGACGGCCAGCGCCGCCCACTCCTCGTTGCGGCCGCGTTCACGGGCGATCGAGCGCAGGTACGCCGAGGCGTCGTTTACCACCTTGCCTTCGAGAGCCTTGTCCTGCGTCTTCTCCTGCTTCTCGCCGGGCAGCGCGCTCGTCGGGATCATCACCGGATGCGCGGCCCCGATGTTGGTGCCTGGGGCCATCGCCGCGACGTGCGCCGCCATGGTGATGA
The DNA here is from genome assembly GCA_016194745.1 of Elusimicrobiota bacterium. Lineage (GTDB taxonomy): Bacteria > Elusimicrobiota > Elusimicrobia > UBA1565 > JACRDR01 > JACQBA01. The sequence goes on from JACQBA010000011.1 coordinate 121,022, forward strand.
AAACCCCGGCCGACGCCGCGCGGCCGCCGGACGGGTGCACGTAGACGATGACCGGGACCTTCGCGTTCAGGATCGCCTGGACGATCGTGCGCATCGAGGTGTCGAGGCCGCCGGGCGTGTCGAGCTGGATGACCAGCGCGTCGTACTTCCCTTTCTCCGCGTTCTCGACCGCGTCGCCCAGGAACTCCGCCGCCACCGGGCTGATCACGCCCGCGAAGGGAGCCACGAGGACCCGAGGCGGCGCGGCGTCCTTCGGCGCCGCCGCAGCCATCCGCCAGGACCACGCCGAGAGGAGCGTCGCTGCGAGCGCCGCCGCCCGCATTCCGCGGCGGGTGGAGATCACTTCGGCATCCCCATCCGTTGCGGCGGCCAGTAGATGACCCAGGCCTTACCCTTCAAGTAGTGGTCGGCGACGGGACCCCAGAAGCGGGAGTCGCAGGAATGGTCGCGGTTGTCGCCCATCGCGAAGAACGCGCCCGGCGGGACTTTCACCGGGCCGAAGTTGTCGCGCATAACGTCTCCGATCGTACGATCGAGCTGATGCTTCTCCCAAAGCGTCTGGTATTCCTCGGGGCTGATCTTGATGTCGCCCTGCGGGACGCGATATTGGGCGTCGTTGAGTGCATACGCCTCGCGCGGCGCGCGTTCGCCGTCGCGGTACAGCACGCCGTCCTTGAGCTGAATGACGTCGCCCGGAAGCCCGACCACGCGTTTGATGAAGTCCTTTCCGTACTGGATGCCGCCGCAATGGACCTCCTCGCTGTCGTCGGTGGGAAAGCGGAACACGACGATGTCGCCGCGCTTGAGACCGCGCAGGGGCAAAAGACGCGAGTGCGTGAAGGGTAGGCGCACGCCGTAGATGAACTTGTTGACGAAGAGGTGATCCCCCTCCAGCAGCGTGTTGCGCATGGAGCCGGAGGGAATCTTGAAGGCTTGGACGACGAAGTACATCATGACGGAGGCCAATAGCACCGCCGAGAACACCGTCTCGGCCCACTCGAGGTCCTCCGTGTGGTAGTACGTCCGGTCGGCCTGGTTCGTCCCGTTCGACCACGCGCGCCAGCCTCCCCATGCGCCGCAGATCAGACCGCCGCCGAGGCTGAGGAGAAGCTCCTGCGGCGACAGCACGCCGACGGCCGACGCTGAAAAGCGCGCCCGGCTCTCGATCGACATCGTCACGATCATGGTCGTCGCGAAGCCCGCCAGAGCGCAAAACAGGGTGTGCCAGACGCAGGTCGCGGCCCTCTTGTCGAGCATGCCGGACTTGGTGCCGTAGCGGGTGCCCCACGCATAAAGGCCCATCGCCACGCCGATGCACGCCAATCGTTCTTCCATCACTCTCTCCTTAGTTCACCAAGCCGATGCGGGACGGAGGCCAGTATTTGACCCAGGCCTTCCCCTTGATATAACGGACCGGCACGGGTCCCCAGAAACGCGAATCGCAGGAATTGTCCCGATTGTCGCCCATCACGAGATACGTCCCCTCGGGAACGCGGACGGGCCCGAACTGGTCGCGCATCCCGCCCATCGCGCGGTCCAAGCCCTGCGACTCCCAGAGCCGCTGATACTCCTCGGGCGAGATCTGCGGCGGCGGATTTCGGAACCGCGCGATCGGATCGTTGATGGCGTAGGGTTCGGGTCCCGCCTTCGCCCCGTTGCGGTACAGCTCTCCGTCGCGCACCGCGACGACGTCGCCCGGCTCGCCGACCACGCGCTTGATCAGATCCTTGCCGTACTCGAGCGTCCCGCAATGGACGGATTTCTTATTCTCCGTCGGGAAGCGGAAGACCACGATGTCTCCGCGGCGAATAGCGCGAAAGCGCACGAGATGGCTCTGCGCGAACGGCAGGCGCACCCCGTAGATGAACTTGTTGACGAAGAGCCGGTCCCCTTCGAAGAGCGTGTTCCGCATCGAGCCCGACGGGATGACGAACGCCTGCACGATGAAGTACATCCACACCGACGCCATGAGCGCGGCGGAGAAGAGCATGTCCGCCCACTCCAGGTCCTCGGCCCAGAATTTCTTGCGCGCCTCGCCTGCCGCGCCCCGCGTCCAGGCGTTGCCCGCCCCCCAGGCGCCCAGCGCGAGAGCGCCGAAGATGCCCGCGCGCAGCTCCTTTCCCGAGTACATCTTGCCCGGGTCGACGTCCAGCGCCGCCGGATTCTCGAGAAACATGACCGCGAACGTCGCGAGGATAAAACCGGCGAAGGCGCAGAAGGCGCCGTGCCAGATCACCGCCGCGGTCTTGTTGTCCGCCGCGCCCCGCTTGATCGCTTGGCGCAGAGACCAAGCGAACGCGCCCATCACCAGCCCGATCGAAAGGAGTCTCGCTTCCATGTCAGGAACCGATCTTGAGCACGGCGAGGAAGGCTTCCTGGGGGATCGACACCGACCCCAGCTGTTTGGCGCGCTTCTTGCCTTCCTTCTGCTTCTCTAGGAGCTTGCGCTTGCGCGTGATGTCGCCGCCGTAGCACTTGGCGATGACGTCCTTGCGCGCGGCCGGGATCGTCTCGCGCGCGATGATGCGCCCGTCGACGCGGGCCTGGATCGCGACCTCGAAATTCTGCCGCGGGATGAGCTCCTTGAGCTTCTCGCAGAGCGCCTTGCCCATGTAGTACGACTTCGCCTTATGGACGATCTGGGACAGCGCGTCGACGACGTCGGCGTGGATCAGTATCTCGAGCTTCACGACGTCCGAGTCCTGGTACTCCGACGGGTTGTAGTCGAACGAGGCGTAGCCCTTCGAGACGGACTTCAGCTTGTCGTAGAAATCGAGGACCATCTCGGTCAGCGGCAGCTCGTAGCGGATGATCATGCGGTCGTTGGCGATGTACTCGATCGCCTGATGCTGGCCGCGCCGGTCCTTGAGCAGGTTCATCACGGGCTCCTGGTAGCCCACCGGGAGGACGATCGTCACCGCGACGAAGGGCTCGCGCACCAACGCCACGTCGCCGTAGTGCGGGAACTTCGCCGGGTTGTCGATGAGCTTGAAGTCGCCATCGCCCACCTTGCGCACCTGGAAAACGACGTTCGGCGCCGTCACGATGAGGCTCAGGTCGAACTCGCGCTCCAGCCGCTCTTTGATGATGTCCATGTGCAGAAGGCCGAGGAAGCCGAGGCGGTAGCCGAAGCCGAGCGCCTGCGAGGTCTCGACCTGGTACACGAAGGAGGAGTCCTCGAGATGCAGCTTTTCGAGGGCCGCCTTGAGGGACGGATAATCGGCCGGGTTGATCGGGAAGATGCCGGCGAACACAACGGGCTTCGCCTCGCGGTAGCCCGGCAGCGGCTTGGCGAGCGGCCGCTCGGTCTCCTGCATCGTGTCGCCGACGCGGACCTGGTGGATGTCGCGGATGCCGCAGACGAGATAGCCGACCTCGCCCGCCGAGAGCTGAGCGGTGTTCTTCTGCGTGGGCGTGAAGTGGCCGACGTCCTCGACCGTGACGGTGTTGCGGGTCGTGAAGAACTGGACCTTCATGCCGCGCTTGATCGTCCCTTCGAAGACGCGGATGAAGAGGATGACGCCGCGGTACGTGTCGTACTGCGAATCGAAGACGAGCGCGGCGAGCGGCGCCTTGGGGTCCCCCGTCGGGGCCGGGATGCGCTTGATCAGCGCCTCGAGCACGTCGCGGGTGCCCTTTCCCTCCTTCGCGCTGATGTGGATCGAGTCCTCGAGGATGTGCAGCGTCTCGAAGATCTGCTCCTCGGTCTTCTCAGGGTTCGCGGCGGGAAGATCGACCTTGTTGATCACGGGAACGATGGTGAGATTCAGCTTGCGCGCCAGGTCCGCGTTGGCCAGTGTCTGCGCCTCGACGCCCTGCGTGCAGTCGACCACGAGAAGCGCGCCCTCGCAGGCGGCGAGCGCGCGGGAGACCTCGTAGGTGAAGTCCACGTGGCCGGGCGTGTCGATCAGGTTCAAGACGTACGGCGTGCCGTCCGCCGCGGTATAGTTCATGCGCACGGCCTTCGCCTTGATCGTGATCCCGCGCTCGCGCTCGAGCTCCATCGAATCCATGATCTGCGCCTTCATGTCGCGGCGCGCGATCGTGCCCGTCTCCTCGAGCAGGCGGTCGGCCAGGGTGGACTTCCCGTGGTCGATGTGGGCGATGATGGAGAAATTACGAAGGTTCATGTCCGTCCGCGGCGGGGCCGTGCCCGGGCAGCGCCCCAGCGTCGAGCAGGTCGTTGAGCAGGCGCTGGATGTCCTCGGAATCCGCCAGCGTGAGCGCCTTGGAGACGAACTGCGCGGCGGACGCGGTGCTCAGCGACATAACGATCTGCTTGACCCGCAGGAACATGCGGGGCGAGACCGAGAGCATATTGACGCCCATGCCGACGAGGAGCGGCACGGCGCGCGGGTCCGACGTCATCTCGCCGCATACGCTCACCCACTTGCCGTGGCGATGCGCCGTCTCGACGATCTGAGACAGGACGCGCACGACCGTCGGGTGAAACGGGTCGTACAGATGCGCCACGTGCTCGTTGATTCGGTCGACCGCGAGGAGGTACTGGATCAGATCGTTGGTGCCGATCGAGATGAAGTCCGCCTCGGTGAGCAGGTGGTCGAGCAGAAGCGCGGCCGAGGGAATCTCGACCATGATGCCCATCTCGATCTTCTTTGGGAGCTCTACGCCCTCGGCGAGGAGCTCCTGCTGGGCGGTGGCGAAGAGCTGGCGCGACGCGCGGAGCTCGCTCATGGACGAGATCATCGGCAGCAGGATGCGGACGTTTCCGTACGCGCAGGAGCGAAGGATCGCGCGCAGCTGCGTCTTGAATAGGTCCGGATGACGCAGAAGGAGCCGGATGCCGCGCAGCCCCATGAACGGGTTCGCCTCGTCCTTCGGCGCGTCGATGCCCAGCTGGACGAGCCGGTCGCCCCCCATGTCGGCGACGCGGATGACGACGGTGTGCGGCGCCATGGACTTCGCAACGTGCGTGTATGCGCGGACCTGCTCGCTCTCGCTCGGCGGCTCGGTACGATTGAGGAACAAGGCCTCGGTGCGGAACAGCCCGATGCCGTCCGGCTTGAGGGCCAGGACGGTCTTGAGCTCCTCGGGCACGTCCAAGTTCACGCCCATCTGGAAATGCTTGCCGTCCGTCGTAACCGCCGGCTGCCCGCGCAGCGTGTCGAGGGCCTTCTCCTCCCGGATCGACTTCTTCTGCTCTTTCTGGTACTTCGTGACCGCCTCGGGCGTCGGCGAGACGATGACGAGGCCGTGGTCGCCGTCTAAGACGACGGTGTCGCCGGTTTTCACGCGGTGCGTCACGTCGGACAAGCCTACCACCGCCGGGATCTCCATGCTCTGGGCGAGGATCGCGGTATGGCTGGACTTGCCGCCCAAGTCGGTCGCGAAGCCGAGGATCTTCGTCTCCTTCAAATTGATCGTGTCGGACGGCAGCAGGTTGCGGGCGATGAGAATTGCCGGCGCGTCGATCGTGGTGAGGTCGCGCTTCTCCCGCTTCAAGAGATGCGACAAGAGCCGCTTGCCCACGTCGAAGAGGTCGTGCCGGCGCTCGCGGAAGAACTCGTCCTCGATCTTCTCGAAGGTCTGGTTCACCGTCTCGAGCGCCTCGGAGAGGGCGAACTCGGCGTTCACCTGCTCCGACTCGATGCGGCGCGGCACGTCCTTGGTGATCAGCGGGTCCGACAGGATGAGCCGGTGCGTGTCGATGAGCTTGGCGTGCTGGCGCCCGAGGGTCTTGAGAACCTTCTGCTCCGCGTGGTCGAGATCGCGGTAGGTCGCGTCCAGCGCGGCCTTGAAGCGCTTGACCTCCATGCGCAGCTTGCCCTTCGGGATCTCGGTCTTGTTGACGATGATCTCCTCGTCCTCCAAGACGTACGCCTTCCCGATGGCGATCCCCGGCGACGCCGGCACCCCCTTAATGACGATCATGGGCGCGGGATGCGGGGGTCGGGGGTCGGCGATCGGACGGCAACGTGAGATAGGGAAGAGACGCGGCCCCTTATGAAGATGCCGCATCCACCCCCGACCCCCGACCCCCGCACCCCGCCTCGAGATCTACTCATCGAAATTGCGGTCGAAAAGCTTTTTGAGCTCCTCGAGCGCCTGGTTGGCGTCGTCGCCCTCGAGAGCGAGATGAAGGTCGGACCCCTGTTCGGCGGCCAGCATCATGAGACCCATCATGCTTTTGCCGTTGACCTCGACCTCCCCCTTGGCGACCTTCACGCTGCACTTGAACTTGCCGGCGGTCTGCACGAAAAGTGCCGCCGGCCGCGCGTGAAGCCCCAGCCTGTTCTTCACCTTGAGCGTCGCGTTGACTGTCATGTCCCCACCCATGCGATGATTAAGCTCCCGATCAACAAGATCCCATACGCGGGCGCCGAGCGGAGCCCGAACGACTTCATTCCCAGGCATACGGCGAGCGCCGCGGCGTACAGCCGCACGTAGGACGCTCCCACGGAAGACGAAAAGATCGGCCCCGCCGTCAGCACCATGGCGATCAAAAATCCAGCTCCCCGTATCCACCGGACCTTCTGCTGCCATTGCATCCTCTTGAGCTCCGCCACGACGCCTTCCCCGAGCTCATAGCCCAGGGAAAGCCCCCGCCAGCGCACCCAGAGCGCGGGCGCGTTGAACGTCACCAGATAGAACAGTATGGACGAGACGAGCGAAGCCGCGGGCGGCGCGCCTAGAGCCGAGAGGGTCCACCCGACGGCCATCGCGGCGACCGCGCAGGCCGGCTTGAGCGCTCCCCAGAACAGCGAGTCGCCCAGGCCCGCGAGTGCGCTGCCCATGGCGCGCTTGAGGCTCTCGATCCGCTTCGCGGATTCGGGCGCGCGCGCGGCCTCCTCCTCCAGGCGGCCAGCCACGCCCACGACGAAGCCGGCCATGTACGGCTGCGTGTTGAAAAACTCGAGGTGCCGGCGATACGCCGCCTGCCGGGCGCCCGCGTCCGGGTGCACCCGTTTGATCCACGACTCCAGACACCATGCGAACCCGACGTTCTGCATCCGCTCGAAGTTCCATCCGGATTGGATGAAGAGACCGCGCAGGAAGATGCGGCGCTTGAGCGCCCGGGTCATCCCGCTCATCTCGGCCTCAGCGCGAAGAGCGCGGTCGCCCAACCCAGGCACTGGGCGGACGCGAACGCGAGGGAGAGGCCTTGCCGCACGAACGCCGGTCCCAAGTACCAACCCCACGATAGAATCGGACCCATCGCGGCGACCGTCGCGTACAGAAACACTCCGGAAGCGACCGCCTGCCACGTCCACCCCATCGCGATGAACCGGCCCAGCTTCGGAAGACGGCCCGCGTTCAGCGCGGCTTCGGCCGAGCGGGACAGCCGCGCGCGCGCCGACCTCAGTCGGACCTCGACTTTGGAAAACGCGCCGCCCAGGGCGATCCCGGCCGGAAACGCCGCCGCGGGCTCGAGCGCGAACGGCCCCGAGGCAAGCAGCACCGCCGACGCCGCCGCGACCGTCGCGTTGAGCGGCATCGCCGAGCCGACCGGCAGATCGTCCAGCGTGATGAGTTCCATCAGGATCCCGACCGAAACGCCCGCCGCGGCCGAGCCGCAGAGCCAGCCGAGGAGCGGCGCCAGCACGAGGGGCCGCGACACCATCCATTGCCCGACGCACGTCGCGTCGAGCTCGAGCAGCGCGGCGACGACGCACAGCGCCGGGAGCTCCGCGGCGAACCAGAAGATCATCCGACGCGGCTCTCCCGCAGCAGCGCGCCAATGTCCATCTTGGCGTCCGCGGGCACCGCTTGACCTTCGAGCCTCACGCCGAGCGCCGAGATTTCCTCGAGCGCGCGGCGGTCGGCTTCGCAAAGATAGATGACGCGCCCGACCTGGACGCGCCCCGCGCTGTAGTGAAGCCCGCCGACGTTGACGGCGCCGAAACGCGCGCCGCCCCGCAGGAGCGCGAGCACTTCGACCGGACCGGGCGCCAGGACGAGAAGCCTCCCCGCCTCGGACTCCGCCGCCGCGACGAACGCCGGGGCTTCCTCCACGGAAAGCACCTCGAGGCTCATGTGCTCCGGCAAGGCGAGCTGCATCAGCATCTGCTGCGTGGCGTCCTTTGCGGCGGCATCGCTCACGACGGCGACGCGGTCCGCCCGTACGTAGGGTATCCAGCTCTCGACGACTTGGCCGTGCACCAGCCGGTCGTCGATGCGCACCAAAGCGATGGGCATCAGCGGGTCCTCGCGGGCCGGGAGGCGAGGAGCGCCTTCATGTCCTGGATCGTCTTGCGCCCGTCCTCGATCATGCGAGCGGCCAAAAGATCGACCGGCAGCTCCTTGCGGCGCCCGAAGCCCGAGATCAGCATGTAGAGGTTCAGCCCGCTCACGACGGCCACCCCCGGCGCGTCCTTGACGAGCGGCAGCACCGCGTTGGACGGCGTGCCTCCCGGGATGTCGGTGGCCACGATGAGGCCGTCTTTTCCGGACAGCTGCTTCACCGCCTCCTCGAGCTTGATCTTCACCTGGTCCATGCTGAGACGCGACGAGATCGGCACGGTCCGCACTCCCTCCCGCTGGGGACCGACGATCTCCTCCGCGGCCTCGACGAGATAGGCCCCGAACTCCCCGTGCGTGACGATCAGAAAATTGACCATTAGCGATTGATGTCGCGGTGGAATTCCCGCACCGCGTAGCCCCGCTTGTGGAGCGAGGTGGCCAGGTCGTGCGTGATGAAGACGCTCCGGTGGTGTCCCCCGGTGCAGCCGACCGCGACCGTCAGGTACGACTTTCCTTCGCGGATGTAATGCGGCAGGAGCGAACTGATCAGATCGGAGATCTTGCCCATGAACTCCCGGCACGCCGGCTGCTTGAGCAGGTAGCGCTGCACCGGCGCGTCCAGCCCGTTCTTCTGCTTGAGCCCGGCCACGTAGTTCGGGTTGGGCATGAAGCGCACGTCGAAGACCAGGTCGGCGTCCATCGGCAACCCGTACTTGTAGCCGAAAGACACGACGGACACGTTCATCTCGCTCTTGCGCTTCAGGTCGAGCGTCTGCGACAGCGTCTCCTTGAGCTCGCCCAGCGTCATGCCGCTCGTGTCGATGACCTTGTCGGAGATACCCTTCAGCTCCATCAAGGTCTTGCGCTCCTGGCGCACGGCGGAAACGATGTTGGTGCCGAGCGGGTGGCGGTGGCGCGTCTCCGAGAAGCGCTGCACCACGACGCGGTCGCTCGCGTCGAGGAAGATGATGCGGTAGCTCAGGCCCTGCCCGCGCAGCCGCCGGAGCGAGCCCGAGAGCCCGCCAAGGAACCGCCCCTCGCGAATGTCGATGCCGAGCGCGACGCGGTGAAGGTGCTTCGCGTTGACGACGAGCGCGCCGAACCGGTCGAGGAGCGCGATGGGCAGGTTGTCGACGCAGTAGAACCCGAAATCCTCGAAGCACTTGAGCGCCTGGCTCTTTCCCGCCCCGGAGATGCCGGTGAGGATGACGAGCAGCTTGTTCTTCGAGGACTTCCCGTTGTCGCTCATGGCTTGGTCTTCTTCATGCGCTCGATCAGCTTCTGGTTGAAGGTCAGCGCGCTGAACACGCCCTGGGAGCGCAGGCGCTGGTTGAGCGCCGCGACCTCGATCAGGATGGCGAGGTTCCGGCCCGGGCTCACGGGGATTCGGACCAGCGGAATGTCGACACCCAAGACCTTCGTCGTCCGGTTCTCGAGCCCGGCCCGCTCATAGGTCGTCATCGTGGACTCGCGCCACATCTCGAGATAGACCGACAGCTCGATGCGCGTGCGGTCTAGGATCGCGCCGATGCCGAAGATCAGCTTGACGTCCAGGATACCCAGCCCGCGCACCTCCATGTAATGGCGCAACGACTCCGGGCAGCTTCCGACCAGCACGCCGCCGCGGCGCTTCTTGATTTCGACGACGTCGTCCGCCACGAGGATGTGGCCGCGCTTGAGGAGCTCGAGCGCGCACTCGGACTTGCCGATGCCCGAGTCGCCTTGGATGAGCACCCCGAGGCCGTAGACGTCCACTAGAACGCCGTGGACGCGCTCGATCGACGCGAGCCGGTCCTCGAGGAACGCCGTCAGCTCGCCGACGAACGTGGCCGTGTCGAGCCGCGTCCTAAGCAAGGGGACGTTGTACTTGCGGCACGCCTTCGAGAGAACGACGGGTACGTTCTCGTTGCGCGTCAAGACGAGGCACGGCAAGTTGGAGTACGACAGCATCCGCGAGAGGCTCGAAAACAGCGCCTTGGGATCGGCCTTCGCGCAATACGCCTGCTCACCGCGGCCGATGATCTGAATGCGCTCCGCGCGGAAGTGCTCCAGGTAGCCCGTCAGGGACAGCCCCGGACGGTTGACCTCGGAATGCGTGACCGGCCGGTCCAGCGCATTTCGGCCGGCGACCAGCTCGAGCCGGAGCCGCTCCTTGAGATCCTTGAGCAGGTCTCCGACGGTAAGATGGTTTCCCGCCGCTACTTCCCGTTCCACTTGACGGGCTGGAGGAGGCCGTACGAGTCGTCCAGCCGGCGGAAGATCACCTGCACGTGCTTGGAGCCCTGGTCTTGGAACATCCAAAACGTGTACCCGAGCGCGTCCATCTGCGCGGCGGCTTCCTCGCGCGTCATCGGCCGCATCGGCACCTGCTTGATGACGGAAAATCGGATCGAGCCCGCGGCCTCCGCCGGAAGCGCGGAGACGATCTCCGGCTCTTCCGCGCGGTGGCGGTCCTTCAGCCGTTCCTTGTACTTCTTGAGCTGCGAGTCGATCTTATCGGACGCCAGGTCGATCGCGGCGTACAGGTCCGCCCCCTTTCCAAGCGCCCGGAAGGTCTGGCGGGACGCGTGGACGACCACTTCGGCCTCGTGGTTGCGTTTTTCGACCGAAAGAACAACCTGCGTCCAAACGATGTGGTTGAAATATCGTTGAGCTTTCTGGAACTTCTCTTCGACGTAGGTGCGGATGGCCGGCGTTAGTTTTAGATGTCTTGCAGTGATGGCGATGCGCATGGGTCCCCCGCGCCTAAAATATATTCTCATATGTATTTAATCACTTAGTAAGAACGCCTGTCAATTCTGCCAAAAACCGGCCGAAATCGGCGCTGGGTCAGGTTGACTCCCCGTGAAAAATAAATTAGGATTATGCGACGGTTACGCCGCGAAATTTTAAGCTCTGTCATGACCGCTGAAGGGCCCAGGAAATCGCATCTGTCGGTTTTAAATTTGTCTTATTTCTACTTGGTTTATTAACGTCGAGCCAAGTTATCAACACCTGTGGATAACCTGTGAATAACTCTTCGCCCCAGGAAGTTTGGAGCGCCGTCGTCTCCGAGCTTCATCCCGAGATCGGAGAAGACAACGTTTCGCTTTGGCTGAAGCCCGTCGAGCCGCAGCGGATCGAGGGAAACCTGCTGCACATCCGGGTCCCGAACAAGTTCTTCATCGACTGGATCCGCGACAACTATCAGCGGAAGATCGAGTCCTGCTTGAAGAAGCTGCTTGGGCAGGATTTATCCCTCAGCTACGCGGTCGCGAAGGACGTCCAGCCCCTGCTCCCTCCCTCGGACCCGATCCCGGTGGCGCTTCCCCAGTCCGAGTTCACATTCAGCGAGCTCAATCCCAGGTACACGTTCAACAATTTCATCGTCGGCACCTCGAATCGATTCGCCAACGCGACGGCGGAGGCAATCTGCAAGAACCCGGGCAAGCAGTTTAATCCGTTCTTCCTATACGGGGGCGTGGGCCTCGGCAAGACGCACTTGATGCACGCCATCGGCCAGGGCATCCGGAAAAAAAACTCGCGCGCGCGCGTTCTCTACATCACGGCCGAACAGTTCGTCAACGAGTACATCGATTCGATCCGTTACGAGAAGCCGGACGCGTTCCGGTCGAAATACCGGAACCTCGACTGCCTCCTCATCGACGACATCCAGTTCCTGATCGCCAAAGGACGCAGCGAAGAGGAGTTTTTCCATACCTACAACGCCCTTTTCGACTCACACAAGCAGATCATCATTTCCTCGGACCGCGCCCCGAAGGAGATGTCGCTGGAGCAGCGGCTGGTGTCCCGTCTCGAGTGGGGCGTCGTCGCCGACATCAAGCCGCCGGACCTCGAAACGCGCATCGCGATCCTGAGAAAGAAGGCCGAGTCCGAGCAGATCCTGGTTCCCGACGACGTGATCCTGTTCGTGGCGACGGCCATCAAGACGAACATCCGCGAGTTGGAGGGTGCGCTGGTGCGGCTTCAGGCGCTGGCGGCCGTCACGGGCGTGCATTTGACCGTCGACGTCGCCAAGGAAACGCTTAAGGACACGATCAGCGCCGACAGCCACTCGCCCGTCCGCCTGGAAACCATCCAAAAGCTCATCGCGGAGAAGTACTCCTTGGATATCCGGGAGTTGAAGTCAAAATCGCGCACCAGCAACGTCGCCTTTCCCCGCCAGGTGGCGATGTATCTCGCCTGCCATCTTACGGAGCTATCCACCACCGCGATCGGACAGGCGTTCGGCGGCCGAGACCACTCGACCGTGACGCATGCGCGGGACAAGATCGCGGATTTATTGGAAAAAGATTTCCTGTTCGTTGAGCAGATCAGCAAGCTAACAGACCAGATCAAGGCTGTGGATAACTCTTAGCGGATTCATGTAGAAAATATGACAACTTCGCGAGCTGTGGATATGCGGGATAAGTCGGGGGAGTTATCAACAGGACCGCGCTCCTTCTTCCCCTCGGCAACCCCGGCTATCCACAGTATCACCCGGACTTTATGAGGGCGAGGACTAAGAATGAAAATACACTGTACTAAGACGGACCTGCACAGGGGAGTGCAAACCATTCAGTCCGCTCTATCACCCCGAACGACCCTTCCGATCCTGCTCAACTTTCTTTTGGAAACGGAAAAATCGCGCGTAAAGCTGGTTTCGACCGATCTTGAGATGGGGATGAAGCACTATATCCCCGCGGAAGTAGAGTCTGACGGCAGCATCACGATCCCGGCGCGAAAGTTCAACGATATCATCGCCTCCCTTCAAGACGGGGTGGACGTCGACCTGACGGTGGATGCCGGCGGCAAGGTGCAGCTCAAGAGCGGCCGGTCGCGGTTCAGCATCATCGGCTCCCCAAAGTCCGAATACCCCGTCCTTCCTGAGTTCTCCCAGGAGAACGCGTTCTCGATGCCGGCATCGATGCTGGCGGAGATGCTCCGAAAGACGATATTCGCGGCTTCGTCCGATGAGACCCGATACGTGCTCAACGGCGTATTCTGGGTGGCGAACAAGGGAACCTTAGATCTCGTCTCCACCGACGGCCGACGGCTCGCGATCATCCGCCGCAAATGCCTGCCTGAGAACATGGATTTCAAAGTCATCGTGCCCACGAAGATCCTGCATGAGGTGCTCAAGCTGGTCGGGTCCAAGGACGCCAAGGGCGACGAAAAGATCAAGATCGGCCTAGACTCCGTGTCGGGCGGTCATCCGGGGAACCAGCTGGCGTTCCAATACCAGACGACGACGCTGCTGTCGCGGCTGGTCGAAGGCAGTTTCCCGAACTACGAGCAGGTGATCCCGACCAAGAAGGGCGTCGCGGCCCGGGCGTCGGCCGAGGATCTGGGAGCGATCACCAAACGCGCGGCTTTGTGCGCCGCGGACCGCGGCGGCGCCGTGCGGTACACGTTCAAGCCCGGCAGCTTGCACGTCCATGCGTCGAGCCAGAATATGGAATTCGACGACGAAATCCCCTTGGACTATAAGGGCGACGATATCGTCATTGCTTTCAACCCGCAGTTCATCTTAGAGGGGCTTAAGAGCCTGGACAGCGACAAGGTCGTCATCACGCTGACGTCTCCGTCGAACCCGGCCCTCATGGAGGCGGACGGGGACACGGCGTACCAGTACGTCGTAATGCCGATGAGGGCGTAGTGTTCAAAGGGTGGACGGATTCGAAGGACATCGTACGAGCATGGCAATTCAAGACGGGAGCGCGGTCGGAGCGGCTGGCGGTACTCAATGCCGCGTGGGAAAAGGAGATGGGCCACCTCGCGCAGCATTGGAAGCTGCAGGGCGTCCGGCGCGGGATCTTGTACGTGATCCCGAAATCGCCGGCGGCGGCATTGGAGCTTAGGATGAGGATTCCGACGCTGCTTCGGAGCCTCAATAAGTACTTTAAATCGGCCTGGATCAAGGACATCAAGACGTCCGCGCTCCGGCCGGCGCGAATATGACTAAGGGCAAGTCCAAGGCGTCTTCGGACTCAGGCGACAACGGGAGGAAGAACAAGAACATGTCCGACTCTACCGCCGAAATCGAAGTGCAGTCGACCAAAAGCACCGCCGCGTACGACGCGGGCAGCATCCAGGTCCTGGAAGGGCTGGAAGCCGTCCGTAAGCGCCCGGCGATGTACATCGGCTCTACGGGGCCGTCCGGACTGCACCATCTGGTCTACGAGGTCGTCGACAACTCGGTGGACGAGATCCTGGCGGGACGCTGCTCGAGCGTCGACGTCATGATCCATCAAGGCAACACGATCACGGTTATCGACGACGGCTCGGGCATTCCCGTCGACCCGATGAAGGAAGGCAAGCATAAGGGGAAGTCGGCCCTCCAAGTCATCATGACGGAACTGCACGCCGGCGGCAAGTTCGAGAAGGGCGCCTATAAGGTCTCGGGCGGACTACACGGCGTCGGCATCACCTGCGTCAACGCGCTTTCCGAGTGGCTCAAGGCCGAAGTCCACCGCGAGGGCAAGATCTGGGTGCAGACGTATAAGCGCGGAAAGCCCGACGCGGACGTCAAGGCGACGGGAAAGACGGACGATCACGGCACGAGAATCTCCTTCAAGCCCGACCCGGACATTTTCAACGGGCATCAGTTCTCTTTCGATATTTTATCCAACCGGCTGCGCGAGCTCGCGTTCCTCAACGCCGGCGCGAAGATCACCATCATCGACGAGCGCGAGGACAAGAAGCATGCGTTCCATTACGAGGGCGGCATCTCGCAGTTCGTCAAATACCTGAACGCGAACAAGAAGGTGATGCACGCCGAGCCGATCACCTTCGACAAGGCGAAGGACGACGTCGGCGTCAATTTCTCGATCCAGTATAACGAGGACTACTCCGAGAACGTCTTCACGTTCGTCAACGACATCAAGACGCCGGAGGGCGGGACGCATCTGGCCGGGTTCCGCTCGGCGCTGACCCGCGTGATCAACGACTACATCAAGAAGTACGACATGCTGAAGGGCAAGGCCTTCACGGTGACCGGCGACGACGTGCGGGAAGGCCTCTGCGCGGTCCTATCGACGAAGGTCCCGAACCCGCAGTTCGAGGGGCAGACGAAGGCCAAGCTCGGAAACCAGGAAGTCGAGGGCATCGTGAAGTCGGTCGTCGGCGACGCGCTGACCACCTTCTTCGAGGAAAACCCGGCGACGGCGAAGGCGGTCTGCCACAAGGCCATGGCGGCGGGGGAAGCGCGCGAGGCGGCGCGCAAGGCCAAAGAGCTCACTCGCCGCAAAGGCGTCCTAGGCGACACGTCTCTTCCCGGAAAGCTCGCGGACTGCCAGGAGCGCGACCCACATCGCTCCGAACTCTTCATCGTCGAGGGAGACTCGGCCGGCGGCTCGGCCAAGCAGGGCCGCGACCGCGTGTTTCAAGCCATCCTGCCGATCAAGGGTAAGATCTTGAACGTCGAGAAGGCGCGGCTCGTGAAGATCCTCTCGAACGAGGAAGTCCGCACGCTCATCGCGGCCATCGGCACCGGCATCGGCGAGGGGGAGGAGGGCCTCAAGATCGACAAGCTTCGCTATCACAAGCTCATCATCATGGCCGACGCCGACGTCGACGGACAGCACATCCGCACGCTGCTCCTCACGTTCTTCTACCGGCAGATGAAGGCCCTGGTCCAGAACGGCCACGTCTACATCGCCCAGCCGCCGCTCTATAAGGTCAAGAAGGGAAAGACCGAGATGTACGTGGAGACCGACGAGAAAATGGAGCAGTGGCTTCTCAACGAGGGCCGCAATTCCATCGAGGTCACGGCGTTCAACCCGGCCAACGGCAAATCGAAGCGGCTGGAGGCCGACGACTTGAAGGACCTGCTCAAGCTCCTGGTCGAACTCGAGAACCTGCTGCGGCACCTCGAGCGCAAGAGCATGCACCTCGAGGATTTCCTTGTGTTCCATGAGAAGAAACAGCTTCCGCTGTTTCGGGTGGAGCCGACGGCCGGCGAATACCTCTACTTTTATACCGACAAGGAATGGCGCGAGTACCGCGACAAGTACGTGGCGGAGCAGAAGGCGAAGTTCGCCGCGGAGAACGCGGAAAAGAACAAGGACGCCAAGCCCGCCGAGGGCGCGGTGCCCGCGGCCGCCGAGATGAACGCCGGCGCCGACGAGGAAGCGTTCGAACCGGAGATGGTAGAGCTTTGGGAGATGGCCAAGCTCGCGCGGGTGGCCGAGCACCTTCAGGCCATGGGGCTCGATCTTAGGTGGTACGAGGTCGCGCGCGACGAGAAGACGAAGCCGCTGTTCAAGGCCAAGACGGACCGTACCGAGACGGACGGCTACAGCCTTCGCGGCCTGCTCGAGTCCGTGCGCGAGGCGGGGCGCTCGGGCGCGACGATCCAGCGGTACAAAGGTCTCGGCGAGATGAATCCGGAGCAGCTCTGGGAGACCACGATGGATCCAAAGCGCCGCAAGCTGCTCAAGGTGAAGATCGAGGACGAGTACGACACCGAGAACGCCTTCACGACCCTCATGGGCGACAAGGTAGAGCCGCGCCGCGAGTTCATCGAGAAGCACGCGAAAGAAGTGAGAAACCTGGACATCTGACGATGTCGATGATTGCGTACAAGTCGGACAAGACGGTCGCGAAACTCGAGAAGCAGCTATTCGAGGTCAAGAAGAAGCTGGCCGCGGCGCGGAAAAAATCCGGAAAGAGGATCGTCGAGGACTACATCCTGAAGGACACGCATGGGCAGCCTGTGCGTCTCTCTCAGCTGTTCCACGGCAAGCAGGAGCTCATCCTCATCCATAATATGGGGAACCACTGCTCGCATTGCACGATGTGGGCGGAAGGGTTCGACGGCCTCCTGCCGTACCTCGAGGATCGCGCCGGGTTCGTCGTGACGAGCCCCGATCCGCCAGAGGTGCTGAGCGGCTTCGCCAAGACGCGCGGCTGGAGGTTCCGGCTCGCGTCGACGAGCGGTTCGTCGTTCAAGAGAGATTTCGGATTCGAAGGGGCCCATGGGCCGCTCCCGGGCGTGTCGACGTTCGCCAAGGACGCGAAGGGACGCATCGTCCACGTCGCCAGCGCGGGCTTCGGCCCGGGCGACGAGTACTGCGCGACGTGGTCGCTATTGGATCTATTGCCGAAGGGAGCTGACGGCTGGAAGCCCAAGTATCAAAAACTAGGGAGATAAACCAACATGAGCAAGCCCGAACAACAGGATTTGTCGCCGGAGCCGATCGGAAACGAGATCTCGCGCGATTTGGGCGCGGAGATGCGCGCGTCGTTCCTCGACTATTCGATGTCCGTCATCGTCTCGCGAGCCCTGCCGGACGTGCGCGACGGACTTAAGCCCGTCCATCGCCGTATCCTGTACGCGATGCACGACGAGGGCCTCGCCTCGAACAAGAAGTACTCCAAGTGCGCGGGCGTCGTCGGCGAGGTGCTCAAGAAGTACCACCCGCACGGCGACTCGGCCGTGTACGACGCGATGGTGCGCATGGTGCAGGACTTCTCCCTCCTCCACCCGCTCATCGACGGCCAGGGCAACTTCGGTTCGGTCGACGGCGACCCGGCCGCGGCCTATCGCTATACCGAGAGCCGCCTCTCCAAATTCGGCGAGGAGCTTTTAGCGGACATCGACCAGGAGACGGTCGATTTCTCGCCCAACTTCGACGGCACGACGAGCGAGCCGACGGTGCTCCCCTCGCGCGCCCCGAACCTCCTCGTCAACGGCTCCTCGGGCATCGCGGTCGGCATGGCGACGAACATCCCGCCGCACAATCTGTCCGAGACCTGCGACGCGGCCATCGCCCTCATCAAGGAGCCGAAGCTGGAGACGAAGGAGATCCTCAAGATCATGAAGGGGCCGGACTTCCCCACCGGCGGCATCGTCCGAGGCAAGGCGGGCATCAAGGACTACTTTGAGACGGGCCGCGGCTCGGTGCGCGTGCAGGCGAAGACGGAGATCGAGGACATCAAGGGCAATCGCCAGGCGATCATCGTCACCGAGCTGCCATACCAGGTGAACAAAGCGACGCTCCTGGAAACGATCGCGGACCTCGTGCGGGACAAGAAGATCCCCGACATTTCGGACATCCGCGACGAGTCCGACCGCAAGGGCATGCGGGTCGTCATCGAGGTGAAGCGCGACGGCAACGCGAACGTCGTTTTGAACCAGCTCTTCAAGCACACGGCGATGGAGTCCTCCTTCGGCGTCATCATGCTCTCGCTCGTGGACGGCCGGCCGCGCGTCCTCGGCGTGCGTGAAGTGCTCGGGCACTTCATTCAGCACCGGAAGATCGTCGTCACGCGGCGCACCAAGCACCAGCTCCGCAAGGCGCTCGACCGCGCTCATATCTTGGAAGGCTTCCTCATCGCGGTCAAAAACATCGACAGGGTCGTCAAGATCATCCGTGCCGCGGCGAACCCCGAGGCCGCGAAAGCCGACCTCATCGAGGCGTTCGATCTCTCGAAAGTGCAGGCCCAGGCCATCCTCGACATGCGGCTCGCCCAACTGACCAAGCTTTCGGTCAATGAGCTGCAGGAGGAGTACGACGGGCTGATGAAGCGCATCGCCGACCTCAAGGCCATCCTCGCGGACATCAAGAAGGTCATGTCGATCGTGACGAGCGAGTTCGAGAAAGTGAAGGAGCAGTTCGGCAAGGCGCGGCAGACGCAGATCACGACCGAAGCCGCCGAGATGACCCTCGAGGACTTGATCACCAAGGAAGAGGTCGTCATCAGCCTCTCTTCCTCCGCCTACGTCAAGCGCCAGCCCGTCTCCGTGTTCCAGTCGCAAGGGCGCGGCGGCAAGGGCATCACGGGGGCGGACGTGAAGGAAGAGGACTTCATCGAGCACTTCTTCATCACCGACACGCATGCGACGCTGCTCCTGTTCACGTCGCGCGGCCGCGTGTACGCGCTGAAGGCTTACGAGATTCCCGAGGGCAACCGCACCTCGCGCGGCAAGGCGCTGGTCAACCTGCTCGCGCTGCCGAACGAGGAAAAGATCACCTCGGCCATCGCGATCCGGTCCTTCGACGAGCGGAAGGGACAGGAGACGTATCTCATGATGTGCACGCGCAGCGGCACGATCAAGAAGACGGCGCTTTCCGAGTTCGAAAACATCCGACGCTCCGGCATCGCGGCGATCTCGCTCGCGGAAGGCGACGTCCTGGTCGAGGTGCAGCACACCTCGGGCAAGGACGAGATCCTCATCGGGACGAAGGACGGCATGTCCATCCGCTTCCCGGAGGGCGACGTCCGGTCCATGGGCCGCTCGGCGGCGGGCGTGCGCGGCATCCGCCTGGACGATAAAGACCAGGTCATCGGCATGGAGGCGTTCCCGGCGAACTCGAAGAAGACCTTGCTCTCGGTCTGCGAGAACGGCTTCGGCAAGCGCACGGACGTCTCCGAGTATCGCGGCCAGCATCGCGGCGGCGGCGGCGTCATCACGATCAAGGCGACGGACCGCAACGGGGCCGTCAACGGCCTCAAGCTCGTGACCGACGACGACGACCTGATGATCATGACCGAGAAGGGCATGGCCATCCGCCTGCGCTGCAAGGACATCAAGACCATCTCACGCAACACGCAGGGCGTCCGGCTCGTCCGGCTCGAGGAAGGCGACAAGGTCGCGCGCGTGGCGCCGATCGCGGTCGAGCCTCCGATCAGCCCGGAGCTGCCGCTGGACGAGAAAGACAAGAAGTAGGCCGCCGTTCGGTCGAACCCCTCCCGGCCCGCGGGCGCTCCCCGCGGGCCGGCTGTTTATTGAGCCTCCGGCGCTACCAGAAAACTACCAGAATCGTAAAGGAACCCCACTCGACTTTGGGGCACTCTGTCCGCATGCCCATAACGAGGCGGATCGAGAGAAGGACAGCTGGGATTTCTATCGTTCTCGCGTTGTCGGCCGTCCTTCCCTGCGCCGCGGCGCTTCCCGCGGCGAAGGAGCAAGTGGAGGACGTGGATTGCTCGCCCGACGAAAAGCCCAAGAACGCGGCCAAGTCAGAGAAGACGGGAGCGGAGGGAGAGCAGACTTCGAAGGGTCGAGACGATAAGGGGGCGGATCGAGGATCCGGCAAGAAAGACTGCAAGAAGACGCCGCCGACCGAAGGCGAGGACGAGGCCGGTGCCGAGAGGGATAAGGCCGCGACCGGGCGGCCGGCGGGATGGCCGCCGCAGAGGAAAGAGAGCGTCGTCCGCAACCCGCTTCTCGCGGCACACGGATTCGTGCCGCCGAAAGGCGAGGACTTCGACGGCGCGAGAAAGTGGGCGCAGACCGTCCTGGGGGTGGGGAGCGGCGAACCTGCGACGAAGAAAGTAAGGGTAGCGCAAGCGGCGATCCCGGCCGACTGCCCGGCTCCGCCCGCGCCGTGCACGCTGCACATCGCCCAAGTCCCTCTGCCGGGAGGCGAGCGTCGAACGCTCGAAGTCGCCCGCTTCGGCGACTTGGAAGGAATGGACGCGATTCGCGCGATCGAAAGGCTGTCCGCCGACGACGCCAAGAAGAACCTGCCGGCCCTCAAGCAGCTGTTCGTCGATTCCTCCCGATACTACAGCCCACGCAGTCTGCGCGTGGCCGTCCTCGGCGCCTTGGAGTCGCGACCGCAGGACCGGGAGGTCATCGACTTCCTGGCGGAGCATGGACTCAAGGACGAAGCGGACGTCGTTCGCCGTCGGGTCATCGAGTTGATGGCAAAGCACATGAACGGGCTTATTCCGGCATCCCCAAAGGCGCTAGGAGGCCTGAAGGAGAATCCGGATCTTCGCGAGTTCGTCGCGAAGGCGCCCGACGTGTTCGCGATGATGGCGTCCGGGCTAAGGACGCTCCCGGAGTTCATGTGGGGCACCCAAGAGATCGAGAATGCGGTGAATGCCCTCAACTACATGAAGGCGGAGCAAAAGCTGGCGTTCTTCAAGGGCGTGGCGAACGCTCCCGGCGGCGGTCTCGACGGCGTCGAGAACCTTAAGAGAATGGTCGTCATTCCGGTGATACTCGACAGGAGCTCCGTCTCGGAGAGGACCGGGTTCCATGGAGACTCGGCGGACGCGCTGTATGCGGCGGCGCTGCCGCTGCTGAAAGGCGCGAAAATGAACATCGGAGACGTACTGGCGGCGTTCGGCGATAAGCCGGTGCTGCAGGCGCATGTCCTGTCGCGGTTGAACCAGCTCAACATCATGGCCAAGGAATTCGCGCGCGACCCGCAGGTCGCGAAGCATTTCCCGGCCCTCATGTTCGGAAATCCGAACGCGGACCACGGGACGGTGTTTTCGATGTTCGCGCTGGCGTCCCAGGGGCCGCAGGGCAAGGGATTCGTCGACGACCTATTCAATAGCATGAAGAGTCATCCGCTCGAGGCGTCCGCCTTTCTGTCCCTCCAGAAGGGCAAGTTGACGGCGGCGCAGGCGCAAGAAGTAGACCGCGTGCTCGAGGATTATCCGAGGGCGAGCCGGCTCCTGCATCAATACAAGGACTATCCCGCGATCTACGGACACGATCGGTGGCTCGGAAACAAGATGAGCTTCTACGTCGCCATCACGCAGAAGGAGCACTTGTCGCCCCTCTTGAGCGCGCTGGCGTCCGACGGATTCAAGCGAGTCGGCGGAAGCGGGGCAAAGACGGAATACGAGGGAACGCTCGGGGGAAAGACGGTTCGCTATCAGATCGAGCTTTTCAAGTCCGATGCGGAGGGCTGGGCCGTGAAGCGAGACGAGGTCGCCGACGCGATGCACCGCTGCTTGAGCGACGACACCAATCATGGCTGCATCTTCCGCGGTCACGCGGCGGACTATCTGTCCAAGGCCAGGCCGGAGCTCTTCCGGGGCGCCGCCTTCAATGGAAAGGCGTTGGTGGACGGCGGATGCTACAGCGACGGCCACGAGGGCATCGTGATGAACTGCCGGGGCGGCGCGGACTGCAGGAACACGTTTCTGGGAAGCACGCGCCGGACCTCCGGCGCGGCGAACACCCCGTTCATCCGGGAATTCGTCCGCGCGCTCGCCCATCGCATGGATTACCCGACCATGCACGCGATGTTTCAGCAAAAGCTGCCCCATCTCATGGACGGCTTCACCGGTCCCTGGAGCCCGGCCAGGCTATGGCGCGCGGCGACGCGGCCTGAGTTCAACCCCGGGTAGATAGGACCGTTCTGGTCCCGGTCTCAGGTGCCGGCAGAGCGGCGCGGTCGTCATGCCCCAGAGACCCAATAGTCATATAGGCCTCTTGATCTAAATCAACTAGGCCCATTGACCCGAATCAAGGACCAGAGGGCCCATATCTGGAAGAATGCGCTCACGATAAAAATGAAACCGTGGACTGCACGCCGCGGTAAAAAGAGAGAGGAACACAACAAGTGAAAAAGATGCTCACCCTGACGTGTCTGGCGATGCTCGCGATCCCCGCGTTTGCCGCCGACGAGAAGCCCATCTACGGCCTCATGAGCGCCGCCGGCGCCGCCGAGATGCCCCATGTCGCCGCTATCGAAGGGCGCCCCGTATCGCAGGAAGTGAAGTTCACCGACGGAACCCTGCTCTGCAAAATGGACCTCCAGTACAAGGAGCGCGCGTTCGGCCTGGTCATCGTGCGCCTCTTCAAGGAGATCAACGGCACGGCGGTCGTCACCTGCCCCAACAACGCCCCGGTCACGCTGTCGATCCACGGTGCGGGCCCGTCCATCGGCCTCGGCATCCCGAACAATGGCCCGTTCCACTCCACGGCGAGCGGTTTCGCGGGCAGCCTGCAGGTTCGCATCCCGTTCCCGTTCGTCCCGAAGCAGCTCGAGGGCGAGTATCTCAACGCGGGCGTCGAAGTCGTGGGCGCGGGCGTCTCGTTCTCCCCTTGGGTGAACACGGACGCGTCGTTCAACACGACGATCTACCTCCCCAGCAGCCTCAACGCGAGCCTCGCGATCAACCTGAACTCGATCACGCTCAAGCTCCGCAGGTAAGCACCCCGCCGCACCAAGCACCCCCGCCGCCGGATCCCTCCGGCGGCGGTTCTATTTTCGGCCATTCGACGTGGGACGGAAGGACCACTTTCGTCTGGGTCTCCTAGTCGTGATAATCGACCCCATAGGCCCGCAGGGGCGTTGCATGGCTCGTCGTATAATCGTACGTCGTCTCCCCTTGAGCCTACACAGGAGGTAGGAAGAACATGAAAAGAACTCTCATCCAAGCCGTTGCAGCGATCCTCGGCGCCCCCGCGTTAGCCTTCGTCACCCCGCCGGTGATTCAAATCGCGGGCGAACTGCCGGCCGCGCCGGCCAACGTGGTCGGAACGCCGATCCCTGCCGCCCCCGCGGCGCCCGCGACCGCCGGTCCCGTGACCCGCTGCTACATGCAGCTGCGCTACTCCCGCCACATCTCGAGATGGTTCGTCGTCGCGAGCGAGCTGTACTACGGCGGCGACGCGACCGTCCGCTGCTACGAGCTCGCCCCCCGCGGCAGCAAGGACGCGGACAAGGCGCTGGAACCGATCGAGCTCGAGTTCGAGGGTTTCGGCACGAGCGCCGGCCTGCCGCCGAGCTGGGCGCCGTCCGTCACCACGCCGTATTTCCAGATCCGCGTCGCCGATCCGTTCAAGCCGGAGTCTCTGGCGGGAACGTACGAGTTCGACCGGGACGGCCACTGGTCCGGGTACTATAACCATCTGCGCTATCGCGTGACCGGATTCCAGGCCGAGGGCGCGCCTCGCTTCGCCTACGACTTCCATCCGCTGGTCAACAGGTCGGGAGGCTCCACGATCCTATACGCGCCGTACGGGACGTTCGCGCCGCCGTCGCCGTCGGTGGACTTCGTTCCGACGCTGCACTTCAGAAAGAAATAGTCTTTCGCCGAGATCGACCCCGCCGCGCGGGAGCCGTATCCCCGCGGCGGGGTCTTTCTTTTCCTCACAATAACATGGGACCTTGGCACCAGGATGACCGTGGGCACTTCGGCGCATTTCAACATGGGCCTTTCGTTCCGTAGAATACGCGTGCCGTTGAGTCTACTTGGGAGGCAAGAAAAGAATGAGAAAGGCACTAGTATTGTCCTGCTTGGCGATCGCCATCACCCCGGCGTTCGCGCAAGTCCAGACGGAGCTCATGCACGCAGCGGGCGTCGAGCGGATGCCGGCGGTGGCCGCGGTCGCGGGCCGGCCGGTTCGGGCCACGATCCAGGAAGGCACCATCGGCTGCACGATGGACGTGAATTACCGCGAGCGGAGCTTCAATCCGCTCGTCATCATCAGCGTTTGGAAGGAGCTGCGGGGCTCCGCGACGGTGACGTGCGCGGGGCATGCGCCGGTGAAGCTCACCATCTACGGCCGCGGGCCGTCGATCGGGGTGGGCTTGCCCAATAACGGGTTCTTCCACAACACCGGACGCGGCGTGGCGGGCTCGGTCCAGATCCGCGTGCCGGCGCCCTTCATGCCGAAGCGCCTGGCCGGAGACTACATCAACGTGGGACCCTCGACGTTCATCGGCGGCGTGTCGTTCTCGCCGTGGGTGAACACCGACGCGTCGTTCAACGCGACGATCTGGCTGCCGACGACCTTCAAGGCCGCGCTCGCCATCGACCTGCAGAAGCTCAGCGTCCGCCTTCAGCGGAAATAAGCCGCACGACGGACCGAAGTCACGCCCGCCGCCGGAGCAATCTGGCGGCGGGCGGTTCGTTAAGGTAGAATGGCCGCGAGGCGCACTATGACGTCGGAGCCGGGATTTCGAATCGTTCCGCACACCGCGGAGGTCGCCGTCGAGATCCGCGGCTCGACGTGGAGCGAGTTCTACCTCAACGCGGCGCGGGGCCTGCGCGCGGCGTACGGCCCGGAGGGGACGCCGGCGACGCTGGAACCGCGGCGCATCGAGGCGAGCGGCGACTCGGCCGAAGAGACGCTCGTCGCCTGGCTCAACGAACTGATCTTCGTCGTGGCGGCGGAGCGCTGGTTTCCCGAGGAGATCCGCATCGAGCGCGCGGAAGAGACGGCGGTTGCCGCGGAGGCGCGCGGCGGGCCGATGGGTTCCGGGGAAGGGCGCGCGGTCCGGGTGGTCGGCGAGATCAAGTCCGCGACCTTCAGCGACCTCTCGATCGTCCGCGGCCCAGACGGATTTAAGGCGACGGTCGTGCTGGACGTTTAGAGAGAAAGAAGCGATGAACTCATCCCCCGCGACGGTGTTCACGAAGATCGACGACTACCGCTTCGAGATTCCGAGGCGCGGCGACATGCGCGTGCCCGGTCGCATCATCGCTACCGAGCGCCTACTTAAGAAGATCGGAGAGGAGCGCGTGGCGCAGCAGATCGCGAACGTGGCGTGCCTGCCCGGGATCGTCGGCTGGTCCCTCGCGATGCCCGACGCGCATTGGGGCTACGGATTCCCCGTCGGCGGCGTCGCCGCGACCGACATCGACGCGGGCGGCGTCATCAGCCCCGGGGGCATCGGCTTCGACATCAGCTGCGGCGTTAGGCTTCTGCGCACGAACCTCGAGGCCGGGCCGCTCAAGGCGCGCGTCCCGGAGCTCATGGACGCGCTCTTCGCGGCGGTCCCCTCCGGCGTCGGGTCCGAGGGGCGGATTCGGCTCGACGCGCGGGGCATGAAAGGCGTCTTCGAGGGCGGCGCCCGGTGGGCGGCCTCCGCGGGCTTCGGCGACGAAGAGGACCTGCGCACCTGCGAGGACGGCGGGCGGCTTTCCGGCGCAGATCCGGAGCTTCCGAGCGAGAAAGCCGTGGCCCGCGGGAAGGACCAACTCGGGACGCTCGGTAGCGGCAACCACTTCCTGGAAGTGCAGGAGATCGACGAAATCTACGACGCGAAGGCCGCGGCCGCGTTCGGCCTGTTCAAGGGGCAGCTCGTCGCGAGCGTGCACACCGGATCGCGCGGCTGCGGATATCAGATCTGCGAGGACAGCCTCCGGGCGATGCGAAAGGCGTCGCAGAGGCACCGCATCTCGGTGCCCGACCCGCAGCTCGCTTGCGCCCCCTTCTCCTCCGACGAGGGGAAGGAGTACTTCGCCGCGATGTGCTCGGCCGCGAACTTCGCGCGCGCCAACCGGCAGGTGATCACGCACCGCGTGCGTGAGGCGTTCGAGCGGGGCCTCGGGATCTCTCCGAAGGATCACGGCGTGCGCGTGGTCTACGATGTGTGCCACAATATCGCGAAGGTGGAGACTCACGAGGTCGGCGGAAGGAAAGTGAAGGTTTGCGTGCATCGAAAGGGTGCCACGCGCGCGTTCCCCGCGGGGCATCCCGAGGTGCCCGAGCCGTACCGGGCGGTCGGGCAGCCGGTGCTGGTGCCCGGCTCGATGGGGACGTTCACGTACGTCCTCGCCGGGACTCAAGAGGCGATGTCCGAGACGTTCGGCACCACCTGTCATGGAGCCGGCCGGATGATGAGCCGCACGCAGGCGGCGAAGCAGGTGCACGGGGGAGACCTCGCGCGAGACCTCAAGAGCCAGGGCATCGAGGTCCGCACCGATTCGTACCGCGGGCTGGCGGAAGAGGCGCCGTTCGCCTACAAGGACGTGTCGGAGGTCGTGGAGGCATGCCACGGCTCGGGAATCTCTCGAAAGGTCGCGCGCATGCGTCCGCTCGGGGTGGTGAAAGGATGAAAGGAATATCGGCAGCGCTCGGCTTTCTGTGCGTCGCGTTCTCCGCGCCCGCGGGCGCCGAGGTCGCGATCAAGCGGATCGAATGGCACGTCCTTTCGGAGGACGCCAAGCACAAGGCGATCTACAAGCCTGCGCAGGAATGGGCGCAGGAGCCCATCCGGATCGTGACGCGCAAGCCGCGGGCCGTGATCACGTTGGTCAATAAAGGGCCTAGGCTCGCGGAAGGCATCCTGTTCCGCTTCGCCGTGTCCGCGAAGCTCGTGCGCATCGACCGGCCGGACGATACCGGCGTATGGACGGTCCCGTTCTGGGTCGACGATCATCGCGTCGCTTGGCTCAAGGCGAACGAGACGACCGACGTGAACGTCGACAATCTGCTGCTCATGACGCACTTCAAGAAGCTGTTTCGAGCGGGCTTCTGGCCCAAGGCGATCCGCATCAGCGCGATGGTCGAGCTGAGGCCCGGAGACAGCGTTCCGGCGCCCGAGGAAAAGGACCTGGCCGTGGTATGGACCGGCGAGAAGAAGAAATGAACGATCCCAAATTGATCCGCGAAAAGCCCGAGGCCGCGAAGGAGGGCCTCCAGAAGAGAGGCGGGCGCTACATGCCCTATCTCGACCAGTTTCTCAAGGACGACGAGGCGCATCGGGCGCTGCTGAAGGACGTCGAGTCGACGCGCGCGAAGCAAAACGAGCTATCCAAGGAAATCGGCAAGGCCAAGGCGGCCAAGGACGAGGCGGCCGCGCAGGCGGCGATGGCGGAGGTGGCCGCGCTCAAGGCCGCGATCAAGGAGAAGGAGCCGGCGCTCGAGGCGGCGGCCTCCCGAATCCGAGAGGCTCTGCTCAGCATCCCGAACTTTCCGCACGCGAGCTGTCCCGACGGCAAGTCCGAGGCCGACAACGTGGAGCGGCGCAAAGGACCCCTCGCGCCGAGGACGTTCGACTTCAAGCCCCTCGACCATCAGAGCGTCGGCGAGAAGCTGGGGATCCTGGACATCGCCGCGGCGGCCAAGCTCTCGGGCTCGCGGTTTTCCCTGCTCAGAGGCGCGGGCGCGCGGCTCGAGCGGACGCTGATCGATTTCATGCTGGACCTGCACACGACGAAGCACGGCTACGAGGAGATCTGGCCGCCCGTCCTCGTTCGCCCGGAGATTCTCGAGGGCACGGGACAGCTGCCCAAGTTCAAGGAGGACATGTACCTCACCCAATCCTCCTCCAGCGAGGGCAAGGCGCAGGACATGTACCTCATCTCGACTTCCGAGATAGCGCTGACCAACTTGGTGAGGGAAGAGATCCTCGACGAGAGCCGGCTGCCGATGAAGCTTACGGCGTACACCCCGTGCTTCCGGCAGGAGGCTGGATCCTACGGCAAGGACACGCGCGGGCTCATCCGCGTCCATCAATTCGACAAGGTCGAGCTCGTGTGGATCACCAAGCCCGAGGACTCGCTCAAGGCGCTCGAGGAACTGGTCGGCCACGCGGCCGCGATCCTCGAGGCGCTCGAGATCCCCTACCGCGTCATCGAGCTCTGCACCGCGGACATCGGCTTCGGTTCGTGCAAGACGTACGATCTGGAGCTTTGGATGCCGAGCGAGAACCGCTATCGGGAGATCTCGTCGTGCTCGAACTGCTGGGACTTCCAGGGGCGGCGCATGAACGCGCGCTTCAGGCGGGGACCCAAGGGCGCGCCGGAGTTCGTTCACACCCTCAACGGCAGCGGCGTCGCGGTCGGGCGCATGTTCGCCGCGATCCTAGAGAACTATCAACAGAAAGACGGGTCGGTCTCCATACCGAAGGCGCTGCAGGCCCGGTTCGGAGCGGACGCGATCAAACCCGGTTAGAGGGCTAGAACCTGAGCGCGAGTTCGGCCACGAAGAAGTTCCGGTGTCCCCGGAATGCGTTGTTCGCGGCGGACATGGCCGAGCTGATCAAGTGGGAATCCTCGAAGGAGTATTCCGCTTTAGCCAGGATGTTCTTGTCGAACCACCAGCCCGCGACCATCGACCAGCGGTATAGATCGCGCTGATTGTAGTTGAAGTTGTTGTAGGGAGAGGTTCCGTTCGCCGCGACCGCGAGCTGCGTGCCGGCGAAGCGATAGCCTTCCGTCGCGCTCATGGTCTGGATGCCGGAGTAGCGCAGGCCCGCGTACGCCTTCTTCTCGGTCTTGGGGATGTTTGCGACCACGTGGGCGGCGTAGTAGCGGATGTAGCGGTCGAACTGACGGCCGCCTCCGTCCATGTGCTTGAAGTAACCGAAGTTCGCCCACAGTTCGCCGCAGTCGTTGACGGCCTTCAAGTCCTGCTCGAAGAGGTAGCCGCTGACGATGTTGCTGGCGCTGGCGCCCGTGGCCGTGCCCATGTTGGCGGTCGTGGCGCCGATCGGCTGGATATGGAAGCCGCTCAGCCAGAATTCGGCGCTGCCGCGCTGCCCGGCGGCCAAGTTCCCCTGCTTGCCCAGATTTAGGAAGCTTGAGCTGAAGGACAGCCACGGGAGCGGCTTGCCGAACAGCTTGATCGCTCCGGTCTTGTTCACGTTGTCGTCGAAATTCATCCCCGCGTTTCCGTTTTGCAGGCTCGCGGCGTAGGAGAGCATCTCGTTCGGGAGGATGTCGCCGAACAGGAGGGCGCCTTCGTCCAGCGCCCAGGGAAAGGCGACCGTCCACGACGCGAAGTAATTGGAGATCTGGTTCCACTTGAGATACTCATCGCCGAAGGGAGTGAACGTGCGTCCCAGCTTGGCGTTGAGCCAGGAGGCGCCGAAGGCGTTGTCGCGCCGCACGTACAGCTGTTCCTTGAAGGTCGACGCGTCCTGCGCCTCGCGGATAAGGTCCATGTCCGCCCAGACGCTCCAGTTTGGCGCGACGTCGACGTCGAAGACGAGGCCCGCCTGGTAGACGGACGCGCCGTTGTTCCGGTCAAGCTGCGCATCCTTGGCGCCGGCCTGGAGGCGGAACGCCGCGTTGCCGCCGACGTGGAAGCGGTGCACCCAGTCTGCGAGCGGCGTCTCGAGCGCGGAAGAACGCGAGGCGAGAGCGCTCAGCAGCAGGATGAACAGGGCGCTGCGCTTCATTTGACCTCCGGGAGATCGAAGACGGAGAGCGTGAAGTCTATCTGCGCCTTCTCGTCCGCGCGCAGAGACACGCGTTTGCGCTGTGGCGGCAGCCGCTCGTGCCAGGCCGTGATCTTATAATCGCCGGCGGGGAGCGAGATGGAATAGGCTCCTTTCTCGTCCGCCACGGCGAAGTACGGCCCGGCGGAATAGATCTTGACCTCATCCCTTTGCCCGCCGCAAGCGGGGCAGAACACATGGTAGATGCCGCGCGTCGTGAGCTTGAATTTCTGCTCCTGTCCCTTATCCAGTGTCGCCGTGAATGGGGCGACCGATTCGCCGCCCGCCGACAGGATAAGCCGTTCGTCAGACGCGTTGTTGAACGTGACGCGTCCGTTCGCCGGCACAACCGCGAAATTGGGCTCGAAGGTGGCCCCATAGCGTCCGCGGCGCACGGTGACCGTGGGGCCTCCGGAGTCCCCTTCTTCGTGCGAGGAGACCGGTTCCGCGTATATGACCACGTTCTTCAGGTTCTTGTAATCGAAGAGCTTCGCCGTGGAGGCGGCTCGACCCGCGTAAGCGCCGCCGCTCGAGCCGGAGGCCTCGACGCGCGGATTCGCGTTGACGTGCCCCGTGAGCTTCGCTTGCTGGGCGAGGGCCGGCGACCTTCCGAGGGCGACTATCGCGGCGATGAGCGCAAGTCTCAATTCGGCTCTCCGCCCGTGACCAGATCTTTGGTGGCGCTGATGTCGGTCGAGGTACCGCCTGGGGCGACTTCGACCTGCTTCTTGAACGTCGGGAGGATGGGGTGCCACGTCTGCAGCTCATAGCGTCCCGGAGACACGCCGTCGATCGTGTAGTTCCCGGCGGCGTCGGTCATCGTGTAGAAGGGCGCCGGCACCACGAAGATGGTCCCGTTCATCAACTCATGGATCGAGCAATGGATCGACACGAGGCCCGCGCGGTCGAAGGTCACCGACTTCTTTTCCCCCTTCGAGTACACACCCAAGTCGAACCATTTGGGTTCCGAGAAGGAGTAAACGTTGTGCTTCATCGTGTCGTCGTTCGGAAAATCGACCGTCTGGCCCTGCACGACGACCGCGAACTCGGGCGTAAACTTCACCTGCTTCTGCGAGATGACGTAGCTCGTGCGCGGCGGATCGAAATGGTACGCGGGATCGAGCGGTTTTAGATAGACGAGCACCTTCGACAGGTCCGGGGCGTTTATCTTGGTCTGGTCCCAGATGATCTTTCCCGTAAGCGCGGCTTTTGCCGGCGCCGGAGCGGGAGTCGCCGAGGGCGCGGCGGAGCAGAGCGATCCGATCAGCAGCAATGCGGCCGCGGATGCGAGTATCCTAGGCATCATATCTCCGAAAGTTAGCGAAATGCACCGGCCAAGTCAAACGCCCAGGCTTTCGGCATGCTGGCTGAGGTCCAGCCCCTCTTCCTCCTGCTCCGGCCGCACGCGCAGGGTGATCGCCTTGTCCGTCACCCAATAGAGAGCGTACGAGCCGACGAAGCTGAACGCGCCGACCAGGACGAGCGCGGCCAGATGGCGCAGGAACACCGTCGGGTCGCCGTAGATCAGGCCGACTTTATCGGCGAACAGACCCGTCGCGACCATGCCCACCATCCCGCCGACGCCGTGGCAGGGGAACACGTCGAGCGTGTCGTCGAGCTGGGACTGCGTCTTCCAGTGCACCGCGAGGTTGCTCGCGACGCTGGCGATCGCCCCGATGAACAGGCTCTGGCCGACGGTAACGTAGCCGGCCGCGGGAGTGACGGCGACCAGCCCGACGACCGCTCCGACCGAGGCGCCCAACGCCGAAGGCCGACGCCCGCGCACCGCGTCGAAGAACACCCACGCGAGCATCGCCGAGGCGGACGCCGTGTTCGTCGTGATGAAGGCGAGCACCGCGGTCGCGTTGGCGGCCAGGGCCGAGCCGGCGTTGAAGCCGAACCAGCCGAACCATAGCATGCCCGTCCCGAGGAGGACGAAGGGGATATTGGCCGGCACGAGGGGCTGCGTCTTGTGTGCCTTGCGCGGGCCGAGGAACAAGGCGCCCGCGAGGGCGGCGAAGCCTGCCGACATATGCACCACCGTCCCGCCCGCGAAGTCGAGGACCCCCCACTTATGAAGGAAGCCCTGGGGATGCCACGTCCAATGCGCCAGGGGGCAATAGATGAAGATCGAGAACAGGATAATGAAGAGGAGGTAGCTCGAGAAGCGCACGCGCTCGGCGAAGGAGCCGGTGATGAGCGCCGGGGTGATGATCGCGAACTTGAGCTGGAACATCGCGAACAGCGCGAGCGGGATGGTCGGCGCGAGGTCCGGGTGCGTCGATCCGCCGACGCCCGCGAACATGGGATACGTGAAGGGGTTTCCGACCAAGCCGCCGATCGAGTCGCCGAAGGCGAGGCTAAATCCGATAATGATCCAGAGGAGGCTCAGCACGCCCATCGAGATGAAGCTCTGGAGCATCGTGGAAATGACGTTCTTCCTTTGAACCATGCCGCCGTAGAAGAACGACAACCCCGGCGTCATCAGGAGGACGAGGCCGGTCGCGGTCAGCATCCAGGCGACGTCGCCCGCCACGATCGGGGCGCTGCCGGGGACGGACGCCGCCGGGCGCGCGAAAAGGCCGGCCGCGGCGGCGAGGGCCAAGAGGGCGCAGTAGAATATCCACTCGGGTTTGTTCTTACGCATTAGGAGCCTCCATTATTTTAGTCGGGCCACTCGTCGGGGATCCCCAGATTTCCCCGCAGATCGCTCTTGATCTTCTTGATGCACGTCGAGATCGGGGGAAACTGCCCTCGCGGCGTGAACGCCTTGGAAAACTGCGCCCAACCTTCCCGGGGTTCCCCGAGCTCCGCGAAATCGTAATAGATGGACAGGCCGAGCCCCAGCGCGGCGCCGTAATCGTTCGTCTTGCGCGGATCGGCCGCGTCGAGCTCCCCCTTCAGGCGGCGCAGGTCGTCCTCGTAGAACGAGCGGAACTCGCGGGACGACTCCGAGAAGCGGCCGCCGGCCCAGCGGTGGATCCGCGTGCGGAAGGCCGTGCGCGTCATCGTCTGGAAGTCGCGGCACTCGATCGTGAAGAAGTTGCCCAACGGAAGGGAGCGCGTTACGAGCTCCGGTACCCCGTCGCCGTCCATGTCCTGGAGCGCGCCGGAGTCGTAGGGCGAGCCCGGGGCCGGCCGCCATTTATCCGCCTTCGCATCGTAGCGCAGGAGGATCAGCGACCGGCGGTTGAGCCCGGGGATCTCCTTTGTGTACGCGAAGAAGGGAGACTTCTCGCCGAAAAGCGCCGGCAACGTGTTCGCGTCGTGGACGGCATCGAAGGAAATCCGGACGGTCGGGCTGACTTCGATGTATATAAGGGAGGGCCTCCCCCCCTTCACCGAAAAGGCCTTCAGGCGGTGCAGCCCCGCCGCGCCGGTCTCCCGGTACAGGACCGCGATGAGCTTCACCTTGCCGAACATGCTGGAGACGACGCGCTCGACTTCGTAGCCGGCCGCCTTCATCTGCGCCTTCTCCTTGGCGAGCGGGTCGGGCCGTGCGCACACGCGCATCGGCGCGAACAAGATGACGAGCGCGACGAGCAGCAGCCACCAGCGGCGGGTCATCGGAGCCAGCCCTTCTTCAGCAGGAGCTCGGCGATCTGCACGGAGTTGGACGCGGCGCCTTTGAGCAGGTTGTCGCTTACGACCCAAAGACAGAGCTCCGCGGGCGACGTTCCGGCGCGGATGCGGCTCACCTCGACGCCGCCCGTCCCGTGGACGTCCCGCGCCGTGGCGTACCCTTTAGGATGGCAGACGATACCGGGCCGGCCGCGAAGCAGCTTCCAGGCGCGCGCGGGCGAGACGGGCCTGCGGGTCTCGAGCCAGAAGGCGACCGAGTGGCCGCGCAGGACGGGCACGCGCACGGCGCTCACGCTGACGCGCAAGCCCGGCATGCCCCAGATCTTCCGCAGCTCGCGGGAGACCTTCGTCTCCTCGCCGCTGTGGCCTTCGTCGTCGAAGGAGCCCACCTGGGGGATCACGTTCAGCGCGATGGGGCGGGGCAGCGCTTTCGCCTTGAGCCGCCGCATCCGCGACGCAAGCCCCCGCCAACCGTCGGCGCCGGGTCTTAGCTCCGCGAGTTGGCGGGCGAACTCCTCTAGCGCCTCGCGGCCCGCGCCCGAAACCGCCTGGTACGAGGATATCCGCACCGCGCGCGCTCCGGCTGCCTTCGCGATCGGGAATCCCGCGACAGCGGGGCCCGTGACGGTGCAGTTGGGCCCGGCGATGAGGCGTTTCCTGGGAGAGAGAGCGTCCGCGTTCACCTCCGGGATGACGAGCGGAACGTCCTTGTCCATCCGGAAGGCAGCGGAGTCGTCGATGACCCAGACGCCGGATGCGGCTAGGGCGCGGCTGTGGGCGAGAGACACCTCGTCGCTCGACACCATGAAGACGAGATCGGCGGACTTGAGCGCGGCGCGCGAGATGCCGGGCGCGCGGACCTTGCGTCCGCGGAAGGCGACGGCGGCGCCGGGGTCGCGTCCGGAACTGAACGGCAGCAGCTCTCCGCATAGCCGCGGCAGGCTCTCGAGGCAGTCGAGAATCTCCCGGCCGACGAGCCCGGTCGCCCCGACGACGGCGACGCGGGGGCCCTTAAGGTGCCGCGACATTAGACACGAAGAGGCCGCGGCAGCTGCCTTCGTTGCCGAGGAGGTCTCGCGCCGACGCTCGGAAGTACGCCCCGCGCGCCGGGAGGGCGGCGTGGTCGAGTGTGATCATATACGGGGGCCGACGCTGGAATTTGGAGACGCGCTCCCACTCGAGTTGGTCCTTGGAGCGTTCGATCCACGCGAGCTCCGGGTCTTGCCCCGAGACCGAGAAGCTCATCATGATGCCGCGCTCCGTCGCGCGCGCCACGCATTCCGAAACGGTGATCGCGTTCTGGTTTTGCGGGACGAGCTTGATCGCGAGCGCGGGCGCCAGGCGGCGGATCGGCGTCTCGAGCGCGCCCTTCGCCTGGCGCGGAGGCACGCCTTGGATCGAGCGGTTGACCCACGCGTGCACCGCGTCGTCGGGCGCGGCGCGCGTGTCGAGCGCGGCGAGGACCGGCGCCTTGGTCGCGTCGGAGAAGCTCTCGGTCGGCGACCAGACGATGAGGTAGTTCGGGCCGCTCGAACTCACGTGGCCCGGCGGCACTTCGGCCCAGAACCACTGCGACTCTCCGGTCCCGGCGATGTTGACCTTCG
Source organism: Elusimicrobiota bacterium (assembly GCA_016194745.1). Classification (GTDB taxonomy): domain Bacteria; phylum Elusimicrobiota; class Elusimicrobia; order UBA1565; family JACRDR01; genus JACQBA01. Next base: position 156,042 of record JACQBA010000011.1, read on the forward strand.
GATCGGTATCGAGCGGGATGTCCCGCGTCTCCGCCAAGAAGAACTGCTGCGCGGCGGAGAAGTTGGGCGCCGGCGAGATGCCGATGTACACTTTGCCCGGGGTCACTTCGCGTTCCCAAGGACGGGCCGGCCGCGGCCGCGCTTTAGCGCGGCCGACCTTCGCCCCGATGAACGCGCGCGAGAAGTCCCCCTGCGGGGCCGGCGGAAGCTGCACGATCCACGCGTTGTTGAAGCCGATGTACCAGTTCGAATCGGGACCGCCGTCGGCGAACTGTCCGAAGTCGTTGATGTTCGGCGCGAGGGCGACGTAGGTCGGCATGCGCCCCGAGATGGGATCGGTGAGAGGATCGTTCAGCGCCGCTCGCGGCGCGGCGGCCTGCGTGGACGACGCGGCGGCTAGCGCCGCTAGAAATAGTGAAAATATCATTAAAATATAACTATTTTTTTAGTCTATCGATGATTTTTTCGAAGTCCGCAAACGAGAAAAAGTGGATCGTCACGGTGCCGCGGGCCGGATCCTTTTTCGTGCGGATCTCGACCTTGGTGCCGAGTCTTTGCTGCAGCGCCTGCTCGAGTGCGATCGTGTCCGCGGCCTTCTTTTGCTTCGGTGCCGCGGAAACCTCTTTGATGGTCTCTCCCCCCTGGATGCGCCGCGCGTAGTCCTCGACTTCGCGGACCGAGAGCTGCTGCGCGACGACGACATGGAAGAGCTTGTTGAGTTCGAACTGATTCTTCACCGCGAGAAGCGCGCGCGCGTGGCCTTCCGTGATCTGCTCGATCTGCAGGGCCTTCTGCACTTCTTCCGGCAGATCCAAGAGGCGCAGCGTGTTGGAGACCGCGGACTTGGATTTTCCCAAGATTTCGGTGAGCTGTACTTGCGTGAGCGAATGCTCCTTCATGAGACGAAGGTAGCCACGCGCCTCCTCGATCGGGTTGAGGTCCTCGCGCTGGAGGTTCTCGATGAGGTTGAGGACGAGACGCTCCCTCTCCGTGGGGACCGCGCGGACCACGGCGTCGATCTCGGTGAGGCCCGCGAGCTGGCTCGCGCGCCAGCGCCGTTCGCCGGCGATCAGCTCGTAGGTGTTGGAGGCCGGGTCATGCGTGACAAGTATCGGCTGCGCGAGGCCGTTCTGCTTGATGGACACCGCGAGCTCGCTGAGCTTCTCGGGATCGAACTGCTTGCGCGTTTGAAGATGATTGGGACGCACTTTGTCGATCGCAACTCGCACGATCTGCGGCCGGTCCCCCCCATTTTGCGCGCCGGACGGCAGCAGCGCGTCGAGTCCCCTGCCCAATGCTTGTCTCATGGTTTTTTCTCCGCGGCCTCAACCAACTCGTGTTCGACTTCTTGTTCATCCGATACTTTCATTTCCGGCGGCTGATGCCCGCGCCGCTCCAATATTTCCGCGGCAAGGGCGAGATAGGCTTCCGCCCCGCGCGACCGCTGGTCATATTGGATGATCGACTGTCCAAAGCCTGGAGCCTCCGCGAGCCGGATATTGCGTGGGATCGCGGTTTTGAAGGTCATCCCCTGAAAGTGCTTTTCTATTTCAGCTTTGACTTGATGGCCAAGTGCGATACGGGTGTCGAACATGGTTAGGAGCACTCCCTCGACGGATAACCCGGGATTGAGCGCCATTCGGATTTTGCCGATCGTGTCCATGAAGCTCGCGAGACCCTCCAGGGCGTAATACTCGCTTTGAATGGGGATTATTACCTTGTTGGTAGCCGCCAGCGCATTTAGGGTCAATAGACCCAGAGACGGCGGGCAGTCTATGATAATGAACTGATATGCCTCGGAAACCCGGTCGATTACCTGTTTGAGGCGCATTTCCCGGGCAATTGCGCTGACAAGCTCGATTTCCGCGCCAATGAGATGACCATTAGCGCAAATCATGTCCAGATAATCCACTTTCGTGTTGCGAACGGCCTTCTCGATTGGAAGCGTTCCCATTAGAACTGGGTAGATATTCTCTTCCATGGTCTTTTTGTCGAATCCGAGACCGGAGCTGGCATTGCCCTGCGGATCCATGTCGATCAGCAAAGTGTCCTTGCCGTTGTGGGCCAGGGCGGCGGCCAGGCTGATGGCGGAGGTCGTCTTTCCGACCCCCCCTTTTTGGTTCGCGATTGAGATGACTTCGGCCTTCATCGGGTTTTCACGTGAAAACTCTGGTTCCGTTTCATGCGACCGGCTGATTATATCGAGGTCGAACCGCCTTGTCAAGGCCCAAACACCCGATCTTGCGGTCAAGATTCGGGCGATTCAGTCCATATACTATCATATTCAATTGATAAGATATATTTAACTATCATTTAGTATCATTTAACAGTAACTAAAGTTATATAGTAGTAAACAATAGCATTGGGTATCTTGTACTGCGTCGCTGTGATGCGCGTGGGGGTCGGCCCGCGTTCTCGTCGCTTGGAGCGCGTGAGTCGGGTTCGATGCCCGATCTTTCGGGGCGAACGCTAAATTAGGCGCGACATCCGCTGTCGCGGGAGAGGGGAAGCTTTATATAATCTCACGCCTACAGAGATAGTCTTGTCCTTTAGAACGGGTGCGCTGCTGGGTCTCGCGTTTTTCCTCGCCGGGTGCGGCGGGGGGGGCTCCTCGTCGTCGGGAAAGCACCGCGTGGGGCTCGTGTTCGACCTCGGCGGGCGCGGCGACAAGTCGTTCAATGATTCCGCCTACGAGGGCGTGGCGCGCGCCGCCAAGGAACTCGGCATCGAGTTCGACTACATCGAGCCGGGCGACGGCGCCGACCGAGAGGCCGCGCTGCGCCAACTCGCGTCGAGCAAGGACGAGCTCATCTTCGGCGTGGGCTTCCTCTTTACAGACGACATCGCGCTCGTCGCCAAGGATTTCCCTAATAAGAAGTTCGGCTGCATCGATTTCGCGGTGAACCCGAACTCGAAGATGCCGGACAATCTCGTCGCGCTCAAATTCCGCGAGCATGAAGGCAGCTTCCTCGTCGGCGCGATCGCGGGCCTCGTGTCGAAGACGAACGCGGTCGGCTTCGTGGGGGGCATGGACATCCCCCTGATCCACAAGTTCGAGGCGGGCTTCGCCGCGGGCGCGAAAGCCGTCAACCCGAAGGTTAAGGTCCTTACGGGTTACGCGGGCGTGACGGGCGAGGCGTTCAAGAATCCGGCGAAGGGAAAGGCGATCTCGTATTCCCAGATCGGCCAAGGCGCCGATGTGATCTTTCACGCTTCCGGCACGACCGGCCTCGGCGTCTTCGAAGCCGCGCGAGAGAAGAAGATATTCGCCATCGGCGTCGACGCCGACCAATTCTCCGAGGCGCCCGGCTTCATCCTCACCTCGATGCTCAAGCGCGGCGACGTCGCGGTGTATAAGACCATCGAGGCGCTCCTGACAGGGCGGTTCAAGAGCGGCGTGCAGGAATTCGGCCTGGCCGAAGGCGGCGTGGGCTATGTCTACGACGCCAACAACAAATCACTGATCCCCGAGGCGGTCGTCAAGCGCGTCGAGGAGCTCAAGGCGAAGATCGTCAAGGGCGAGATCAAGGTGCCGGCGTCCTGATGGCCGATCCGAAGACGCCCCTTGCCGTGCAGATGACGGGCATCGTCAAAGAGTTCGCCCGTTGCCGCGCCAACGACGGCGCCGGACTCTCGGTCGCGAAGGGCGAGGTGCACGCGCTCGTGGGCGAGAACGGGGCGGGAAAATCCACTCTCATGAAGATCCTCTATGGGCTCTACACGCCCGACGGGGGGGATATCCGCGTGGGCGGCGCACCGGTCCGCTTCGCCGGCCCCGAAGACGCCATCGCGGCTGGCGTCGGCATGGTCCATCAGCATTTCATGCTCGTCCCGACGCTCACCGTCGCGGAGAACGTCGTCCTCGCGCGCGAGCCCTCGAGCCTCGGGGGTCTCGTCTTCGACAAGGCGCGGGCGGAGGCCGAGGTCGAGGCGCTGTCCAAGAAGTTCGGCCTGGCCCTCGATCCGAAGGCGCTCGTCGGGGACCTGTCGGTGGGCGAACAGCAGCGGCTCGAGATCCTCAAGGTGCTCTACCGAGGCGCCGAGATCCTGATCCTCGATGAGCCGACGGCCGTCCTCACGCCGCAGGAGACGAAGGCGTTCTTCCAGATCCTCTCCGGCCTGCGCGCCCAGGGCAAGACGGTCATCCTGATCACCCACAAGCTCCAAGAGGTCCTGGCCATCTCGCACACGGTCACCGTGATGCGGCTCGGCAAGACGGTCGGCTCCGTCGCGACCGCCAAGACGAGCGAGGCCGAGCTCGCGCAGATGATGGTCGGGCGGCCGGTGCTTTTCCAAGTCGAGCGGACGCTCAAGGACCCGGCCGTGATCGCGAAGTCGCCCGCGGTCCTCGAGCTCCGAGGCGTCACGGTCCGATCGAGCCGCGGCCACGACGCGCTGAAAGACGTGAGCTTCACCGTGCGGGCGGGGGAGATCTTCGGGGTGGCGGGAGTCGAGGGCAACGGGCAGACCGAGCTCATCGAGCTCCTGACCGGCCTTCGGACGCCGGGCGCGGGGACCATGACCTTGGTCGGCAAGGAGGTGGACTTCGCCGCGGCGTCGGCCGCCGACATGTTCCGCCGCGGCGTCGCCCACGTGCCCGAGGACCGGCATCGCCGCGGGCTCGTCCTCGACTACGCGGTCTCCGAGAACGTCGTGCTCGGACGGCATCGGGAGCCCGAGTTCGCCTCGACGTGGACCATCGATTTTTCGAGCGTGCGTGCGTTCGCCGAGCGCATGATCAAGGATTACGACATCCGGCCCGCCGACCCGTCCGCGCACGCCAAGGCGCTCTCGGGGGGGAACCAGCAAAAGGTGGTCGTCGCCCGGGAGATGTCGCGTGGTCCCAAGCTGCTCGTCGCCTCCCAGCCGACGCGCGGCGTGGACGTGGGCGCCATCGAGCTCATCCATAAGAAGATCATCGCGGCCCGGGACGCGGGGGCGGCGGTCGTCCTCGTCTCCGCGGAGCTCTCCGAGATCCTCTCGCTTTCCGACACGATCGGGGTCCTCTATCGCGGCGCCTTTTCGGGCATCCTCTCCGTCCAGCGCGCGACTGAGGAGACGATCGGGGTGCTCATGGCCGGAGGAAAGGCATGAGCGGACAGTGGCGAAAGCTCGGCGTCCAGGCGGGCGCTTCCGTCGCCGCGGTCGCGGCCGCCTTCGCGATCGGCGCGGTCCTCATGCTCTTGATCGGGGTCAATCCGGGGCTGGTCTACGCGCGGCTCTTCGAGGGCGTCGTCTTGAATCCCTACGGGGTGGCGCAGATCTTCTTCAAGTCGACGCCGCTCATCTTCACGGGGCTTGCGGTCGCCTTGGGCTTCCAGGCGGGACTCTTCAACATCGGCGCCGAGGGGCAGATGCTGGTCGGCGCCTTCTGCGCGGCGCTCGCCGGGTTCGGGCTCTCGATGCCCGCATTCCTGCACGTGCCGGTCTGCCTCGCGGCGGCCTTCCTCGGCGGCATGATTTGGGCGGCCATCCCAGGCGCGCTCAAGATCAAGACCGGGGCGCACGAGGTCATCACGACCATCATGATGAACTTCATCGCGATGGCGCTGACAAGCTACTTCGTCGTCTCGCGGTTCCATGAGCCCGAGACGGTGCACACCGCTGCGGTCGCGGTCACGGCGCGGCTGCCGCGCCTCGAGGCGTTCTCGTCGTTCTTTCACGGGTCGCCGGCCAATGCGACCTTCTTCGTCGCGCTCCTCGCGTGCGGCGTCGTCTCGTGGCTGTTGTGGAAGATGCCGCTCGGCTACGAGCTGCGGGCGCTCGGCCTGAGCCCCGCCGCCGCCGAGACGGCCGGGATCCCGGTCGACCGGCGCGCGCTCCTCGCCTTCGCCATTTCGGGAGGGCTCGCGGGACTGGCCGGGACGAGCTTCGTCCTCGGCTACAAGCACTACTTCGAGGACGGGTTCTCGGCCGGAGCCGGGTTCCTGGGGATCGCGGTGGCGCTTCTCGGCCAGAACAGTCCTCTCGGCGTCGTGATCGCCGCGTTCCTTTTCGGAGGGCTGTCGCACGGGAGCCTAGTCATCAACGCGCTGGTCCCTAAAGAGATCATCGAAGTGCTTCAAGCGCTGGTCATCATCCTCGTGGTCGTGGCGAACCAGGTGTCCAAGAGGTGGGCGCGGTGATCGACCTCCTCAACCAAGCGGTCCGCATCGCCGTTCCTTATATATTGGCGGCGGTGGGCGGCACGATCTGCGAGCTGGGCGGGGTGGTCAACATCGGCTTGGAGGGGATGATCCTCACCGGCGCTTTCTGCGCGGTCTTGGGTTCCTTCTATACCGGCAGCGCGTGGGCCGGCGTCCTCGCGGCGCTCATGGGCGGGGGGCTCGCGGCGTGGCTGCACGGGATCGTCTCGATCCGCTATCGCGGAAATCAGATCATCTCCGGCCTGGCGGTGAACATCCTGGCGGGCGGGATCACCAAGTTCTTCCTCAAGGCGATCTTCCACTCCTCGGCCAATTCCTCGCGCGTCGAGGGGATCGGCTCCTGGAGCCTGGGCTTCGTCTCGAAGATCCCGATCTTGGGCGAGATCCTCTCTCATCCGCTCCTGCTCTTGACCCTCGCGCTCGTGGTCCTGGCGCAGCTCTTGGTATACAAGACGCCCTTCGGCCTCCGCCTCCGCGCGGTCGGCGAGCATCCCGAGTGCGCGGACACTCTCGGCATCCGCGTCCACCGCATGCGCTACGCCGCGGTGATCCTGTCGGGCATGTTCGCGGCGCTGGGCGGGGCCTGGCTCTCGATGGACCAGCACCAGTTCACGGACAACATGTCCGGCGGGCGCGGCTACATCGCGCTGGCCGCCCTGATCTTCGGCAAATGGACGCCGGCCGGGGCTGCGGCGGCGGCGCTCCTCTTTGGTCTCGCCGAGGCCCTGCAGATACACCTGCAGACGATGGGCCTGCGCGTGCCGAACCAGTTCATCCAGATGATCCCGTACGTCGCGACCATCGTCATCTTGGCCGGCGCCATCGGACGCACTAAGCCGCCGGCCGCGGACGGAAAGCCGTACCCGGAGGGAGACTAGTGAACGGGAAGATCCAGGTTTCGGAGCTGCTCAAGCGGATTCAAAAAGGCGAGATCGAGACCGTCATGCTCGTCTTCCCGGACATGCAGGGGCGCTGGATGGGCAAGCGCCTGACGGGCCGCTTCTTCGCGCAGACGGCCAAGGAGCACGGCGTCCACGCCTGCGCGTACCTGCTCACCGTCGACATGGAGATGGAGCCCGTCCCCGGGTTCAAGCTGACGAGCTGGGAGAAGGGCTATCAAGACTTCCACATGGCGCCGGACTTCTCGACGATCCGGATACTGCCGTGGTTGGATAAGACGGCGATGATCGTCTGCGATCTCGATGACGAGCACGGGAATCCCGTCGAGACCGCGCCCCGGACCATCCTGCGCCGCCAGATCGAGCGGGCGCGCAAGCTGGGGTACGTCGTCAAGACGGCGTCCGAGCTCGAGTTCTATCTGTACCGCGAGACGTACGAGTCGGCCCGCCACAAGGACTACCACGACCTCTCGCACCACGGGCACTACATCGAAGACTACCACATGCTGCAGGGTACGCGGATCGAGTACGTGGTGGGGGACATCCGCGCGAAGATGGAAGCCGCGGGCATCCCGGTCGAGGGTTCCAAGGGCGAGTGGGGGCCGGGCCAGCACGAGCTCAATCTGGGCTACGCCGAGGCGCTGGAAATGGCGGACCGGCATACCACGTACAAACACGGCGCCAAAGAGATCGCCATGTCCAAGGGCGCGAGCCTGACGTTCATGGCCAAGCCGGACGCGAAGCTCGCCGGCTCCAGCTTCCATCTGCATTCCAGCCTTTGGGACGCGTCGGGCAGGAAGGCGCTCTTCTGGGACCCGTCCAAGAAGAAGCCGAGCAAGCTTTTCCATGGATTTCTGGCCGGGCAGATGGCGCTGGCGCGCGAGTTCTCGCTGTTCCTCGCGCCGACGATCAACTCCTACAAGCGCTACCAGGCCGGCACCTTCGCGCCGACGCGCATCGCGTGGGCGCACGACAACCGGACCTGCGGGTTCCGCATCGTGGGGGAGGGGGAAGCCTACCGGGTCGAGAACCGCGTCCCGGGCGCCGACGCCAACCCGTACCTCGCTTTCGCCGCGACGATCGCGGCCGGTCTTCATGGGATCGAGAAGGGCCTCACGCCTCCCGCCGAGCTCAAGGGCAACGCGTATCTCGCCAACGTCAAGGCGGTGCCGGCGACTTTGGCCGAGGCTCTCGGCGAGTTCGAATCCTCGAAGGCCGCCAAGGCCGCCTTCGGAGAGGACGTCGTCGAGCATTACGCCCACGCCGCCCGCGCCGAGCTGGCCTCCTACGACAAGGCGGTCACCTGCTGGGAGCGCGAGCGCTACTTCGAGCGGATATAGCGGCGGGTCAGGTCAGGGCGTCCGCACGCGGACGAGTGGTGAGATTGGGATGAGCGACAACTCCTGCGCGGGCCCGTAGACGCGAATGTCCAAGCCGTCGGTTCCACGGTTCCGGACGATCGTATGCCGGCCTTGGACGAGTCCCGCCTGCTCGCTTCGGAACCCGCGTCTCATTGCTGCCTCCCTTGTCACGGCCCGTGCGGCCCCGGCTCGGTCGTCCGTCGTCTGCGGATGAGCCGGCCGAACGCCCGCATGATGTCGCGTCTTCCAAATCGGCTGAGTTCCGTGCTGTTGAGGACGCGCATCACGCCGTCCCGGATGCGGGGCACGTAGCCCGTCGCGATCACGCTGTCGATGGACGCCAGGCTGTGATAGTACCCTTCGTTGGCGATCGGGATCTCGCTCACCAACGCATGCTGCACGTTGCGCCGACCGATGCCGCCGGCGAAATGCTGGAGCGAGTCGCACGAGAAAAGCCCGAGGAAGAAGAGCGGCGTCACGCGCTCGCGCAGCGCGTTCGTCATGAGATTGAAGCCCGGCCTGTTGCGGACGTACCACGGGTAGTCGACGTGGTTCTTGTGGAGCCGGGGCGGCTGGAAGTCCGGGCCGCCGCCCAAGCGCGAGTGGCCGCTGTAGATCACCATGTGAGCGTTTCCCGCGAGGGCGTCGCGGAACTCCTGGCGGATCCGCTCGCTCCGCTCCCGCTGCTCGCGGGACGTAGAGTTCGCCGCGTTGTCGTCGGTCTGGGAGGAATGGAACAGCCGGGTCACGAAGCGCTGCGTCGAGCCGTTGCGCCGGCGGACCGTCCGCTCGAACGTGTCGAAGACGCCGTTCGATTGGGTCATGCGGAAGCCGCAGACGCTGTGGCGTCCGTCGCAGCGTCGCTGAAGAAGCCCCCGCAAGGCGTGCCGTTCGACCGCGTCCTCGGTACGGTTCTCCACGTCGAAGTAGCCCGAGAACCAATCGATCCGGACGACCGGGTCGGTCAGCCGCGCGGAGGGATCGGCGCGTCCCGCGTGTCGGCGGCCCGTGGTGGACCAGCGGTCGAGGGCCTGGGAAAGCAGGTTCAGCCGGGCGGTGACGCTCCCTCGTGAGGGAGCGACATTCGGCGGCCGCCTCGGGCGCGGCGGCTGCGATTGTACCGGGACCACTTGGATGCGGCGCCCGTCCGGTGCCGTGAGCGGCGCGGGCCGCGGCGATGACGGCGTCGCGCCCGCCTCGTCTCCGGGTTGGGCGACGCACCCGTCGGCGGTGGTCGGGTCGGAACAGTCGAGCCGCTCCCGGTGGACGCAGCGGCCCTCGACGAGCGCCTCGTCCCGGCCGGTGCAGCGAGTCGCCGGGGCAGGCGCGGTGGAGTCGTCGGGACCTTGTCTGGCGGCGAGCTCGGCGGGCGTGGGCGCCAACGCCAACGCGGCCGCTGCCGCAAGGAGTCGTGCGGATCGGAACATGTCGCTTTAGGGTAGAGGTCGCAGCGGTCCGGCGGGCGTTCGATTTCCGTGTGAAATCCGTGGGGAAACGAGGCGGGACTCTCGCCTCAGGTCTCGGAGGGACCATCGGCCATGGTCGAGGGCGCTTCTTTGCTATAAATTAGGGATGAAGTCCCCCTCATGAAAACAATACTGACCGTATTGCTGTTCGCCCCGTGCGTCGTCCGCGCCGGTCCTGCGGAAGTCGCTTCGTCCGCCGCCGAAGCCCGGTTTGCCGAGAGCGTCCTCCATCCCGGCGTCTTTCCCCCTACTAAAGAACGCGAGCCCCGTTGGCGCGACGCGGGCATCACCCGCAGGTCCGCCGGTTCCGTCCCGGCGAACTTGGGCGAGCTTCCCGGCAAGGTCTTTCGCGGCGCCGCGCTGACTAACCGCGAGCAGTACGCGCATTTGAAGCGCGTCCTCGGCGTCGATGTGGCGGTCAACCTCCGGGAGCGCTCGGAGGACCTGGAGGCGTGCGGCGTCTACGGCCTCGAGTGCCGCCATTTTCCGATCCGCCTTTTCTGGCCGGTCGTGCGCAACGTCAATTGGGACACGATGAAGGAGGCGTTCAAGTTCGTGCTCGAGAAGCAGGCGCAGGGAAAGACGGTCTACTTTCACTGCACGCACGGCGCGGATCGCACCGGAGCGATGGCCGCGGCGCTCACGGTGCGTCGCGAGGCCTGCGGCAAGGCGTTCTCGCCGGACGCGTTGTGGTCCCAGGTGAAAGCGGACCTCGATAGGCACCAGTTCAACGAGTCCTGGTTCCCGGACCTCGGGCGCGACATCAAGGACTTGGTCTACAAGTTCTCGGAGCACCGATCCTGGCTGTGCCGGTGAGGCTCGCCGCTGCGGCGGTCGTCGCCCTCGCCGCTGCGGTGCAGGCCCCGAGCCCCGTGCTCGTTGTCCGCCTGAGCGAGGCGGAATCGCGTGTCTATCCTCCGTACTTCGAGCGCGTCCAACTCTATCACCTGGAGATCGGAGACGTGGGGCCGGAGCGGCGTCTCGCCGAGGCCGAGGCGAAGGAGCGCTTCATGGGCGTCTATCGTCCCGTTGCAGAGAACGCGGCACAATACGTCCGCAAGCCGGACGGCGCGTGGCGCGTGCGCGATTTCCGGCGGCCGACCCGCGCCCAGGCGCGCGACTTCGAGGAGTATATGGCCAGGCCCGCCGCCCCGGGGCGCCCGACGTTCTCCGAGTTCCTCGTTAACCCGTGGGAGAAGGACTTCGGCGAGCCCGGCGAGTTCGCCTATCAGCGCGCGAGCATACCGCAGTCGCGCCTGCCGTTCCCGTTCTCGAAGGTCCCGCCGGCGGCGCTCGAGCGCGTCGAGAGTCTTTGGCAGTACCACGGCAGCGGCGGCTTCCTGATCCTCCTCGAGGCGCCATACGACGAGGACGGAAAGATCCAGATCGTGAGAGAGCGCCTGGCGACCGAGATCCGGGCCGCGAAGCCGTGAAGCGCCTCCGCGAGTTGTTGAAGCAGGGCGCCTCGCCCGACGTCGTGGCGATGAGCATCGGACTCGGCGCTACGATCGGGCTCTTCCCTATCGTGGGCTTTCCGACGCCGCTGTGCCTGCTCGTCGGCGTGCGGTGGAAGCTCAGCCACCCGGCCATGCAGGCGGCCAACTGGCTGACCTATCCCGTCTATATTCCCGCTGCCTTCGGGTTGACGATGCTGGGACAAAGCATCTACGGCGGCGCTCCGCTCGAGTTGACGTCCTCGGGCGTATGGCGCGCCGTGCTGTACTCGGCGACCGGCTGGGCTATCGTCGCGCCGTTCGTGTGGGCGCTCGTGTATTTTCCGGCGAGGACCGTGTTGCGGCGCCTCCAGCCCGCCGTTTCCCGCGCGGCCGAGCGGGCCTGAGGCGAGAGCCGCGATTACTTCGTAGAATCTCAGCCGCATGGACCGTTCCTCCGCCGCGCGCGGCCTTCTGCTGCTGTCTGGCGTTTTCTGCCTCTGCGTCGCCCTCGCCGGCCCGCTGCGCGACGTCCCGCTGGACGACGATTGGATGTACGCGCTCTCCGTCCGCCATCTGCTCGACGGCACCCTGGTCATCCCCGAGTTCGCGTCGCCGACGCTCGTCGCGCACGCCGCCTGGGGGGCGCTGTTCTGCCTGCCGCGCGGTTTCAGTCACTCCGCCTTGCGGCTGTCGACCTTGGTCCTCGCCTGGGTCGCCTTGGCGCTGCTCTATCTAATCGCGCGCCGCCTGCGTCTGTCGCCGAAAAGCGCGCTGGCGTCTTCGCTCGCGCTGCTCGCGTGTCCTCTTTTTCTTCTGCTGAGTTTCACGTTCATGACGGACGTGCCGTTCCTCGCGGCGTCCTTGCTCGCCGGCTACTGCTTCCTGCGCTCGGTCCAGGACGAGAGCGGCGGCTGGCTCCTCGCCGCGTCGCTCGCGTCCGCGTGGGCGTTCCTCATCCGGCAGCCGGGCGTCCTGATCGCGGTGGGGATGGTCCTTCATCTCGCGTGGACGAGGCGGCTCGACCGCAAGCGCTTCGGCCTGTCGGCCGCGGTCCCGCTCGCCGCCGTCGCCGCGCACGCGCTCTGGTTCCACTTCATTCACGGACAGACATGGGCGAGCGCCCGCTACAACGCGCTCGGGACGCTCTCGCATCTGTCGCAGCCCGCGGGACTGGCCGTCGATCTGACGCTGCGCCTCGGCGCGGGCGTCTTGATGCTCGGCGCCTTCGTCGTCCCGTTCGTCGTCGCGCTTCTCGCGGCGCCGCAGGGCGGCAAGTGGCTCAAGTCCAAATGGAGCCTGCCGGCGGCGCTGGCGCTCGCGTTCTTCGTGTACATCTTCGGCCCGCTGCCCTATTCTCCGGACACGAGCGGCATCTTGAATAGCTACGGCCTGGGGACCATAACCATTCTCGGCGCCGCGCAGAAGCCGGCCGGCGTCTTCGCGTGGCGCTGGGCGTGGGGTGTTCTGACTTTGCTCGCGGCCTTGGGCGCCGCGTATCTGCCCACTCTGCCGGAGGGGACGGAGCGCGAGGACCGGCGCGACCTGCTGGCCGCCGCCGCGGCGCTCGTCTTGCCGGCGGCGCCCATGTTTTTTACGCTGAGGTTCTTCGACCGTTACCTACTCGCCCCGGCCGCGTTCGCGCTTCTCGCCGCGGGTTGGATCGTCTCGCGGCGCCCCAGAAGCGACGGGCTCCTATTCGGGGCGATCGCCGCGGGCCTTCTGATCTCCCTCGCCGGCACCGTCGATTATCTGAATTGGAACGAAGCCCGCTGGGGCGCCGCCGCCGCGGCCATGAAGTCGGGCGTCCCCCGGGATGAGATCTCCGCCGGCGCCGAGTGGACCGGGACCTTTGCCGCCGAGAGCAACATGGTCCGCTTGCGCGCGACGAAAAGCGCGGCCCAGATCCGGGACCTGGAGTGGCTCGAGCCGGCGAAGGAATCGGCCTACGTGTCCTTCGCCGGCGAGCCCAAGGCGAGGCAATTCAAGGAGGCGAGGACCGTCGTCTACTATACTCCGCTGTCGAGACACGACGGCGCGGTCCACTTGTTCAAGACCGGAGCACATCCTTGACGAGCCGTCTATTTACCCTCTATACTGCGGGCTCATGACCCGGGAACTCGACTGCCCGAAGTGCCCCTTCACGCCCATGGAGCCGGTGCAGCTCGACGACCTCGAGCTGGACGAGTGCCCCAAGTGCGGAGGGCGGTGGTACGATTTGGGCGAACTCGCGAAATCGGCCAAGGAGCCGCAGAAGTTCGAGAGAGCCTGCAACGGGGGGCTTCTCAAGCCCAGGCCCGGGACGGCGATCTGCCCTCACTGCGGCGACACCATGACCAACGGCGGGCTCGTCTCCGAGCACCTGCGCGTCGACTATTGCCAGGAATGCGGCGGATTTTGGCTGGACAAAAGCGAGATCAGGATCCTGGAAGACCTAGTGCAGGGAGAGTAGCGCGGCGCTACGCGGCGCCGGGGACGAGACGGCCTATCCCATACCCGATCAACGCCGCGAGCAATCCGATCGCGAGCACCTGGAAGCCGGATTTCCAAGGATCCGCGCGGGTCACGCTCCCCTTAGCGTAGCCGAGCAGAAACAGAAGCGCTAGGCTGAAGCTCACCGACGCGATCACCACGGCTCGGCCGTATAAGACAAGATAGGGAAGCGCCGACAGCGCCGAGCCGAGGAGGAACGAGGCCCCCATCGTCGCGGCGTCCTTCCAGGGGTCGCGCTCGCGCGTGGCCTCGATCGAGATGCCGAGCTCCTTTTCCGCCATTGTCTTGAGCCAGAGCTCCGCGTTCTCCGCGATCTTGCGCGCCATCGTCTCCGCCTGCGCGCGAGTGAAGCCCTCGCGCAGATAGACCTCGATGAGCTCCGCCATCTCTTCTTCGGGTTTTTCGGCGATCTCGATCGCCTCGCGCTTGAGCTCGCCTTCGTGGAGCTCCTTCTCCGCCTGTGATCCTAGGAGGCTGCCGCCCGCCATGGAGATCATGCCCGCGACGCCGGTTGCGACGGCGGCCGCTAGAGTCGGGGCGGTGCGTCCGGTCGCCGCCATGACGGAGGCGGCTACGGACATCGTCGAGACGACCCCGTCCTGCATGCCGAAGACGATCTCGCGGATGCGCTCGAGGCGCACGATCCGGGCCTTCTCGCCGGAAACTTCCGCGTCCGCGCGCGAGACGGCGGCGGAGGCGGCGGCCGAGGGAGACGGCGGCGCTTTGGGGGCGGGGGGAAGCGCGCCGGCACGGTCGAGCTTTCCTTCCAACCCGCGCAGGGCCTCGGTGAACGCGGTCATGTGCACGTTCTCGCGGCTCATCGCGAGCTCGAAGGCGGCCACGGCGGCGGGGCGCTTGTCCTTGCGCGCCTGGTCAATGAAGCGAGGGTACATTTCCTGGCCCTCGTACTGTTCCTCTTGGACGACCAGGCGAAGGTTCTCGAGCGTGGACTTCATCGCCCCGACGGCCTTGAGGTGGCCGATCGCGTGCACCGTCTCGGCGCCGGCGATCTCGAAGAAGACCTGGGCGACTTCCGGATGGCCCTCCTCCATCGCCTTGATGCCGTAGGCGATGTAGAGGCGGTTGGCTTTCGCCTCGCCGATGAAGGCGGACCAGAGGTTCCGGTTGGTGATATCCATCCGCCAAAGCTTAGCCGATGCGCGCGACGGCGGTCAAGGCGGGCCCGTCAGACCCCGCCGGTCGGAGCGGAAAGTTCCAGGGGTCAGGCGGCGGCGGGTTGAAGCTCGAGTTTCGGCTCGGCGGGCGCCTCTCGGAGCACCTGCTCGAACACCTTGCGGCGGAACTCGAACGGCGCGCGCATCTGGGGGAGCGTGTCCTTGATCCCGCCGGCGCCGTTCAAGACGACGCTGCCGTAGCCGAGGATCTTCCCCCACAGGTCCTGCTCGACGGAGATGACCGCGACGCGGCTCACCGCCGTCTCGAGCGTGCGGCGCTCCATGAGGCCCCCGGTCTGGACGAAGATACGCTTGTTGGTGACGCCGTACTCGGAGCCGAAGAACCGCGCGAAGGCCGGGAACGAGGCGGCCGCCGCGATCGCGGCGACGGCGAGCCCGGCCCAGAACGCGGAGAAAAAGAATAAGAGGCAGGCGGCGACGATGCCGACGGCGGTCTGGGCGGCGGGGCGCAGGCAGGTGATGGCGTGGGGACGCGTGCGGTAGACGACCGTCTCTCCATCCATCAGGCTCGCGTCGATATAGCTCATGCTCTCGGGGGTATCGAGATGTTGGGTGTATCTTACAACGCTCGTGTTGCTGATTTATGTTATTCAACGGTGACGCGCGCGTCAAATCTCTCGACGAGAGGGCTTGGGAAGATGAGCCGCTGGTCCCGGAGCGATATCGGCCTTAGGTCCCAGATTATGCCGAGACGGCGTCAGCGGTCCTTCAGCCGGTAGACGAACTTGAGGCCGGACCAGGTGTCGTCGACCGCGCAGACCTTCACGTCCACGAGCCCGGTTTTGAGCCCCGCAGCGCGCACGAGGTCGCCGGTCAGGTCCGTCGCGACGCCCGACGCGCCTTTGGGCCAGGAGATCCACAGCATGCCGCCGGGCGGCATCGCTTTCTTCAAGACGGGCAGCTTCTTGTCGAGCTCGGCGCGGGAGACCGCGAACAGCTGCAAGAACTCGCAGCCGGTCTTGAGGGTCTTCTCGATCGTCGCCCCGGGGGGAAGCTTGCCGAGCGTCTTCGTGTAGCCCGCAGGCGCGCCCTCGATGAACGCGCGGTGTCCCGGCTTGATCCCCAGCTTGTCGACGAGCGGCTTGCCGGAGTAGCCCGCCATGCGGACTTAGACGGGCTGCGCGACGGGAGCGGCGTGGCCGTTAGCGGCCGGCGCGGGCGGGTCGTTCGACGGCGCGGCCGCGGCGTGGCCGTTGTGTTCGATGTAGGTGTATTCCTTCATCACGGCCTCGTAGGCGTTGAGAAGATCGACGCCCTCGCGCGGCTTGAGCGCGCCGGCTTTCACTTGGATATCGATCGTGGACTTCACCATCTTCGCGAGGTCGTACTCGTTGTACTGGATGTCGTCCAGTACCTCGCGCACCGTCTGGCCCTGGAACACGTCCTCGATGTAGTAGCCGTTCGGCTCCTCGGCGTCCTCGTAGACGTGCACCTCGTTGACGCGGCCGAAGAGGTTGTGGATGTCGCCCATCGTCGCCTGGTAGGCGCCCATGAGGAAGATGCCGAGGTAGTACGGGTCGCCGTTTTTGAGCGGATGGAGCGGGAGGATGCCGCCGGCCTTGCGGTGGCAGGCGAACTGCGAGATCTTGCCGTCCGAGTCGCACGTGATGTCGACGAGCGCGCCGCGGCGCACCGGCTCCTCGTTCAGCCGGTGGAGCGGGATGATCGGGAAGAGCTGGCCGATGGCCCAGGAGTCCGGCAGCGACTGGAAGATCGAGAAGTTGCAGAGGTACTGGTCGTTGATCGTCTTGACCATCTCCAGCACGTCCTCCGGCACGTACTTCGCCTTCGGCATCTGCGAGCGGATCTCGACGCACAGGTGGGCGAAGAGCATCTCGATCTTTGCGCGGTCGGCGAGCTCGAGGAAGCCGAGCTTGAACATCGTGTACGCTTCCTCGCGCAGCTGCAGGCCGTCGTGGTAGCACTCGGACAGCGTCTTCGGCGTCACCGCCTTGATGATCTCGCGCATCTCCTTGACGGCCTTGTTCTCGTCCGGGGACTCGACCGCCTCGATGGGGGCGGAGCCGGCCTCGATCGCGCCGAACACGTTGACGACGAGCATCGAGTGGTGCGCCACGAGCGCGCGGCCGGACTCGGTGACGATGTGCGGCTCGGGGACCTTCTCCTCTTGGCAGACCTCGTGGATCGTGTAGACGAGATCGTTGACGTACTCGCGCAGCGTGTAGTTCATCGAGCTGTCGCGCGCGGTGCCCGTGCCGTCGTAGTCGACGCCCAGGCCGCCGCCGCAGTCGAGGTACTCCAGCGGCGCGCCGGCCTTGCGCAGCTTGGCGTAGAAGCGCGCGCCTTCCTTGACCGCGTCCTTGATCGTCTGGATCTCGGTGACCTGCGAGCCGATGTGGAAATGGAGGAGCTTGAAGCAGTCCTTGAGGCCCTCGGCCTCCAGGCGCTGCAGCGTGGCGAGGATCTCCGGCGTCGTCAGCCCGAACTTGGCCGCGGCGCCCGAGGAGGACTTCCACTTTCCGGCGCCCGCGGTCTGGAGCTTCGCGCGCAGGCCGAGCAGCGGGCGCACGCCGAGCTCCTTGCTCACGCGGATGACCGTGTCGAGCTCGCTCGGCTTCTCGATCACGACGAGCACCTTCTTGCCGAGCTTGACCCCGATGAGCGCCAGGCGCACCATCGTGTCGTCCTTATAGCCGTTGACGATCGTGAGATTGTCCGAGCCGTTCATCGCGAGGACGGCCATGAGCTCGCCCTTCGAACCCGCCTCGAGCCCGAACTGATACGGCTCGCCGGCCTCGAGGATCTCCTCGACGACCTCGCGCATCTGGTTGACCTTGATCGGGTAGACGCCGAGGTATTTCCCCTGGTACTTGAACTCGGCGATGGCCTTGCGGAAGGTCTCGTTGAGCTGCTGCACGCGGTGGCGCAGCACGTCCTGGAAGCGGAAGAGGACGGGGAGCTTGATGCCCCGGGCGACGACGTCGTCCACCATCGTCTTGATGTCGATCGAGTGGTCGGGGTCGCGGCGCGGCTGGAGGGTGAGGTCGCCCGCCGCGTTGATGCCGAAATACTTCAAGCCCCACCCTTTCAGGGTATAGAGCTTCTCGGAGTCTTCCGTGGTCCAGGGTTTTGACATCTACAGCGTTAGCGCCTGGCCCCGACCAGCTCCTTGGCGGGCTGCGCCGCCTTGTCCAGGAAAGCGTTGAACTTGCGGGCGGTGCGGTTCTTCCACGAGCCTTTGTGGTACGCGTAGCCGGCGATGAGCGGCACGGCGAGCGTCGCCTCCGCGTAGACCATCTGCTCCTGCACGACGTCCACCTTGCCCCACGAGCACGCTTCCTTGAGGGTCGAGCCGGAGAGCGCGCCGTCGCGCTCGTCGGCGACGGTGACCTGGATCGCGTACTTGTGCATCGGCGACTCCATCTGGAGCATCTCGGCCGCGACGACAACGTCCTGCGCGAAGTTCTTCGGCACGCCGCCGCCGAGCATGAGGAGGCCGGTCTCCTTGACGTCGAGCTTGATCTTGGTGAGCTCGAGGAAGTCCTTGGCCGAGTCGAGCGACATGTGAGATTCGGGATTGAACCACTGGTGGTGCAGCAGGCCGAAGCCGGCGCTGCAGTCGGAGAAAGCCGGGACGAAGATCGGAACGCCCTTCTCGTAGCAGGCGAGCACGACCGAGTCCTTGACCTTCGAGCGCTTCACGAGGTACTTGCCCATCTCCTGGATGAACTCGCGGGAGGAATAGGGCCGGTGCTCGAGCGTTCCGGCGATCTCGGAGATCGTGTTGTCGCAGATGCCGAGCTGGTCCTCGTCGATGTAGGTGTCGTAGATCCGGTCGACGCGGACGCTGCGCAGCGCCTTGTCGTCGATGAATGGCGTGCCCTTGTAGTGCTTGAAGCCGAGGGCCTCGAAGAAGTCCTGGTCGACGATGTTGGCGCCCGTCGAGACGATGGCGTCGACCATGTTGTTCTTGACGAGATCGTAGGCGACGCGCTTGAGGCCCGCGGAGAAGAGGGAGCCCGCGAGGCAGAGGATCACGGAGCAGTCCTTGTCGGCCAGCATCTTGTCGTAGATCTGCGCCGCGCGCGCCGTGTTGCGCGCCTGGAACGACATCTTGGCCATGGCATCGACGAGCGGGACGACATTGTGCTTCGTAATGTCGATGTGCTCGATCGTTTCTTTCAATAGATCCGATTTCTTCAGGGCCATTTTTCTCCGGTGAAGTATCCGCGCGTGGCGGAGTCTCGATGCCGTGTTATCGACGATATTTTACAATATTGCGCGCATGCGTTCGGTTTTTTTATTCGTGCGGCGAGAATTTTTTCGCGGACAAAGATGTTAGACTTACGGGCATGAGGCGAATCGCGGTCGCCGTCGCGCTGGTTTGGATCGCCGCTCCGGCGGTTGCCGCCGCGCGCAAGGCCGCGCTCGCGAAAAAAGAGATCCTGCCGGCCAAGCGATGGAATCCCGCGGCGCGCGAGGGGCTCGAGGCGGCGATCGCGGCGCTCGGGAAGGAGTCGAAAAACTACAGCGAGGAGAGTCCGCCGGTCGCGGTCGTCGCGCTCGACGACGTCGCGATGGCCAATTCGCCCGGCGAGGCCGTGTTCTACTGGATGGCCGCGCGCGCCGACTTCAAATTCGGCCCCGACTTCTGGAACCTGGTGCCCGAGCCCTACCGCCGCCGCGCCCGCATCGGGTGGGAAGGCTTCAAGGACGACCCGAAGCCGGCGTGGCCGCGGCACCCGCATTACGCGATGTACCGCAAGGCGATGTACCGGGCGTACGAGTACCTGTGCGACGGCTGGGGCCCGCGATTGTGCCGGGCGTGGATGACGCGCCTCCTCATCGACATGTCGCAGAAGGACCTGATCGCCTACTCCAAAACCGTGCTGGCGACGGAGGAGCAGCGCCCCGTCGGCTGGGAGGCCGTCGTCGAGTCTCCCGGCGACGAGGAGCCCGCGTACGCGCGGACGGGGCTGCGCGTCATCCCGGAGATGAAGGATCTGGTGCGCGCGCTCTTGGACAACGGCTTCGCGGTGTTCCTGTTCAGCGAATCGAACCAATGGACCGCGGAGGTCGCCGCGGCGCGCTTCGGCATCGACGCGGAGCACGTCGTGGGGCCGCGCACGCGCCTGCGGAACTTGATCGCGACGGAGGAGCTGCTCGACCCCGTCCCCGTGGGCCCGGGGCAGGCCGAGGCGCTCACGGCGGTGATCGGCCGGCCTCCGGACCTGGTCGTCGGGAGCGCCAAGGACCTGGCGCTGCTCGAGTACGGCGGCCCCAAAGGCGTGCGCCTCGCCATCGACGGCGGCGACGAGAAGTTTCGGGCGCTCGCCAAGGAGCGGAAATGGCTGCTCCAATCCGCCTTTATCGCCGCGCCGCGGCCCAAGCGATGAAGACGCTCTTCATCGTCAACCCGGCGGCGGGCCACGGCCGCGGCGCGGCGCGCTGGAAGACGGCCTCCGCGCTCGCGCTGGCCAAGCATCCGCATTCCGAGGCGTGGACGACGGAGCGGCCCGGGCACGGCGCCGAGCTGGCGCGCAAGGGGATCGCCGCGGGGTTCAGATCGATCGTCGCGGTCGGCGGGGACGGGACGTTGGGAGAGGTCGTCGACGGCTGGCTGTCGCTCGAGCGCCGGCCCGAGGACGCGGCGATCGGCACCTGGCCCGTCGGCTCCGGCTGCGATTTCGCGCGCCACTTCGGGATCACGGCGGACGCGGAGCAGCTGCTGCGGGCGCTGGAACGCAGGAACGTCCGCACGCTGGACGCCGGCAAAGTCACCTTCGCGGCCTTCGGCGGCGGCACGGGGACCCGGTTCTTCCTTAATATCGCCGCCTTCGGACTCGCGGGCGACGTCGCCGAGCGCACGCACAGGAAGGGCAAGCCGTGGGGCGGCACGCTCACCTACATGCTCGATTCGCTCGCGGCGCTCTTGTCCGCGACGCCCAGGCGCATGGAGCTCGTGCTCGACGGCGCGGCGCAGCCCTCCGGCCTCTATCATCTCGTCGCGCTCGCCAATACGAGCATGTCGGGCGGCGGCATGCGGATCGCGCCCGGCGCCGACGCGTCGGACGGCCGGCTCGACCTCGTGACCGTGGGTCCCCTGTCGCGGCTTCAGCTCTTCCGGCGCTTTCCTTTAATATACAGCGGCAAGCACGTCGGAACGGAAGGGATCGAGCTCCGGACCGTGCGGCGGCTCGAGGCTCGGGCCGACGGTCCCGCGCCGCTCAACATAGACGGCGACCTGGTCGGTTCCCTGCCCGCCGCGTTCGAGATCCTTCCGAAGGCCATCCCGTTCCTTTGTCCTTAAGGGAGTCGCGCGCACGGGCGCCGGAAGATCGACGCGCGTGAGCCAGCTGGAGCCGGGGCCGTAGGCGGTATTCCATCCCCCGATGCGCTCGGCCGCCTTTTTCGAGTACGGGACCGGCTTCGAGAATCCCCGGGAGCCGGGATAATCCCACTCAGCAATCACCATGTCGCCGTCCGCGGGCTTTAGAGCCGGTGTCGTGATCCAGCGGCGCGCGCTCCCGGGACGAGGCCTCTCGCGCTTGACGACCGCGCTCGCTTCGGACAGGGGCATCAAGGTGCCGCGCTCGCGTCCGCTCATGATGCGTCCGACGGGTTCCCGATACAGCTGCTCCGCAAGCGCCGCAAGCGCCTTCTCGCGCGCCGCCGGCTTGTGGCCGGGATACAGCAGCGCCGCGGCGGATTCCATGCGGTTCACCAGCGCGTCGACGCGGGCTCGGTCCGCCTTAGCCAAGGGTGCGCGCCGCGTCATCGCCGCGCGGGTCTCCGCCGCGATCTCGGCGCGCAGGAATTGGAGGTTCGGGGCGCGGACCCGGCCGCTTCGCGCGGCTTTGGGCGCGCGCGCGGCCGTCATCTTCTGCGCGCGCGCAGCCGTCGGGACGAGGAGCATCGCGGCGAGGATCCAGGTCGAGAAAGTCATCGGGCGGGGGGGAGGAGGATGACCCGAGTCGGCCAGTGGGAGCCGGCGCCGCTGACCGTGTTCCAGAAGGCGATCCGCCGCTGGGTTCCTTCCGAGTAGAGCATCGGCCGCGAGTACCCTTTGGCGCCCCCGTCGTTCCATTCGATGATCACCAGGTCTCCGGCCTTCGGGGCCCGCGTGGGCGTGGCGACGAAGCGCGGCGGCGCGCCGGGGAGCGGGCGCGATCCTTGCACGAGCGCATTTGCTTCTTTGAGCGGGAGGAGGCCGCTGCGGCCCTTTCCGTCGATGATCCGCCCTACGTGCTCGCCGTACAGGTGCTCGGCGAAGCCCGCCAATATCTTGTCGCGCTCCGCGGGGGTGCGGAGGGGGTATAGGAGGCCCACGTCCGACTCCATCCGCTTCACCAGATCGTCGACACGCGCGCGGTCTTCCTCTTTTGGGGGGCCGCCTCGTTTGCGCGCCGCTTCGACTTCCAGGGCGACTTGAGAGTGGAGCGTATCGATGCGCTCCTTTTCGGTCGGTTTATCCGCATGGGCCGGCGCCGAGCCCAGCAGCAGGACGACGACGCTCCAAGCCGGGACTATCCTCATGGGCTCAGGATGCCCGTTTCATATATTCAACGCCTGGCGGAGTTCTATCGGAATCTTAAGGGCGCGGGCCCTTGACAGAATATTCACTATTATGTATAATTATGCATCAACATGAATAGAGAGGCGGCGGACGGCAAGGCGTCGCGGCAGTCGGCCATCCTAGACGTGGTGGCGCGCGAGGACGTCGCGACGCAAAACGACTTGGTCAGGGCCCTCAAGAAGCGGGGGATCTCGGCGACGCAGGTGTCGGTCTCGCGGGACATCGCCGAGCTGGGGCTGGTGAAGGCCTCCGGCAAGTACCGGGCGACGGTCTCGGCGGCCGAGGCGCCCGATCCCGAGATGCCGCTTCGGGTGTGGATGCGGGGCTTCGCGTCCGCGGGCCCGAACATCGTCGTCATCCGGTGCGACACCGGCACCGCGCAGCAAGTAGGGCTCGTCGTGGATCACCTCGCGATGGAGGGCGTCGTCGGCACGATCGCGGGCGACGACACCGTCTTCGTCGCGGTGGCCGACGCCGGGACGGGCAGGAAGTTCGTCGATTTTCTAAAGTCGAGGATGAGCTCCACATGAAACGAAAGAAGATCGTGCTCGCCTTCAGCGGCGGGTTGGACACGACGTTCTGCCTCGTCTGGCTCAAGGAGACCTTGAACGCGGACGTGGTGACCGCGACCGTCGACACGGGCGGCTTCGAGCCGGGCGAGCTCAAGGCGATCGAGGCGCGCGCCCGGTCGCTCGGAACCCTCAAGCACTATGCTCTCGACGGCAAGGACGAGGTCTTCGAGCGGTTCGCGGTTCCTCTGATCCAGGGCAACGTGCTGCGCGGCCGGATGTACCCGCTGTCGGTTTCGGCCGAACGCGTGCTCCAGGCGGAGATGATCGCGCGGCTCGCCAAGACGCTGGGCGCCGACGGCGTCGCGCACGGCTCGACCGGAGCCGGCAACGACCAGGTTCGCTTCGACGGCGTCTTCCAGGCGCTGCTGCCCGACATCCCTGTCCACACTCCGGTGCGCGACCTCGGCTGGTCGCGGCCGCAGGAGACGGAATACCTCGCCAAGCGCGGCGTGAACATCCCGGCGAAGAAAGCCCTCTATTCCGTCAACGCCGGGCTTTGGGGCACGACCGTCGGCGGCAAGGAGACGCACGATCCGTGGGCGGAGGTGCCCGACGCCGCCTTCCCGTCCATGAACGGCAAGTCCTCCCGCGCGGGTAAGGACGTCGTGATCGCCTTCAAGAAAGGCGTCCCGGTCTCGCTCGACGGCAAGAAGATGGGAGGGGTCGCGCTGGTGCAGGCGCTGCACGCGATCGGCCGGGCGTTCGGCGTCGGACGGGGCATCCACATGGGCGACACGATCCTCGGGATCAAAGGCCGCATCGGGTTCGAGGCGCCGGCGCCGCTCGTCCTCATCGCCGCCCACCAGGAGCTCGAGAAGCTCGTGCTCACGCGCTGGCAGACGTTCTGGAAGAACCACCTGGCCGATTTCTACGGGCAGATGCTGCACGAGGGCCTCTACTTCGACCCCGTGATGCGCGACATCGAGGCGATGATCGCCTCGAGCCAGGAGACGGTGACCGGCGAGGCGCGGGTGCGCTTGCGCCAGGGACGCTTCGACGTGACCGGCGTCAAGAGCCCGCACAGCATGATGGCGTCGGCGGCCGCCTACGGCGAGACGTCGCGGTTGTGGACCGGCGCGGAGGCCGCGGGGTTCGCGAAGCTCCACGCGCTCCCGATGAAGCTCGCCCGGCAGGCGCGCGAGAGGGCCGCGTCATGAAGATCGTCCTCGACAAGATCGCCTCGACGACGCGCAACGCGCGCATCCCGCGGGAGGTCCTCCTGTCGGACGAGATCCCCGCACAGGAGGGCATGGTGCTCGCGGTCCGCATCCACGGGCGCAAGACCACCTACAACACGCTCGAGGACGTGCACGGGCGGATGATCGAGCTCAACGACGGCGACGTGATCGCCGGCGTCCTCGGCTCGCGGCGCGCGCTGCGCGGCTACGCGGGCGCCGTGCCGCCGAGCGTCAAGGTCGGCGACATGTTGGACGTCCTCAACCTGGGCGGCGTCATCGGCAAATGCACGTCGATCAACCTCGAGCTCGGCAAGCCGCTTCAGGCCGAGGTGTTGGGCCAGATCCTCTCGTTCCCGGTGCTCGGCGAGCGGCAAGGCGTGCCCGCGTCGATCAAGGCGGACGCGATCGCGTGGGCGGACAAGCTGGGCAAGACCGCGCCGATCGTGTACGTGGCCGGCACCTGCATGAACGCGGGCAAGACGTTCGCCTGCGGCGAGATCATCCGTCATCTGGCGAAGCAGGGATATCGCGTCTGCGGCGGCAAGCTCACGGGCGTCTCGCTCCTGCGCGACACCCTCAGCATGGTCGACCGCGGCGCGGTGAAGTCCTTGTCGTTCAACGACCTCGGCGTCGTCTCGACCTCGGAGGCGGTCTCGGTCCCCGTCTCGAAGGGCATCATCAACGCCTTGAACAAGGAAGAGCCGGACTGCCTCGTGATCGAGCTCGGCGACGGGATCCTGGGCGAGTACGGCGTCCAGTCTATCCTGGGCGACGACGAGCTGATGGGCGCGGCCTCCATCCACGTCCTGTGCGCGACCGACCCCGTGGCGGCGTGGGGAGCGGTCGAGCTGTTCAAGGGACGCTTCAAGCGCGAGGTCGGGGTGATCTCCGGCCCCGCGACCGACAACGCGGTCGGCAAGGAGTTCATCGAGAATAAGATCGGAGTGCCCGCGATGAACGCCCGCATCGAGCCGGGCAAGCTCGGCGAGTTCGTCGAGGCGCGTGTCTTCGGGGCGAAGCGATGAAGAAGCTCCGCGTCGGCATCGAGGGCGCCGCTGGCTACACGGGCGGCGAGCTCATCCGCATTCTGCTGAACCACCCCAAGGTACAGATCGCGGCGGCCTCCTCCGGCACGTTCCCGGGCCAGCCCGTCTTCATGGCGCACCCGAACCTGCGCGGGCGGACGGACCTCGCCTTCGTGAAATCCCTCGATTACAAGGCGCTCGACTGCCTGTTCATCGCGGGAGGCCACGGCGACTCGATGACGAACGTCCCCGCCATCATCGACATGACGAAAGGAAAGATCCGGATCGTCGACCTTTCGGGGGATTTCCGGCTCATCGATCCCGAGGCATACCATACGTGGTACGGCAAGACGCACGAGGCGCCCGACCTGCTCAAACGCTTCGCCTACGGCCTGTCGGAGCTCAACACGAAGGAGATCGAGAACGCCAAGTGGGTGTCCAATCCGGGCTGCTTCGCGACGGCTGTCGCGTTGGCCCTCGGGCCGCTGGCCCAAGGCGGGGTCTCCGGCGTCGTGTCGGTGACCGCCGTGACGGGCTCGACCGGCTCGGGCGCGAGCCCGTCGCTCATCACGCACCACCCGACGCGCCACGCGAACATGAGGGCGTACAAGCCGTTCCAGCACCAGCACGTGCCGGAGGTCGAGCAGATCCTCGACCGCCTGAGCGGCGGCCGGGCGCTCAAGCTCTCGCTCATCCCGGTCTCCGGCCCCTTCGCCCGCGGCATCTACGCGGTGTGCCAGGTCGACCTGCCGAAGGGGATGACGGCGGCCAAGGTGAAGGAGCTCTACGCCTCTGCCTACAAGAACCGCCCGTTCGTGCGGCTGCTCGAGTGGCCGCCCAGTTTGAATGCCGTCGTGGGCAGCAATCATTGCGACCTTTACGTTTCGGTGCAGGACGGGCGGGTCGGCGTCATCTCGGCCATCGACAACCTGGTCAAGGGCGCCTCGGGACAAGCGGTGCAGAACCTCAATCTCATGATGGGCTGGGACGAGGCCGAGGGCCTCGCCTACGCCGGTTGCTTCCCATGACGACCGCGCTCTCGACGTGGATGGCGGAGGAGGACCGGTTCCTGCTCCCGACCTACGAGAAGTTCCCGTTCGTGCTGGAGCGGGGCGAGGGCAGCTACGTCTGGGACGACGCGGGCGCGCGGTATCTCGATTTCTACGGCGGACACGCCGTGGCGATCCTCGGGCACAGCCCAGCGCGGGTCGCCGCGGCGGTCGCCGATCAAGCGAAGCGTCTCATGTTCTATTCGAACCTCGCCTACAGCAAGGTCCGCGCCGAGGCGGCGCGCGCCTTGATCGAGCTCAACGGCCAGGCGGGAGCCCAGGTGTTCTTCTGCAACTCTGGCGCCGAGGCGAACGAGAACGCGATGCGGATCGCCCGGACGGCGACGGGGCGGCCCGGCATCGTCGCGACGGAGGGCTCTTTCCACGGCCGGACCGCGGGCGCTTTGGCCGCGACCGGGGCGGCGAAATACCGCAAGGGCGTCCGGGGACTCGCGGCGGATACGACGCATATGCCCTTCGGAGACATCGACGCCGCGAAATCGGCGATCACGGACCAGACGGCGGGCGTGATCCTCGAGCCGATACAAAGCGTCGCCGGGGTCCTCGAGGCGCCGTATGGCTACCTTCGGGAGCTCGATGCCCTGTGCCGGGCGCGCGGCGCGCTCCTCATCGTCGACGAGGTGCAGACGGGACTCGGACGCCTCGGGGCGCGGAGCGCGGCGGAGCTCTACGGCATCCGCCCGCAGCTGTCGGCCTTCGCCAAGGGCCTCGCCTCGGGCATCCCGTGCGGCGCGGTCCTCGTGTCCGCCGATATCGCTTCCAAGGTGAAGCCCGGCGGGCTCGGGTCGACGTTCGGCGGCGGGCCGGTCGCCTGCGCCGCCGCCCTGGCCACGCTCGAGGAAATCTCCTCGCGCAAGCTCTGGGAAAACGCCGCCGCGATGGAGGCCTTGATCCGCGGCACGTTCACGTTCCCCGCGATCCGGGAGATCCGCGGCAAGGGGCTCCTGCTCGGCCTCGTCCTCGACAAGCCGTCGAAGCCCGTGCGCGACGGGATCCTCAGCCGCGGCGTCCTCGTGGGCGGCGCGGACGACCCGAACGTGATCCGGCTCCTGCCTCCGCTCACGATCACCGCGGACGAAGTGGCGGTGCTCCGGGAAGCGCTGCGGGCGTCTCTATGACGGCCCACTTCACGCACCTCGCGGACCACCCGCGCGAGGAGCTCTTCGCGCTGGCCGACCTGGCCGCCAAGCTCAAGGCCTCCAAGTCGACGGAGCGGCCGCTCGCGGGTCGAAGCCTCGCGTTCTGCTTCATGAACCCCTCGCTCCGAACGCAGGTGTCCTTCGAGGTGGCGGCGGCCTCCCTCGGCGCGCACCCGCTGACCCTCAATCTCGGCCGCGACACCTGGCAGATGGAATTTGCCGAGGGCTCGATCATGGACGGCGCTCCCGCCGAGCACCTCAAGGAAGCGGTGCCCGTGCTCGCCCGCTATTGCGACGCCCTGGCGCTTCGTTCGTTCCCGGGCGGCAAGAGTTGGGACGAGGATAAGACCGAGCCGTACCTGTCCGCCTTCAAGAAGTACTCGACCGTCCCGGTCATCAATCTCGAGTCCGCCACGGGCCATCCGTGCCAGGCGCTCGCCGACCTTATGACGATCCGGGAGCGGATGGAGCCAAAAGGGAAGAATTTCCTGCTGACTTGGGCGCCGCACGTGAAGCCCCTGCCCATGGCGGTGCCGAACTCCGCCGCGGAGATCGCAGCCGTCGCCGGGATGAACGTGACGATCGCCCGGCCGGAGGGCTTCGACCTCGATCCCGACGTGATGGCTCGGGTCAAGCGCTCCTGCGACGCCAACGGCGCCACGCTCCGAGTCACCGACGACGCGGCGAGCGCGTACGACGGCGCGCACGTCGTCTACGCCAAATCCTGGGGCGCCCTGTCGCGCTACGGCGAGGCGCCCTCGGCGGACCCGGCGTTCCGGGCGAGATGGATCGCGACGGCGGCCAAGATGAAGCGCACCGACGACGCCATTTTCATGCATTGCCTCCCCGTCCGGCGGAACCTGGTCGTTGCGGACGAGGTCCTCGACGGGCCGTGGTCCGTCGTCGTGGACGAGGCGGAGAACCGGCTGCACACCGCGAAGGCCGTTCTACTCAAGCTGCTGCAAGGAGACAAAAGACGATGACCGACTCGCCGATCATGCTCAGGCACGCGATCCCCTATATCCGCCTATATAAGGGAAAGATCTTCGTCGTAAAGGTGGGCGGCCGCATCGTCGGCAAGCGCGACTCGCTCGACAGCCTCATCGAGGACGTCTCGCTCCTCCAGCAGGTCGGGGTCAAGATCGTCCTCGTGCACGGGGGCGGCCCGCAGGCGACGGAGATGTCGCGCAAGCTCGGCGTCGAGCCGCAGATCGTCAACGGGCGGCGCGTCACGGACGAGAAAGCCCTCGAGGTCGCCAAGATGGTCTACGCGGGCGCGCTAAACATCGACATCCTGTCGTCGTTCCGCGCGCATCATACGGCCGCAGTCGGCCTTTCCGGCGTCGACGCCGGCCTCATCACGGCGCGCCGACGGCCGAAGACGTGGGTCCAGCCCGTCGGTGAGGCGGAGGGCAGGGAAGTCGACTTCGGATTCGTGGGCGACATCGTGAAGGTGGACCCTCGCTCGGTTGAGCATCTCTTGGAGGGGGGCATGATCCCCGTGATTTCTTGCCTCGGCGCGGACGCCGAGGGCGCCATATTGAACATCAACGCGGATTCCGTCGCGGAGGCGGTCGCCCGGGCGCTTCGGGCGGAGAAGCTCGTCGTGGTGACGGACACCGAGGGCGTGCTTAAGGACGTCAATAATCCCGGGAGCCTCGTTTCCTACACGGACGTCGAGGAGATCGAGAAGTTCAAGCAGGAAGGCAAGCTCACCGGCGGCATGCTGCCCAAAGTCGACGCCTGCCTGAGCGCGCTCAAGGGCGGCGTGCGCCGCACCCACATCATCAACGGCCTCAAGCCCGAAGCCCTCCTGCGCGAGATCTTCACTAACTCGGGCTGCGGCACGATGATCGTCGAGAAGCGCGAGCGGCAGGCCTACCAGCAGACGGAGCTCCCGTCGCCCGCATGAACGCGGTGGAGCTCCTGCGGGACCTGGTGCGCATCCCTTCCGAGAGCGGGAAGGAGGACGCCGTCGTCGCCCGGCTCGAGGCGGCCTTCAAGGACCTCGGCTGGAAGGCGGTCCGCAGCGGACGCAACCTCCACGCGTTCCTCGGAGACGGGCCCGGACCTCTTCTTCTCTTGAACTCCCACACGGACACCGTCCCCGTCGGCGCTAATTGGACGCGCGGCGCGCTCGAGGCGGAGGTCTCCGGCGGACGCATCTACGGACGGGGGACGAACGACGCGAAGGGCTGCCTCACCGCGATGATCCTCGGCGCCGCGGCCGCGTTCGGAAAGGACGCGCCGCGCGGCCGCGTCTGCGTCGCGGCGACCTGCGAAGAGGAGATCAACGGAAAGGGCCTCGAATCTTTGATCGCGGAGCTTCCGAAGCCCGACGCCGCCGTCATCGGCGAGCCGACGGGACTCCAGCCGGCGGTGGCCCAGAAGGGCCTTCTCCTCCTCGAGATCACCGCGCACGGCCGTTCCGCACACGCCGCGTGGGGCGGCGGCGTCAACGCGGTCGAGTTGTCGGCCAAGGACGTGCTGGCGCTCGCGGGCCTGAAATTCGAGACGTCGCATCCCACGCTCGGCTCGCCGTCCGTCTGCGTCGCGCAGATCAACGGCGGGACGAGGCACAACGTCGTGCCGGACCGGTGCGTCTTCGTCGTCGACATCCGGACGACGCCGGACTACGCGCCGGAGGAGATCGTCGAGAAGGTGAAGGCGCTCGTGAAGGGCGAGGTCTCCGTCCGCTCCAAGCGTCTGGGCGCCGTCGCCACCGACCCCGGGCATCCGATCGTCCGGGCGGCCTTGGCCGCCAATCCCGGGGCCGCGCCCTACGGCTCGCCGACGCTGTCCGATTGGGTCTTTCTGAAGGGTGTCCCCACGGTCAAAGTCGGGCCGGGGGACTCCAAGCGTTCGCATACCCCGGACGAGTACCTCGAGACGGCGGAGCTCGAGGCGGGCGTGGGGTTCTACGAGAGATTGATCCGGAGCTACTTCGCCGGGGCGGCGCGCGCATGAAGAAGCTCTGGCAGACGGACCAAAGCCTTGACGCCGCCGTCGAGGCGTACACCGTGGGCCGCGACCCCGAGCTCGACGCCCGGCTCCTGCCGTACGAGGTTTACGGAAGCCTGGCGCACGCGGCCGGGCTCGTCAAGATCGGCGTCCTGAAGAAGACGGAATACGCTCGAATTCGCGAGGAACTGGGCCGCCTGCTCGCGAATGTCGACGCCTTTACGATCGCGCGCGAGCAGGAGGACATCCATACGGCCGTCGAGCAGGCGCTGACCGCCAAGCTCGGCGACGTCGGCGCGAAGGTCCACGCGGGCCGCAGCCGCAACGATCAAGTCCAGGTGAACCTGCGCCTCTTCCTCAAAGACCGCCTGCTCGCGATGGTCGGCCTCGTCTGCGAGACCGCGCGCGCCTGGGAGGAGTTCGGCCGCAAGCACGAGGCGAGCGTCCTGCCGGGTTATACCCATATCCAGCGCGCGATGCCGACGACCATCGGGCATTGGGCCGCCTCCCACGCGGAGGCCATGCTCGAGAACGCCCGCACCCTGAGGGCCGCAATCGACGAGGCCGACGCCTGTCCGCTCGGCAGCGCCGCGGGTTACGGAGTGCCTCTGCCGCTGCGGCGCGATTACGTCGCGAAGCTCCTCGGCTTCTCGCGCGTGCAGCGCAATACGCTGCGCGTCCAATCGAGCCGGCCGCGCGTCGAGGCGGCGGCCGTGTCCGCGCTGGCGCTCCTCGCGCGCGACCTTGGCGTCTTGGCGTGGGACCTCTCGCTTTATTCTTCCGCCGAGTTCGGCTTCGTCACGCTGGACAAGTCCTTCACGACCGGCAGCAGCATCATGCCGCAGAAAAAGAACCCCGACGTGGTCGAGCTGACGCGCGCCCGCGCGGCGCTCTTCCCGGGCTGGGTCGGCCAGATCCTCGCGATCGGTCAGCTGCCGTCCGGTTATCACCGCGACTACCAGCTGACAAAAGGCGTCCTCTTCGACGCCCTCGACACGGCCCGAGACATGACCGGGATCCTGCGCAGGATCCCCGCGTCGCTTACCGTGAACGCCGCGCGCTGCGCCGCGGCGATCACCGAGGACATGCTCGCGACGCACGAGGCGGTCTCCTTGGTGAAAACGGGCATGCCGTTTCGCCGGGCCTACCGTCAGGTCGCCGAAAAGGCGCGGAGCGCCGGCTCGGCCTCGCGCGTCGTCTCGGCCCCCGAGCTGCCCGCGTATGCCGGCGCCCCCGGAAATCCAGGCTGGTCCGCCCTCGCGGCGGAGCGCGTCCGGTGGGAGCGATGGCAGACGAAGACGAGCGGCGAGCTTCGGCGGGCGTGGAGCCGCCTCGTCGGATCCGCGCATTTCGGACGGCACGTTCAGGCGACAGGATCGTCACCGCTCCGTATTGTCAAATAGGATATAGTGGCCGCAGGATGGATTTCGTCAGCCGTCTCGACGCGGTCGAGATCATGGACACGGTCGAGCTCGCCGAGCCGGAGCTTCGCGACACGCTCGCGTTTCTCCAATGGCTCAATCGGTGGTTCGGCGGATGCGCGGTGGTCCTGCGGCACCTGAGCGAGTGGAGCGCGCGCTGGCCGCAGGGTCGGCCGGTGACGATCCTAGACGTCGGGACGGGAAGCGCGGATATCCCGCTCCGGATCCTGCGATGGGCGAAAGATAAAGGTTTCGACGTCCGCGTCACGGCGATCGACTCGACCCCCGCCATCGCCCGGCTGGCGCGGGAGTCCGCGGCCGGCGCGCGGAACCTCGAGATCGTCGAGTCCGATCTCTCGTCCTTCGCGAGGGAGGGAAAGTCGTTCGACTACGTGACCGCCTCCCTCGTCCTCCACCACGTGCCGCCGGCCGCCGTCGACGGTTTCCTGCGCGACTGCGACCGCTGTGCCGCGAGGGGAGTCTTGATCAACGACCTCGAGAGGAGCTTTCCCGCTTACCTCGGCGCCAAGCTGGTGACGTTGTTCGGCAACAAGGTCGTCAGGAACGATGGGCCGATCTCCGTGCGCCGCGCGTTCACTCCCTCGGAGTTGTCGGGATCGGCGCGGGCCGCGGGGCTCGCGTACCTCGTCGCGCGCCGGCATCCGTTTTTTCGGCTGAGCCTGGCCGGGGAGAAGGTCCCGCATGGCTAGGATCCTCTCCGCGGCGACGGCCTTGCCGGGGCATCGCTTCTCGCAGGCCGAGATCGAGGAGGAGTGCCGGCACTACTTCCCGAAGCTCATGGCCGACGGCGGCCAGGCCATCTTGGAGCACGCGGGCGTGGCGGAGCGACGGCTCGTCGAGTCGAAGGAGTACTACCGCTCCGATCCGACGTTCGAGAAGAAGAACCGGGACTACCTGCGCCACGCCCTCGGTCTGGCCGAGGCGTGCATCCGCGACGCGCTGGGCCGCGCGGGCAAGGAGTTCGGGGACATCGGACACATCGTGAGCGTCACGACGACGGGGCTCCTCACGCCCAGCCTCGAGGCGCATCTCGCCCAGGCGCTCCCGTTTTCCCGGAGCGTGAAGCGCACGCCGCTTTTCGGCATCGGCTGCGCCGGTGGCGTCGTCGGCCTCGCGCGCGCCGCCGAGGTCCTGGCCGCCGATCCGAGGGGGACGTCGCTCCTGCTTTCCGTCGAGCTGTGCAGCCTGACCTTCGCGCCCAACGAAGATTCCATGACGCAGCTCGTCGCCGCCGCGCTGTTCGGCGACGGCGCCGCGGCCGTCGTGCTCGAGGGCGGGGGGGCGACACCGGGCTCGAGCCCCGTCGTGGTCGGCGCGGAGAGCCTGCTCCTGCCGCATTCCTTGGGCGTCATGGGCTGGGATTTCACGGACGCCGGGATGCGCCTGGTCCTTTCGCCCGAGGCGCCGCGCGTCATCGCAGACGGCATCGGCCCCGCCGTCGACGGGTTTCTCTCGAAGTCGAAGGTGCGGCGCGACCAGGTCAGCCGCTGGCTGTTCCATCCCGGGAGCCTCAAGATCATCGAGGCGTTCCGCAGGGCGCTGCGATTGTCCGCCGACGAGGTGTCTTGGTCGAAGCGCTTCCTTTCGGAGCACGGCAACATCTCCTCGGCGTCGATCCTCTTCATCTTGGCCGACTTGCTCGCCGCCGAGCGTCCGCCGAGCGGGACGTTCGGCGTGGTGGGAGCGATGGGCCCCGGCTTCGCCTGCGAGCTCGTCTTGATCCGATTTCCATGACCGCGCGGCGCCGCGTCGTGGTCGTCGGGGCGGGCCCCGCCGGGTGCTCGACGGCCATTCATCTCGCGGAAGCCGGGCTGGACGTCGTTTTGATCGACCAGGCGCGTTTTCCCAGGGCGAAGCCCTGCGGCGAGGGCGTGATGCCGCGCGGCGTCGAGGAGCTCAAGGCGCTCGGGGTGTACGAGGAGGCCGCGGCCGCGGGATGGCCGTATGTCGGGGTGCGCTTCGAGAACCTGTCCGGGCGTTCCGCTCAGGGCTCGTTCCGCGGCGGGAAGACGGGCCTCGTCATCCGGCGGGAGATCTTGGACGACATCCTTCTCCGCCGGGCCAAGCGCTGCGTCGGGCTCGAGGTCATCGAGAGCTGCCGGGCGGCGGGCCCGAAGTTCCGGAAAGGACGGATCTCCGGGATGGACGCGATCAGCCCGTACGGGCAGCCGATGGCGATCTTCGCCGACTTCGCCGTCGTCGCGGACGGCGCGACATCGGATACGGCGCGGCGGCTACGGGTGTCGCGGCGGATGCCGAAGCGGCGGCGGCACGGGTTCCGGATGCATTTCAGCGGCGTCGATCCGGGCGACCGGGTCGAGGTCACCTTGCTGGACGGGGGGGAGGCGTATGTCGCGCCGCAGCCGCGGGGAGAGGCGCTCGTGTCCCTTCTCGTGGAGGAGCATGCGCTGGCGCGCTTCGCCGGTCGGACGAAGGAGGCGTTCCAGGAGATGCTGTTCTCCGCGCCCGCGCTCAAGAGCAAGTTCGAAGGCGCCGCGCGCGCGAGCGAGATCATCGGCGCGGGACCCCTCGGCGGCCGCGCGGAGCGCTGGGAGGGCCCGGGCTGGCTGCTGGCCGGCGACGCCGCCAGCAGCGTCGACCCGATCACGGGCGAGGGGATCTCGCTCGCGCTGCTCAACGGCCGCCTCGCGGCGGAGCAGGTGGTCTCGGGCAAGGACGGCGACGGGTACGCCCGCCGCCGCGCCGCGCTCGTCCGCAAGAAGTCGCGGCTCGCCGCCTACCTGTTGTCCGTGAATCAGCGCCCGTTCGCCGCCGCCTGCGCCCTGGGCGTCCTGGGCGCGGTCCCTTTTCTCTTCGACAGTCTCCTGTCCGACTGAGGCGGGAGCCAGCCGCCCCGCTCTATGGCGAAAAATATGAATGCCTGCTATGCTCGTAGCACTCCGGGCAATCGCCGACGTTCCGCTCGCTGACATCCGCCCGGAAGCCGCAGCGAGGTGCCGTGAACGCCGAGCGAACGCGCGATCCCTATATCGCCGCCATCGCCGCATCCGGGAGGACGAATGCCTAGCCTCCCCGGCGGCGTCTCCGTCAGGCGGGGGTCCTTTCCCTGGCCCGGCCGACTGGATTTGCGCGAGCGCATCCTCATCGAGTCGCGCTCGGTCAAGGAGCTGATCGACAAGGTCAGTCCGCTCAAGGGCGAGTTCGAATCGGTGATGGGCCGCTTCGAGTATCTTTGGCTCGATTGGTGCTGGCTCCACGAACCGGGCTTTCGCGCGCGGCATCCTTTCTACGTGTCGGTCCACAAGTCCCAGCTTCGCTGCTCCAGCGCGTACGTCGAGGCGATCGAATGGCGGGGCGAGATACCGGACAACGAATTGGTCATCGAGTCCTGGGAAGCGTTGGACAACTAGCCCCGCGCCCGTCGACGAATCGTCGCAACTCCGTCTCCTGTTCGACACTTACCTTTGGTAAAATCTCCTTACATGACGACCAAAGCGCTGCTCTGGATCGCCCTGGCGATCCCGGCCGGCATCATCCTCGCCGCCGGGGTCCGCCCGCCGGCCCCGCCGCCAGCGCAGGCGCTCGAAGTCCTCGGCACGGTCCCCAGCTTCACGCTGACGGACGGCTCGGGCCGGAGCGTGCGCAGCGACGAGCTGCTGGGGGCCCCTTGGGTGGGCGCGTTCATCTTCACCCGGTGCGCGGGGCAGTGTCCCGTGATGACGACGCGCATGAAGAGCGTGCGCCGCAAGCTCCCCGGCATCCGCCTCGTCTCCTTCAGCGTCGACCCGGCCGATAGCCCGGCCGCGCTCGCCAAGTACTCGAAGGAGAACGGCGCCGATTGGCTTTTCCTGACCGGCCGGCCCGGACAGGTGAAGCGCCTGAGCGTCGAGGGCTTCCGCTTGTCGGCCGCCGAACGCGAGGGCGAATTGATCCATTCCGACAAGCTCGCCCTCATCGACAAGGCCGGGCGCATTCGAGGCTACTTCGACGGCATGGACGTCGCCGCGGTCGACGCCTTGGAAAAGGCCGTAGCGACTCTCCAGTGACGTCCGTCCGCGTCGCCCGCCTAGCGCTCTGCGTCCTAGCGCTTGCCGCGGCCGCCTGCGGCAAGAAGGCGACGCCCGAGACGCACTCGACGACCGGGGTCGTGCGAAACATCTCCCACGAGGGGCATGCCCTCACCGTGGCCCACGACGACTTCCCTGGCTTCATGGAGGCCATGGTCATGACGTTCGACGTGCCGGACGCCGGGTTGACCCAGGGGCTCAAGCCGGGCGACAAGATCTCCTTCACGATCGCCAAGGTCGACGACCAATGGCCGGTCACCCGGATCGCGAAAGTCCCCTGAGCCGGGTAAGGCTAAAATTTAAACACAAATTTAACATGACTTTTGTACAATCCGCAGACAGCGCCGCCGGGCCCAACGAAAAGGGGAGGAGTATCTCATGCCGAAACCGCAACAGGAAGTGGGCGATCTTTTCGTCACCGAAGAGCAGATCCTTATTAAATTGTTGCCCAGCAACAAGAGCGCTTCCAAGCGCATAGAGTGGTTTTCCGAGGGTGTGGTCACGGACCACAACTCCGCCGCCAAGGACATCGCTTCCTTGGTCGGTAAGCTCACCGGCAAGACCCGGCTCGTGCGCGGCCTGACGCTGATGACCGACCTCGGCGCAGATTTCGACACGGCCAAGAGCGGCCTGCACAAGGCCGTCGAGAAGGCCGGCTACGACATCTTGAACTAAGGACTTCCCCGCCCCGGCCTCTCCCTGACGCGACGGGAGAGGCGCGGGGGCGCGGGACCGATCATGCCGCGCTTAAAGGATAAAGTCTGCCTCATCACGGGCGCCGCCAGCGGCATGGGCAAGGCCGCCTGCCATCTATTCGCCCGCGAAGGCGCGCGCATCGTCGCCGCGGACGTCTCGAAGGCCGACGGGGAAGAGGTCGTCGCGGCCGTCAAGAAGGCCGGCGGGCAGGCGCAGTTCGTCCAATGCGACGTATCTAAGGAAACCGAGGTGCGGCGCGCGGTGGCCGAGGGTGCGAAGGCGTTCGGCGCCATCCATGTCCTCTACAACAACGCCGGGATCTTCCCGAGCGACGACCACTCGGTCGTCGATACCGAGGAAGCCGTCTGGGATAAGGTCTTCGCCGTGAACGTGAAGGGCGTCGCCTTCGTCTGCAAGCACGGGATCCCGGAGCTCATCAAAGCGGGCGGAGGCTCGGTGATCAACATCGCCTCCTTCGTCGCCCTCGTCGGCTGCAGCGTTCCGCAGGACGCCTACACGGCGTCGAAGGGCGCGGTGATTGCGCTCACCAAATCGCTGGCGGTGCAGTACGGTCCCAGGGGGGTGCGCTCCAACGCGATCTGCCCGGGCCCGATCGAGACGCCGCTGCTAATGGAGTGGCTGCTCAAGGAACCCGCGGAAAAGGCAAAGCGCCTCAATCGCATCCCGATGGGCCGCTTCGGGAAGCCCGAGGACATCGTCAATCTAGCGCTGTATCTGGCGTCGGACGAGTCCGCCTGGACGAACGGCGCGGCGCTCGTGGCCGACGGCGGCATCACGTCGAACTACTTTTGAAGCGTTCCGGAGGCCACACATGAAACCCCCGCGCCGCGCGCCCAAACCCGAAGTCACTTCGCCCGAGAACATCCGCGTCACCAACGGCAAGCTTCCGGAAGAAAGCCTTTGGATCGACGGCAATGATCTCCCGGCGGCGTCGGGCAAGACGCGCGAGCTCTTGAATCCGGCGACCGCCAAGACGCTGTCGCGCGTAGCGGAAGGCGGCGCCGAGGACGTCGATCGCGCGGTCAAGGCCGCGAAGAAAGCCTTGGACGGACCGTGGTCGCGCTTCAGCTCGCGCGAGCGCGCGCGAGTCCTGTTCAAATTCGCGGGCTTGATCCGCGAGCGCATCACCGAGTTGTCGGACATGGAGACGACCAATACCGGCAAGCCCGTCCGCGATTCCTACGACGAGGCGGAGGCCGTCGCCAATACCATCGAATACTACGCCGGCGCGGTGAGCCGCCACTACGGGGAGACGATCCCGGTGGGGAAAAACGGCGTCAACATGACGCTGCGCGAGCCGGTCGGGGTCTGCGGCTTGATCGTCCCGTGGAACTATCCCGCGGTCATCGCGTCCTGGAAGCTCGGCCCGGCGCTCGCGTGCGGCAACACCGTGGTGCTCAAGCCTTCCGAGCTGACGCCCCTGTCCGCTTTGTGGCTCGCGCGCATGGCCGGAGAGGCCGGGGTTCCCGAGGGCGTCATCAACGTCGTGACGGGCGCGGGCGAGACGGCGGGCGCGGCGCTGGTCGAGCATCCGGACGTCGCCAAGATCTCCTTCACCGGCTCGACCGAGATCGGCCAATCGATCATCCGGGCCTCCGCCGCGACCCTCAAGCGCGTCTCGCTCGAGCTGGGTGGAAAGTCGCCCAACATCGTCTTCGACGACGCCGACATGCCCCGCTGCATCGAGGGTTCCGTGGCCTCGGTCTTCTCGAACACGGGCCAAGACTGCTGCGCCCGCAGCCGCGCCATCGTGCACGAGAGGGTCTACGACGAGTTCCTTGAGAAAGTGGTCAAGCGGACGCAGAAGTACGTCGTGGGCGATCCCTACAACGCCGACACCGATCTCGGGCCGATGATCACGTCCGGCCAGAGGCAGAGGACGCTCGACTACATCCGCGCCGGACAGCGGGAGGGCGCCAAGCTTCTGTGCGGCGGGAGCGTGCCGGACGGTATTCGAGGCTTCTACGTAACCCCGGCGGTCTTGTCGCAGGTCGATCCCGGCATGCCGATCGCCCGTGAGGAGATTTTCGGCCCGGTGCTCTGCGTCCTGAGCTTCAAGACGGAGGAGGAGGCGGTCCAGCTCGCCAACGCGACCGAGTACGGCCTCTCCGGCTCAATCTGGACCCGGGACTCCGCGCGCGCGCTGCGCATGGCGAGGGCCGTCAGGAGCGGGAATCTGAGCGTCAACTGCGCGTCCAGCGTCCACCTCGAGGCGCCGTTCGGCGGCTATAAGAAAAGCGGCGTCGGCCGCGAGCTGGGCATGAAGGCGATGGACCTCTACACCGAGGTCAAAAACGTCTTCATCTCGGCGGACTAGCGCGTAGGGTCTTCAAGTATTTTCCCCGCAGGTACTCTCCCACCGTGATCGGGATGGGCTCGTGGGGCGTGGCGTATACCTATACCGCGGAGATCTACCCGACCGCGCTCCGGGCGACCGGGACCGGCTGGTCCACGGCGTTCGCCCGCGTCGGAGGGATCCTCCCGCCGCTCGTCATCGGCTGGATCATGGGGCGATGGGGGAGCCAGCAGCTCGTCTTCCTGCACGCGACCGGCGTCACTCTCGTCGGCGTCGCCGCGGTGCTGCTCCTCGGCCGCGAGACCCGCGGACAGAGCCTCGAGGGAAGCTCCCGGGGAGCTATTCCGGAAGCGAAAACAGCCTAAGGCCGTTGCGCGTCGTTTCGCGCGCGATCGTCTCCGCGTCCGTCCCGAAGACCGCCGCCAGCTTGGCCGCGATCTCCCGCAGCGCCGCGGGCTCGTTGCGTTTCCCGCGCGAGCTCTGGGGCGGCAGATACGGCGAATCGGTCTCCAAGACGATGCACTCGATCCCCGCGGCCTTGAGCGCGGCGCGCAGGGGGTCGTTCTTCGGGTAGGTCACGGGGCCGTCCACGCCGAGGGCGAAGCCCAAGGAGACGCCCTTGAGCGCCTCCGGGACGCCGCCGGAGAAGCAGTGCAGGACTCCATGGTAGCGCCGGCGGATCGGTTTTCGAGCATAGAAATTCTCGAGGATCGGCATCATGTCGGCGTAGGCGTCGCGGCAATGCAGCACGACTGGCTTCCCGCAGGCCCACGCGAGGTCGAGCATCCTCTCGAACGAGCGCTTCTGGACGTCCGGCGCGACGCCGCATTTCGGATTGTAGTCGAGCCCGATCTCCCCGATCGCGACGACCTCCTCGAGCCGCGCCTTCTCCGGCAGCGACCGTCCCAGCTCCTCGCTCCACTGGTCGGCGTGATACGGATGGAGGCCGAGCGAGCAGCGGATAGCCTCCGGGTAGCGGCGGCTCAAGGCCAAGGCGCGCTCCCAGTCGGCCGGCGCGTCGGCGATCTCGACCAATGTCGTCACCCCGGCGTCCTGGGCGCGGCGGACGACGTCGTCGCGGTCGGCGTCGAACTGGGGATCGCTCAGGTGAGCGTGGGTGTCGAACAGCACTTACTGGGAGACTTCGCGCAGGCTCTCGAGAACGCCGGTGAAGCGCTGGTCCTCGAGCCCGCCGGTCAGAACGTAGATCACCTTGGACCCCAGCACGAAGGACTGGGTCAGGGGGAACGGCTCCGTGATGTTGATGATGATGGCCGGCATGCCGCCGACCTGGACTTCGCGCGAGGTGAAGGTGGCGCGCCGGTTTTGAAGCGTCCGCGACACTCCTCGGCGGACCGCTTCCATGCTGATCATGCCTTCGGGGATGCGCCGGGAGCTGACCTCCATACGCAGGATGCCGAGCTGCCCGTAGATGCCCTCGTCGCCGAAGTTCTGCGGGTCGGTGCCTTTGGGGAACAAGTAGACGATCTCCATCTTACGCGAGAGATCCTTGAAGTCGGAGACGGCCGAATAATCGGGCGGCAGCTGCAGCACGTAGCCGGAATGCCCGATGAACGGACGGCTGGGTCCGGCGGGCCCCGAGACCGCTTTCTTATCGAATTGTCCGCTCATGTTGACCGGCGCGATCGGCTTGCTCGGCTTGCGCGAGAACAGCACGAGGAGCACCAGCAGCGTCAGGGCCGCGCTCGCGCCCACGATGAGCGGAACGAGCCTCTTGTTGGACAGCTTCCGCCGCGTCGTCGCCTCGATCGCCGACTCGATGTCGTCCTCGGAGATGCCCTCGGACATGAGCTGGCTCTTCAGGGCGTCGACCCCGTACTTCTTGATGTTCTTGCGAAGATAATCGACGAGCTCGGGATCGGGCGGCGGCGGCTGGCGCGTCATGGAGCGAATCCTCCGCGCGGCAGCAGCTCCGTGATCGTGCTGTCGAGAAGCTGCAGGTCCACGGGTTTCTTCATGAAGCGGATGTTCTCGTTGGCGTCCATCAGCGCTTTGACCGGCGCTTCGGTCGTCCCGCTGATAATGATAATCGGAATCTTGGAGGTCCGCCAGTACTCCTGGAGCCGCTTGGTGGCGGCGCTGCCGTACACGCCCGGCATTACGAGGTCCATGATGATCAGGTGCGGCACCTCTTCCTCGGCGACGGCGAAGGCCTCCGCCCCGTCGTTCGCCTCGAGCACTTCGTGGCGCTTCGAGACCAAGTACTCCCGCAGCTGCTCTCGGACTTCCATGTTGTCGTCCACGACCAAGATCCTGGCGATCATACGACGCGCGCTTCTTCGATCGCCTCCAGTTCCTGCGCGAATTTCGCCGGCGACCTGGGCCGCTGATCGGGATCGGGGTTGAGCGCCTTGAGGATGAGCGCGTCGAGCGCTGGCGGCAGGTCCGGGCGGAGCTTCGCTAGGCGGGGGTAGTCGAGGGCCATCTTATGGGGCGACGGGTCCGAGCCGCCGAAGGCGCGCTTCGCCGTCAGCATCTCGTAGAGACACGCGCCGAGGCCGTAGACGTCCGACTCCGGGCGCACGACTCCGCGCTCGGCCTCCGGCGACATGTACTGCGGCGTGCCGACGACCGAGGTGTCGGCCTCGGCTGCGGGGGCCTTCGACAAGCGGGCGATCCCAAAATCCATGACTTTCGCTTGGCGCTCCTCCGTGAGCATGATGTTGGAGGGCTTGAGGTCCCGGTGGATGACGCCGTGCCGATGGGCGTACTCCAGCGCTTCCACGACGCCGCGCATGATGCGCCGCGTTTCCTCGAGCGGGAGCGGGCCGTCTTCCTTGAGGATCTCGGCCAGCGTCCTGCCGTCGACGTGCTCGAAGACGAGGAACAGGTCGTCTCCCCGTTCCAAGACGGTGTGGATGTCGACGATGTTCGGGTGGTGTAGTGCGGCGACGATGCGCGCTTCCTGGATGAAGCGCTTGCGTTCCGGGGCGCTGAGCTTGAACTCGTCGCGCATCTTCTTGATGGCGACCTTCCGGTTCAGCGATTGGTCCAGCGCCTCGTAGACCACCCCCATGCCTCCGTGGGCGATCTTGCGCACGATCTTATAGTGGCCGAGGATCGACGGATCGGAAGGCGCCGAATCGGTCGCGGTGTCGCCGCGGGCGGCCAGCGTCGTCAAGTGGATGACGCCGAGCGCGATCAGGACTCCGCCGGCGAGCGTGAACAGGGTGGTCGCGATGTACCCGTGCCAAGGGCTCCTGGGCGCCGGGGTTTCCTGCGGCCGCGCGGCGTCGGAACGCTTCGCGACGAGGGCCTTTTGAGACAGCGCCTCGACCGCTTTGCGGTACTCGCCTTCGAACTGCGGGTTCAAGATGGCGGCGTTGTTCAAGTCTTCGACCGCGCGCTTGAGGTTGCCGAGCCCGATGCGGGCCCTGCCGCAGTTGAGGTGGGCGAACGGATTGCGCGCGTTCAGCGCGATGGAGCGCTCGCAGTCCTGCTCCGCCTCGAGGTATCGCCCCATCCGGATGAGCGCGGCCGCCTTCGCGTCGAGCGAGCCCGCGCTTGCGGGATCGAGCTTGAGCGCCTCTTCCGCGTCTCGGACGGCCTTCGTATACTGCTGGACCGAGTTGAAGGCCGACGCGCGTATGTGATAGGCCTGGGCATTTTTCGGGTTCGCCCTGAGCGCTCGTGTCGCGAAGTCGATGGCCTCCCACGGCCGGCCGCGGGCGGCGTAGGTCGACGCCTGGCGAACGAGCTCCCCCTCCGGTCCGAGCGTCACGTGTCCGGCCGGAGCCTCGCGGACCAAAGCCGTTTCCGTCCTCCCTTCCTGCTCCAGCTTGGCGAGATACTCCCGCTTCACGCCGTCCGCCTGAAGGCGCTGCTTGTCGTTGAGCGCGAGGTGCGAGGGGCCGAGACGGCCTTCGGCCAGGCGCAAGGTGGCGAACGCGACCTCGTTATTGCGGTTCAAGTGTAGGGCGCGTCGGGCGTCCTCGATGGCGCGCAGATAGTCGCCCGACTCGTAATAGGACAGGGCGCGCGTCGTGTACGCGGTCTCGTTGTCCGGGTCGGAGCGGGTCACGCGCGTCGCGTCGGCGATGGCGGCGGCGTAGTCCTTGAGCCCGAAGCGGCCGATGGCGCGGTTGTTCAAGGCGTCCCGGTTCCCCGGATCGTTCTGCAGGACCGTGTCCGATAGAGATACGGCGTCCCCGTTCTGTCCGAACTGGTTGGCGAGCGTCGCGAGATCGTTGATGGGCTGAAGGCCGGGAGCCGGGATCCGTCCTCGACTAGACCGCGTCCTGATGGTCCGCGTGATCTCGGGGATCGTGGAGCGCGCGATATCTTCCCGCTCTTTACGCGGCTTCTGCTTCATGCGGTTCTTGGCGTCGTCGGTCTGTTGCTGGGCTTCTTCCGGCAGGCCGGTGAGCGAGAGGAAGCTCTCGACGGGGTCCGGACGATCGGGCTTGCCGGGGGTATCCTGTGCCGTCAGGGGACCCGCGGAAATGAGGATCGCGGCCAAGAACGCAAAACTTCTATTCCGCGGACTCAGGAGGAGCATGAGTATTAAGGAAAGAAGACTATGGCTAGTGTAAAGAGTAGCGCTGGCGTTGTCAAGGGACCCGGCGGCGTCAAATCGGGGGTTTCTCGACGAGCGCCGCGATCAATGCCGAAGGAAGTGCATCGTTTTCCGGTACACCTTCAGCGTTTCGGCCGCCTCCCGGCTCGGGCCGATAAGGTGCGTGAGCGAATCCCAGAAAAAGCCGCCTCCGAGCGAGCGCGGCATGGCGCAGGCGGCGCCCGTATACAGGATCAGCAGGTCCTTTCGCGCTCCGTCGATATCCTCCGGGTTGAGCCACCAAAATCCCTGCAGCTTCTCGCCGGAACCGTAGCCGAAGCCGCCGAGCATGACCCGCTTCGAGGGAAAGCGCTCCGCCACCGCGCGGAACACCGGCTCGAAGGCGAGCCCGAGAGGGTTGTCCTCCGGGTAGATGCTCAGGGCGATCACATCCACGTTCTTCAGGATGGTCCGGGCGGCCGGCCGATTGATCCAGGTGAGGGTGGGATGGATGTCGTCGCCCGCGGTGCCCTCCCACCAATACAGCGTCGCGATCGTCTCCAGATGAGGATCGGCCGAATGGACCTCCTCATACGACTCTTGGATCGCCCGCGCCACGGTTTCCTCGGGAAGCGGCGTCTTGCAGCCGCCGAGGCAGGTTCCGTTGGGCTCGCTGGCGATCTCCCAGCTGCGGATCGATTTCTTGTAGTGCAGCACGAGGTTCTTGGTCCTTTGCCGAAGCGCCTGAGGGGTGAGGGTCTTCGGCCACAGGGAGCTGTCCAGCACGGATCCGACGATCTGGATCTTGCGCGAGACTAGGTCCTCCACGAAGTGATCGTACGCCGTGAAGGACCGCGGCGTCGCGTATAGGAAATCGTCCGGATTGCCCTTGAACACCAGCCGGACCCATGTCACGCCGGAGCGGTCGAGCTGCTTGAGGATCTTGGAATAGTCCGCGAGCCGGTCGGAGAGAGATTCGTCCAGCGTCAGCCCCCAGCGCAGGGCCGTGCCCAGCTTCCGGTCCTGGGCGATCTGCTCCCCGTGCTCGAAGAGCATCTTCGCCCAGCCGAGGGAGATGCTCGTCAGCGCCTTGTCGAACGCCTGGGCGCGGTCGGGCTTGGAGGACGCGGCCAGCGCCGCCGCGATCTCGTCTTCCGCCTTCGCGTGAAGCTTGGACGCCGCGGGGCTCGCCTTGTACGGCGGCAGCCATTCCGTGCGGCGCTCCTTGAGGGAGGCCTTGAACAGACGGAACTGGGTGCGCGCGATGTCTTCGTTGAGGAGGACGGATTCGCCGTCGGAGTAGCCTTCGCCGTTCTTGTCGAGCGTCACCGTCGAGAAGCCGTCCTCGGCGACGGGCCACGGCAGGCTGAGCTTGACGCGGCCCGTCCCGCTCCACGAGATCGAGGGTGCCGAGGAGCCGGCCACCCACCAGGGGCGGCCGGCGACGGGCTCGCCTTTCGTGTCCATGACGTA
This sequence comes from Elusimicrobiota bacterium, assembly GCA_016194745.1. Lineage (GTDB taxonomy): Bacteria > Elusimicrobiota > Elusimicrobia > UBA1565 > JACRDR01 > JACQBA01. Next base: position 200,990 of record JACQBA010000011.1, read on the forward strand.
GAGGGCGCTCGTGGCGGCCGCGGCCTTGCCCTTCAACGCCTGCGGCGCGATGAACTCGAAGAGCTCCCCGGAGGTCATCGCCTTGCCCGTCCGATCGTACGCGGACAACCGCAGCGTCCCGGCGTGGCCGGAACGCGCGCAGACGAGGATCGTGAACGCGACGATCGCGGTGCGCGTGAGCCGCATGAGCCCCTACTCTAACACTTTGACGCCTCGAGGCGCGAGGGGGCGCCGTTTGACGCAATTTCGACAATCTAATAGAATCGCGTCATGAAACGAACCTCTATTTTAGCGACGATCGCGCTCGCGGCCGCCATGGCCGCCTGCAAGGCGAAGCAGCAGCAGCAACAGCCCGCCCCGGAAGCGTTTCCCGCCAAGCCGCCGCAAGCGCAGGTGGAGATGCCAGCCAAGGCCCCCCCGCCCGCCTCGCTCTCCGGTTTCCTGATGACCCCCGCGAAGGCGACGGAGAAGGCGCCCGAGGTTTTCCTAGTGCGCTTCACCACTACGAAAGGGGATTTTACGGTCGAGGCGCATCGCTCGTGGGCCCCGAATGGGGCGGACCGGTTCTACAACATGGTCCGGGCCGGATACCTCGACGACTGCGCGTTCTTCCGTGCGGTGAAGGGGTTCATGGTGCAATTCGGTATGAACGGCAAGCCGGAAGTGAACGGCGCGTGGTCCGGCGCGATGTTCCCCGACGATCCGCCGTCCGGCCAATCCAACAAGCGCGGCATGGTGACCTTCGCGATGGCGGGTCCCAACACCCGCACGACCCAGCTCTTCATCAACTTCGGCGACAACACGAGCCTCGACGGGATGGGGTTCACTCCGTTCGGCACCGTGAAGCAGGGCATGGAGGTCGTCGATACCCTGTACACCGGCTACGGCGACTTCCCGAGCTTCGGCGGGCGCGGTCCGAACCCGAGCCGCATCGCGACCGAGGGGAACGGCTTCCTGAGGAGCTCGTATCCTCAACTCGATTACATCAAGACGGCTCGCCTCGTCCAGTAACTCCGGCCGTCGACGGCCGGCGGGCCGTGGTATAATTGAGGTACGACAGCCGAGGAGGCCGCTCGGCCGCAAGGCCGAGAGGAACTTCTGGACTCCAAGGGCAGGACGCCTGCCGAAAGGCAGGGCGGCGAGGGCCCAAGCTCCCGCCGACGGAAAGTGCCACAGAAACATACCGCCTTCGCGATGAGCGGAGGTAAGGGTGAAAAGGCGAGGTAAGAGCTCACCGCTCGCGCCGCGAGGCCGAGGCCAGGCAAACCCCGTTCGGAGCAAGGCAGTAGGATGGTCAGCCGCCTGCTGAGATTCCCGTGCACGTGGCGGGGATCGCCCATCCGGTAGCCGCCTACCTGGCGCTTATGGCGCCGGGTACCGCGCGAGAGGAATTACTTCCTTGCGCGCGGTAGAGAAATGGTCTCCCAGTCCCGCGATGGCGGGACGGACAGAATCCGGGGTAACGGCTGTCGTCTTTTTTTGCGAACAGAAGTAATGAGTGACGAGTGATGGGTTTACGGCGCGACTAAGGCGCCGTTACTCATCACTCATTACTTTCAACGCATCACTTTTATCTGCAGAATTCCGGGTTGATCACGCGGCACTGCTCGGGCGGCGTGTTGTCGACGGGAGCGACGCCCGTGTTGACGATCTGGCCGCTGCCGTACATCGTGATCGCCTGATACGTGCGGTCGTCGGTGGTCGTGTAGAGATAGATCCAGCCCGCGCCGAACTGCACCTTCTGCCCGAGCTTGCCGCTGAAGAACTGGAGCGCGTACGCCTGGTGCTCGTTTGGAATCTTCACGAATCCCTTCGTGACCGTCAAGAGCCGGATCGCGTCCTGTCCGCGCAGCGTGCGGATGTCGGTGATCAGCCGCTGCGGCGGGAGCCCGGCGTCCTCGAAACGCTTGTGCCACGAGGCGTCGATGTGGGGGCTGTTCGAGGTTCCTTTGGGCGACGAGACGGCCGCGACCTTCTCGATCGCGGGGACCGTCGCGTCCGCGCCCATCTGCTTGAGGGTATTGAGAGCGGGGGCGGCGAATGCGGTGGACGACAGGAGCATGAGGGCGGCGGCGCGAAGCGTCATGGGGTGATTCCTCCGAAACGATCGAGTCTGGGATGACGACGAGGGATTATACCATTAAGGGCGGGCGCTCCGAATCGCGGATCCGGCAGAAGGGTCATCCGAGCGCGAACTCGTGGTACAATCGAATAGGCTCCCGGCCGAAATGACGATGCGCATCGCCTGCCTTCTTGTTCTATGCCTTGGCGCCTCCGCGCGAGCGTTTGCGGCCGGCTGCGCATTCGGCGTCGGGCCCGCGGCGATCGAGATGCGCGGCGACGGCTCCGATCGGGGGCTCCTCCAGTACTGGGACCTCCCGTCGGACCAGCTGCTCGATCGCGTCGGAGCGCCGGATTCGACGGTCTTGGCGGAACATCGAGATCTCGTGAAGAGCAGGCTTTCGATCGAGCCGGCGGAGCTTCTCGAGCGCTACAGACCTCGAAGCAAGGTGCCCGCGGATCTGCATAACGTCGACGTCGTCCTTGCGGCTCGGCTCGGGCGCGTCCGGGCGATGAACTGCATCGAGGGTCTGCTGCTGGAGGAGCAGATCAAGCGCAATCCCAAGTTCTCCGTCGAACCGACCGAGTTTCTGGCGTTTTATCTCAGGAGGAACGGTCGACTGCGCGTGTACTTCCTGACCAATGACTCGGGCGGGATCCGTGGATTCCAATTTTCGCGGCTTGTGGAAAGAGTCGACGGCGACAAGGACGACGGGTGGAGCGTCTTCGGGAACCTGCACAACCACAGCTTCTTCCTGGATCGCCTCGCCCAGGACGATCCCCAGGGGGTCCTTGCTCCCAGCAGCAACGACGTGCAGGTGCTCAAGGCGCAAATCGAGCGGCTCGATTTGGAGGGCGCCTACATCACGAACGGCTTTCATACCCTCCACATCCCCGCGGGGGATGTGCCGCTCTACAGGGGAAAATAGCGCTCGGCGCTCAGCGATCCAACGCGTGCGGCTTGGACTCGCTCCAGCCGGCGGCGGTGATCCGGACGAATTTCGCGCGCTTCCAGAGCTCGGAAAGCGTGCGCGCGCCCGAATAGCTGAAGCCCGAACGAACGCCGCCCGCGATCTGTCCGACCACCTCGAGCGCGTCGCCGCGGTAGGGGACCGTCGTCTCCACGCCTTCGGGCACGACTTCGGAGATCTCCGCGCCGAGGAAGTCGACGGTGCCGCTTTCCTTCCTTTTCTTGGACATGGTCGCGGTGAGGGACGCCATGCCGCGATAGACCTTGTGCTTGACGCCGCCGCGCACCACCGTCCAGCCCGGGCTTTCCTCGGTGCCGGCCAGGAGGCTGCCGAGCATGACGCACGAGGCGCCGCCGGCCAGGGCTTTGGTGATGTCGCCCGAATCGCGGATGCCGCCGTCGGCGCAGATGGGGACGTTGAACTCCTTCGTGACGCGCGCGCAGTCCATGACGGCCGAAAGCTGAGGGACGCCGGAGCCGGTGACGATGCGCGTCGAGCACGTCGCGCCGGGCCCGACGCCGACCTTGACGCCGTCGGCGCCCGCCTCGATCAAATCCTTCGCGCCGTCGTAGGTGGCCACGTTGCCGGCGACGACCTCGGCGTCCGGCCATCGCTTCTTGATCTTTTCGACCGCGTCCAGGACGTGGTCGGCGTGCCCGTGCGCGACGTCGACGACGAGGACGTCGGCGCCGGCCTCGAGCAGCGCGGCGGAGCGCTCCAGATAGTCGCCGATCACGCCGACGGCCGCGCCGACCAGGAGACGACCCTTTTTGTCCAGCGACGCGTTCGGATTGAGCGCCTTCATGCGCAGATCGCGCGACGTGATGAGCCCCTTGAGGATCCCTCCCGGACCGACGAGCGGCAGCTTCTCGACCTTGTGCTTGCGCAGGAGCCGCTCGGCCTCGGAGGAGGCGATGCCCGGTTTTGCGGTCACGAGCTTGCGGCTCATCACCGAGGTGATGGGCTTGGAGCCGTCCGTCTCGAACTGGGTGTCGCGGTGCGTCACGACGCCGAGGAGCTTTCGCTTTCCGTCGACCACGAGCAGGCCGCCGACGCGCCAGCGCCGCATGAGCTCTTGGGCGCCGGCGATCGTGTCGGTGGGGGAGAGAGTGTAGGGCTCTTCGATCACGACGCTCTGGGCGCGCTTGACCTTGTTGACCTGGGAGGCCTCCTCCTCGATCGTGAGGAAGCGGTGGATGACGCCGAGGCCGCCGCATTGGGCCATTGCGACCGCCATGTCCGCCTCGGTGACGGTGTCCATGTTCGCGGAGACGATCGGCGTCTTGAGGGTGATGCGGCGCGAGAAGCGCCCCGCCAGATCGACCTGCTTACGCGACGCGATCGACGAGCGCTGGGGCACCAGGAGGACGTCGCTGAACGTCAGGGCTTCTTCCAAGGGGGTTCCAGGGCTCAGGGCGTAAGGATCGCGCGCAATAGGCATGCCCCGCACGCGGCGGCGGCCTGGTCCGCGGTCGAGGCGCAAAGCGGCGGCTCGCGATCGTTCATCCCCCGGAGTATATAGGAAGGTCGTGTTCTTGTCGAGAGGCGTGCCGTATCCTCGTTTTGTACAATCCTCCCCATGCTAAAGACCTCCCTTCGGATCGTCGCCGCGGCCGCTCTGGCGGCGTCGCCCGCCTCGGCGGCAAAGAACGCGAAGCCGGCGCGGCCGAAGGGGGACAGGCTCAGCACGGTCGCGGAGAAGAGCGGCTGGATCCAGACGGGGCGCTACGAGGAAGTCGTGCGCCTTTGCGCCGAATACCCCAAGGCGTACCCCGGCAAGGTGCGCTGCGCGAAATTCGCGACCACGCCGGAGGGGCGTCCCATGATCGCCTTCGTCGCCTCGGCGGCCGGGGCCTTCGAGCCCGGCGAGGCGCGCAAGAAGAAGCTGCCGGTCGTGTTCGTCCAGGGCGGCATCCATGCGGGGGAGATCGACGGCAAGGACGCCGGGTTCCTCGCCATGCGCGAGCTGCTCGACGACGCGAGCAAGAAGGGCGTCTTGTCCAAGACCGTCTTGGTGTTCGTCCCGGTATTCAACGTGGACGGGCACGAGCGGTTCGGCGCCCATAATCGCCCCAACCAGCGAGGCCCCGAGGAGACGGGATGGCGCACGACGGCGCAGAATCTGAACCTAAACCGCGACTACGCCAAGGCCGAGGCGCCGGAAATGGCCGCGATGCTCGAGCTCCTGAACAAGTGGGACCCCATCGTCTACGCCGACCTGCACGTGACGGACGGCGCCAAGTTCCAGCAGGACATGGGCATCAGCCTCCACCCGTCCGCGGCGGGTCCCGCGCGCATGGCGGCGGCGGGCCAGAAGCTCTTGGACGGTCTCGTCGAGACGCTGAACGCGGGCGGCCATAGGGCGCTCCCGTTCTACCCGGCGTTCATCAAAGACGACGAGCCTTCCTCCGGAGTGCGGCAAGGCGCTTCCACTCCGCGCTTCTCCCAGTGCTATTGGGGCACCCGCAACAGGATCGGTGTGCTGGTCGAAATCCACTCGTGGATCGACTATCTGGGCCGGGTCAAGGCCGATCAGGATTTCATCATGGCGCTGACGGAGGCCGCGGCGCGCGACGGCGCCGCCTGGGTCGCGGCGGCGGCGGCGCAGGACGCGGAGGACGCGGCGGCCTCGGACGAGGAAGTCGCGCTCACCTTCAGCGCGACCGACAAGAGCCGGACGATCGAGTTCCAGGGCTACGCGTACACGCGTTCCACTTCGTCGATCTCGGGCCAGCTTTGGACGTCCTACGACGAAACGAAGCCGGAGGTGTGGAAGATCCCGTACTTCTACGAGCTGCAGCCCAAGCTGAAGGTCAAGCCCCCGAAGGCGGGTTACCTCGTGCCGCTCGCGTACGCGCGGCTCGTCGGAGACAAGCTGCGGCTCCACGGCATACGCTACGAGACGCTGCGCAGCGGACACGAAGCCGTCACCGTCGAGACGTTTCGGGCGCAGAAGGCGGAGACGTCGAAGGAGTCCTTCGAGGGACGCGCGACGCTCTCGGTCCAGGGCGCCTGGAGCTCCGAGCCGCGCAACGTCGCGGCCGGGTCGCTCTTCGTGCCGATCGCGCAGCCGCGCCGGCGTCTCCTGCTGCATCTCCTCGAGCCGGCGGCGCCCGACTCGCTGCTGAGCTGGGGCTTCTTCAACGCGGCGTTCGAGCGCAAGGAATACATGGAGCCGTACGTCACCGAGTCCGTGGCCCGCGAGATGATGGCGGATTTCCCGGAGGTCAAGGCGGAGTTCGAGAAGAAGCTCAAGGACGACCCCGAGTTCGCCAAGAGCCCGGACAAACGCCTCGATTTCTTCTACCAGCGCCATCCTTCCTGGGACGAGCGCTACAACCTTTATCCCGTCTTCCGGTTGGAGCAGCCGCTCTAGAGTGGGGTCCGGCGGAGGACGTATTTGGTACAATCCCGTCGATGGCGTTCCCGACGCACCGTCTTAGGCGGCTTCGGTCTTCTCCCGGCCTTCGTTCCCTGATCCGGGAGACTGAATTGTCCCCCAAGGACATGGTCCTCCCCCTGTTCGTGCGCTCCGGAAAGGGCGAGCGGCGCCCGATCTCCTCGATGCCCGGCCACTATCAATATTCGGTCGATCAGCTCTCGAAAGTCGCGCGCGAGGCGGAGGCGGCCGGACTGCCGGCGGTGATCTTGTTCGGCATCCCCGATAAAAAGGACGCCAAGGCGAGCGGCGCGTACGCGTCCGCCGGCATCGTGCAGGCGGCGACGCGCGAGATCAAGGACGCGGCGCCCGACCTGCTCGTCGTCACCGACCTTTGCTTCTGCGAGTACATGGATCACGGCCATTGCGGCGTCCTCAAGGGCCAGGCGATCGACAACGACGCGACGCTCGCCCTCGCCGCCAAGACCGCGGCCAGCCAGGCGAACGCGGGGGCGGACATCATCGCGCCGAGCGGCATGATGGACGGCCAGGTCGCGGCCATACGCTCCGCGCTCGACGCCGGGGGCTTCGGCGGGACGCCGATCCTGGCGTACGCCGCGAAATACGCGTCCGCGTTCTACGGCCCGTTCCGCGAGGCCGCGGAGTCGCCGCCGAAGTTCGGCGACCGCTCCAGCTATCAGATGGACCCCGCCAACGCCCGGGAGGCGCTTCGCGAGGTCGCCCTCGACGTCGAGGAGGGCGCGGACATGGTGATGGTCAAGCCAGCCCTCGCGTACCTGGACGTCCTCGCGGCGGTCAAGGCCCGCTTCGGCCTGCCGACGGCGGCCTACAGCGTCTCCGGCGAGTTCGCGATGATCAAGGCCGCCTCGGAGAACGGCTGGATCGATGAGCGGAAGGCGGCGCTCGAGTCGCTCGTCTCGATCAAACGCGCCGGCGCCGACTTCATCCTCACCTACTACGCGCTCGAAGCCGCGCGCTGGCTTTCGGAATAGCGATGAACGGCAGCGTCGTGTCGATGGGCGTATTGACCATGCTGTGTTGGGGCGTCAGCGCAATGTTCGACAAGCTCGCGTTGAACCGGATGTCCCCCAAGAGTTTCTTTTACGCGAGGCTCTGGCTCGCGGCGGCGATCTTCCTGGTGCCGACCGTGGCGTTCGTCGCCAAGCGAAGCGATCGCGCCTTCGCCTGGGACGGACAGGCGGTCGCGTTCGTCATGGGCAGCGTCGGCTTCACGTACCTCGGCATGATCTTTTATTACTATGCCCTGTCCTCGGGCGCCGCGTCCAAGGTCGTTCCCTTCTGCGCGGCGTATCCGGCGATCACGTTCCTCTGCGGGCTCCTCGTGCTGAAGGAGCCGTTCTCCGCGTCGGCGCTGTGCGGGACCCTTCTCGTGGGAGCCGGCACGTACCTTTTGACAAGATGACCGCGTCCTCCAAGCGTTTCGAGCGGGCGAAAAAGGTCCTGGCGGGCGGAGTGAACTCGCCCGTGCGGGCCTTCAAGGCCGTCGGCGGCGACCCGGTGTTCGCGAGATCGGGGAAGGGCGCCGTCGTGACGGACGCCGACGGCAAGGCGTACGTCGACTACTGCCATTCCTGGGGGCCGCTGATCCTGGGTCATGCCCATCCCGAAGTCGTCGCCGCGGCGGTGAAGGCCGCGAGGACCGGCTCGAGCTTCGGCATGCCGACCGAGCGCGAGACGGAGCTCGCCGAGCTCATCCGCTCGGCGGTGCCCTCGATGGAGCTGCTGCGCCTGACGAGTTCCGGCACGGAAGCCGTGATGAGCGCCCTGCGCGTCGCGCGCGCCTTCACCAAAAGGGACCTGGTCGTCAAGTTCGCCGGGTGCTACCACGGGCACGTGGACAGCCTCCTCGTCGCGGCCGGCTCCGGGGCCACCACGCTCGGGCGCCCCGACTCGGCCGGCGTGCCCGAGGCCTGGGCGAGGACCACGATCACCATCCCCTTCAACGACCCGACCGCCGTCGCGGACGCGTTCTCGAAGTGGGGCGACCAGATCGCCGCCGTGATCGTCGAGCCGATCGTCGGGAACATGGGCGTCGTCGAGCCCGAGACCGGATTTCTGGCCGACTTGCGGCAGATCGCGAGCAAGCACGGCGCCCTCTTGATCTTCGACGAGGTGATCACGGGGTTCCGCGTCGGCTGGGGCGGGGCCCAAGGCCTCTTCGGCATCCAGCCGGACCTGACGACGCTCGGCAAGATCGTCGGCGGCGGATTTCCGATCGGCGCCTACGGCGGCCGTCGCGACGTCATGGAGCTCGTGGCGCCTCTCGGCCCGGTCTATCAGGCGGGAACGCTGTCCGGGAACCCGGTCGCGGTCGCGGCGGGATTGGCGGCGCTGCGCGCGCTCAAGCGGGACAAGCCCTACGCCGCGCTGGCCAAGAGGACGAAACGCCTGGCCGAGGCGGCGAGAGCCGCGGCGGCCAAAGCGGGCGTTCCGGCGATCGTGCCGCACGCGGCGTCCATGTTCACCGTGTTTTTCGCCGGGATCCCCGTGCGCGACTATGCCGCCGCGAGGACGGCGGACGCCGCGGCCTACGGCCGGTTCTTCAACGCGCTGCTCAAGGCCGGAGTCTATTTCCCGCCCGCCCAGTACGAGGCGGCGTTCCTGTCGACGGCGCACACGGACCGCCAACTGGAGCGGACGGCCGCCGCCTTCGGCCCGGCGTTCGAGGCCGCGCGATGAAAGCGCTGCTCCTGGACGCCGGCGGGACGATGGTGTTCCCCAACTTCAAGAGAGTCTCCGCGGAGCTCGCCAAGGACGGCATCATCGTGGCGCCGGAAGTGCTCGCCAGCGCGGAGGCGAAGGTCCGTTTCGAGATCGACAATCCCGACATCGTGAAGCAGACGAACGACTCCGAGCGCTGGAAGAACTACCTGAAGCGCCTCTTCGCCATCATCGGCGTCAAGAACATCCCGTTCACGACCCTTCTGCGCATCAAGCTCTATCACGACATCCACAACTTGTGGGACCACGTGCCGGAGGAGGTGCCGGGCGACTTGGAGCTGCTGGCGAAGCGCTTCCGCCTGGGCGTCATCTCGAACTCGAACGGGACGGTCCGCAAGCTCCTCAACCGCGTCAAGCTCGCGCATCACTTCGAGGTCATCATCGACTCGAAGGAGGAGAAGATCGAGAAGCCGGACCCGCGCCTGTTCCAGATCGCGTTGGAGAAGATGAAGCTCAAGCCGGAGGAGTCCTACTACGTCGGCGACATCTACTACATCGACGTCGTGGGCGCGCGCTCGGCGGGGATGACGCCGATCCTGATCGATCCGATGGATCTCTACGCCGGCCGGGACGTCGCGCGGGTCAAGCGCCTCTCCGAGATCGCGGACCTTCAACCCGGCACCTGATCCGCCCGGTTTCGGGCGGCCGAAGGTTCCGGAGGCGGCCGTCGCACCAGGGCATCTGGAAGCCGAGGTCCTGTTAGAACTTTTTGGCGAGCTCAAAATCGCCGCAGGGAACGAACGCCTTCAGCTCGACGGCGTCCAGGGCCTTCTTGTCCGCGGCGTCCGTCATTCAAGCGTCTCCACGGGCATTGACGCGAGCGAGAGCCGCATCACATTAGTTCGGGCGCCGAGACGCCCAGCAATTCGAGTCCTTCCGCGATGACTTCCTTCACTCCGCGGCAAAGCGCGAGGCGCGCTCGGGACAGGTCCTTGTTCGACGAGTCCACGACACGGCACTTCTCGTAGAACGGGTGATAGAGGCCGGCCAGCTCGAGAAGGTAGGTCGGCAGCGGATGCGGCGACAGGGCTGACTCGCAGGCGGCCAGGGCGTCCGGGAACCACGCGAGCTTGACCAGCAGCGCGCGCTCTTCGGGCTGGGTCAGGAGCTGGCCGAGCGCCTCGGTCTCACGGACGTCGGGCGGCGCGAGGTCCGCCTTCTGGGCCTCGCGGAAGATGGAGCAAATGCGCGCGTGCACGTATTGGACGTAGAAGACCGGATTCTCGTTGGAGCGCTTCTTCGCGAGCTCGAGGTCGAAGTTCATGTGCGCGTTCGGCGTGCGCTGGGCGAAGAAGAAGCGGCAGGCGTCGCGGCCGACGTCCGCGACGAGCTCGCGCAGGGTCACGAACTCGCCGGCGCGCTTCGACATCTTCACCGCTTCCTGTCCCTTGAACAGGTGCACGAGCTGGTGGACGATCGCGTGGAAGGCTTCGGGCGGCTTGCCCATCGCCGCCACCGCCGCCTTCATGCGCGGCACGTAGCCGTGATGGTCGGCGCCGAGGATGTCGATGAGCTCGCCCCAGCCGCGGTCGAACTTGTTCTTGTGGTACGCGATGTCGGCGAGGAAATATGTCGGCTTGCCGTCCGATTTCACCAGAACGCGGTCCTTGTCGTCGTCGGCGCCCTCGACGCCGCTCGTGCCGAGCCACGTCGCCCCGTCCTTCTCGTAGGCCATCTTGCGCTCTTTGAGCCAGGCGAGGGTCTGCTCGACGGCCTTCGCGTCGTGGAGCTCGCTTTCCAGGAACCAGCGGTCGAAGCCGGCGCCGAAGGAGGCCATGTCCTCCTTGTGCTGAGCGATCAGCCGGTTCATCGCCCACTTGCCGAACTCGACCGGCTTCCAGCCGGCGGCTTCCGCGGGCAGATCGGCCGCCATGTCCTTCAAATATTCGCCCTGATAGCCGCCCTCGGGGACTTGGACGTCCTTGCCGCGAGCCTGCTCGTGGCGCGCCTTGAGCGACTGGCCCAGGATCTCCGCGCGGCCGCCGGCGTCGTTGATGTAGTATTCAGCGCCGACCTTGTGTCCGATGCGGCGCAGCACTCGGACCAGGCTGTCGCCCAGCGTCGCCGCGCGGCCGGAGGCGAGATGGAGGGGACCCGTCGGATTGGCGGACACGAACTCGATGAGGATGGACCGCGCCCGGACGCGCGCGTTGGCGCCGTAGGTCGCCGGCTCCCGTGAAATGCGGGCGAGATTGCGGGAGAGCGCCGAGGACGTCAGGCGGAAATTGACGAAACCGGGTGGCGAGGGCTGCGGCGGCTCGACGCCCTCGAGGGCGCCGAAGGCCTTGGCCAGATCCCCGGCCACGTCGAGCGGCTTGCGTTTGAGGAGCTTGGCCGCCTGCAGCGGCCACGGGAAAGAGAGGTCGGCCGGGACGTGCGCCGGAGGCTGGGTGAACGGAAGCTCCTTTCCGGCGCCCGCGGCGAGCTCGGGCTGGTCCTTGGCCCACTCTCGGACGCGCAGCGAGACTGCGTGCTTGAGCTCTTCGAGAATCATGGCGCCTATCGGGAGCGGCTTCTTGCGCGGGGCGGGCTCGCGGGCTCGGCCTGCCACTGCTTTCGAGGCGCGTCGTGGTACAGTTTCTCGATCGCGTAGAACTCCCGGGCGTCGGGATGCATCAAATGCACCATGACCCCGCCGTAGTCGAGCACCAGCCACAGGTCGCTGTCCGAGCCGTCGCGATGGAGAACCTCGACGCCGGCCGAGTCCATGATCTTCGAGATCTCGTCTTCGACCGCATGCAGATGAGCCGGCGACAAGACGCTGACCAGAAGAAGATAGTCCGTCAGGCTGGACTGCTTGTGCACGTCGAAGAGCAGGATGTCCTCGCCCTTCTTGTCCTCGGCCGCCTGTGCGATGAGCGGCGCGAGCTTCCTAAATCCCCTGGGCATAGCGTTTCGACTCCGCGAGACGGGACCGGAGCGAGTCCTCGGTCCTAAAGTTGATGTTCTCCAGGGAAGACGCGATGAGCCGCGCCGCCGTGGTGAGAGTCCTCGATATCTCGGCCTTCTCCTGAGGGGGAAGCGGGTTCGCGGTCCTGAAGATGAGGTAGCCCTGGAGCTTTTTCTTCCCGGGGAACGGTATGAGGTAGTTCTTCTCGTCGATCCATGTCGAATCGCTGCTGCGGGGCATCTCGACCTTGTCGTCCGAGAACGAGCCCTCCGACGCGACCAAGTCCATCTCGTCGTTGAACTCGTTGTAGAGGTAGGCGCCGGCCGTCCAGGTGCCTTCCATGTGGGGCACGAGATGGCTGAGCACCTTCTTCAAGAGCTCCTTTCCGGACTGCACGGGCTCGAGAAGCCATTGCGTCAGATCGAACAGCAGCGTCTGCTCGTTCGAGGACCTGCGGAGCCGCTGGGAAAGGACCTGCACCAGCTCCGTGAAGAAGCCGACCGCGAGCGACGGGTTCGACTCGAGCCACCGCACGAGCTGCTTGCGCTCGAGCTTCAGGACGACGGATTCCCCGGACGCGGCGGCGCGGGCCGAGCGCGCGGCGCTTTCGTCGAAAAGCACCATTTCTCCGAAGCAGTCTCCCGGATGGAGGACGGCCAGGTCCTTGTAGGCGGTGCCGCCGTCCGCCTCCTTGACCTTCTTCATGATGCGGATGCATCCGGACGACACGAAGAATAGGCTGTCTCCGACCGAGCCCTCGTCGAAGACGACGGCGCCGTCCTTGAAGGTCTGCGGTTCGAGGAAGTCCCCAAGCGCGGAGAGCTTGTCCTGCGGGATGCGCTCGAGGAGTCGAAGGGACTTCAGCAATTTGAGCTTGTCCTGATCGCTCATCTCACCCCATCAGCTGGCCGGACGTGCGGTTCATGCCGCCGGAGATCCCGGCGAGCTGCTTGAAGGTGTCCTGGTTATGGGCGCGCATCACGGCTTCCTCGGGGGCCACGAGCCCCTGCTTGACGAGCTCGGCCAGCGACTTGTCCATCGACTGCATGCCGAACTTGGCGCCCGTGTCGATCGCGCCGTAGATCATGTGCGTCTTGCCTTCGCGAATGAGGTTTGAGATGGCCGGCGTCATGACCATGATCTCGCGCGCGGCGACGCGGCCTTGGCCGTCCTTGCGCGGCAGGAGGATCTGCGAGACGACCGCCTGCAGCGTCACGGCGAGCTGCACGCGGATCTGCGTCTGCTGGTGCGGCGGGAACACGTCGATGATGCGGTCGACGGTGGACGGGCAGTCCTGGGTGTGCAGGGTGCCGAAGCACAAGTGGCCGGTTTCGGCGGCGGTGATGGCGAGCGAGATGGTCTCTAGGTCGCGCATCTCGCCGACGAGGATGACGTCCGGGTCTTGGCGGAGCGCGCCGCGGAGGGCGTTGGCGAAGCTCTTCGTGTTCTGCCCCACCTCGCGTTGGCGATAGATGCACTTCTTGGACTCGTATACGAACTCGATCGGGTCCTCGACCGTGAGGATGTGGCTCGTGTACTTCTGGTTGATCAGCTCCATGATCGCCGCGAGGGTCGTCGATTTTCCGGACCCTGTCGGGCCGGTGACGAGGACGAGGCCGCGGGGCAGGTCGGCGACGTCCGTGATCGACTTCGAGAGGCGGAGCTGCTCGGGCGTCGGGATCTTGGTCGAGATGACGCGCATGACCGCCTCGACGCCGTTCTTCTGCAGGAGGACGTTCACGCGGAACCGGGCGAAGCCGGAGATGGCGAAGGAGCAGTCGAGCTCCCAGTTTTCCTCGAACTTGGCGCGTTGCTCTTCGTAGAGGATCGAGTAGATGAGGCGCTTCGACTCGTCGCCGTTGATCGGCGTGAATCCGGGGATCTCGGCGATCTCGCCGTCCAACCGCATCATCGGCGACTTCCCGATGACGAGGTGGATGTCGCTCGCGCCTGCCTGCACGGCCGTCTTCAGAATCTCTACCAGTTCCATTCTAGCTCCTGTTGCGGCGACGCCTGCGGCTCAGTCGGCTTGGCCGCCCGCCTGCAGCGCCAAGCATGAGGCATAGTCCCTGCCGATCAAGGCGGTCACCGCGGCCCGGGGAGTCGGTTCGATGCGGCTGACGACGTAGGCCTGCCGGCAGCCGAGCGCGTCGCGCACGAGCCGCGCCGCCTGGAAATCGCCGGTCCGGTCGATGACCTGCGTGTGCTCGGAGATCGAGGGGGCGTTCCCGAAATCGACGACGTCCGCCTTGTTTGATCTTAATACTTTTGTGGCCAGTAAAGCGACTCCCCCGCTTCCCGAGGCGTTGAGCACCTGGACGGTCACCGCGGGCGAGCGATTGGCGAGCGGCGCGTACGGTTCCGCCGCCGGCGGTCCCAGGAGCGAGGCCAGGACGCGGGAGTCGTCCGGCGGCGCCGGCAGCCAGTACAGGCGCACGTCGTCCGAGCGCAGCCGGTACGCCTCCAGGGCGAGCGCGATCGACTCGTAGCGGCCGAGGCCGGAGGACGTGCGGCGCGCCGCGGAGGCGAGCCCGGGTAGGCGGCGAAGGAAGCCGGCGTCCCGCGGCCATGAGTCGATCCAGGCCTTCACGGCTTCCGGGGACTGCGCGGGTCCGAATCGCGCGGGCAGCTCGGCGCGCGCGTGAAGGACCCTGACGCCGTCGAGCGCCGGGTCCGGGTCCTTTTCTGAAAGGCGGACGATGCTCAGCGCGCGCAGGTTCCAGGAATAGACGAGAAGATACTTGGCTTGCGCGCCGTCCGCGGCGCCGCGCAGGCGCAGGCGGGCCACCGTCGGGCGGTTCCAGTCCGCCGCCGCGGAGGCGTGATGCAGGTAGCCGAGGGCGGCGCACAGGAGGATCCCGGCGCCCGCGACGCAGCGCTCGACGAATAGGCGGTTCATGCGGATTCGACGGCGCTGTTCCACAAGGCGGAGGCGTCCGGATGGAGCCATTGACCGCCCTCCACCACGCAGCGCAGCTTGAGGCGGACCGCCTCGAGGAACGCGGCGTCGAGGTCCTTCTCCGCGGTCCGCCGAATCCTCGCCGCTTCCCGAAAACCGCGGTCCTCGGACGCGCTGTCGGCGACGTACAGGAGCCGCGCGAGCGGCGACATCCTCCGCGCGCCGAAAGTGTGGAGGCGGATGGCCTGCAGGACGTCGCGGTCGCGCACGCCGTAGCGGCGGCGCGCGAGGTCCTCGCTGACGAAGGCGTGGGCCAGCATCGGGTTCCGGCTCAGGATCTCGGATTTGGCGGGGATCCGCAGGCGGCGGTTGGCGGCGTATCGTGCGACTCCCGCCGGATCGAACCGCCGCCCGGCGTCGTGGAGGAGTCCGGCCAGCGCCGCGCGCTCCGCGTCCAGGCCGTGGCGCTCGGCCAGCGAGACCGCCAGCCGCGCGACGGCCAAGGTGTGCGCGAAGCGCCCCGGGGCCAAGGCGCGCCGCAGGTCCGCGTGGATGTCCGCGGCGTACAGCCCTCGGCGGCTGATGCAGCCGAGTATCGGTTTGGGAATCGATCCCGACGCGTCCATTCCGGCGACCAGCCGCGCGCGGAGGATCGTCGAGGAGACGTCCGGAAACACTCCCGGGAGGACCTGCGCTTTAAGGGACCCTGGGATGGAACCGCCCGGCCGGCGCCCCACGATCCAACGGCAGGAAGCGCGCACTTCGGCGTGGCGCTTCCAGCGGCCGATCGACGCGGCAGCGTCGCTTCCGGTGAGGAGCCAAATCTCGGCGCCCGTATGAAGACGCCGGAGCCGGCGGGGCGCCTGATAGGTGTAGGTCGTCTTGCCGCGCTCGAGCTCGAAGGCGTCCGCGCGGACGCCGCGCGAGGCGCCGCCGCAGGCGGAGGCCAGGAGCCGCGTCATGGCCAGGCGGTCGGATGCCGCCGCGGAGTGGCCGGCTTTGAGCGGCGAGCGCCACGTCGGCATGAGCAACGTCCGGTCGGGACGCACCGCTTTGAGGGCCGCGCGGAGCAGCGCCTCATGTCCCGCGTGCGGCGGATCGAAGCTTCCGCCGAAGAGCAAGATTCGCATCGCGCGATAGTGTACCAAACGGCGCGGGTCTTCGGCCCCGCCCGGCCTACGCTAGGATGCGCGGCGAAACCGAAAAAATCAGTGTCCGCCCGCGCCGACGCCGAGGGCGAGGAACGCGATGCCGACGACGCCGAACAGGAGGCTCACGTACCAAAAGGGGCGCCGTCTCGTCAGCGCCGAGATGGCCCCGAGCGCGATGGCAATCTGGAACATCGTGACTCCGCCCGCGAGGCGCGTATGGCTCGCGAGATGCGCCTCCGATTCGTGCTCGAGATGCTTTGCCTTCTCCTGGATCTCCTGCTGCTCGGCTTTGTATTCCTTTAGCTTCTCCTCGTCCTTCTCGGAGGCCTTTTTGCCCAATGCCGAGAGCATCTCCATCTTGGAGCCCAGCACCGCCGCCTTCACGCCCTTCGCTTGGAAATACGACCATTGGTCGGACGACTGGATGCGCGCAAGCGTGGCCTCGTTGACGTGGTGGCCCGCCATGAGCGCCGCCACGGCGGCCAGGGCCGCGAGCAGGGCGGAGCTCAGCGCGACGAAGGATATCCAGCGTTCGCCGCCGTGCGCGGCGTGGTGCAGCTCCTCGTGAAGGTGTTCTGTGGGGACTTCGATCTCGCTCATGGTGGCCGTGATCGTACCAACTTTTTCCGGAGCGAGGCAATTTCCGGCCGCACGCTCGCCCGCCTTGACACGTCGGCGAAAATTCGGGACCATAGAAAAATGCTCCGCATCGAACCCTTCCGAGGCATCCGATTCAATTCCAGGCGCGTCCCGCTGACCAGCGCCCTCTGCCCGCCGTACGACGTCATCGCGCCCGACATGGCGAAGCGGCTGCGCCGGATACGCGAGAACACGATCCATATAGAACTTCCCGCCGGGACGACCGACGCGAAGTATCGCCGCGCCGCGCGAACGTGGACCCGCTGGATGAAGGGCGGGACGCTGATCCAAGATACCGCGCCGGCCTTCTACGTCCTCGAGCAGCGCTTCCGGTTGGCGGGCAGGCCGATGCGGCGCACCGGGATCCTCGCGGCCCTGGGCCTGGCGCCGTCGAGCGCGCGGCGCGTCGTCCCGCACGAGAAGACGCTGTCGAAGCCGAAGAAGGACCGGCTCAAACTGCTCGCGGCGCTGGGGGTCAACACGAGCCCGATCTTCGCCATCTATACCGACCCGCGCGCCTCCCTGAGGTCCGTGCTCGCGCGGATCGTGCGGGGCGAGCCCGATGCCCGGGGTAAGGCGCCCGACGGAGTGACGCTGCGGCTGTGGAGGATCTCGGACCCCGCGGTCGCCGCCGGGATCTCCGCCGCGTTCGCGCCGAAGACGCTGCTCATCGCCGACGGGCATCACCGCTTCGAGGTCGCGCGCCGCAGCGGCGAGCGGTCCATTATGTGCTATCTATGCGCCGAGGAGGACGCGGGCCTCGCGGTCCTGCCGACCCACCGCGTCTTGGACGAAGGCGGCGGCGTTCCGGCGCAGATCCGCTCCTTGTGCCGGCTGACGCGCGTCTCCTCCCTGGCTCGGCTCCAGGACGCGATCCGGCGCGCGCCGTCGCCGTTCGCCTTCGGCGTGGTCCGCAAGAAGGAGTTCACCCTCGCGGTCCCGTCGCCGTCGACCGGAAAGGGCGTGCGCAGCCGACTGGGCGTCGAATGGCTCTCCAAGCGGCTGTTCGAAAAAGTGGACCCCCATCTCATCCGCTACACGCACGACGCGAAGGAAGCAGCGCGCTGGGGTTCCGGCAACGGCGGCTTGGCGATCCTCGTCAAGCCCGTCGCCGTGAGGGATATCCGCGTGGCCGTCGAGCGGGCCGGGCTGCTGCCGCAGAAATCGACGTATTTCTTCCCCAAGGTGGAGGCTGGCGCCGTCTTCAAGTCCGCAAAATGAAGTTCTCCGTGGTCATCCCGACCTGGAACGAGGGCGCGGGCGTCGGCTCCAACCTGAAGCGGCTGCGCGAGATCTCCGACGCGGCGGCGATGGAGGTCATCCTCGTCGACGGCGGGAGCCGCGATAATACGGTCGCCGTGGCGCGTCCGTGGATCGACCACCTCATCGAGCTGCAGACGCCGAACCGCGGCGCGCAGTTGCACGCGGGAGCCCAGAAGGCGAAGGGCGATATCCTGTTTTTCCTCCATGCCGACACGCAGCCGCCGAACAACTGGCAGGAGAGCCTCGAGAAGGCGTGGCTTCAAAGCCGCTCCTCCCCTCTCGCCGCCACCGCCTTTTCCGTCGAGTACGGTTACGACGCGGGACTCAGGCTGGCGGCATGGACGCGCAATACGAGGACCCGTGTGCGGCAGATCGTGTGCGGAGACCAGGGTCTGGCGACGACCGCCGCGAATTACGCGGAATCGGGCGGGTTTCCGGAGATCCCCATCATGGAGGACATCGAGTTCGGCAAGAGGCTGAAGCGATTGGGGCGCATCGAGCTCCTGCCGCAGCGGATCCTCCCGGCCGCCAGGCGCCTTCATTCCCGCGGCGCCGTCCTTAATTCGATTTACAACAAGTACATCGCCTTGCGCTACGCGCTGGGAGAGGAGCCCGCGAAGCTCTGGAAGCGCTACTACGCCGGCAGCCGCCACGATCTTCCGCCGGCGCCGCCGCCCTCGACCAAGCCTCATCCCTTCGCCGGGCGCTTCAAGCCGCGGGGCTAGGAAGACTCGCGGTGCCGCTTGAAATCCGAGGGGAAACGCCTCATACTTCCGTTGAAGGTGCTAGGGGATCGTCGGTTTTGATAGAATCGGACATACTCGGAGGCTCTCCCCATGCAATGGGCTAAACGCATCGTTCTTTTTCTCGCCGTCAACATCCTGGTCGTCCTGACGATCTCGATATCGCTGCAGCTGCTGGGCGTGCGTCCGTACTTGAGCGCCCGGGGCATCGACTACAACCAGCTCATGATCTTCTGCCTCGTATGGGGCATGGGAGGCGCGTTCATCTCCTTGGCATTGTCGCGGATCATGGCGAAATGGATGATGGGCGTGCAGGTCATCGACCCGCAGTCCGCCACCGGAGCCGAGGCCGACCTCGTCCAGATGGTGCATCGGCTCGCGCAGGCGGCCAACCTGCCCAAGATGCCCCAGGTGGGCGTCTACGACAGCCCGGAAGTGAACGCGTTCGCCACGGGCCCGACGCGCGCCCGCGCGCTCGTCGCGGTGTCCTCCGGGATCCTGGCCGCGATGGACCGGCGGGAGCTCGAGGCGGTGCTCGGCCACGAGATCACGCACGTCGCCAACGGCGACATGGTTACGATGACCTTGATCCAAGGCGTCGTCAACGCGTTCGTCATGTTCCTCGCGCGCGTCATCGCCTACTTCCTCACGCAGAACCAGGAAAAGGAGGAGGGCCGGTATTGGATGCGGTACCTGCTGACGATGGTCTTTGAGGTCGTATTCAGCATCTTGGGGTCCATCGTCGTGGCGTGGTTCTCACGCTGGCGCGAGTTCCGGGCGGACGCCGGCGGCGCGCAGTTGGCGGGCCGCGGGAACATGATCGCCGCTCTCAAGTCGCTTCAGCGCAACGCCGAGGGCGTGGATATGAGCCACAGCCGGGCGGTCAATACGCTGAAGATCGCCGGCCCGAGAAGTCTGCTGGCGTTGTTCGCGTCCCATCCGCCGATCCCCGAGAGGATCGCCGCGCTGGAGCGGGCGGCTTAGAGGATCAGGGCGCCGCCGCCGAGCGCATCGCGTCGACTTTCGCGCGGCAGGCCGGCAGCAGTCGGCTCGCATGTTCCCGCAGGCACTTCACGGCGAGCCAGTCGTTGTTCCTTTGATAATTGCAGAAAAGTCCGATCTCGTTGGCGCACGCCGTGATCGCGTCGTCGAGCTTCTTGCGGCGCGCTTCCTGCTCGAGGTCGCGGTCGACTAGTGGGGCGGGTTTTCTCGTCGGAGCCGCCGGAGCCATCGCGGCGCCCGTGCTCTTGGCGACCGAGGGAGCGCCGGGCCCTTCTCCGGGCGCGGGCTTCGGCGCGGGCGGAGGCGGTGCTGGGCGGGGAGCCGGCGGCGGAGGCGGCGCGGGCGCGGGAGTGCGGCGCGCGAACTTGAGGCCGATGACGGCCAGGACGGCGACGAGCGCTACGCCGCCGAAGATCATGCCGAGCTTCTTCTTGTCGAAGGCGGCCAGCTTGAGTTTGAACGCGTCGATTTTCTCTTTGAGATTCATTTTTTGGCGGGGTATTATACTTATACCCGCCTGCAATGGGGAAGTCAAATCGGGATTAGTCAGGCGATGTCAGACTCTATGCGCCTTTTGATCATCGGCGGGACGCAGTTCTTGGGACGCCACATCGCTGAGGCGGCGCTTTCCCGCGGCGACGAGGTCACGCTGCTGCACCGCGGAAAGACCGGCCGAGAGCTGTTTCCTCGGGTGCGCCGCCTTACGGCGGATCGATCCGGGGACCTGAGCGTCTTGAAGGGCGGCCGTTGGGACGCCGCGATCGACACGTGCGGATACGTCCCGAGCGTCGTACGGCGCGGCGCCGAGGCGCTTCGCGGCAGCGTTTCCACTTACGTTTTCATCTCTACCGTCTCCGTATATTCGGACTGGTCCCGCGACTGCTCCGAGACGGACGAGGTCTCGTCCTGGTCGGGCCCCGAGCCGGCCGAGCGGGCGCCCGTGTCGTACGGCCCTCTGAAGGCCGGGTGCGAAGTCCAGGTGCGCGAGGTGTTCGGCCCGCGGGCGCTCGTGATCCGGCCTGGCCTCATCGCGGGACCCTGGGACCCGACGGACCGCTTCACCTACTGGCCGTTGCGGCTCGCGCGCGGCGGCGTCGTGCTGGCCCCCGGCCGGCCGGAACGGCTCGTGCAGGTCATCGACTCGCGCGACTTGGCCCGGTGGACCGTGGCGATGGCGGTTCGCGGCGCGGGGGGGACCTTCAACGCCTGCGGTCGGCAGATACGGATGGACAAGATTCTCTCCGTGTGCGCGGAGGCATCCGGGCTATCAAGCCGGCTCGAATGGGTCTCCGAAGAATTCCTGCGGGAGCAAGGGGCCGTTCCCTATACGGAGATTCCCTTGTGGATTCCGGGCCAGGACGACGCTTTTGATTGCCGGGCCGCCGAAGCAGCCGGTCTCGAGCGACGGGAGCTAAGCCGTACCGTCCGCGACGTCCTGGATTGGCGCGCGACGGAGGGGGAGGAGCTAAAGGCCGGACTGACGGCGGCGCGCGAAGCCGAACTCCTTTCGGCGTATCGCCGACGCGATGCGGCGGGAGCGTCGTGAGAGCGGGGCCGCTAACGGCAGCGCTGGACTGATTCCATCAGCCCCAGCATTCCTTCGTTTCCGATCCCGCGAGGCCGACGCAACTGGACGGGCACGGTCTTGACCACTGTCGTCGGTCGGGGGCCGAGGACGATGACGCGGTCGGCGAGGTAGACCAGCTCTTCTAAGTAATGGGAGACGAACAGCACCGTGCATTTCGATTTAGCCCAAAGATCGAGCACGAGGTCTTGCAGCTCGCGGCGAGCCGTCTCATCCAGGGAGGAGAAAGGTTCGTCCATGAGGACCAGCCGGGGTTCGACCAGGAAGGCCCGAGCCACCGTGAGCCGCTGCTTCATCCCTTCGGAAAGCTCGTTCGGGAAATAGCCGGTGAATCGACCGAGCCCGACTTTCTCCAGAAACGTCCGCGCCCGGGAGCGCGCGTCGTCTACCGACGCGCCGCGGCACTCGAGCCCGAACGCGGCGTTGTCCAGCACGGTCCTCCATGGAAGCAGCATCGGCCTCTGAAATACGCAGCCGAGCGATCCCCGTTCGGCCTCTATCGCGCCTCCGGCAAGCGGGACCAACCCGGCGATCGCGTTGAGCAGCGTGCTCTTGCCGCAGCCGGAGGGACCGGTCAACGCGACGAACTCGCCGGGGGCGATCTCGAGGTCCAGCCGGTCGATGACCGCTAGGTCGCCGCGACGCACGGAGAGATCCCGGATAACAAGGCTCATGCCCGCTCCTCCCCGGGCCAGCGTACCAGACGCCGCTCCAAGAAGCCGACCGTCGAGGCGCAGGCCAGGCCCATCGCCGCGACGAGCAGGAGGAGCGCGAAGAACGCCTCCGTCTGGAAGTTCGAGGAGTAGACGATGATCCGGTATCCCAGGCCGCGGTCCGCGGCGAAGAACTCCACGATCAGGACTCCGACCAGGGCGTAGTTGGCCGCGACGCGGAGCGCGGGAAGCACGTGCGGAAGCAGGCCCGGCAAGACCACTTCCCGCAGGATCATCATCCGCCCCGCGCCGAAGGAACGGGCCATCATCAGCAAGTCGGACTCGAGGCTTCGGACGCCTCCGTAGGCCGCCATGGCGATCGGGAACGAGCCCATGAAGGCGCCGAGGAACACTTTCGGGGGCAGGCCGAGGCCGAACCACAGCACGAGCACCGGCATCAACGCCACCTTGGGAATGGCGTTCAACGAGACGAGATAAGGGTGGATCAGCCGGAACGTCGGCTGCGACAAGCCCATGCCGACCCCCAAGGCGCCTCCGGCGGCGAGAGCGATGGCCAGGCTCAAGAGGAGGGCGGACGCCGTCGCCGCGAGGTCGCCCGTGAGGGCGCCCGATCCCATTAGAGACGCCAGGGACGCGACGATTCTAGACGGAGCGCTCAACAGGACCGGGCTGACCCATCGCAGGCGGCAGGATGTTTCCCAGAGGGCGAGGACGCACAGAAACGAGAGCGGCGCGCCGAAGCGATCCGCGACGGCGCGCAGCCGCGGCATCGTCTATTTGCCTCCCGAGCCCGCCGTCGATCTCCGTCCCGTCGCTCGATCAAGAAATGCGTTCGTGAAGAAATCCTCCGGGCGGGCCTTCGCGGCCTTCGGGTTCTTCTCCGCCAGGAAATCCAGGACCGTCTTGAATCCCGCCGGGTCCGGATACGGCGGGATCGTAAAGGTCGCCGGGCCGTTCTGCCGATACAATTCCGAGGTATCGACATCGGCGCCCGACTCCGCCGACAGGTGCTTTGCCAGGATCGCGAGGCTTTCCTTTTCGTGGGTCCGGTAGTATTCCATCGCCTCGAGCAGGGAGCTCAGGAAGGATTCGGCCAAGGCCGCGTTTTTGTCCAGGAATTCGCGCCGCGCCGCGGCCATCATGTAAGGAAACGGCGTGTTCCAGGACGGCACGTCTCCCAGCACCTTGAGATCCAGCTTCGCGAGCGTGCCGGGCGTCGCGTCGGACGTTACGGCATCGACGAGTCCCCGGTGCACGGCGCCGAGCCTGGCGTATTCGGCGCCCATGTTGCGCACCTTGACGTCGGTCTCGTAGCTCAAGCCCCAGCGCTTGAGCGCGACCTGCACGGCCATGTCCTGAGGGCCTCCGAGGATCGGGAGCCCGATCGTCTTGTTCCGCAGGTCGGAAGGTTGAAGGACGTCCTTGCGGCTCACGATCCGGTGATAGAACGTGTTGACGATTCCGGCGAACGCGGCCAAATCCGCTCCGGCGAGATCGGCTTTGATCAGAGCGTCGCCGCCCGCTAGGACGACGTCCACTTTCCCGGCGATGAGAAGCTTCATCGCGTCGGCGGAACCTTGCAGCACCAGGACCTCCGCGTCGATGCGGTTATTCTTGAAGTGCCCGCCGTCCTTGGCGATCCAGAGGACGCCATGGGCATAAGACGGGATCGCCATCCCGACGCGGAGCGGACGGTCGGCCGCACGAGCATCGGCGAAGGGAAGCAATAGGGTCGCCAGCACGGCGAAGCGAGGAAACCTCGTGATCGATGGTGTCATCATCCAATCATGCGTCTTGCGGCTCTCGCGCGCCATGATCTGGATCAGGACACCCTCCTGATCTGGATCGGCCGTCGCGTCCGGCGCGCGGAACTTTGGTATGATCGACGCAGCGATGCCTAGGAGAAAGGGCCTCTATCCGGAGTTCGTGACGTCCCGGAACGGCTACGACGACCCTGCCGAGCTCGCGGCGTTCCTGCGCGAGAAGTCGCCCCTGCTCAAGCGCGTGCCCGCCAAGGCGCAGCGCGCCGTCGCCGATGCCGCCTCCGTCCGCTCCTACGCCAAGGGGCAGTACCTTTGCCACGCCGGGGAGCCCGCAAAGGACATCTGGGTCCTCCTTGAGGGCCGCGTCTGCGTCAATCGATGCGGGTTCACGGGCAGCCGGCTCTGCATCGAGGTGATGACGCCCGGGGACATCTTCGGCTTGCCGGCACTCGCGTGGCGCAACTACCCGAGCGAGATCCAGGCGACGCGCGACTCGATCCTCGCCGCCGTCCCCAAGACCGCGGTCGAGGCGCTGATCGACCGCTACCCCGAGTTGGCGCGCGAGATCCTTCAGGCGATCTGCCAGCGGCTGCACTACATGGAGACCACGCTCCTCATGTCCCGCGAGTCGCTCGAGAAGCGCGCGGCCGCGGCGCTTCTCTATCTCCACCACAAGTTCGGCCTGACGCTGCCCTTGACGCAGACGGAGATCGGCGAGATGCTCGGCGCGGCCCCCGAGTCCGCGATGCGGCTGCTCAAGGACTTCGAGAACCGCGGCTGGCTTCGCCGCGGCGCGCGCGGGATCGTCATCGCGGATATCGACGCCCTGCAGGCGCAGCTGCGGCTTTGAGATCCCGTCTTCGCGGGGCCGCCGTCGTTTCCCTGCTTTCCGCGGCGTGCTTCCGCGCGACGGGATCCGGCTCCGAGCCCGATCGCGCCTGGGATCTCCTCGTCCCCTTGGGGCTGCCCGCCCCCCAGGTCCCGCCCGGAAATCCGCTCACCGAGGCGAAAGTAGATCTCGGGAGGCGCCTATTCTTCGAGAAGCGGCTCTCGCGCGACGGGTCCGTCAGCTGCTCCTCGTGCCACGTGCCGGAGAAGAGCTTCCAGAACGGCGAGACGTTCGCCCGCGGCGCCGGGGGGGCGAGGGGAACGCGCAACGTGCCGACTCTCGTCAACCGCGCGTTCGGGAAGAGGCAGTTTTGGGATGGCCGCGCCCCGAGCCTGGAGGAGCAAGTGAGCGGTCCGCTCGAAGGGCGCAGCGAGATGGACAACACGTGGGAGGCGGCCCTCCGGTTCCTCAACGGAGCTCCGGAGTACCGGCTCGGCTTCTTGGGGGCGTTCGGAGGGCCCGCGACGAGGCACAACGTCTCGATGGCCATCGCCTCCTACGAGCGCACGCTGCTGTCGGGCAATTCGGCCTACGACCGCTACGCCGCCGGACGAAAGGAGGCCCTCGGTCCGCTCGCGCGCCGCGGGCGGGAGCTCTTTTTCGGGAAGTTTCAGTGCGCTCAATGCCATCCGGCGCCGACATTCAGCGACGAGAAGATGAACCATCGCTGCTATCCGGCGTTCGCCAACCGCGATCCCGCCGCGGCGGGAAAGCCGTCCGCCCCTCCGAGGGGCCCGCGCGTGAAGACGCCGACCCTGCGCGACGTCGCGCGAACCGCCCCGTATCTGCACAACGGCAGTCTCGCCACGATCGGCCAAGTCCTCGACTTCTATTCCCAGTCGGCCGCCGAGCCGCTGGCCGCGGGGAAGGACGCGGACGCGTTCGCGATGAACGCGGAGGAGAAGGCCGCGCTGGCCGCCTTCCTTGAGTCGCTGACCGGAGAGAGCGCCGCGCTGGCGTCCGCGGACGGACGTAAACTATAATCCCGGCGATGAAGCGAACCCTGCCGACGCTCGCGCTCCTGCTGGCGGCGGTACATCCCGCCGGGGCGCAGCCGTCCAAGACGCTCCAGAGATACCATTCCGCCCATCTCGGCGCGGAGATCGAGGTCTATCCAGGGATCCCTTTCCGCGAGCCGGGCGAGCCGTGCGAGGCGGAGGATCTCGTCCTCCCGATCCTGGCGGCCCACAAGGAACTCTTCGCCGGCAAGACCGTCATGGATCTGGGCGTGGGTTCGGGTATCATGTCCATATACGCCGCCAAGCTCGGCGCGAGGAAGATCATCGGGACGGACATCAATCCGGACGCCATCAAGAACACGCGGGAGAACGCGAAGAAGCTCGGTGTCGAGGGCGGCGTCTTGGACCTGCGGCTCGTCAGCCTGAAGGATCCCGGCGCCTTCTCCGTCGTGGGAAAGGACGAGACGGTGGACCTGTTCATGACGAACCCGCCGTACAAGATCGCGCACGTCATGACGAATCGCGCCGCCACCGCGGATCTCTTGGACGCGCATACGACGCTCGCACTCTCGATCCTCGAGGGCCTGGATCGCCATCTCAATGCGGGCGGACGCGCCCTCCTGCTGTATCGCTCCAAGTTCCTGCACGAGTTCGTCGTCCGCCGGGCGGAAAGCTTGGGCTTCGAGGTCGAGCATCACGGCACCGACGTCGTGCTCCCGACCGACTGGTGCATCCATTACAACGAGCGAGCGGCCGCCGTCGCCAAGGCGGCGGGACTCAAGGCCCAGGAGCTCTTGATCGGCACGGAAGAATGCTGGGGCGATCCGATGAGTTCCCGGTTGGCCGCCGCGTACGAGCTCGCGGCCGTGGAGAAGAAGTCGGCGCGCTATCCGCCGCTGTGGGGAAAGACGTTCGACCGAGCCTTCCCCGGGATCATCCTGCTGCGAAAGAAGTCGAAGTGACCGCCTAGCGGTTGAGGGCCGTCTTCGGGAAGCGGGATCTGTCCCGCTCGAGCGTCCCGCCCTCCTTCAGGCGGTAGGCTCCCGCGGCGACGTCCTCGAACGTCTGCGTCTTTCCGGAAGGCCAGCGTACGGCCAGCGTCTTGACGCCGTCCGTCGCGCCGAGGCCGAAGTGGATCGCGCGCTCGTCCTGCGCCGCGCCGTTGTTGGCGATGAGCTCGCGGTACTGCTTGAGTCCATCGCGGCCCACGACGGTCGCCTGCGCGCCGATGGCGTCGGGGTTGCTCTCGACGCCGACGAGGCGGAGGCTGAGGTGCTTGCGGCCCTTCGCCGCGTTGTTCTTGAAAAGCTGCAGCGGCGCGAAGGTGTGCTCGGGCGTCCCGGGGTCTGCGTTGCGGAGCACGAGGTCCTGCCCGCCGTCGCCGAATACGTCCGCGACCGCGGCGACGTAGCCGTCGGCGGCGGCGTCAAGTCCCGACACATAGGAGACGTCCGTGAACGTCCCGTCGCCGTTGTTTCTAAATAGCCGGTTGCGCTGGTGTCCGCCGAGGGAAAACCGCGGTCGGCCCTGTTCGTCCCGCGCGTCCTTGAGGAGCCGCATTACGGCTTGTCCCGAATCGCCGAGGTCGACGTCGTTGATGGCGAGAGCGACGTCCTCGACAAGCGGGGACTTCATGCCCAGCGTCTCGTGGATGACCTTCGACACGCGCATGCCCTGCCATGCCAGGAGGTACTCCGCCGTGATGCGCTTGTCGCCCGCGCCGGTCCACAGCCCGTTGACGACGAAGAGGTCCTGCCGCCCGTCGTTGTCGAAGTCGACGGCGGTCGCGCCGCCCGGGGCCTCGCCGACGAAGCGGAGCCCGGATTTCTCGGAGGCGTCCTCGTACGTGCCGTCGCCGCGGTTGCGATAGAAGCGGTTGCCGTCCGTGGAGTTGAACGCCATGGTCTCTCGGAAGTTGATATTCGTGACGTAGAGGTCCGCGACGCCGCGGTTCGAGAAATCGCCCACCGCGACCGACATGCCCCATTGGGGATGGTCGATGCCGACGCGCTCGGCGACCTGTTCGAAAGTGCCGTCGCCGTTGTTGCGGAACACGGGGCTCGGGTTCATGCGGTCGTCGACGACGAACAGGTCCTGCTTGCCGTCCCCGTTCATGTCGAACGCCACGGCCGAGTGAGGGTAGAGCGCGATCGTCTTCATGCGCTGCGCGTACGAGGCGTCGCGGTAGAGCGCATAGTCGGTCTTGTCCTCGAACGCAAATCCGCCCTTGCCGAAGAAGAGGCCCTGCGGATGCCCGTTATAGCGGTTGCGGGCGCTCGACGCGACCTTCCCGTCCTCGAACGCCATCGTCGTAAAGTCGAGCTTTCCGGGGAATCCGACGTAGAAGTCCAGCTTCCGGTCCCCGTTGAAGTCGCCGACCGCGATCGGCATCGGCAGCGAGTAGTCGTAGTGGGCGAATCCGGCGAAGTCGAACTCCTTGGCGCGGCGGAACTTGCCGCCGGGCCGTCCCTCGTAGAGAGCGAGTTGCTTCGTCGGGCTGTACTCGAAGCGGACCACGAGCAGGTCCTGGCGTCCGTCGCCGTTGAAGTCCGCGAAGACCGCCGACTTGACGAGCCTGTCGTCGCCCAGGCCCGCGCTCTTGGTCACGTCGGCGAAGCCGCCTTTGCAGTCGCCTTTGAGCAACTGCCCGGGACCCTCGGTTCCCGCGTACATGTCGACGCAGCCGTCGCCGTCGTAGTCGCTCATCGCCAGGGCGTAGCCGCCGCGCCGAATCGCCTCGTTGCGGACGTAGACCGGAAGCTTGTCGAGGCCGGCCGCGCGCGTGCGATCCTCGAACACGGGCTCCGTCGCCGCGGAGGCGATCCACATTCCCTCCCGCAGCCGGAGGCCGCGCATGCGCTCCTTGCCGGCGACGGGGGCGGTCTCCACGTCGGCCAGCGCGTAGAACTCGACGCGCTTTCCGCCGGCGTCGCGGCCGCGGACCGAGAGCCGTCCGTTGACGGTCGCCGCGCCGTCCTTGTCGTCGATCTGCAGCAGGTCCACGTCGACGGCCTCGACGGTCGAGAACCGGTCGAGCAGTGTCTTGGCGCGCGCCGCCGCGGCCGCCGCGTTTTCCGCGGGAGCCGGCGCGGCCGCGCGGCGCTGGAACAAGCCGTCGTCTTGAAGGACGCCCGGCTCCGACGCGAGCGTTCCTTCGAACTTCGGGTGGAGCAGGGACTCGAAGGCGGCAATGTCCTTGGCTTTCCAAGCACGGCTCCAGGCGGAGAATAAATCGGCATCCAGCCGTCCGACGAGCGCCAGCCGTTCGGCGGGCCACGCGACCGCGGGATGTTTCGCCCAGGCGCGGATCAGCGATTCGATTCGGGCGGCCTCGCGCTCGTGCTTCATGGACGCGCGGAATCCCTCGAACGCCTTCTTCTGGTCCTCCCGCAGGACCGCCGCGATCGCGGAGTCCCGCGCGTCGATGGCCGCCGCGAGGCGCGCGTCGACGTCCCGGATAGCGGCCTGGAGTTCCTTGGCTCTGGGCAGCATCGCCGACAGCGCGGTCTTGGCGGCGGTCACCCCGGCCTCTTCGGCCTTCGGGAACGTTTGCAGGAACCGGACGATCGCGCGGCCCTTGGTATTGGACGGATAGAGCTTCGAAAACGCGGCCCAATCGGCCGTCATGATCGCCTCGCTTTGCCGCGTCAGGAGGCTCGCGTGCTCTGCTTTCAAGGCGGCGATGCCGGGGACGGCGCGCTCGCAAATGGTCCGGATCTTCGACGGCTGTTCGCCCGACAGCGGCACCGTCTTCTCTAGGCGGGAAAAGGCAAATTGGTCGTTGTCGGCCGGTGCGGCCGGTTCGGCGGCGAAAGCGGTCGACAGGATGCTGGACAGCGCCACAGCCAGGACGACGGGATTGCGGCGAATGATGGGTTTCCGCACGTTTCCTCCGGTATTACCAGCCGTTTTTCGAGTATAGCAGGTAAGTGTTTTGGCCACAAGGCCGGCTCTCGCGGCGAGGATTGACACCGTCGGTAATCAAGTGCAATACTTCGAGGACACGCCGTAAACGCCCCGATATGCAGAATTCCAAGGAGTGCATCGAGAGAGCGCGTGCGAACGTCCGCGACCTAGACCTGCCCGGCCTCATCGCGGCGGGCTTTCTGCCTCGCGGCGGCGAATATTACCCGTCCATCCACTATCCGCCGAAGACGATGTATATGGAAATGGGCGAGGGTCCCTTTTTCGACGGCATCGACGGCCCTTCCGGAAACCCGATCGTGGCATATGTCCACATCCCTTTCTGCCTCAACCGCTGCCACTTCTGCCATTTCGTCATGCAAACGAAGCGGGACCCTTCGCTGGAGGCGCGCTACGTCGCGGCGATCGCCAAGGAATTCGGCCTTTGGGCCGCGCGCCTGGGGCTGAGGAAGATCCCGGTCGAGTCTGTTTGCATCGGCGGCGGAACGGCGACGTGCCTCACGCCGGAGAACCTCGAAGGGCTGTTGTCGGGCCTGGAAGCGGTATTGGAACTCGAATCCTGCCGGCAATTCACGATCGACACCGATCCCTCCACGCTGCTCGCGGAGGACGGCGCGCGGCGCCTCTCGATCCTCAAGGCCCACGGAGTGGATCGCATCGTGATCGGGGCGCAGTCGTTCGACGACAGTATCCTGAAGCGGATGAATCGCGCCCACACGAGCGACGAGGCCGCCGCGGCCGTGCGCGCCGTTCGCGCCGCCGGCTTCGGGGATGTGTCCCTCGACCTGATCTACGGGCTGCCCGGACAAACGCTCGAAACGTGGATCGACACCGTGCGGACGGCCCTGTCGTTGTCTCCCGACTCCATGGAGATGTATCGATTGCGGATCGTTCCGACGGCGCTGCAGCCCGGGGTCATCCGGGACTGGGCGTCGAAGAAGCCGGAGGAATTCCCCGACTTCGAGCGCGTGATGACAATGAAGGAGGCGGGCCGCCTTCTCGCGCAGGACGCCCAGCGCGACGACAAGGAACAGGCCCGGCTCTTCTACAAGACGAAGGAGAATATTTCAGTCTACACCGATCTGCGCTGCTGCCGGCTTTCCGACACCATCGGCGTCGGCGTGTCGGCGATCACGACCCTCCAAGACCGGCTGGGCATCAACGTCTGCAGCGACGCCGAGGACTATTGCGAGCGCGTCGAGCGTGGGCAGATCCCGATCGCGCGCGGCAAGGTGCGCACCCGCGACGAGGAGCTGCGCCGGCGGGTCGTCGGACCCTTGAAGAACCGCGCCGAGGTCGGGAAAGAGCATTTCGCGGAGTCCATGGGGGCGCGCCTCGAGGACGTCTTCGCCGCCGAGATCGCGGCGCTCAAGAGGTTCGACTTGCTCGAAGAGAGCGCCGATCGGATCGCGCTCACTCGCAAGGGAAGGTTCTTCGCCGACGAGACCTGCCTCCAGTTTTATCATCCCGAGTACGCGCCGTTCCCGCCGGCTTCGTACGCGGACGGTCCGCTGAACCCGCATCGCAAGGAGAAGACGGCCAAACACGCATGCGCCTAGCCGTCCCGCGCGGGCGCATGTGGCGGCGCCTAGTCGTCCTTCCCCTGCTCTTCTCCGCCTCCGCCTCCGCCTTCGGCGAAGGCAAGGACAGAGAGTTTACCTTCGTCGTCATGGGGTGCGCGCATCTGGGCCTTTGCGGTCCAGAGACGCTGGAAAAGGCGGCGGAGGCGATGCGCTCCTACCGTCCCGCCTTCGCGCTGTTCTTGGGAGACATGGTGGACGCGGTCGGGGAGGCTGCCGATGAGATGGAGCCGAGCCACGACGCGTCGCGAGCGATCCGGAAGGGCGTCCGATTGCCGCCCGAAGCGCTGGCCGCGCGCTGGCGCGAGTTCGACCGCATCGCGTCCAAGATCGGCGCGCCCATACACGGCGTTCCGGGCGGCCGCGAGATTCCCGCCAACAACGTCGCGCCGGCGCAAGAGCAGTTCTTGAAGCGGTTCGCGTCGCGGTACGGCTCCTTCGAGCACAAGAACAGCCTGTTTGTCCTCCTCGACTCGGAGTCGCACGATCGGTCCGACCTGCGTCAGCGGGGGCTCATCGACGGCGAGCAGCGGGCCTTCCTCCAGCGGTCGATGGCGGACGTCTCGCGCTACGATAACGTCTTCGTCGCGGTGCACAAGGCCGCGTGGATGATCCGCGACGACAGCCGTTGGCAGGAGGACGTCCATCCTCTGCTGAAGGGAAAGGCGCGCTACGTCTTCGGGGCGGGCTTTCATACGCTTCAATCCCTGGAGCAGGACGACGTCGGGTACGTGGCGACGGCGGGCGCCGGATGCGGCTACAACGCGAAGGTGCCGACGTCCTTCCCTCATTTCTTGGTCGTCACCGTTCGGGGCGGCAAGACCGACGTCCGCGTCGTGCCGCTTGAGGCCCCGCCGCTCGAGGCGTGGCATCTCCCCCGAGCGCGGACGGCGGAGGGTAAGTCGGTGGACCTCGACCTGCCGTTCCGCATCACGATGCTCAAGGTGCCCGCGGTGGTCGAAAGCATCGGCGTTCGGCCCGGCATGTCGGTCGTCGACATCGGCGCCGGCACCGGCGTCTTCGCCTTCCCGCTCGCGCGCGCGCTCAAGGGGCGCGGCAAGGTCTACGCCACGGACGTCGATCCGGTCATGATCGAGCAGGTCGGCCGCCGCGCGCGCGAGGAGGGACTCAAGACGCTCGAACCGGTCCTCGTCAAGCCGGAGGGGCTCGATCCGTTCTACTTGAGCCGGACCTTCGACGTGGTGTTCCTGTCGAGCGTGTTCGAGCTCATCTCCAATCCCCGCGAGTACTTCAAAGCCTTGGCGCCGCGGCTGACCGCGGGGACCGGCCGCGTCTACATCGTGAACCGCCGGCACGAGCCCGACTTCACGGAATACGAGTTCCCCAAGATGGAGGAGACGTTCCGGTCGCTCGCGGCCGCGGCGGCCGACCATCCGGTCTATCGGCGACTCGGGCCCGCGGCGCAATCCCACCTTCGGGATTCCGCCGGGGCGGAGCCTCCGCCCGCGGTCCGCGGCGAGTTCGTCCGGAGCCTCAACGGGATGCTGTCCGACCGCCGATTGTTCAACGACGTCGCGGACTACTATGCCCGCAAGCGCGGAGGCAGCCGGAGTTTGAGCCAGCAGTTCGTGCATCCGATGGACCAGCGACTGGCGCAGCAGCTCGTCATGGAGCTCGACCTGCACGGAGCGCTCGACGCGGACGGCCCTCCTCTATCCGAGGATGACGCGGTCACTCTGCGGGTGCTCAATCGCATCGTGCTCATGGGATTCCTCCGAACTCGCGTGATGATCGAGCGGTTCCGCAACGAGTACAACCTGCTGATCGTCTCCAAGAAGACGATTGAGATCATGAAGAGCGCGGGATATGAGTTCGTGCGGGACCACGACGTGATGCCGTATCACTATATGCTCGAGTTCAAGCGCGCTCCGTGACCCCGCTCCTGGCTGCGCTGCTCCTCGCCCTTTCGCCAACCGCGCGCGCCGAGGGGAACTCCGGCTCGGAGTTCACCTTCGCGGTGATGGGATGCGCCCACCTCGGGATGTGCGGACCGGAAGGCTTCGCGAAGGCGGTCGAGTCGATGAAGTCCCATCGCCCCGAATTCGTGCTGCTCCTGGGGGACATGGTGGACGCCGTGGGGGAGAGCGCCGAGGAGATGGAGCCCGTCCACGACGCCGCGCGCGCCGTCCGACGGAACGTCCGCTTGCCGGCGGAGGCGATCGAGGCCCGATGGCGGGAGTTCGACCGGATCGCGGCGACGCTGGGCGTCCCGGTCTACGACGTTCCCGGCGGCCGGAGCATCCCGCCCAACAACGTCGAGGCCGCCGAGCGCGCGTTCCTAAAGCGGCATAAGGCGCGGTATCGCTCCTTCGAGCACAAGAACAGCCTGTTCGTCCTTCTCGATTCGGAGTATCACAACCGGACGGACTTGAGGCTCCGGGGCGTCGTCGACGGCGCCCAGCTGGAGTTCCTGAAGAGGACCCTGGCGTCATCGGCGCACGAGAACGTGTTCGTCGCGATGCACAAGCCGGCTTGGATCATCCGCGCGGACCCCCGCTGGCGCGACGACGTGCACTCGTCCTTCACGGGCAAGGTCCGGTACGTCTTCGGCGCCGGCCAGCATGTCCTCGACGCCGCGACCGACGACGGCGTCGGCTATGTGACCACCGGAAGCGGAGGATGCGGCTACAGCGATAAGTCGCCCGGCTCGTTCCCGCACTATCTTCTCGTCACCGTGCGCGGCTCCAAGGTGGACGTGCGCACGGTGCCTCTGGAGCCCGTGGGCATCGACGCGTGGTTCATGGCGCGCGGCCGGTCCGAAGAGGGCAAGGTCCAGATGCTGGACGTGCAGGCCGGGCTGATGCGCGCGCCCGAAGTCCTCGAGCGGATTGAGCCCAAGCCCGGGATGACGATCGCGGACATCGGCGCCGGCACCGGCATCTTCGCCCTGCCGCTCGCTCGCGCGCTGAAAGGCGAGGGCCGCGTGTACGCTACCGACGTCGACCCAGTAATGGTGGAGCTTCTCAAGCGAAAGGGAGTGGAGGCGGGGCTGCCGGTCCTGGTCCCGGTCCTCGTGACCGCGAGCGGCGTCGACCCGTTCTATTTGAAGCAGAGCTTCGACGTGATATTGCTCTCCAACGTCTACGAGCTTCTCGATCGGCCCAAGGAGTACTTCGCCGCCCTGGCGCCCGCTCTCGCCAAGGGCTCGGGGCGTCTATACGTCATCAACCGAAGATATGACCCCGATTTCACGGAATACGAGTTCGCCCGTTTCGACGAGACCTCCAGAGTCTTGGCGACGACTCCGTCGGACCATCCCATCCTGCATCGCTTCAGCGAGGGCGTCCTGTCGTCCATGCGCGCCCGCGCGGGGGAAGAACCCGCCGCGGAGACGCTCACGGCGTTCGTCGGCGAAATCAACGCCATGCTCGCGGATCCGCGGCTTTTCGTCGACACGGCGGACTACTATTCGCAAAAAAGAAGCGGGCTGCGATCGCTCAACAAGCAGTTCGTTCATCCAATGGATCAACGGCTGGCTCAAAGGCTAGTCATGGAACTCTACTCCGGCAAGAGAAGCATCGAGAACGGCCGGCCGCTCTCGAAGGACGAGCGCTTGGCGCTGAGGGCGCTGAACCGGATCATCTTAATGGGCTTTCTGAGGGCGCGCGCCGTGATGGACCGCTTTCGCAACGAGTACAATCTCTTCGCCTCGGAGGATGAGACGGTGTCGACCATGGAATCCGCCGGCTTGCGGTTCGTCAGGAGCCATGCCGTGCTGCCGTATCATTACATGCTCGAGTTCAAGAGGCAGCCATGATCGCGCCGCTCGTCGGATTCCTTCTCGCCGCCGCGCCTTGCGCCGCCGCGCAGAAGACGGAGCTTGAATCCTTCATCGAGTCTCAGGATATCCGCCGCCCGGAAATCGAGAGGGTGCTCGACCGCCTGGACCTCAAGCCGGGCCAGACGGTCTTGGACATCGGCGCGGGTCCCGGGCTTCCGGCGTTCAAGATCGCCGAGAGGCTAAAGGGCCAGGGAGAGGTCTTCGCCACCGAAGTCGTGCCGGAGTACGTGGAGCACATGCGGAAGCAGGCGAAGCTCCAAGGCCTGTCAAACGTTCATGCCGTGCTGGTGTCGACGTCTGGAGTCGACGCCTTCTACGGCGCCCATCGATACGATCTCGTCTTGGTGTATCGGGTGCTCTGGTTCATTCGCGACCGCGAGACGTATTTCGCGCAGATCCGAAATCAGCTGACGCCGAAGGGGCGCGTGGCGGTCGTGACCGAGGAGTACCAGCCGGCGATGTTCACTCGGGAGGATTTCGTCGACATGAAGGGTTTCGTCACCGAGCTCATGCGGGAGCCGGCCGAATCCCCGTTCGGACGCGAGCTGCGGGCGCTGCTGCCGAGGCTTCAGAAGACCGGCGACGAGAAGCGGGACAACGAGATGCTGTCGCGCGCGGCGATTTTCTCGCTCAACCGGCTCCTATCGGAGCCCTCCTTCTTTCTGCATTTTGTCGATGGCGGCGGCTTCCGCAAGGACGTGTCGTTCACGCCCGAAGAGAGGACTCATGCGATGTGGCAGCTGCATCTCCTGCAGAGCGAGGGCTTGCCCAACGTGAACGTGCCGCTGATGCGCTATTCGGAGTACATGGGCCTCCAGCACCTAAACAAGCTGCTGATGATCCAGAGATTCCGCAAGCACCTCGCGAGCGGCGGCCGGTCCCCCTATTTGGCGTCGTCTCCCGAAGGAGCCTGGCAGCGGGAGAAGGACCCGGTTCGGCGGGAATTCGAAGCGGCCGGATATCAGCTGGAGAAAAAGCACGACCTCGCTCCCTTTCTCCAGATGTCGGTCTTCCAGCCGCGCTAACGCGGATTCAGGATCCGGGCTTGTCTTCCCAAAACGCGTTCTTATAGACGGAGACGTCGTCCAGCTGCCCGAGAGCCCGGATGGTCTCGGCGGTCGTCTTCCATCCCTGGGGAGTCTGATAGCCGATCCCCAGCTTGCTCGATTTTTCATCGAAGACCCACCCCAGGAACGCGCGGAACCTTTCGACGTCGCCGAATCCCTTCTCGGTGGCCGACCCCGTACGCAGCGCCGTCACGGCGGCTTCCGGGTCTGCTTGAGCGAGGGCCAATGACTCGATGACCGCGTTGCGGAGGTTGCGCACCGTTTCCCTGTCGTCCATCAGCTTCGGCCCGACCGCGAGCGTCATCCCGTACATGTCGATACCGTGGTCGGCGAACCGGATCTCGTGGACCGCGATGCCCTGCCCGCGCAGCGCCAACGATTCCGCCGCCGCGAATCCTACGTACGCGTCGATCTCGTCCGCCGCGAGCATCCTCCCCGCGAGTCCGGGGGTGATCGGAATCTCCTTAATCTTGCTGCGGTCGATTCCTTGGAGTTTGCAGATGCCTTGCCACTGCGGATAGGTCGTGCTTTCGAGGGTGACGCCTAAGCGCTTGCCGTAAAGGTCCTTCAGCGTGCGGATGTTCTTCGAGGAGACGGACGAGACTACCGCGATGCTCTGATGGAACAGCGTGGCTACCGATTTGAGGCGCAGTTCCTTCGAGAGGCCCATCAG
Source organism: Elusimicrobiota bacterium (assembly GCA_016194745.1). Taxonomy (GTDB): domain Bacteria; phylum Elusimicrobiota; class Elusimicrobia; order UBA1565; family JACRDR01; genus JACQBA01. The sequence continues at coordinate 237,667 of JACQBA010000011.1, forward strand.
GACGTAGTCCGCCGTCATGAGTCCCGCGTCCTCGTTTCCGGTACCGACCAGCTTGGCGGACAGGGAGGAGCCCATCCCGGAAAGAATGTTGAGCTTCAGGCCCGCCTTCGCGAACACCCCCTTCTCCATCCCATAATACAGGTAGCTGTGCTCCGGGCCGGGAATGAAATTCAGGCGGAAGGTGATCTCACGCAGTTCCTTTTTGGAGTCCCGTTCAGCGGAGGCCGCTCGGGCGGGAGACAGCAGCGCGGCCAGCACGGAGACGGCCGCCAAGGCATAGGCATTGAACATTTGGAATCCCCAGTTTCCGTCGATTGACTGAACCGGGCGATTATATTAAATTGAAATTTCCGCGTATCGTATTCGCTTCTCAAACATCGACATGATCAGTCTCGGCCGGGCGATTCTCGTTTTCCTGACGGTCGGCGTCCCCCCCATTTTCGCCGCGCCGCCGAAGCCGGAAGATGTTCTGTTTCAGACGGATTTCACGATGGACGTGGCCGAGGGGGAGCGGCTCCATACGGAGTTCGCCAGGTTCAAGGAATTGATGGATGCGCTCGTTACGAAGCCGGGCATGACCGTCCTCGACGTGGGAACAGGCTCCGGGCAGTATGCCTACGAATTCGCCAGGCGGCTTGGGAGCACCGGCGAGGTGTTCGCCACGGATATCCAAGAAAAAGCCCTGCGCCACGTCGAAGCCGAAGCGAAGCGTCGAGGGTATTCGAACCTTCGGCCCGTTCTGGTTTCCTCGAAGGGGATCGACCCTTTCTATCTGCGTCACCGCTACGACATCGTCCTCATGTCGAATGTATATCAGTACCTGGACGACCGCGTGAATTTCATCCGCAGGCTTCGCGAACGACTGAATCCCGGCGGCAAGTTGGTATTTTTGACGGCGCGTCTTCCTGTTCCCGTCACTGCGGCCGAGATTCCGGACCCATCCGCCATTGAACGCGAGCTTTCCAAGGATCCTCCGGGCAGCCCGTACCGGCGCTATTACGAGAAGCCGGGAAAGGAAGGAGAGGCGCTCGATGCGGCGGCTCGCATCAACCGCATCGTCTTTTCCGACGATTTTTATAAAGATTTCCTGACGCCGGACGGACGATCGTTCAAGCCCGAGTACGCGTTTCGACCCGTCCAAAAGAAGGTGGCCGAATGGCTGTTGTTGTTCATCAGATCGTCCTACAAGGATCCTCAGCCGCGCAGCCCCCACTACGACTCGCTCATTCATAGGCTCAATGAAATCCTGGTCCAGAGGCGATTCGCCGCGCATCTCAAGCGGGCGAAGGCTCCGCAGGCGAGACTCCCGGAGTTCGAGTCCGCGGGATACCGTCTCGACTCCGAGTTCGATTACTCGCCGACCGACATCGTGGACATCTTCGTAGACGCGGGCGGACGATAGCGATGGCATTCGGTCTCAGCGGGGGCCAGCAGGCGGTCGTCGATGCGTGCGGGGCGATGGAGAGGGCATTTCGCGCCCGGGCGGCGGGTTACGACGAGGCCGCTCAATTCCCCGCGCGAAACTTCCAAGACCTCAAGAAAGTGAAGTTGATGGGAATGGTCCTTCCGCGGGCATGGGGAGGATTGGGCGCCGATTTCCTTTGCTATACGATGGCGCTCGAGCGACTTGCGCGCGGCGACGCCTCCACGGCCCTCAATTTCGCGCAGCATAGCATCGCGATGGGGGGGCTGGCCGCGTTCGACGCCGAGGGGACGCTCGGAGCGGCGGCGCGGAGCGTCTCGCGCAATAGCCGGCGCTTTTGCGAGCGCATCGCTCGCAAGCAGGAGATCGTGGCTTCGGCGACATCGGAGCTCGCGACGGGCTTTCGGCCCAGTCGAGCGCGGACTCGTTTCCGCAGGTCGGGCGACAGATTTGTGTTGAACGGAGAAAAGTCGTTCGTGTCCATGGCGGGGCATGCGGACCATTACCTTGTCGCCGCCACGGAGGAAGGCGACACGATCAAGCCCCGCGCGTCGTATTTCATCGTCGGAGCCAAGACGAAAGGCCTGTCGGTCCGCAGGAACTGGAATTCCAGGGCGATGCGCGCGACGGTCTCCAACGACCTGCTGCTGAAGGACTGCGCGGTTTCGGCGCAGGCGCTATTGGCGGGCGTGGCCGGAACCGCCGTCCCGTATTTGGCCAGGCGTCCCCATTGGGCCGTGGCCGGAATCAACGGAGTATATCTCGGGATCTGCGACTCGATTCTCGAGTTCGTCACCGGGTATCTCTCGGATCGCCGAAAAGCCGGGGAAGACCGCCCGCAGTCCCACGATCCGATCATCCAGCACGAGGTCGGAAAGCTGAGCGTCGCTCTCGAGGCCGCGCGTCTGGTCGTCTACGATGCCGCCGAACGCGTGTCGCGCAAACCCGGCGACCCGGAGACGAACAAGGCGGTCTACCGCGCGAAATACTTGATCGGCGAAACCGCGCCCCAAATGGCGTCGGACGCCATCCGCATCTGCGGCGGGAACGCCTTGCGCCAGGAATTTCCGCTGGAGCGCCATTACCGCGACGCCCGGGCGGGCGGGCTCATGGGCGCCGCGAGCGACGTATGTCTGACCTTCCTGGGAAAGGCCGAGATGGCGATCGACGCGGCGTCGCTGAGCGAGACGCATTGGTGACTCCTTGACGCTCGAGGAGCTGGTCCGAAAGACGCTGGCCGTGCGTCCCGGGCTTCCCATCACCGACGACGACGGCCCCGGCACGATCGACGGTTGGGATTCCGTAGGTCACATCAAGCTGGTCGCCGCCATCGAGTCCGCCTACCGAGTCAAGCTTCGACCTAACGACGTGATCCGGATCGGCAAGCTTTCTGACATCAAGCGCATCTTGAAGGAGAAGGGGGCCGCGTCGGTCTAGGCCGCATCATGGGCTCGCGAACCAAGCTGATGCCGGCAGTCGCCTCCAAGGTCCTCGACTGGGCCGCCGCGGCTCCCGACCGCCCGGCGATTGTCTGCGGCGGGGAGACCGTGACGTACGCGCAGATGAAGGCGCGCGTCGAGGCCGCCGCGGGTTTTCTCCTGCGTCGAGGCGTGCGTCCGGGGGATCGCGTCGTGCTCTCCGCCGGGAATTCGAGTCCGCGCTGCGTCCTCGGCCATCTTGCGATCCATCTGCTCGGCGCGGCTGCGGTTCCGGTGGACGAGGACATCTCGGACGAACGCCTGCGGGGGATCATCGACAAGACGGAGCCGGCCCTGATCGCTCTGAGCGGCCGGCCGCGGCAGGGGAGCGTGCCGCTGGAGTCTCTCGACTCGGGCGTCGCGGCTCCCAGGCCACCCGCGACCGTCGGGTTCGATGAACCCGTGGACATTCTCTTCACGGCCGGCACTACGGGGTCGCCGAAGGGCGTTCCGCAGTCTTCCCGGAACATCCTCGCGTTCCTGAACGCTCATGTCAGGCTTTTCGGAGTCTCGGAATCCGACCGGGTCGTCATCCCCGTGCCGATCAGCCACGGGTATGGGCTCGGACGGCTGCGCCTCACCTTGTTCACGGGAGGGACGGCGATCCTTGTCCGCGGCTTACTTCAGCCCGCCGATATTCTGCGCGCGTTTCGGGAAGCCGGAGGCAACGCGCTTTGCTGCGCGCCGGCGGGAATCGCGGCTTTGTTCCGCCTCACGGAAGACGCCCTGCGGGAGTTCGCGGGACAGCTCCGCTACATCGAAACCGCGACGGCGCCCATGCCGGAAGTCGACAAGGCGCGGCTGGCGAGGCTCCTTCCCGGAGCCAAGCTCTACGAATCATACGGCGCTACGGAGACGACGGGTTCGATCACGCACGCGGAGCGGGGCGATCTCCAGGGGCGCCGCGGCTCCGTCGGCAGGCCGATTCCAGGCGTGGAGATTCGGATCATGGAAACGCCGCGAAAGGAGGCCGAGCCCGGCCGTCCAGGGCGGATCTTGGTGCGAGGAGAGACGGTCACGGCGGGCTATTGGCGTGATCCGGAGCGAACGAGAACGGCGTACGCGGACGGCTGGTTCGCGACGAACGACATCGGTTATGTCGATGCCGAAGGCTTCTTGTTCTTGACGGGCAGGCAGGAGGAGCTCATCAACGTGGGCGGGTTCAAGGTCGCTCCGATGGAGATCGAGCTGGCGCTCAAGGCCCATCCGGCGATCGAGGAGTGCGCTTGCGTCGCCGTGGTCGACCCGCACGGCATCACGGGCGAGGCTCCGAAAGCGTTCCTGGAGCTGGCGCCTAGCGCCCGCAAGCCCACGGAGGAGGAGTTGAAGGTTTTCCTGCGCGAACGGTTGGAATCGTATAAAATACCTGCGCAATTCGCGTGGGTCGAGCGGATTCCTAGGACTCCGTCCGGCAAGGTTCAACGGAGCCTCCTCAAGGGCTGCTGACTTGCGATTCAGAGGCCTTGACTTGATCCCACCGTCGAGGCATACTCATTAGACGGACCTCGGGAGGCATCGACTAGTGAAAGTGCGCCAAGGGACGCTGGACCAGGCACGGTCCCTGCTCGCGTCCTTCGATCCGGACGGCCTCAAGGACGCGGGGCTCCTCCCTCGCAACGATCTCTTCTTTCCGTCCATCTATTATCCGCCGTTGACGCAGTATCCCGAACGGGACGACTCGATCCTGGACGGACTGGAGTGGATGAACCGGGATCGCTTCATCCTCTACGTCCACATCCCGCAATGCCCGTCGCGCTGCAACTACTGCCACTGGGTGGTCAGCCTCCAGAATTCGCCCGCGGAGATGGACGCGTATTTGGACCGTCTCGAGGTGGAGATGGACCGCTGGAAGTCCCGTCTCGGCGGCGGCCGCTTCGCTCCCAGATCGATACTGATCGGCGGAGGGACGCCGACGCTCCTGCCGCCCAAGCAGATGAGGCGGTTTCTTGAGATGCTGACCTCCCGTTTTGAGCTGGCCGACTGCCGTCAATTCTCGGTCGAGGCCGAGCCGGCGACGCTGTTGGGCGCCGATGGGGCGGAGCGCCTCAAGCTGCTTTCGTCGTTCGGAGTCGACCGAATCAGCATGGGCGTGCAGTCCTTGGACGACGGCGTCCTCGAGCGCATGGGCCGCCCTCACGACGCGCGGCAGGCGCTGGACGCGATCGAGGCGATAAAGACGGCCGGCATCGGGAGCTTGTCCATCGATCTCATCTACGGGTTTCCGGGCTGCACCGCCGAGACGTGGGCCGTTGCCTTGGAATCCGCCCTGGCGACGGGCATCGACGCGTATCAGTTGTATCGCCTTCGCATCGTGCCTCACGGCGACAAGGTCGGTCCCGTGAAGGTGCAGTATGAGCGCCAGCCGGAAGCCTTCCCTTCCTTGGCGGACGTCTATTTGATGAAGGCTCTGGGCAAGGTCGTGTCCGAAGCGCGCGGCTTCAAGGAGAACTTCCGGCGCATCTATTCCCGCGGCCCCAGCCATATTTCGTACTATCTCCGGGACTACGGCTGCCGTCTCTACGACGTGCTCGGCATCGGGATTTCCTCGTGGTCCAATCTCGGCGATCGGACGGTCCTCAACACGGGCAGTACCCTGAAGCGGTACTACTCGATGATCGACGACGGGAGGCTGCCGATCGACCGCGGCTTGATCCAGACGCGGGAAGATCGCCAGCGGAAATCGGCGGTGCTGCCGATCAAGACGTACGGCATCTCGAAGGAGCGTTACCGGCAGTTTTGCGGTTCGGAGTTCCGGGACGTCTACGGCGAACGGGTGCGGGAGCTGGAGCGCTTCGGCCTCGTCGAGGAATCCGATCTATGCGTTTCGCTGACGGAGCGCGGGGGATTCTTCGCCGACGAAGTCGCGATGCAGTTCTACGACCCGGCCCGGCTGCCGTTCGGCAAGAATTCCTACGCGGACGGGCCGCTCAACCCGCACCGGGCTGTCTCGAACCGGCTCGTCGTCGGCTGACGATAGATTCAGCGCGCCGGACGGGCGCCGTCCGCGGCGATCCAAACCCGCTGGAAGGGAGGCAGTTCGCGCGTTTCGACTACGTCGTATCCGGCGTTCTTCAGCATCGCCGCTACGCCTTGAGTCTCGGAGAGCCAGCGCTGGCTCTCTCCGCCCGTCCAGTAGGGGAGCCTGCCGTCGCTCGCGAGAAAGGACCGGAAGCGCTGGATGACCAGCAGCTTGTTGAGGAAGGACGCCCGCTTATGATCGATGAGCGGCAGCTCCTCTATGTTGCGCTTGTCCGGCACGCCCACCAGCCTTAGGCGGTGCAGACGCCACCGCGCATAATCGAGCTCCTCCGGCGTAAACCGGACGTCCTTGCTGAATTCCCCGTCCTCGAGAAAAAAGGAAATCCAGTCGGCGCGCAGCAACGCTTCGTTGAGATGGAAGAGGGCCGCGCGGCCGAGCACGGTCGTGTCCGCCGGCTGCGCCGCGGCGTTCGCCTTGGCGCGCTCGAGCACGAGCGACCGAAGCGGGCTTCCGGGAGGCTCCTTCTCCAGGGCCGCGAGGAACCCAGGGTAATCGGAAAAATCCTCTCGGCGGAAGGCCAGGTCGCTGCCGAGGTCCTCGTCGCAGATGAAGAGGCGGCCCCCCGGCGCGAACGTCCGACGCAAGTCCTGCAGGTATTTCACCGGCTCTTTGAGGTTGGCGATGACGTGGTACAGGAGAGCGCGATCGAAGCGGTGCGCGGAGTAGAACTCATCGAGACCCGCGCGTCGAACGAGGGCCGGGCGCACGTTGGCGAGACCGGCCGACGCCGCCTCCTTGCCGATATGCTCGACGAGCTTGGGGTCGATCTCGGTGGCGAAGACCTCGCCGCGGCCGGACATCGCCCGGGCCATCATCAGCGTGGCCTGGCCGGAGCCCGCACCGATGTCGACGACGACCATGCCGGGGCGCAGGCCCATCAGCTCGACCACTTTCTTCATGCGGGACGCTTTCAACTTCTGCGTCTTGACGATCAACTCGAGATCGTTGTTCCAATAGATGGTCGTGTCGCCGGACGGCTTGCCCTCCCCGCCGAGGGCCGGCACCGCGGCGCCAAGAAGGGACGCGAGAGCGGCGGCGCGGACTACCGATAGGTGGTTCACGATGGTCAAAAGAGAGGGTAGACGAACGGGGAGAGTATCGGCGCCGCCGCGAGGAAGGCGAACAAGACCGCCAGGAGGAAGATGATGACGGAGAACCAGGAGACGCTTCCGATGCGCTGCTGCCGGAACGTCCCCAAGAGCGCGCGAAACGTCAGCGCGGCGGCGCCGATCGGGGCGAGCAGCGGCCGGGACATCAGCCGACCCTCTCGACGATCAGGTCGTCGATCACCAGCATGTCCATGTCCGTGCGCGCGAACGTCAGGAGGGCGTCGTTCGGAGACGCGACCATCGGGCTGCCCTTCTCGTTGAAGGACGTGTTGAGCAGCGCGGCAAGCCCGGACTTGCGTCCGAATTCGAGGAGCAGGCGGTGGAACCGGGGGTTGTCGGCGGCGGAGCACACCTGCGGCCGCGTGCTGCGGTCCACATGGAGGGCGGCGCGCACGCGCGCGGCCGCCGGGGCGGCGACCTGGCGGGAGGCCTGCATCCACTTCACCGTCGGGGCGTCCGAACGCTCGAACATCTTGGCCGCGTCTTCGGAGGCGACGGCGCACGCGTAGGGCCGAAACGCGGCGCGGCCTTTGACCGCCTTGCTCAGGCGGCGCGCCGTGTCGAGATTCGACGGGTCCGCGAGGATCGACCGGTTGCCGAGGGCGCGCGGGCCGTTCTCGAAGCGGCCCTGGACCCAGCCCACGATCTTCCCGGACGCCAGCGCTTCGGCGGCGCGCGCCACCGTCTCCTCGATCGAGGCGCAGCGCGTCGCGCGGAGAGGGCGGTCGACCCGCCCGTGCTGCCCGTCTCCCGCGTACTTTTTCCAGCGCGTCGGATCCAGATGCGACACCATGTCGGCGGTGCCGTCGAGCTCGTAGTGTTTTCCGAAATAGGGGTGAAGCGACGCGGGTCGGCGCTTGCCCGTCGCCCGCAGATCGGCGTACAGCGCGGCGCCCATCGCGCCTCCCCCGTCGCCGGGATCGGGCGGCACGAAGACGCGGTCGAATATCCCGGAATCGAGGAGTTTTCCCGTGGCGACGCAGTTGAGGGCGACGCCCCCGGCGAGGCAAAGGTCGCGCAGGCCAGTGCGCTCCCGCGCCAGGCGGGCCAGCGCGAGCACGCGCTCTTCCAGCACGAGCTGCACGCTCGCCGCCACGTCGGCGTAGCGCTGCGAGTCCGCGTCCACGGAGCCGCGGTCGTCGCTCAAGCAGTCGAATGGCAACCGCGACGCGTATGGCCGGGGCAGGCCGAAGCGCTCCGTGAACTTGGGGGTGATCGGCACTCCTTCCCAATTGCTGAAGTCGAAGAAGGAGAGATCGACGCGGTAGGTCCCGTCGGGCTGCGCCGGGATCACTTCACGCACGGCGTCGGCGTAGCGGGGCGCGCCGAAGGCCGCGAGCGCCATGGTGCTGCACTCGCCGTCGTTGACCGGGAAGCCGAGGAAGGCGGTGAACGCGGAATAGGCCAGGCCGAGCGAGTGCGGAAACGGCACGACGTCCACCGGATCGACGAAAGCGCGGCCGTCCTTCGCGCCGCCGCGGAAGAACCCGGTGCACGTCCACTCGCCGACCGCGTCCACCGTCAGGATGGCCGCTTCCTCGAACGGCGACGGGAGGAAGGCGTGCGCGGCATGGCTGAGGTGGTGGGGGACGTAGACGATCTTCGCCGGATCGCAGTCGAGGTCCCGGCTGATCTGGTTGCGCACCCACAGGCCGGAGGTCACGGCCTCCTTCATGGACTTCAAGAAGGTCTTCAAGGAGAACGGGAACTGCGCGAAAGCGGAACAGAGCGTCCGGCTGAATTTGACCTCCGGCTGCTCATGGTAGGCGATCACGTCGAGGCCGTCCACGGCGAGGCCGGCCTGCTCCAGGCAGAAGCGCGCGGCGTTGCGGGGAAAGCTGGGGTCGTGCTTCTGCAGAGTGAAGCGCTCTTCGGCCGCCGCGGCGACGATATCGCCGTCGATGACCAGGGCCGCGGAGGCGTCGTGGTAGTTCGAGGAGAGCCCCAGGACCTTCATGCGGTGCGCTCGAGCTGTACTAGGAGGATCTTGAGCTGCTCCTCGCGGGCAAGCTCCAGCCGGCGCTGCAGCGTCTTGAAAACGAAGGGGCCCGCGACGAAGTAGAGGATCGACAGCAGGACGGCGAGCGGAATCTCGCCGATGCCGCGCATGACGAGCACGTAGGAGCGCCAGCCGCGCTTGGCTCGGGACTTCAGCAGGGACCACCGGAGCCGGCTCCCCTTCCCGCCGGCGATCGATTCGAGGAGCTCCATCGAGTCCTCTTCATGGTTCGCCTCGTCCATGCGCACGGCCTTGAATACTCCCTGGATGCGGGGGTCGACGGAGGACTTGGCGTACGCCTCGAAATCCGCGTTGACGGCGCTTTCGCCGACGTGCACGTAGGACACGAAATCGACGACGGCTTGCGGGCCGTCCCCTTCCACGAGGGCCTGGCGCGTGATGACCGGGATTTCGAGCGGGGCGTTCGAGTACGCGGCGCAGGCCCGCTCGAACAAGTCGGCGTGGTGGAATTCCTCGAGGACGTGCTGGAACAGCTGAGCTTTGACGCGGGCGTCGTGGACGCGGTCCATCGCCCCCAGGAGCTGGCAGCCGCTGTCCTTCTCGATCATGGAGAATTCCTGCAGAGCATCGCGCTTGCGCCGGGGCGAAAGGCGCCAGACGAGGGGCGTCAGATAGCGGATCAGTAGTCGTCGCAGGGACATCGGAGTGGATGGCCGTCGGGTGGTTTTGTTTAATAGTTTAACATGTTGTCTCGCCTCGTCAAGCCCCGGATCAGGACGGCCGCTTCGGCGGCATTGGCCGCGCTTTGCCTCTCGGGACCGCGGTCCGCCGCCGGCTCGATCGACGATTCCAACCGGCGGCTCACCGAGATCGCCTGCCCCCGCTACGATCCGGCCCTGACGCACCGGCGGCGGCCGAACTGCGAGGGCTGGCTCGTGCGCGGCGCCGAGAGGATCCGCATGTCGTACAACAGCCGCGGACTGCGGGACAAGGAGTATTCCCGCGATCCATCCACCGGTACCGTACGGATCCTGTTCACGGGCGGCTCGCTGATCTCGGCGTCCGGCCTCGAGGAGACGCAAAGCCCGCCGCGGGTCCTCGAGCGGACGCTGCGAACGCGGGGGCTTCGGGCGGAGGTGATCAACGCGGCCGTCGAAGGCTATTCCGGCTGGCAGAACGCGGTCGTGCTGCGCGAGTACCTCGACGCCTACGCCCCGCATGCCGTCATCTTCCACCTCGCGCCGCATTACGCGTTCGAGGACCGCGCGTCCAGGATCGCGTTGTCGACGGACGGCTCGAGGATCGTCGGGCCGCGGACGCCCTTGTGGCTCCTGCTGGGCCGCACGAGCCTGCCGTTCCGGCACCATCGCGTCGCCGCCTTTCTCGAGAGGGAATTCCATTACTGGACCCAGCTCAACCGCATCTTCGCCTCTTGGCGCTTGGCCGCGATCCGCGAGGACGGCCGGCGCCTGGACGACCTGCTCGAGCCCACCATCGCCTCGCTGCGCCAAATGGCCGCGTTTTGCCGCGACCGCAAGGTGGAGCTATACGTCGCCTACGGAGGCGAGGACGTGAGCTCCGACAAGCATTTGGATTTCAACGAGCCCGAATGGTTCGTGCGGGCGAGCGAGCGTTTTTGGGTGCGTCCCTTCCGCTTCGAAGGGAGCCTGGTGGAAGAGCGGCTTCGCGCGGCCGGGGCGCGGGAGGGATTCAAGGTGCTTTCGTTCGGCGCCGCTCGCACGGGCCTGTCCGGTGCCGAGAACAGGCTGCCCGGCGACTACCACTGGAGCGCGCGCGGCGCGGAGACTATGGCTCGCGAGCTGGCGGAGCAATTTCAGGATGCCTGGTCACCGCGCTGACTAGCGTTCGCTTCTGCGCAGCCGCTCGAAGAAGGACCAGATCAGATCGACGCCCGAGACGTCCGCGCGCAACGGACCGCTGCCCGCTCCGCGTCCAAGCGCGCATCCGTCCGCCCAGCGCCAGCGCTCCTGAGCCGGCGTCAAGCGGCCGCCCGGCCAACCGCTGCCATGGCCGTCCAGAAGGCATTGCTCCACCGCGGCGCCGTCGCGGCAGCTGCCCCACGTCCGACAACGTACGCCCTCCCGCTCGGCCCGTTCCGAGGGCTCGAGGGAGCATCCGTTGAGGCTCGCCCATCGCCGCGCGGTGTCCTCGACGGGCGCCTGCCCCAGCGACCAGCAGGACGCGCCTCCGAGATACGGCCATTCGGGATCGGCGCGGCCGTGAAGGTGGAGGATCGAGACCGCGGTCGACGGCAGGCACGGCATCTCAGGCCGAAGGCCCCCGCCGACCACCCCGACGGCGGCGATGCGGCCCTGCAGGCGGCACGCGGCGGCATACGCCATGCTAGATCCAGCAGCGCGCCCGACGACGTACACGCGGCTGCGCTCGATCTTATAGCGGGACTCCAGCCGGTCGAGCATCGCCGAGACGAAGCCGACGTCGTCCGTCTCCTCCCAGCCGTAGAACGGCTCGAGTCTCCAGCGCTGAAATGGTCCGCTCGCTCCCCCGCCGTCCACGGCGTTCGGATACGCGGCGATGAAGCAGGCTGAGTCCGCCTTCTGGTTCAGGCCGCCGCTTTGGGCCTCTACCATCGATGAATTCTCCCCGCGCGCGTGGAAGACGACGACCAGCGGCACCCGCTTGCGGCCGTCGTAGCAGGCCGGCACGTGGACGGAGTACGTGCGGTCGGCGCCGCGGTGCCGGAGCGTCTCGAGTCTTCCTTCCGCGGGCGTCCAATCGGTGTTGACCTCGCAGTCGGCGCGGCAGATCGAAGGTTCCCCGGGCGAGCAGACGTCGTCGCCGCAGAAGGCGCGGCGCGCCTGCGGCCGCGGCCGGCGCGGAGCCGAGGGGTTCGGAGTCCAGGCCTTTGTCAATTCCCGAGCCAACGCCTTCGCGAAGACCGCGGAGCCTTCTTCGTTCCAGTGATAATCTCCCGCCAGCTGAAGATTGGGCCGCGACAGTTCGCGCATCTCCGCGTCGAGCGGAAGGACCTCGAATCCCCGCTCGCGCAGGACGCGGGCGATGAGCTCTCCCTCGAAATGAAAGGCCCGGACCCAGAACCGTTGGGAGAGGCGGACGATCCACGGCGGCTTGCCGCGCATCACGAAGTACTGGTCGGCGTTTACGCTTTCCGCTCCGTAGGCGACGAGGAAGCGCGCGCCGCGCATGCGGCTGTACTCCTGCATCTGCCGGAGTTCCTCGATCGTGGGAGCGATCAAATCCTCGATCTGCGCGGCGGCGTCCGGATGCCGAGTCACCGCCCAGGACGCGCGCAAACGGTTCCACTGGTCCCGGTACGCGTAATAGGCGAACAGAAAAGGCTCCTTCCAGCCCTGCCCGGCGGCGAGAGAGTCCTCGAGCCAAGTCCTCGACTTGCGTCCGGTGATCTTGCCGTCTTTGATGCGGAGGTTGGACCAAGCGCTTCGGTCCGTGAAGATGTAATGCGACGCGAGATGATAGACGACGACGTGGGGCGAGTAGGCGGTCGCGAGGCCCCGCAGCTGCACGGCGTTCTGCCAGCTCGAGTATCCTTCGCCGGCCGCGTTGATGACCTCGACGCGCAGGCCGCGGCGCGTCAACTCCCCTTCGAGCTTCCTGGCTGGGATGTCTTTCTCGGCGAGCCCCACGCCGTCGACCAGAGATCCGCCGATCATGAGGATGCGCGACACGCCGGGAGCGGGCCGCGCCGGATAGTCCTTGTCGCGGATCGACATGCTGTTGTATCGCATCTCCACGCGTCGTCCCGCGCGTACGGTCCAGCCCGAGCAATTCGGCAGGCGGCGGGGGGAGAACATCGTGAAGGCGCGAGAGCAGGCGGGGACGGCGCCGACGTTGCTCAAGTCGAGCTTGGCCGCATGGGCGGCGGAAGCGCCGAGAACGGAGGCCGCCAGGAGAGCGAAGCGAATACGTTCCAGCTTACTGGCGCGCGACCCGCACGGGCTGCTCGTCTGCGGGCCGGGAGGAGGATTTGGGAGCCCCTTCGGCTCGCACCGCGGCGATGATGTCCCGTCCGACCTGGTCGGCGAACTCCTCGATCACGGGCTCGGACGCCTTCGCCAGGATGTCGCGGTCCGATTGCGGCATCGTCGCGACGTGGCCGCCCTTCTTCAGATGCCGCTCCTTGATCTGCTCGTTGCCCTTGATCGTGACGTCGCGCTCGAACGCCGCCGCTTCCTTCGCGGCGGTCACCACCGCGGCGCGGTCCATCTCGGGCAGCGACGCGAGGAACTTGGAATTGACGAGCATCATGGTGACGTAGAAGTTGTTGCCCATCTCCGTGACGTGCGGCAGCAGGGCGGGCAGGCCCGGAGTGCCTTCGTAGCAGTTCCAGGTGATCTCGACCGCCTCGGCCTCGCCGGATTTCACTGCGGCCGGGAAATCCTCCTTCGGCGTGGGCACGGAAACCGCGCCCCACGCCTTGAATTGCTCGATCTCGATCGGGATCTGCGTCATGGCCACCTTCAGCCCCCGCAGCGTCTCGCGCGTCACGGGCCGCTTCGAGGCGAGGACGCGGAAGCCGCCGCTGTACGTATAGGCGAGGTTGGTGATGCCGTTGTTCGGCAGGCGCTCGGCGAGGCGCTCTCCGATCGGCCCTTCGATCACGCGCTTGGCGTGGGCGTAGTCCTTGACGACGTAGGGCATGTCGAAGACGTTGAGCCGGTGTTCGTAGACGCGGGCGACCGTGTCGGCCCGCAGATTGGCCATCTCCAGTTCTCCCGCCGCGAGCTGCTGGACTGCGACCTGGGCGCCCTCGCGCTTCACGCGGCCCCAGTTCTCGACGTCGACCAAGGTCACGCGGAGGCGCCCCGAGGTCTTGGCCTCGACGGTGCGCTTGAACAGCCGCGCCGCCTCGACGTAGTAGCGGCCCGGGAATTTCCGGTGATCGATGATGGCGAAGCGGATCTCGCGGGAGTCCGCCTTGGAGGAGGCGCGCGACCATCGCGTGCCTACGACGACGGCGACGGCGGCAAGCGCGAGCGCCGGCAGGACCTTCGATAGAGAACGCAAGTTGATGTCGAACATGTTTGTTACCTCCACGCCGTGCGCACGTCGCCGAACGCCGCGGACTTCGAAGAAGCGCTGCCGGATGCCTCGGCCAACACCTCCGCGACGACGTCCCTCCCGATCGCGTCGGCGAACGTCTCCAGGACCGGCTTGGAGGCCTCCGCGAGCGTCTTGCGGTCCTCCTCCTTCATGAACGTGACGCTTCGCCCGCTCTTGATGTGGGCGGCGCGGACCTTATCGTTGCCCTCGATCGTGATCCGCCGCTCGAACGCGGCCGCTTCCTTGGCGGCCGCGGCGAATACCTCCCGGTCCTGCGCGGGAAGCGAGTCCAGGAATTTCGAGCTGGCCAGGATCAGGGTGACGTAGAAATTGTTCCCCATTTCCGTCACGTAAGGAAGCCGGCGCTTGATGTCTGGCTTGCTGTCGTAGCAGTTCCAAGACGCTTCCATCGCGTCGGCCTCGTCGCGGAGGACGATGTCGGCGAAGTCCTCCTTGGTCGTCGGCAGCGGGACCGCGCCCCACGCTTTGTACTGCTCGATATGCGGGCCGACCGGCGCCATGGTCACCTTCAGCCCTCGCAAGCCGCTCACGGACACGGGCTTTCGCGATACGAGGATGCGGAATCCGCCGCTGTAGGTGAACGCCAGGGATTGGAAGCCGTGCTTGGGCAATCGCTCCACAAGACGCCGGCCGACGGGGCCTTCAACGATCCGCTGGGCGTGCGCGTAATCCTTGATCAGGTACGGCAGATCGAAAACGTTGAGGCGCCGGTCAAAGACCTCGCCGATGATGTCGGAGCGGAGGTTCGCGATCTCGATCTCGCCGTTGGCCAGCTTCTTGGCCGCGATCTCTCCGCCTTCACGCGTCACCTTGCTGAGCGTCTCGAGGTCCATGAGCGTGACGGCGTAGCGGCCGCCGGTCTTGGACTCGACGATGTTCTTGAAGAGCTTCGCCGACTCGACGTAATAGCGGCCCTCGTTCTTGCGATGGTCGATGAGAGCGAAGCGGACTTGGCGGGGAGAAGGCTTGGTCGACGCTTGGGCGGCGGGTTCCGCGGCGAAGGCTCCTAGAAGGGCCAACAGGGGGGGCGACAGATGCGCGGCGACGGAAAGGGGCTTCGTCCGCATTGCGTTCTCCCTGCTGCCGCGTGCGGCGCGGAGCGATTGCCGAAATTATAACAGGGGAACCTGGCCTCCGCAAGGGGGCGTCGACAGGCGGGATATTATTCGATATCCTTTGCCCGTCTATGCGAAATGTCGCGCGCCTGGCTGCCGCTCTCGGGTGTCTATTTCTGCGCGCAGGCGCCGCGTCCGGCCAGCTCGTCGTCGTTTCCGGCGGAAAGGACCGGCCCGCGATGCCGGCGGGGGCGGGCACCCTATATACTCTGTTCGAGGGAGCGGGCGTAGGGCTGCACCTGTTGACCATCCCGCCGGGAGCTCAACGCGCGTTCCTGAAGACGGGAGCCGATACGATCGCGGTCGCGATGCACCGCGAGGTGTACGTGTCCCAAAAAGTCGTGTCCACGGAGAACGGAGAAAAGCGCATGCCGTTGGAGCGCGGCGATTTCTTCTATCGACCGGCCGGCATGGCGACCGGGGGCTGGTTCGTAGGGCGGGACCGCCCGTTCGACCAGCTCTTCGTCAGCTTCCCTCCGGCGTCGCAGACGCTTCTGTCCGAGGATGACGGCAGGCGTCTCGTCTCGAGCGACAAGAAGGCTCCGGTCGTGCGCGCCGGGACCGCGGCCGCGCGGGCGGACGGCCGTCCGGCGACGATCTTCCTCGAAGGAGGCGTCGAGGTGCAGGCGATCCGCGCTTCGGCGCCGGTTCTGCTGGTTAATCCGCAGGACAGCGCCGAAGTGCTGTTTCCCTTGGACGGGCTGGCGGCGATCGGCGACGGCGCCGCGGCGCAGTCCCTCGGCCCCTCGACGGTCTACGTGCTTCGGCCGGGCGAGCGCGCGACGCTGCGGCCCGAAAGCGGCGGTCCGTTCGCGGGCTTGATCTTCCGGCGCGGCGCGGGCGGCGGACCGGCGCCGACGCCGACGGCGAATCCGGAGCCGCCGCCGCGCGAGGCCGCGCCGGCGTCGCATGACGCGAAGGCGACGATCGGCGTCGCGGGCATCGAGTGGGTGACGATCCCCGGGGGCGTTTTCCAGATGGGCTCGGATTCCGGAGACGAGCGGCCGGTCCACGAGGTTCGGGTGCCGACGTTCGACATCTCCCGCACGGCGGTGACCTTCAGGCAGTATCGCGCCTGCGTCACGGCGGGAGCCTGCGCGCCTGTCGATGAGAAGTGCGCGGGCGTCGAATCGACGGGCGACGAGCAGCCCGTCGTGTGCGTCGATTGGAGCCAGGCGAGCGCGTTCGCGCGATGGGCCGGAGGAAGGCTGCCGAGCGAAGCGGAATGGGAGTATGCGGCGCGCAGCGGCGGCAAGACCCGGAAGTTCCCGTGGGGAGACGAGGAGCCGACGTGCGAACGGGCGGTGCTGAACCACGGCGACGGGCTGGGCTGCGGGCGTAAGGCGGCGTGGCCGGTGTGCTCGAAGCCGAAGGGGAACACCGAGCACGGCTTATGCGACATGGCGGGCAACGTCTGGCAGTGGGTGCAGGACCGCAAGCACCGGTCCTATGTCGGCGCGCCCGCGGACGGCAGCGCTTGGGAGACGCCGGCGACCAAGCACCGCGTCCAGCGCGGGGGCACGTGGAGCTTCAACGCGAATTTCGCCCGGACCACCGCGCGCAGCGGCGACGTCCCCGAGCTGCGCGGCGACTACATCGGATTCCGCGTCGCCCGGAGGACGCCGTGAGGCGCCTGCCGGCGCTTGTCCTCGCCGCTCTGGCGGCGACTCAGCCCGCCGGCGCCGCGCAGATCAAACTCCGGTGGCTCCTCCTGCGAGACAGCGACGCCGCGGTCGAGGAGACCGCCAGGGAGTTCGCGCGGCGTCTCGAGGCGGAGACCCGCGGCGCGATGGCCGTCGAGATCGTCACGCGCGCCGAATACCAAAAGGGCCTGAAGCCAGGCAAGCCGTTCAGCGTGACGGCGATGCTCGGCGACGTGACGGCGGGCCGCTACGAAGTGTGCGAGGCGCCCGCGGCCGTGCTCGGAGTGTTCGCGCGGTCGTTCTGGGCGCTCGGCATCCCGTACCTCTTCTCGAGCGCCGAGTTCGGCGAGGAGGTGGCGCACGGCACGATAGGGCGCAGCATTTTGAACATGCTCTCCAAGAAACGCGGCCACCTCCAGGGCCTGGCGCTGGCGACCGCCGGCTGGACGGTCTTCGGGGTCCGCGAATTCGCTCCGCTCGATCCTAACGGCTTTCGGGGGTTCCGCATCCAGGTCTGGACGAGCTATCTCTCGCAAACGGTGGTGCGCAAGCTCGGCGGGGAGTCCGTCGTCGCGCCTCCGGACGCGTTTTTACCGCTGGCGGAGCGCGGGCTCGTGGATGCGGTCGAGACTACCCTGCCCCAGTTCCAGCAGCATGGGATGTCGCGCGCGGCCCGCGAGATCGTCAACTCCCGCCACGTGCTGCTGTTCAACGCGATCATCGTCAACGGCAAGACGTTCGATGCTCTCCCGGAGGACCGCCAGGAGACGCTGCGCCGCGTCGCGGAGGAATGCGCGAAGGGGGAGAGCCGCCGGCGCCGGATCGCGGAAGCGGACGCGCGCAAGGCGATCGAAGCGGAGGGCGTCAAGGTGATCGACCTGAACGCGGAGCAGATGACGCATTACCATGAGACTATGTCGAGCGTGATGGGTTCCGCCGGCGCTCTGTTGGGCATCGAGGGCAGCGACCAGGTCGAGGCCATCCGCGGCGCCGCGGTCCAGCATAAGCCGCGCTAGGGCCGCGCCATTGCGCGGGCGCGGGTCTCCTGCTATACTCCGAGGAACATCCTCAGGCGCCGGTCGGAGGGCCTTATGTGGAAGAACGTTCATTTATTGTCCGCCGTCGCTGCCTTTACATTCCTGTGCTCGTCCCCGTCCAGCGCCGCCCGCTACAATATCCGCTGGGTCATGTCGCATGAGCCGAGCGCGACGGCGGAAGAAGCGGCCACCGATTTCGCGACCCAGGTAGAGCGGGAATCCAAAGGCGACATCCACGTCGAGGTGCTTTCCCGCACGGAGTACCAGAAGCGCTACGGAGACGGCCGGCCGATGAGTCCGCTGTCGGTGATGTGGCGCAATGCGGCCGGCGACTTCGAGATGTGCCAGACGTATTCCTACCTGCTGGGGCAATACCATCGCGACTTGTACGCGCTCGGCGTGCCGTACCTGTTCCGCGATTACGACCACGCCGAAAGGGTGCTCGACGGTCCGCTCGGCGCGGAGCTCCGGGAGTCGCTCGTGGCGAAGTCGTCGCTGCGCGGCCTCGCGTTCACCTACAGCGGGGGATTCGGGTTGATGAGCCTCGTGGACCGCGAGGCGCGGCGTCCGCGGGATTTCCGGCGCCTGCGCATCAAGGTCGGCCAGGGCGGCCCGCATTTCGGCATGCTGGCGAAGCGTCTTGAGATCGATCCGATCATCACGCCGCCGGAGGCGTACCTTCCCCTCGTGAAGGCCGGCATGGCGGACGGGATCGAGACGACGTTCGCGCGGCTGGAGGAGCTGCAGGCCGCGTCGGTGACGCGCTCAGTGACGAACACGGAGCATTTCCTCCTGACGACGATGATCGTCGTCAACGAGAAATATTTCCAGACGCTTCCGGAGAACTATCAGGCGCTGCTCCGGCGCGCGGCGATCGACGTCGCGCGCAAGGAGCGGGCGGCGACGATCAAGCTGAACGCGTCCGCGCGCAAGAAGATCGAGGCCGGCGGCATCAAGGTGATCGACCTTACCGCCGATGAGCGCGCGGAGTTCCGCAGGGTGCTGGAACCTTCCGACGCGGAGCTCGGCTCGTCGATACCGAAGACCGTCGTGCGCAGGATTCGGGAGACTCAGGCGGGCCCGATCACCGCTCAACAGAAGGACCCGCGCCCTTAGCCCGGGTCGATTCGCCCTGCAGGGCGCGAAGGATCTCCGTGCCCGCCCGTTCCTTGGCGTTGCTGTGATATCCCCGCGCGGCCATTTGCAGCGCGCGCCGGGCGTCCGCGTCGAGCTCGATCCATAGGACGCCTTGCGCCTTCATCTCCGCCCGGGCCTTCGCGTCGTCGGCCGCGGCTCTCCGGCGGTCCGCCGCGGCGGCGCCCCGGACGGCTTTCTCCAACTCTCCGCGCGCGGCGGCCGGCAGGCGTTGAAAAAAGCGCTCGTTGACGAGGATCACCGAGGTCGCCAGATAGTGGCGCGTGTCCACGGCGAATTTAGCCTGGCGATAGTCCCGCGTCGACATGAATCGGACGGCGGTGGTTTCGGAGCCGTCCAGCAAGTCGGCTTCCGCGAGCGGGACGTAGCCCTCCGGGGGCGTGATCGACGGTTCGAGCCTGTATATTTTGGAAAGCACGTCGGCGACGGGGCGGCGGCTGGAATTGATCCTGAGTCCGCGGAAGTCCGCGAGCCCGCGCACCTCGCGCGATTTCGTGGCGATCAGCCCATATCCCGAGTGGGAAAACGCCAGGCCGCGCGCTCCCGAGGAGTTCGTGATTCCTTCCCCCAGGCGGCGGCCGACGGGGCCGTCGAAGACGCGCTCCGCGTGCTCGAAGTCGTCGAACATGAACGGGAGGTCGAGCGCGAGGAGCGGCGGAGACAGGCTCCCGGCGAGGTACGAGGGGATTTGACATACCTCGATCTCTCCGACGAGCAGGGCCTTGAGGACGTTGGCAGTGACCATCGGCCGGCCGCCGTTGTAGCGCGCCGAATACTCGGCCGTCGACAGGACTTCCGCCGCTAGGTAGCCGCCCTCCGCCCGCTTGAGGCGGTCCGCCGCATCCCTGGCCAACGCGTCGCTGCCGTGCTCCTTGGCCACGACCCACCGGAACTCGACGGGAGCCGCCGCGGAGACGGGCCCGCGGGACAAGAACGCGGCGCACGCGCCCGCGAGGAGCAACCGGGCGCTTCGCGTCCTCATCAGCGGGCGGCTAGCGCTGGGCGGTGACGGGGCCTGCTTTCGTGTCGCGGATCCGCTGGACGATGTCCGGCCCGATGAACGGCTCGACTTCCGCGTAGACGGGCTCGAGCGCCTTCTTGTAGGCGGCCAACTCGTCGGGCGTGAGGTCGATGACGGTGATGCCGCGCTTTTCCAGCTTCTGGCGGGAATCGCGGATCAAGTCGATGCTGTGCTGGCGCTCCTTGCGCCCCGTTTCCAGCGCGACGTCCTCGATCATTTTCTGGTATTTCGGCGGGAGGCTGCGGAAGAACTTGTCGTTGATGGCGATCGCCGTGGTCAGCAGGAAGTGCTCGGTGTTCGTCACGACGCGGGCGTGGTTTTCGTCTCCATATTCCGCGAAGCGCGCGAACGTCGTCTCGACGCCGTCGACGAGTCCCGCCTTCGCCAGCGGGACGTAGGCGTCCGGAGGCGCGACGACGGATTCGATCTCCAGGGCGTTGGCGATCGCGCTCGAATAGGGGAAGCCGCGGCCGATCTCGAAGCGCAGTCCCTTGAGGTCGCTCGGTTTTCTCGCCGAGGTGCCTTTCGTCGCGAACATCCCGTAACCGCCGCTGTAGGTGAACGCGAGCCCGCGGAGAGGAGACGCGGACGCGAGCCCGTTCATGAGGTCCTTGCCTATCGGCCCTTCGAAGACCTTCTCGGCGTGGTTGTAATCCCGGAAGAGGTACGGCAGGCCGAGCGCCCACATGTTCCGGTTGTAGCGGCCCAAAAAGCTCGTGTACGTCTGGCACATCTCGAGATCGCCGGACTCGAGCTTGCGCATGACGCTGAGCGGGTTGAGCGTCTTCCCGCCGTTGTATTTGTCCCGATAACCCACGCGCGTGAGAACCTCGACGTGGATGTCGCCCGCCGACGCCTTCTCGATGCGCTCGGCGAAGTCGTGAGCGGCCTCTTCAGCGGTGGCGCTGGGCTCGTGGATCATGACCCAGCGGATGTTGTATTTGGCCGCTTCCGCGCGGGTGATCAGAGATGGAGCGATAAAAAACGCAATCAGCGCAGCGAGAATCTTCCGCATTGGACTAGTCCTCCTCTCTTCAGGTCTTCGCTATTATAGTGGGGAAAGCAGGGGTCCGCAAGGCCCAGAGGTTTTCCGGCCGCGGCTGCCGCGCTTGATTTCACGTTTCTTCTTAGCCATACTTGGATTCTTCGCCTATGCCGTCCGTCATGCGCCCGTCTTGCCTCGCCGCTCGTCTTGGCGTCCTCGCGCTTCTGGCCGCGGGGTCCATGTCCGCGCGCGCCGCGGACTCTTCGAAGGCGAACACCATCTATTCTCAGAATGATCTTGAGCTCATCCTCAAGACGCAGCGCGCGCGGCTGCCGCGCTTCCCGCAGATCCTCGACGCTCTCGGCCTCAAGGACGGCATGACGGTCGTCGATATCGGCGCCGGCACCGGGCAATTGACGTACGCGATCGCGGAGCGCCTGCACGGGACGGGAAAGGTGTACGCGACCGACATCGATCCGATGCTCGTTAATTACGTGGCCGCGCAGGCGCGCGAGCAGAAGCATGCGAACTTGGAGGCGGTCCTCGTCACGCCGGTAGGACTCGATGAATTTTACACGAAGCACAAGTTCGACCTGGTCCTCCTCTATAATACGGACACGTATATTCGAAACCGCGTTGCCTACTACAAGAAACTTCGGGAGAGCCTCAATCCGAGCGGCCGGATCGTCATCATCGAGTCCGAATCTACGCCCAACCGGTCGTTCTACGTGGAGGATGTGAAGGACTGGAACGGGTTGGTAAAGTCCCTGAAGGACGAGCCGATCGATACTCCGTACGGAAAACACTTCCGGCGCTCCTTGGGCCCGTTGTTGACTCAGTACTCCGCAGACGATCCGTTCTTGAAGCGGATGATCGTGTTCCACCTAAACCGCATCTTGGACGTCAAGTTCTTCGCGGATCTGACGGACAAGCTCGAGTTCAAGGACGGCCTTGCGTTCACCGAGGAAGAGCGGCCGATCGCGGTGTGGATGCTGCACCGCCTCGCGCTCGACGGAGTGCTGGACAGGGATCTCTCGGAGATCGACATTCGCCGCTACCGGCAGATGCAGCTGCTGAACAAGCTCCTCCTGATCCAGAAGTACCGGCCTTTCCTTTCGAGCACGGGCCAATCCCCCTATTATTCGCTTTCTCCCGAGTCGGTATGGTATACCCGGCACGACTACCGCGTTCGAGAATTGACGAACGCCGGATTCAGCCTATCGAGCAAGCATCCGCTGGTTCCTTTCTGGCAGATCTGGACGTTCGAGCCGAGCGCGCGCCCCGACGAGAGCAGGCCGTCTGGCGAATGAGCGCGCGCTCGGCCGCCATCGCGGCCGCTGTGTGCGGACTCCTGGCGCGAGCCGCCGTCGCCGCGACCGTCCCGGACTTCCGGCTCCTCGACCATAACGGCGTCTCTCGCGAGCTGTATCGCTACGCCGATAAGCGGGCGATCGTCTTGATCGTGCAAAGCAACGGATGCCCGATCTTCCGCAAGAGCGCTCCGGACATCAAAGCCCTGCGCGCCAGATTCGAGCCTCAGGGAGTCGCCTTCCTTCTTCTCAATCCCGTCGCGCAGGACGGTTTCGATGAGGTGGCCGCCGAGATGCGCGACTTCGGCATCGATCTGCCGGTGCTGATGGACAGGGCTCAGATCGTCGCGGAGACCCTCGGCGCGACGCGCGCGAGCGAGGCCTTCGTCATCGACCCGAAGGGCTGGAGTTTGGCCTATCGCGGCGCGATCGACGACCGCCTCTATTTCGGCGGCGAGAAGGCGCAAGCCTCCGCGCATTACGTCGCCGACGCTCTCTCCGCCGTCCTGGGCGGCAAGAGCCCCGCGACGGCCAGGACCGAGGCGTTCGGCTGCCTCATCCGCTTCGAACGTCCGCCGGCGCCGTCGTACGCCCGGGACGTCGGACCCGTGCTCAAGCAGAAGTGCGCCCAGTGTCACTGGGGGCCCGACGCGCCGACGCCGTTGAGGGGATATGAGGATGCGAAAAAGTGGGCGCCGATGATCCGGGAGACGGTGATGACCAAGCGGATGCCGCCATGGTCCCTCGATCCGCGCTATTGGAAGGTCCGTGACGACCCCTCCTTGAGCGACCCGGAGACGAGGTCCCTCATCGCGTGGATCGACGGCGGCGCGCCTCGCGGCGACGGGCCGGACCCGCTCAAGGAGTTTTCTCCCGACGACCGGGAGTGGCCGTTGGGGCCGCCGGATATCGTGCTGTCGATGTCCGAGTTCCAAACCGTCCCCGCCAGCGGCGCGTTCACGTGGCAGTATTTCGAGGTCGCGGGGCCCCTGGAGAACGATCTGTGGATTCGTGGAGCGCATATCAAGCCGGGCAACTTGCGGGTCGTCCACCATGCCAACCTGATGCTCTCCCCGCAGCCGCTGAAGAATTTCGAGATGAATCGAAAATCCGGCGAGATGCTGGGCCTGCGGGACCCGAGGCGGTTCATGGGCGTGTTTTCTTGGGTGCCCGGCATGAGTCCGGTCATGCTGCCCGAAGGCACTGCATTCTTTTTCGGCAAGGGCGCCTATTTGACTCTCGAGATGCACTACACTGTCAGCGGCAAGGAGGAACGAGACAAGACGAAGGTCGGACTTTACCTTTATAAGGGAGCCGATTTTCCCAAGCGCATGATGATCCGCAATAAGGAAAAGTTCGATTTCGTCATCCCGCCGAAGGCCGGAGAGGTGGAGATCTACAGGGAGCGCGCGGTCCGATTCGGCAGGCCGACCTACCTCCTCAGCATCCGCCCGCACATGCACTATCGCGGCGCGCGCATGCGTTTCACCGCGCGATTCCCCGACGGGCGCGAGGAGCCCATCTTGTCGGTGACCGACTACGATTTCAACTGGCAGTACCGCTATATCCTGGATCCCCCGCGGCTCCTGCCGAGGGGGACGGAAATCCTCGTGGACGGCGCGTTCGACAATTCGGCGCGGAAGCCCGGCAACCCGGATTCATCCCGTCCCGTGTCCTGGGGGCTGTCGACGCGCGATGAGATGTTCCGCAGCAAGCTCGAGTTCTATTTCGTCTCTCCGAGTCCCCAATGAAATCCTTGATCCTCGTCTTGATGCTGCTGGCGCGATCCTCGATGGCCGCGGACGGCTTCTCCTCCGGAGCGCCGTGTCCCGGCTGCAGCGTCGTGCTCGTCTCCTTCGACGCCCTGCAGGCGTCCCACGTGCATGCGCTCGGCTATCCAAAGCCGACGACACCGACGATCGACGCCTTGGCGTCCACTGGGGCGCTGTTCGGGCAAGCGATCAGTCCCGCGCCCTGGACCGTGCCGGCGCATATGTCGTGGATGACGGGCACTTTTCCCACCGTCCATGGCGTCGTGAACAAGTTCGCCGTCCGCGACGGCAAGCGTGTCGTCTCGCGACTCCAGGAACTGTCTCCCGGGATGGCGACGCTCGCCGGCGTCCTGCGCGCGCGCGGCTACGCGACCGGCGGCTTTACCGGTTCGGCCGGAGTGCACCGAATGTTCGGTTTCGACCAGGGGTTCGACGTCTACTCGGACGAGGCCGCACCCTTCTCCGGGATGGAGACGAGCATTCCGAAGGCCGAGGCATGGCTGGGGAGGCTCGGCAAGAAGAAGTTCTTCCTGTTTCTCCATGGGTACGGAAACCACGGGCAATACATGCCCGCGGGCGGTTACGATCGGCGGTTCGTCGATCCGCCGTATGAGGGCCCCTACGACGGCTCGCCCGCGCAGCAGCGCGTCCTGCGCGAGCTCGGGCTGAGGGGACCGATCCGCTTGGACGACGGCGACGTCGCCTACTGGAGGCAGGTCTACGACGAAAAGATCTCCAGGACCGACGCGCTGTTCGGCGGCTTCCTGCGGACGCTCGAGTCGCTCGGCGTCAAGCAGAGGACGGTCTTCGTGCTCGCCTCGGACCACGGTACGGAGCAGTACGAGCACGGCAAGTTCGATCACGGCTTCAGCCTTTACGACGAGCTGGAGCGCGTCCTCCTCGTCGTCGTCTCGCCGGGGATCAAGCCGAAGGTCGTCGCCGAGCAAGTGGGAACGATCGATATCATGCCCACGATCCTGTCGATCGTCGGCATCGAGCCGGAGCCGGCCGTCCGAGCGCAGATGCGCGGGCGGAGCCTGCTCGGTCTCATGCGCGGAGAGGAATCGGCCGGTGAGGACGTGTTCATGGAGACCGACTACCGATTGCTGACGCACAAGCGCGGCATCCGGACCCGCGACGGCTGGAAGCTGGTCTTGACGGCGGAGACCGGCAAGACGGAGCTGTACAATCTCCGCGACGATCCCGGCGAGGCGGTCGATCGATCCTCCGCGGAGCCGGAGAGAGCGAAGCAGCTCGAGGAGCGCGTCCGGCGCCATTACCGGTCCCTGGGCTCGGACCTCTCGCGGCTCGAGTTGGGCTGCAGCCCGGTCTACGCGGACCAGTGCCGCTGACCTATGGATAGGGGATCAGCCGGCGCGGCTTGTGGGTCGGCGTCTTGTTCTTTCGGCGAGCGTCCATGTCCCGCTCGAAGGCCGCCAGCCGCTGTTTGAGCTCCGCGGCGGGCCCGGGGTTTTCCTCGAGGACGCTTCGGGTCTCCAGCGGATCCACCCGCTTGTCGTAGAGCTCGAACTCCGCGGGATCGATCGGCTGCCGCGTCAGATAGGCCCACCAGGAAATCCTACGCAGCAGCTCCTTGGCGCGGCGGTGGATCAGATGCCACCGCCGATCCTGGACGCTCGTGTCCGCCGTGGTCTCGTCCCAGCCCGCGCCGAAGTACGGCTCGAGTCGCTTCAGATAGGTTTTCCGCCAGGACGCGAGTTCTTTGGGCGCGTTGAAGAGCATCATCTCGTACAAGACTCTTTCCCAATAGGGCATGCGTTCGCTGAAGACGAGACTCTTGTCGTCGTCGGGAGCGGAGAGCTTTCTTAGGAAGCTCACGCCTTGTGCGTGAGGCATCGCGGGAAGTCCGGCGAGTTCCAGGATGCCCGGCCCGAGGTCTAGCCCGGAGACCAGCGCGTCCACGCGCGTTGCGGCCTTCTGGCGGCGCGGGTGGCGCACGATCAGGGGCGCGCGCAGTTCCGTATTGTAGATGTCGTAGTGAGAGTAGTATCCGTGCTCGCCCAGATCCTCCGCGTGCTCGGCGGTCACGATCACGATCGTCTTCTGATCGAGCGAGTACTTCCGCAGCGCGTCCCATACGCGACCCACGAACGAATCCGCGTGGTGGACGCCCGCGTCGTAACGCCCGAGCAGGAAGCTACGGTCCCGGGGCGTCACGCTCAGAGGGCCTTCGTCAAAAAGACCAGGGCGCGGCCATTCGGGGGCGTCGGGGAGCGGATGGAGGCGGTTCTTGTAGATCATGCCCAGCGGATACCACCACTTCGCGCCTTCCTTTTGGATCGGACCGCGCGGTGGGTGCGGGAAGAACCGCTCCTTGGTCTCCGTCGGAGCGGTGCGTCCGTAGGGCCAATGGGCGGCTCCAATCGGCAGCCACAGGAAGAACTTGGAGCCACGGTTGTTTTCGATCCAACGAAACACTTCGTCTCCGGGCACGTCCCGGAATTCCCGCGCCGATTCCCGGGACGGGGGACTTCCGGTTCCGGGCTGGAAATACGGGCTCTCCTTCGGGAAGTCGTAGACGTCGAAGCCCCTGCGGAACGAGGAGATCGTATCCACGCGCTCGCCCCACGGCGGAGTGTAGAGCGAATAAAACTCGGGGGACGTCAGGAACGCGGCAGTTTTGAAGCCGTGTCCCCGAAGGATCTCCGGGAGGACGGCGGTGGAAGAATCGATGGCCGCCGAGAAGCTCGTGAAGCCGTTGACGGACGGGTATTGCGACGTGAATATCGACGCCATGCTGACGGGCGTCAGATACGCTTGGACGATGAAGTTGTCGAAGACGGTCCCTTCGGCGGCTAGAGCATCGATGCGCGGGCTCGTGCCGCGGCGGTAGCCGTAGCAGCCCAAGTGATCGGGCCGCAGCGTGTCGATCTCGACCAGCACGATGTTGCAGTCGGGGCACTTCCAAGAATCGACGTCTTCGGCGGCCCATGCCGCCGGCGACGCGGCCAGCAGGAGGGCGCTCAGCAGGGATCGAGGACGCATAGGCGGTACCGCAGTAGTGTGCGCAAAGAGCGCGGTCGCCGTCAATGGGGACAACTTGCGGCTCTATCGGCGACCTGCTATACTCGAAGACACGTTCGCGCGTTCCAAGTATAAGGAGGCATGATGCGCCAGACGATTTGCAGGGCCTTTGTCGCGATCTCCTTCGCCGCGGCCTGCGGCTCGAGCGCCGCCGCGGCGAAGTACAACCTGCGCTGGGTCATGATCCACGAGCCCAGCACCTCCGCCGAGGAAGCCGCGGCCGACTTCGCGGCGCGCATCGAGAAGGAAAGCAAAGGCGAGATGAGCGTCGAGGTCCTGTCGCGGAGCGCGTACCAGAAAAAATACGGCAACGGGCGTCCGATCAGCCCCTACTCGGTAATGCGGCGGCTGACGGCCGGAGAGCTCGAGATTTGCCAGACGTACTCCTTCATGGCCGGGCAGTATTCGCACGATCTTTGGGCGCTGGGCATGCCGTATCTTTTCCGCGATTATGATCACGCGGAGAACGTGTTCGAAGGCTCTCTCGGCAAGGACCTCCTGGCGTCTTTGGGCAAGAACTCCCCTTTGCGCGGCCTCGCCTTCACCTACAGCGGCGGCTTCGGGATTTTCGCCACGAAGGACATCGAAGCGCGCCGGCCGAAGGATTTCCGCCACATGCGCGTGAAGGTGGCCCAGGGCCTGCCTCTCGCCGGGCCCTTGGTCCGCGAGCTGGAGATCGATCCGATCATCGGGCCGCCCGAGGCGTACGTCCCCCTGGCGCAGGCCGGCGTTGCCGACGGCGTCGAGACCACGTTCGCCAGGCTCGACGATCTGAAGGAAGACAGGGAGGCCAAGTTCGTCACGAACTCCGAGCACTTCCTGTTGACGACAATGATCGTCGTCAACGAGGCCTACTTCCAAACGCTGCCGGCGAAGTATCGGAAGCTGGTCCAAGACACCGCCTTCGAAGTCGCCCGCAAGGAACGCTCGGCGACGATCCGCCTGAACGCGGAGGCGCGCAAGCGTCTCGAGGCGCGCGGCGTGAAGGTCCTCGACCTTTCGGCCGAAGAGAAGGCGGAGTTTCGGAAGGTGTTCGATTCCGGCGTCGGGCTGGGCGACGTGGTGCCTAAAGAGACCATTCAAAGGATTCGCGACGTGAAAGCCGGTTCGCTCACCGTCCAGAAGATCCCGGAATCCGCGTCGGACGCGCGCTAAGCGCCGGGCGTGGCATTTCTTGGGAGCCGGAAATCCTCCGCGGCTCTTTCGCTCGTCTCCGGCGCGCTGGCGTGGGAAATCGGCGTGCGGTGGCTCGGCGTCAAGGAAGTCATCCTGCCGTCGCCCACTGCGATCGCCTCGGCGTTCCAGACGTCCTGGCGCACCCTTTTCCTGCACGCGGGAGTGTCCGCGGCCGAGGCGCTGCTCGGGTTCGTCATCGGATCCGTCTCCGGGCTGCTATTGGCCGCGGCGTTCCATCTCAGTTCGCGCGTCCGCGCCGCCTTGGAGCCGTACCTCGTCGCGTCTCAAGTCGTCCCCAAGGTCGCGCTCGCTCCGCTCTTCGTCATCTGGTACGGATACGGGATGCAGCCGAAAGTCATCATCTCGGCGCTCACGTGCCTGTTTCCGACGTTTCTCAACGCGTTCCAGGGACTGTCCTCGTCCGACCGGGACTTGGTTCTGATGATGCGCTGTCTCCGCGCGGGGCGCTGGACCACGCTGGTCCGGCTTCAGCTGCCGTGTTCGGTCCCGTATATCACCTCCGGATTGAAGATGGCCGCCGTGCTCAGCGTGATCGGAGCCGTGATGGGGGAGATCGCGGGCGCGGACCGGGGCCTCGGTTTCCTCCTATTGCAGGCGGAGGCTCAGTTGAACACGCCGCTCCTCTTCGCCTCGCTCCTCATGTTGAGCGTCATCGGGACGTTGATGTACGCGCTCGTCATGCTGGTGGAGTCGACGGTCTTGCGCCGCTATATGCCGGAGCGTTCCGGCGTCCGGCTGCTCGGCGTCGTCGAGCAGACATGACGCGCGGCACCGCCGGGAAGCCCCTCGTCGAACTGTCGAAGGTGCGCGTCACGTTCGAGGACGGCAGGCGGAGTCACGAGCACGCGCTGTCGGACGTGACGCTGCGCTTCTTGGAGGGCGACGCCGTAGGGGTCCTCGGACCGTCGGGCTGCGGAAAGACCACCCTGCTGAGAGTGATCGCGGGCCAGCGCGCCGTCTCTTCGGGAGAGGCGCGCTTTCATCCGGACGCCGCCAAGCCCGGGCAATTCGGCTACATGTCCCAATCCAACAGCCTTCTGCCCTGGCTGTCGCTGTTCGAGAACGTGAGATTTCCTCTGTCCATTCTGGGACGTTCCGCGGGCGCCGGAGAACGCGTGGCGCGAATCCTGCGCGAGGTCGGCCTCGAGGGCCACGAGCGGAAGTATCCCGAGGAGCTTTCCGGAGGGATGGCGCGCCGCGCCGTGCTCGCCCGGACGCTGATCTACGAGCCGAGCGTCCTGCTTCTCGACGAGCCGTTCGCTGGGCTGGACGCCGCGACCCGCGACAGCCTGGTGGATCTGCTGACGCGCCTGCGGACGGCGCATGGGTTCTCGTTGATCTGCGTGGAGCACGACGTCCAGGCGGCGGCTCGGCTGGCGACGAAGTTCCTCGTGTTCAAGGGGCCGGGAACTCCGCCGGAATGGATCGATTGCGCGGCCGACTCGTCCGTGGCGGAGCGGGAGCGCCTGGTGCGGTCGACGTTGGCGTCTGCGGCGTGCGCCTGACGCTCAGCGGATGACCGGCGCTTTCGGCAGGTTGGGCGGGACCGATATCTGGATCATCTCCGCGTCGAGACCGGTCGCATCCGCGACGTATTGAGATCCCTCCGGAAGGATGATCGCCGAGTCCGGCGGCACCTCGTATTTGGCACCGGCGACCTCGAAGCGGCATTTCCCCTTCATCACGACGAACATGAGGTCTCCGGACTCTACCTTGGCCGGCGCGAGCTTGGTCTTGAGCTGGAGAATGCCGATGCCCATCGTCATCTTGTCGAAGACTGGATCGAGCCGAACGGTCTGCTCCGCGGTGATCGCGTGCGCCTTGATGAAATCGGGCAGATTCTCGAAACTCGGCTTGCGCGCCGACCCGCGCGCGGCGCGCGGGCCTTCCGTTTGGCGGATGAGCCGTAGGTAGAACGCGACGGTCTTCCCTTTATTCTTGATCATCGGCTTGCCTTCGCCTTTGCCGACGTAGAACACGCTGTACTTGGTGAACTTGCCCAGCGGCGCGGATTTGAACGTCGGTAGGGCGTCGCCGAACAAGGCGACGAGAGCCTGCTCGCTGCCCGGCAAGGAGTGGCCTTTCGCGACGCCCTGCGGGCGGATGAGGTTCATCCTCACGTCGAAGGAGGTCTGCGGGTTGCTGTAGAGGAGGAAGGTGCCGACGCCCTCGTAGGGAGACCCGCAGTAGATGGGGTATTTTTTCGTCGGGATCTCGTTGAGTGCTACCACCACGGGTCCGGAGGACTGGACGATGATGGGGACGTTGCACGCGGGATTGTTCAGGGCGGTGTATTTCGGCATCTTTCGCTTCACGGCGCCGGCGGACCGCGCTTTCGTCGGCGATTCCTTTTCCGGGGCGGGATTCGGGGCGCCATGCGACGCCGAGGGGAAGGCCGCCAGCAGCAAGAGGAAGGCGAAGATCCGAGTCATCGTCATGAGAAATTGTAGCATCTGCCCCCGACGGCATCCAGGGCCTGGCCGCTACCGTTGTTCTCTCGCCTTCCCGTTCACAAATCCGACGACGGCCTCGAGGTTTCTGAAGCGGTCGTAGCTCACGTCTCCCGGCCGAATCCGGACGCCGAGGCCGCCTTCCAGCGCGACGGCGAGCTTTACGAGCTCGATCGACGTGAGGAGTCCCTCCGCGAAGAAATCCTCGCAGGAAGACGCTTTCGCGGCGTCGACGCCGCGGCTCTCGAAGAACTTCAAGACGACCTGGGCGGCGAGGCCGGTCTTCATTGCGCCGCCATGCTCCAGGGTCCGACGGGCCAGACCGACCCGCGGTGCGGACGAAGCGCCGCTCGAATGACGGGCAAGGAAGCCGCGCGCAACAGGAACGTCGACGCGATTCCCGCGGCCGTTGACAGCGCGCTTCGGCGCGAGCGCTCCGCCGGGGTGGTTTCGCCTTCGAGAAGCAAGGAGATGCCGACGAGCGCGAATTGCGACGCCTCGTAGAGCGCTAGAAGGAATAGACCGCGGCCGAGCAGGCGCCAGGCGCCCGGTCGGACGAGTGCGAAGACGTACAGGGCGTTGAGAGCGGCGTGGCCCAGGAAGGCGGCACATGCGGCGGCGATCGCGTTTCGCCGCGGGCGGTCCGGCGCGGCGCGCGTCAGGCGGAGCAGGACCGGGTAAAAGCAGATGCCGAGGACCATCTCGCGCATGTGCACGTTCCAGCGGCGCCAATACTCGGCATAGCTCGGCGCCGTGAGCGGGCGCACGAAGTTGTCCCTGATATCGTACCCGAGGGCGCGCGCGACGCCCACGCCGAGCTGGTGGGCGCCGTACGTCCGAAGATAGTGGGACAAATAGATTTCGCACAGGACGACCGCCGTCGCCACGGTACCGGGGACGAGGATGCGGCGGGCGATTCCCGCATGGAGCCGGTGCAGCCCCATGAACAGCAGCGTGTGGGCCAGCGCCCAGGCGGTCGTGCGCGCGCCGTCGGTGAGCGCGTGGGAGGCGCGTTTGCGCCCGTAGCTCTCCGTCACGTGCGAGAACGCGAATACCGGAGACGTCTCGGTGAGGAACGGCACGGCGAGGAAGTAGACCAGGGAGTCCACGAGTTCGGGAGGCCGCATCCGCCCGGAGGACGACTCCCAAAGGTAGTAGATCGACTTCTTGGCAAACACGACCAGCAGGAATACCTTGAACACGTCCTCGGGCAGGATGTAATCCCCGCCGTAGCGGAGGAAAATGGAGCCGTATATGAAATAGAACAATACCGAGGCCACGGCGACCCCGGCCCACGGCGGGCCTTCGACGCCCACGCGCACGCGGCGAGCGATCGAGACATGAAGGAGCAGGGAGGAAATCGTCAGCGCGGCCGCGATCGACGGCGAGAACAGGTGGGCGATGGCGGCGGCTCCGGTGAGCGCCAGAAGCGGCTTGCGCCAGCGCTCGGGGCAGGCGCGGCAAAGCAGGACGATCGGCAGCGCCCATGCAAAGTACCGTATGGGGAGCGCGGAGGCCCAATCCTTGTCCATGGAAGCGGATTATAGGATTTGAGGGCGACCGCCGCCGCGTTCCGGCTCGGGTTTCAGAAAATCTATACTGGGCGGATGCCACCGGTCCGCCCCCCGTTCCGATTAGGCCGCGCTCTCGGCGCGCTCCACGACCTCGACGCGAACATGGCCCTGAGCCCTTCGCGCCTGCGTGCGCAATCGCTGGCCCGTGCCGAGCGGCTGCGGCGCGCGGGCGTGGTCCGGGGAGATCGCGCTGTGCTGCCAGGCGCGAGTCGGTGGGAGTTCTTTATCGATCTGTTCGGGCTGTGGGCCCTGGGCGCTTGCGCGGTCGTCGTCGACCCCGACGCGTCCGATTCGGAGCTGGCGCGCGCGGCGGCCGCCGCCGGCGCGACGGCGATCATCGGAGGCGCGCGCGTCCGGCGGCTGCGCGCGGCACGCGCCGGAGCGTCCGGCGCCGGTGCCGGTGCGGCCGCGCCCGATGACTGGGCGCTCGTGCTTTGGACGTCCGGTACGGCCGCGGGGCCGAAGGCTGTCGTCCATACGTTTCGCACGCTGCAATCGCGGCTGTCGGAGCTGCGCCGACGGATTCCCACGAGGGATTCTCGTCGGACGCTGTGCGTGCTGCCGGTGCATTTCGGACACGGGTTGATCGGCAACAGTCTGTTCCCGCTTTTGCACGGGGGCGACCTGGCCCTCTCGTCGCGGGCCGGAGCGGGCGTCGGACTTGCGGAGCTAGGCGCCGTCATCGACCGGCAGCGGATCACGTTCGTAAGCGGCGTCCCGGCGCTATGGCGCGCGGCGATCCGGTTGTCCGCGCCTCCGCGACGACGCTCGCTGCGGCGCGCGCACTGCGCGTCCGCGCCCATGGACGGGCGCCTTGGGGAGGAGCTCCGCTCCTGGGCCGGGACCGCAAGCGTCTGGAACGTGTACGGGCTGACGGAAACCGCCTCGTGGATCTCGGGAGCCAGATTCGGCCGCCGCGAGCGGAGCGAGGGCGGTTGCGTGGGCACGGGCTGGGGGGCGCGATTTCGCCTATCGACCGCTGGCGAGGTCTGGGTGCGCGCGGAATCTTTGACTCCCGGATATCTTCGTAAGGGGAGGATCGTCCGAGCCGCGGATGCCGCGGGATGGTACCGCACCGGCGACGTCGCTCATCGGGACCGGTCCGGGGCGCTTCATCTCGCCGGACGATTGGACCATCGCATCAACAAAGGCGGCCTCAAAGTCCACGCCGAACAGGTCGAGGAGGCTCTCAAGAGGCATCCGGCCGTGCTGGACGCGTGCGCGTTCTCCATGCCGGATGCGGTGCTGGGCGAAACCGTCGGGGCGGCGGTCGTTCTCGCGCGCCGCGGCGCCTCCGCCGCGGCGGATCTTCGCCGCTGGTGCCGCCTGCGCATGCCGAAGGACGCGGTCCCCGAGGAGCTTTTTTTTGTGACAGCCATTGCGCGCACCTCGCGCGGCAAGATCGAGCGCCGCCGCGTCGCGGCGATGTGTCTTGGTCGACGCTGATCCGTCGGCTTGTGGGCCCTGCGGCGATCTGTTACTCTTAGCCTGCGTGCGCATCCGTATCATCGTCGCAGCACTCCTCATTTCCGCTTCGCAATCCTTCGCCGCCGCGGCGTCCTGCTCGGGCGCGTCGGCCGCGCTCAAGGGTCCGGTCGGCCTCGACGGCGTAGACTTCGATCGCTGGACGGCGGCACTGTTCGATTCGAAGATGTCCACCGGCTCGTGGAGCTTGCTGCCGGCCAATGGGAAGCTCGCCGACCACATCGTCTCGAAATTCGTCCTGAACATTCTGGAGGTGGGACGCGACGACGACGTCTGCGGGGTCGCCGCGCGGTTCTCGGAGTCGCCGCTTCCGCGTCTGTGCGATGCGCTCGAGAGCTGCAAGACGCTGGTGGAGGGCCTGCTCTTGGCTAGGCACCGCGTCCGCTCCAGGGGTCTCGCCGCCGCGCCGCGCGACAAGGTCGACCGGAAGATGGAGGACCTTTTGCTCCTGCTGGACACTCTCTCGTCGGAGACGGCGGTGGCGATGGTCCGCAAGTTCCCGACGGCCCAAGCATTCGTTTCGAAGCGCTTCGACGCCTCGTCACCGTGCCCGAAGCGGCAAGGCCGGCTGCCTCCTTATTTCGGCGAGGGAGTCTGCCAGGGAGACGTGATCGTCGGGCAGAAGATGGGGGCGTTCAGCATCTTCAACCGCTTCGACGACCGGATGCCCAACATTTTCACGCACACGGCGATCGCCTACGTTCGTCCCGAGGATCCCGGCGCGCTGCGCGTCATCGATTCCGTTCTGGAGGACGGAATGAAGGTGCGGCCGTTCAACGAGAGTTTCGGCATCGACAAGACGTGGCGGTTGAGAGTCTATCGCCTGCGCGGCGCCTCGGACGCGGAGAAGCTTCAGTTGTCGGCGCGGCTGGTCCAAGGGGTCGACCAGGTCTACCAGAAGATGTCCGAGGCGGCCGGGGGGGATCCAGAATCCAAGACCGCCGCCGCCTTCGACTTCGAGGCCGACATGAGCGATCCCGAGCGGGTCTTCTGCTCGGAGGCGGTCATGCAGACGTACCAGTCCGCCGGGATGTCCGGATGGCTCAATCCGTACCCATCGGAACTCTGGCGCCGGGACGTTCGCGCGGAGGGGGGCCTCGGCGTCTTCGTCACCGACGGCGCGGGAATGGACCCGTCGGGGTTCCCGTCGCCCGGTCTCGTCGACATGAATCCTAATTTCGAACTAGTGCTCGAGGCCCTCAACGGCAAGGGGTTGGCGAACGAGAGGGTCGGCTCGTCCGTGATCGACTCCCTGCTGGCGAGAATCCGAGGATCCGATCCGCGAATCCTCCGGTACATCGAGAAGGCCAAGAGGCTACCGCGCGGCCACGCGAGCCGCATGCGGCTCGTCGCCCTCGCGTCGAAGATCGGAGGCCCGAGCAAGGCGGGCGCCATGATCCACGCGCTGACGCGCTTTTCGATGTCCGGGGTCACGGAGCGGAGCGCGGTCGCGTACTTCCTTCTGCTGCGCAACTTGCTCTCTCCCGACGTCATGGGCCCCGTCGCCTCGGCGCACGCGCGGGTGGGGAGGCTGGAGGCGGAACAAGGCCGCACGTTGGGGCTCAACGCCGTCCGCAAGATATCCGATGAGGAAGTCGATAAGAGCCTCGAACAACTCGATGAGTGGACGAGCGGGCTTTAAGCATCCGCCGAGCCTCTTGGGCGCGGCGGCTTTTCTTCTGCTCACGCTCCCCGCGTCTATCCAAGCCGCGGACGCGCCGGCCGGGCCGTCGATCTATCGGCGCGACGAGCTCGACCTCATCGTAAAGACGCAGGAGGCAAAGCGGCCGCGCATCGCGGCGGTCTTGGATCTCCTTGACGTCAAGCCCGGGATGGAGATCTTGGACATCGGGGCGGGAACCGGGCAGCAGGCGTACTCGATGGCCGAGCGCCTCGCGGGAACCGGGCACGTATTCGCCACCGACGTCGACGCCCGTCTGCTGGAGTACGTTCGGGCGCAGGCGAAGGAACGGAAGCTGACGAACGTGAGCGCCCATCTCGTTTCCAAGGACGGCCTGGATCCGTTCTATCTCAAGAACCGGTACGATCTCGTGCTTCTGTACGACGTCTTGAACTACATTCCGAAGCGGGTCGATTATCTAAGGAAGCTTCGGGAGCGATTGAATCCGAACGGCCGCGTCGTTGTCGTGGCGGCAGACGGCGCCCAGGAGCGCGCGTTCTACGCCGAGGACGTCGCGGATTGGAACGGCTTATCGTCCTGGATCGTGAGCCGCTCATCCGGTAGTCCGCTGGGGCGGATCGTGCGGGGCCCCCTGCTCGCCGCGTTCGGCTCCGCGCCGTCCGCCGAGGACCCGAGTGTGCGGCGGGCCATTCTGTTTCATTTGAATCGCGCCGCCGATCTTCCCTATTTTTCAGCGTTCGCCAAGGACGGGCTCCGCCTGGACGACGGGCTGCGGTTCTCGGAGCAGGAGGAATCCTACGGGCTGTGGGCGCTCCGACGGCTAACTTTGGGAGACGTGACGCACCGGGATTTGACGCAGGTCGAGTATATGCTCGTCCAGCTCATGCGGAACCTGAACAAGCTGATCCTCATTCAGGAACTCCGGCCCTTCTTGGCCCACGAACCGCCCGGGCCGTATGTCTCGCCGGCTCCAGAGGCGCAATGGCACCTAGAACACCACCGTCACGTCGAGGAGATGGAGGCGGCGGGCTTCGCCCTCGCCGCGAAACACGCGTTGCCTCCGTTCCAAGCGGTGTGGATCTTTAGCGCGTCTGTTCCCG
This sequence comes from Elusimicrobiota bacterium, assembly GCA_016194745.1. Taxonomy (GTDB): domain Bacteria; phylum Elusimicrobiota; class Elusimicrobia; order UBA1565; family JACRDR01; genus JACQBA01. The sequence goes on from JACQBA010000011.1 coordinate 274,293, forward strand.
CGGACCTGAAAAAGGCGCCTTAGCGCCCGTCTACGCGCGCGACGTTCCTCTGGTCCTTGCGCGCGGGGCCGTCCTTTGGAGCTTCCTCCTCGATGCCGTCGATCACCGCGGAGCCGATGATCTCCGCGAACATCCTGCGCACCGGCATCGAGAGTTCCTTCAACTGCGCGCGTTCGGCTTCGGGAAGGCTCCGAAACGTTCCTCCGCGTCTGCCGTAGAGGCGCCGAATCCCCTCGTTTTCGCGGATCGTTTCGCCGCGCTCGAACGCGGAAGCGGCTTCGGCGGCGGAGGTGATGATCTTCCGGTCTTGGGCGGATAGGGATTCCAAGAAGGGCTTGTTGATCAGCATCACGGTGACGAAGAAATTGTGCCCGAGATCGGTCAGCGCCGGAAGTTCGTGGAAGAGCCGCTGGCCTTGGTAGAAATTGTAGGTCGTTTCCACGGCGTCCACGTCGCCGCTCTCGAGAAGCCCCAAAGAGCTCTCTCGCGGTCCCGAGACCGGCACGGCTCCCCAGGACTTGAACTGCTCGGCCAAAATTGGATTTTCGACGACATGGATTCTAAGGCCGCGGAGCGACTTCGGATCCAAGGGCTTGCGCGAAGCCACCACGCGAAATCCGCCGCTGTAGGTGTAGCCGAGCACCGTCAACTGCTTATCCGCCAGTCTCTCCGCCATCAGGCGTCCGGCCGGCCCGGTCACGACGCGCTCCGCGTGCGCGTAATCCCTGATCAGATACGGGATGTCGAAGGCCGCCAGGCGCGGCTCAAAAACGTCGGCCACGACGTCGCCTTGTAGGTCGCACATCTCCATCTCGCCGGCCGCGACTTTTTTGAGGGCCGCGGTGGCGCGTCCCCGCCGGAACCCGTCCAGCGTCGCAATGTCGACCAGTGAGACTCGCAGCCTGCCGGAGCTTCGGGCCTCGACGTCCTTCTTGAACTTTTTCGCGGCCAGCACGTAGGCGGAAGCGGAGCCGTCATGGTGATAGATGATGCCGAAGCGGATTTCCCTTGGGGAGGGATCGCCCGCGGCGACTTGGGCCGCAAGCAGCGTCGTATATAAGGTGACGGAGAGCGCAAGAGCGCAAAGGCGAACCATAATGGGAGTGTGCCCCACGCGCGCGGCTTTGTCAATGCGGGAAGCGTCTTGTCGACGTAAGATCGATCTGATACGCTCCTTGTCGAGATGAGCCGCGTCTTGGGACTTGCCCTCGTCGTAGCCGCGCTCTCGTGGCCGGCGGCCGGCATTGCGAACGCCGCCGCCTGCGGCGATGCCGGGCGAAAAGGCCCATTGGGTCTAGAGGGCGTGGATTTCGACAAGTGGACGAACGAGCTTTGGGACGCGAAGGAGATCCCACCGGCTTGGTCCACGCTGCCCAAGGACTCTATGTTGGCGAACCACGCGGTCGCCAGGGTCATTTCGACTTCATTTATTGAGATGGAGGGGGTATGCGCCTCCGCCGACGTCCTCCTCAAGCTGCTGCCCGCCTTATGCGCCCGCGCGGAAACGTGCCGGTCGCTGATCGGAGGCCTGCTCCTGGCGCGTCAGCGGATTCGCGAGTCCTTGCCTTTGGACACGCCGAGGGACAAGATCGACCCGGCCGTGCGGGACAGATTGCTGCTGCTCGATGCGTTCGCCGTTGAGGCGGCGATCTTGATGGCGAGGAAGTTCCCGGATACGCAGGCGTTCTTATCGATGCAATATCAGCCTCCTCAGGGGACGCCGTGTCCAGGGAGGCAGATCGCGATGCCGCCGTATATCGGCGGATCGATGTGCCACGGCGACGTGATCATCGCCGAAAAGTGGAGCCCCTACGGGGTCTTCGGCCGCGCGGACGACCTCCTTCCCAGCTACTTCATGCATTCGGCCGTCGCGTACGTGCCCGAGAACTACGAGGGAGCGCCGAAGGTCATCGATTCGAACCTGGACCGGGGCCTGATGGTCCGTCCTTTCGCGGAGAGCTTTCCGACGAAGCAGACGTGGCGCGTGCGCGTGTACCGGCTGCGGGGGGCTCCCGGTGAGGAGAAATCGGCGCTTCGCGCCAAGCTGCACGCGGGCATCGATCTGGTCGAGAAGAAGATGGCGGAAGCCGCGGGCGGAAGCCCCGAGAAGAAATCGGCGGCGCCGTTCGATTTCGAGGCGAACATGAAGGACCCTAACCGCGTCTTCTGCGCCGAGGCGGTGCTGGACGCGTACGAACTCGCCGGCTTCTCCGGCTGGCTGAATCCATACCCGGCCGAACTTTGGCGGAGAAACCTAAAGAACGAGGCGATCGGCAGCTTCATGGTCGACGCCGCCGGCATGGATCCCGACGGGTTCCCGGGCCCCGGAGTCGTCGATCTCAATGCGCGCTACGAATTGGTGCTCGAGGCTCTCAACGGCCGCGGTCTGGACTTCGACCATGTGGGCGAAGCTGTGATCGAGGCGTTCCTCGACCGAATCCGGGAGAAAGATGAGCGGCTGGCGAGATATCGGGAGAAGGTGCTGCGCCTTCCCACGGGTCCGGCGACTCGGTTCCGGATACTGAAGATCGCCGCCACCGTAGGCACTCCGAACAGGCTGAGCCGCGCGGCGGGCGCCCTGCGGAACATCGCCCTCGACGGCGTCACCGAACGGAGCGCGGTCTCCTTTTTCGTCTTGTTCGGCAATATCCTCGCTCCCGAGGGGGTGGGTCCGGCGTCGGCGATCCGCAAGAGGGTCGCCAAGCTCGAAAGCGAGAGAAAGCGCAGCTTGGGCGCCAACGAGATCCGCAAAATCGCCGACGAGGAAATGAAGGCCAATCTCGACGTGATCGACGAATGGCTGAAGCGATTTTGACCGCATCGGCCCAAATTGACAGTTACACGCCGAACCGTTATACTCCGAGGATGGCCCTTTTGAGTGAACGAGCGGTCTTTCTAGGCCTAGTTCACGCCCTCCTATTCGCGGGGGCCGCGTCCGCGGCGGCGACTCCGATCCAGGTTTGCGTGCCGGAATGGAAGGAGGAGATACTCACCACGCACATCGTAGCCGCGCAAGAGAGAGGGTTCTTCGCGGACGCAGGGCTCGAGGCGGACATTCGATTCCTTCCCTACGCCCAGCCCGGAATAGATCCCTATTACATCTCCGACGCGAACGTGGCCAGGCTCACCGCGGATGGGTCCTCGAAATGCCAGTTCGGCTCGACCACGATCGATGCCGTTCTCTTGGAGTCGCTCCCCGGAAGCGCTCTCAAGCCGGTCCAGTTCTACCTGTACGGATTGGATTACGACACCCATCTGGTCGTGAGCAACGGCTCGAAGATCCGCTCCGTGGCGGACCTCAAGGGCAAGAAAGTGCGGCTCGGCCCGCTGCTGACGCGTCTGGCGATGCGCCGCATGCTCAAGAAGTCGGGCTTGGACATGAGCGACATCAAGGTCGTGGCGCTCAAGTCCGGCGACGTCCTGGAGAAGCTCACCTCCGGCGAGATCGACGCGGCCATCACCTACCGGCCAAACATGGCGCTGTTGCTCGCCAGCGGCAAAGTGACGATCCTCGAGCAGAATGTGATCGGGCGCTACGTCATGCCCTATGCGCCCCATTCCATGGTAGTCGTCAACGCCGAGTTCGCGAGAAAAAACCCGCAGGCAGTCGAGAAATTCTCCGCGGCGCTGCGCAAGGCGGACGCCTATTTGAACGAGAACCCGGCCGAGTTCATCCGCACGCTTCAGCGCCGCAGGATTTTCCTGTGGAAGGGACAGCCTCTGGACGAGCCGTGGATCGAACGGAGCGCCTCCCTCATGGGCAATACCCGCATCCACGAGGCGTCCGACAGGATCAAGGACGGCGAACGGCAGGTGTCCATCCTGGACAGCGTGGAAAAATTCCGAAAACTCTTGGTGGAAGATTGGTACCTGCCCGATGAACCGGACCGAACGCATCTGGCGGCCTGGAGAGCGTTTGGGCTTTAAGGCCCGCAAACACGCCGGGCTGCTCGTCGTGGCGGCGGTGATGGGCCCCGGTCTCCTCGTGCAGGACAGGGCCTACCGACGCACCCCGCACATCAGCGGCCACCTGGATTTGACGCCCACCTCCACCGTGGGCTTCAAGCTCGTCGAGGTCTCGCACGAAGTCGGCGTCGAGAACATTCATCGCCGAGCCACCGTGCGCGCCGGCGCCGGGGCCGTCGCCAAGATCGCCGGCGTCGGGCCGAACTCGAGACTTGCGACGCTCGGAGCGAGCGTGGCGGTCGTGGATTTCGACGACGACGGCTGGCCGGACGTCTATGTCACCAACTCCGAGACCGGCTCCGCCAACAAGCTCTTCCGCAACAACCGCGACGGGACCTTCACCGACGTCGCCGATAAGGTCGGCCTGGCTTATGTCAACGAGCCGGCGGGGTCGCTGCGGCCGCTGTTCTTCGACATGGACAACGACGGCCGCAAGGACCTCCTGCTGACGACATTTGGCTGCCCGAAGATCTTCCGAAATACGGGGAAGCGCTTTGAGGAGGTGAAGGACGCGGGCAACTTCACCTGCGGCGGGAGCTGGGCGTCCAACGCCATCGACGTGGACGGCGACGGGCGCCTCGACATCGTCATGGCGTATCGCTACGCCCTCACGAAGGGCCAGCGGCCGAAGTTCGTGATGCACGTCCACAGCACGGCCCACATCGACCCGGGCCCGCTGGCGGTGTATCGGAACGTCGGCGGAAAGTTCAAGCGAATCCCGGGCGATCTCGGACTGCGCAATGACCGCGGCTTCATCCATGCCGTGGGCGCCTACGATCTCCGCGGCACAGGGCGCTCGGACATCCATATGGCGCGAGACTGGGCCCACGACCTGCTTTATTACAACGAGGGCGGCGGCGCGTTTCGGGACGCTTCCGACGCGATCGAGCAGAAGTACAGCCTGAGCGGGATGAGTTCGGAGATCGCCGACTCCGACAACGACGGCGTCCCGCGGATCATGTCGACGAACGTCTTCGAACCCGGCGTCACCGTGACCGGGAACATCCTTTGGAAGGCGGTCCGCCCGGACCGCTACCGCGACGAGGCCGGTCCGGCCGGCGTCCTCAACTGCGGCTTCGCCTGGGGAGCGAAGTGGATCGATCTCGACAACGACGGCCTGCAGGACCTGGTGGTCGCCAACGGCTTCGTGACCGGGCCTACGACCAAGAACTACATCTTCGCGGCGATGAGCATATCGCAGGGCGCGCAGGAGATCGTCAAGCATCCGGAGCTTTGGCCCCCGCTCACGACCCGCTCCCTTCACGGGCGCCAGCAGGATTGCGTGTTCCTGAACAAGGGAGGGGGCAGCTTCCGTGACGTCTCGGGCGAAGCCGGCATCGACCGGGACCTACTGGACGGCCGTGCCGTGGCGGCCATCGACTATCTCAACAACGGCCGGCCGGCGCTCATCGTCTCCAACGACGCGCAGGCCCTTCGCTTCTATCGCAACGATCCGATCGGCGCCGCGGGCGCCTGGATCGGCTTCAAGCTGGTCGGGACGAAGCGCAATCCCGACGCCTGGGGTTCCAAGGTGACGCTGCGCTTGGCGGACGGCCGCGTGATGACGCGCGAGCTGCAGCCGGGCAACGGCTTCATGAGCCAGAGCGACGACCGGCTCCACTTCGGGCTCGGCGGCGGGCCCGCGATCGATTCGATCGAGGTGCGCTGGCCGTCGGGCCGGAGGCAGGAGCTGTCCGGCATGGCCCCGGGCCGCTACCACACAGTCAAGGAGCCTTCCTGAAGAACGCGGCGGGTGGTTGGATCTGGCCGAAGGCGGACGACGCGCGCCTGCGCATCGTCGTGTTCCTGCTCGCTTTCGACGTCTACGCCCTGACCGCGCCCTACTTCAGCCGCAGGTCCGCGCAGCACATCGCGTCGATGGCGACGTGCATCGCGCTGGATCTTCTGTTGCTCCGCTTCAAGAAGGGAGTCCGGCTGATCCCGCTGAGCGGATTCATCACCTCCCTCGGCATTCTGCTCCTGTGCGACTCTCCGTACGTTTGGCCCTACGCCGTGATCGCGGCGATCTCGATCTTGTCCAAGCACTTCATCACGATCGACGGCCGGCACGTCTTCAATCCGAACAACTTCGGGATGGTGGTCGGCCTCCTGTTCATGAGCCAGTGGATGGTGACGGACCCCGGCCGCTGGGGGAACTCGATCGCCGGCATGGCGCTCATCGCCTGTCTCGGCGCGTGGGTGGTCTCCGGCGCGCGCCGGCTGCCGGCGTCGGCCTCGTACGTGGGCGCGTTCGTGATCGGCGGCTTCATCCGTTCATGGATCACGGGGCAGCCGGTCTGGCGTCCGCTCATCCCGATGACGGGCGCGGCCTTCAACCTATTCACCTTCTATATGATCACGGATCCGGCGACTTGCCCGCCCGAGACCAAGAAGCAGGCGTCGTTCGGAGCGCTGTGCGGCGCGCTCGACGCGACGTTCAGGCACTTCGAGAACCTGTACTCCCCGTTCTTCGCGCTGTTTATTACCTGCGGCGCGTGGCGGACGCTGGATTGGGCGGGGGAGTCCGCGGCGGACTACGTCAGGCGACGATTCCCTGCTCGCGCAGGTAATGCCGGATTTTCGACCGCGCGCGCGCGGTCTTGACGATCGACAGCCAGTCCTTCTTCGGCACGGACCCCTTCTTCGTCTGGATCTCGCAGATGTCGCCCGACTTGAGCACGTAGTCGAGTCGGACCATCTTATTGTTCACCTTGGCTCCGACGCAGGACATGCCGATGTCCGTGTGGACGGAGAACGCGAAATCGATGGGCGTGGCGCCGGCGGGAAGCGCCTTCACCTCTCCGCCCGGCGTGAACACGAATACCTGATGCAGCTCGAGGTCGGTCTTCAGGCTCTCGAGGAACTCGCGGGGGCTCTTCAAATCCTGCAGCCATTCGATCCACTGCCGCAGCCAGTTGAGCTTTTCCTCCAGATGGGGATCGTTCGCTCCCGGCACGCCGGACTTGTAGCGCCAATGGGCGGCGATGCCGTATTCCGCGGTGCGGTGCATTTCTTCCGTGCGGATCTGGATTTCGATGACGTCGCCGTGGGGGCTGACCACGGTCGTGTGTAGGCTCTGGTACAGGTTCATCTTCGGCACGGAGATGTAATCCGTGAACGAGCCGGCCACCGGCTTGAACGCCGTGTGGACGATGCCGACGAGCGCGTAGCAGTTCGCGATCGTATCGGTGATGATGCGCACGCCGAGCGCGTCCTGGATCTCCTCGAAGGGCTTGTTCTGCCGCTCCATCTTCTGGAAGATGGAATACAGGCTCTTGGTGCGCACGAGGATGCGGTGCGGGATGTTCAGCTTCTCCAACTGCGTCTCGAGCGTCACCTTGAAGGCGTTGAGGGCAACGTCGCGGCTCTGGTTGAGCTCCTGGACTTTCTTGGCGAGGTCCTGGTGCTCCTCCGGGTGGAGATACTGGAAGCCCATGTCCTCCAGCATGCTCTTGAGCTGGAACATGCCGAGGCGATGCGCCAGCGGGGCATAGAGGGAAAGCGTTTCGTGGGCGATGCGCTCCTGCCGATCCCGCTCGAGGAAGTTGAGGGTGCTCATGTTGTGCAGTCGGTCCGCCATCTTGATCAAGATGACGCGGATGTCCTGCGCGGTGGCGAGCAGCATCTTGCGCCAGTTCTCCGCCTGCGCCACGTCGTGCGAGGAGAACTGCAGCGTATCGAGCTTGGTGACGCCGTCGACGAGCCGCGCGACCTCCTCGCCGAACTCCTTCTTCAACTCGTCGCGTGAGACCGGGGTGTCCTCGAGGACGTCGTGGAGGAGCGCCGCGCAGATCGTCGGCAGGTCCAGCTTGAACTTGACCAAGGTCTCGGCCACGGCGTTGCAGTGCACGAAATAGTGCTCGCCGGAGGCTCTGGCCTGGTGCTCGTGCGCCTTCTCCGCGAAGCGGTAGGCGCGCACGAGCGGCTCCGTGTCGACGTGGGGGGCGTAGGACTTGAATGTATCGACGAGCTGCTGGAGTTCCATGGTCATCGGAAGAGATGTATCGCCGTCATGCCGGCGAGCCCCACGCCGAAGAACCCGAGCGACGCCCGGTCGCCCGACTTGTGCAGCCGCGGCAGGACGTCGGCGGCGGCGATATACAGGAACGAGCCGGCCGCGAAGCCGAGTAGGATCGAGGCGACTCCTGGATTCAAGCCGGTTAGGCCGGCATGGCTGGCCAGGCTGCCGAGCGGCGTGGCCATGGAGACGCCGAGCAGGCCGGCGAGCGTCTGGGCGGAGGTGTAGCCGGACTGGCGCAGGAGCGAGGTCATGGTGAACCCGTCCGCGAGCTTGTGGAGGATCAGCGCGCTGCCCACGGCGCTTCCGGCGACGTCGCCGGCCGAGAACGACACCGAGAGATTGAAGCCGTCGATAAAGGAATGCGCGCCGAGCGCGGCGAGCGCCATCCAGCCGAGGAAGTGTCTCCCGCACTCCTCCATGTATTCGGGGCAGGTGTCGACCATGGACAGGCTCTCCGCGTAGAAGAAGAGGACGAACGCGGCGAGCGCGCCCCAGCCGGCGCTGACCGCCTTGTTCGATATGGCCGCGGGCAGGATCTCCGTGAACGTCACGGCGAGCAGGATGCCGGAGCGCAGGGCGAAGATGCGCCAGAGCCCGGTCCTCGACAGGAGGTTCTGGGCCAATGGGAATAAGCCGCCGAACAAGGTCGCGCAGACGGCGATAACGTTGATGGTCAGCAGCATCTCGCCTCGAGGCCTACGACGCCACGTCCTCCGCGGCGGGCTGGCTTTGCTGGATCTCGTAGAGCTTGCGATAGAGTCCGTCGCGCGCGAGGAGCTGGCGGTGGGTGCCCTGCTCCACGATCTCGCCCTGGTTGAGGACGCAGATGCGGTCCGCGTCCGAGACGGTCGACAGCCGATGTGCGATGACGAGCGATGTGCGCTTCTCCATGAGCCGGTCGAGCGCCGCTTGCACGGACTCCTCCGACGCGCTGTCGAGGTGGCTCGTCGCCTCGTCGAGGATGAGGATGGAGGGATTCTTCAAGACGGCGCGCGTGATGGCCAGGCGCTGCCGCTGCCCGCCGGAGAGCTTCACGCCGCGATCGCCCAGGGCGGTCCGGTAGCCGTGCGGCAGTTCGGCGATGAACCGGTCGGCGTCGGCGATCTTGGCGGCCTTCTCCACCTCGCTCATGGTGACGACGCGCCGTCCCAGAGACACGTTCTGGAGCACCGTGTCGTTGAACAGGACCGTGTCCTGGGTGACGAGCCCGATCTGCTCGCGGACCGACTTCACGTCCAGCTCGCGCAGGTCTTCGCCGTCGAACAGTATCCGCCCGCGCTCCGGGTCGTACAGGCGCAGGAGCAGCTGGACGAGCGTGCTCTTGCCGGAGCCCGAGGGGCCGACGATCGCGACGCGCTCGCCGAGCCGCAGCACGAGATCGACGTCCTTCAGTGCGGGCTTCTCGCGGCCCTGGTAGCCGAAGGTCAGTCCTTCGATGCGGATCTCCCGCTTGAGCCCGGTGAACTTGCGGGCGGCGGGATCGGGCACCACGTTCGGTTTCTCGTTGAGCAGCTGGAAGATGCGTTCTCCGGAGGCGAGGCCGCGCTGGATCTCCGACTGGAGCTTCCCGAGGTTCTTGATCGGCATGCTTGCGGCGATGAAGGCGAAGAGGAAGGCGGCCGCGTCGCCCGGCGTCATGTGCTGCGCCGCGATCTCGCGGTGCACGAAATAGACGAACACGGAGAGGATCATCGCGCCGATGAGCTCCATGAGCGGCCCCGACAGCGCGGTCGCGCGGAGGTAGCGCATCATCTGGTCGAAGAACGAGGCGTTCTCCTCGCGGAACTTCTCGATCGCGCCCTCCTCGTAGTTGTACGCCTTGATGACCAGCATGCCCTGGAGGCTCTCTTGGAACCGGCTGTAGATGAGTCCCATCAGCGTCTGGCTCTGGCGGCTCGATTCCCGCATCTTGCGCCCGAGCACGACCATGATGCCGGACACGAGCGGGATGAGCAGCAGCGCGAACGCGGCGAAGCGCGGATTGAGGAAGAACAGCGTGCCGAGCAGCCAGATGACGCTCAGACTGTCGCGGATGAGGTACAGGGGCGTGAAGTTCAGAGTCGATTGCAGCGTATTCAGATCGTTCGTCACGCGCGCGAGAATGTCGCCCGATTTGTTCTCCGCGAGGAAGTCGAGGCCGAGGACGTGGATGTAGCGGAACAGCTCCTCGCGCAGGTCCTGGGTGATGCGCTGGCCGAGCCAGCTCATCAGGTAGTTCTGGATGTAGGCGGCGATCGACCGGGCGATCACCAGCGTCAAGAAGCCGACGATGAACACCCAAACGAGAGGCGCGGCGTCGGCGGCCGCGGCGCTGCGCAGCCGATGCGCGGCGTCGCCGAGGGGTCCAAGATGGGCCGCGACCACATGCGCCGCTTCGCGCACCCGCAGGGACACGGGATTGGGCGGAGAGGCCGCGCCCATGAGGCGGTTCACCATGTAATCGATCATCAGCACGAGGATGGCTTGAGACGCCGCGACCACGACCATCGCGACGACCGCCTGGACGAACCGGAACCGGTAGGGGCGCAGGTAGGGGAGCAGCTTCGAGTAGACGTTCATGCCGCGCCCTTGGCCCCGGCCGTCGGCTCGGCGGACGTTTCTTGAAGGATCATTTTCGCGGCGCGCCCCGCGGCTCCGGAGCCTCCGAGCGCGTAACGCAGGCCGGCGAGCTCTTGGCTGACGCGCGAGAGCCGGCGCGGCTCCGACAAGAGATCGAGCGCCGCCTGGGCGACCTTGCCCGGGGTCGCGTGGTGCTGGATGAGCTCAGGGGCCAGCGCCTTGCCCGCGAGGAGGTTCGCCATCGAGATGTACGGCACGCGGACAAGGCTCCGGGCGATCGCGTACGTCGGCCACGACAGGCGGTAGACGACGACCATCGGGACGCCCAAGAGGGCGTTCTCGAGCGTCGCGGTCCCGGACGACGTCAGCGCCAGATCGAGCGTTCCCCGCACGCGATAGCCGTCGTCGCGGATGATCCGGACGCCGCGCTCCTCGGCCTCTGCGTAGACGTCCGCGGCGAGATGCGGGGCTGCGAACAAGAGCGCCTCGATCGTGGGATGGTCTTTTCGCATGAGGTCCAACGCGTCGAGGAACACGGGGAGATGCCGGCGGATCTCGGTGGCGCGGCTGCCGGGCAGGAGGCCGATGCGGATCCGGCCAAGGTTCAAGTTGCGCGCTTGGGCCGGCGGCATATGGTCGAGAAGCGGATGGCCGACGAACGAGACGGGGATGCCGGCCTTCTTGTAAAACGCTTCCTCGAAGGGGAAGATGACGATCATGCGGTCGACGAGGCGCTTGAGGACGGACAGGCGTCCCGGCCGGCTCGCCCAGACCTGCGGGCTGATGTAGTAGAGGGTCGTAAGCCCCTGCGCCTTCGCCGCGCCGAGGACGCGGCGATTGAAGCCGTAGTAGTCGATGCAGACGACCGTCGGGCGGCGCTCGCGCATGAACGCCCGCAGGACTCGCAGCAGCCGGTAGAACATCGGCAGCTTGCGGATCGGCTCGAGGAAACCCGTGACGCCCAGGGACGCCAGGTCGTAGAGGAACTCGTCCGCGGCGGCTTTCATGTGCGCGCCGCCCACGGCCGCGACGCGCGCGCCGGGATCGGACTTCTTCAGGGAGCGGATGAGGTCCGCCCCATGGAGGTCTCCCGACGGATCGCCCGCGACGATGAGGAACTCGCTCACGGCTCCTGCTCCGAGCCCAGGACGCTCTTGGTCACGGTCTTGGCCAGTCGCGAGATGTCGTTCGTCCATTCGGGGAAGAGCGACCGCGCGGCTCCCTCGTGCGAGACTTCGTAGCGTTCGATCTCCGAGGAGATTTGCAAGGCGAGCTTCAGGGCTTCGATGCCGTGCTCTCCCGACGGCCACGGCTTTCGGTTGTGACGGATGCAGTCGAGGAAGTGGAGGTGCTCGTTCTTGAGCGGCTCCGTCCGGTCGAGCTTCGGCTCGAGGATCTCGATGTCCTTGAGGCTCTTGATGACCGGCGACTTCTTCTTGTAGATCTTGAGGGAGGTGTTCGCGTAATCGAGCGAGATGTAGCTCTGCTCCTGGAACAGGCGGAGCTTGCGGCACTTCTGCAGGGAGATCCGGCTCGCCGTGAGGTCGGCGATGCAGCCCGTCTTGAAGCGGATCCTCACGTTGGCGATGTCTTCGTGCTGCGACAGAAGGCTCGCGCCGATGGCTTCCAGGCTCTCGACCTCGGATCCCACCAGCGTCAGCAGGATGTCCAGGTCGTGGATCATCAGATCGAGCACGACGCCGATCTGGCTCACGCGCGGATCGTAAGGCCCGAGCCGCTCCACCGTGATGAACCGGGGATGCTTCACGTGATGGATCGCCTCGAGGACCGCGGGATTGAAGCGCTCTACGTGGCCGACCTGCAGGACGACGCCCTTCTGCTCGGAGAGAGTGAGCAGCTCCCGCGCCTCCTCGACCGAGGCGGCGAGGGGCTTCTCGATAAGGCAGTGGACGCCCGCCTCCAGGACCGTCTTGCCGACCGCCAGATGGTGCTCCGTGGGGACCGCGATCACGGCCGCGTCGATCTGCTTGAGGATGTCGGCGTAGTTCCGATAGGCGACGCCGCCCGAGCGCCATGCCGCGAGCTGCGCGCGCCAGACGTTGGTGTCGCAGACGCCGACGAGATCGACGCCCGGAAGCTTGCCCAGGATGCGCGCGTGATGAGACCCGATCTTTCCGGCGCCGATGACGGCGATGCGGATCTTGGAGGCGGGCGTCATTTCGGAGATGCTCCTGCCGCCGCGGGCTCGGCCGCTTCGATCGCCTGGATGGAGACGTCCATGGCGTCGGCCCGCGCCAGGAACTCGTCCTTATCGAACAGCAGCGTCTTGCGCGCCTCGAGGGCGAGCGCGGTCACCTTGCAGCGCTCGAGCGTCTTGAGCGTGTCGAGGCCGACGACCGGGAGGTCGAAACGGAAATCCTGGCGGGGCTTGGCGACCTTGACCAGGACCAGCCCGAACTTGGCCCCGTGCGCCGCGGCGAGCTGAGCGGCGCGCTCGATCGTGGCATCGGTGCCCTCCATCGCCTCGACCGCGACGATCGCGCCGTCGCGCACCACGACGCTTTGGCCGATGTCGAAGCCCGCGAGCGCCTTCGCGGCTTTCCAGCCGAGCTCCATATCCGCGGCCTCGGCGGCCGTCGGCTTGCGCCGGGTGAGCACGCCGGGCTCGGCGAGGAGATGCGAGAGGTACGTCGACGACGGCAGGAGAGCGATCCCGTCCTTGGCGAACTCCGCGGCGACCGCCTGGAGGATCGTGTCGGTCCTCTTGTCCTTGAGGCGCGCGAGGAGCTTCACGGCGCGGAAGTCCGGCAGGACGCCGCCGAAGAGGGAACTGTGCTGGACCTTCCCGGCCATGACCGCTTCGGTGACGCCCTCGTCCTTGAGGAACCGGATCGGCTTGTCGATCTGTCCGAGCGGGTAAAACTGAAGCTTGCTGACCAGCCGCTCGAGCGCGGGGTCCGTGACGCCTTTGATGCCGAGGGCCAGCACTTCGACGCCGGTGCGCTTGGCTTGCTCGGCGAACAGCAGGGGGAAGCGGCCGGAGCCCGCGATGAGGCCGATCTTCTTGGGCTGGTCGCTCATAGGGACGTCAGACGCTGACTTCCTCTTCCTGCTCGGCGCCGGCCGCGGGGCGCATCACGCCGCGCTTGGAGCGCTCGATGAAATCGATCATCTGCGAGACTTCGGCGCTGGGAGAGGAATCCTTCATTTGGGCGATGGCGGTCTCGAGCGTCTGGCCGCTCAGGAACAGGCCCTTGTAGGCTTCCTTGACCGCCGAGATCGCCTCGCGCCCGAGCCCCGCGCGGCGCATGCCGATGAGGTTGAGCCCGCGAAGCGTCGCGCGGTCGCCCTGGCAGGTGCAGAAGGACGGGATGTCCTTTCCGACCATGGAGCCGCCGCCGACCATGCAGTAGCGGCCGATGCGCACGAATTGGTGGATGCCGACGAGCCCGCCGATGACCGTGAAGTCCCCGATCTCGACGTGTCCCGCGATGCCGACGCAGTTGACGACGACCACGCCGTCGCCGATGCGGCAGTCGTGCGCGACGTGGGAATACGCCATGAACAGGCAGCCCGAGCCGATGCGCGTCTCGCCGGTCGAGCTCGTGCCGCGGTTGAGCGTGACCGTCTCGCGCACTTTGTTCCCGTCGCCCATCACCAGGCGCGTGCGCTCCCCCGCGTACTTGAGGTCCTGCGGGGCGCCGCCGACGTGGGCTCCGGGGAAGATCTTGTTGTCCTTTCCCATCGTGGTGAACTCGACCGTGGCGTGCGCGCCGATCCAGGTCCCCGCGCCGAGAGCGACCTCCTCTCCGATGACCGCGTAGGGATCGATCTTCACGGTGGGATCGATCTTGGCGGTAGGGTGCACGACGGCCGTCGGGTGGATGTTGCTCATGGCGTCTCCTGTGCGGTGGATTGGGGGCGGCGTCTCCTCAGGCGCTTATTTGTCCACGATCGCGAACGACATCACGGCCTCGGCGGCGAGCTGGCCGTCCACCGTGGCCTCGCCCTTGCACTTCCCGAAGCGGCTGCCCATGCGCAGGACCTCGAGATTGAGCTTGAGGACCATGCCGGGCCGGACCGGGCTGCGGAACTTCGCTTCCTCGATGCCGGCGAAGTAGGCGATCTTGTTCTCGAAGCCGCCCTTCGACAGCATCATCGCGCAGGCCGTCTGCGCCAGCGCCTCGATGATAAGCACGCCGGGCATCACGGGGTGTCCGGGAAAGTGGCCCTGAAAGAACTCCTCGTTCATCGTCACGCACTTCGTTCCCACAGCCCTCTTGTCCTCTTCAAGGATCTCGACGCGGTCGATGAGCAGGAACGGGTAGCGGTGGGGGATGGCCTTGAGTATGTCGGTGATCTCGAGGGTGCGGACGGGCTTGGCGGCGGCGGGCGCGGCGGGCGTCTCTGTCGTCATGGGGGTCTCCTTGTCGGGCATGGTTCGCGCGGGTTATGAGTGGATTCTCTGCGCCGGACGCCGAAGTTCCGCGGCGGCCGCGTTGAGCCGCTTGGCGAACTCCACGTTGTGGGCGTGGCCGGGCCGTACCGTCTCGATGCGCATGCGCAGGAGCGGCCGTCCGATGAGAGTGAGGTCTCCGATCAGGTCGAGCACCTTGTGGCGGACGAACTCGTCGGGGAAGCGGAGGCCTTCGGCGTTCGTGTGATACTTGTCCTTGCCGATCACGACGGCGTTCTCGAGAGTGCCGCCCAAGGCGAGCCCTTGGGATTTCAGGAGCTGCACCTCGTGCTCGAAACAGAACGTGCGCGACGGCGCGATCTCCGCGGCGTACGTCTGCGCGTTGATCGCCAGAGAGAGCGTCAGCTTCGGCACCAGCGGGTGCTCATGAAGGAGCGTGGCCTCGATCTCGAGACGGTCCGACGGGGTCGCGCGGTAGAAGGTGCCGCCCTGCTCGTAGATGACTTCCTTCTGGATGCGCAGGCTGCGCTTCGGGAAATCCGCATACGTCTGCAGGCCGGCGTTCATGAGCGCGCGCAGGAAAGGCAGCGCGGAGCCGTCCATCGCCGGCGGCTCGTTGGCGGAGACGAAGATATCGAGGTTGTCGATGCCGAGACCGGTCGCCGCGGAAAGGACGTGCTCGACGGTGTGCACCTTCGCGTCGTGGAGTCCGAGGTTCGTGCCGCGCACGGTCGTGACGACGAAGCCGAGGCGCGCCGGGATCATCGGCGTCTCGGGCAGGTCGGTGCGGAAGAAGCGGATTCCCGTGTTCGGAGGCGCCGGGCGGAACGTCAGCGTGGACGGATTGCCCGTGTGCAGGCCGACGCCCTCCAGCGTCGTCTCGTGGCGTATCGAGGTCTGCGGTTCTTCGTTATGCTGTCTTGGCATGGTCCCCCTCCGGCTCCGGTTTCTGCTTCCCCCGGAAACTTTTGACGGCTTCGTAAATCTCAGGCAGCTTGTTGATCAGCGCCTGGAGCTTCATGGCCTCGCGGTGAGGCCTGGCGGGCGAGCCGAACATGACGGACTTCGGCTCGATATCGCTCATGACTCCCGTTTGGGCGGTCAGAATGGCTCCGTCGCCGATGTTCACGTGCCCCACGACCCCGACTTGACCGCCGAGGATCACCTGATCGCCGACCTTGGTCGAGCCGGCGATCCCGACTTGCGACACGATGAGGCAGTTGCGGCCCACGTGCACGTTGTGGGCGATCTGAACTAGATTGTCGATCTTCGTCCCGGCGCCGATCTTCGTCACGCCCACCGTCGCCCGGTCGATGGAGACGTTCGATCCGATCTCGACGTCGTCCTCGATGACGACCTTGCCGATCTGCGGGATCTTCCGGTGGGCGCCCGTCTTGCGGTCCGTCGAGAAGCCGAATCCGTCCGCGCCGATGACGGTCCCGGAATGGACGACGCACCGGTCTCCGAGAACCACGTTCTCCCGGATCGTGACTTGGGGATAAATCCTGCAGTTCTTGCCGATGCGGCTGTTGAAGCCGATGAAGCATTGCGGCCCGATCACGGTCCCTTCGCCGATGATCGCCCGCCGGTCGATCACGGTGAAGGGGCCGATGGTAAGATTGGGGCTCAGACGCGCCTCGTGATGTATCTGGGTGCGCTGGTCGATGGCGGGCGGCACCGGCTTGAGAAGCTCTTTTTCGATGATGTCGAGCACCTGAGCGAACGCCCACTGGGCGTCCTCGACGTAGATCCGGTTGGCGGACACTCCCGCGATGCCTTTGGCGCTTTTCGGCAGCAGGAGGCAGCCCGCCTTCGATGCGGCCGCCTGAGCGCCGTACTTCGGATTTCCCAGGAACGAGACGTCGGTCTCCACGGCGTCCGCGAGGCCCGCGGCGCCGGTGATCGTTTTCGCCGCGTCGCCCTCGAGCTCGCCGGAGGTCAGTTCCGCGATTTCCTTCAGAGTGATGTTCATTGGGGCAAACCCTTGAGTTTCTCAAGCACTTTCGGCGTCAAGTCCACGGCCTTGTGCCCGAATAGGATCTGGCTTTTGTCCACGACCACGCTGATGCCTTCCGCCTGCGCCACGACCTGCACCGCGGCGTAGATCTTCCCGAGAATGATCTCGGTGCGGCGGCTTTCGAGATCGAGCAGGTTCTTTTCCACCTGGTCCTCGTACGTCTTAAGCTCCGCGCGCTTCTGCTCGAGGAGCTTGGCCCTGTCCGCGATGCGCGCCTCGATCTCGGAGACCGTGCCCGACGTCGCGGCGGGCGCCGCCTCCGCCATGAGGCCCGGGAGGCTCGTGATCGGCAACTGAGCGGTCCGGGTGGACTTGGCGTTGGCCGCATCGGGGACGAGCTCGCCGAGGGGCCCGAATTGCACCTTGCCGGACGCGGGGGCCGTGGACGCGTCGACGCTCGAGGCCGGCTGCGTCGACGCGGCGACGTCGGTCGCCGCGCGGGAGGCCGCCGGAGGGGTCACCTCGAGAGGCGCCGAGGGCGAGCGGGACTCGCGCCCGGACTTCTGAGACTCCATGCCGGGCAGCTGCGGCGGCTTCGCGGGATTGGGGTTCTTCAAGAGGAACTCGCGCTGGGTCCTGAGCTGCGTCAGCTCCGCCTCGATGCGGTAGACCTCGAGCTTCCGCACGTTCACCTGCTCCTCGGCCTGCCGCACCACTTCCTCGAAATTTTGCTTCGCCTTCTGCGTGCCGGGATAAAGCTTGAAGACCGCCTGGAGGTCGACGTAGCCAATGTTGCCGCGTTCCGCCTTGTTCTCCTCCAAGGAGACTTCGACGGCCTTGACGGCGGGCGCCAGGAGGGGGAGGAGCAGCGAGGAGACGAGAAGGAGTCGGTTCATTTAGAAGAGGTTCCCGATGCCGAAGTTGATCTCGTAGAGCCGTTCGCCCGGCCGGTGGTTGAGCCCGTAGCCGTAGTCCAGGCGGATGGGGAACGCCGGCGTCACGAAGCGGATGCCGAAGCCGACGTCCGTCTTGATGTTCGACTGATAGGAGCCGACGCGCCAGTTCACGGCCTTCATGTTGTCCCACGCCGCGCCGGCGTCGAAGAACGTGACGAACTTGACGATCGTCTTCTTGCGCTCGCGCGCGAGAGGGAAGCCGAGTTCGATGTTCGCGACGTCGTATATCTTGCCGCCGCCCGGGAAGCCGACCTGGCCGTTGGGGCTGTAGCCGCGCAGCGTGTCCTGGCCGCCGAGGAAGAAGCGGTCGAAGACGGGGACTTCCTTCGTCTCGCCGAACTGCGTGACGTAGGCGCCGCGGTTGCTGGCGGAAAGGACGAGAGGCCAGTCTCCGGCGCGGGCGAGGGTGAAGTGCGCCGAGTTGGCGATGAACGGCTTCCAGAAGTGGATGTCGCCGAAGAGGGGGCCGCCGGTGATCGCCATGCCGATCGAGTTCCGCGTGCCGGCGGACGGATCCCAGACGAAGTCGCGGGTGTCGCGCGCGAGCTCGACGCTGAGGGTCGAGCTGATGCTGGTGCCGGGCGTGAGCTCGGTGAACTGGCCCTGGATGTTGTCGATGCCGATCTTCTGGAAGGTGTAGGTGAAATCGAGCAGATACTTGTCGTCCTCGAAACGGGGGCCGAGATTGATGGAGCCGCCGAGCCGGCGCGTCGTGAAGGCGGACGTCGAGTTCTGGTACGGACTCAGGCGGCGCGTGTTGAACAGCGATAGGCCCAGCCCCGTCGGCGAGTCGCCGATCCACGGCGTGCGCCAGGAGAGCGAATAGTCCTGGACGCGCGCGCCGAACTGCCACGCGATGGAGGCGCGTTGGGCGCGGCCGAAGAGGTTCATGTGCTGGAGCGAGAGCGTGCCGATGAGGCCGTCCAGGGACGAGAATCCGGCGCCGGCGGTCAGCACGCCCGGCTTGCCTTCCGTGACCTCGAAGGTGACGTCGACCTTGTTCGGATCCTGGGGGCTTTGGAAGTCGTACTGGATGTCGTCGATGAAGCCGAGGTTGCGGATCTTCTCTTCGCTCTTGCGCAGCTTGGAGGTCTGGAACGGCTTGCCGGACTTGAGCACGATCTCGCGCCGCAGGACGTGGGTCTTCGTCGCCTTGTTGCCTTCGACGTCGATGTGGTCGATGTAGACGATGCTGTTCTCGACGATGTTGAATCTCACGTCCATTTGCCCGGTCTTCTCGTTGTACGTCTTCTCGGGAGTCGGCTGGGCGCGGAGATAGCCTTTCTCGGCGTAATAGTCCTGCTGGATGTTTCGGATGGAGATCTCGAACTTCTCCTGGTCGAAGATCTTGCCGCGCTTGTATTCCAGGGCCTTCGCGAGGGAGCTCGAGGCGAAGACCTCGTTGCCGGAAAAGCTCGTCTCCCCGAAGCGGTATTGGCGGCCCTCGCTCAGATCGAGCGTCAGGGTGACCGACGACTTGTCGTCCGAGAAGGTCCACGTCGTGGACTTGACCTCGAAGTCGAGGTAGCCGTTCTTCTTGTACAGCGCCTCGATCTTGCGGCGGTCCTCGTCCAGCTTCTTCTCCTGGAACGTCTTCTTGGACCAGAACCCGGTCTGGCCGTTGGTCATCTGCTTGCGGACTTTCTTCGCCTTGAACGCAGCGAGGCCGGGGAGATGAACGAGGGTGATCAGGGTCCTGGGGCCCTCTTGCACGTTGAAGGTAATGTCCGCGGTGGCCGTCGCCGAATCCACGGAGACGACGGGATCGATCGCCGCGCCGATATGGCCCTTCTCGTGGTAGAGATCGAGCATCTTGTCGGTGTCCTGCCGCAATTTGGAGTGGTCGAGAGGGTCCTTCTCCTTCAGCGACATCGCGTCGGAAAGCTTGCCCTTCGAGAGTTTCTTTTGGCCGCTGAAGCGGATCTTGCGCAGCTGGGGCTTCTCCTCCACCAGGAAGGTGATTCGGGCGGCGATCGTGGAGCCGGCCTGCTCAAGAAGGTTCTCGGGGACCTCCTTCTCGGGCATGGCGGTGAGGTCGGCGGCGACGCGCTCGAAGTTGCCCATGCCGACCAGCGTTTGGATGTCCTTGTCGAGGTCCGCCCGTTCGTAGAGATCGCCTTTTCGCGCCTTGATCTGGGACCGTATGACGTTGTAGGTCACGTGCTTGTTGCCCTTCACCGCGATGTCCCCGATGAACCACGGCGGCGCGAGGACGCCCGGCTCGCCCTTGGACGCGGGGCGGGCATAGCGCTTGGGAGTCCAGTTCGGCGGCGGCATCTGCAGTATGGGCGTCGAGGTCGGCGCCGCCTCCGTCGATACGTGCACCCACGTCGGCGTCGTCGTGGACGTCGCCACGGGCGCGACGGGGCTGGACTCGATGACTTCGATATCCAGCCGGAAGGCGCTGGACGACACGCTGATCTCCGTCAATTTGACCGAGGAAAAGTCCCCGGAAGCGAGGAGGGCGGCGTTGTCGAGAGCTTTGTCCTCGGGCGAATACGCGGCCCATTCGCGGGCCCTAAGGCGGCCGCGAACGTCTTCTTCCTTGAGCCGGTGCAGTCCGAGAATCCGTATTTGCACGAGAGTACGCCCAGCCGCCCTTAACCCCTCTGTCGAGGTATAGGTAGCGGTGTCCGTAGCGGGGGGTTGAGCATTTTCGGTTTGACTGTATGCCGCAGGTCCCCCGGCCAAGAGAGCGAGAAGCAGCGCAAGAAGACCGGGCACTTAAGGTCAAAGTATACTAAATCGAAAATAGGGGGGCAATTGACTAATACGCGCCTATATATATACGTGCGCGTACGAGAAGCCCCGCTGGGTGCGACCGGCGACCCAATGCCGGGTCAGGCGGCGATTCTTGCGCGGACCGTCCGCTTGGGCTTGGCCGCGGGGCTTGCGGTCTTCGCCCGTTTGAGCGGCGCCGGCGGCGGAGCCTGTACCGGAACGCCGAGCGTAGGCTCGTAGTAATCGAGTCCGGAGTGGTCGATGACCTCTTCGCCCATCAGCACGCGGAGCGTGTTCTTGAGCTTCATGTGCTGCACGAAAAGGTCGTGCTCGGGCTTCAAGTCCGGCCGGCATTGAGGGCTCTTGAAGTAGAACGAGAGCCATTCCTGGATACCCTTGAGCCCCGTGCGGCCGGCCAGGTCCATGAACAGGGCGAGGTCGAGGACGATCGGGGCGGCGAGAATCGAATCGCGGCAGAGGAAGTTGATCTTGATCTGCATCGTCATGCCGAGCCAGCCGAAGATGTCGATGTTGTCCCAGCCTTCCTTGGCGTCTCCGCGCGGAGGATAGTAGTCGATCCGGACCTTGTGGGCGAACTTGCCGTAGAGCTCCGGATAGAGATGCGCGTCCAGGATCGTGTCGAGCACGGACGTCTTCGTCTTCTCCTTCGAGCGGAAGGAGCCCGGGTCGTCGAGCACCTCGCCGTCGCGGTTGCCGAGGATGTTGGTCGAGTACCAGCCGTTGAGGCCGAGCATCCGGGTCTTGAGCGCGGGCCCGATGACGGTCTTCATCATCGTCTGTCCGGTCTTGAAGTCCTTGCCGGCGATGGGCGTCTTGGTCTCCTCGGCGAGCTCGACGAGGGCCGGCACGTCGGCCGACAGGTTTGGAGCGCCGTTGGCGTACGGGATGCCCATCTTGATCGCGGCGTAGGCGTAGACCATCGACGGCGGGATGTCCTTGGAGTCCGCCTTGAGGGCCTTCTCGAGGGCCTCGACGCTCTGGTGCGCCGCGGACGGCTCGGTCGAAACCTCCGTCGATCCGCACCAGATCATGACAAGCCGATTCAGCTTGTTCTTCTTCTTGAACGTCTCGATGTCGGCCATGAGCTGCTGGGCCATCTCCCAGCGGGTCCCGGACTTGGCCTGCTGCGGCTTCAAGTTCTTGACGTAGGCTTGGTCGAACACCGCGGGCCAGGGCTTGATCGCCTGAAGCTCCGCCTTTACGGGGGCGATCTGGTCCGGCGTCAGAACGCCGGCCTTCAGCGCGGCGTCGTACATCGAATCCGGAAAGAGGTCCCAGCCGCCGAAGACGAGGTCTTCCACGCGCGCGAGGGGGACGAAGTCCTTGATCAGGGGATTTCGGGCCTCGTAGCGCTTGCCGAGCCGGATCGTTTGCAGTTGGGTCAGAGAGCCCACGGGCTTGCCGAGCCCCTTTTTCATGAGCTCGACACCCGCGATGAAGGTGCTGGTCACCGCCCCCATGCCGGGGAGCAGCACGCCCAGTCTTCCGTTCGCCGGCTTGATGATGAATCCCTTTCCGTTCGTGTTCATGTCCGCTCCTTGCGATGGCTTCATGGCGTCAGTTGGGCGCGTTCGCCGCGACGAGCCGCTTTTCGCTCGCCCGCGGGAGCACTTGCGTCTCGCCGCGCGACGCGCGGTAGATGTAAATCATGATCATGAGGTACAGCGGCGTCCCCAGGCCGGCCGCCCATAGGAACGCCTCCTCGTGGTTGAGAATTGAGCAGGCCACGAGGATGTAGATGAAGTCCCGCTGCGCCAGCGCCACTTCCAGCCGGCGGAGCCGCTCGTTCACGCGGGACCCGGACGTCGGGAGCTGGCCGACGCCCGACAAGATCGGGTTGGAAGATTCCATTCGCGCCAGCGTGCGATTATGGGCCGAGAGCCAGGCCGAGCCGAACGCCGAACCCAAGGTCCCGGCGACGGCCAGCGCGCCCAGGACGAGCGCCATGGGCTCGCTGCGCCGCAGGTCGAAGGCGAGTCCGGCGAAAAGGGCCACGTGGACGACGTTGTCTCCCCAGAAATCCAGCAGCGCTCCCCAGCGGCTCTCCATGTGCTTGAGACGCGCCATCTCGCCGTCGCACCCGTCGAGGACCGTGTGCAGCCAGATCAGCAGGGACCCCGCGAGCTCGTGGCGCCTTTCGGCGTAGAAGAACTGCGCGGCGCCGAACAGCCCGACGAAGGTGCTGACCAAGGTCATGTGATTCGGGCGCACGGGCGTCTCCAGAAGGAGCCGCGTGATGAACAGCGAGATGTTCCGGTCGAAGACGCGGGCCATGAATCCGTCGGAATCCTTGCGCACGCCCTTGAGGAGCCACGCCAACGCGGGTCCCGCGTCGGCCGGCCCGTCGACGGCGATGAAGTCCGCGCCCCGGCGCGCGTCTTCCAGCGCGGCGCGGCCTTGGACCGCCGCGGCCAGGACGTCCTGACGGTAGAGCCTGCTGCCGGCGACTCTCAGGGCGCTCGCGGGTGCCTCGGGCTCCGCGTTCCAGCGGACATCGAGCCCCTCGGGCAGGCGCGCCGCCCCCTCCGGCTTCGGGCACGCTACGAAGACGCGCTCGATCCCGGCCCGCGAGAGGAGGAACAGGTGGCGTTCGAGGAGCGTCATTCCCGCCAGGCCGCTGCCGGCGAGCGCGGCCTCTATCGTCAATACGGCGTCGCGCGCTGTCGTCATGCGTGGACGAGGCCTCCGCCGGACCGGGGAAGCGCCATCGACTTGCCGCCGAGCCGATGGGACTGGTAGACGTTGGTGAGCAGCCAGAGGCACACCTCGGCCTCACGGAGGTTCTGGTAGCGGAGCTTGGGCTTTTGGATCTCGGTCTTGAAGTCCTCGAGCATGGTCTGGAACCAGTCCGGATGCGCCGAGCCCTGCGAGAGCTTTTGGGCGAATTCGAACTTCTGGGGCTCCGCGTCCTTTCGATCGAGGAGCAGGAGGTCGTCGCGCAGCTCGATCGTTCCCTCGGTCCCGTAGAACACGCCCCAGTTCGCGCGCTTGTGGGCCCGCCAGCTGAGGTAGAGCACCGCGGACGTCTCGGGGAATTCGATCGAGCAGATAGCCTCGTGCTCGACGCCGTCGAACCGCGGCAGCGTCAAGCGCGCGGCGACCGCCTTCGGTTCGGCTCCGAGCAGCCCGTGCAGCAGGTAGAAATTGTGCCAGCCGTGATCGACGAGGATGCCTCCGCCCGAGAGCTGGGGGTTCGTCCGCCAGGAGTTCGCGCCCGCGTCCGTCGCCGGCTCCCGGCGCAGCGTGTGCAGCTCGGCGTGACGAATGGACCCGATCGCCCCCGACCGCAGGAGCTGCGCGGCCTGCAGGAAGATCGGCGCGTATTTCCAGTTGTGCACGCAGAAGACGGTCTTCTCATGCGACTTCGCCTGCGCGCGAAGCGTCTCGAAATTCTTGGGCACGAGCGCCAAGGGCTTCTCGCACAGGACGTGGCAGCGGTGCTGCAGCGCGAGCTGCGCCTGCTTGCCGTGCAAGAACGGCGGCGTGGCGATGTCGACGAAGTCCAGCTTCGTCTCGGCGCGGAACAGGTCCTCGATCGACGCGTAGGCGCGGATGCCGGGGAAATACTCGGCGGCGAGGCGCGTGCGCTCCTGGCTCTCGTCGACGACGGCGACGATCTGGAAGTCCTTGCTCTCCTTCCACGCGGGGACGTGCGCCTTCTCCGCTACCTGCCCAAAGCCGATGAGAGCGCCCTTGATCATGACGTTCCGATCAGGCGCCGAGGCGCCGGGCGGCGGAGGCGAGACACTCTGCGAGGATGTCGGCGCCGCGGAGCGCGAGGTCGAGAGGGATATTGAGGGGCGGATTGATGCGGATGGCGGGCGAGTAGGCCATCGTCAGCAACCCGCGGCCCAGGCCTTCCTCAAAGATCGCCCGGCATGCGTCCTTGGGGAGAGGCTCCTTCGACTTCTTATCCTTGACGAGCTCGACGCCGATCATAAGGCCGCGGCCGCGGACGTGACCAACCAGAGGGTTCGTCTCCTCCAAAGACTTGAGCCGCTCCAACAGCGCCGCGCCGACCTTTCGGGAGTTCTCAACGAGACCTTCCGTGTCGATGATCCGCGCGGCGGCGTTGGCGGCCGCGGAGGCCAGCGGATTGCCGCCGTAGCTCGACGAGGAGCCGCTCGGGTTGGCGAAGGGCTTGCTCGAGGCGATGGCCGCGCTCGCGACGACGCCCGAGACCGGGAATCCGCCGGCCATGCCCTTGCCGATGGTCATGATGTCGGGGACCGCGTCCTCGTGCTGGCAGCCGAACCACTCTCCGGTGCGCCCGAACCCGGTGATCATCTCATCGGAGATCCACAGGGCGCCGATCTCGTCGGCGATCTCTCGCAGTCCCTTTAGGAAGCCCGCCGGCGGGATGACGTTGCCCGCCGTGCCTTGTATCGGCTCGGCGATGATCGCGGCGACGGCGCCGCTCGTCTCGAGCTTGATCTTCTTGCGGAGGAACTCGAGGCAGTGCGCGGCGCAATCGTGCGGGCCCTGAGCGCCGAGAGGGCAGCGGTACGGGTCCGGATAAGGGCTCGAGTACAAGCCGGGCATGAGCGGGCCCAGCTCGTGCTTGAAGTCGCTCCCGAGCAGGCCGAGGACGCCGCCGGTCTTTCCGTGGAAGCCGCCCCAGAACGAGACGACCTCGAACTTCTTCGTGCGGCTCTTGGCCAGCCGGACCGCCGCCTCGACGGCTTCGGCTCCGCTCGAGTAAAGCTGCACGCGGTCGAGTCCTTCCGGAGCCACGCGCGCCAGGCGCTTGACGAAATCGAGACGGTTGCGCGTCGTGAAGCTGCCGATGGACACGCGCGCCGCCTGTTCGGAGATAGCGCGGACGTATTCCGGATGGGCGTGGCCGACGGAAGCGACGCACACGCCCGCGACGAAGTCGATGTACTCGCGGCCGTCGGCGTCCTCCAGGATCGCCCCATGACCGCGCTCGATCGTGATCTTGGAAAGCAGGGCGATGCTCTGCAGGCCGGGCGTCATGTACCGCTGCTCTTCGTCGAAAAGCGCGGCCGATACGGGGCCGGGCGTCCAGCGGATGGGACCGGTCGCCGGTTTCGAGGAGGCGCGCGGCGCCTTTCGCTGCGCGGTTTTCATGTGGCGTGCCTTCCGGCCCTTTCGACCGGGGACTGCGAGGGCATCAGGCGCGCGCAGAGGTGCCTGGCGATCTGAGGCGCGGCTCCGCCGCGCACTTTCGCGAAGCTGGGCCAGGAATTGATGTCGATGACGGTGATCCTGCGTCCCGCGGAGACGATGGCGTCGCCGCCGAAGACCTCCAGGCCCATCGCCTCGGCCGCGGCGCCGGCCATGGAGGCGAGCTCGTCCGTCTCGAACGGGAGTCCGCGGATCTGGCCGGGATCGTGGTAGAACCAGGTCGACCAGCGTCCGGGTCCGACGCCGTAGAACTTGATCAGATCGCCGTCGATGTGGGGTTGGATCACGACGTGCGTGATCTCGCGGGACTGGAACTCGGAGAGCACGGGGCCCACCTCGGACCAGCGCCGGATGCGCACGACGTCGTGACTGCAGGTGTTGTGCACGTCGCCGCGTTTGATCCACCAGCCGTCGGGCGCGGGGAACTCCTCGGGCGGAGCGCCGGGGCCGTCCTCGACGCTTCGGATCACCGACGCGGGGAAGACCACGCGGGCGTCGCGGCTCAAGAGCGGCACCATCCGCGTCCGGTAGCAGTTCAGCACCGCGCCTGGCCTGTTGACCAACATCGGGCCGCGCAATCCGTCAAGCCCCTCCAGGCGGCGCAGACGCGGATAGGATTCGCACATCGGCAGGATCAAGTCCCAAGCGGCTGGATCGCAGGCGTCGAACTCCTCCGGCGTCAGGAGGTCGGTCTTCACGCCGAGGCGCTCCAATTCGCTCATGACGGCCGACAGGATCAGCGCGTCGTCCGTCTCGCGATTGGGCGAGTTGGTCAACTCGCGCAGGACGCCAAGCGCGCAATAGGGGGTGGACGTCATGCGATCGGCTCCTGCAGGCCGGCGAGGAATCGTTCCGCCGCCTCGAGATCCTCCGGGCGGTCCACGTCGAGGGTCTTTCCCAGCGGGATCGCGGCGATCCGGCGCCCGTCTCGGACGGCGGCGATCCAATAGTCTCTCAGCTTCTGAAAGGACTCCGGTCCGCTCATCTGGTCGGTCAATTCCCGCGTGAGCCCATAGAGTCCGCACGTGACCCAGCCGCCGTCCTTGGCGTCGTCGCCGAGCGCCGCGACGGTGCCGGAGGAGTCCAGGCGGGCCCACAGCGGTTTCTCGTCGTCGACGAAGCGCGTGACGGCGAGGCAGCCGTCGGCGCCGTTCTGCATCGCCGTCGCGGCCTCGCGGGCGAAGCGCGCGACGTCGGCGCGCGGCGCGAGCGCGTCCACGGTGCTGATGACGAAGCGGGCCGAAGTCCCGGAGAGCGCGCGGGACACGAGGCGGAAGCTCTCCCAGGAGGACTTGGTGTCCTTCTCGAGGAAGGTCCAGCCGATCGAGGGAAACGAGGTCTTGAGGTGCCGGCGAACCTCGCGTCCGCGCGAGTTCAGCAGCATCACGATCGACGGCGCTCCGGCCGCCTCGAGGGAACCGACGATCCAATCGACGAGAGGACGTCCCGCCACCGGCACGAGGGGCTTGGGAAGGTCCGGATGCGACGCGCGGAGCCGGACTCCGTCCCCCGCGGCGATGATCCCGGCGCGCAGCGGCGTCTGGTTCACGACGGCGCTCCGACCGCTTCCGCGGGAAGCAGGGATTCCAACTCGGCGAGGGATGAGAGAACCGCCGCCCGCGGGCAGCACGCGTCCGCCGCGGGCCTGGGTCCGCGGAGCCAGGCGTGGCGCATCCCCAGCGCCTCGGCGCCCCGCATGTCGCGTTCCAGATTGTCGCCGACCATCCAGGCGCTCTCGGGCTTGACGCGGAGCGCGTCGAGCGCGGCCATGAAGATGCGGGCGTCCGGCTTCACCGAGCCGACGTCGCCCGAATCGGCGACCGCGTCGAAGAGCTCGTCGAGGCCTTCGCCCGCGAGGACGGCTTCCATGTTCCCGTAGAAGTTGGACACGATGCCGAGCCGGTAGCGCCTCCGCAGGCGCCGCAGCAGGGGCTCGGCTTCGCGAAGGCTGCGGCGGCTTTCTTCGAGGAAGGCGTCCGCGATGGCGTCGGCCTCCTCGATCCGGTTGGGCAGCAGCTGCTCGAGCACGCAACGCACCTGAAGGCGCAGCGTCTCTTGTAAATCCATATTTTTCAAGGCGAATCTTGTCGGAAGCCGGTCGTCCGAATCATAGAACGCGCGCGCGAACGCGTCCTTCGAAACGGCGATGCCGCGGCGTTCGTAAAGAGGAAAGAATCTATTGAGCCAGGTGAGCCCGTTCGAGTCCAGCGTGCCGCCGAAATCGAACAGGACGGCTTTGACGCCCATCGGCGCATTTTACCAAACTTTCGACGAGGTTGTCATGACATCCTCATGACCGACCGCGTCGAAAAACGATTGTGGCGTATGCAATGTTAGAGTATAATGCGACCCCGAAAACGGCGCTCTTTTCGCGCTGATAATCAGGAGACCATCACCATGGGCAAGGGAAAGAAGGGAGAGATGTATCTGGTCGGAAGCAAGGTGAAAGCCGCGATCAAGGCCAAGGGATGCAACACCGCGGGCGACGCCCTCGAAGGCCTCAACGGCTGGGTGTGTTGGCTCGTCGAGCAGGCCGCCAAGCGCGCCAAGGCGAACGGCCGCAAGACCGTCCGCGCGTACGATTTTATCGTGATGTAGTTTCCGTCTTCGGGGGGCGGGCGGCCGACGGCAAGCCGTACAGGGCCAGCCCGCCCTCCCGATGGACGGGCGCCTCGGGCCAAGGCCTGTCCCCGCGGATCAGCAGGTAGTCGACGCCGTTCTTCGCCAGCGCCGCCGCGCTTTCGACAGTGAGCCCCCGATCGGCCCGCTCGAGTTCCGCGTCGTAATCCGCGCTCTTTAGAACCCTCCCCATATCCACGCCGATCGCCCGCAGCCGGGCGCCCATCGGCTCGCCGGAGGAGCCGTACATGATCAACCCCTCCCCGTAGTTGGAATAAGCGAAGAGTGAGCGCCGCGATGCGTCCATGAACAGTTGGTTCGACCCGACGAGGCCGAGCGGGGACGCCAAGACGACGGCGGAGGGCGGCGCATGCTGCCGGATCCATGCCGCCATCCTCGCGGCGTCCTCGTCGGCGGGCGTTCGGGCGTGGAGGGAGCGCCAGCCGTTGATCGCGAGAAATAGCGCCGCCGCGGCCGACGTGAGCGCGGCGCGCGACGGGCGGCTCGCGCCGCGGCTGGCCGCCCAGCCCGCCGCACCGCAGCCGACTAGCGCCGCCGCGAAGGCGGGGTGAAACGCGGGGAGCCGGAACAATCCTCCCTTGAATCCCATCGAGCGGATGACGCCTTCCACCGCCGCGGGCGCCGCGCAATGCGCCGCGGCCAGCGCCGCCGCCGCGGCCAGGACCGCGTAGCCGGCCGCGCGGCGCCTCAGGAACATGCACGCGGCAAGGGCGATGCCGGTCAAGCGGAAGACGAAGTCGTGATAGATGGACAAGGACAGGATGAACAGCATCGCCGGCCAGGCCGGAGAGCCTTCCTCCGCCTCGAGCGCGAGCCACGCCGCGAGCAGGATCTGGCCGGCGACCTCGAAGACGTAGAGACCGAGCCAGAGCTGCATCCTCACAATGACGGCCCATACGGTGCCGGGCGCGTAGTGATCGTACGCGAGCGTCCCGGCGATCAGCATCGAGCCGCACGCCGCGATCATGCGCAGGAGGAGTCCGGAGGCCGGAATCCGCCGCGATCGGGCCGCCGCGACCGCCACGAGAAGGGCGCCCTCGACCGCGAAGACGTAATCGGCCGCGCTCAGCGCTCGTCCCCCGATCCACGGGGCGTGGACGAGCAGGTTGAGCCGCGCGAACTCCGGATCTACGTGCGGCAGCGGCGACCGCGCGACTCCGTACAGAAGCGGCGCGGCGATCGTCGCGGCGAGTAGGCCCCGGAGCGCAAAACCGACGCGCGTCTCGGGGCGGCGCCGGGCTTCCAGAAGATCCTCGAGGGCGATCACCGGCCAGAGATAGATCGCCGGGTTGGCGTGCAGGTAGGTCGACGCGCCGACGCCGGCTAGAGCCTGCCACCGCCGTCCTTCGACCAGGTTCTTGAGTCCCCATAGGAGGGGGACCATGCCGAGGGAACGTTCCAGGAACTGCAGGGCGTAGGGCGCGTCGGCGAACGTGAGCGGCATGTCCAGGCCGAAGAAGAGCGTGGCCAGCGCCGCGGCCGCGTCGCTTTCCGTTGCTGCGCGGGCGAGCCGATACATCAGCGCCGCTTGAAGGACCCAAAGGACGAGGTGGATGGCGGGGATTGCGGTGTCCACGGCGAGGCCCAGGGACGCGAGGCCGGCCAGCGCCGCGGCCAACGCCCGAGGGGCGAACGTATAAGGTACCTCCTGCGCGGCGCGGACTATGAGATCCTGGCTCAGGCTCGTGGGTTCTAAATAGGAATGGGCGAGCAGCCCCACGTATTGGTTCGTGCTTACCGGCATCCTGAGCCAGGCGAGCGCGACCGCGGCAGCGGCCGGCGCTATCCAATAAGAGTCCCGAGTGCGGTATCCGCTAAACATGGGGGCGGCGCATTTATAGCAAATTGCCGGAAATGAGCGAGGACTTGACAAAATCTTCGAGACCTGTTATAAAATCGCTGGATGCGCGATAGTTCGCGCGTTTGCCGCAAGTCTTACGACAAGAAAGCGCCGAGTGACCCTTTGGGGTCGAAGGCGCTTTTTTAGTCGGAGTACGGGAGCCGGGTATCCGGCGACCCGTGGTATTAGCCGTTCGAGGAGACAATGGCGGTATCGGTCGAACAGATAAAGTCGACGCTCAAGTCCGTGTTCGCGGGGCCGAAGGAGGTCATCGGCGTCGACATCGGCAGCCATTCCGTCAAGATCGCGCTCATCGAGAACGACGGGCCGAACGCCAAGCTCAAGGCGTGGGGCGTCCTGCCGCTCGACGCGCTCCAGGACGCGTCCCCGGAAGAGAAGAAGCAGGACGCCATCAAGAGAATCCGGGCGTTCTTGATCCAAAAGGGCATCCAGATCAAGCATGCCGCGACCTCGATCTCCGGCAACGCCGTCATCGTCCGCTACGTGAAGTTTCCGCTGCTGACGAAGAGCGAACTGTGGGCCACGCTTCCGACCGAAGCCGAGCCGTTCATCCCTTTCGACATCAAGGAAGTGCAGCTGGGTTTCCATATCCTCGCGGAAGTCCTCGAGGAAGGGCAAAAGAAGATGGAGACGGTGCTCGTGGCGGCGAAGCGCGAGGCAGTCCAGTCGCGCGTCGAGGTCCTCGACGCGGTGGGCCTCAAGCCGACGATCATCGACGTCGACTCCTTCGCGCTCGAGAACGTCTATGAGCGCCTTCGGGCGACCAAGGACGACGGCGTGACCTCGCTCTATCTGAATATCGGCCACTCGGTGACGAACTTGTCGATCATCGAGGCCGGCGTGACGCGCGTCGTCCGCGACGTGTTCATCTCCGGCGCTGCGTTCAACAAGGCGATCGCTAAGGCTCTGCAGTGCGACGTCGCGAAGGCGGAGGAGCTCAAGCGCAAGCACGGGCTGCTCATCGACGCGGAAGAAAAGGAAAAGGCGCTCCAGGAAGGGAACCGCGACGCGCTCGGCGTCTCGCAGGCGATCGCCGGCGTCATCAAGGACATGGTCGCCGAGGTCCATCGTTCCGTCGACTTCTACCTGTCCCAGGGTCCGGAACGTTCCGTGGGGCGCATCGTGCTGTCCGGCGGCGCGGCGCAGCTCAAGAATCTGGCGAAGCATCTGACGGTCGAGCTCAAGGTTCCCGTCGAGGTTCTCAATCCGTTCGCGTTCATTAAGGATCCCGTCGACGTGCCGCCCGAGCATTGGCCGGCGATGGGCGTCGCGGTGGGGTTGGCGTTGCGGCGCAACAAGGATTGGGCGTAGCGACGAGCCATGATCAAGATAAACCTAGTCCCTCAAGAGATCCTCGCCAAAGAGGCCCAGCGGCAGCAGTCCATCCAGGCCGGCATCGCCGGCGTCATCGTCCTCGTCTTGTTCGGTGTGATGTCCGCGGCGCACGTGATCAAGGCGCAGCGCCTGGAGGCCCATCTCAAGGAGCGGCAGGCCGAGTTCGACCGCCTCAAGAAGATCGTGGAGCAGGTCGAAGAGTTGGAGCGAAAGGCCGCGGCCGTCAGGGCGCGCCTCAACGTCATCACCGATCTGCTGAAGGGCCGTCCCCTCTATCCCTACTTCATGAAGGACTTGGTCGGCACGATGCCGGCGGACGTGTGGTTCACCGGCGTTACGACGACGGTGGGGTCGGGCAACCAGCTCACCGTCACGCTGAACGCGAATTCGGGTTCGGCGGGCAGCATCTCCCTTTGGATGCGCAACATACAAGGATCGGGCACTTTCACCGAGCCGGCGATCAGCGGCGCGATCAGCGTCACCGGAACGGCCCCGCAAATAACGCATACGTTCAACCTCATCACGACGTATAAGAACCCGAAACTCTGAGCCATGGCCCTCAAGATCAACCTCCAGCTCACGAAGCAGCAGCAGCAGCAGGCTGCGGTGGCAGTGGTCTTGGTGGGCGTGGGCCTATTCTTTTACGTGAAGAAATTCTGGATTCCGACGTCGGACAGGATCAAAGAGGCCCAGACGAAGATCGAGGAG
The DNA here is from genome assembly GCA_016194745.1 of Elusimicrobiota bacterium. Classification (GTDB taxonomy): domain Bacteria; phylum Elusimicrobiota; class Elusimicrobia; order UBA1565; family JACRDR01; genus JACQBA01. Next base: position 306,564 of record JACQBA010000011.1, read on the forward strand.
GTCGAGAAGAAAATCACGAAGGCGCGCGGCGAGGCGGCCCGGCTCGACAAGATCAAGGCGGAGCTCGTGCTCCTGGACCAGCAGGCGCAGGACGCGGAGCTGCGGCTGCCGAAGATCAAGGACGTTCCCGCGGTCATCGACACGGTGAGCCAGCTCGCGAAGCAGAACCGCGTCAATCTCGTCACTTTCGCGCCGACCGGGACGTCGTCCAAGCAGTACTTCGTCGAGGTACCCTATTCGATGGTCGTTTCCGGCTCCTATCACGATTTGGGCCGATTCTTCGCGGGCCTCGCGCTCGAGGACCGCATCTACGGCATCCGCAACGTCGCCTTCTCGGGCCCTGCGGACTCGGTGACCGGGCGCATCAACGTCACCTTTATCCTCGTGTCCTACCAATATAAAGGATGAGCGCGAATATTCGAACGTCGGCGAAGGCGGGTCTGGCGGCGGTCATGCTGACTGCGGCCGCGCCTTCGTTCGCCGCGTCTCCGGCTTCCGTCTCCAAGCTCTCGGTGGAGAAGTCGACGTCGTCCCAGACGGCGGGCGACTTGTACAATTCGTCCGGCCTGCGCGATCCGTTCGCGGCTCCCGGCACGCCTTCGGTGAGCGCGGCGGCCGCCCCGGTGGCGCGGCAGCAGCCCGAGACCTTCAGCATCCACAGCCTGTACCTCCGCGGCATCATGCGGGACAAAGCCGGCGACTACGCGGTGCTCGTCTCCCAGGCAGGCACTACGTACATATTGAAGAAGGGCCGCTTGATCGGTCCGAAGAACAAGCCGGTGCTGGGAGTGACCGGAAAGACTTTTCCTGCCCAAAAGAAGGTGCTGTTGGAAACCCCCGACAAGGACATGCAGACTTTGATCCTTGGCGAGGACAATAAAGAGGGCCTATGAAAAAGATCTTCGCAGTCATGATCTGCGCCGCGGTGATACTCCCGAAGGAGATTCTGGCGCCGGCGGCATGGGCCCAAGACGCGGCGAAGCCGTCGTCAGAGACGAAGGCGTCGCTCGAAGGCATCGAGGTGGCGCCGGACCAGGTGAAGCTGCATTTGGACGCGCCCGCCCGCTACAACGCGTTCGTCACCGCCAATCCGCCGCGGCTCGTGCTCGAGCTCATTAATACGCACGTCTCGTTGGCGACGAAGTCCCTCACCGGCAAAGGGAAGATCCTCAAGCGGGTGCGGTCGGGCCAGTTCTCCAGCGACCCGAATCCGGTCGCGCGCGTCGTGATGGATCTAAACGAGTCTTCGGAATACCAAGTCTCCCTCAACGGCAACGACATCACCGTCAGCCTGAGCGCGACGGCTGCGACGGGCCCCACGGGTCCCGAGGCGGCGCCCGAGGCGGAGAAGAAGGAGGAGAAGCCGGAGGAGGTCTCGGCGTCGATGTCCGACAAGAACACGCCCGAGCTGGCAGCGATGGCGACGCAGGGGTCCGTGGTCGCGCCGAGCATCAAGGACGATGCGGCGGCGGCCGCCAAGCGGCCCGTGGCGATCGCGCCGGCGCATCGTGGCTCCAAGCGCGACATCCTCGCGAGCCTGCCGCACGATCTGATCTCGCTCGACATGGACAACATGGACATCGGCGACGTGCTGAAGCTCATGGCGACGAAGGCGAGCTTGAACATCATCTACGGCGCGGACGTGAGCGGCCCCCTTAGCCTCCACGTCACGGACGTGCCGTTCAACGAGGCCTTCAGCATCATCCTGTCGATGAAGGGCTTGGTCGCCAACCAGGTCGGCAACAACATCCTGCGGGTACAGACGCCTGGGATGCTCACCGCCGAAAGGACGGCGGCGGTCGGCGTCACCCGCATCTTCACGCTGAACTACCGCAAGGCGTCCGAGGTGAAGGGGGAGCTCGACCAGATCCGTACGGCGGAGAAACGCGTCGGCGTCGCCGTGGCCGACGATGTTAACAACCAATTGATCGTGACCGAGACGCCGGACGGACTGGCGTCTACGGAGAGGCTCTTGGCGCAGATCGACATCCGCCCTTTGCAGGTGCTGATCGAGACCAAGCTCGTCGAAGTCAACCTCAACAACGACACCGCCTTTGGGATCCAGTGGGACTACTTCCAGTTCGACACCGGCAAGGCCTTGGGCAAGGAAGGCGCCACCACGATCGGTTCCGGAATCACGCCGACCGGCGCGGGCGCGGTTCCCTTCGATCAGAACGCAGTGACGACGCCGGGACGGTCCGCCGGCGCGTTGCCTGTCGGCGCGGCGGGCCGCGGCACCGGCGTGTTCCTGCCCTCGGACAAGGTGTTCGGGGCGTTCACTCTCGGTCGTATCACGAACAACTACATCCTTTCGGCGACGCTGACGGCGGCCGCGTCGTCGGGCAAGGCGAAGGTCTTGTCCGATCCGAAGATCGCGACGCTGAACGGCAAGCAGGCTACGATCAATATCACGACGCAGATCCCGTACGTCACGTCCAACGTCTCCGCGACGGGCGCGCAGACGCAGTCGGTCGCCTATACGACGACCGGCATTCAGATGGCCGTCACGCCGACGATCACGGCCGATCGGCGCATCAGCCTCGTGGTCACGCCGACCGTCAGCAAGCCCTCGGCGGTGGCCGCGTCGGCGGGAGCGACGGGCGCGCTGGCGGTCGACAACCGGACCGCCACGACGAACGTCCTCGTCAAGGACGGAGAGACGATCGTCATCGGCGGCATCATCACGGACTCCGAGAGCGACGTCATCGCCAAGGTGCCGATCCTGGGAGACATTCCGATCTTGGGCTGGTTGTTCAAGAAGAAGACGAAGAGCCGCTCTCGCGTCGAGTTGTTGATCTTCGTCACCACCAAAATACTGCCGGACTAACCCGGCATGATCCTGCCCGCCCTGGTGGCCTGCCTCACGGCCCTGGGGCCGCTGCTGCGGGGCTCGTGGGACTTGTGGGCTCAGTCGATCATCCACCTGGCCGTCGTGGCGGGGCTCACCGCCTGGCTGGTCTCCCGCGCCATCGGAGGCTACCTGCCGCTGCCCAGCGCGAAGATCCTGGCATGGACCGCGTTGCTCGCGGTCTTGAGCGGCGTCTCGACGTTTCTCAGTCCCGTCCATTCCGTCGCGCGCCAGAACTGGCTCGTCTTCCTGGAGGCGCTGTGGATCTTCCCGGCCATGGCCGCGCTCTCCAAGGACCACCGCGCGTGGATCGACGAGGCCATCCGCGTCGCCGGCTGGCTGCTCATGGCGCTCGCGTTCTATCAGCATTTCGCGCTGGGGGACGAGCGTCCGGCGTCGGCGCTTCTCAACCAGAACGTGTACGCGGGCGCGGCGCTGCTCTTCCTGGCGCTGGCGGCCGAGAAAGGCGACTGGCTTCTGGCGGCCGGGCTCGCCTTGTCCCTGTGCTGGACCCGCAGCGTCGGCGCGTGGCTCGGACTTTCCGCGGCCGTCGTGCTGACGCAGCGCGGTACGAGCCGCTGGAGGGTATGGACCGGGGGCGTCGTCCTGCTCGGCTGCGCGATCGCGATCTACGGCAAGCTCGGCTCACCGGAGGTGCTGCACCGCTGGTGGTGGTGGAAGGCCGCCGTCCGCATGGCGCTCGACCGGCCCTGGTTCGGCTACGGCCCCGGAGCGTTCGCCTACGTGCTCCCCGCCTACTTGCGGCAGCCCGCGGGGCTCAACAGCCTGTACGCGCATCAATATCCGCTCGAGATCTGCGCGGAATACGGGATCCCCTTCGCGCTCCTATGGTTCGCGGGCCTGTTCCGCTGCATCACGCTGAGCCAATCGCATAAGCGCTTCGGCGTGATCGCCGTGCTCATTCACTCCTTGTGGGACTACCCCCTGTCGATTCCCGCGGTGTTCTGGCTGTTCGCGTACTTCGCCGCCTCGTCGCTTCCCGACAGCGCCGAGGGTCTCACCGTCCCGTTCTCGCGAAAGCTGCCGGCGGCCGCGGCGGTGCTGGGCGCGGGCCTGGCGCTGTGCGTGCGCGCCTCCGACGTGTGGAGGGCCGACCGTCTCACGGTGGCGGCTCGCGTGGAGATCGAGCGCGGCGATCTCGCGGCGGCGTCCGTGATCCTCGAGACCGCGGCGCGGCTCGTGCCGGACGAGCCTGAGATCCCGCGGCTCCAAGGGGAGATCTTCGTACGCGACGCCGCCGCGGCGCGCGGGGGCCATGCCGCCGGCTCATTGGTCGAGGCGGCGTCGCGCCTCGAACGGTCGGTGCGGCTCAATCCCTACCGCCGGTCGACGTGGACTCACCTGGCGACGGTCTACCGGCGTCTCGGGAGCCCGGACGTCGCGGAGCGTATCTCGAAGGAGGCGGCCGCCTACGTCGCGGCGCCATGAACATGCGGCGATGGGCGTGGCTCCTGTTTCTCACGTGCGCCGCCGCGATCCTATGGAGCGACCGCGCCGTTGCCGGCGTAGCGCTGACCTCCAGCATCTGGCTCCTCGCGGCCGTGTCCGACGAGACTCTCCGCCTGCCCCGGGGCACCGGTGCGTGGACGGCGTGGGTGATTTGGTGCGCGTTCTCCCTGATCCTCTCCAGACAGCCGCTCGCGGGGCTCGGCGCGTGGTGGGTCGAGGCCACCGCGGTCTCGGGACTCGTGCTCGCGTTCACGTGGTGGCGCGATCCGCAGCGCCGGGCGTTGACCGGATGGCTCATCGCCGGAGGCGCATTGGCCGCGGCGTGCGCCGTTCTTCGCGTGTCGTGGATTCCTGGTCCCGTTCTCGCGTGCGTGTCGGTCGTCATCGCCGCGGTCGCGTCGGCCTCCGACGGGGTCTCCATGCCGATCCGCGTCTTCTCGGCGGCGGCCGCTCTCTTGGGCGGAGGGTTGATGGTCCTGTTCGGCTGGCAGCACGTGCTCACGCCGACGCTCGCCGCGGCGGCCGCCGCGATCGGACTGACGAGCTCCGGGGCGTACGGGCGATTTCTCGCCGCGGCGCTGGGCGCCGCCGCGGCCGGTCTCGTCCTGCGGGATGGAACCGCGGCGGCGGTCGTCGGCCAGTGGATGGCGGCGTTCAAGAGCTCTTCGGCCGCCGGGGTAGGTCCCGGGCAGGCCGTCTACCTCCGCGCCGGATCGTCCTCCATACCGGCCCGCGTCCTGCTGGAGGTGGGCTGGATCGGCGCCTTGCTTTACTTCGGCGCCTTTGTCGATTCCTTTCCCCGGAAACTCTCGGCACAAAGCGTCTGGCGGAGGCTGGCGGCGGGCGCGTACCTGGCGCTAGCGTTTCTTTCCCTGACCGACGCGACCATGGCCGCGCCCGCTCTGAGGGTTCTCACGTTCGTCGCCCTCGCGGCGGCGTCGGGATTTCGTCCGGAGCGGGACGATTCGTCCGCCGACGTGGCCGGCTTCCGCGAATGGACGAAGCCGCGCTGGGCGTCGGCGTTCTGCGCGGCCGCGTGCGCGTGCGCGTGGCTCCCGACATGGGCGCTGTCGAGCGGAGAGAGGATGGCGTCGTCGTCCGATCCCGTCCGCAGGCTCGCGGGTCTGCGTCGAAGGCTTTCCGTCGCCCCGTTCGACCCGAAGGAGAATTTCAGGCTCGCTATGGCCTACGCGCGCGAGCGCCCGCCGCGGCTGGGGGCGGCGTTGGACTATCTGGATCAGGCGATCGACGCGGACCCGGAGAACGCGGCGTTCCTCGGCTATCGCGCCGAGCTGTTCGGGGCGTTCGGCGACTGGGAGCGGGCTGAGCGAGCCGCCGAGAGAGCGCTTGCGCTCGCGCCCGAGTTCGTCGACGGGCATCTGATCCTTGCGGAAGCCGCGCTCGGGCGCGGTGACCGGCGGCGCGCCGCGGAGGAGTCCGCTCGCGCGCTCGAGCTGAGCCTGGCCTCGGCGGAGCGAGGGGCCGGCGGCGTGCTCAATCTACTCGACAAGGGACGCTACGAGCGCGTGCGCGCCGCCCTGGAGAGTCGTGGTCGATAGGCGCGACCTGCGGGCGCTCTCGGCCATCGCAGCGATCCCGGCGTCGTTCATGTTGTTCCTGTGGGCGTCGGGCCGGACGGTCTTCTGGGGAGACCTGACTTACATCCATCATCCGTGGCGCGCCTTGAGCGCCGAGTATTTGCAGCGCGGGATGCTCCCCTTGTGGAACCCGTACGTCTATCTCGGGATGCCTCTCGCCGCCGAGATGCAATGCGCGGCGTGGTATCCCGGGACGCTCCCGTTCTACCTCTTCTCGTTCGTGGGAGGACTGAGGGTGTTTCACGGGGCGCACTTCGCTTTGGCGGGGTTCTTCTGCTTCCTGTGGCTGCGCAAGGAGGGCCTCACGAGGGGGGCGTCGACCGCGGGCGCGGTCGTGTTCATGGGCGGAGGGATGCTCGTCAGCCGGGTGCCGTTCCTGAACCATCTCTCGTCGCTGGCATTCGTGCCCGCGTTCCTGCTCCTGCGATCGTCCCCCTTCGCCCTTGCGCTTGCCCTGGCGCTGTGTTTCTTAAGCGGCTATCCGGCGATCCTGGCGGGCGGCGCGGCCGTCGCGTTCCTCCTGCCATGGATCGCGGGCCGCCGCGCCGGCTCGTCCGGATTGCGCGACGCTCGGGCCTGGGCCGCGGCGGGCGCCTTGTCGGTCGGTCTTTCCGCCTGTCTGTTGATCCCGGCGCTGCAGTTGACGCTGGATACGCGGCGCGGCGGTGGGCTCGGCCTTGAAGAGACGCTGAGCTTCGCCTTCGCGTGGCGCGATCTTCGGCAGTGGATAGGGCCGCTGGCGCTGGCGCGCGGGGACTTCTCGCCGGCGCTGCTCTGGTGGAAGACGTCCTATATCGGCGCGGCGGCGACGGTCCTCGCATTTCTCGCCCTCGCCGCGCTCCGCCGCCGCGCCGCCGCCGGCTTGGCCGTCTTGCTCGCCGTCGTCTGGGTGCTGGTCCTCGGCGGGGACAACCGCGCTTCTCTGTTCTTGTGGACGGCGCTGCCCCCGTTGCGCTATATCCGCTATCCCGGCAACCTGGCGTTCCTCGCCGCCCCCGCGCTCGCGCTCCTGGTGGCGGTGGCCCTGCATCGCCGCCGCTGGGCGTGGACGGCGGTGCTGGCGGTGGCGGCCGAACTTTCTCTATATGCCGCGACGTCCCATCCCCTCGTGCCCGACGGCTATTTCACCGACGCCGGTCCGCTCGTGCGGCAGCTCCAATCCGATCTCCAAGGGCACCGGTATCTGCTGTCGCCGAGATCGCTCCAATGGCATCGCGGCGCGGGAGAGAACGCGGCCGCCGCGGCGCTCGACTTGAAGCACCGGCTTTACGGTCTGACCAATGCGCCGTACCATCTCCGCTCGGTGGGCAACTTCGGCGAACCGCTGGTCCCGAAGGCGTCGTATCAGTTCATGGACGATATCTTCAGCACGACCTTTCCGAAGGATCTCCTTCATCTGGCGGCCTCGGCCGACGTCCGGGTCGTGATGACGCGCGAGCAGAATCCGAAGATGTTCCCGGACGACGACTACGACTTGCGGGAAGGCGGTTTGTGGCTGCAGTACTGGATGAAGCCGTATAAGAAGGCCGATATCCCGGCTCGAGCGCTCTGGTCGCAAGGACTCTGGGCGACGTCGGAGTCAGAAAAGTCTCCCGAGGTGCAATCAGGGGAGTATCCGGACGATAGCGCGCCCGTCGCGTTCGAGCAGAATCGCGAAGACCGGTATGTGGTTCGTGGGAAGGACGAGGGATATCTCGCCGTCTCCGAGCCGTCGGACGACGGCTGGCGGTTCTGGCTCAACGTCTCCCCGATATGGACCGAACGCTCTTTGGCGTACACGACCACCGCGGTACCGAGCGGTGATTGGGAATTCCGCGCGGTCTATCTGCCGGGTTCGTGGACGGCGGGGTTGTCGACGACGCTTCTGTTTCTCATCGCGGTTTCGGCGTATTGGTATAATCGCACGCGGAAAATCCATGAGCACGCCTAACGAAGAGTCCGGCGCCTGGGGCGGGCGGCAGATCGTCGCGGCGGCGGCGGGGCTGGCCGTCAGCGTCGCGCTGCTGGCACTCGCGCTCCGCAACGTGAGCGCGCGGGAAGTGGCGCACGAGCTGGCGAAGGTGCGGCCGGGCTGGCTCGCGTCCATGGCGGGGATCATCCTGCTGGACCTGGCGATCCGCTCTCTGCGCTGGAAGCTGCTCTTGAGCGCCGCGGCGCCGAGCGCCTCGTGGTGGTCCTTGGTCAAGCTCGAGACGATCGGCCTGGCGGTCAACAACGTCCTTTTCCTGAGGATCGGCGAACTCGCGCGGACGGCGCTGGCGGCCAAGGAGCTGGGCAGTCCGTTCATCGCGGTGTTCTCGACCATCTTCGTGGAGCGCATGCTTGATCTGATGTCGCTGTTGGCCCTGTTCGGTGCCGCGGCCAGGACGCAGCCCTCGTTCGTCGACGCACCGATGCCCTTCATGGGCGTGCGGATGACGACGATGGCCTTCGCGGGCGCGGCCGCGATCGCGGCGACGCTCGCCGCCTTGTGCGTTTTGGATCGCCGTCTCGACGAGTCGGTGCTCCCGGGCCTGCCTAAAGTGCGGCTTGCCCTCTCCCAGGCCGCGATGGGAACGCGCGCCTTGCGTTCCATCCCGTCTGCCGGCGCGATCCTGGCGCTGGGATTCTCCTTGTGGATCGTCGGCGCGGCCCTCTTCTGGACGGGCGGAAAGGCGCTCGACCTCCTGCCGCCGATGACGGCGGGGCGCTCGGTCGTGACCCTCGCGTGCGCGGCTGCCAGCTCGTTTCTCCCGGCCGTCCCCGGCTCCTTCGGGACGTTCGAGCAGGCGGTGAAACTGTACCTGACGAGCAACGGCGTCGCGGAGGCGGCGGCGCTCGGGTTCGCGGGCCTGGTGCATCTCGTCGCCTACTCCGTCGTCACCTCGCTCGGGATCCTTCTCATCTACCGCACGGGCTACACTTTGGGCGGCATCAAGGCGCTCGCGGGCGCGAGAGGGGAGGCGGCGCGATGAAGCTCGGGCTCCTTCCGCTCCTGGCGTGCCCGGACTGCGGCGGGGGGATCAAGTTCGCGGAACTGGGTCACGATCCGCGCATGAACGAGGAGCTCGAGAAGGGGCTGCTCGCATGCGCCTCCTGCGGCGCTCGCTTCCCCATCGAGAACCACATCCCGAAGCTCTATCCGTCCGGAGGGCTCGACTTCCAGAACCGGAAGACGAAGAAGCGCTTCGGCTGGGAATGGAAGCGCTATCCGGGCTCGCTCGACGAGGACCGCGGCGTCTTCCTGACGGAGACGCAAATCCCTGCGGGCGAGTGGAAGGACAAGCTCTGCCTGGACGCGGGATGCGGCATGGGGCGCTACAGCCGCGTCGCCCTGGATCTCGGCGCGCAGGTCGTGGCCTTCGACCTGTCCGACGCGCTCGAGCGCCTGCTGCCGCGCGCCCTCGAGGACCGCGCGCTGCATCTCGTGCAGGGAGACCTCTTCCATCCACCGTTCAAGCCGGCCGCGTTCGACGTGATCTACAGCCTGGGAGTGCTCCATCATACGCCGGATACTCGAACAGCGTTCGGCCAGGTCGCCAAGCGCGTGAAGCGGGACGGCCGCTTGACGGTATGGGTCTACGGCACGCCCGGTTCGTACGCCAGCTTTTCGGGCAACCCCCTGCGGGGCGACCGCCAATGGCTCGCCCCGCTGCGACCGCTGATCTGGCTGATCGTCTGGGCCAGGCAGATCTTGAGCGACGTCCTGCGGCTGGTCACGACTCGCCTGCCGGTGCCGCTCCTGTACCTGCTGTGCTATCCGCTGGCGGCGCTCGGCGGGGTTCCCGTCGTCAAATATCTGACCTATTCGGTGCACGCCGACTTCCGCGTCCGTCTGATCGAGAATTTCGACTGGCTTGCACCGCCGTATCAGCACAAGCATACTAAGGAAGAGTTGCGGGGCTGGTTCGCGGAGGAAGGCTACGAGGTCCTTAGCCAGCTTGCGCACGGCGTGGTCCCGAAAGTCGGCGTCCTGGGGCGCAAGCCCTGACGCCGCTCGGCGGCTCCCTCGGAATGGTAGAGTAACTCATGACCCACCGCTGCGTCGTCATGGTCAGCCCGAACTTCCATCCGTACGTGGGCGGGGCCGAGAAGCAGGCGCTTGAGCTCTCGAAGGCCCTCCGCGAGGAAGGAGTCTGGGTGCGCGTCTTGACGCGGCGCAAGGGCGACCTTCCCCGTTGGGAGACGATCTCCGGGGTCGAGGTGCTGCGCCTGGCGGCATGGGGGCACGGTCTGGTCGACTCGCTCGTGTTCATGGCGTCGAGCTTCTGGTGGCTCCTGCGCCATCGCGGCGAGTACCACGCGGTGCACGTCCATCTGGCAGGTTCGCCGGCGCTGTCGGCCGCCGTCGCGGGGCGCTTGTCGGGACGCCCGGTCGTGATCAAGATCGGAGGAGGGCGCGGCATCGGCGAACTGGCGGCGTCGAGCCGGACCTGGGCGGGGCGTCTCAAGCTCAAGGCGCTCGCGGCGCTCAAACCGCAGTTCGCCACAGTGACGAAGGACCTCGTGGCGGAGCTTTCCGAGCACGGCCTCGGCGAGGCGCCCGTCGTGGTCGTCCCGAACGGCGTCGACACCAAGCGCTACCATCCCGTCTCGCCCGCGGAAAGGGCGTCCTTGAGGACCGCGCTCGGCTGGCCCGCGGGCCCCTGCTTCCTATATGTAGGTAGGCTGTCGGCCGAAAAGCGGCTCTCCTTTTTCCTCGATGCGTTCTCCGAAGCGCTGCGCGAGGCGGGCGCGCAGGCGTTCTTCGCCATGATCGGCGCGGGTCCCGAGGAGGAGCGGCTCCAGCGGACGATCGAGGCGCGCTCGCTGCAGCAGAACGCGAGGATCCATGCGCCGACCTCCGAGATCGCCGGGGCGTACTCGGCCGCCGACGTGTTCGTGCTTCCCTCTCAATCCGAAGGGTTGTCCAACGCCCTGCTCGAGGCGATGTCCTCCGGCTGCGCGGTGCTGGCGAGCCGCGTCGGCGGCACTCCGGAGGCGGTCCGCGACGGCGAGAGCGGGTTCCTGTTCGATCCCATGGACGCCAAGGCGCTCAAGACGGGCATCAGCCGGCTGATGCTCAACCCGGACAAGGCCGCCGAGATGGGCCGCAAGGCGCGCGAAGAGGCGCTCGCGCGCTTCGACGTCGGCGCGGTGGCGAGGCGCTATCGGGAGCTGTACAAGTTCAACGGGGAGCGCGAGGGCTGAGCCATGTGCGGGATCACCGGAATCGTCCATGCCGAGCCGGGGAGGGTCGACGCCGCCGCGCTCAAGCGCGCCAACGACCTCATCTCGCACCGGGGTCCCGACGACGAGGGATTCTATACGGACGAGCGGGCCGGGTTGGCCATGCGGCGGCTCGCGATCATCGATTTGTCGACGGGACATCAGCCCATCACGAGCGCGGACGGGCAGACGACGATCGTCTTCAACGGGGAGATCTACAACTACCAGGAGCTCCGCCCGGACCTCGAGGCCTCGGGCTACCCGTTCCGGACGAAGACGGACACGGAGGTCATCCTCGCGCTGTACGAGCGGATGGGCCCCGAGTGCGTGAAGAAGCTGCGGGGGATGTTCGCCTTCTCAATCTGGGATAAGAAGCGCAAGCGGCTGTTCATCGCGCGGGATCGCGTCGGGAAGAAGCCTCTCGTCTACGCGCAGGGCCCGGGGTTCCTCGCGTTCGCCTCTGAGCTCCGCTGCCTGTTCCAGTGGCCGGGCATCAAGCGCGAGGTCAAGAGCAAGTCGATCGACCTGTTCCTCTCTTTGCAGTACATCCCGAGCCCGCACACGATCTACAAGGACATCTATAAGCTCCCGCCGGCGCACTATCTCATCTACGAGAACGGAAAGGTGCAGGTCGAGCGCTATTGGGACCTGCCGCTCAACCAGCCGCCGGTCGCGACGGACCCGCGCGCGGCCCAGGAGCTGATCCGGTCGAAGTTCACCGAGGCGGTGAAGCTGCGGCTCATCTCCGACGTCCCGCTCGGCGCGTTCCTGTCGGGCGGCATCGACTCTTCGATCGTGGTGGCGGCCATGAGCAAGCTCTCGAGCCAGCCGGTCAAGACGTTCTCCATCGGCTTCGAGGAAGAGGAGTTCTCCGAGTTGCCGTACGCGCGCGAGGTGGCGATGATGTACGGCTGCGACCACCACGAGTTCGTGGTGAAGGCGGAGATGGCCGACGTCCTGCCGAAGCTCGCGTGGCATTACGGCGAACCCTACGCGGACGCGTCGGCCCTGCCGACCTATTACGTCGCCCGCGAGACGCGGAAGTTCGTCACGGTGGCGCTCAATGGCGACGGGGGCGACGAGGACTTCGCAGGCTACATCCGCTATTTCGCCATGAACCTCGCGCGGCTGTGGGACCGGCTGCCCTCGCCGATCCAGAAGGCCGTCGCCGCGGGAGCGGAGCACCTGCCGGAGCGCAACGCCCCGTACTCGACCCTGTGGCGCCTGAAGCGCTTCCTGCGATCCACCGTGTTCAACAAGGACATCGCCGCCAGGCACCTCAAGATGATCTCGTTCTTCTCCGATCAGGACAAGGTCGGGCTTTATTCTCCCGAGATGCTGCGCCAGCTCGGCGTCGCCAACGAGCAGGACCTTACGATCTCGTTGCGGTATCTTCAGGCCGCGTTCGCCAAGGCGGACCGCGAGGACTTCGTGAACCGGCTCCTGTACGCCGACATGGTCACCTATCTTCCGGAGTGCCTCATGGTCAAGGTCGACATCGCGACCATGGCGAACTCCCTGGAGGGGCGGTCGCCGTTCCTGGACCACGAGCTGATGGAACTCGTCTTCCGCATGCCGGGCTCGTGGAAGCTGAAGGGCCTCCGCCAACACAAGTGGATCCTCAAGGAGGCGTTCAAGGACAGCCTGCCGCCGCGCATCCGGCGGCGAGGCAAGATGGGCTTCGGAATCCCGCTCGGCCCGTGGTTCCGCGGCCAACTCAAGGATTATTGGCGGGACCACGTGATGTCCGACCAGGCGCTGGCGCGCGGCTACTTCAACCGTGCCGCGATCCAGACGATCTGGGACGAGCACCAATCCGGCCGGCGCGACCACGGCTACCGGATGTGGGCGCTGCTCATGCTGGAACTCTGGCACCGGGAATGTTTGGAGACATAGGCGTGAGGAGGGGCGTAGCATGAGTCGGCTGGCCCGGTTTGCGACGGGCGTGCGCTTCAACGCCTATGGGCAGGTCCTGCAGGCGGCGCTCCCGTTCTTCTTCATCCCGTTTGCCTTGGACAAGCTCGGAAAGGAGGCGTATGGTCTCTATGCTCTCATCGGCGTCGTCACGGCGCAGCTGAACCTCCTCAGCTTCGGAGCGGGGCCGGCGACCGTCAAGTTTCTTGCCGAGTTTGAATCGGCGATGGACCGCGCGAAAGTCGAGCGGCTCGTGGGGAATTCACTCGTCTTCTACGGTCTTACCGGCGCGGCCGGAGCGGCGATCCTAGTCTGCGCGTCTCCCTTTATTGGGCGGGATCTCCTGCACGTGTCCCACGCGCTGATGCCTGCCGTCAGCTTCATAATCCTGTGTGCCGCCGGGACGTTCGCTGCCCAGTCGTTTGCCCGGACGTTCCAATCAGTGCCTCAGGCCCTTCACCGGTTCGATCTTTGGAACGGGGCCGAGTGCGCCATCGCCCTGCTCCAATACGCCGGAGCCTTTGCGCTGCTGGCCGCGGGTTTTTGGCTTCGTGCCCTGGCGGCATGGACGTTCGCGGTGACGGTCTTGGGTCTCGTCGCCTATTCGCTGCTGAGCCGACGACTTCTTCCGGGCATCTCGCTCAGGCCGTCCTATGATGCCGAGATGATGAAGAAGGTCGTCGGGTTCGGCGGTTGGCTGTTTCTCAGCCAGGTCGCATGGAGCGCGTTCTATCAGGCTGACAAGCTTGTCTTGGGCCACTACAACGCTTCGCTCGCCGAGCTTCCCTATTACCTCGTTTCCTTTACCCTGGCGCAAAAGCTGTACCTCGTGCTCAATCCCATCATGCCGACGCTTCTTCCTTTCTCCAGCGCGATGCATGGGGCGAACGATCGCGAGGGCGCTAAGCGGTTCTTCCTGAGCGGGACGAAGTTGACGGTGCTGCTCATGCTGCCCGCGACCATTCTCGGCATGCTGTTCGCCCCCGCGTTCCTGGATCTTTGGCTTGGCGGCGGATTCGGCCTTCATGCGGGATGGCCGCTGAGGCTTCTGCTCGCAGGCACGTTCGCCTCGGCGGTGCCGGCCTTCGGACATGCCATCGCCCAGGGGTTCGGAAAAGTGCGGCTTCCATCGATCGTATTTACGGCCGCCGCGGCGCTCGGGCTGCTTCTGTGGCCGTTCGTGCTGCCGCGATGGGGCGCGTTGGGGGCTGCCGCGGTTTTTCTATTGGTGCAAGGCGTCTATTCGACATGGCTCTTGTTATGGAGCGCGCGCAGCGTCGTCGGCGTCTCCCTAGCAGACCTGGCGCGCGCCGTCGGGGCTCCATTAATCGCCGCGGTCCCTCTCGCGATCGTCAGCGGGTGGTTCAGGAATTCGATCCACTCTTGGATCGGATTGGCCGCATTCGGCTCAGTGTCTTTCACCGCTTATCTCGCCGCCGGATATTGGACGGTGTTCGACTCGCATGAGCGGGAGAAAGTCTCTCGCGGCCTCCGCGCGGCTCTATCGGCGTGACGCCGCGGCGACGTAAAGCTGGTACATCTGGTCTGCGGTCGTCTTCCAGCTGAACCGCTTGCTCCACTGGAGTGATCTGGCCGAGGCTTGCGAGCGGGCGTTCTTGTCCGCCAGGGTCTCGAGGAGCAGCTTGCCGAATTCGTCGATGAGATGAGGATTGAAATAGAGCGCGCCGTCGCCCAGCGCTTCGAGGATTCCGCCGGACTGGGCCGCGAGCACGGGTGCGCCGCACGCGCCCGCCTCCAGAAGCTGGGCCCCCAGTTCCTCGTAATAGGACGGGTGCACGACCAACTCCGCCATGTTGTAGACCGCAGCCAAGTCTTGGTGGGGAACGAAGCCGGCGAACTGGACGAGATCGTCCAGCTTGAGCTGCTTGACCCGGTCGACGAGAGCCTGCCCATGCTCTTCCAAGCCGCCGACGAGCACGAGCCGCACGCCGCGCAGTCGCGGATCCTCCCTCCTCTCATGGAGGAGCCAAAGGATGTGCTCGATGTTGTCCCGAAACTGGAAGGGCCCGACCGATAGCAGGAACCGCTCGGGCAGGGAGTACTTTTTTCGTACGGCTTCGAGAGCGCCCGCATCCTTGATCGGCCGGAAGAGGTCGTGATCCACTCCGTAATAGACCACCTCGACCTTCTTCGGATTCACGGGATAGTGCTTTAGAAGGAAATCGCGCACACAGCGTGATGGGCACGCCAGACGATGGGCGCGAAGCACTTGGGGCAATATCGTCGAGGTGAAGATCGGCTCGATGCGGATGAGGTCCATGGGCGCGCCATGGACGTAATAGACGAGAGGCGTGCGGTGCGTGTCGACGGGGTGGGCGCCGTTGTCATGGAAGACGTCGACGCCGGACTTGGCGACGAATCTCTCATCGACGAACGGATAGCCGAGGCGCCGCTCGGCGAAGTCGACGAGCCGCTGGGACCAGCGGGGGAGGGCGAACTCGATGTTGGAGGCCTTGAACTTGGCCTCGATCCGGCTCCGGTGCGCCGCGTAGTCGCGGTTAAAGTAGTTGAAGACGACAAACAGATCGTCGGGATGAAGCCCGGCGAGCGTCCGTACGAGATTGTCGCCGAACTGGGATGGGCCGCGGACGCCGTAGGCGTAATAGGGGATCTCCACCGCGACTTTCACACTCGAATACTAGCACTCTGCGTTACGAGCGGCAAATCCGCGTGTTGAACCTCCGGGGCCAATACGATACGATGAGTCGGAATGAAGATCGTCGTCGAGATGCCCTTTGATGTGGAGGGAAAGCGCGGGTGGATCTACTACACCGAGAGCCTCCTGCGAGAGCTCGCCCGCATCGACAAGGACAACGAGTACTGGGTCTTCAACTTCTTCTTCCGGAACCACCGCGCCAAGGCCGAGACGATCTACTGTCCCGACGCGCCGAACTTCCGGAAGGTCGTGCCCCGCTGGCCGGAATCCGTGATGAACCAGGTCGAATGGGGCTGGAAGATTCCGGCGATCGAGACCTACCTCAAGTCTCGCGGGACCGACGTCTATCACGCGGCGCGCGCGCCGATCACGACGAAGCTGCCGGTGGTGACGACCGTGCACGACATCATGTACGTCAAGCATCCCGAGCACATGTACCCCAAGTTCAAGTGGGGTTGGGAGCACTGCGGGATCCCCGGTCTCAAGACCACGACCTGCTTCATCACTCATTCCGAGCACCACAAGAAGGAACTGGTCGAGATCCTCGGCGTGGACGAGCGAAAGATCCGCTGCATCCCGACCGGGGCGAACACCCAGATTTTCTACCCCATCAAGGACGCCGCCAAGCTGGCCGAGGCCAAAGAGAGGATGCGCCTGCCGGACCGGTTCGCGCTGATGCTCGGCCCGTTCAGCCGGTTCTGGTGCCACTACGACGCGACGCTCCACGGCCTCAAGGCGCTCTCGAAGGACCATCCGGAGTTCAAGCTGGTCATGGTCGGCGACAACGGCTCGCCCGGCGCCGAGCGGCTGAAGGCGCTCGCCGAGATCCTTGGCATCGAGGACCGGCTCGTGTGGTTCGGGCGCGTCCCGGGCGCCGATCTGCTCCTGCTGTTCAACCTGGCGCTGTGCAACATCTATCCCGCGTGGGACACCGGCTGCTCGATCAACGTCCTGGATTCCATGTCCGCGGGGCTGCCGGTCGTGACGGGACGGGTGAGCCTTCTTCCGGAGATGCTCGGCGAGGCCGGCATCTGGGCCGACCCGCACAGCGCCGCCGAGATGGAGGCCGCGCTTCGAAAGGTCGTCGAAGACGAGGACTTCCGCAGCCTGAGCGGGCGGATCTGCCTCGAGCGTGCCCAGGCCAGGCGCTGGGAGGATACGGCCCGGGCGACCCTCGACGTGTACCGGGGTGTGGTCCGCTAGCCGCGCAATTGTTAAAATAGCGGTCCGTCAAATGACCCGCACTTCCAATCCCAGCTCCAAGCGGCAGATCGGCGTCGGCGGCTTCGTCATCGGAGCCCGCGAGAAGAAGTACCTCAATCAGATCATCAAGTCGAACCGGATATCCTACGGTCCGCTCTCCCAGCGGTTCGAGAAGCTGTTCGCGCGCGCGCACGACTGCAAGTTCGCCCTATTCTGCAACTCCGGGACCAGCGCCCTTCACGTGGCGTTGGCCGCGCTGAAGGAAAGGCACGGATGGGACGACGGGGACGAGGTCTTGGTGCCTGCGGTCACCTTCGTGGCCACCTCGAACATCGTCTGCCACAACCGCATGACCCCCGTGTTCATCGACGTCGATCGGGCGACCTACAACATCGATCCGGCCCTCATCGAGAGCCACATCACGCCGAGGACGCGCGCGATCATTCCCGTGCATATGATGGGGCTGCCCTGCGATATGGACCCCATCCTGGAGATCGCCAAGCGCCGGGGGCTCAAGGTCATCGAGGACTCCTGCGAGACGTTGTTCGCTTCTTATAAGGGTAGGAAGGTTGGGTCGATGAGCGACGTCGCGTGCTTCTCGACGTACGTGGCCCATTACATCGTCACGGGAGTCGGCGGGCTGGCGACGACCAACGACGCCGATCTTTCGGTCCGAATGCGCAGCTTGATGAACCACGGGCGCGACTCGATCTACATCACCATCGACGACGACCAGGGCGTGTCCAAGGACAAGCTGCACGAGATCGTGGCGCGCCGCTTCTCGTTCATCACGATGGGGCATAGTTTCCGCTGCACGGAATTCGAAGCGGCGCTCGGCGTCGCGCAGATGGAGGTCAAGGACAAGATCGTCAAGGCGCGTACCGGCAACGCGAGGTTTCTCATCGAGAATCTGAAGGACCTGGGCGAGCACATCCAGCTGCCGACCACTCCTCCCGACCGCAATCATATGTTCATGATGTTCCCGATCGTCCTCCGCGGCGAGGCGAAGACCGGCCTCGTGAACTACCTCGAGGACCACGGCGTCGAGACGCGCGACATCCCGCCCGTCATCAACCAGCCGATCTATCGGAAGCTGTTCGGAGACCTCGAGGCGCGCAACCCGGTCGCGCGCTGGATCAACCACAGCGGCTTCTACATCGGCTGCCACCAGTATTTGACTCGCCGCGATCTGCAATTCGTGGTCGATACGATCCACCGCTATTTCCGGGGAAAGTAGGCGGCCACGGGAACCAGAAAGCCATGCGGGCATTGATCATCGGCGCCACGGGACTGGTCGGCGGCGCGCTATTGAAAGAGTGGCGGGCGCGTCCCGGCTGGGAAGTCGTGGGGACGTGGCGGACGCAGCGGACCGAGGGCCTCGAGGCTCTCGACGTTTTGAACGGCGGCGCCGTCGCGGAGGCTATCGGCCGGCATCGTTCCCAGGTCGTCGTGATGGCCGCGTCCAATCCGCATGTCGATTTCTGCGAGACCCATCCCGACGAGACGCGGGGGATCAACGTCGAGGCGCCGGTAGCCGTCGCGAAAGCCGCCGACGCCGCGGGCGTCCCGGTCGTGTTCTTTTACTCGGATTACGTGTTCGACGGGAAGAAGAACAACTATGGCGAGCACGATCCGACGGCGCCGCTCAACGTCTACGGGCGCCAAAAGTTGGAAGCGGAGCGAGGCATCGCCGCCGCGGCCTCCCAGCACGTCGTCCTCCGGATCTCCGGCGCGTACGGGTGGGAATCGGCCCGCAAGAACTTCGTCCTACAGGTCGTCGACCGGATTAGATCCGGGCAGCGCGTGCGCGCCGCCACGGACGTCGTCTATCATCCCACCTACGCGCCGAATCTCGCTCCGGTGCTGGCCTCGATCCTACAGGCGCAGGGATGGGGCGTCTATCACACCGTGGGGCACGACGCCTCGTCTCGGTACGACTTCGCCGTGGCCGCCGCCAAGGCGTTCGGCCTGGATCCCGCGATGATCGATCCTATCGTTCTGGCGGATCTCAAGGCCGCCGCGGCGCGGCCCTTGCGCTCGTGCCTGCGGTCCGACCGGCTGTGGGCGGAGGCGCGTCGAGACTTATGGGGCATCCAGCAGGCGCTGACGCACATGAAGGCGTCTCAGCCCGCCGCCGCCCCGTCCGCGAAGCCCACGTAGGTCCAAAGGCCGCCCGCGCGCGGGCCGAAAGCCTGCCTGTTTTTTTCCACAAAGTCCCGCGCCGTTGTCCGAGCCATTGGATATCATTCTCCCCGCTTGCGGAATCCGGCGATTGGGTGGTTCCGCAAGCATGGGAGGGGCAAATTCATGATGATTCATTTGACGCTCTCGGCGGGGATGCTCGCCGCAGCCATCGGACCGGCCTTCGCCGCCGATGCGGACTTCCAGCTGGGCTCCAAGCGCGTCCCGCTGTTCTCGAAGGACGAAGTATTTCAGGCGTCGGACAAGCGGCTGGCGGTCGGCGCCGAAGGCATCACGATCAATGAGCTCTCGGCGCTGGCGAAGGAGAAGAAGTTCGACGTCCTGGAGAAGCTCTTCAAGGAATACGCGGTCACGGTGGCGTGCCTTCCGCACGGACATTCCGCGGGCGCGCCCGGCGGCGTGTTCGTCGAGCACGTGAGGACCGGCGTGTCCGGCGCGTTCACGGAGCTGGCCGGACTTCTGTGGCAGGGCAAGGTCTTCAGCCCCGGGGCGGGGCCGGAATGCCGGAGCGAGTCGAACGGCGAAAACCGCGTCTCGGCCCTCGAGTACATCAAGTTCGTCCCGAGGCTCATCGGGAAGTCGAGCCTCGCCTCGACTCGCGCCTCGAACATGGTCGAGCTGAACTATTCCGCTCCCGGCGTGGGTGTCCTGCCGCTGGCCGTGCGAGCTCTCGGCGTTTACGACCTCATGGCGGCGGTCCCCGGGAAATACGGACCGCTCTACATCGGAAAGACGTGGCTAGGCCGGTACAATAAGGGGAACGCGCCCGACTCGTTCGTGAAATATCGAAATTCCAAGCAGGTGGCGTGGTTCTTTTTGGACTTCAGCGAAGGTGCTCTTAACGATCAGAAGCAGGACGGGCGGTAAGCCCGCGTCAGCGTCCGGCTTTCCGCGACGCGATCCAATCCTTGATCTGGGCGTCGAGCACGCTCAGGGGCGCCGAACCCATCCCAAGGACCGCGTCGTGGAACGCCCGGACGTCGAAACGGTCGCCAAGCTCTTTCTTGGCGAGCGCCTTGAGCTCCTTTAACTTGAGCTCGCCGAGCTTATAGGCCAGAGCCTGGCCGGGCCAGACGATGTAGCGGTCAACCTCGACCTCGATGTCGTGTTCGGTCTTGCTGGCGTTCGCCTTGAAATAGTCGATGGCCTGCTGCCGCGTCCAGCCCATGGAGTGGATGCCCGTGTCGATGACGAGCCTGACCGCGCGCCACATCTCGTAGGTGAGCTGCCCGAAGCGCGAATACGGGTCCTTGTACATGCCCAATTCGGAGCCCAGGCTCTCGGAGTAGAGGCCCCAGCCCTCGACGTAGGCCGTATGCCCGTCGTGGCGGCGAAACTCCGGCAGTCCCTCGAGCTCCTGCGCGAGCGAGATCTGCAGATGGTGGCCCGGCACCGCTTCGTGGAGAGTGAGCGCCTCCATCTCCCATTTCGGGCGCATCTTGAGGTCGTAAGTGTTCGCGTAGAATAGCCCCGCCCGGCCCGCGCTCAGCGAGCCTTGATTGTAGTACGCGGTCGTCTGCGCCTTCTCCGAGTAGGCGGGCACGGCGACGATCCCGTACGGCAGCCGCGGCAGGCGCCCGAAAAGCTTGATCAGCTCGGGGTCGACTCGCTTGGCGATGTCTCGATAGCCGGTCAGCAGCTGCTTCGGGTCGTCGTAGAAGAACTTGGAGTCCGTGCGGAGATAGGTCTTGAACGCCTCGAAGTCCCCGGTGAAGCCGGACTCGGCGATCACCTTGTCCATCTCCGCCCGGATCCGCTTGACCTCGCCGAGACCGATGGCGTGGATTTCCTTCGCGGTAAGCGTCGTCGTCGTGTTTGAGCGGATTTTTCGCTCGTACCAGGCCTTTCCGTTCGGCAGCGCGCTCCAGGAGATCGTCTCGCGGCAGCGGGGGAGGTATTTCTCGATGAAGAATTCGTTGAGCTTCCGGAATGCCGGCGCGATCTCCGCGACGATGATGCGGGACGCCACGGACTTCAAGCGGGCGCGGTCCGTCTCGGCGACCGCCGCCGGGAAGGACTTGAAGGGTTCGAACAGGGGGCTCGATTCCGCGTCCGTCGAGTCATACGCCTTGATCTGATCCGAGACGGCCTTCAAGGTCACGCGGGGAGGCGTCAGACCCTTACGGAGCCCCTCCTGCATCAAGAGCACCGCTTGGTCGACCGCGGCGGGGATCCGCCGGAGCCGGGAGAGGATATCCTCGTAGTCCTTGACCGAGGCGGCCGGATTCGCGTCCAGCGTCTGCGCCAGATGCTGCTGCACCCCGCCGAGCTGGCTGATCGGCATGTAGTCGTCGGGAAACTCGCGGTCCTGCGACATGTTCTCCGCGCGGTAGAGGAACAGGTCGTAATTCAAGCGGTCGTCGGGGCCGAGCTTGGACCGATCGAGGGCGCGGGCGGCCTTGAGCGGGGCGGTCGCCTCGCGCTTTCGGCGCTCGACGGCCTCCAGGGAGTTGTCGCTCCAGCGGTCGTTGTGTCCGGGTTCGCCGACGTACGTCGCCCATTCCGGATACTCGTCCATCGCGTGCTTCCAATCGAGCTCGAATAGCTTCCAGAGCTTGTCGTGTTCGGAAAGGGCCGTCCCTGCGATCTCCGCGCATTGGCGTTCGAACGCGGTTGGCGCGGGGGCGGCCGCGGATGCGTACGCGGCCGGTAGCAATGCGGCGAGGGCCAGGCTTCGGATCATTCGAGTCAAGGCTCTCTCAGTACTTTGGCGCATTCGGGCGGGAGCGCGGGCAGGGTGCGTTCGGTGGACGGGGCCTCGCGCATGCGGCGCGCCTCGGCCTTGCGTTCGGGCGTGAACCAGCCGGCCAGCTCGGCGCCGCAGCCGTCCCCGGCGGGGACGGGGTCTTGGCTTTTGCAGTGAGGGCTTCCGGGCTGGCACTTCAAGCGGGCGTGGAAATGGTTGTCGTGGAACCAATAGGGCCGGATCTTCTGCACCCAGCCTTCGTTCTTGTGCTTTTCGCAGACGGCCTTCTTGACCACCGGATTGACGAAGATGCGGTCGACGGCGGAATCCTGAGCCGCCAGCCGGAGCATGTCGACGATGCGCGGGTCCCATTCCGTCGACAGCCGCTCGAAGTCCGGGACGACCATCTGGGGGGCGCTCCACGTCTCGCGCTCCTCGTCGCTGAGGACGCGGCCGTGGGGCGCCAGGAGGAACCAGACGTCGACGTCCAATCCGCTCTGATGGCTCACGTGCCCGCTTAGGGTGGGGCCGCCGCGCGCTTGCCCCATGTCTCCGATGAGGACTGTCCCCAGGCCCGCGTCGCGCGCGGCGCCGGAGAGCTGGGTGAGATACTGCACGAGGCGAGGATGGCCGAAGAAGCGCCGGCGTGAGAGCCGCATCGCCTGGTACCCGGGCCCCGACTTCTCGAGCAGCACGCCGCCGCGCAGGCAACCGGCCGAGACGGAACCGATCGATTCGGGCGCTCCGCGGGTCGGCGACAGTACCCTCTTCCAGGGATTATCGACGCTCTTGTCGAGGCCGACTTCCGTCCACACGGTCCGAGGCTGCCCGACGGGGGGGGCCGCGACGGAACCGATGGGGCGCAAAGCGGCGTCGATGTTCCCGAAGTCCGGAGGGAGGGGCAGCGCGGCGTGAGCGGTAGTCGAGAAGACGGCGACAAAGGCTGCGAGGAGGGATCTCATCGGCGCTCGACTTAAGTTTGATCTTACTTGGTTCGCTGCGCGCGGGTCAAGCGGGCGCGCGCAGATTGGGGCGAAAGACCCGGTATGGCGTCCTATTACCGCGAGGGCCGCCGCGTGTTGCTTCGGCGATCGGGGTCGAAGTCGCGGGGCAGCTCCAAGCGCCGGGTGCGCTCTTCGAGAGGACGCGGCGTCGTGACGCCCGGCGGCAGCGCGTCGACAGTCGCGTCCAGGGCCCGTTCCGTGGACCGGAGGTTCAACGTATCGAACGTCTCGACGCTGATCGTCTTGCCGGACGCGGTCTCCAGGATCTGCCGAATGCCGCGGACGTGAGCGAGTCCGACCACGGCGATGACGGGCTTGTTCTCCCTGGCGGCGGCGCAATACATGTCCTGAATCTGGATGGCCATGTCGCGGTCCCGGACGTCGTCCACGATCCGCTTGGTCGTCTCGTCGCCGTCCATCGTGCCGTCCCGATTGAACTTGATCCGGCCGTTCGGGCCGTAGGGTTGGAGCTTTTTGTCGATGCCGAGCGCCGGCAGGTACTGCGAGTTGGCCAGCGCCACGTAGCGCTCGTTGACCTTCTTCATGACCTCGCGGAACGCATCGGGATCCTGATCGATGGCGCGGTACGCGTCGGGGCGCGCCGTGTCGGCGTCCATGGCCGCCTCGCGGTCCAGGAACTCGCCGACGCGCCGCTCGTCGCCGCGCCGCAGTCCCTTCTCCTTCGCCGCGTCGAAAGACCACTTGAAGTACTCGTTCTTGCGGAGGAAGTGCCCGGCGGCGGCCATATCCGAGTAGGTGGAATTCTCGCCGTCGGACATGACATAAGTGAGGATGAGTCCGTGAGCGAAGGGGGAGTCCAGGCCGTAAAACCTCGAGCTTTCCGTATTGGGTTCTTCGAAGTCCCGGGCGATCTGCGGCGCGCTTCCGGGATAATACGCGGCGGCGCCGGCCTCGAATCCGACGTGAGCGCGGCCGGTCGAGGCGACCCGTGACGCGATCCTTTTGTACGCGATGGATGCCCGACCGGCGTGATTCTCGCCGACGAGCAGCACGCGGGGGCGGCTGGGAAGGTCTTTTAGATTGCAGCGGAATTCGGTTCGGTACTTGTCGTAGCTGCCGTCGGCGCAGGCGCGAGACGCCGGATAGGCGCAGAGAAGCGTAAACAGCAGCGGGCGGGCTCCCTTCCCGTTCATCGCCCATAGTATGAACAAGAGGACGGCGAATACCCTGGGTCCGGAGACCGGGTGCGAATTAGGACTTAGGGCCTAACGGCTCAAAACTCTTCGCTGAAGGCGACGTTGCCGGTGATGCCGACCTGGTAGGCCGACGGGCGGCGCTCGAAGAAGTTGGTCAGTTCCTGGACGTCCTGCAGGTCCATGAAGCCGAACGGGTTCTTCGAGCCGTAGACGGGCGTCATGCCCAGCGCCACGAGCCGCTGATCGGCGACGAACTCAAGGTAGCGGCGCATGTCGCGCAGCGAGAGTCCGGCGACGCCCTGGCCGACCACGTCTTCGGCGAAGGCCATCTCGCAGTCGACGGCTTCCTTGAGCATGGCGGTGACTTGCGCCTTCAGGTCCGCGTCGAACAGGCCCGGCTCTTCCCGGCGGACGGTCTCGATGACCTCGAAGGCGAAGCCGATGTGCGCGCTCTCATCGCGGAACACCCAGTTCGTGCCTTCGGCCAGGCCGTTGAGCAGCCCCTTCGACCGAAGGAAGTACACGTACGCGAAGGCCGCGAAGAAGAACAAGCCTTCGATGCACGCGGCGAAGCAGATGAGGTTGAGGAGGAACAGCTTCTTGTCCCGGGCGGAGTGGACGTGCCGGAGCTCGTAGATCGAGTTGATCCATTTGAAGCAGAAGTCTCCCTTCTGCTTGATGGACGGGATGTTCTCGATCGCCGCGAACGCTTTCGTGCGCTCTTCCGGCTCGGGGATGTAGGTGTCGAGCAGCGTCAAGTAGAACTCGACGTGCTGCGCCTCCTCGAAGAGCTGGCGCGACAAATAGAGCCGCGCCTCCGGGGAGTTGATGTGCTGGTAGAGGTTCAGCACGAGGTTGTTCGACACGATCGAATCGCCGGTCGCGAAGAACGCGACGAGGCGATTGATCAGGTGGCGCTCGGCGGGCGTCATGCGGTTGCGCAGGTCGACGATGTCGCCCGAGAAGTTGACCTCTTCCACGGTCCACGTGTTCTTGATGGCGGCCTTGTACATCTCGAAGAACACGGGATACTTCATCGGACGGAGCGTCAGGTCGAAGCCGGAATCGAGGATCATGTTATTGGCAGGACTCGCAGCTCTCCGGATTCTCCAGGGAGCACGCGACCGCCTCCTCGGGCGTCGGCGCCGCCTTTTCCGGTTTCGGCGGTTCGACTGGAGGCGGCGCGGCCTCGACGGCGGCCGTGACGGTGGTCTTGGCGATCCTCGTCGCGGGGCGCGAGCGCAGATAGTACGTCGTCTTGATGCCCCGTTTCCAGGCGTACATGTACATCGACGAGCACTTGCCGATCGTCGGGCTTTCGATGAACAGATTGAGCGACTGGCTCTGGTCGAGGTACGCCGCGCGGTCGGCCGCCATGTCGATCAAGGACCGCATCGGGATCTCCCAGACCGTGCGATAGATCCCCTTGACGTCGTCCGGGATGCCCGCGATGCCTTGAATCGAGCCTTCGGCCAGCTTGATCTTGGTCTGCGTGTCCTCGTTCCACAGGCCGAGCGCCTTGAGCTCGAGCACGAGGTGCTTGTTCACCTGCAGGAACTCACCCGAGAGCGTCTCGCGCTTGAAAAGATTGGACACCTGCGGCTCGATCGACTCGTAGGCGCCTACGATCGACGCGATCGTGGCCGTCGGCGCGATCGCGAGGAGGAGCGAGTTGCGCAGCCCCGTCTTCTTGATCCGGTCGCGGAGCTTGTTCCAGCGCTCGACGTTCTCCGGCGCGATGCCCCACGCGTCGAATTGGAGCTCGCCCTTGCTGGCGCGCGTGTCCTTGAAGTTCGGGTGCGCGCCGAGCTTCTCGGCGAGCTGCGACGAGGCCGTCAGCGCGTGATAGTAGATCTCTTCCTGGATCTTCTTCGACAGCGTGCGCGCCTCGGGCGCGTCGAACGGCAGGCGCAGCATGAAGAATACGTCTTGAAGTCCCATCACGCCGAGCCCGACCGGGCGCCACTTCTTGTTGGAGGCGGCCGCGGCGGGCGTCGGATAGAAGTTGATGTCGATGACCCGGTCCAGGTACTTCACCGCCGTCTGGACATTCGCCGCCAGCTTCTCGAAGTCGAAGCGGCCGCCTTCGACGTAGCGGGAGAGGTTGATCGAGCCGAGGTTGCAGACGGCCGTCTCGGCGTTCGACGTTACTTCCAGGATCTCGGTGCACAGGTTCGAAGAGTGCAGGACGTTGCCGGGCGTGCCGGTCTGGTTGGACTTCCTATTAGAGGAGTCCTTGAAGTTCATCCAGCCGTTGCCGGTCTCGGCGAGCGTCTTCATCATCCGCGCGTAAAGATCGCGCGCTTTGATCTGGCGGGTGAAGAGCTTCTTGGACTCGGCCTCGAGATACGCGGTCTCGAACGCCTCGCCGTAGAGGTCCGTGAACTGCGGGACGGTTTTCGGGTCGAAGAGCGACCACGTGCCGTCTTCCTCCACGCGTTTCATGAAGAGGTCCGGAATCCAATGCGAGAGGTGCAGGTTGTGCGTGCGCCGCGCCGGGTCGCCCGTGTTCTCGCGGAGCTCGAGGAACTCCTCGATGTCCTCGTGCCACGTCTCGAGGTAGACGCAGCAGGCGCCCTTGCGCTTGCCGCCTTGGTTGACCGCCGCGACGGAGGAGTCCAGGGTCTTGAGCCACGGCACGATGCCGTTCGACTTGCCGTTCGTCGAGCGGATAAGCGAGCCGCGGGAGCGGATGCGGGTGTATGAGACGCCGATGCCGCCCGCGAACTTGGACAAGAGCGCGATGTCCGTGTACTTGTTGTAGATCGACTGGAGGTCGTCCTTAGGAGAGTCTAATAGGTAGCAGGACGACATCTGCGGGTGCTTCGTGCCGGAATTGAACAGCGTCGGCGTGCTCGTGATGTACTCGAAGCTCGAGAGCAGGCGGTAGAACTCGACCGCCTCGTTGACGGTCTCGGCCAGGCCGCAGGCGACGCGCATGAAGAAGTACTGCGGCGTCTCGAAGACGTCGCGCAGCTCGGGATGGCGGAGCAGGTAGCGGTCGTACACCGTGCGCAGGCCGAAGTACTCGAAGTTGTCCGTGCGGGAGGCGTCGATCTCGACGTTGAGCTTGCGCGCGTTGGCCGCGACGAAGGCCGCGGTGCGGTCGGAGATGAGGCCCACCTTCCGCCCCATCGCGATCGACTGGGAGAAGGAATGGATGTCGTGGTTAGCGACTTCCTTCTCGATGAAGCGGGCGAGAAGCCGCGCGGCGAGCCGCGAGTATTCGGGCTCCTCGGCGATGAGCAGCGCGGCGGTTTGGATGGAAAGAGTGTCGAGCTCGCGGGTCGTGGCGCCGTCGTAGAGGCCGCCGATCGTCTTCGTCGACACCTTCATGGCGTCCACGTGCTTTAAGTTCGCGCTGCAGCGCGTCACGGCGCGGACGATCTTGTTGACGTCGACCGGTTCGAAGGTGCCGTTGCGCTTGCGCACCTTCATCGTCGTTGCGGAATCGTCGGTGATGGTTGAAGAGGGGGGAATTACGGCGTCGGAAGCGGCCGTGAAGGCCGTGGGCTCGGCGGTGCTCATCTGCGTCCTCCTCTGCCCCCGCGGGCAGAAACGGTTTACAAATGCCGCGCTCGGCACGCGGCCTCGTCCTCATTTCCGGACTTGCGGGCTTCCAGCAAACCGCAGCCCGCTCACCGTTGCGGGGCAGTCCCGGAGTTGCGCCAGGTTCTCTGAAGACGAGGCCGTCAGCATACTCCAAGCCGTCATATTTTGTCAACTTCTCCGACGGAGAAATTGCTTTTGACGCATAACCGGGTTCGGCGGCCGCTGAACGTTTCGCGGGCTTCATCCGTTATCTTGTGTTATCCAGTGTCGTTCCTTCCCCGCATCGGTCAACGCGAGTCCGCGGCGCGCGAAAATCTTTCCGAATTGTTTCGCGCCGCGACTATTTTGAAATCGTTCATAGTGCGTTGCGGACTTTCCTAGCTCGGCCGCAACGTCGGAGCCGTTGACATTTTCGCGTTTCGGACTTACGCTAGGTCGTGATGCGCCCCGCCGCAATCGTCGCGTCCGCCGCCGCCCTCGCGTTGTCCGCCTGCGCCGCGCACGACCCGTATCGGCGTCTCGCCAGGGAACTTTCAGCGCCGTTGAAGTCGACGCAGCGCCGCGTCGCGGTCGCCGCGTTCAATCGCGTCGACGGCAGGCCGTCTCCGTCCGGGTTGATCGTAGCCGAGAAACTCATAACGGAAATGCACCGCGCCGGGAAAGTCGTCCTCGTGGAGCGCGCGCTGCTTTCAAAGGTCGCCGACGAGCTCAAGCTCGAGCGCTCGGGCGCGGTGG
This sequence comes from Elusimicrobiota bacterium, assembly GCA_016194745.1. Lineage (GTDB taxonomy): Bacteria > Elusimicrobiota > Elusimicrobia > UBA1565 > JACRDR01 > JACQBA01. The sequence goes on from JACQBA010000011.1 coordinate 334,797, forward strand.
ACGCCAAGACCGCCAAGAAAATCGGAGAGCTCGTCGGCGCCGAGGCGATCGTCTCCGGCTCTCTAATGGATGACAACGTCGGCAATACCGAGATCAACGCGCGCATCATCGAGGTCTCCTCCGGCCGCATCCTCGCCGCCTCCAGCGCCTTGGTCGAGTTGCCGGTCTCCGCGGCCGACGGGCCGCGACCGTCGTACGCGGCGCCGTGGCAGAGGCTAGACGGCGTTTCGGGCGCCGAACCGAGGCCCGGGCTGCCGGAAACCCCGGCTCCCATCGTCGCGGAACAGGATGCCGGCATTCCGGCGACGGGCGAATGGCCGCTGTCCGGGTCGATCGGGAAGACTCTTTACGTATTCGGAGGGTACGGACCCGCGGGCCCCTTCGGCACTTTTCATTCCTACGACTCTGGAACGAAGGCGTGGAAGCCCGCGCGCGCGCCGGAGACGCGGCGCTCCCACGCGGCCGGCGGCGTCATCGACGGGAAATTTTACGTCGCCGGAGGCTGCTTGCGGGGTGACTGCGGCAGCGGCGTCACGCGCAAGCTGGAGATTTACGATCCCAAGACCGACCGATGGATCGCGGGTCCGGATATGCTGTCGGCGCGGGCGAGCGCGGCCGGCGTGGTGGCGGCCGGCAAGCTCTACGTCATCGGCGGCAACTCGGCGTGCCCGCCTTGCGAGACCAATTTCTCGGCGGTCGAAGAATTCGATCCCAAGACGAATCGCTGGCGGGCGCGTGCGCCGATGCCCACCGCGCGCGAAACGGTCGCGGCGGCGGCGATCGGATCCAAGATCTTCGTGGCCGGCGGCTTCAGCCGCGCGGGGAAGCCGCGCGACACCAACGCTCTGGAGGTCTACGATGTCGAGGCCGACAAATGGGAGAAGCGCAAGCCGCTGCCGTCCGCCCGCTACATGTTCTCCGCGGCCGCCGTTGACGGGAAGCTCTACGTGTTCGGAGGCTACAGCGAGGCCGGGGCGGAAACCTTGCGTATCGTGGACATCTATGATCCGGCGTCGGATCGTTGGACCTCGTCCGCCCCGATGCCTTGGGCGCGCCACGGCATGTCTATTTCCGCCTACGATGGCCGGCTCCACCTATTCGGTGGGACGATGGGAGCGAAGATCGGAAAGATCGTCCGCAGCGGGATGGACGTCTACGATCCGGCCAGTCGCGATTGGACCTCCGCGTCCGCCTCGCCCTGAAGAAGGCTCTCGCAAATTATAGAATCCCGGCATGAGCGCGCCCTTTTTTTCCGTCGTGATGGACAACTTCAACTACGCGCGCTTCGTCTCGCAGGCGATCGACAGCATCCTCGCGCAGGATTTTCCGCACAAGGACGTGGAGATCATCGTCGTCGACGACGGCTCGACGGATGACTCACGCGACGTGGTGGGGCGCTACAAGGATCGCGTCCGCCTCATCGCCCAGGAGAACCGCGGGCAGGCCGGCGCCTTCGCGACCGGATTCGCGGCGGCCAAGGGGCAAGTGGTCGCGTGCATCGATTCGGACGATACCTGGCATCCCAACAAGCTCAGCGCGGTGGCGGAGGCGATCGAGAAGCCGGGCATCGGGATCGTCCAGCATTTCCAGCGCGACGTCGATGTGGAGGGGCGCCCCCTCCCCAACTCGCTGCCGGATTGGCCGGACGTCGACACGCTCGACGACTTTCTCGACGGACGCTTCATCAACGCGGCGGTCTCCTCGCTCGCCTTCCGCCGCGACGTCCTGGTCGGCAATATCCTGCCCGTGCCGAAGGACCTTTTCTACCTGCACGACGACTACCTGCTCAAGTACGGGCTGTTCTTCACGAACATCGCCAATATCCGACGTATCCTCGGCTACCACCGCATCCACGGCTCGAACAACTGGGCGCAGCTCTACTTGAGCCCCAAGAAGCTCGAGGACAGCGTGCGCGAGATCCGGAAGTTCCGCGGATACATGGAGGAGCGCTTGAAGGCCCGCGGCAAGGCGTTCTCCGCGCGCTACGACGCGATCGAACAGATGGAAGTGCGAAAGCGCGAGATCCTGCTCGCGATGCACCGCGGTGATCGCGGCGAGGCGGCGCGCGCGTGGCGATCCCTATTTAAGGAATACGGAACGAGCTCGTTCGGGTTCTTCAAGTCCGCGACTTGCGCGCTCGCGCTCGTCTCTCCCGCGTTCTATCTGAAGGCGTACGATCTCTACAGCCGCCAGCATTGGCTCGCTCGGGCGAGGCGCCGCGTGCTTGCCGAGGGTTAGATCCGGGACTTGAGCTTGGAAGCCAGCGCCTCGCGGTAGACGTTGAGCGTCCGCCGCGCCGCTTCCGCCCACGAGAAGCCGTGCGCGCGCGCGAATCCCTTCCGCTTGAGATCGGCGGCGAGATCTCCGTCCGTGGCGACCTTCCGCATCGCCTCGGCCCACGCCGCCTCGTCGTGCCCGTCCAGCAGCAGCGCCGCGTCCCCCGCCACCTCGGGCAGGGCCGCCGAGTTGGACGACAGCACGGGCACCCCGCACGCCATCGCCTCGAGAAGAGGGAAGCCGAACCCTTCGATCAGGGAGGGAACCGCGACCATCGCGGCGTCCTGGTAGAGCTTGACGAGCTCTTTCTGCGTGCACGGCGGCAGGATCTTGACCCGGCCGTCGAGCTTGAGCGCCCCGATCAGGCGCTCCACGCGCTTGGAGTCCCGGCCCGGGCGGCCGACCAGCACCAGCGTCTCGGGACGCTTCGAGTCGGCGCTGATCCAGCGGTGGAAGGCGCCGATAAGCAGGGGAATGTTCTTGTGCTCCAAAAAGCTTCCGACGTGCAGGATATAAGGCGCCCCGGCCGCCGGCGGGTGGGGAGTCCTGGGCTTGAAGACGGGGGCGGGGCCGCCCTCATGCACCGCGACGACCTTCGCCGGATCGAGCGCCCAATGCTTGATCGCCTCGCGCCTCGAATACTCGGAGACGGCCACGACGCGATCCGCCCTCTTCACCGAGCGGTCGGTCAGAGGCCCCAGATAGAATCGTTCCCAGCGCGTCGCATGCTCCGAAACGCCGCCGACATGATGCACCGTCACGATGACCGGCATGCGCCGCAGGGGCGGCGCGAGATGGCCCAGGCCGTGGAAGAGATCGAGACTCAGGTCCCGGCACCAGCGGTCCTGGATGCCGGCGCCCATCTCGTCGAGCGGCAGCAGGAACCGTTGGGGGATGCGCTTGTGGACGACGTGAAAATTCGGCTGCTTCGGGACGGGGATGTCGAGAAGGCGCGCCGGCTGCTTCCAAAACGCAGTATATAGGAAGAACTCGTCCGTCTTGTTCACCTCGGCCAGGCCCGCGAGCAGGTTCTCGACGTAGAAGCTGATGCCGCTGTTGCGGGCGAAAGCCGAGCTGATGTCGAGGCCGATGCGAAGCGCTTTCACGCCTTAAAGCCGGTGGCGGCGGTCTCCCGCGGCTTGTGCGGCGGGGCGCCGCCGTCGGGCGCCGAGTCCCGTCCGCGCGAGGACGGAAAGCCGCCGATGATCCATTGGAAGAACTTCCACAGCGGTCCGCGCATCCATTTAGGGTACAGCGAATCGTAGCGCGTGCAGGTCTTGCACGCCTCGGGGAAGTCGCCGCGTTCGTGGCGGACGAGATACTCCCTCAGCTTGGGTCCGGCAAGGATGTCCTTGAGGGAATCCTTCTTCAGGTCGCCGATGATGAGCGTCGCTTCGACGTCGCGGCACGCGCAGGCGTTCACGCGCCCGTCCGCGAGCACGACGGGACTCGTGATGAGGCGATGGCACGGGCCGCGGTGTACCGGCGGCGGCTTCGGGACGAGGCCCGCGCCGCGCAGCGTTTCGTCGGTGATGTCGCCGCCCCAATTGTCGAAATCCTCGATCGAGTCTATCGAGATCACATCGCGATCTCGCATCGACCGGAGATAGTCCCAGAACTCGCCTTGCGGATTGCCGAGCGGCGTGCGCAAGTTGACTTGGACGCGGATGCGGGAGTTCGTCCGGACCTTGGCCTCGATCAAGCCGCGGATCGCGGTCACGGCCTCGTCGAATTTGTCCACGCCCATGACGCGATGATACGTCTCGCGGTCGAAGCCCCCGAACGAGCAGAAGATCGAGAGGCGCTCGTCGTATTTGACGAGGCGTTCGATGACCTCGGGCTTCATCAAGATGACGTTGGAGTAGAAGTGGTAGCCCTGGACCTCATGCTTGGACGCCAGATAATCCAATCGTTCGAACAAGAAACGGTCGACGAACGGGTCGCCGACGATGGGCGTGAGGTCGACCTCCGTCGAGCCCATCGCGAGGTGCTGATCGATCGCGGATCGAAAGACGTCCATCGACATGACGACCTTCGGCCGCTCCATCTGCGGGTAGGCGCAAAAGACGCAGCGCGCGTTGCAGATGTTGGTCCCTTCGATGTAAAGCGCGTTCGGCCGCGCGGAGATCGGCCCGAAGAGGGCGTTGGCGATCGACGAGCGCATCATGGAGTAGTTCGCCAGGACGCCGCCCCATTCGTAGAGAGCGGCGAGCTTATGCCGCGCCGTCTTGGGAAGCACGGTCCGCGCGATGCTCCGGATCGTTGAGTTCATGAAGGAAAAACCAGCGGAATTCCTATTATTTAGGATGGCAGTCCGCCACGCGTTTGTCAATACCGAGGGGGCGTCTGGAGGCAAATTCTGGTGGAGTAATTTGTTAAAATTGGCGCCGTGAACAGCGTCTGTCCGGCGTGTCCTACGGCGGCGGCGCCCGAGCCGGTCGAGACCCATCACGATCCCATCGGCGGCAAGACGTACCGTCTGTTTCGCTGCCGCGGCTGCGGCGTCGTGTTCACGGAACCTCGCGAACCGGTGGGCGCGGAATGGTACGAGAAGTCGGCGCCGATCCGGCACCTGGAAGCCAGGCCCGCGCCGGAGAGCGACTGGCGCTATCGTCGTTTTTTCGCGGCGCCGCCTCCGCCCGGATTCCTGCTCGACGTCGGCTGCGGGGACGGGCGCTTCCTTAAATTGGCGAAGGCGCGCGGTTTCAAGGCCGCTGGATTCGACTTCGAGGCCAGGATGATCGCGCTCGCCAAGGCGAACGGGATCGACGACGTGCAGTCTACGGAATTCTCCGCCTACTGCCGCGGCCGCAAGGCGGACGAGTTCGATTGCGTCACCTTGTTCGACGTCCTCGAGCACACGCCGGAGCCCGCCTGGTTCATGGGCGAGTTGAGACGATTGCTAAAGCCGGGCGGCCACGTCGCGATCACGTTCCCGAACGCGCAGCGCCCTTTGCCCTGGGGGCGGGAGGACCACGACTATCCGCCCCATCACTTCACGCGGTGGACCCCGAGGGCCATCCGCGATTTCCTGGAGCGGTCCGGTTTCAAGATCGTGCGACAGGAGTCGGGGACGCTCAAGGTCCGCTACCTGGCGGATCATTTTTTCTTTTTTCTGGTGATGCCCCTCGTCTTGGGCGCCGCGCGGCGGCTCCTCTTCGGGCGCGGCAGCGGCGGGACGATCACGGAGCTTTACGCCGCGCAGGGCGTCGAGCCGGGCGCCAAGGGGTCCGGCGGCGGCGTCCGGGGGATCCTTTCGGATAAGGTGATGCGGCAGCGGCTCGTGAACGCGTTCAAGGCCGCGTGCTACCTGCTGATCATGCCTCTTGCCGCCGGGATGACTTTGTATTACCGTATGACTTCTTCCGAGCGCGGCGACTGTCTTTTCACGCTCGCGCGGCTCGAGCGCAAATGAGATTCTCGATCGTCATCCCTGCCTACAACGAGGAAGAAGCGGTCACCGGCATCCTCAAGCGCAGTCTGGCCGCTTCGGCCTCGATCCGCGCCGGGGGTCTCGGCGTCGACGAGGTGGAAGTCATCTTGGTCAGCGACGGCTCAAGCGACCGGACCGAGGAGCTGGCGCGGGCCGTCTCGGGCGTGCGCGTCATCGGATACCCGAAGAACCGCGGCTACGGCGCCGCGATCAAGACGGGGTTCTCGGAGTCGAAGGGCGAGATCGTCGGATTCATCGACGCGGACGGCACCTGCGACCCGGAGTTCTTCGCGGATTTGATCCGGCTCATGCAGAAGGAGAAGCTCGACGTCGCGCTCGGATCGCGCATGCACGACAAGAGCGAGATGCCGGCGGTGCGCCGGCTCGGCAACCGCATTTTCCGGACGCTGGTCAACGCCTTCGCCTCCGCCTCGGTCAACGACGTCGCGAGCGGCATGCGCATCCTGCGCCGCGACGCGCTGCCGCGGGTCTATCCCCTGCCGGACGGCCTCAACTTCACTCCCGCCATGAGCGTGCGCGCCGTGATGGACCACCGTCTGAGGATCGGGGAGATCCCGATGCCGTACAAGGAACGCGTGGGACGCTCGAAGCTGAGCGTGATCAAGGACGGGTTCCGGTTTCTCGGAGTGATCGTCGAGACCGCAGTCACGTTCCGTCCCTTCCTGTTCTTCGGCTCCGCGGCGGCGGCGCTGTCGGCGCTGTCGTTCCTCGGCCTTTGCTTCCCGTGCGGCGGCCCGGCGGCGCCGCTCGGCTTCTATCTTCGCTACGGCCACGTCGAGGATTGGATGATCTTCCGCCTGATCCTGATCACGGTGTTCTTGGGTCTGGCCGCGTTCTTGTTCGCCCTCGGCGCCGTGTCGCGCGCGCTCGTCGGCATCATCAACCAAGAGCCCGAGGACCGGTCGTTCTGGGCGAAGGCCGCGTTCGAGGGTTGGTTCGTCTGGATCGGCCTCGCTAGCGGCATCTTTTCGATCTTGCTCAATCGCGGGATCCTCGCCGGCTACTGGCGGACCGGGCATATCGCGTTCGAGCGCCAGGCGTGGGTCTTCCCGCTGGTGGGGAGCCTGTTCGCGCTCGTCGGCGCCGAATTCGTCGCGTTCGGTCTCATCAGCCGCATCGCGCGGCTGCTGCGCGAGCGCGAGAGCTTCCGCGCGGAAACGGCGGCGCGACCATGAACGAACCGAAGCTCGAGCATATCCCCTGCAATCTTTGCGGCTCGGAGCGCAGCGTCGTCGAGTTCCATCGGCCTTACAAGCTCGACACCGTCTCCGAGTGCGCGACCTACGCCGCGACCACCGACGAATTTCAGAGCTACGGACGCATCGTTCGGTGCCGCGACTGCGGGCTCGTCTACACCGACCCTCGCCCCGCGCCGGGCGCGCTGCTCAAGGGCTACGAGGAGTGCGTGGATGAGGCGTATCTTTCCGAGAGCTCCAGCCGCTCGATCAACGCGCACCTGAGCTTAAACACCTTGAAGCGCTTCTGCAGGACCGGCAAGCTGCTCGAGGTCGGGGCGTCGACCGGGTATTTCCTGAACGCGGCGCGCGTCGACTTCGACGTCGCGGGCCTCGAGCCGTCCGAGTGGGCGTGCCGCATCGCGCGCGAGAAGTTCAAGCTCGACGTGTACCCGGAGTCCTTCGACGCCACCAAGCGCTTCGAGCCCGCGAGTCTCGACGTCATCTCCATGATCGACGTGATCGAGCACCTGTCCGACCCGCTCGCGGCGGTCCGGCGCGCGGCCGAGCTGCTAAAGCCGGGCGGCGTCCTCTACCTCGTGACTCCGGACGTGGGCAGCCTGTCGGCCAGCCTGCTGCGGGGGTACTGGTGGGGCCTTCGGCCGGCGCACATCTACTATTTCGACAAGCACACCCTCCGCCGGCTCTTGGAGAAGGCGGGATTCCAGGTCGTCTTGTCCAAGTCCTTCGGCAGGATATTCTCCTGGGGCTATTGGGCGAGCCGGCTGCGGCATTATCCGGGCTTCATCTATAATCCGGTGAGGGGGATCATCCGGGGCTTGGATATCGAAGACAAGCTGCTCTATTTGGATACGCGCGACTCGATCGAAATATGTGCCCGGAAAAAGTGACCGCGACCGCACCGTCGGCGGGCTGGCTCGCCAAGAGCGCGGCGCTCATCGCCGTCCTCACGGTGGCCGCGGGGCTTCGCTTCGCGTACGGCCTCGCGCGGCCGCCCCAGGCTCGCGGGGCCGCGCTCTACGATCCGGACGGGTACGTCGAGCTCGCGCATTCGGTCGCGCGTCACGGCGGACTCTATGAAGAGGGCCGTCCCAGCGCGCATCGGGAGCCCGCCTATCCCGTGTTTCTAGGCGCGTGGTTCAGGATCGTCGGCTCGAGCTACGGCTCGTTCCTGTTCTCCAACGTCCTGCTGGGCTGCGTCGGACTGGCGTGGGTGAGCGTCGTCGGCGCCAAGCTTTTCGACCGGACGATCGGGTTGGAGGCGGCCGCTTTGGCCGCGGCGTATCCTCCCTTCATCTTCTACGCGGCTCAGCCCATGCGGGAAACGGCGATGCTCGCGACAAGCGGACTGGCGCTTTGGGCGGTGATCGAGGCGGATCAGCGCCGATCGTACTGGGCCAGCGCCGGCGCCGGCGCGTCCTGCGCGCTCGCCTGCCTGACGAATACGACGTTCCTCCCGTTCTCGCTCTTGGTGCCGGCGGGCCTGCTTGTCTGGCGGGCCGACGGCGCCGACTACCGCCGCTCCATGCGGTGCACGCTCGCGTTTCTGGGGCTGTTCGCGTCCCTGTACTCCCTGTGGCCGCTGCGCAACTACCGGGCCTTCGGCGAATGGGTCGCGGGATCCACGGCGGGCGCCGGCTCGACCTTCTATCTATACCTGAACATCCCCGAGGAATTCGGCGGGACCCCGAAGCAGCAGGAGATGATGGACCGCGATCCGGTGCACGCGCGCTGCGCGGCGCGTCCGACGCAGCTCCAGCGGGAGCGCTGCTTCTGGCGGGCGGGGATCGACTGGGTGCGCGCGCATCCCGTCGAGTACGCCCGGCTGGTGGCATGGCGATTCCTGGACAGTTGGCGCTTGGCGCCGAGGCCCCGCGCCTACGCACACTCCTACGGCCTCGTGAAATGGATCAGCTATCTGACCGACGGGTGGATCATCCCCATCGGCCTGCTCGGGATGGCTTGGACGTTCCTGCGCTCGCGGCAGACGCGGTGGGCGGTCCTGTTCGTCCTCTCGGTCAACACGGCTTACGCCCTCGTGTTCACGATGATCCGCTACCGTTTTTCACTGATGCCCTGGATCATCCTGTTCGCGGTCGCGGCCATCGAGCGTATGCGCCGCGGCCCGGAGCCCACGCGGGCGTGACGCGCGCTCAAACCCTGCGCGTCATGGCCGAGCGGCGCGCGCCGGCGGCATTGTTCGCCGCGGTGGTGCTCTTGTACCTGTCGGTCCCTTCCGCCATGTACAACTTCGACGGCGTGGCGTGCGCCATCGCAGTCGAGTTGGGCGATCTCGAGCACCTCGTGCACGGCAACCATCTCGCGTACGGCCTGGTCGCCTTCCTCTGGTGCAAGCTGTGGTGGGCGCTCGGCTGCCAGTGGCGGGCGGTGTACCTGATGCAGGTCCTGAGCTCTATTCTCGGGGCCGCGTCCGTCGCCGTGTTCCTGAGGATTCTCCTCAGGCAAAAGATCGACCCGTGGCTCAGCGCGGCCGCATCGCTCGGGCTGGCGGTTTCGGCGCTCTATTGGATATGGTCGGTCGAAGCGCAAGTCTACCCGCTCGGGACGTTCTTCCTGATGCTCGCCTTCGCGGAGCTTACGAGGGACACTCCCAAACCGGCTGCGGCGGGGGCGTGGCACGCGGCCGGCGTCCTCGGGCATGTCGGGCACGTCATGTTCGCGCCGGCCGCGTACCGCTTCCTGCTGACGAGCCGAAAGCCCGATGTCGCCAGAGTCGCGCGCTACGGCGCCGCGCTTGCGGGGATCGTCGCCGCGGCGTACGCCGCGACCCTCGTCTGCATCGTGAGGCCCGCGTCCTTCGGGGAATTCCGCTACTGGATGCTCGGCAGCGCCGCGTTGGGAGTAGACAAGAAATTCGCCTGGGTCGGGGGCTACTCAGGCGAGGGATTCTTGGAGTGGGGCATGAACGCGCTGCGGCTGTTCGGCGCCGGCCCGATCGTCGGCGGCGGACTTTGGCTCCTCGCCGGCTTCGGCGCCGTTGCGGGCCTGCGCCGGCATCGGCGGTTCGCTGCCGGGTGCCTGTTCTGGCTCGCGGGCTATGCGGTGCTCTACACGTGCTGGCATCCCGGCCAACCCGTCTATCGCTATTCGGATCTGGCGCCGCTGTGGGGCCTCATCGCGCTCGCCGTCGAGGAGGCGCAGGCGCTCCGCCGCGTCCGCAAAGCGCCCACGCTCGCGCTGGCGGGAGTTGTGCTGGCGCTGGGATATTGGAACCTGACGCGGGTCGTGATCCCGAACGGCATGCCGGGCCGCAATGAGGAGCTTCAGCGGGCGTTGTGGATTTCGAAAGTGACTCCTCACGAGGCGTGGGTGATCGTCGACGACATCGACCAAGTGTACGTGCCGTATTTCGGCCACCGGCATCCTCTCAACCTGCGGTACTTCCAAGGGCGCCCCGGCGCCTTGCGGGAGAGGATCAAGGAGTCGACGCGGCGCGGGCAGCCGGTGTACGTCGTCGTCTCGGAGCTGCAGCCGCTGTCCCAAGACCTGCTGGACGGCGTCTCTATGCGCCAGGTCGCGCGCCGAGGCGCGGAGGTCGTGGAGCAGCTGCTCGCGGAATGAGGCGTCCGGCGCTCCCGCCGGCCTTCTGCCGTCTTTCCTTTTGATACAATCCCGCGATGAGCTTTTGGGACGGAAAAAAAGTTCTGGTCACCGGCGGTGCCGGCTTCGTGGGCAGCCACCTCGTCGAGCAGCTGCTCGCGGCGGGACGCGGCGCCAAGGTGACGGTCGTCGACGATCTGCGCAACGGCAGCCGTGAGAACCTCAAGGACGCCAAGGCGGCCAGGTTCGTCAAGGCCGACCTGCTCGATTTCGACGCCTGCCGGAAGGCCTGCCGCGGCCAGGACGTCGTCTTGAACCTCGCGGCGCGCGTGGGCGGCGTCGGCTACAACGCGGCGCATCCGGGAACGATGTTTCGCGACAACATGGCGCTCGCCAACAACATGATCGAAGCCGCGCGGCTCGCCGAGGTGGAGCGCTTTCTCGTGGTCAGCACCGCGTGCGTCTACTCGAGGACCGCGAAGTCCCCTACGCCGGAATCCGAGGGCTTTGCCGGGTGGCCCGAGGATTCCAACGAGGGGTACGGCTGGGCCAAGCGGATGGCTGAGTTCCAGGCGACGGCCTACCACAAGGAATTCGGGATGAAGGTCGCCATCGCCCGCCCCTATAATTGCTACGGGCCGCGCGACCATTTCGATTCCGAGGACTCCCACGTGATCGCGGCGCTCGTGCGGCGGATCGTGGAGGGGGAGAATCCGGTCCGCGTCTGGGGGGACGGGACGCAGACCCGGGCGTTCCTGTACGTCGACGATTTCGCGCGGGGGCTCCTCGAGGTGGCGGAGAGGTACGCCGAATGCGATCCGCTGAACATCGGTCCGACCGACGAGACGTCGATCGCCGATCTCGTGGGGATGATCCGCGAGCTGGCCGGCTCCAAGGCGCGCGTGGAGTTCGACGCGTCGAAGCCCTCCGGCCAGCCCCGGCGCAACTGCGACACTTCGAAAGCGCGGGCGAAGATCGGATATTCACCGCGCGTGCCGCTGCGCGAGGGGCTGCGCCGGACGATCGAGTGGTATCGAAGCCATCGCGGACCCAGGCCGGCGCGCAAGATCAAGGAGACAGCGTCCCGATGACGAAACGCACGATCGTTCTGTTGACGTTCAACGAGATCGAGGCGGCGCCCAAGGTGATCGGCACGATCCCCAAGGACGCCGCGGACGAGATCATCGCGGTCGACGGCGGCTCCAAGGACGGCACGATCGATTTTCTCAAGTCGAAGGGTCTTCGCGTGGTCGTCCAGCAGGAGCGGGGCCGCGGTATCGCGTTCCGGCTGGGCGCCCAAGAGGCGAAAGGCGAGCACGTCGTCTTTTACAGCCCGGACGGCAACGAGGACGCCAAGGACATCCCGCGGCTTTTCGCCGCCCTCGCGGAAGGCTACGACATGGTCATCGCGTCGCGCATGATGAAGGGGGCTTTCAACGAGGAGGACGTCCACTGGTGGCGCCCGCGCAAGTGGGTCAACCAGTCCTTCACGCTCGCCGCGAACATGCTGTGGAACCGCGGGGACTACGTGACGGATACGATCAACGGCTTCCGCGGCGTGACGAAGGCCGCGATGACCCGGATGGCCACGGACGAGAAGGGCTTCCCGATCGAGTATCAAATGTCGATCCGGGCGATGAAGCTGGGGCTCAAGATCAAGGAGATCCCCACGCACGAAGGCCAGCGCGTCGGCGGCGCGAGCACCGCGGAATCCTGGCCGACCGGCAAGCGGTTCGTCCGCAAGTTCCTGGACGAGATCGCTGTAGGCTCCAGCTTCTAACCTCGTGCGAATCTGGCTGCTGGCGTCGCTCCTGGCGTGTCGAACCGCCGCCGCCGGCGAAGAGGCGGTCCCGTTCGGCCGGCATCCCGAGGACGACGCGATCTTCGGAGCGATGAAGGCCGAGATGGACCGCTCGCTCAAGTCGCTGCGCCTGGACGCCTTCGGTCCGCCGTACTTTCTCGCGTACCGGCTGGTCAACGGCGAGGAGGTGAACATCAGCGCCGCGTACGGCGCCGTGACCAAGCGCGGGCAGGACAAGTCCAGAGCGCTGTACGTCGAGGCGCGCTACGGCGACCATTCGCTCGACAACACCGATCTCGAGTACAACGGTTGGCACAGCGACGCGGCGGAGGACCCGGCCGTGCTCCGCCAGGAACTTTGGAACATGACCGACAGCGCCTACAAGGCGGCGGTCGCCGGCTATCTCGATAAAAAGGCCAAGAAGGCGACGGAGCTCGAAGTGGAGAAGCTTACGGATTTTTCCATGGAGACTCCCGTGACCGCGCGGCGAGACCAGCCGTCCGCTAACTTTCGATGGAGCGCGATGGTCGATCGGATCACGGCGGCGAGCCGCGAATTCCGCAAGTTCCCGTTCGTGAACTGGTCCGACGCCACGGTGGCGATCCGCAGCGCGCGGCGCTATCTGCTGACGAGCGAAGGAACCCGGATCGCGACGCCGCAGGAATACGTCCCCGTGATCCTGTACATCACCGTCTGGGGCCAGGCGCCGGACGGCATGCAGCTCATGAACGAGACGTCCTGGGCGGCCCGCACCGAGGCGGAGCTTCCCGACGTCGAGACCGTGCGCAAGAAGGCGGCCGCCGTCGCGGCGGAATTGGGCGTTCTGCGCGGCGCTCCGGTGCAGAGCGCCATCTCCGCGCCGGTGATCATGGACCCGGAGTTCACGGGCGTCTTCTTCCACGAGGCGCTCGGGCACAAGCTCGAGGGCCAGAGGCAGCGCGACCCCAACGAGAGCCAAATCTTCCGAGACCGCGTCGGCACGCACGTTATCCCGGATTTCCTGAGCGTCGTCGATGATCCCACGATGAAGGAGTTCAAGGGCCAGCCCCTGCACGGCCACTACGAGTTCGACGACGAGGGCGTGCTCGCGTCCCGGGTCGTCTTGGTGGACCGCGGCGTGCTGAAGAACTTCCTCAATTCCCGCTGGCCCATCAAGGGCTTCGCGCGCTCCAATGGGCACGGGCGCTCCGAGAAGCTCAGCCATCCCACCGGCCGCATGAGCAACCTCATGGTCCTCGCGCACCAGCCGGTGCCCTTCGAGGAGTTGAAGCGCCGCCTGCTCGTCCTTTGCCGCGCCGAGAACAAGCCGTACGGTTTCATCCTTCGCGGCTCGCACGGCGGAGAGAACCCGACCAACCGCCGGTCCGCGCAGACGCTCGAGGTGCAGCCGCGCCTGGTGTACCGGGTCGACGCGAAGACCGGCGAGGAGACCTTAGTGCGGGGCGTGAAGATGGTCGGGACTCCTCTCGTCGTCTTGAACCGCATCGTCGCGGCCGGGGACGACCCGGCGCTCGCCAACCCCTACTTCTGCGGCGCAGAGTCGGGATCGGTGCCGGTCAACCAGATCGCGCCGAGCGTGCTGGTCAGCGAAGTCGAGCTGCAGCGCCTTCCGGAGGACCGCTCGCGTCCTCCCATCCTGCCGATCCCGTTCACGGAGACGGAGAAGCCATGAGCGCGATCCTGTCCGCCGTCTTGATCCTGCTGTCGCTCGGCGCGCGCGCCTCGGCGGCGGCCTTGCCGTGGGCGGCGACGCCGCTCGACGAAGCCTTGTCGGCGGAGCTCGCGCGCGCGACGACGGGCATGCAGCTCGAGGGCTACCCGCCGCCGTACTACGTGGCCCTGAGGGTCTCCGACAATCAATTCGAAGAGTTCCGTTGCTCGATGGGCGCGGTGAGGTATTCCGAGGCGAGGTCGCTGCGGCTCCTTACGTCCGACGTGCACGTCGGGTCGCATGAGCTGGACAACCATTCCATGGTGCCGTCGGCGGGCTACTCGGCCGTGGAGCTGCCATTGGACGGGGACGTGTTCGCGATCCGCCACCGCATCTGGGAGGCGCTAGACGGGCGCTACAAGGCGGCGGCGGCGGATTTCCTGCGCAAGCAGGCGGTGCGCGTGCGGCGCGGCAAGGCGGACTACGACACCGATGATTGGACGCGCGAGACCCCGATGACGAAGGACTTCCAAGGCCCCGCCCAGTCCGGACGGGGAGGCGACGCGGCGAAATCCCTCTGCTCCGGCTTAAGCGGCCTCTTTCGCACGCAGCCGAGCGCGATCGATCCGCGCGTGACCGTGGAGATCAGCAGCAACTGGAAGCGCTTCTTCGATTCCGAGGGCGCGCGCGTCCGCTACGGCTCCTCGGTAGTGCGCCTCGAGATGAACGCCCACGCCCGAACGCCCGACGGCATGCGCGTGCAGGCGGTCCGGTCCTTCATGGGGCAGAAGCTCGGGGACCTTCCGGATCGGGCGACGCTGGAGGCGGCCGTGCGCGAGCTCGAGGCCGACCTCACGGCGCTGCGGGTTGCGTCGTCCACGTCGCCCTTCAGCGCGCCTGCCCTCATCGATCCGAGCGTGGGCGCGGCGGTCGTCCAGGCGTTCGCGACGCGGCTCTCGGGCGACCAGCAGAGGAATCCCGAGGGCGCCCAGACGTTCCGCGACATGATCGGCCGCAGGGTGCTCCCGGCGTTCCTCACCTTGGCGGACGATCCGACCCAAGTCTCCTTCCGCGGCACGCGTTTGGCCGGGCAATACCAGGTCGACGAGCAGGGCGTGCGGGCGCAGCGCGTCACGCTGGTCGAGAACGGCGTCCTGCGGAACTACCTGCTTTCGCGCTACCCCATCGTCGGCTTCAGCAAGTCCAACGGGCACGGCCGCGCGGCCGCAGGTCGCGAAGTGAAGGGCCGCGCGACGAATCTGTTCTTGGACTCCAACGCCGTCTTGTCGAAGGAGCGGTTGCTCGAGCGCCTGCTGCAGGAGTGCCGCCTGCAGGGGAAGCCCTACGGGCTATGGATCCAGAAGTCCCGCGCATGGCGCCAGCAGGACACGACGAGCCAGCAGCAGGCGTTTCGGCTCCTTCCGACCTTGGTCTACCTGGTCGACGCCAAGACCGGAGCGATGACGCTGGTCCGCGACCTGGACATGGTCGGAACGCCTCTCGACCTTCTCGGCAAGATCATCGAGGTCGGCGACGATCCGAAGGCCAGCCACTCGTTCGTGGAGGACGCCTCGGGCACGCTCGTCGTTTCGGCGGTGTCGCCCACCCTCCTGCTCAAGGAAGTGGAGCTGCAGCGCGCGGACACCAAGCCCGAGCGCTTGCCGGTCCTGCCTCCGCCGACGCCCTGAGGGTCGACCGGCTACCGGCCAGCTCGCGGCGCTTGTTCCGCGTCGAGCAGGGATTGGACGGAGGAAAGAGCCCGGCCGTACTCCGAGGGCGCCAGCGCGGAGTATCGCAGGCTCATCGCGGCGGTGCGGACCGCCCTGAGGACGGAGAGCGTCCAATCGGGCAGGAGGCTCAGCCTCCAGGCGGCGGTGCTCCGACCGGCTCCGGAAAGCGTCTCCTCGAGGAATTCCCGCGCTTCCGTCTTGCGCCCGGCTTTGACCAGGTAGAGGGCCACGTCGGCGGCGACCGATCCGCGAACGTCCGCGGCCTCCTCCGGCGTCGCCCCGCTCGAGGCGAGGGCGATCATGGACTCCTCGAAGTTCTCGCGGTAGCGTCCCGTCAGCTGGTCCTCGTGCAGCCGCCGGATCGATAACGGCCGCTTAATGGCCGCGACGGCAAGCCCGGCCGCCAGAAATCGGGCGAATAATTCCGTGTCCAGCGTCCGCATCTCCGTCTTGAAGACGCCGTGCGTGTCGAAGGCGTCCTTGCGGATGGCAACGTTCGTCGTGACGTACGGCAGATAGCGGTCGCCGATGGCGTAATAGCCGGGGACCTTTCCTTCGGGGATGTCGCGCCCGGGGCTGAACAACGTCCCGATGATCCGTCCCCATCGCAGGACGTAGGCGTTGGAGAAGACGAAGCCGGCGTCCGGCGAGCGCCCGATGCGCTCGTGGAACGCCTGCAGGCGTTCCGGCAGCCAGAGATCGTCGGAATCGAGGAAGGTGACGAATCGGCCCGTCGCTTTCGCCAGGGCCAAGTTGCGGGAGGCGTTCATTCCCTGGTTGCGGCCCGGGCGCAGCGGAATGAGGCGCGGATCGCCCCCGAACTCCCCAAGGACCGCGTCCGTCCCATCGGTCGAGCCGTCGTCGACCACGAAGCACTCGAAATCCCGGAACGACTGGTTTTGGACCGTGGCCAACGCCGACCGCAGCATGCGTTCGCGATTAAAAGTGGGGACGATAATCGAGAAAAACGGCGGCATGGCGCATTCTAACAGAAATCCGCTATAGTGCGGCATCTCATGGAGAAGGGCCAGAAACGCGCTATTCCGTTCGATGCGGGCCTATTTCTGTTCGCCTTGGGCCTACGGCTCGTCTTCTTGGCGTATTGGCAATGGAAGGACATCGGCGAGACGTACGGCCGCGACTTGTACTATCAGCAGGCTCTCGCGTGGCTGGGATGGCGGCCCCTGACGTGGATGGACGCGACGCACCCTCCGGTCTACACCCTCTTCATCACGGCGGTTCTCGGCGTCTTCCGGACGGAAAACCCGATGCCGGTGATGCTGATCCAATGCCTTCTCTCCAGCGCCACCTGCGTCCTCGTCCGGCGCCTCGGAACGCGCTTGGCGTCGGAACGCGTCGGCCGCGTGGCGGCGTTATGGGCGGCGATCGACCTGCCCATGATCTTCTTCGTCCCGCAACTCCAGACGGAAACATTCTTCATTTTTCTCGAAACCGTATTCTTCGTCTGGCTATACGCCTCGCTCTCCGAGACGAAACTTCACGCTGGAAACGCGTGGAGTCTAGGCGTGTTCGGCGGAGCGTCGGCGTTGTGCCGCAGCGCCTTCGCGGCCTATCCCGTGTTTCTTCTGCTGACGCTCGCGCGGATGAAGGAGCTTGCGAACAGGAAGGCGTTCTTCCTGCTCGTTTGCGTGGGATGGGCTTCGCCGATCGCGCTTTGGACGGCGCGCAATTGGGTTCTCTACAAGAAGGTCATCCCGATTTCGGCGCAGATGGGCTGGAACCTGTATGAGGGCTTTACGCTGGACCGAGAGACCGTGCGCCGCCATCCCTTCGAGATGGACGCGGAGGCGAAGCGCCTGGGGCTGACGGACCCGCTGGACATCAGCGATCACTTCAAGAAGAAGGTGTTCGCCTACGTGCGGGAGCATCCGTTCGAGTCGGCCAAGATCGTCGTGGGGAAGGCGTTCTTGTATTGGCGCCCTTGGGTCTATGATCCCTACACGCCCGCGCAGCGCGTGCTGATGACCGTCTATTTTTGCGCGCTGTTCGGCTTCGCGCTCGCCGGGGTCTGGATCAGCCGGTCCGACGCGAAGGCGTGGTGGCCGGTGTACGGAGTCATGCTGTATTTCACCGCGTCCCACGCCGTCTTCGCGACCTTCGCGCGCTACCGCCTTCCGCTCGAGCCGTTTCTCTGTCTGCTTGGCGCCGTAGGTGCGAGCGGCCTCTGGGAGCGCTGGAATTCCCCGGGGAAGCCCGATATACTTCGGCGTTCCCATGGCGCCTAAGGCACTAAAACGTTTCGACGTCCCTGCGGCGCTCGGCGTGATCCTTCTCGCCGCCGCGGCGCTGCGGTTGTGGGCGATCCATTACGGGCTGCCGGCCGTCTTCAACGCGGACGAGCCGCACATCGTCAACACGGCGGTATCCTTCGGCTCGGGCAGCCTGCGTCCTCACGCGTTCAAGTACCCGACGCTGTGGATGTATATACTGTTCGGCGCGTACGGCGCGTACTACGCGGCATGGTCCTTGCTCGGACTTCTTCACTCGGTCCGCGAATTCGGCGCGCTCTACGTCTGGAACCCGACCTGCTTCTACTTGATCGCGCGCGTGCTTTCGGCCGCCGCGTCCATCGCGGCGCTCGAGCGCGTTTATCGGACGGCGGCGATCCTGTGGGGCGAGAGCGAGGCCCTGTGGGCGACTGGGCTTCTCGCGGTCTCCCCGGTCCTCGTCATCGCGGCGCACGCGGCGAAGCCCGACTCGTTCATGTTCCTCCTCGCGGCTTGGGCGTGGTGGTTCTCCGCGCGCTACTGGAGGGACGGAAACCGGCGGGACCTCCTCTTGTGCGGCGCGGCCGCGGGGTTCGCCGTATCGACCCAGTTCACGGCCGCGCCGCTCGCCGCCCTCCTGCCCGCCGCCTTCTGGGCGCGGGGAGGCCGGCGCTCGCGAACGCAGGACCTGGCGTACGCTCTGGGCGCGGCGGCGTTGGCATTCGCCGCGACCTCGCCGTTCGTGATCGTGGATTTTCCAAAGTTCCTGACGACGCTGCGGGATCAGCGGGCCCTCGAGGGCATGGGCTCGGCCGCGGGGATGTGGATGCGGGTGATGGAGAACGTCGGCTTCTTCGTCGGCACGTCCTATTCCCGGCTCCGGATGGACGAGACCTCCTTGGCGACGCTGGGCCCCACTCTGCGCTGGATGCTCGAGGGGCTCTCCTTTTGGTCGTTCGTCGTTCCCGCCGCCGTCGCCATCGGCGCGGGCCGCATGACGCTGCTCGAGAGCCGCAAGGCGGCGATGGTCCTGCTTCCGGTCGCCGTCGCGTGGCTGCTGCTGTCTCGCTCTCCCGAGGGGTCCTGGCAGAGATATCTCTTCGCCGTGTTTCCGGCCATCGCGTTCGCGGCGGCGAAGGGATTTACCCGGCTCATCGAGCTCTATCCTCGCCGCCGCGGCGTCGCGGTCCTGATCCTGGCGATCTTGGCCGGAGGAGGAGGTTTTCTCGAGTGCTGGTCTTACGATAAGCAGCTCGGGCTACCCGACACGCGCACGCTGGCGGCGCGGTGGTTCGCGGCCAACGTCCCGCCAGGGAGCCGAGTCCTGCTGGATCAAGAGCATGCGTCGCCGCGACTGCCGATGATTAAGGACCAAGTAGAGCAGCTGGCGGCCGCGACGGCCGCCTCCGGGCACCCTCGGGCGCGCTACTACGACTCGATGCGGGCCGGCCATCCCGGCGGCGGCTACTGGCTGCTCCGCGTGCGCCGAGACGCTCGCGATCTCCATACCAATCCCGCGTTGGCCGAGGAATCGGCGCGGGGCCAACCTACGTTGGACGTTCGCGAGGGATTGTCGCAGGCGCGGAAAGCCGGCGTCGGCTACATCGTGCTGAGCAGCCACGGAGCCGATCCTAAGCGCTCTCCCGACCTTCGCCCCTTTTTGGAGGAGACCGACCGCGACTGCGAGCTCTTGATCCAATACTCGCCCGTCGTCGGCCGGATCACGGGCCCCGAGCTTCGCGTGTACAAGATAGGGCCCGGGATGAACCGTTCCTCGCGAAAAGCTAAGCTATCGCCATGAGAATTCTGGTGACCGGCGGCGCCGGCATGATCGGCAGCCACGCGGCGGAGCGCTTCGCCCGCGCGGGATGGAAAGTCACCGTCCTCGACAATCTCATGCGCTCCAAGCTCATGGGTTCCGACAAGCAGAGCGTCGAGTACAACTGGAACTATCTCGCGAAATTCGACAATATCCGCCGCGTGCGCGGAGACGTGCGCAACGACCGCGACGTGCGCGAGGCCGTCGGAAAAGGGGTGGACGCGGTCATCCATGCCGCGGGGCAGCCCGGCGTGGGCCTCTCTCTTCGAGAGCCCTACGAGGATTTCACGATCAACGCGCTGGGCACGCTCAAGCTTCTGGAATGGGTTCGGCGCGTCAGCCCCAAGGCCGCGTTCGTCTACTGCTCGACCAACAAGGTCTACGGAGAGAACGTCGAGAAGCTCTCCCTGAAGGAGGGCAAGAGCCGTTACTCCTTCGCCGCGGGCAAGGCGGTGTCCGAGTCCATGTCGGTGGACCTGGCGGGCCACACACCGTACGGCGCGTCGAAATACGCCGGAGATTTGTACGTCCAGGAATACGCCCACGCGTACGGACTCAAGACCGGCGTGTTCCGCATGTCCTGCATCTACGGCACTCGGCAGTTCGGGTTCGAGGATCAGGGCTGGGTCGCGTGGTTCGTCATCGCCGCCATACACGGACGGCCTCTGACTCTTTACGGCGACGGCAAGCAAGTCCGGGACGTCCTGTTCGTGGACGACCTCGTGTCCGCCTACGAGCGCTTCATCCGAGGACGCATCCGGCACGGCGTCTGGAACATGGGCGGCGGTCCGAAGAACACGACGTCCCTGCTGGAACTGCTCGACCTTTTGGAGGATCGCCTCGGCCGGCGGCCGAAAGTGGGCCGTGCGCCGTGGCGGGTGTCCGATCAGAAGGTGTACGTCTCCGACATTTCCAAGGCCAAGCGCGAGCTGGGGTGGAGCCCCAAGGTCGGGTTCGAGGAAGGGCTCGACCGGCTCATCAATTGGGTGCGCGCGAACCCCGGCCTTTTCTAGACGCCGCCGTCCATGATCCACGTCCTGCTGCTCGCCTTCAACGAGGAGGGCGGGATCGGCGCCTGCCTGGCGCGCCTGAACGAACTCCTGGCGCCGGGCGCGGAGCCGTTCCGCCTCTACGTCGTGGACGACGGCTCCAAGGACAGGACCGCCGACATCGTGCGCGAGGCGGCCCGACGTCTCCCGGTCGCGCTCCTGCAGCATGAGACGAACAAGGGCGTCGCGCGAGGCTTCGATACCGGGCTGCGTCACATCGCGAAGACGGCGGCGCCCGACGACGCCGTCGTAACCCTCGAGGGCGACAACACCAACGATCCAGAGTTCCTGCTGGAGATGCTCCGCAAGATCAACGCGGGCGCAGACGTCGTCTGCGCGTCCCGCTATCGCAAGGGCGGGCGCTACGTCGGCTTTCCATTCAAGCGCAGGGTCTTCAGCTTCGGCGCCAATTGGCTGATGCGCACGCTGTTCCCGGTCCACCGCGTCAGGGACTTCACCATCTTCTTCCGGGCCTACCGGGCCCGCGTGATTTCCGACGCCATCGCGCGCTTCGGGACGCGGTTCATTGAATGCGAGGGGTTCACGTCGAACGCGGAGATTCTCTACAAGGTCGCCGAGGCGACTCCGGAGCTGCGGTGCGAGGAAGTGCCGCTCGTCTATCGGTACGACCTCAAGAAGGGCGGGAGCAAGATGAAGGTGGGCCGAAACCTGCGGGAATACGGCCGCCTGTTCTCGCGGCAGCTCTTCGGCCGCGCGGGCGTGGGCTTGCGCCAGCTGTTCGTTTTCACCGCCGTCGCCTTCGCCATCGGCGCCTGGGGGATCGGTTGGGGCTTGCCGGAATGGAGCCGGATCGAGCTCGCCCTCGATCCCGCCGTCGCGCGCGACCCGTCGTTCCAGAAGAAGCTCGCGGAGACCCGCGAGGAACTATACCGAAGGATGGAGGGGAACCAGCGCTTGCCCGTCGACTACATCAAGAGCGCCGAGGACGTCCCCGCGGGCTGGAGCTCGCCTCCCGAGCGACTCATGAACTCGTTTCGCTCCTACTTTCTCAGGTCCGAGAACGCGGACGAGCAGAAGAACTTGACCTATCTCGCGCATATGAAGCCCTGGCGCCTCGAGTTCGCGCCGTACGCCGCGAGCTACGGCGGCGCGTTCCTGTATTCCTTGGGCGCGTGGTACGGCGCCGGCGCGGCGTCGGGCTTGCTCAGGATCACCTCCGATCTGACGGTCTACTTGAGGGACCCGGCGCTCATGGCCGGGGTGTTCCGCGCGGGGCGCCTGTTCAACGTGTTCATGTTCGCGGCGAGCGCGGCGGCGTTGGCCGGCATCGGGCGGCGCTACGCGGGGCCGCTCGGCGGATGGCTTTCCGGAGGGCTCTTCTTCATCCTGCCGGTGACCGCGATCGTCAGCCATACGATCAATCCCTACGGCGCGGCGACGTTCTGGGCGCTGGCGATGTTCTGGTTCCTCTTCTGCTATCTGGACGAAGGGGAAGAGGAGGACCTCTTGCGCGCGTCGGCGGCGTTCGGGATGTGCTTCGGCGCGAGCATCGCGTTCTGGTCCATCTCCCTCGCGATGCCCATCGCGTGCGCGTTCCGGGCGCGCGCCGGCTCCAGCTGGAAATCCGAGGCGGTACTGCTCGCCAAGGCCGCGGCGATCGGCTGGCTCGTGTTCTTCGTGACGAACCCGTACCTGTTCCTGAAGTTTTCCGACTATCGCGGCGAGCTCGAGTACGAGCTATACGCGTTCCCGGTCTCGTTCAGCGCCCGCGGTCTCAGGGCGTTCTGGACGGATTTCTTGGGCTTCAACATGGGCTTGGTCCTCTCCGGGGCCGCGATCGCGCTCTCTCTGTGGCGGATGCTCTCGCCGAAGGCCTCCAAACCGGTCCGCGTCGCGGGGATCATGTTCCTGTTGGGAGCGGTCCAGCTGGCGATCCGCATCTCCGATCCCCAGCACGGCCGGCATTTCCTCCCATTCATCGCGCTGGGCTGCTGGATCACGGGGGACGCGGCGGCCAGGGCGCTGCGATCGAAGTGGAGCTGGGCCGCCGCAGGACTCCTCCTCCTGATCGCGGTCGAGAACGTGCCGTCGTCCGCGGGATACCTTTGGAACATGGGCCGGGAAGCCTCGGGTCGTTCGACGCGGCTGGAGGCCGGGCGCTGGATCAACGAGAACCTGCCGTTCGGGTCGACGATCGGCCTGGTGGCGCCGCCGCAGCCGGCGGATACGCCGCCGTTCAGGTTCAATCGGTACGCCTTGACTTTTTTCGCGGAGCCGGGCCAGCTCAAGGGGCGCGAACTGCCACGCTACGTGGTCGTCAGCGAGCTGCGGCGATTTCCGGAGCTCGACGCCTTTCTCGACGCCCGGTACTCGATCCTGCGGCGCTTCGACCCGCCGCGCCTGGCGCCGTGGGCGCCCATCAGCGGGCAGTACGCGATCGTCGGCGCCCGCGTCGACGTCCTCGAGCGGCGCTGATCTCGGCGAAAACAAGACCCCCTGGAGCCCGTGGGCTCCAGGGGGATTTATGGTCTTAGTCTATTTTAGTATGCCGACCAGGTCGTACCCCTCGTGTCCGTGTGAGTGCAGTTCACCCACAGCGTGCCGAGGTTGGAGTCTCCGATCTGGTTGTTGTACGACCAACCACCGCTGTCGTCCGTCGCCGCCGTCGCCGAGCCATAGACGGTGTTCGAGCTTCCGCCATGGTAGTTCGGCGCCTTAGCTTGCGGCGGGCCCGCGAGGTACTTCGCGTTCGCCGTCATGGCGAGCCAGTCAGCCGGATACTGGCCTTCCATGTCGCCGTAGTAGATGCTGAGCGCCGAGCGCACCGCACCTAAGCTGCCCTTCGTCGCGCCTTCCGTCGACTTCCTGATGAGTTCCGCGAACTTCGGGACGGCGATCGCCGCCAAGATACCGATGATGGCAACCACGATCATCAACTCGATGAGCGTGAACCCTCGGCCCGCGAACCTCTTTGCGTTCTTCATTAGTCTCATGGTTTAACATCCCCCTTTCGTGCCGGAATGATAATAACAAGGGGTAAGGGTTTTCAATACGGCACTAATGATGTTCGCCATGAGTCTGCCAAGTATTGGGCTAATTCGGCCGGAAAGCAAGGCCTGGGCTGTCAGCAGATGTCAATGGAATTCGACCACAATCGCCCTACCGCTGTCAATCCTGAAATGGAGATTCCTCCCCGGCCATAGGGCCCTCTCCGTCGTAGGCCCAAGGATGCATGCGCCCGACGGCCGACCTGTGGCATACTTGACGTATCCCTATTGGGAGGAGACTTATCATGAAGATTAGACTTGCCGCCCTGGCGTTCGTATTCACGGCTCTGGCCAGCATCACCGTGGTCAAATCGGAGAGCGCCGGCTTCGGCAGCCTGGATGCATCGGGTTGCAACTGCCACAATACCCGCCGGTAATCGGGTCCCACCGATTTTTCAGGCTGGACGACTCAATACACACTAACAGAGAGGACAAATACATGAAACTTCGTCTCGCTGCGATCGCGTTCGTGTTCGCGTCTATGGCCAGCATCACGGTCATGAACTCCGAGAGCGCCGGCTTCGGCGGACTCGAAGCGCGCGGATGCAACTGTACCACCAGCCGCTAGCAGATCGTCCGGCACCCGCCCCCGGAAGGATGGATAGTCCTTCCGGGGTGCTATTTTTAGGAAGGGACGGCGGCTAACCGCCGCCGTTCGTACGCGTCCCGGGCGATGGCGATGTCGTCCAAGTACGCCGGAAGCTCGTCCAACGTCATCGCTTGAGGGCCGTCCACCAGCGCTGTCTGCGGGGCGGGGTGGAAATCGGCGAGGACCATGTTCGCCCCGGCGATCACGCCCTGGGCGGTGACATGAAAGACGTCCAGTAGCCCGTCCGGCGCGCGCTCTCGGGAACCTACCGAGTGCGACGGGTCGATGCAGACCGGCAGCCGGGTCAGCCGCTTGACGACCGGCACCTGGGCGAAGTCGACGAAATTCCTGTGCGGGTCCCCCAGGTTGCTCTTCATCCCCCGCAGACCGAAGACGATCATCCCGTTGCCTTCGCTGGCCACGTATTCCGCCGCGTTCAGGGATTCCTCGAGCGTGATCCCGAAGCCGCGCTTGAGCAGCACCGGGAACTCCCTCTGCCGGCCTACGGCCTTGAGCAGTTCGAAGTTTTGCGTGTTACGGGTGCCGATCTGGAGCATGACTCCCGTCGGCCGCCCGGCGGACTCGAGCGCCTGGCGGATCTCGTCGAGATGCGAATCGTGGGTGATCTCCATCGAGACGACCTTGATGCCGTATTTTCCGGCGAGTTCGAAAACCCACGGGAGGCAGCTCTTGCCGTGGCCTTGGAAAGAGTACGGATTCGTCCGGGGCTTATAGGCGCCCATCCGCGTGCACGTCTGCTTCCGGTCGCGCAGCGCCTTGAACATCGCCTCCACGTGCTCGCGGGTGTCGACGGCGCATAATCCCGCGAAGACGTTCAGCGAATCCTGGCTGAAGCGGACGCCGTTGTACTCGAAGCCGTTCGGACGGCCGTCGTCCTTGTGCCGTCCGACGACTCTGTACTCCTCGGAAATCCGAACGACGCGCTCGACCCCGGGCAACGCTTCGATCTCGATGCGGTCGAGGGCCTGCGTGTCGCCGATGAGGTAGATCTCCGTCACCGAACGCAGCTCGCCGACCTCGCGGTGGAGGCGGGTCTGCAGATTGGGCTTGTTGGAGAGATATCCCAAGATCTGCTTGAACTCGGGGCTCTCATCGCCGATGTCCGGACGGAGAATGACGATCATGGCTATGGCGTTATTTGTCTATGATAACAAATCATGGCCGAAGCCAAGATCGCGCCGGAACCCCCGAGCACGTGCAACGGCTGCTGGGCGCCGCTGTCGCCGGGAGACGCGCGGAGCATCCCGGCGTTCGCTAGGCTTCCCGCCGCATTCGCGGCCGCGTTCCTGCACGGCGGACTCTGGGCGATGAGGGAGCTCTCCTTGCCGTATTGCGCCCGGTGCCGCAACCGACTCGTAGCGGCGGCCGTGGGCTTGACGGCGGTCGGGCTGTCGGCCGCGGCGTGCGGGATCTGGGCGTGGATCGCCCTGGTCCGCTGGGCGAGGCGTCCTTAGGACTTATGATGAAACCGGATCGAGTCGAGCAGGCAGCCCGTCATGAAGCATTGCAGAGAGACCGCGCCTGAAACGGCGGCCGCGACCAGGAGAGACCCGTCGCCGCCGGCCAAATACGACAGCCAGAACAACGCGGCCAACGCCGCCGGGACCGCCGCCAAGGCGACGAACAGCTTGAGAGGATTGAACACGATGAGCACCTGCGTCATCAGCTGAAGCGTGCGCAGGATGTCCCTCGACAGGCGAACCTTCGACTTTCCGGTTCGCGCGTCATAAGGGATCGGAACGTACTTAACCCATCGGCCCGAATGAAGGAACGACAAGGTCATCGTCGTGGTGAAGGAGTAGCCGTGGCAGCGGATCGGCCCCGTGTTCAAGGCCATGGAACGCCGCACGAGGCGGAGCCCCGAGTTTGCGTCCGGGACCCGCTCCCCGACAATGAAGCGCGCCAGGCGCAGGTACATCCTGCGGCGGAACGCCTGGGCCGGCGTGCCCCAATAGTTGCTTCCCGTCCGCGCTCCGATGATCAGATCGAAATTCGGGACGAACTCCAGAAGCTTGGGGATCTCGGCCGTGGGATATGAGCCGTCGGCGTCGATCATCAGGACCCAATCGTATTGAGCGGCCTCGATGCCGGTCGTGAGCGCGCGCCCGTAGCCGCGGTTCGTCGGGTGCACGATCACCGTCGCGCCCGCCTGCCGGGCCGCGTCCGCGGTGGCGTCCTTGGAGCCGTCGTCCACCACGATGATCTCGAAGGCGAACACGCGGCCTTTCAGTGCCTGGCTCACGCCGGAGACGACGGCGCCCACGGCGTCGTGCTCGTTGTAGGACGGGATGACGACGGAAACGGAGGGTTCGGGCATCGGCGGATTCTAGCTTTTTTTCTTGGAAAATGACGCCGCGGCTCCGGCCGCCAAGAGCGGCAGGAGGGGGATCCGGTACCGGTAGTATCCTTGCGAGCTCGACAGCGCCAGGAAGTAGGCGGCGCAGACGAATAGGAGCGCCGCCTGGTCCGTGCGGCCGGACGAGAGCAGGCGCCGCAAGCCGATCGCGAACAGCCCATACAGCGCCGCGAGGGCCGCGGCATAGAGAATCTGCAGGGGGATCAGCGCCGGATACCGCCGCAGGAGCGCGAGCGTCCCGTGGCCGGTGGCCTCGGGATGGAACGCCTGATCCTGGACGCTGGTCTTCTGCGGCGTGATCCATTCGATCAGCATCTCCAGGCCTCCTCCGGAAAGGACCTTGACCGCTCCCCACGCGCAATAGCGCGCGAGCATGGCCGGATGGGCTCGCAATACGCCCATGGCTTCGCGACCGTACGCGCGCCCCTGCTCCGCGTCGCTTGCGTAGCCGGAGGCGTGCTCGAGGTCGACCTTGCGCCGCATCGCCGCCTCCACCTCCGTCCAGGGCTTTCCGGTGCGGAGCGTCTCGATGCCGGCGGCCGGATAGCGCAGGAGGTCCCTCCCTCCTTGCGACGAAAACGTCGCGATGCCGGTGCGGCGCCAATTCCTAGCGGTCAACGCCGCCGGAAGGGCGTACGCGGCGAGCAGGAAGACGGCGGCGGCCTTCGCGTTTTTACGCCACCGCCACGCGAGGAGGGGGGGCAGGTAGACCGCGATCGGCCGGAGCAAGGAGCACCAGCTCCACAACAGGCCGCAGGCCGCGACGCGATAGGAATCCTTCGCGTCCTTGGACTCCCACGTCTCGATCAGCGAGACCACGAATAGGAGCTGGAACGCGATCTCGGTCATCACCAGAGGCGTATGGAACAGGAGCACGGGATCGAGCGCGAGCACGAGCGCGCCGAGCGCGGCGCCCTTCTTGCCTCCGATCGTCGAGCACCAGCGCCACACCAGCACGGCGGTGAGGACGCCCAGGACGCAGTGCGCGAAGGCGATCATGAGCCCGGGATGCTCGGATGCCGCGACGAACGGGGCAAGGAACACGGCGTAGCCTGGGGTCCGAGTCGTCTCCGGGGCGAAGGGGGGGGCGGATTGGGAGCTGAACGCTCCGCGTCTCAGAAGATTCGTCGCCTCGGCGAGGTAGCCCAGCGAGTCGGAGCGCAGGCACTTGGCGGGGTCCGCCGCGGCGAACGCGAACAGCGCGGCCCTGGGAACGGCGGCGGCTGCCCAGACCCAACCAGGAATGCCCGAGAAGCGTTCGTGCATTTTTTGCTTGTCCAGTATACAGAATCACATTGCCGGGCGCATCCCCCCTCATGTATGATATACGCCCCTTGCCATGACGAAGAACGGCCCAAAGGTCATCGTGGTGATGCCGGCGTACAACGCCGAAAAGACTCTCGAGAAGACCGTCGCGGACATCCCAGCCGGGTCGGTCGCCGAGATCATCGTCGTTGACGACTGCTCCAAGGACGGCACGGTGGCGCTCGCCAAGAAGCTCGGGCTGACGGTCATCGTGCACCAGAAGAACCTCGGCTACGGCGGCAACCAAAAGACGTGTTATCGAGAGGCGCTCAAGCGGGGCGCCGACGTCGTGGTGATGATCCATCCCGACTATCAGTACGACGCGCGGCTGACGCCGATGATGACCGGCCTCATCGCGCTCGGCGTCTGCGAGTTCGTGCTCGGCAACCGCGTCCGTACGCGATGGGAGGCCTTGGACGGCGGCATGCCGTGGTGGAAGTATCTTGCCAACCGGGTGCTCTCCCTCATCGAGAATGCGGTCACCGGGCAGAATCTGGGCGAGTGGCATTCCGGCCTGCGCGCGTACTCCCGCAACGTGCTCGAGACGATCCCATGGGAGCGCAACTCCGACGATTTCGTGTTCGACCAGCAGTTCCTCTATCAGGCGGCGGCGTTCCGCCTGAAGATGGGCGACATCCCCGTCTCGGCGCGATATTTCCCCGAGGCGTCCTCGATCAATTTCCGCAGGAGCGTCGTCTACGGGACGTCCTCGATGTGGGTCATGGTCCAGTACATCCTGTATAGGCTCGGCATTTGGACCGCCGACATATTCAGGCCAAAGTCCGCGGGCGGATGATCCCCGCGCTTCTTTATTCCGCGGCGCTGCTCTGCCTCGGCCTCGTGCAGGCGGCGCGGTATTTCCTCCCCGTCTTCGCGCCGGCTCTGCAGTCCTCGGCGCTCTTGGTGGTCGTCGTCCTGCTCTGCACCGGCACGGGCCGCCTGGCTCTGAGATACCTCGTCACGCACGAGTTGAGCGAATCGGAAAAGACCCTGATCGGCTGCACGCTCGGCTTGGGGATCTTGACCCAGGGGATGTTCGCCTTGGGGATCGCGGGCGTGCTCCACCTGTGGTCGGTGATCGCGCTGCTCGGCGGGCTTTGGATCGTCGGGTTCACGGAGATGAAGGACGTCATCGTGTCGCTCGGCGCCAACCGCAATCTTCTCAAGGAGCGGCCGCCGTGGACGATCGGCATCCTCGCGCTGCTCGCCGCGACGTTCTTCGTCTCGTGGGTGCCGCCTCACCAATACGACTCCCTGGTCTATCATCTCCCTTTGGCCGCGGAGTATGCGCGGACCGGGAGGATCGCTCCGGTCGAGGGACTGCTGTTCAGTCATTTCCCGCAGAATGGAGAGATGCTGTTCACCGCCGCGCTCGTGCTGAAGTCCGAGCTTCTCGCGCAGCTGTTCAGCTGGTTCGCGGCGGCCTTGAGCTTGTTGTGGGTGTTCGAGATGGGCAAGCGCGAGATCCCGCTGACCGCGGTGCTCGGCGCGTGCGCGCTGCTCGCGTCGCATACGGCGGTGATGCTCTTGTCGTCGATCGCCTACGTGGAGACGATCGTGATGCTGTGGGTGACGGGCGCGGTCCTCTCTTTCGGACGGTGGCGCGAGACGGCGGTGGCGGGACGGTCTCCGGCCGGTTGGCTCATCCTCTCCGCGATCTTCGCCGGCTTCGCGCTGGGGACGAAATACTACGCCGGCATCTGCGTCGCCGCCCTGGGCGGCCTGTTGGCGTGGCGGCTCCTCGTGGCCGCGTACGACAAGCGCGGCCAGGGGGCTCTCGCTCCGGCGGAGGCGTTCCGCGACCTGCTGCTCTTCGGAGCGACCGCCGGGCTGGTCGCGTCCCCATGGCTGCTCAAGAATCTGTACTTCGTCGGCAATCCCGTCTTTCCGTTCCTATACCAGTATTTCCCGCACCGGGACGTCGCGTGGGCCGGCGAGAACGCGCGCCGCTACTTCGAGTTCCTGACCGAATACGGGCACCAGCCGGGGCATTTTTTCTCCGATCTCCTGAAGTTCCCGTTCGAGGCCGCGACCGGGAGCCTGAGGTTCGGAGGCGGGATGGACGTCCTCGGCGACATGGGCTGGGGGCTCGTCTTCGGGCTCCTTCCCGCGGGCGTCTGGGCCGCGATGCGCAACCGCACGCTGCGCCTCCTCTTGATCTACGCGGGCCTCCATATCGGCGCGTGGTTCTGCACCGGGGTCGTACTGCGGTTTCTCGTCGTGATCGCCCCGATCCTGTGCCTGCTCGGCGCCGCTGGGGCGTTTAAGGTGTGGGATTCTCTGGAGGAAGACGGGCGGAAAGTCCTCGCGGCCGCGCTGACGGTGCTCACGGTGGTCAATCTCGGCGTGTTCATCTATGTCCACACCGTGTTCAATAGTTGGACCGTCCTGTTTGGGGTCGAGTCGAAGGACGAGTATCTGGCTCACCGGCTCGACTATTACGCCTGCGCCCGCTGGGCCCGGGAGCATTTGGGCAATAATGATAGAATCCTGATCGTGGGCGAGCAGCGGGGCTACTACGTTCAACAGGTTCACTCGATCACCACGCCCATGGCCCCCAACCGGTTCATCGAGTGGGCCAACCAAGCCAAGGATTCGACGGGACTCGCGCGTCTTCTGATGACGGAGGGCCGCTTCACCCACGTGATCATGGTTCCTCGCGAGGCGAAGCGGCTCGCCCAATACGGCATCTTCGATTTCACGCCCGAAGGCACCAAGAACTGGAAGGACATGGACGGACGCTGGATCCGCTCGCTCTTCGCGACGGGGCACTGCACGCTGTACCAACTCGCCTCTCCGGACGCGGAGGCCCCTTCGCCCCCCGCGCCGGCGACGCGGTGAGCTGATGTCGACCGTCGAGCTGTACTTCGCCGCGATCGGGATCTCCGCCCTCATCTCCGTGGTGGCGACCCCGCTCGTGCGCTACGCGGCATTGCGGTTCGGGTGGCTGGACCGGCCCGGGAGCCGCGTGAAGACGCATACCGTCGCGACGCCTTCGCTCGGCGGCATCGCGATCTGGGGGGGATTCACCGCCACCCTTCTTCTCCTGCGCCTCTTCACCACGTTTCCGACCGGCACGCTGCGAAGCCTTCGCGCGATGGTGACGGGCGGCCTTCTCGTGTTCGTCCTCGGCGTCATCGACGATCTGAAGAAGCCCGCCGGGCTGCACTTCAAACCCAAGTTCGGCGTGCAGATCCTCGCCGCCGCGCTGCTCGTCTACTACGACATGAGGATCCACTTCATCTCGCCGGACTATCTCGCGATCGGCCTCACGCTCTTCTGGGTCGTGGGCATCTGCAACGCCTTGAACATCATCGACATCATGGACGGCCTTTGCGCGAGCCAGGCCGCCATCGCAGCGGCGGCGTTCCTGCTCATCGCGCTTCCCGGCGAGAGCGTCTACGTCAACTTCGGGGCCGCGGCGCTGCTCGGCTCGACGCTCGGGTTCCTGCCGTGGAATTTCTCGAAGAACCACAAGATATTCATGGGCGACTCAGGCTCGTTGTTCTTGGGCTTCGAGCTTTCCGCCTTGGCCCTGGGAACCAGCTACACCCGTCTCAACCCCCTCGGCGTCTACGCGCCCCTCTTCATCCTCCTGGTCCCGATGTTCGACACCTTCTTCGTCATGGCGGTGCGGATGATCCACGGGCGGTCCCCGTTCTTGGGCTCGCGGGACCATTTCGCCCTCCGTCTCGAGGCAATGGGGTTCACGCGGCCGCAAATCGTCGCGTTGGCCGGCATGGTGGCGGGCATCCTCTCCCTCTGCGCGTTCGTCGTCACGCAGGTGGAGCTCGGCTGGGCGATCGCGGTGTACCTCGTGATCTGCAGCTACATCGCCTTCATCAGCTGGAAGCTCTACCAGATCAGGATGAAGCATTGAAGAAGACCGACGTCCTCATCCTGGGCGGCGGGCTCGGCGGACTCTCGACCGCGTACCACCTCGACCGGCTGGGCGGGCGGCTTTCCTATCTCATCGCCGAGGCTAAGCGGACGCCGGGGGGCCTCGCCGGCTCTGTGCGGCGCGACGGCTTCACCTTCGACCATACCGGCCATCTGCTGCATCTCCATGATCCGTACGGCAAGACGCTGATCATGGACCTTCTGAAGGGCAATCTGAGCGTGCAGGAGAGGAACGCCTGGATCTACATCCGCGGCGCGTACGCCCGCTATCCCTTTCAGGCGAACACGTTCGGCATGCCGTGGAAGGTCGTCGAGGACTGCGTCGCCGGCTACGTCAAGACGCTTCTGCGCCCCAGGCCCGTCGAGGCGGGGTTGTCCTTCCGCGAGTGGTCTCTGCGCACGTTCGGTGAGGGGATCTCGAAGCACTTTATGTTCCCCTACAACGAGAAGCTCTGGCGGACGCCGCTGTCGCGCATGACGACGGAGTGGCAGGGCCGCTTCGTGCCGAAGCCTGCGCCGGAGGAGGTGCTCTACGGCGCCTTGTCGGACCAGAGGAAGTTCTTCGGATACAACGCCACGTTCCGATATCCCGTGCGGGGCGGCATCCAGGCGCTGCCGGACGCGCTGGCGGCGCGCGTGTCGAACCTCCATCTGGGCTGCGTGGCGACGAAGATCGATCTTCGCGAGAAGGTCGCCGTGATCGCCGGTCTCGGAGAGGTCCGCTACGAAAAGCTCGTCAGCACGCTGCCGCTCGTCGACCTGCTGGACATCGCGTCGCCGCTGCCGCCGCGCGTCCAGACGGCGCGCCGTAAGCTCCGGTACAACACGGTCTTCAACCTCAATATAGGCGTCGCGCGGCGCAAGGTGTCCGACAAGCATTGGGTCTATTTCCCGGAGGCGAGCTTCCCGTTCTACCGCGCGGGCTTCTCCAGCAATTTTTCGGCGGCCGTCGCGCCGGAGGGCGCGACGTCGATGTACATCGAGGTGGCGCGCAAGCCCGGGGAGCGCGTCGACTTGAACCGCTTGGAAGGCCAGATCCTGTCCGGCCTGCGCCGCTGCGGACTGCTCAAGGCGTCCGACAAGATCCTCACGCGCGTGTGGCTGCCGATCCCGTGCGCGTACGTGGTCTACGACTTCGACCGGACGCAGGCCCTCGCGACGATCTTCCCGTTCCTGAGGGACGCGGGCGTTTCGTCGATCGGGCGCTACGGCGGCTGGAAGTACTCGTTCATGGAGGAGACGATCCTGGACGGGAAGCGCTGCGCCGAAAGGCTCCTCGGCCGCGAGCGGACGGGCGAGGAGCGCCGGATGACCGACCGGCCGTTCCAGGCGGAGCTCAAGCCGCTCAAGTAGCCGTGCGATCGTGAAGACACTTCTGTTGTTCGCCGTCATTGCCGGGGCGCTCGGGCTCCGCCGACTGCTTCGCATCGCGGGCGTGGGCGCGGCATACAAAGCGAAGGCGCTGTGTTCCGCCCTCTTCGTGTCCGGCCTGGACATTCCCGATCTTGACGCCGCCGACGAGGTGTCCGCGGAAGCGTATCGGATCATGCGCCTGTTCGGCGCCCGCGCCGATCGGGAGGCGAAAAGCGTCACGGCCTCCGTGGGTCTCGTCTCCAGGACGGCGGTCTATCGGCCCGGATTGGGCGCTACTCTGGCGTTTGGACCCATCGTGTCCTCTTCGAATGCGCCCGTTCCGCGCCGGTCCGAGCGCCCCGAGGCGCCTTGGCCCGAGGGAGAGGCTCTCGCCGCCGCCGCGCCCGCGACGCTGGAGCGGGTCCTGGCGGGCGCCTTCGTCGAGACCGATGGGCGCAGGAAGCGCCGGACGCGGGCCGTCGCGGTCGTCCATCGCGGCCGGCTGATCGCGGAAAGCTACGCTCCCGGATTCTCCGCGTCCACGCCGCTCAACGGGTGGTCGATGACGAAGGGCGTCATGAGCGCGCTGATCGGGACCTTGGTCGGGGAGGGGAAGCTTCGGCTCGATGACTTTGGCCTGCTTCCCGAATGGGACAAGACGGGCGATCCTCGGCAGGCCGTCCGGCTCGAGGACCTTCTCCGCATGCGCAGCGGTCTTCGGTTTTCCGAGAGATACTCCGATCCTCTGTCGGACGTGTCGCGCATGCTTTTCGACGTCGGAGACGCGGGCGGCTATGCGGCCGCCTGTCCCGCGGCGCGTCCGCCCGGGACGGCGTGGCAGTACGCGAGCGGCACGACCAACATCCTCTCGCTCGTCGCGCGCCGAGTCGTCGGGGAGAAACGATACTCCGACTGGCCGCGCCGCGCGCTGTTCGATCCTCTCGGCATGTCGAGCGCCGTCTTCGAACCGGACGCCTCGGGGACGTACGTCGGCTCCTCGTTCCTGTTCGCCGCGGCGCGCGATTGGGCCCGCTTCGGGCTCTTATATGCGCGCGACGGCGTCTGGGACGGGCGGCGCATCCTGCCCGAGGGCTGGGTCAAGTTCTCGACGACGCCGGAGCGCTTGTCGCCGGGAGGCTGCTACGGCGCGCACTGGTGGCTCAAGATCTCCAGGGAATTCGGAGGCGAAACGCCCGCCGCCGGCCGAGTGCCTCCCGACGCGTTCCACGCGTTCGGCCACGAGGGCCAGTGCTTGACGATCGTTCCGTCTCGCGACGTCGTGATCGTGCGGTTGGGATTGTCGATCGACGTCAGCGCCTGGGATCACGCCGCCTTCGTCGCGGAAGTGCTGGACGCTATCGCGCTGGGGGCGTAAGCGCCCGGTCCGCTAACGCCGCTCGAGGAACCGCGCGATCGCCTCGAAATCCATCACGCAATGGCCGCCGGACAGGCGTTGCCACTCGACGGGCGCGCCTCGGCCGCGGGCCGCCGAGGCGAAGTCCCTTGCCTCGCGGTAGAAGTCGTGGTCTCGGTCGCCGCAGGACACGTGCATCGGCGGCGTGCGAGGCCCCAGCAGCGAGGACGCCGCCGGCGGGGAGAACCGCCGCCAGGCCTCTTCGTCGGCGACGTGCGCCTTGGCAAGGTCGACGATCATGGAGATCCTCTTGGGATCCGCGCGGCGCTCCTCCACGTATCGAGCGAGGGCTTCCGCGGTCGAGAACGGGGAGACGCCCAGATACGCCGGGCACGCCGCGGCGCCGCGTGAGAAGAGCTCCGGCGCCCGCAGGACGAGGACGGTCGCGTTGAGGCCGCCCATCGAGTAGCCGAACAGCTGCCGGCGGCCGATCGGACCCTCGAGAAGCTCGCTTTCCACGTGGGGGATCACCGAGCCGGTGAACGTCTCGAGCAGCCCGCTGCGCGGCGCCGCGTCCGAACCGGTCAGCATCCAGAACTTTCCAAAGCTGACGGACACCAGAATGGGGGGAGGGAAGCCGTCCATTTTCCAAGTCTTGAGCAGTTCGTCCGTCAATCCCTCCTTGAACAAGGATTTCTCGTTGTCGCCGCCGCCATGCAGGAGGTACACGACGTCGCGGCTGCCGCCAGGGACTTCCAAGATGCAATAGGTCCAGGGGATGCCGGAGGCCGAGGCGCCGCATCGCGGCTCGAGCTTGGGCGCGGCATCGCTCGCCGTCGCGCCCAGCAGGACCGCGGCCGCAAGCAGGATCGCCGTTCGCATCGGCGCCTCTAGCGGCGAAGGAGGCCGTACGACTTAAGCGCGGCGCGGAGCTTCGTCCGGCTTTCCGCGGAGATCGGGGTCAGCGGGAGGCGGATCTCCTCGGCGCACAGTCCCATCATCGCCGCCGCCGCCTTGAGGGGGATGGGATTCGTCTCGATGAAGAGGGATTTGACGAGCGGGAACATCTCAAGATGCAGTTTCCGGGCTTTCTCCGTATCGCCGCGCAGGTACGACGAGCAGAGGCGCGCCGTGTCCTTGGGGATCAGGTTCGCGACTACGCTGATGACGCCGCGGGCGCCGACCGAGAGCATCGGCAGCGTGAGCGAGTCGTCGCCGGAGAGCACGGTGAATCCGGCGGGACACAAGGTCAGAATCTCGCTGACTTGGTCGAGAGACCCGGCCGCTTCCTTGACGGCGACGATGTTGCCGCAGTCCTTGGCCATGCGGGCGATCGTGGACGGCTGGATGTTGACCGCCGTGCGCCCGGGGATGTTGTAGACGACGATCGGAAGTCTCACGGCGCCCGCGACCTCTTTGAAGTGGCGGTAGAGTCCCTCCTGGGTCGGCTTGTTGTAATAGGGAGCGAGCACGAGCAGGGCGTCGGCGCCGAGCGCGGCGGCGACGTGGGCCTCTTCGACGGCGCGCCACGTGGCGTTCGTGCCGACTCCGGCGATGACGGGGATCTTCCCGGCCGCCTCCTCGACGGCGATCTGAACGAGGCGTTTGTATTCCGCCGGCGCGAGGGTCGCCGCTTCTCCCGTCGAGCCGCAGGGGACGAGGCCGGCGCTGCCGCCCTGGATCTGCCGGCACACGAGCGCGCGATACGCCGTCTCGTCCAGGGCGCCGCCGCGCATCGGCGTGATCAGCGCGGGATAAGAGCCTTCGAATCGGATGGCGCGAGTCATAGGGTCGTTTCTCCCGTGAACGTCACCTTGGCCGGGCCTTCCAGCCACACGTCCTCGAAGCCGCCGGCCAAGGAGCGAAAGCCCACCGTAAGGGTGTCGCCGCCCTTGACCTGCAGCCGGATGGGAGGGCGCGCGCCTTTCGTGAGGTGGAGCACCGCGGCCGTCGCCGTGGCCCCGGTGCCGCACGCGAGCGTCTCGTCCTCGACGCCGCGCTCGTACGTCCTCAGGCGCGGCGCGCCCTTCCCGAGCGAGACGAAATTGACGTTGGCTCCAGCCGGAGCGAACGCGCGGTGGCGGCGCAGCGCGCGCCCTACCTCGAAGACCGGGAAGGCGTCGAGATCTTTCGCTTCCACTACGACGTGGGGCACGCCGGTGTTCAGATACGAGACGCGCCAGGTCTTGCCGCACGCGTCGACCTTTAGGCCGAGGCGCACATCGCGGATCTGCGGCATGAAGATGCGGACGCGCTCGTCGCCCGTGATCGTCGCGCGGATCGGCCCTTCGATCGAATTGAAGACGAAGGCGCGGCCGGCCCAGCGGCGCCGGTGGATGTACCACGCCGCGCATCGAGAGCCGTTGGCGCAGAACGCTTCCGAGCCGTCCGCGTTGTAGTACTCGAGGGACGCGGCGCCCGCCGGCCCGCCGCGTCCGACTATCAGGAGCCCGTCCGCGCCCACCGACGCCCGGCGATCGCAGATCGCTCTGGCGAGCCGAGGTCGGCCGCCGCGCGCGCCCTTGAGCTCCGCCGCGTCCACCAGGACGAAGTCGTTGCCCGCGCCCGACATCTTCACGAATCGGATCTTCATTGCCCTCCTCCCAACTCCTTGAGCATGCCCTTCGCCACGGCGGCGGCGAACGGCGACGACCGGGATTGAGAGGCGGCCGCTTCTAGGTCGGCGGCCGCGGCGTTCTCGTCCCCGCGCTTGAGGGCGATGCGGGCCCGCAGCCACAGCGCGAACGGGTCGTTCGGGAAGCGCAAGAGCACCGACTCCGCCTCCTGTAGGCTGTCGTCGAGACGCCCGTCCTCGAACAGCCAGGAGGCCTTGCGCAGGGACAGCTCGGGCCGGATGTCCTGGTGCCGCGGCGAGGCGTCGGCGGCGGCCGTGGCGGCGGCAAGGGACGCGTAGCCTTCTTCCCTCTTGCCTTGCCGGCGCTGGAACTGGGCCAGGGATTGGAGAGTCGGCGCGTTGTCCGGGTCCAGCTCCAGCGCCTTGCGGATGGCGTCGGCCGCCTTGGAGTAGTTTCTCCGCTTGGCCAGCACCTCGGCGTAGCCGCGCCAGACGCGGGCGTCGGTCTTGATCTCGAGGAGGCACTTCTCGTAGTGCTCTTGAGACTGCTCGAGGAGTCCGGTCGCGCGGGCGATCTCCGCGATGCCCAGATGCGCGGAGCCGTTGTTGGGATGGATGGCGAGCGCGCTTTCGTAGAGCGCCCGCGCCTGATCGTCGAGCTCCTGGTGATGCAGGATGTCCGCCAAATGGGTCGTCAG
Organism: Elusimicrobiota bacterium; assembly: GCA_016194745.1. GTDB lineage: Bacteria > Elusimicrobiota > Elusimicrobia > UBA1565 > JACRDR01 > JACQBA01. The sequence goes on from JACQBA010000011.1 coordinate 372,722, forward strand.
GTTCAAGTCCTTCGGGAACAGCTGTGCCGCGAGCTGGTAGACGCCGATCGCGCGGTCCTGCTGTCCGAGGCGCTGGTAGCTCTGGCCGAGGAGATCGTAGGCGCGGCGCAGGTCCTGTCGGCCGAGCTTCTGCATCTCGGGCTCGGTCAGCCGGCCGACCACGCGCCCGTAATCCTGCTGATCGAACAGCAGCTGGACCCCCGCGAGGGCGTCCTGCACGGGAGGTCTCGGCGCCGTCTCCGGCGCGGCGTGCGCCGAGGAGGAAAGCGCAAGCGCGAGGAGCGCGGCGCTCGCGGGTCCGTTCACGGGGCCCTCCAGTGCTTCATGAGCCGCGGCAGCGTATGGAGGATCAAGCTCTCCTCCGTCTCCGGGAGCTTGCGCGTCATGGCGACGACGCCCTTGACCATGGCCTCGGGTCCGCGATGAATGTGCTCGATCGCGATGTCGCCGACCGCGGGCTCGACGACCACGTTCGCGAGCTTCCGCTGCTCGCGCGCGAGGATGGAGCCGCGGATGTCGAATATCTGCAGCAGCGTCCCCATGACGTTGGTGGGGTTCGCGCGGGCGTAGTCGAACTCGGTGACGCTCGCCAGTACCCATTCCGCGCCCAAGAGGCGCGCGGCGTCGACCGGGATGTAGTCGACCACCGCCCCGTCGACGAGATAGCGGTGGCGGTACTCGACCGGCTCGAAGAAGCCCGGGAGGTTCATGCTGGCGCGCACGGCGATCGCCACCGGACCTTCCCGGAAGATGATCTGTTCGCCCGTCTTGAGATCCATGGCGACGCACGCGAAGCGCTTGGGCATCTTGTCGAATTGGAGGTCGCCGATCTGCTCCTTGAGCCACGTCTCCAGCTTCTTCGACGACAGCAGCTTGTCGTAGAGGATGAGTTCCAGGAGGCGGAACTTGTTGAAGTTGGTGCCGAGGCTGATGTCCTTGTTGAGCGCCCAGAGCTTAGAGGCCGGCATCCCGCCCGCGTAGAGCGACCCTACGATCGCGCCGATGGAAGTGCCGGTGACGACGTCGACCGGGAACCCCGCGTCGTCGAGTGCTTGGATGACGCCGATGTGCGCCAGGCCGCGGACCGAGCCGGCCGACAGAACGAGCCCGACCTTCGGCCGCTCGTCGGCCGGCATCGAGCTCACTTCCCGCCAGAGCTGCTCGCGCATGAGGCGATCGGACACGGGCTCCTCGGAGCGGAGCCCGGAAGCTCCGGCGAACACGAGGAGGAGCGCGGCCGCCATGCGCCTCACGCCGCTACCTCGCCAGGGAACGGCCCATGGCGCGCTCGAGGCGGGCCCGGGCCAGGATGTGGGACTGCACGGCCGTCAGGTAGCGCTCCTGCACGTCGAGGAGGGCGATCTGGGCCCGGATGGGAGCGAGATTTCGGGCGTCGGCCGGAGCGGCTTCGGCGATCGTCTTGAGCCGCGCGAACTCCTTCTCCCGCTGCGGCCATTCGCTCTGCCAATACTGCAGATCGGAGTAGGCGCGGCGAACCTCGAGGCGGACGCCGTCCTGCGCCGCGGCGCGCTTGATCTCGCCTTGCCGCTTCTCGGCGCGCTTCTCCTTGATCTGCGCGCCGAAGTCGAACGAGAACGGGATCTTCACGCCGATGGTGGCGTCCCAATTGTTCTGGCGGAGGGGAAACTGCTGGCCGGTGACCTCGTAGTTGCTCTCGAGAACGACGCTCGGGATACGCCGGCTCTGAGCGAGGTTGACGCCGATGTCGTCGATCTGCGCCTTGTAGGTCTCGACTTGGAGCTCCGGACGCAGCTCGATGGCCCAGACGATGGCCTTGTTCAGATCGATGTCCACCTGCTGCGCCTCGAGCTTCCCCGAGACTCGTACCGGGGTGTCGAGCTCGATGTTGAGCTGCTTGCGAAACGACAGGGCCGCCGCCTCGACCGCGCGCGCGGTCTCGGACGTCCTCGAGCGCAGCAGCGCGACGAGCGCCTCGCCTTCGACGCGCTCCCACCCGGTCAGGCCCCGGCCGACGACGTCCTGCGCCAGGCGGAACCTCTCTTGGGTCGCGTCGTTGACGTTTTGCGCCAGCACGAGCCGGAAGAACGCCTCGCGCACGCCGAGCGTCGCGTCCATCTTCGCGGCGTCGTACTGGCTCTGGGCCTGCTTCTGTGCGGTCTGGGCGAGGTGCAGGAGATGGAGGACCTTGCCCCCTGAATAGATCGTCTGCGACAGGTAGCCGCGCCCCGAGTAAAGGTAGTCCCTGTCCGAGGGAAACAGCAGGATGGACCGCATCTCGGGCGGCAGTGCGAACGGATAGCGCGCGTTGTAGCGCGTCGCGCTCGCCTGCAGGCCGATCTCGGGCAGGAACAGGAACTTGGCCTCCTGCACGCGCTGCTGGGCGATGGTGATGTCCTCGGCGGCGGACAAGAGCGGCGCGTTGTTGTTGACCGCGAGGTGCTCCGCCTCCTCGAGCGTGAAGGTGCGCGTCAGGGGCGCCGCCGCGTCCTCGGCCCGGGCCAGCGGCGCCGCGGCGAGAGCGCCCGCGATCAGGAGGGACAGGCGCTTGGAGGCCACGGGACTACACCTTGAAGCCGGATGCGATGTGCTCGAGTTCCGCGCGCAGCGAGAGGATATCCTTCCGCAGCGCGTTCGACGCCGCGCCGGAATCTTCCGGCAGATTCTTGGCCAAGGCGTTGACCTTCTCGGTCAGATGCGACGCGAGCGCCCGGTCCTTCTGGACCTTGGACTGGAGGCTCGAGACCATGCGGTTGAATTCCTCCTGCAGCTCGAGGAGTTCGTCGCCGGTCCGCAGCGAGACGCGGTGCGTCAAATCGCCGGTGCCGACGATCTGCGCGGACTTCTCGAAGCGGTAGATCGGCCCGGCGAACCGGTGGGACAGGAACAGGGCGACGAGGAAGACGATGCCGAGAAAGAGCACCATCTTCACCAGCAGCATCGACTGGACCTGGTGGACGAGCGGCATCAGCGATGGGTCCTCGCGGAGCATGATCCGGTAGATCGTATAGAAGGTGTCGCCGCTGGCGACCATCGTGATGAGCACAGCGGAGACGACCACCAAGGCGATGTATTTGAGCTGCAGCGATCTCTTGACGAGGACTTTCCGCCGCTGGTACTTTCCGCCTTGGTTCGTCGAATCCGAGTCCATGTGTCAGCGCGCCGCCGCGTTCGCCTTGCCCTGGGCGCCGGCGGACTTGGCCGCGCCCGAGGGGTACATCAGCGTGTCGAGCAGCGAGAGCCACTCGGGCGTCACCGTCTTGAGCGTGCCCGTCGCGTCCTTGAGCGAGACCGGGACGACCTCGGTGCCCTTGAGGGCGACCATGACGCCGAATTTCCCCGCGTCGACCATCTGCGCGGCCTTGACGCCGACGCGAGTGCCGAGCATCCGGTCGAACAAGGTCGGCGGTCCGCCGCGCTGCATGTGGCCGATGACCGCGGATCGCGTCTCGACGCCGGTCTCCTTTTGGATGATCTCGGTGAGGCGCTCCGCGACGCCTCGCTCCTTGAGGATCATGTGGCCGAACTCGTCGAGCTTTTCGTCCTTCTTCTCGCCGGGCAGGTCGATGGCCTCGGAGGCGACGACCAGCGCCACGTTCTTCTTCGCGTGCGCGGCCTTCAGGCGCGCCGTCATGTCCTTGACGTCCACGGGCCGCTCGGGAAGGCACACGTAGTCCGCTCCCGCCGCGATGCCGGTGAACAGGGAGACCCAGCCCGCGTGCCGGCCCATGACCTCGAGGATCATGATGCGCTTGTGGCTGCGGCCCGTGTCGACGAGGCGGTGCGCCGCGTCGACCGCGAGCGTCACCGACGTGTCGAAGCCGAAGGTGTAGTCCGTGGACGACAGGTCGTTGTCCATCGTCTTCGGCACGCCGACGACCGGGAACTTGTGCTCCGCGAAGAGCTTCGAGGCGACGCCGAGCGTGTCCTCGCCGCCCATCGCGATGAGGGCGTCGAGCTTCAGCTTCTTCATCGTCTCGAGGCACTTCTGAACGCCGCCCTCCTTTTTGTAGGGGTTCGTACGCGAGGTGCCGAGCATCGTGCCGCCCTTGCCGACGATCTCCTCCACGTCCTCGCGCGACAGAGGCCTGGAGTTCCCCTCGATCATGCCTTTCCAGCCGTCCAGAAGCCCGACGCACTCGTGGCCGAGGGCCGTCGCCTGGATGACGGCGCCCCGGATCGCCGGGTTGAGGCCCGGGCAGTCGCCGCCGCCGGTGAGAAGTCCGATTCGCTTGCCCATGGACGCCCTCCCGCTCAGTAGTCGCCCGTCGTCGCCGAGGACTTCTTCTTCGCGGCGCCCTTGTCCATGTACCAGTCGGGCTTGACCGCCGCGGCGAGGTCCGCCGGCGCGATGTTGTAGCGGGTCGTCCACGGCTGCGCGTGCGCGTCGATGATCGTGTTGAGCTTCTTCATGCGGTCGCTGCCGGTGGTCTTCAGGAACTGCGTCCGGGCCTGCGCCGTCGGCTGCTCGAAATACTCGTTGAAGATCGCGCGGCCGGCCATGTAGCCCGTGCAGCCAGCCTTCATCGAGAGTTCGACCTGCTTGACGAAGAGGTCGAACTTCTCGCCCGCGGAGAGGAGCACCCAGGGGCGGATCGCCGCCTCGTTGAGCTTGCCCAGGTTGTCGACCATCTGCTGCTCGGAGTCGTCCTTCATGTTGCCGGGGAACTCGAGCTTCAGGATGTCGGTGTGCGGGCCGATGAGCCTAGTCGCCTCGAGGATGTTCTTGACCTTGCGGGCCTTGTACGAGGGGGAGCTCTTCTCCTCGCCCTTGCGCGGGAAGGACAGCTCCTCGGTCATGAGCAGGATGTCCTGCTCCCTGCATGCCTTGGAGAGCTTCTCGACGAACGCGATCTGGTCCTTCACGTTCTTCTTGTCCTCGGTGTCGAGGTAGACGAGGAGCTTGACCGCCGAGGCGCCCATGCGCTTGATCTTCTCGACCGACCAGCCGGGCTCGTACTCGGACGGGATGCCCGCGTCCTTGGAGGCCTCCGAGCGGACGATCAAGCCGACGTGCTTGGGGAGCGCGAAGGAGTTGATCGCCTGGCGCGCGCCGAAGTTGACGTCGAGCAGCGTCGCGCTCGCGTACTCGCCGAGGATCTTCACCATCTCGAGCTTCGTGTCGCGGATCTCCTCGTAAGTGGGCTCGGCCGGCTTGCCCGCCTTCTCATGCATCGCCCGCAGGGCCTTCTTGAACGAGTTGGATTGGTCCAGCGCCAGCACCTTGAACCGGTTGTTGGCGTCGGTGATCTGCCTGAGTCCCGTGAGCTTGCCGGGGGTCAAATGGACAAAATGGTCCTTCAGCGCCGTCGGTTTTTCCGCCACTGCCTGTGCCATGATGGTCTCCTTACGTCGATATTCCGGCGAGCGCTAGGCGCTCCGCCGTCAGAAATTGCCCGTATACTTGAACTGCACGATGCGTTCGGCGCCGCGGGAGACTCCGTTGGAGAATTCTCCGCCCTGTCCGATGCCGCGCACCGCGAAATCGAGGTTGAAGGACTGTGTGATGTAGACCCGGAAGCCCGCGTTGAGGCGGCTGTCCTCGTAGTTGTTGATGTTGTCCCACTCCGCCATCACGAGGACCTTGTCCCGGATGTTGTAGCTCGACGCCATGGAGCCGAAGATCGCGTTCGAGTTGAAGTCCGAGATATTGATGCCGGCGTGCGCCTGGAGTCCCGGCAGGCCGACCTCCTGCGATCCGACGAAGTAGAGGCCGCGCTGGCGCTGGTTGTAGCGGAGCTCCTTGCGGTTGTAGAGATACCCCTGCCCGTCGAAGCCCATCGCGAAGGCCGGGATCATTCGGTCCCCGTCGTAGAACCGGAGCTTCATCTGCAGGTCGGGCCGCGTGAGCTGGACCGGGGTCGCGGTGCCGAGCAGCTTGTCGACGTTGAGCGACGCGCCGATGTTGAGCCGCTGGAAGACGCCGAAGTTGCCCCACTGCATCACGCCGCCGCTGGAAAAAAACCGCGTCCGGCTCGAGAACCCGCCGTAGTCGAGGACCCCGGCGGTGTGGATGTCGATGAGGTCGGTGTCGGGCTGCAGCAGGCTGCCGCTGGAGGAGCGGCCTTCGTCGGCGTCGTCCTTCGGCTTGGACGGCTTGCCCTCGGCGGCGAAGCCCTGCGACGCGGCGAGCACGACGGCAAGGATCAGGGCGAGCGGGCGGCGAACGGTCATGGGGTTTTCTTTTCCTCCGCTTTCTTCGCGGGAGTCTTCTTGGGGGCGGTTTTGGCGGGCGTCTTCGCCGGCGCGGCGGGCGCGGCCTTGGCCGGCGCCTTCGGCTTCTGCGGCTGGGAGGGCGCCGCCGCCGGCGCGGGCTTCGCCGACTCCTTGATCCCCACGCGGGCCTTGAGCTGCGCGACGGCGTAGCCGATGACCTGCTTCGTGTTCGCGTCCTTTTCCGCCTTGCCGGCCGCTTCGAGCGCGGGCAGCGCCTTGGTCTTGTCTCCGATCTGGCCCAAGAGATTGGCGGCCTGCATCCGGGTCGCGGCGTCGCGGCTCTTGAGCAGTTCGAAGCCGACGTTCATGCCAGAAAGGTCGTTGAGGCGCCCGAGCGCCAGGGCCGACTGCACGCGCGCAGAAACGTCCGCGTCGGAGAGGCCCGCCTTCAGCGGCTCGACGGCCGCGGGATCGCCGATCATGCCGAGCGCTTTGGAAGCCTCGGCACGCACCTGCGCGTTCTCGTCCTTGATCGCGCCGATGAGCGCGGGAACGGAATCCTTGGAGAGGATGAGGCCGAGCGCGCCGGCGGCCGCGACCCGCATCTGCGCGTCCTTGTCCGCCAGGGCCTTGCCGAGCGCGTCGACGGACTTGGCGGACCGCATCGCGCCGAGGCTCCTCGCGGCCGCGTAGCGTACGCCGGGCACCGGGTCGTTCAAGGCCTGGATCAGGGAGTCGATGGCGGAGGGGTCCGCGAGATAGGTTAGGGCGATGGCCGCGCTTTGCCGGACCTGATTGTCCTTGTCGCCCGTCAGCAGCTTGAGGATCTTGGGCACCGCGGCGGAGGCGCGCATGAGGCCGAGGCAGTCGGCCGCGGCCGCGCGGACGAACGCGTTGTCGTCATCGAGGCGAGCCACGAGGCCGGGGACGGACTTCGGGTCGCGAAGCCGGCTGAGTTCCTCGATGCCTTGTCGTCGGACCGCCGGATCCTTCGAGTTCAAGCGCTCGATGGCGGCGTCGACCGGACCGGCGCCGACTTGGGCGGCGCACGGCGAGGAGGCGAGTGCCGCCGCGAGGATTAAAGGAATATATTTATATAGCACGGTCAATTCCCCTGAGGTGAGAATTTTAGCTTTGTTTAATTGGCCTATTCAAGAAGGCAAGAGGGACGCGGGCATCGACCGTTCGGGGAGCCGGTTCGGGGAGCCGGCCTTGACTTGGAGCCGGGGCCGGGACATACTGCTCCCGAAAGACGAGGCGCGTCGCGATCCAGGAGGCCGCATGGCATTGATCGGCTATTTCAAGGGCGACCCGAACGAGCATCTGCTGGTCTATTCGGGGGACCGGCTCCGGCGCGAGGGGCCGGGCCTCGCGTTCTTCTACTGGGCGCCGAGCACCAGCATCATCTCGATCCCGACGGGGACGGTCGACGCGCAATTCATCCTCAACGAGACAACGGGCAACTTCCAGGCGGTCACCGTGCAGGGGCAGATCACCTTCCGCATCGCGCAGCCGAAGACCCTGGCGGCGGTCCTCAACTTCACTATCGATCCCAAGACGCGCGCCTACCGCTCGACCGATCCCGACAAGCTCGCGCAGCGCATCGTCAACGTCGTGCAGGCCGGCGCTCGGGCCGAGCTCCTCAAGATGTCTCTCGAGGACGCGCTCAAGCGCTCGGATCAGACGGCGGCCGCGGTGCTCGCGAAGACGAAGGCCGATCCCACCTTGGCCGAGATGGGCGTGCAGGTGGTGAGCGTCTACTTCAACTCCGTGAGGCCGACGCCGGAGATGGCGAAGGCGCTTGAGGCCGAATACCGCGAGGGGCTCCAGGTCAAGGCGGATCAGGCGATCTACAACCGGCGGGCGCTCGCCGTCGAGCAGGAGCGCAAGATCAAGGAGAACGAGGTCAACACCCAGGTCGCGCTCGAAGAAAAGCGCCAGGGGCTCGTGTCGCTCCAGGGCGAGAACGACAAGAAGCAGGCCGAGTTCGAGGCCGCCGCGACGGAGATCCGTCTCAAGCCGTACAAGTCGATCGAGCCGCGGTCGCTCGTGGCGATGGGCCTCAAGGAGATGGGCGAGAACGCGGAGAAGATCGGCACGCTGACCATCACGCCGGAGTTGGTGGCGTCACTCCTGCAGAAATGAGCCGCGCCTCGCCCGCCGAGAGGACGGCGGCTGCCGTCGAGTCGATCCTGGTCGTGACGAAGCGCACCATGCTGGAGGAGCTCGTGGCGCGGTTCAACTCCACGGCGCAGGCGCGCTTCTACATCGAGCACGCGGGGCTGTCCTTCGAGGAGACGCAGGCGGCGCACGACGCCTACGCGCGCGCGGTCGACGCCCTGCGGAAGGGTCTGCCGCGGGGCGTCAAGACGCAGTTCGTGGAACGGTCGTTTCTGCCCACATTCAAGTTCTCGGGCCACGATCTCGTCGTCACGATCGGCCCGGACGGCCTCGTCATCAACGCGGCGAAATACCTGACGCGCGAGCCGCTTCTCGCGGTCAACCCCGATCCCCTCCGCGTCGACGGCATCCTCAACCCCTTTGCGGTGGCGGAAGTCCCGTCTTGGGTCGAGCGGGCCATGACCGGGCCGGTGCCGCTAAAGCGCGTCTCGATGGCGAAGGCGGAACTCAACGACGGCCAGTCGCTGTACGGCGTGAACGATCTCTTCATCGGCGTGCGCTCCCACGTCTCCGCGCGGTACAAGCTCGCGGTGGGAGGGAGGTCGGAAGCGCAGAGCTCGAGCGGCATCATCGTCTCGACGGGGGCGGGGTCGACGGGCTGGCTCAGCTCCGTCGTCAACGGCGCGATGGGCGTCGCCCGGAACCTGGCGGTCCAGGGCAGGAAGGCCGCGGAGGGGGACGGCAAGCGCGTCGCGGTGCGGATGCCGTGGGACTCGGACGATCTCGTGTACGCGGTGCGCGAGCCTTTCGCCAGCAAGACTTCCCAGGCGACGCTCGCATTCGGGACAGTGCCGGGAGGCCAGTCGCTCGTCGTCGAGTCGCAGATGGCCGAGAACGGGATCATCTTCAGCGACGGGATCGAGTCGGACTATCTGAATTTCAATGCCGGGGTGGTCGCCACGATCCGGATCGCGGAACGCAAGGCCAACCTGATCGCCCGAGGCTGAGCGGGCCTACCGCGGGGTCTGCAGATGCTCCGCGATCTTCTTGTGGAGGTCCTGCATTGTGAAGGGCTTCTGGACCATGGACATCGCGCCGGAGAGAAGCCCGATGCCCTTTTCGCGCGAGGTGTCGCGGCTCGTCATGATCACGATGCGCGGCGCCTTGTCGCCCATCTTGGTCGAGACCTCGCTCGCGACGTGGTAGCCGTCGATGAACGGCATCATGACGTCGAGAAGGACGAGGTCGAAGGTCTCGCTGAGAATCTTGTCGAGCGCGTCCTTGCCGTTGGTGGCCGTGATGATCTCGTAGCCCTGATACTGGAGGTCCATCTTCAGCAAATCCAGCAGGTCCGGATCGTCGTCGGCTACTAGGATGCGCTTTCGATCTGCCAAGTTCTCTCTCCCAGGGTGGTCTCCAACTCTTCTAGCAAATTTCCCGCCAGGCTGACCCGCGTCTCCGTCTCAACGAGGGCCATCCCGTGCGCCGGCGTTTCGACGCGGAGCATGACCGGGCAGTTGCCGGGGTGCCGCGCCAGGACGTCGCGCAAGGCCTCGAGCGTCGAGTCCTCGAGAGCCGTCGTCGAGAAAGAGACGGTGAGCCGGCGGGCCCAGCGCTGCAGGGCCAGGTCGATCGGAAGGATCTCTTCGACGATCAATTCCGGCTTGGAGTCCTCGCCGCGCGTGCTCAGGCGCCCCGAGACCGTGACGATGGCGTTGGCCGACAGCTGCTTGCCCAGGCCGGAGGCGTAGGCCCGGGGGAAGACGAGCAGCGCGATCTCGCCCGTCAGATCCTCCAGCGTGGCGCGGGCCCACGGCTCTCCGCTTTTCTTCGTGGTCATGCGCTTGACCTGGGTCACCATGCCCGCGACGCGGACCGTCGAGGAGATGTCCTCCGTGATCGCCTCGATCGGATGGGTCGAGATGCACCGCAGGCGCTCGCGGTAGCGCAGCAGCGGATGCCCCGAGAAATAGAACCCGAGGACCTCTTTCTCGGACTTGAGCATGTCGTGTTCGGAAAGGGGCTCGACGCTCGATTTCCCGTTCGACGCCGCGGCCGGCTCGGACTCGGTCCCGAAGAGAAGTCCCTGTCCCCGGCCGATGTCCTCCTTGAGCCGCGCTTGACGTTCCATCGTCTGCTCGAGGGTCGCGAGGAGCTCCGCCCGCCCGTGGCGGATGCCGTGGCCGGGGACGAGCGTGTCCATGGCGCCGGCGTGGACCAGCGACTCGAGCACCTTCTTGTTCGCCGCGTGAAGATCGATGCGCCTGCAGAAGTCGTCCGCCGACGCGAACGGGCCGTCCTTGACGCGCGCGGCGACGATCGACTCCGCCGCCCCCTCGCCGACGTTCTTGATGGCGACGAGGCCGAATCGGATCTTGCCGTCCTCGATCGAGAACTTCACTTCCGACTTCTGGACGTTCGGAGGAAGGACCTCGATGCCCATCGCCTTGGCCTCGTTGAGGTAGGTGACGAGCTTGTTCTCCTTCCCCTCGACAAGCGCGTTGTGGCCGATCTCCGAGGTGATCAGCGCGGTCATGTATTCGATCGGGAAGTTGGCCTTCAGAAACGCGGTCTGGTAGGCGACGAGCCCGTAGGCGGCGGAATGCGATTTATTGAAGCCGTAGCCTCCGAACTTCACCATCTGGTCGTAAATCTTGTTGGCGAGCTTATCGGTGAGCTTGTTTTTCTTGCAGCCGCTCAAGAAATCCTCGCGCAGCGCCTCGGCCGCCATCGGGTCCTTCTTTCCCATGGCCTTGCGCAGCCCGTCGGCTTGGCCGGGCGAGAATCCCGCCAGCGACTTCGAGATCTCCATGACCTGCTCTTGATACACCATGCAGCCGTAGGTGTCCTCGAGGATGGGCTTGAGGAGCGCGTGCTCGTAGGTGACCTTCTTGCCGTGCTTGTTCGCGACGAAGTCGTCGACCATGCCGCTTTGCATGGGGCCCGGGCGGTAGAGCGCCACCAAGGCGACGACGTCGCGGAACTCGGAGGGTTTGAGCTTGCGAACGAGATCGCGCATCCCTTCCGAGTCGAGCTGGAAGACGCCCAGACATTTGCCGGACTTGAGGAGATCGAACGCCTTGACGTCGTCGAGAGGGAGCGTCTGGACATCGAAGCCCTTGTGGCCGGAGGCGTGGATGTTCTCGACCGCGTGCTGGATGATGGAGAGCGTCCGCAGGCCGAGGAAGTCCATCTTGAGGAGGCCGAGCTTGGGCAGCACCTCGCCGTCGTACTGCGTCGTCACGACATCGGACTTGCCGGCCTGGGCGAGCGGCGTATAGTTGACCACCGCGTCCTTCGTGATGACGATGCCGGCCGCGTGCACGCTCGTGTTGCGCTTGAGGCCCTCGAGCTTCTGCGCGAGGTCGAGGAGCTTCTTGATCTGGGGATCGCGCGCCATCTCTTGGAGGTCGGGGCTCCCCTCGAGCGCCTCGTGGATCGTCTTGCCCATCGGGATGAGCTTGGTGAGCTTGTCGGTCTCGGCGATGGCGATGCCCATGACGCGGCCGACGTCCTTGATCGCGGCCTTGGCGAGCATCGAGCTGAAGGTGATGATGCGCGCGACGTTCGTCTCGCCGTAGCGCTTGCGCACGTACTCGATGACCCGCTCGCGGCCCTCGTCCGAGAAGTCGATGTCCAGATCGGGCATCGAGCGGCGGTCCGGATTGAGGAAGCGCTCGAAGAGAAGGTTGTAGTGGATCGGGTCGAGCATCGTGATGTCGAGCGAATAGGATACGAGCGAGCCGGCGCCGGAGCCGCGGCCCGGCCCGACCGGGATGCCGTTCGTCTTGGCATACTTGATGAAGTCCCAGACGATGAGGAAGTAGCCCGAGAACCCCATCTTCTTGATGACCGACAGCTCGAATGCGAGGCGCTCCTTGTAGCGCGGGTCGTCCGTCTTGCCGATGCGCTTGAGCCCCTCCTTGCACAGGTGCTCGAGGAAGGAGTCCTGATCGTGGCCCGGGGGGACGTCGTAGCGGGGCAGGTGCATCGACTTCATGTCCAGCTCGACGTGACACGACTCGGCGATCTGGAGCGTGTTCTTGATGGACTCCGGGGAGAAATGGAAGACCTTCGCCATCTCGTCCGGCGTCTTGAAGTAGAACTCGTGCGTCTCGAAGCGGAGGCGGTTCGTCTCCGCGATTTGGCGGCCGGTCGAGATGCAGACCCGAGCGTCGTGCGCCTCGAAGTCGTTCTTTTTGGCGTAATGGCAGTCGTTGGTCGCGACGAGGGGGATCTTCGTCTTCTCGTGAATCTCCAGCAGGGCCTTCAGCACCTGGCGCTGCTTGTCGAGCCCGTGGTCCATGATCTCGAGGTAGAAGGCGCCGGGCTCGAGGCGGTCCCGATATTGCATCGCGAGATCGATGGCGGCCTTGAGGTTGCCCGTGAGGATCATCTGCGACAGCTCGCTCTTCAAGCATCCCGACAACACGATGAGCCCTTTGGAGTGCTCCGCCAGCAGTTCCTTGTCGATGCGAGGGTCGTAGTAGAAGCCCTCGAGCGACGCCTTCGAGGCCAGCGCCATCAGGTTCTTGTAGCCCTCGTTGGTCCGCGCGAGCACGGTGAGGTGGCAGTTTTCCTTTTGCGAGCCGCCCTTCTCCTTGCGCGAGCCTTTGGCGAGGTACATCTCGCAGCCGATGATCGGCTTGAGTCCCACGGCGTTGCACTGCGTGTAGAACTCGACGGCGCCGAATAGGTTGCCGTGATCGGTCAGGGCCATTCCCTTGGAGCCGCCGTGGGCGAGCGATTTCAGCAGTTCAGAGGGTTTTCCGTCGTGGTCCGAGAATCGAGTGGTGCCGTCGAGCAGGGAATACTCGGAGTGGTTGTGAAGGTGGATGAACTCCGCCTTGGAACTCATGCTTTATATATAATGGCCGCGTGCGGCGAGACGATTCCCATCTCATTGAAACGAAAATCCGCACCAAGCCCGTGTACCGCGGCAACGCCGTGAATTTCTTCGTGGACCAGGTGCGGCTGCCCAACGGGAAGAAGGCCGAGCGAGAGTATTTGGACCATCCCGGCGCCGTCGCCGCGATCCCGATTCTCGACCGCGACACGGTGATCATGGTCCGCCAATACCGCTATCCGGTCCGCGAGGTCACCTACGAGATCCCGGCGGGCAAGCTCGCGGCGGGCGAAGCGCCGCTGCCGTGCGTCCGGAGGGAGCTCAAGGAGGAGACGGGGTTCACCGCCGGGCGGATACGCCGCCTTATCTCCTATTGGCCCACGCCCGCGTTCTCCGACGAGGTTCTCCATATTTATGTCGCCGAGGATCTTCGGCCCGGCACGGTCTGCCCCGACGAGGACGAGTTTCTCGAAGTCAAACGAGTTCCCCTGCGGCGCGCGCTGGACTGGGTTTTTGAAGGCAAGATCCGCGATTCGAAGTCCGTGATCGCGCTCCTGGCCTACTCTCTCCGTCGGAGATGACGATTATACATTATCGGGATGGCCAAGGCGTCCTGCCATGAACCCGGAGGAGCTTCCGACATGGACTCCGTTTCTCAAGCGGGCGCTCCTGTTCCGGGACCTGTCCTCCGAGGACCTAGATAAAGTCGCGGCGCGCCTCAAGCCGCTATCTCTGCCCAAGGGCGCGACGCTCTATACCCGGGGCGACGCCGGCGACGCGTTCTATCTCGTGACGTCCGGCCAGGTGCGCCTTCTGTCGGAGCGGGGCGGGCGCGAGGTCATCACCGCCTTTCTCGGCCGCGGCGACGCGCTCGGAGAGCTGTCGCTCCTGACCGGCGAGCCCCGATCGGTCACCGTCAAGCTCGACACCACGTCCGAGTTCCTCGTCCTCTCGAAGAAGGAATTCGAGGAGATCGTGCGGGAGAACCCGACGATCCTCATCCATCTGTCGCGCATCATCGCCCAGAGGCTCCTGCACACCACCAAGACGCACGCGCCCGCGCAGCCCAAGTCCCAGCAGCAGCTCCTCGTCTGGGCGTCGGCCCTGGAGGAGTCGGCGCGCGTCCTCTTCATGGTGCACGTCGCGCTCAACCTGGTCGAGGAGTCCCGCAAGCGGATCCTCCTCGTCGACATGACCCCGAATGCCGGCGCGCTGGCGAAGGCGATGGGGATGCGTCCGGTGCTGACGAACGAGTCCATGTTCCGGGAGCAGGACTTGCGCGATCCGGGGGTGCTGCGCAACCTCGTGTCGGAGCATCCCTCCGGACTGAGCGTGATGAGCCTGCCGCCGTCCGTCCTGGGCGGACGTCTCTACCGCGGAATCTTCCTCCTGATGAACCTCCTTCGGGACAACAATGATTTCGTGCTGATCGCGATCGGGGACCAGCTGGGCGACGTCGAGCGCTCGATCCTGGAAGAAGCGGACGCGTGGGGAGTGGTCGGTTCGACGCCGCGGCTGGACGCGTTCCATAAGCTCGAGTCCAGCCTGTCGACGCTCGGTGAGGGTTCGCGCAAGGTGCTGAGGATATGGCTCGGCGACCTTCCCCCGACGGAGACCGCGTGGCTCCGGCGCTCGGAGCTGTTCAGAGTCCCGTGGTCGCAGGATCTGTGCTCCGAATACGAGCGGGGCATCTCCGCATTTTCCGCGATGGAGCGCTTTCCGCACTCGATGCGCGCGCTACGCCGGCTCGCGCGGCGCTTCGCGGGGCTGAGCATCGGGCTGGCGATGGGGTCGGGAGCGGCGCTCGGCTACTCGCTGATCGGCGTGCTGAAGGGGCTTCGGCGCGCCAACATCGAAGTGGACATGGTCTCCGGCACCTCCATCGGCTCGCTCATCGCTGGGTATTACGCGCTCGGCATGGACATCGAGGCCATCGAGAAGATCGCGCTCGGAGTCGACAAGGCTTGGGTCTACGAGAACCTGTTCTGGGACCTCACGCTGCCGCGGGCCGGCATCTTCGGCGGCGTCACGCTCCACCGGTTCATCAAGTCCTACTTCGGCGACAAGGAATTCCACGAGCTGGAGATCCCCTTCGCTTGCGTCGCGACGGACATCGAGACGGGCGAGGGCGTCGTCCTCCGGGAGGGCCGCGTCGCCGACGCCATCCGCGCGTCCTGCGGCATCCCGCTCCTGTTCGCGCCGTACCACCATCAGGGCCGGTTCCTCGTGGACGGAGGGCTCGTGGACCCCGTCCCCGTCCGCGTCGTGTCGCAGATGGGGGCGGACCTCCTCATCTCGATCAATCTCACCATGCCCGCCGCGCAGCGCAAGAGCGCCGTGCGGGAGCGGCGCTCGACGGCCTTCTCGCAGCTCGCGAATCTCCAGGCGATCAAGGATCTCGCGATCTCGGAGGCCCTTCAGGCGCCGAACATGCTCGAGATCCTATTCCAGATGATCTACACGATGGAATACGAGATCTCGCAGTCGCGCGTAGGCGTCGCCGACGTCGTGATCCAGCCTGAACTCGGCGCCTTCTCCTGGACCGAGCTGCATCGCGCCCGTGAGATCATTGAGATGGGGGAGCGCGCCGCGGAGGAGTCCGTCCCGAAGATCAAGGCCATGCTCCCGTATTTCGCGAACTACTGCGTCATGCCGATGAAGCCGTGGAAGGCCTTCTGACGGCGTAGGCCCAATGCGTCCGCGCCGATAGCCAAAGGACCCACGGCGTTTTCGCGGGCTTAATCCTAGAATCCCTTCGTCGTAGAATACTAGGAGGATAGCTCATGAAAGTTCATTCGATGTTCCTTGCCGCGTCCCTCATCGCCCCGGCGTCCGCGTTCGCGGCCGTGCCGGAGGCCGGTCTCGTGGAAGCGGCGTTTCAAGCGGAGAAGATCGCGGCGACGGGCGCCGACTCGATCCGAGAGCGCAACAGCCGGCACTTTGAGCCCATCTACAAGGCGCTGGACGTTCCCGCTCGGTCCATCCCGTCCATCACGCTGCTTAGCGTGCGGCAGAAGCACGTGGGCGGTCTGTGGTGCACGCACTCGCGCCCGACGCCGCCGCGGCCGGGTCGCTCGGATTCCTACAGCTGTCGGCTCGAGCGCAAGGGCAACGACGGAGATTCGGACATCTACCGAGCGCTGAAGGTTCCAGAGACGGTCACGCCGGACCGGGCGACGAAGCGGGTGTCGGGTCTGACCTGCGTTCACCAGCAGCATCGCCTCGGACAGCCGGGCGGACTCGGCGCGACGATCTGGAAGACGAGCTGCACGCTGGTCGTTCCGCGGTAGCTTTCCTAAGACGCAAACGAAGGCCCGGTTCTCGTTAGGGGAGCCGGGCCTTTCGTTTTGCGCTCGATCAGGCGCGCATCGCGTTCAATAGGCTGTCGAACCGGATCGGTTTCGGGACGAACCTGTCGATGGGCGCCACGAGAATATCGCGGTCGTTGTAGAGGGCGCTCGTCATGATGATGCGCATGCCGGGATACAGGGTCTTCGCCCGCCGCGACAGCTCGAAGCCGTCCATCGGCTCCATCTTCGCGTCCGTGAGGAGCCAGTCGTAGCGGCGCTCCTGCAGGCGGCGGAGGGCTTCCTCGGCCGAGCCGGCGGAATCGACGTCGAAGCCGGCTTGCTTTAGGGAGATGCGCAGCATCGCCCTGCCGGCGAGGTCGTCGTCCACGATCAAGACCGATTGGCTTCTCATAGCGTGCCGCCTTGCCGTCGGATACCGCAATGGAACAGCCAGGGGAGGCCGCCGAGCCCTTATAGAGGAAGCAGAATGGAAAAGCGGGTGCCGCGGTTCGGCCCGGAGTCGATTCGGATCTCGCCGCCGTGGGCCGTGACGATGCTGCGGCAGATCGGCAGGCCCAGGCCGGTGCCCTTGGCCTTCGTCGTGAAAAACGGAGCGAAGATTCTTTCCCGCTGGTCGTCCGGTACGCCGGGACCGTTGTCCTCGACGACGATGGTCACGCCGCCGTCGTGGGGCTCGGTACGGACCTCGATGCGGCCCTTGCCTTCGACCGCTTGGAAGGCGTTGCGGATGAGGTTCCACAGGACCTGGCGCATTTGATCGCCGTCGAACGCCGCGCGCGGCAGGCGCGGGTCCAATCGCTCCTTCGTCACGGTGCGTCCGGCGACGGCCGTGTCCGTCTTGGCGGCTAAAAGCACCTCGTGGATGAGGGCGTTCAAATCTCCGGGCTCCTTCTTCGGGATTCTCGGCCGGGCGAATTGAAGAAAATCCTCGAGCGTGCGGTTGAGGCGCTGGCTCTCGTTCGTCAACGCGGTGCGGACTTGATCGAGCTCCTCGCCGCTCAGGTCGCCGGCGCCCAGCAGCTTGGCGGCCATGACGATGGAATTGAGAGGATTGCGGATCTCGTGCGCGACGGCGGCCACCATCGATCCGACCATGGCCAGCGTCTCGGTCTGCGCCAACTTCCTCTCGAGCCGTTTTCTTTCCGTGATGTCGATGACGGATGCGAGCACGAGCGTCCCGTCCTCCGTCGTGATCGAATTGAGCCCGATCTCGACCGGAATTTCGGCGCCGTCTTTTCGGACGCCGAACAGTTCCCGCCCCTGCCCCATGGCGCGCGTCGTGGGCTGTTGAAAATAGTCTTGGCGATACTTGATATGGTGCTCACGCACCCGCTTCGGCACGAGGAGCTCTATGGTCTGGCCGAACAGCTCCTTTCTCGAGTAGCCGAAGAGCTTCTCCGCCTGGCCGTTGACGTAGCTGATCTTCCCGTCCGCCCCGACCATGATGAGCGCGTTCGGCGCCGCCTCGGCGGCCCAGCGGAACCGCGGGTCGGACCGGGTGCGCTCGGCGCCGCGTTCGACGCTACTCGCCTTTCTCGCCGCCGAGTGGGGCTTGTTCATCTATTGTTTGCCGGAGGCGATGCCGTACGTCTTTAGCTTTCGCCAAAGCGTGTTTCGCGCGATGCCCAGGCGCTTCGCCGCTTCGACTTGGTTTTGGCCGCAGGCTTCGAGGATCTCGAGGATGTGCGCCTTCTCCATGTCGTTCAATGAGGTCCCGGTTCCCGAAGGAGCCTTCTTCTTCGGAGCGTCGGCCGGCTGCATCTCGGGAGGTAGATCGCCCATCGTCACCGTCGGGCCTCCCGCCATGATCAGGATGCGCTCGATGGCGTGCTCAAGCTCCCGGACGTTGCCCGGCCACCCATAGGCCTTGAGCGCCGCGGCGGCTTCGGGAGAGAGGCGCGTCGCTTTCCCGCCCATCTTCTTGCGCGCTTTTCGTAGGAAGTGCTCCGCCAACGGCAGGATGTCCTCGGCGCGGTCCCGCAGCGGAGGAATCTGGATCGGAAACACCTTGAGCCGGTAAAAAAGGTCCTCGCGGAACTTGCCCTCCTTCACGTGTTGGGCCAGGTCTTTGTTCGTCGCGGTAACGATGCGACTGGAGACCTTGATGGGATGGTTGTCTCCGACCCGGCGGATCTCGCCTTCCTGGAGCGCGCGCAGGAGCTTTACCTGCAAGGCCGGCGCGGTCTCGCCGATCTCGTCCAGAAACAATGTGCCGCCGCCGGCTTCTTCCCAAAGCCCGCGCTTGTTCCGATCGGCGCCCGTGAATGATCCCTTCACGTGGCCGAAGAGTTCGCTCTCGAGCAGGCCTTCGGGGATCGCTCCGCAGTTGATGGCGACGAAGGAGCCGCTGCGCCGGGCGCTCTTCTCGTGGATCGCTCGGGCGATGAGCTCCTTGCCGGTCCCGGACTCGCCGAGGATCAGGACCGTCGCGTCGGTGGCGGCGACCTTTTGGACGAGCTCTAGCACCGCGCGCATCTTCGGGCCGGCGTAGACGATGCCTTCGAAGCTGTACTTGTCCTTCACTTCCTCGCGCAGGCGCTTCACTTCTCCCACGAGCTGCCGATGCTCCATCGCTTTCTGCAGGACGAGCATGAGTTCGTCGGGCACGACCGGCTTGGGTAGATAATCGAACGCGCCGGCCTTCATCGCCGCGACCGCCGTGTCGATCGAGCCGTGTCCCGTGATCATCAGGACCTCGGTTTCCGGCTGGGCCTGCTTGGACGCCTTTAGGATGTCGAGACCGTCTCCGTCGCCCAGCTTGAGATCGGTCACGACGGCGTCGAAGGTGTCGTGCGCGAGCTTGGCTAGGGCTTCTTTTGCGGTCTTGGCATGGACCGCATGAATCCCTCTTCGCTTGAGCTCGAGCGACAGCAGTCCCCCTAAGGAAAGGTCGTCTTCTACTAGGAGAATTTGAATCTTATCCATCGTTATGTTCTGTTCCATTTTGTAGCAAATGCCGGCAAAAATCCATTTGGCCGGAATATTGCTACTATGCCCATCGGAACAAAATGGCCATCGAGATGTTAGCCAAATTCGAGCGGAGACTTCTAGGAATATGAAAGGAAAGCAGGGCTTGAAGATTTCCCTCAGGAATGACCAGCGGCTGGCGCTTCTCGGTCGTCTCCGGATGGCCGATTGGATCGAGATGCCCGAGAAGGAGTTCGCGCGCGAACTCGAATCCATAGAGAAGGACGCGCTTTTCAAGACGCTGTATTTCGGCGGGGAGGGTCGCCGGGGGGCGATCAGCCGGCAGCGGTGGCCCGGCGGCCGGATGAACGGCAGTTTTTACGAGATCAACGAGCAGATCGTGGCGGGCAAGGGCGAGCGAGTCAAGGTCGAAGAGGCCCTCGGAGAGAAAGTCGGTTTGGTCGAGAAGATCCAGAAGATGGGGCGCGCCGCGTTCGAGAAGTATTTCCTGTACGGCGAGGAGTCGCATTCGCTCCCCGAGATCGCGAAAGAGACCAGCCTCTCCGAGGAGGACGTCCAGGCGATCCACGAGTTCCTCCTTGAGATCGGGGCACAGGCCGAGTTCTATCTTCCCACGCGCGAGCCGGACATGGTGCGGAGCTACTCTTGCCTGGCGCGCCTGTCGATCTCCGAGGACGGCGAGCCGCGGTTCGAGTTCTTCTCCCCGCATTGGGCGCGCGGCTACTATCAGATCCGCTACGACTCGATCGAGGAATGGAAGCGGAGCGGGCAATTGACCGCCGACCAGCGTCGGAGGCTGCCGCATTTCCTGAAGCGGCTGGAGACGATCAATCTGCGGCAGAACACGATCTACCGGATACTGGAGTCCGCGACTAAGCTCCAGGCGGAGTATCTCAAGTCCAAGAACCTCGAACTGATGCTCCCTATCAGCTTGCGAAAGCTTGCGCAGCGCCTCGACCTGGCGCCGAGCACGGTGAGCCGAGCGCTGGCCGGCCGGTCCATCCGGCTGCCGTGGGGCAAGGAAGCGCCGCTCATCACGCTCGTCCCGGGCCGCCGCAAAGTCGTGCGGGAGATCGTCGGCGACTGGCTCGACGCTGGGGCGCAGGGGACCGACGCGGTGTTCGCCGAAAGGCTCAAGTCGGAGTTCGGCATCCGCGTCTCCCGGCGTACCGTGAACGCTGTCCGCAACGAAATGAAGAAGCGCGGCGCTTAGGCGTTCCTTCCTGCCGGGCCCCTCAAATCGTAGTTCTCGTTGGTCCCTGTTCCCGTTCGACGTCGTCGCGCGCGTCGGGACGATGGCCATTTTGTTTGGCATGTTTGTTGCTAGGAGATGTTCGGAGGCCAAAATGACGATCAAGAGGAAGACGTGTCAAGCGGTGGTTGCCCTGGCGGCGATCCTCGCCGCGGGAGCCGGCAACGCAGCCGTCGTGCTCGCGCCGGAAAGCCGCATCCGCTTGAGCGGCGACTCGACGCTCCACCCCTTCTCGAGTACGGCGACCAAGGTTGAGGCAACGGTGTCGTTGGCGGACGCCGAAGCGGACCTCAAGGGAGCGATCGGCGGAGGAAAGGTGTCGACGCTGGAGCTCACGATCCCGGTCGAGGGGCTCAAGTCGGGCGAAAAGCGGCTGGACAAGAACATGTACGCCGCGCTCAAGGCGGAGAAGTTCTCCGCGATCCAATTCGTGATGAAGAGCTACCGCGTCAGCGAGAGCTCCGGCACGCAGTCCCTCGCCGCGATCGGCGACCTGTCGATCGCGGGAGAAAAGAAGGAAACGACCGTCACCGGGGCGCTCACGTGGCGCGACGGACGGGCGGTCATCGACGGATCGCAGGAGCTCTTGATGACGGAGTTCGGCATAAAGCCCCCGTCGCTCATGCTGGGTGCCATCAAGGTGAAGGACCGGATAGTCATCGGCTTCCATTTGGAGCTGCAGCAGACGTCCGACGAAATGAAGCCCGCCGCAAACCTAGGGAGGTAGTATGAAACAGACCATTAGACTGCTCGCCGCGACGCTCCTCTTGTGGGGGAATGCCCCCAGCGTCCACGCTCTGGGAATCCTCAAGACCGACAAGTTATCCATGGATCTTTTCGGCCGTGGGCAGATGATCGGCGTGATCGAGAACGTGCCCGATCCGTACCGGGACCACAACCGCCTTTATCTCTTCATGAAGCAGGCGAGGCTTGGAGTGAAAGGCGCGTACGAGGACTATCGCTACGAGACCCAGCTGGCGTTCGGAGGAGAGGACGCGAACGGATCGAACACCGACCTCTCCCTGCTGGATTTCGTCGCCGACATTCCGATTCGGGCGATCGGGAACGATACGTGGTTCAAGATCGGTCAGTTCCGCGTCCCGTACAGCCGCGAAGGCTTGGCCGACCGAGGTTATCTGGACTGGGCGGACCGTTCGGTGTCCAATCTGGGCTCCTTCCAAAGCCGCGACTACGGAATGGCGCTGATGGCGACGAAAGGCGTCTGGACGGGGACGATCGGCACGTTTTCGTCCGGAGGCAGGGACGTGCCGCAGCGCTATCTTCCCGAGCGGCTCGGCGTGCCGTACATGGCGACGCGCTTCGGCTACAACGACGGATTTGACGACGACATCTATCATGTCGTCACGAATCGGCTGGACGCGAAGCGGACCGTGAAGGCGGTCATGTTCAACGCGATCTACATGCAGGACACCAAGATCGGCCACTCGACGGCGCTGCAGTCTAGGACGATCGACAAGAACCTGCTGATCGACACGGGCTTCAACCCCTACATCAACCAGGGCGGAACGATTCCTGGGACCGCCGGGAACGTCGGGCTCGGCACGATCGCGGGCTCCGGGTCGATGGCGCGGGGCAACATGTACTGGCTGGGCGGCGATGCGGCCATCCGGCATCCATTGGGCGGCGATAGGTCCGTGGGCGGGGAATTGGAGGCGAACTGGGGCGGATATCAGAACCGCTACGGCGTGCTGCACCTCGCCAACTTCCGGGCGCAGGGAGACTATCAGGTGAAGTCGTGGGGGTTCGGCGTCCGCTACGGGCTTCTGTCCATGGATAAGAGATCCGGATTCTTGTCCTCGTCCGCAACCGGGACGGGCACGGCGGCCGGCGCGGCGGTCAAGCAGGTCGTCAACAACGACATGGGCATTCCCATCCACGAAGTGGCGCCGTCGATCACGTGGCACTTCCGCGGGCACAACATCAAGGTGGTGTCGGACCTTCCGATCTACCTGAACTGCCCCCTGTGGTACGACCGCGTCGGCAACATCGCCGCGGCGACGGGGCCGGCGCAGCCCGTGGGCGTCTATGCGTTCCCGGACTCGACGTCGACGACGCAGAATTCCCTGCTGGCGACGCCCGGCAACTTCACGGCGCGCCGGACTGTGGTCGAAGCTCGGATGATGTTCCAGTTCCAGTTCTAGCCGAACTGCGCTGGCGAGAGGCCGGGGTCGGACGCGGAGACCCCGGCCTCGGCGCGTTCGGCGCGTAGGACGGGAGGCCTTAGGTCCGCGCCGGTCGCTCTTCCCGGACGATCCGCCCGTCTTCGAGCGTGATCACGCGATCCGCCTCGTAGCCGAAGGCGGTGTTGTGGGTGGTGATGAGGACGGCTAGACCCTTTTCGCGCGCCAGCCGCTTGAACAGGTCAAATATCATGCGGCCGGACTTCTTGTCCAGGTTGCCGGTCGGCTCGTCGGCCACGAGGATCCTCGGCTCGATGGACAGAGCGCGGGCGATGGCGACGCGCTGCATCTGGCCTCCGGAGAGTTCATTGGGCAGATGGCTCGCCCGGTCTTCCAGCCCGACCCAGGATAGGATCTCGAGGGTCTTTCGGCGCTCGACGGAGCGGCCCAGGAATACGAGCGGAAGCTCGACGTTTTCGGCCACGGTCAGGGTCGGCAGAAGATGGAACTGTTGGAAGACGAATCCGAGCGTTCCCCGGCGCAGCTCCACGAGCTGATCCTCCGTCAGGCCGGCGGCCGGCTTGCCCGCGACGGTGAGCGTGCCCTCGCTCGGCGCGTCGAGGCACGACAGCAGGTTGATCAGGGTCGTCTTTCCGGAGCCGGACGGGCCCAGGATCGAGACCATCTCGCCCTCGCCGATCGAGACGTCGACGCCGTCGAGCGCTTTCACCGTCTCGACGCCGCGGCGATAGTACCGCTTGAGTCCCTTAGCTTCGATCAGTGGTTTCATTGGGAAGCCCCCTCGCGGATCGCGTCGACCGGCCTCATCGAAGACGCCCGCCACGCCGGGTACAGACCCGCGAAGCACCCGAGCGCGGTCGAGCCCAGGACCGCGTAGGCGAGAACCTTCGGCGTGATGCTGACGATGGAGCCGGAGACGCCGAGATCCGCGAGCGATCGGATCGCTCTCTCGACGACACCCGCGCCGACCACGGCCGCGGCCGAGCCGACGAGGGAGCCCAGCAGGCACAGGATCAGCGTTTCAAGCCAGACGAGCTGGAAGATGTCGCCCCGGCGGGCGCCGAGCGCCTTCATGATGCCGATCTCTCCGGTGCGCTCGTAGACGCTCATGAGGATGGCGTTGACGACGCCGAGGAGAGCGACCAGGATCGCGATCGCCGCGACGGCCGCGATCATCGTCTGCGCGGTGGCGACGAGGCCTATGAGCGTCGTCTTGACCTGCTGGAGCCCCACGACTTGGACCTCCGGCAGCTTCAGCCAGCGATTCTCGAACTCGCGCAGCTTGAAGGAGTTGAAGTCCTTGAGCTTGATGCCGAGGATGGTGAGCTCGTTCGGCCGGTTGAACGCGAGCCGCGCGGCCCTGATCGGCATGAACACGGTGCCGTCGTCCTGCGTCCCGGTCCGTTCGAGCACACCGACGACCTTGAACCGCCGCCGTAGCGCGTCGGGCTTGCCGGCCGGCTGGATCGTGGCATAGAAGTCGTCGCCGACCTTTCGCTGTTCGTACTCCGCCGCCTCGAATCCGAGGACGATCTCGTCCTCGGATTCCGGCTTGAACCAGCGCCCGTTCTCGAAGCCGGCGCCCGCTTTGAGCCGAAGCCACGGCTTCATCACGAGATAGCTCGCGGGTTCGACCCCGCTGATCACCGTGAACGCGGCTTCCTTCGCGCCATCGCGAATCCCGCTGCCTTCCTTCTGAGCGACGCCGACGAACACGGGCGTGATGCTCTCGACGGCCTGATCGCTCCGGACCTTGTCGAAGGTGTCGGCCGGCAAATAGAGCAGGCCGGTCCCGCCCTTGAGCATCATCGTCGCGGCCTCGTAGGGGCAGCCTTTCGCCATGATCATCACCTGGAACCCGAGCATGTCGATCGATCGGTCGATGGCGCCGCGGTAGCCGAGCATGAAGCCGCCGAGAGCGACGCCGACCATCACCGCCAAAGCGACGCCGGCGACCGTCAGCGCCGTGCGGACCCGCCGGCGCCGCAGATTGCGAAACGCGAGCGTCGTGTAACGCATCAGGATCGGTTGGTTCATATGACCTCCTATTTGAATTCCACGGCGCTGGCCCAAAATTGGAAGCCGTCGCCGTACGGCACGATCTGCCCCTCGACGCGCGCCGGCTTGCCGTTTCGGTTCTTGGGAGCGTGCATGGCGATCTCCGCGAGATCGATGCGGAGTTCCTTGCCGCCCTCCTCGAAAAAGAAGAAGCAGCCCATCGACGTGCATTGCTTCGTGATCGTCCCTTCGAGCGCCCAGGTCTTGCCTAGATTCGCCTTGGGGTCCGACGTCAGCGCCGCGACGGCGCCCCGCGGCGCGCCGATGAACCGGCCATAGACCGAGGGAGTCCGCAGCGTTCGGTACGCCGCGAAGCTTCCGACGATCCCTAGAACCGCGCACAGCGCCAGGATGGTCTTCATGGTCTCGCTCCCTTTTGGGCCGCACGTGCTCGCTCGAAGAACGGTTCGAACCGGCGGCCGTAGACGAAGAGGTCGAGGAGGATGAGGTTCTTTCGGATTCCGCGTAGAGTCGCGTCGTAGTCCGGTTTCCCGTCCGGGTCGAGCGGCGGCGGCACGACGCGGCCAAGACGGTCCGCCGCCGAGCCAGGGTCGGCGGCCGCATAGTAGTCGTGCTTATAGAAGTCGGCAAGCGTCATTCCTTCGAACCGGGCTCGAAACGCTTTGTCGCGCAGAGCCTTCGCCGCCGGACTTTCGAGGCGCTGAAAAAAGAACTTCCGGATCTCTCCCGTGGACGGGTCCGTCCAGAGGAAGACTTGGATGACGCCGCCTTTACCGGGCACGTTCACGCCGTGCACGATGCCGGCCTTCGTCTTCCCCGAGAAGACCGTGTAGACGGTATAGGGCGTCTCGAAGGTCTCGTACAAGGGGTCGAGATCGCTGCCGAGCCGATCTCGGATCCCGGCGTAGAGGTCCCGTCCCTTTTCCAGGCGAGAGAATTCCTTCAACTCTTCCTTGTAGCTCGTCATGGAGGGGAAAAGATACTTGAGGTCCTGCGCGGGATTGCTGAGCGTGCAGCCGATCGCCGCCCACGCGCCAGTCGGCGCGATCAGCGCGGCCGCCATTAGGATCGCCGTTCGTTTCATTGTCGTCTTGCCTCCTACCAGTAGCGGTAATACTGGAGCGCTGCGACCGTCTCCCTCGCTCCGCGCTCCGACGCCAACCGTCGTTCGATATTGAGCTTGAACCAATGCAGATTCGCGTTTCCGACGTCGTTCCTGAGGTACCACGTCGCTTCGCCGATGACCGATTCCCCGAGCGGCAACCCCTCCCGTCGGTATCGCCGATGCTGCGCGGCCAGCCCCCATCGTCTCGTGGCGCGCAGGTACTCCACTTGAAAAAGCTGCATGAGGACCTTGTCGCCCGAGTCCTCACCGGCGCTCAGTTCGCTCAGCGCGGCCGCCGTTCCCGAGGGCACCGGGCGGCGAAGGCGGGCGTCGATGCCGCCCCGCCGCGTCTCCACCTTTCTTCGCTCCTCGTCCAGCCGCTGCCCCGCTATCGCCGACACTCCTCCCTCGATCCCCGGGTGGGAGCCGTATGCATCGGCCAGGGAGAGGCGTGCCGCCGCCAAGCCCGTCTGGCCGTCGAAACGAGGGGCGTACCCGGATCCCGTCAGGTAATAGGCGTCGTAGTTCACGTGCTCGTTCGCGGCGCCCCAAAGACCGGCATACCAGTCGCGCTCGAATCCGAAGTCGCGCTCATTGGAGAGCTGCAGCAGCGAGCCGTGCGTGTCCGTGCGGAGATTGAGGCCGAAGGGCAGATAGAAGCGGCCGATCCGCGCGTTGAAGCGGCCGAGTTGGCGGCCGCGGCCGGCGTCGCTCAGGAGCGGGTCGAGGATGTTGTAGCCGTCGAGATACGCGTTATGGAGCTCGAGCTTCCATCCCGGACGGCGTATTCCCTCCATGTCGCTGGGCGTATCGATGAACCGATCTCGGCGCACGAGACGGACTTGGATGTCCGCGGCCGCTACCGTCGCCGTCTCGCTCGAGAACTTCTTCAGCGCCTCGAAGCCGATCGATTGGCGGCTCGACGCGCGCGCGCGGTCGCTGAACGCGAATTGCGAGAGGAGTTCGCGGCGAAAGCCGAAATTGTCGCCGAAGTAGGAGGGATAGGCGGACGCCGAGACGGCGGCGGTGCTGGGGGCCACGCCGGCGAACGGGTCTCTCTCGGCGGCACAAGCGCCGATGGAGACGACGAGAAGCAGCGATACGAATTCCACGATACCTCCGGATGCGTGCTAATGGGCGACGACTACCGACGGACGGCGGGGTTACAGGGCTGCGGCTGGGGGGGAACGGCCGGAGGCCGGTTCCAAGAGATGCGTCGGAGGACTGCTCTCGAATCGAGCGACGACGCGATAACGAAGACCGATGTCGCGGCTCGCTTCGACGGCGAGCGGTAGGAGATACGCGCAAGGCGTCAGCGGCGATTTCATCGACGGCGATGAGGGCAAGGGCGCGACGGTGCAGCAGGCCATCGCGGAGCACGGCGGCTGCGGCTCCGGCTGCGATTGATCGCAGCAGGCGTGGGAAGCCGCCGGTTCGCATGCGGCGGCCGCTCCCCTCGACAGGAGAAGCAGGCTCAGGAGCGCCAGTGAAGCGGCTTTCAGGGACCGCATATTCAGATCATACACCCAAAGTCCGTCAATTACAATCGGTGCAACGGAGTGGCCTCGCATCGCGGGTGATCGTGGCAGAATTGTTGCTACAGAATAGGATGCGATGAGCAAAACAACGAGATATCTGGGATTGACGGGGGCGATCCTGTTCCTCCTTTCGGCGGCCGCGCCGGTCAGGGCGGGGATAAACGTTTCCGTTCATCACATGGGCCACCACGTCTATGAGGTGGATGGGAGCTTTGAAGTGGCCTCGTCCAGCCATGTCGTCTGGGCGGTGCTTACGGATTTCGAGAACATCGGCCGCTTCGTCAGGGAAGTGATATCCAGCAAGGTCGTGGAGCGCAACGACGGACGGTTGCTTCTGGAGCAGTCGGCGGTCGGACGCGCCTTCCTGGTGTCGAAGAAGGTTCACGTTCTACTGGACGTCCGGCAAGAGGAAGGACGGCGGATCGAGTTCGAGGATATCCTGCTCAACGACTTCGACCAGTATCGCGGCACGTGGGAGCTGCGCCAGGAGGAAGGCGCGACGTTGGTGCGGTACCGGCTGACCGCCAAACCCGGCCAAGGACTGCCGACGTTCGTCGCGCAGCGGGCGCTGCAAAAGAACGCCCGAAGACTGCTGGAGCAGGTACGGGCGGAGATGCTGCGCCGTAGCGGGGGCCCGCTTCAGGCGGAAGCGTTGCAGGCGAGGGAATAACGGAGGACTCCATGATTCGCGCTCAGAGCGTGCTTGAATCCATGTTCGGGGAAGTCACCGACGGCGTCTGCGTCTCCGATCTGAGCCAGGGCATCCTGTATCTCAATGCGGCGGCGGAGCGCATGCTCGAGATCACGTTGCCTGAGGCGCGCGGGAGATCCTTGTGCGAGACGCTGTGCGGGCGCATGAAGGGCGGTCATGGAATCTGCAAGGACGAGTGTTCGATGCTCAGGAACCCCCGCGAGGCGAAGGCGACGACGCTTTGCGGCAAGCAGGGGCCGACGCCGTCGTTCAAGTGGTCCGGCGGCATGATGCACAGGGCGGAGCTGTGGCGGCATCTCCGGGTGCGCTGCCAGGAGATGCCGCTTGCCGTGCCTCCGAGCTGGGGCAAGGACATTCGTCTCACGATCATCGAAGATGTAAGCGACGAGGTCGATCTTCAAGAGCAGAAAAAGGATTGGCAAAGCATGCTGGTGCACGATCTGAGGACGCCGCTCAGCAGCATCTTCACCGTGCTTCGCACGTTCCAGGACGAGGAGCTTGGAATCCCGGAAAAGGAGCGGAAGCTCTTGGACATCAGCGTTCGTGCGTGCCGCCGCATGATGGAGCTCCTCAACCTTTATTTGGACGTGGCCAAGCTGGAGTCGGGATCGATGCCGGTCTCGCCGACGCCCGTCGACCTCGCCGAGCTTGTCAAGATCGTGACGGAGGAGCAGATCGCGCTCGTTTCGAGCAAGCACCTGACCGTGACGGTCGAGGTGCCGGCGGATCTGCGCGCGCGGGCGGACTACGAGCTGCTGTTTCGGATCGTCCAGAATCTGGTCAACAACGCGATCAAGTTCACCCCCGATGGTGGGCGGGTCCTGATCGGAGGCGAACGTCTGAATGACGGCCGCGCGAGTCTTTTCATCAAGGACAACGGGCCGGGGATCGATCCGACGGAGATCCCGAAGCTGTTCGACCGCTTTCACCAAGCCAAGGCGCGCCGCGAAGGCAAGGTGCAGGGCACGGGCTTGGGCCTCGCATTTTGCCTGGAGGCGGCGCGAGCCATGGGCGGAGACCTGACCGTGGAGACCGAGCTGGGCGCGGGGTCCAAGTTCTCGATCATGTTGGAGGGCGCGGCCGTCGAGCCCTCGGCGGCCGCGGCCCGCCAAGAGGTCGCATGAGCGTGCTGGAGGTCTTGGCCAAGGAACATGCCGTCTTTCGCGAGGCGAACGCGCAGCTGAGGAGCTGCTTTCAAATGCAGGATTCGCGAGCGGAGCGCCATTTGCGGGACATTCTGCTCGCGCTGATCCCGGCCCTGGAACGCCACGAGGAGATCGAGGACATCGTCTTTGGGCATTCGGATGTGGCGACGGCGTCGGATATCCTCGTCTATATGGAGGAGGCCGAGCGCCAACATCGCCTCATCGACTCGATGCGCGGCACTTTGCTGGCCGCGGTCCGGGGCAGCCGATGGAAATCGATCGATCAGATGCGGCCGCTGGTGCTGCCCTTCGTCGCGGCGCTCGAGGCGCATCTGTCGGCCGAGGAGAGGCGCTTGTGGCCCGCGTACCTAAAGCGCTTCAGCAGGTCGTTGGCTCACTCCGCGGAGCGCCAGGCGCGCGACAGTCTGCGCCGACTCGAGCTCGATCTCGCGCCGAAGCTGGCGCACGCGTTGGAGCGATAGGCGGACGCCATGCATGCGGCGTTGTCGTGGCTTGCGGCGGGACTTTTCGCCGCCGGAGCGCGCGCCGCGGAGGCGTCGGATCCTGCGGCGCCCAGCTTCTATTACGACCTGGGTCCCGAGTCCATCGACGTATCGAAGTATCCGTGGACGCAGCGCGAAAATTACGAGGTCTTCAAGAAGAACTGCCAGGTCTGCCATACCCTAGCTCGGCCCATCAATGCGCCGTACGTCGACCGTCGAGACTGGGGAAAGTTCATCCGCGAGATGCACGTGCGCAAGAAGGAATGGACGAACTCGCCGTTCGCGCAGGGGGAGGCGGAGGTCGTTATCCGGTTCCTCGTCTTCGACGCGCGCATTCGGAAGATAGAACGGAGAATGGAGTTCGAGGAGAACGCCCGCCGTCTCCGGGCCGAGTTCAATAGGCTGAAGAAAGAAGGGCGAGCGCGTAAGCCGGTCCCGGAAGACTCTCGCTCGCGTTGACGTGTTCCACGGGCGAGTGGCGTTTTGTTGCGACGTGCCGAGGGCAAGACGTTGCGGGACGGGATAGGGAGGCGCGCATGGTGAACGCGAAAGAGTTGGCGCGGCCGTCGGGGACGGCCCTGTTCGACTGGCCCCTCGCTCTGGAGGACCTCTTCAGAGGCGAGCGCGGCGAGTGGCCGATGCATGTCCTCGGCGGGCGGTCTTGGGTTCCGCCGGTAGACGTGGAAGAGACGGAGAAGGAGTACGTCTTTAGGATCGAACTGCCGGGAATGTCGAAGGAGGACTTCAAGGTCGAGAGAAAGAACAACGCGCTCATCATCAGCGGCGAGCGCAATGAGAACAAGGAGGAAAAGCGGAAGAATTATTTGCGGCACGAGCAGTACCATGGAATGTTCCGGCGGGTGTTCATGCTGCCGGATGATGCCACGCCGGATGGCATCAGGGCGGCGCATAAGGACGGCATCCTGACGGTACGTCTCCATCGGGCCGGGACGGTGAAGCCGAAGAGCATACCGGTCGAGTAGGCGGGAACGAAAGCGCCGCCCCTTCCGACGATGGAAGGGGCGGCGTTATTCGCGTCTCGAGCCGTCAGCGGCGCGTCACGACGAACATGCCGGACGACAAGCGCGCCACCCAAGGACCCGTGCGATGCCCAAGCGCATCCGGGGATCCGGCACGGCGATCGTCGACCACCACGTTGCGCACTGCCTCCCCGCGGCCGAAGTGCGCCGCGCACACTATCCTGCGTTCGTCCACCGTTGTCGACGGTCGTCTGTCGTGAATCTTCATGGTGCCTTCCTCCAAGCGGGAATTCATGCAACCAGATATTACGCAACGATTCGACCCCCTCGGCGGGGAGCGATCCTCTCGCGTCACGGCGCTGCCGAGCGAGGAATTTACGTTGCGTCTTTAATCCTCGTAAGAGGCGTTGTCATCTATTATCGAAGGGGGATTTCATGGAGACCAAGTTGGAGAAGCCTGCCCCTGAAGCGCCCAGCCGGTGGCCGTACGTCTTGACCGGGCTGGTGATC
Source organism: Elusimicrobiota bacterium (assembly GCA_016194745.1). Classification (GTDB taxonomy): domain Bacteria; phylum Elusimicrobiota; class Elusimicrobia; order UBA1565; family JACRDR01; genus JACQBA01. Next base: position 403,989 of record JACQBA010000011.1, read on the forward strand.
GGGTCGGCGCTCGGAGCGTTCGCGACGTCCGAGACCGGAAAGAAGGTGGGAGAGAAGGCGGCTGATTGGGCGAGAGAACTCGGCGATCGGATGCGTCGAGAGCGCCTCGCTCGAGCCGCGAGAGAGCACCGGCCGATCGAGAAGGTATTGGCCGGAGAGTACAAGTAGCGCCGCAGGATAGAATCGGCGCCCCTTCCCAAAGAGGAAGGGGCGCCTTGCTTTTGGGGCGTCTGCGGCTATCGGTCCGTGAAGTCCACGAAGAACTCATGCGGCTCCGAAGTGATCAGCTTTCCGGACTTGCTTTCGACGCGGCTTATCACCTCGTGTTCTCCTTCGTTGTATCCTGACCAATCGTGCCACCAGTAGCCGTGATCCTCCCGGCACGGCTTCCAATCGCCTTGATCAATGGCGATTTCCGCGCGTCTTACGTCGTCGGAAGTCCCGATGCGGAAGGTGTAGCGGGGCGTGCAGATCACCTCGTCTTGCCGCGGATAGTCGATGGAGACGCTCGTCTCCGCCATCCGCCTTCGGCTGAGTGTCGCTGGCATGGATTCGTCCTCCCAATGCGCGTCGTATCGGCGACTGCATCGACGCAACGATGCGGCTAGACGCGCTGCTCGCGCAAGAGTGGCAGGCTCGTTGCGTGTTATCGAGACGGGAGGACACCTGCCATGGAGCGTATATATCGGCTGTTCGATGAGCATAAGGACATTCGCCGGCTCATGGCGAACATTAGGGCTCTTCTTGACGAAACGTGCGGCTGCGCGAAAGGGGAGTTCCTGGACAGGGCGTCCGCGGACAAGCTCACGCTTCTAGTGAACGGCCTCTCGTCCAAGCTCTCCCGTCATGAGGCGTTCGAGGATGCGCTCTTGACGGAGGCGTGCGAGCGCGCGGCGCCTGAAAGCAGAGTGGCCGTCGCCTCGGTTCGTTCGGATCACGAGTCGATCCATCGCATCTTCGAGCTCTTGAAGTGCCTGCGACGGTTCGACCATGAGGACACCGGATACTCGATCCGATTCGCGGTCTCGAACCTATTGTACACCTTGGACCGCCACCTGGCGTACGAGGAGAAGGTGGCGTTCCCGATTCTGCGGGGTTGGGCGAATCGACGTGTTCTTCAGGCGGCGGGGCGCTAGGGATTCCGGAGTCGGAGGAAGTGCGGCGGCCCTGATCACTCAGGGCCGCCGTCTTTCGTATGCCTGCGACGCTCGCCGCTGATACTCGCGATACTTGGAGTCGAAGTCGTAGGTTTCGGCGTACCGGGGCTTGCCCGTCAGCAAGTAGCGCCAATGCCAGGGGGAAGGGACGGACACTGCGCCGCCGGCGCGCTCGCGCATGTGCTGACGCGCGGCGGGCAGCACTCCGTCGTAGTCCTCCTGCCTGTCCCGGATGTCGGCATCGAGCGTATTGAGGTTTCGCGCGATCCCGGTCAGGCTCGTCTTGACGTCGGCCAACGGCTCCTTGAGTACGAGGCTCTTTCCCGGCCCTTGGCCCTGGAGAAATGCGGCAAGACCTTCCAGGCCGGCCAGGCGGCTCTGCTCCTGATCTAGCCTAGAGACTAGGTCGTCCCCGTCTCGCTGCGCCGCGGCGGACCGGCCGGAAAGACGAAAGAGCTGCATCTGCAACCGGCTTAGATGCGTCAGATCCGGCGTCGGGACTCCGCTGCGCAGGAATCCGCCGGGATCAAAGTACGACTCGTCGTCCTGGACGCCGAAGAGGTTCCTCCACGCGTTCCACAGCGCCAGGCTGTCGGAGGCGATATGCCGGGCTTCCGTCTGCAGCGCCAGTGCGCGCGGCCTAAGGTCCTTGACGACCATCTCCAACGCCTGGATATCGAACCTCGGTGCATACGAAGGATCGATGGGGACGGCATTGATCGGCTTGGCGGCGTCTGATGGAGAGCGAAGATCGACCGGCGTCGGCGCGCCCGGGGGAGTGAATACCGTCACCAGCTGCGGCGCCAGCGTCTGGAGCAAGAGCAAGAACAAAATGGAGGCGATCGCCAAGCCGGCCGCAATATGGATGCCGTGCGATTCATGGGTTCCGTGGCCGTAGGTTCTCATAACGATTCTCCTGAGTGCGACGCCGCAATCACGAGAGGCGCAACGCATCGGCCAGCCACGGTCCACCACCCGGGCTGATTCGTTGCTACTCTGCCGGGCGTGAGGCATGCCATGAAACCGAGATTCCCTCCAAAGAGCATACTGGTGCCGATGGATGACTCCGGGCCTTCGCAAGCCGCCGCCCGGACCGCGAAGGCGCTGGCGCGGACCTTCGGCAGCGTGCTCCATCTAGTGCATGTGCAGGCGGATTTTGAGGCGCCGGTGCCAATCGGGTCTCAAGGCTCCGAGGTGATGGTTCGGCTTTCCGCCCGTCAGACCAACGAAATCCGGGTCCGCCAGGAAAAGAATTTCCTGCGCGCCGAGGCCGGCTTTCCAAGGGATCGGCTCTGGCGGCGGACCCTGACGGGCTGGCCCGAGGAAAGAGTTCCGGAGTTGGCCGCGCGGCATGTCGCCGATCTCGTCGTAATGGGCACGCATGGATATTCGGGCTTCAGCCGCGTCCTGTGGGGGTCGGTGGCGGAGGCGGTCATCCGGCGTTCGCGAGTGCCCGTGCTGGCGGTGCACGAGCGTCTTCACGTGTCCCGACCGCCGCGGATCCTCGTTCCGTGCAATCTGACTCCCTATGCGGATGCCGCGCTTGTCTACGCAGTCGATTTTGCGCGCGCCTTGGGCGCGAAGGTTTGCGTCCTTTGCGTCACCCGCGCCGAGGCGGGCTGGACGGACTTCACGACACGGATGCTGGAATGCCATCTTCGCAAGGTGATGGGACCGGATTTGGCCGGCGTCGAGACGAGAGTCCGGGGCGGAGACCCGCGCAGCGTCATCTTGGAGGAGGCTGCCAGGGAGCCGTTCGATCTAATCGCCCTATCGGCTCACAGGCATCGCTTCCTTCAGGATTTCCGTCTTGGTTCCGTGGCCAACACCGTACTGCGATATTCGAAGGCATCCGTCCTGGCGGTCCCGTCTCAGCAGCCGCACGCCGCGGCGCCCAGGTCGACGTTTCCGCCGAAATGGCTCACCAACAAGATCTACTGACGAAAGGAGGACTCATGCAGGCGCATGTTCAAGTCACCGCGAGAGGGTTCGAGCTGCGCCGCTCTTTGCGAGAGCGCATCGAAATGAAGGCCGGTGCATTGGGGCGTTTTGACGGTCGCATCACCGCCTGCCGCGTGGTGGTGGAATCGCCCAACCATCATCATCGGAAGGGGCGCGTCTTCCGCGTGCGAATCAACGTCGGAACCGGGTGTGGCTTGATCGTCATGGAGCGGGAATCGAGCGCGGGCCCGGAGTCGGCGATAGAGAAGGCCTTCGACGCGACGGCACGCCGATTGGAGGACCGCCCCAAATAGGAGGGACGCTCGCGTGTCCGACGGGTTTCGAGTTCTTACCTACAACATTCACAAATGCGTCGGCGGGCTCGACCGGCGTTACGACCCGGAGCGGGTGTCGCTCGCGATCTCTCATTTCGTGCCTGACATCGTGTTCCTGCAGGAGGTCGCGGCAGCCCTGGAGGATCAGGCGGGAGTGGTCGCGCAGAAGCTCGGGCTCCGCCATCGCATCTTCGTCCCGCACGTCCCTCGACGCGGCGGCGGACACTACGGGAATGCGATCCTGAGCCGGCATCCGATCCGCTCCGCGGAGCATATCGATCTGACGATCCCGCCCAAGAAGCGCCGCGGGGTATTGCATGCTCGCATCCGCATTCGCTCGAAGGACGGCTCGTCGCGGACGCTCCATGCCTACAACCTTCATCTGGGGCTTTCCGGCATCGAGCGGCGGATCCAATTGCGCCGGTTCGTTGAGAGCCGTCCTTTCGCCCATCTGCACGCGCGCACCCCCATCGTCCTTGGGGGCGATTTCAACGACGTGTGGGGAACCTTGGGCAAGGCCGTACTCATTCCCGCCGGGTTCCACGGGACTCACGCACGGCTTCCAACGTTTCCGTCGTTCGCCCCGGTGCGGGCGCTCGATGCCATCTATCTTCGTGGGGACTTGTCCTTTCGGGAAGTCCATCGTGGCGATACCGAGCTGGCAAAGCGCGCCTCCGACCACCGTCCGGTGATCGCGGACATCGCCTTCCGCGCCTAGCGCGGCGCTTTAGGCGCTGCCGAGCCCCGGCCAAAGCGCGAGCGTCGGCGGCTGCTCGGCCCGCGTCTGAGGGTCCTCTAGAGCCGCATGGACCACGTTCCCGGGCTCCGCGGGAATGCAGAGGATCGGCGTCGGGCAGCGCCGCAGAACTCTTTCGGCCGTGGTGCCAAGCAGTCGTTCGGCGAATCGTCCCCGGGCGTGCGAGGCGAGCGCAACCATGTCGTAGCCTCCCGCGGCCTCCGCAATGATCGACGCCGGGTCGCCATGGCGGACGAACAGGAGCGGCCTCCGCTCCTGGATCGCCTTGGGAAGACAACGGACAAGGGCCTCGAACGCCTCGTCCAGGAGAGCCTTGGAGTACGGCCCGTCCGGGACAAACAGTGCGTCCAATCGCGCGGACAGGAGTTCCGCGAACTTCGCGGCTCCGACGATGGCGTTGAGCGAGTAGCGCTTGAAGTTGATCGGGGCCAGGATCGAGTTGCAGCGCTCGAGCTCGGACCGTACGGTGACCACGGGAACCGGAGAGCGTCGAAGGACGCCTTCGGCGACCGAGCCCAGGAGAGCCCGTCTTAGACCTTTCCGTCCGTGGGTGCCCATGACGATCATGTCCGCCTTACGGGCCTTCGCCAAGGAGAGGATGCCTCGAACGGCTTGGTCCTCGATCACCGCCACGCGCACCTCCTTCCCGATCATCTTCCGGATGCCGGCCCGGAAGGACGCGTCGAGATCGGGCGTGAGCGGCTGAGGGGGAAGCGCGGAGTCGACGTTCATCGGAGTCTCGTAGACATATACAGCCTCCAGCTCTGCGCAGAGGGCCCGCCCCAAAGTCGAGGCGGTCTTCCATGCGTCGAATCCTTGCTTGGAAAAGTCGACCGGCACCAGAATCTTCTTGGGCGGCAGATTGATAGTCATGGCGATAACCCTCCGACTGGACGATGCGCAACACTCCGGCCGGAGGCGAGTTCGTTGCTGCGCGTAACGGACGGAGGGCGACCCGACTGAAATGTCCAGGAATCGGGGTGATTCGAATTGCCGCATTGGCAGCGGTCGCCGTCGCCGCGGTCGTCGGCTGCGCAAGAATCCGCGTATCCGGATAGCAGGAGCCGTCGCATAGGAACGGGCTCGCGAGGACTCCGGAAGGGGAGAGCTTCGCGGTCGACGCCTCGAGTCGTCCCGCCCGACGTCGTCCCGAGGATTACTTGCCGCGCGAGCTCACGGAGGCGCAGAAGGAAGCCCTGTATTACAGTGATCTAGGGCCGGATTCGTTCGACGTGTCGTCCTATCCGGCGGTCCAGAAGTACAACCATTCCCTCTGTTCAACAGCGTGTTAACAATGCCATTAGCAGTCGAGGTCAAGCAAAGGTTTCGACCTCTGATCGACGAACGGCTTCGGAGGCTCCAAAGCGGCGACCAGCCGCTGATCTTGAGGGGCGAACAATGACAGCAGCGGCTACTTTGTTGCAAGCAGAGAAGACGTACAAGGAGGTTGCCATGATCAGATTTCCGCCGAAGAAGGTGCTGGTGCCCATCGATCTCTCCGAGATCTCGTGGACCACGCTCCGATACGCACGTGCCTTCTCCGAGCGATTCGGCGCTACCGTCGAAGCCGTCTATGTCGCCGGAGCGCTGCCGTCCGTCAGCGGCGGCTTTTACACCCCTCCATTGGATAAACGCGTGCGTTCCTCCGTGACGAGCTACGTTCGTTCCCGCCTTGGCTTCGATTGTCCCGTGCGGATCGTTCGCGGCGACCCGATGGAGGAAGTGCTGGGCGTGATCGACGCTAGGCGTCCGGACTTGGTCGTTTTGGGCGGGCATCGCTACAGCGCCTGGGAGCGCTTTCTCACCGGTTCCGTTGGGGAGACGGTCGTGCGGAACGCGCCGGTACCGATCTTGACGCTCGCGGCGCGCCCGCGTCCCATCCGGAGCATTCTGGCGCCGGTCAACTTCACGGAATATGGGCAGGGAGGACTCCTGTTCGCAGCGGAGGTGGCTTCCGCGTTCGACGCGCGCGTGTGCGCGTTCCACGTGGTCTGCTCGCCGCAGGAATGTCCGAATCCGCGCTTCGCGGTCAACAACATGATCGCGCACCTGCCGAAAGACCTCGCTACACGGTGCAGACCCGGCGCCGCGATCCATGAGGGGCGCGTCGCGGACGCTCTATTGAAGGAGGCGCGCCGGCATGATCTGGTCGTCATGACTTCGCATCGGAAGTCGCGCGTCGGCGATTTTCTCAACGGAACGACCGCCGAGCAGGTCCTTCGCGAATGCGATGTGCCGGTACTTACCATACCAGTCGGCCTTACGGAGGTCGAAAAGGCCGCGCGTGCGTCAGGTAAGCGTTCCGTCGCAGCGACACAGGGGCTGGCATGAAAACGCATACGAGAGAGTCAGTATGCTTCGACTGTCGTCTGCAGGAGCCGCATCTTCTGGGCGACGGTAGGATCGCGTTCCGATGCGTGAAGAAAGGACGCAGGCACATCGTGCCCGATTCGCGCATTCGGCAGCCCGCTTGCGGCGATTTCGAGCCGCTCGTGACCGGCTGAAGAGCCCCTGATGGCTGCGATCGCGATCATTGGTGCCGGCCACGTCGGTTCGTCCGCGGCCTATTCGATCCTCACAGCATCCAGGGATATGTGCTTGGAGAGCATGGGGATTCCGAATTCGTCGCGTGGAGCACCGTATTCGCTGGCGGCGTGAACGTGCGGAAATGGTCCGGCTATTCTTGGGAGGAGATAGACGCGCTCGAGAGGCGCGTTCGGACTGCCGCTTATGAGATCATTAAACGCAAGAAAGCGACCTATTTTGCGATTGGGGCGGCAGTCTCCTCGGTATTGGATGCGGTACTTAACGATCGAGGCCGCGTCATCCCCATCAGCACGCCTTTGGAAGGACAGTACGGGCTGAGGGGCGTTTGTCTCTCTCTTCCGTGCGTTCTAGGCGCTAGGGGAATCGAGCGTGTCTTGGAGCCCGAGTTGGAGTCCGGAGAGCGGGAATCGTTGCGTAAATCCGGCGACGTCCTTCGGAACGCCATGGAGGGAGCATGGCAGTTTCGTACGTCGCCGTTGCGCTGCTTGGCGCCGTCCCTCTAGCGGTCGTCATCGGCGCGGTATGCCGAGTCAACGTCGGCATCGTAGCGATGGTGTTCACCTGGCTCATCGGCGGTCTCGCCTTTGACGGATCGGTGCGGGACCTTCTCGCGGGGTTCCCGACGCCGCTATTCTTGACGCTGTTTTCTGTCACCTATTTCTTTGGATTGGCCAGGACGAACGGCACCATCGATCGGGTGACGCGACCGCTGGCCGCGGCACTTTCTAGAGGAAGGATGTCGTTGCCGCCCGCATTCTTCGCCATGGCGGCGGTGCTCTCGGCCGTCGGCGTCGGAAACATCGGAGCCGTCGCTCTGTTGGCGCCCCTGGGGATGACGGCCGCGGGGCGACCGGGGGGCAATCCGTTTCTCATGGCAATCTTGATCGTCATGGGAGCCAACGCCGGGGCTCTTTCGCCGATGGCCTTCAGCGGCATCGTATCGAACGGACTGGCGGCGAGGATAGGATTGACGATGAATCCGTGGCGTGAGATCTTTCTGCCGAGTCTCGTCCTCCAGACCTTGATCGCTTCGGCATTCTATCTCGTCTTCGGACGGGCACGCGGGGAATCCGAGGCGGGCTGGGGAGTTCCCGGAGCGCCTAGGGAGACGTGGTCGCGTCGGCACTGGGGGACTCTGGCCGCCCTCGCGGCGCTGCCGATCGGATCGTCTCTTTTCGGTCTCGACATCGGCTTTTCGGCGCTCGCGCTCGCGTCCTTGTTGATCATCGGGGGTGCCGCCGAGCCTGATGCCGCCTTGCGGACCGTGCCGTGGGGCGCGATCCTGATGGTCTGCGGGATGAGCATGCTGATCTCTTCGGCCGAACGCGTCGGGGGCATGAATCTGCTCGCCGCGGGAGTGGCTCGGTTTGCCGGCCCAAGAAGCGCTGCCGGTGTTTTGGCCTTTTTCGCGGGACTAGCCTCCGTATATTCAAGTTCCTCCGGAGTCGTCATGCCCGCGTTGATACCCATGGTGCCCGGCTTGATCGCCCGGATGGACGGAGGCGACCCCGCGGCGCTCGTGACGGCGATCAATGTTGGAAGCCATATTGTGGACGTGAGCCCGTTGTCGACGTTGGGCGCGCTATGCGTGGCGAATGCGGCGCGGGACAAGGACGGACTATTTCGGCAGCTTTTCGTTTGCGGTCTCGCGTTAACGGCGGTGGGAGCGGCGGTGTGTCATCTTACCCTGGACCCGCGCTAGCGAGTCAGCGGATACCGGCGGCTGCGACCCCGACGAGGTACCCGAGAGCGCAGGCGACCCCGCCGATCGTCAGCATCTCGAGCCCGGAGCGCATCCAGGAGCCGCGTACCAATTTGCCCTTGGCAGCGCCTAGCCCGAATAGAGCGAGCGTGGTAAAGACAATGGACGCTTTCATGGCCGTTGCGATGGGTAATATCAGATAGGGAATCACGGGGATCGCGCCGCCGACGACGTAGGCCAGCCCCATCGCCACGGCCGACGTAGCCGGGGATTCGTGCCGGTCGGGAACGATACCCAGCTCCTTATGGGCCATGTCCTCGAGGAGGAGCGTCTTGTCGCTCATGAGTCGCCGCTCGATGATAGCGATCTCAGCTTCTTTGAACCCTCTTGCAGAGTACATCTCGCGGATCTCTTGACGCTCTCCCTCTGGATCACGTTCGATCGTTTCGGCCTCCTCCCGGAGAATTTGGTCTAGAAAATCCTTGGAGGCTTTCGAAGAAAGATACGCGCCCGCGGCCATGGAGAGCGATTCGACGGATACGATAACGAGTCCGGAAATCGCCACGATGGCCCCGCTTTGAGTCCCTGCCGCGATGCCGGTCAGCGCCCCGAGCGTCGAAATGAGTCCATCCTCGACGCCGAAGACCGTATTTCGGATGGTGTGGCGGATAAGCTCTCTCACGTTCTGATGATAAGCAACAAAGCGTCCCAGGCAGCTTTGTTGCGTTACGAGGCTGTAGAGGCCGCGGCAATCCAGCCGCCCTGCAGGCGGTTTCGTTGCGCTGAGAAGGGAAAAGGAGGTGTTATGACAAAGGCAAAGGACATCATGCGCAGGCACGTCGTGACGGTGGACCCCAGGATGACGGTGCGGGAGGTGGCGGCCCTATTCATTGACCGGGAGATCAGCGGCGCGCCGGTGATCGACGGCAAGGGGGATTTGGTAGGCGTAGTGTCGCAGACGGACCTCGTTCGCCGCGAGCGCGAATCGCGCGCGGAGGTCGAGGTCCCCGGATACTATCGCGACGGGGAGACCTCGGTCTACATCAGCGGGTACCAGGTTAAGGATCCGGACTTCACGCGCGTCGGCGACGTTATGACTCCGGCCGTGATCTCCGCGGACGAGGAGACGCCGGTCGAGGAGCTGGCCAAGATGATGCTGAAGAGACACATCCATCGCATCATCATCACGCGCAGCGGCAACCTGAGCGGGATCGTCACGTCGACCGACATGGTCCGCACGCTGCTCGCGAAATCGACCACCGGCCATAAGGCGGCAAAGGCCTAGCTGCGCCCGATCGTCGGTGACAGAGCGTGCCGGAGCGCCTCCAGGCGCGACGGTCCGCTCCAGTCGGCGCGAAAGCGGCGGAACAGCGCGTCGCGCTCCGCGTCGATCACTCCGCGCAAGTGCGCCGCGCCTTCATCTTCGTGGAGCCGTTCGAGGAGGAGGTCTCGGTCGTGAACGTCGCCGAGCAGGTCCTGTAGGCGCTTCAACGTCCCGATCGCGGACTCCACGCGCTCGTCGTCCGACGCGAACGGCTCCAATAGATACCTCAGCCGCTTGGCCTCTATTCGCGCGCGGTGCATGGATCGGACGGAATGCAGGCCGCGCACGCCCGCCAGACTCCGGGACGTCTCCCGGGCTTGCCCGAGGATGCGCTCGGCGGCCGCCTCGCGGAAGGACCGGGCGTCCCGCGGACCCGACGCCGCGGGCGCGCTCAGCCGCCGGCGGAGTTTGCGCTCCAGGCGCTCGAACCGTCGAAACATCTTCCTACGCTTTCTCCGGCCGAAGCCGGGGGCGTCGTCCTCGAGGCGCTTTTCCGTAGAGAGCATTGCAAGACGCTCGTGCTTGCCCGTTCCGTCCAGGCGCTCGCGCAGCCAAGCCGCCTGTACCTCGTAGTTGCGCAGCGCGTCCGTGCGGATGAACAGCTTCTTGACGCGCCGCACGACGGATTTGGGCATGACGCCGTCCGGGAAGATCCGCCGATACGTCCGCAGGTGCGTATGAAGCCTCCGCAGCGCGACGCGGAAATCGTGCACGCCTTCCGGATCCTTTCGTTCCAGCCGCTTGGCGGCGTCTCGGGCCTCGTCTAGGATGCCCAGCGCGAGCATTGCCGCTCCGCGAACCGCGGGTAGGGCCGTTACCGAAGGCATCGGGCCTCCTGGGCGTCGCCTCGATAATAGCGTAGCGCCGGCGGCGGCGCCTCGCCAGTCTTCAGACGCAACGAATTTGCGACGGTAACGCTAGCCTCCGCCGAGCCGGCGGGCGTTTCGCTGATGCCAGTCGGCCTGGCGGTACTCGCCCGGGAGCCAAAGGACGCCGTCCATCAGGTACCGCTCGCGGTCCAGGGGGAGCAGGAGCTTTTCGGGAGTCGCGCGCCTTCGCAGGGAGGAAATCAAGGCCGCGGCGGCTCCGTCTTGGCGGTTGTCCTCGGTGAACGCGACCAGCTCGGTCAGGAAGCTGTAGCTGCGCGAGCGCGCGCCGTGGAGGGACGAGAGCAGCGCCGGCTGCCGAGACGACCGGACATGCCAGGCTCCGACGAAGGCCAGGACTCGACTCCGAGGATCCTCGGCCAGCGTCTGCGCGATGCGGTAGACCATGGCGCAATCGCGGGGATCGTGGCCGACCGGACACGCGGCCAAAGCCGCCTCGTAGTCTGCCTCCGCCGCCGGCAGGCGCCAGGAGCAGTCCTGCGGGACGAGCTGAGGCCTTAGCCGCCTCTTGTACTTCTCCCGGATGTCCATGGCGACGGCTTTGATCCCCGCCGACCGCGCCCTGTCCAACAGCTGAAGATAGGCGTCGGCGAGATCGTCCGGACCGTCCTGCCAGAACCGCTCCATGTGCTCGCGGATCGTCCCGCGGCAGGAGCCGTCCGCATGAAACCGGTCCAGCCACGGCTGCGCGTCGGCGGGCAGCATCTCCAGGGTGATATGTGTGATGCCGGCCTCCCGGAGGCGGTCCATGCTCGAGGCGAGCTCGAGGCGCGCGTCCTTGAAGTCGTGGGAGTCGCCCAGGAAGAGAACGCGCTCGGGGCCGGAGGCCAAGACACGCCAATCCAGCGGGACCGGCGACAGCGCTTCGCATTGAGCGCGGGCCGAAAACAGCGTCGCCGCAACAAGCGCGGCGTACGCGGCGCGCATGGGTCAGCGGCCGGCGGCCTTGGCGATCTGTGCTTTGGCGGCCGCGGCGATGTTCTCGGCGGTAAACCCGAACTTGCGCTCGAGGTCCTTGGCGGGCGCCGACGCGCCGAAGCGCCGCATGCCGATGGCTTGCCCGGTCATGCCGATGTAGCGCTCCCAGCCGAGCGGCGAGGCGGCCTCGACGGAGACGCGGGCCGTCACGGCCGCGGGCAGGACCGACGCCTTATAGGCGTCGCTTTGCTGCTCGAAAAGCTCCCAGGACGGCATGCTGACCACGCGGGCCGCGACGCCTTCGGCCTTGAGGGCTTCGTAGGCCGCGAGGGTCGGCGCCACTTCGGTGCCGGTGGCGAGCAGCAGGACCTGCGGCTTGCCGTCGGGGGCGTCCGCGACCACGTAGGCTCCCTTGGCTGCGCCGGAGGCCGGCGCGTACTTCGTCCGGTCGATCGTCGGCGTCGCCTGGCGCGAGAGGACGAAGGCCGCGGGATGCCGGCGCTGCGGCATCACCACGCGCCAAAGCTCGGCGACCTCGTTGGCGTCGGCCGGCCTCAGCACGAGCAGCCCGGGGGTCGCCCGCATGCCCGCCAGGTGCTCGATCGGCTGGTGCGTCGGACCGTCCTCGCCGAGGCCGATCGAATCGTGGGTGAAGACGTAGATCGTCGGGATCTCCATGAGCGCCGCGAGGCGGACCGACGGGCGGCAGTAGTCCAGGAAGTTGAGGAAGGTCGCGCCGAAGGCCCGGACCTTGCTGTGCGCGAGGCCGTTCAAGGCCGCGCCCATCGCGTGTTCGCGGATGCCGAAGCGGAGGTTGCGGCCCTCCGGCGTCGCGGCCTGGAGGTCCGGCGAGCCCGCGATCAGCGTCATCGTCGAAGGCGCCAAGTCCGCGGAGCCGCCGATGAGCCACGGAACGTTCTTCGCGACGGCGTTGAGCACCTTGCCCGAGGACGCGCGGGTGGCCAGCCCCTTCTCATCCGCCGGGAAGCTGGGGATGTCCTTGTCCCAGCCGGCCGGGAGTTCACGCCGCTGCATCCGCTCGATCTGGTCAGCGAGCTCGGGATGCTTCGTCTTGTACTCGGCGAAGAGCTTCTGCCAGCCGGACCTCAGGTCGCCGCCGCGGCGGCCGATGCCGCGCGCGAAGTCCTCTTTGACCCCGCTCGGGATCAGGAACTTCGCGTCCGCCGGCCAGCCGTACGCCTGCTTCGCGCCGCGGACCTCGTCGTCGCCCAGAGGCTCGCCGTGCGCGTGCGCCGTGTCCTGCTTCTTCGGCGCGCCGAAACCGATGTGGCTTTCCGCGATGATGAGCGTCGGCCGGTCCTGGGCGTCTTGGAACGCGGACAGGGCGCGGCCGACCTCGCCGGAGTCGTTGGCGTTCTTGACGTGCAGGACGTTCCAGCCGTAGCCCTTGAAGCGCTCGGCCACGTTCTCCGAGAACGCGAGGTCCGTCTTGCCCTCGATGGTGATGCGATTGCTGTCGTAGATCCAGCAGAGGTTCGCGAGCTTGAGGTGCGCGGCCAGGGAGGCCGCCTCGCCCGTGACGCCCTCCATCATGCAGCCGTCGCCGCAGATCGAGTAGACGTCGTAGTCGAAAATCTCGAAACCGGGCCGGTTGTACTGGGCCGCGAGCCAGCGCTGCGCGATGGCCATCCCGACGCTGACGCCGAGGCCCTGGCCGAGGGGGCCGGTCGTCGTCTCGACGCCGGTCGTCCAGCGGTATTCCGGATGTCCGGGAGTCGCGCTGTCGAGCTGGCGAAAGCGCTTGATCTCGTCGAGCGAGACGGCGGGCCGGCCGAGGGGATTGTACTCCTCGTCGACCGCCTGGACGTCGGCGAGGTGCAGGAGCGAGTACAGGAGCATCGACGCGTGTCCCGCCGAAAGGACGAACCGATCGCGGTTGGGCCAGATCGGGTCGGCGGGATCGTAGCGGAGGAATTCCTGCCAAAGAGTGTAGGCGAGCGCCGCCAGTCCCATCGGCGCGCCGGGATGTCCGCTCTTCGCCTGCTGGACCGCGTCGATCGACAGCGTGCGGATGGTGTCGATGCTCAGCTGCGCGGTCGAGGCCTTGGGCTGGGAGGCAGATTCCATTTCGGGGGTCTCCTGGAGGGGGTTCATGGGCCTATATTCTCGCCGTTTTGAAGCGGCGGAGTCAACGGCTTGACAGCACAAGCACGGAAGATTCAGCCGCCGCTTCGTAAATTGAAATGCAGTATCAAATATCGATTGACAGACCTGGCGTCGGTTTTGTAAATTGAAACTCAATTTCAAATCGAGGAGAACGGAATGATCGAGATATTCAAGCGCATCGCGTTGGTCGGGGACGTCTGGGTGCTGTGGGGGCTCGTGGCCGCGAGCATCGCGTCCTTGGGCGTCATCGTCGAGCGTTGGAGGGTGTTTCAATCCGAAGCGTCCGACTTCCCGGCGCTGTTCGACGCGCTTTCGCGGAGGCTGGACGGCGGGGACTTGGCGGGCGCGCGCCAAGCGGCGCACGCGAGCACAGGCCTCGAGGCGCGCGTGGCGATCGCGGGGCTTGAGGCGATCGGAAAGGGCCCCGCCTCCGTCCAAGAGGCCATGACCTCGGCGCTCATCCTGGAGCGCGGCCGTCTCGAGAAGAACCTCATCGCGCTGGGGACGCTGGGCAACAATGCCCCGTTCGTCGGGCTCTTCGGGACTGTGCTCGGCGTGATCAAGGCGTTCAACGATTTGGCGACGACCGGCGGCACCGGGGCCGCAGCCGTGATGGCGGGCATCTCGTCGGCGCTCGTCGCCACGGCGTTCGGCATCCTGGTCGCGATCCCGGCGGTCGCCGCCAACAACGCCTTCCAGTCCAGGCTAAAGAGGAAGTGCGCCAACGCGCAGAGCTTGATCCACTTTCTCCTCGCCTTCCTTAGGGATGAATCGTCGAACCGCCGCGCCCGGACGGCGGACGAGAGAGTCCGGTTGTGAGCGCCATGGATTCGAGCGACGACGGGACGGTGACGGGCATCAACGTCACTCCGATGGTAGACATCATGCTGGTCTTGCTGGTCATCTTCATGGTCACGGCCCATTTCGTGACCGAGTCTGGCCTCAATGTGAACCTCCCGAAGGCGGCCACCGCCGAAACGGCCGCGACCCCGGCGCTGAGCGTGACCCTCGATTCCTCCGGCGCGCTTCATCTGATGGATCAGACGGTCGACATCAACGGGCTGAAGGCCAATCTAGCGCGCGAGTCGAAGCGGGATCCCGGCGTGCGCGTGACGCTGGCGGCGGACGGCGCGTTGCCTTATAGAGAGGTAGTCGGCGTGCTGGATTCGATCAAGCAGGCGGGCGTGACGCGCGTAGCCCTGGCGGCAGTGCGCTGAGGATGACCGTCAAGCGCTGGCTGGTCGGCGGCCTGCTCGGAAGCTGCGTGATTTCGGCTCTACTGCACGCCGGCGCGTGGGCCGGATTTTATGCCGCGTTCAGAGGCGTCCCGGCCCCGATCGTCGCGGAGCTCGATCTCTCTTTGGTGTCGATGGTTCCGCCCAACCCCGGCGGAGGCCGCGCGACCCGCTCTGTTGAAGCGTGGACCGCGCCGCCGAAGGGGCCGGCTCCCGCTCCCTCGGTTCCCCCCGAGGACGTCCGGCCGGCGGCCCAGCCAGCGGAGGAGGAATCCACGCTTTGTCCCGAGCCGTGCAAGGCGGCAGGTGAAGGAACGGGAGGCGGAGGGACCGGCGAAGGGCATGGCGTCTACGTCCCGGCGTCGCAGACGGCGCGTCAGCCGCGGTGGATCCGCAACTTCATCACTTCGCGCGACTATCCGATCTTGGCGCGCCAGCAGGGCAAGGACGGCCGCGTGACATTGTCCGTGCTGCTGGACTCCGAAGGACGAGTGCTCGACGTCCGCCTCTTGGAGGGTGCCTACGAGCTCCTCAACGAGGTGGCGCTCCGCAAGGTCCGCCAGGCGGTCTTCACTCCGGCGTACGACGCCTCCGGAAAGGCCGTCCCGTGCCAGGTGACGTTGCCGATCCGATTCGAGCTTCGATGAGACATAATGAGAGGACATCATGAAACGTAACACCAAGAGAGGGCGCCAATTTTTCGAGATCTTCGTCTGGAGATGCAGGCAATGGCAGTCGGCGCGCGGGCTGCATTGCCGGCAGTGGGGCAGGGTGGTGACGGCCGGCACCTTCGGCGTCGCGATCCTCTCAAGCGCGGCCAGGAAGACATGGGCGCAGGACGATCCTGCGAAGCTGCCGGAAGTGGTCGTTACTGGCGAGCGGAAGTCCTACAAGCCCGAGGGCCCGTCGTCCCCGAAGTACACCCAGCCGCTGCGGGACATCCCGCAGACCGTCACCATCGTCCCGCAAGCTGTGATCCAAGAGCAGGGCGCGACGACGCTGCGGGACGTGCTGAGGAACGTCTCCGGCATCAGCATCCAGGCCGGGGAAGGCGGCGTACCGGCCGGAGACAACCTCTCGATCCGCGGATTCGGCGCGCGCACCGACATCTTCATCGACGGCGTGCGCGATTTCGGCGGCTACGCGCGGGATCCGTTCGATTTTGAGCAGATCGAGGTGGTCAAGGGTCCGGCGTCCTCCTACGGAGGGCGAGGTTCGACCGGCGGGTCGGTAAACATGACGACCAAGATGCCTCGCGCGGACGCGTTCCGAAGAGGCGAGATCAGCATGGGCAGCGCCGACTACAAGCGCGTCACGGCCGACGTCAACCAGCCCTTGTCGCCGCTCGGGTGGGAGCGATCCGCGTTCCGGCTCAACCTGCTCTGGCACGATGCGGCGGTGCCGGGGCGGGACGTCGCGCACAACAGTCGATGGGGTGCCGCGCCCGCCTTCCTATTCGGCCTCGGCTCTCCGACCAAGCTGACGGTGACCTATCTTCACTTGGATCAGTACAATCAGCCGGACTACGGCATTCCGTGGGTCCCGGAGACGAACACGGCGCTCGTCGCCTACCGCGGCAAGGCGCCGCCCACGGACTTCAGCAACTACTACGGGCTCATCGACCGCGACTTCGAACGAACGCTCACCGACGTGCCCACGGTCATCCTGTCCCATGAATTCGACGGAGGCTCGACCCTTCGAAACCTGACGCGCTACGGGAGGACGTACCGGGAATCGCTGATAACGACGCCTCGCTTCGCCGCCAACAACAGCACGAACGTGACGCGCGAACTCAAGGGGCGGGATCAGACCGATACGGTGCTGTCGAACCAGATTGATCTGACGCTGCGTTTCAAGACGGGCTCGGTGGACCATGCGCTTGTCACCGGGCTCGAGGTGGCTCGGGAGGAGTCCAACAACACGCCGCGCGGCGGGGCGACCGGTCCCGTGACGAGTCTTTCATCGCCGAACCCGAGCTCGCCGTACACGTTCTCGATCCTTCCGAGCACGTTCACGTTCGGGAAGGCTGAGACGCATGGCGTCTACGCTTTCGAGACCATGCGGTTCGGCGAAAAGTGGGAGCTCAGCGGCGGCGCTCGCTGGGACAAGCTCGGCTCCAGCGTCCGGACGATCCCCGTGAAGGGCCCGGAGACGCTCCTGACCCGCGGCGACGAGATGATCAGCGGGCGGGCGGGTCTCGTCTTCAAGCCTGTCCCCAGCGGCAGCCTGTACGCAGGCTACGGCACGTCGTTCAATCCGTCCGCGGAAGGCTTGACCCTCGCCAACACGGCGACTTCGGTGAACTCTCCGAATCTCGATCCGGAGGAAAGCCGCAGCTACGAGGTCGGCACGAAATGGGATCTCTTCGGCGAGCGGTTGAGCGTCGGCGCCGCGCTGTTTCGGACCGAGAAGATCAACGCTCGGACGGAGGACCCGACCTCGGCGGCCGATTTCGTCGTTCTTGAAGGGGTCCAGCGCGTGGACGGCGTCGAGTTCAACGTCGCCGGGAGCCCGATGTCCCGCTGGAGCGTCTTCGGCGGGTACACCTACATGGACGGCAGAGTTCTCAGCTCCAAGAACGCGACGGAGTTGGGTTCGCCGCTTGCGAACACGCCACGGCACTCCGCCAACGTCTGGTCCACGTTCAGGCTGCCGTGGGACGTCGAGATCGGAGGCGGAGCGCAGTACGTAGGCGCCCGCTACAGCGCGTCGACGAACACGCGCCGATATGCTCCGGGCTATTCGTCCTTCGACGCGATGGTATCCAAGAAAGTCTCCAAGAGCCTGACGCTGAGGTTCAACGCCTATAATCTGGCGAACGAACGCTATATCGATCGTCTCAGCGGCGGACATTTCATCCCGGGTCCTGGCCGATGGGTGCAGGGAACGTTGAGCGTGGAGTTCTAACAATGATATTGAGCATTCCGGACGTATTGACGGCGGAGCAGGTCACTCGCTGCCGCGGTCTCCTGACGGGCGCCGAATGGGTGGACGGCCGCGTCACGGCGGGCCATCAATCGGCCCTCGCTAAGAACAACATGCAAGTGCCTGAGGATCATCCGGCGGCCCGGGAAGCGGGAGACGCGATCCTGGCGGCGCTGAGCCGGCACCCGTTGTTCTTGTCCGCAGCGCTCCCGCTCAAGGTGTTTCCACCGTTGTTCAACCGGTACGCGGGCGGCCAGGCCTTCGGGACCCATGTCGACAATGCGATCCGGCAGGTGCCCGGAACGCCGCACCGCATCCGGACGGACATGTCGGCGACACTGTTCTTATGCGAGCCCCACGAGTACGAAGGCGGCGAGCTTGTGGTGGAGGATACCTACGGCGTGCACGCCTTGAAGCTCCCCGCTGGGCACATGGCCCTATATCCCGCGACGAGCCTCCATCAGGTGCGTCCCGTGACGAAAGGCGCGCGACTGTGCTCCTTCTTCTGGATCCAGAGCATGGTCCGCGACGACGCGGACCGCACGCTATTGTTCGATCTCGACAGCGCTATCCAGACCGTCGGCCGCGGCCAGCCGGAGAGTTCCGCCGCCATACAATTGACCGGCGTGTACCACAACCTTCTTAGGAGATGGGCAGAAGTATGAGGCCCGTCCTTTTTTGGTGCCACCTCGCGACGGGCTGCGCGGCGGGCCTGGTCGTCCTGCTGATGTCGGCGACCGGCGTCCTGCTGGCGTTCGAGCCGTGGATCTTGGCGCGCGTCGAACGCGACCCTCTGCCGGCCGCCTCTTCGGAGCGCGCGAGACCAGAGGCGTTGGTCTCTCGAGCCGTCGGCCTCGAGAGCGCCGCCAAGCCGACGGCCGTGGTCTTGCGCGCCGACCCTCAGTCGGCCGCCATCGTGCTCTTCGGCTCCCAGCGCACGGTGCTGTTCGGAGCCCACGACGGCCGGCTGCTCGACCGTGCTTCGCGCGCGCGTCTGTTCTTTAAGTCGGTAGAGGATCTGCACCGCTGGCTCGGCTCGAAGGATTTCGGTCGGCCGATCACGGGCGCCGCGAATCTTGCCTTCCTGGGCTTGGTCTGCTCGGGCTTCTTCTTGTGGTGGCCTAGGAAGGGGGGGTTCCGGAAATCAGCGATCTTGGACGGTCGATTGAAGGGCCGCGCCAAGGATTGGAACCGGCATAACGTGTTCGGCCTCTGGGCGCTACCGATGCTCTCGATCATCACCGTCTCGGGCGCGGTCATGTCGTATCCGTGGGCGAACGCGCTCTTATACCGTCTCGCGGGCAGCCCGGCGCCGGCCTCCGCGGCCGCGGACTCAGGAAGAAAGCGCGACGACGGCAAGACTAAGAGCAAAGCGAAGGATGCTCCGAATCCTGCCGCGGCTGCGGCGTTCGCGGGTCTAGACGCCTTGTGGGACGCCGCGCGGGAAAAGGTGCCGGCGTGGACGGCGATCACGCTGCGGCTGCCTAAGGACCCGGGCTCTCCCGCTTCGGCTTCCATCGAGGTCCGCGGCGCGCTCGGACCGCCGCATAGATACAACCTGACGATAGACCCTGAGACGAAGGCGATCCTCAAGTGGGAGCCGTATGAGACCCACAGTCGTGGGCAGCGCTGGCGGGTCTGGCTCCGTTTTCTTCATACCGGAGAAGCGCTTGCAATACCCGGGCGCGCCTTCGCCGTATTCGCTTCCCTGGCCGGCTGCGTCCTGGTGTGGACGGGTTTTGCGATGGCGCTGCGTCGTTTGCGCGGCGCGGTCTAACTCAAGCGCGCGCTCAATACTGAGTTTCAATTTTCTCAATTCCTGCCGTCTCCAGGGCCTCCGTATAATGTTCGAGAAGGGGAATGGAGGAAACATGGGTGCGTTCGACGGCAGGACATACGACGTTGCGATCATGGGCGGAGGCCCGGCGGGCGCGACGCTGGCGGCGCGGCTGGCGCGCGAGACGGCGCTGAGCGTCGCGGTGTTCGAAGCGGAATTCTTCCCCCGCGACCATATCGGAGAGTCTTTCGTCCACAGCGTCATCCCCGTGCTGCAAGAGAGCGGGGCTCTACCGAAAGTGCTGGCGAGCGACTGCTGGGTGAAAAAGTTCGGCGGCTACTACGCCTGGTCCGACCGCCCGTGGCCCACGTACTTCGAGCATGCGGCCTGGCGCAAGGACGGACACCTGCGCTGGTCGATCCATTGCAATCGGCCCGAGTTCGATCAGATCCTTCTCGAGCACGCCCGCTCGAGCGGAGCGGAGGTCTTCGAGGGAACACCCGTCACTGCCGTGCGCCGGGCCGGCGGCGTGACTCGAATCGAGCTCGGCGACGCCGGCGAGACGAGCGCGCGGATCTTCGTCAACTGCTCGGGCCGGACCGGCAGCAGCACGATCGTCGGCAACAAGCCGTTCCTCTCCCAATACCGCAACATCGCGATCTGGAACCACGTAGTCGGCGCGAAGCCGCCGCAAAGCGTTCCCGGCGATTGGAACCTTTTTAGCGAAAAGAACCTTTCCCCGATCGGCTGCTTCATCTTCGAGGACGGCTGGTTCTGGTACATCCCGGTGCCGAAAATCATCCAAGGACGCCGCGTCCGGACGCATTCCCTCGGCATGGTCACGGACCCGTCCGTCCTGCAGCAGCCGGGGAAGCGCTACACGGACCCGGAGACCTTCATGAGGAAGGCGAAGAGCGTCCGGTTCTTGGGCGAACTGCTCAAGGACGCGGAACTCGTCTCGGACAAGTTCCTTACCGCGACGAACTACTCGCGCATCAGCGAGCGGATGTGCGACTTCGACGCCGGCGAGATCCGGGTCGGGGACGCCGCCTACTTCGTCGACCCGCTGTTCTCCTCCGGCGTGCACTTCGCGCTGCAGCACGCGAGCGCCGCGTTCATCCTCATCCGCGCCGCCCTGGACCGCGCCGTCCCGCAGTCCCTGGCGCGCGACCTCTGGGAGGACTACGACGCGATCCTACGGACGGTCGCGCAGGGTTTCGCCTTGGGGATCGACCAATGGTACCACGAGATCGCCAAGGACAATCCGGGCAGCGCCTATTGGGGCCACCGCGGAGGCGAACAGACGTTCGCGACCCGGGAGGAGACCTTCGCCGGGCTTGTCAACGGATCCGTCGGAGGCGACATGCTCCAGATCATGTCCAAGGGAACCAACGCGATCGATTCGCTCGGCGAGGACGGCTCTCTCCGCCGGACGATGCGCCGCTTGGCGGATCGCGAGCCTCCGGCCGACGCCCTCGTGCGCCTCAAGCCCGAGGTGCGGATCAAGGAAAGCGCGACGATCGAGGCGCCGCCAGTCCACGAGGGGAAGCCGTCCCCGTTCCTGCACGGGCCCTACTGGGAGGACCCTCAGGCGCGCGCCGGAGACGTTCGACGGCTGTTTCCCGGCCCCATTCCGTGCCATCGATTTTACGTTCCGGAAGGATCCAACCGAAACCATGTGAAGTTCGTCGAAGAGCGCCACGGCGGTCTCGGGTTGGCCGAACGGCTGCGCGACGGACGAGCCGCCTACGGGGAACTGAAGGCGTCCTTGACCAAGCCGCAGCAGCACCTCCTCATGCACCTGATGCTGTCGGACATGATCGATGTGGTGCCGGCGGCCGCGCTCGCGGCCTGAGGCGCGCTGTCATAGTCTCGTCACGTTCGGCGCCGCTTTATTTCGTGGTTCCCTTGCGCCCTGGGGGTAGAACTATTACACTAATATAGACGTTCGCCTCGGGGGTCTGCATGCCTCCCAAAATCCTAATCGTCGACGACGACGCTGATCTTCGCAAGACGTTGGTCTTGCTCCTGGAGAAGTCCTTCCAGGTGTGCGAGGCCGGCGAGGGCAAATCTGCCCTTGAAGCCGTCAAGCGCGAGCGTCCCCGCCTCATGATCCTGGACGAATGCATGCCGGGCATGGACGGCCTCGCCGTTCTGCGCGCGGCCCGGGACATCGATCCGGAACTGACCGTGGTCATGCTGACGGGCGAGAACGAAATGGGCATCGCGATGAAGGCGCTCGAGATGGGCGCTGCGATGTACGTCACGAAGCCCTACGAGGCGGAGTACTTGCGGGAGCAGGTGGAGCGCTTGGTGACGGCGGGCGCCCGAGCTTCCGACGGCGGGGACAATCCGCGCCCGTGGCGCGTCGAGCCGTCCTCCTGATTCAGCCCTAGTCGGGCCCCAACTGGCCGTATGAGCGCTGGCGCATTCCGGCGATGCGCTGATTGGCGGACATCACGACGACCCCGTAACGCTGGTTCATCGCCTCGATCGTCTGTCCGTTTCCCATGTAGATCACGACGTGTTTCGCTGGATTGCCGTCGAAAATGAGATCGCCCGGCCTGAGCTGCGAGGCGTCCGTCAGCGGCCTCGACGCGCGCTGTTGGTCCCGGGCAGTGCGCGGGATCCCGTTGAACCCGATATGGCGAAGCCCCGCGACGACGAGCCCCGAGCAGTCTACTCCCGCTCCGGGCGTCGTGCCGCCCCAGCGGTAGGGCGTTCCTTCGAACTGACGGACCGTGCGCACGAACGCCTCGCGCCAGGTGCCTGCCGTGGCGGGATCGATCGTCACGGGCGCGGCGGAACCCTGCGGCGCTGCTTGAGGGGCCCGGGCCGTCTGCTGCGGCTGCGATTGAGCCGCCGGAGACGGGCGCTCCGCGGTGACCGCGGACGTCGGGAGCCACACCTCCGTCGGTTCGAAGCGATTGGTCTTCGGATTGTAATCGGAAAGCGTCGGCGAGCGGCCGTGAACGTAGCCCGGAGTCTCGCCGATCACCTCGAACGGCTGCCCGCGAAGGGTCTGGGACAACACCTCCGATCCGCCGGGTCCGGGTCTCGACGGATTGGACAGGATGTCGGTACCGTCCGACTTCGCGTAGACGGTGCGGGCGACGGGTTGACCAGAGACCGTTGGGGCGCCCGACTGCGATCTGGCCGGGGCCTGTCGAGAGTCCGAGCCGGCGACGCCGTCGGTCCCCGCGTGCTGGCCGTCCATCGAAAAGAAAATTCCGCGGAATTTGGAAAGCCCCGAACGTACGGCGTCGGATGCGGAACCGTTCAACTGATTTTTCGCGGCTCCCTGCCACGGATTGATCAGCGGACTTGGGACTTTCCCTTGAAGGGCGGAGATGCTCGGATCGGCCGGAAGACTCGCGGATGCCGTAGCGGGCGAGAAAGCGTCCGCCGGGCGTCCCGCCGCTTCGGACACCGGCGTCAGGCGCTCCGCGGACGTCAGAACGCTGGGCGCCGCGCCGCCGCGAAAACCGGACGCGGGCGCGTCGCGCAGGACAGGATCGGCCGAGGAGGGCGTCGTGTCGAGGACCCGCGTCGAAGCCGCGGCGGCGGGTGCTCCGACCGAGGGGGCGCGCTCCGCGCGGGCGGCGGAAGTCGGGATCGCGGCAACTGCGGGACTCGGGGGCGAGTCGAACGGGCGAAACCGATGTCGCGCTGGTTCGCCGGCTGCCGCGGGAGCGGTGTCGGTGACGGCGCTCGCGTCGGGAAGCCTGGACGCCGCGATCGGGAGTTCGATGACCGCCGCGGATTCGGCTTCGCTTCGATGCGCGAACCGGCGCGAGCCGATCGCGACGCCGGTCAGCGCGAGCAGCGCCGCTCCAAGGACGAGGGCGCGGCGGTCCGAGATCGATCCGAGCTTCAGGCGGTTCATTAGGGCAATAGGGACGCCGGGTGGGGATCCCGCATCGAGGAGATCCGCTGGGACAGCGAGGATCGGCTCACGGTCATCCCCGTCTGCGGCGCCTCGATGGCTTGGCCGCCGTCGATGACGATGATGACGTGATGCGCGGGGTCTCCGTCGAAGACGAGATCGCCTGGCTTGAGCTGGGACGCGTCGATGCGCGCCGACGCGCGCTGCTGGTCGGCGGCAGTCCGGGGGATGCGATTGAATCCCGTGTCGGTGAGCCCGGCGACGACGAGGCCCGAGCAATCCACTCCCCCGTCTCGGCCTGGGCTCGTGCCTCCGTATCTGTACGGGGTACCCTCATAGCGCTTCACGGCGTCCACGAACGCTTGGCGCGTCTGGTTGGCGGGCGGCGACTGGAGCAGGGACGCGAGGCCGGCGTCGTCGCTGACAGCCTCCTTCTTCACCCAGCCCTCGGTCGGCTCCCACTTTCCCGTGCTCTTGTTGAGCTCGCTCAGCCGCTGGGTTTGGACCTTCACCCAGCCGTCCTTCGTCTCGCCCTTGAGCGTGAGCGTCTCGCCTTGCCGCAGCTGCGACAGCCGCGTCTCGGGGCCGCCGCCCGGCACGCCCATCAAGTCGAGGGTCGCGCCCTTGGAGTACACGGAGCGTTCCAATTCGCCGCCGCCGCCGAGGCCGGGGACGTTCGTGGCGCGCACTCCCTTGCTTCCCGTCTCGAGCTCGCCGGAGGCGCCGTTGCCGCGGAACCAGCCCGTGAGCCGTCCCGCGAGGCTAGCGGGCCGCTGAGCCTGAGCTCTCGAGGCCGGCACCAGCACCGCTCCTCCGGCGGCGAGGCCGGGTCCGGGATTCACCGGCGCGTAGGCCGCGATCGATTTCGGCGACGGCGCGCCGCGGATCGACTCGATGCCGAGAGCGGGGAACTTGGCGCGCGTCGATTCGGCCGCCGCGCTGATTCCCGCGGGGGCGTCGCGCAGGTCCGAGGCGTCCGCCGCGCCCTGCGCGCCGCCGGAACGAATGAGCGACGTGCGGTCGATGCGGGCTTTTCGGATGAACGTCCCGAAACCGTCGGCCACGGACTGCGCCGATTCGTCGGCGGGTGAGGGGGAGTCGATCACGGCCGCTTGCCGTGCGGACGCATAGCTAGACGCCCTAAGCGGGTCGGACACCGCTCCCATGGCCGGCCGGCTGGCGCTGGGCGGGGCGAAAATGGAGCCGGGTGTCTCCGAATGGTGCTCCGTGGATGAGGCGGCGATGATCGGCAGCGTATCGTCCCTATCGGCAGCGTGCCGAGCCCGCGAGCTGAAGTGGGGATTGGGCCCGCGCGAAAAAACGATAGTCATGGTAAGGACGAAGACCGCGCCCGTCCCGAGCAGGCTCGTGACGATGTATACGGGCGCTCGGTCTTCAGGATCCTGACCTGGCGGAAAAGAATCGATCATCGCGTTGGGTCTGACTATATAATAGCCGCGCCGGCCGTAAGATCATGGGCTGATCGGGATAGTCTCGGATGGGGCTAAGGGCCCACCCGCGGCTCGTCAAAAACTACCGAGATTCCAAGGTAAAATCGCGGCGAGCCTTGAATTCCGCGCCTTGCTTCCATTCGGGCAAGGCGTCGGCTTGGGCAATGCGCCAGCCGGCCTCGAATAGAAGGCGAAGGTCCTCTACGGCCCCGGAAAGGTCCCAGTCTGCCTTCACTACGTCGGACGGCTTGTGGTAGTCCTCGGAGGTGTATTGGGCGCGCTTCTTCAAGCCCCAATCCTTGGGCTTGCCGACGAAGTCCGCGCCGGCGGCGTACCGAAGACCGGGGACGCCTTTCTTCACGAACTCGAAATGATCGGAGCGGTAGAAGAGGCCTTTCTCCGGTTCCAGATCGGGCATGACGATGCGGTCTTTGCGGCGCGCGGCGAGGACCACCGCGTCGTCCAATGTCGATTGCCCGAAGCCGATGAAGACGATGTCCCGAGTGCGTCCCCAGACGTTGATGCAGTCGAGGTTCAAGACGCCCAGCGTCTTGCTCATCCGATAGAACGGGTGCTCCACGTAGTACTTCGTGCCGAGGAGGCCCGTCTCCTCCGCGGTGGGGGAAAGGAAGAGCACCGAGCGCCGCGGCGCGGGAGAGAGCTTCTCGAACGCCTTCGCCAATTCGAGCAGGCCCGCGACTCCGGAGGCGTTGTCCACGGCGCCCGCGTACGTCCGCGTGCTGCCCGTCGCCGACGAGGCGCCGAGATGGTCCCAATGGGCGGAGTATACGACCCATTCGTCCTTGAGCTTCGGGTCCGATCCGTCGATCCGCGCGAGGACGTTGCGCGACGAGACGGTCCGGAGGTCGTTCTTGACGGCGAAGTCCGCGGTCATGGGCACGTCGACCGGCTTGAAGTCCTTGCTGAGGGCTTGCCGCTTGAGCGCGTCGTAGTCCATCCCCGCCGCGGCGAACAAGCGCCGCGCCGTGGACGAGCTTACCCAGGCTTCCACCGCGGCCCGTCCGGAGTTCTTGTCGGAGGACTGGACGTCGAAGCTCTCGTGCTCGTAGCCGGCCTTCAGCACCTCGAAGGGGTAGCCGGCGGTACCGGTCTCGTGGATGACGACCGCCGCGGCGGCGCCTCTCTCCGCGGCGATCTCATATTTGTACGTCCAGCGGCCGTAATACGTCATCGCCGCGCCGCCGAATTTCCGGTCGTCGAGGCGGTTCGGATTCCTCGGGTCCGGGAGCTGCGGATCATTGACGAGCATGAGCAGGGTCTTCCCGCGCACGTCCGCGTCCTTGAAGTCGTCCCAATCGAACTCCGGCGCGACGACGCCGTAGCCGACGAAGACGACGGCGGAACTCGACACCGTCGTCTCCGGGACGAGGCGGCGGGAGACGACGATGGCGTCGTCGGGCACCGACATCGGCAGCGCGGCGCTCGCGGTCCGGAAGATGGCCGTGCCCCGGGACTTGAATCCCGACAGCGGCACCTCCTGCACGTAGGTCTTGTCGGGATTTCCGGGCTGGAGCCCGAGCTTGCGGAACTGCTCCGTCAGGTACTCGATCGTCTGGGCTTCGCCCTTCGTTCCGGGCGCGCGGCCTTCGAACTTCTCCGAGGAGAGGATTTGGACGTGCTTGAGGAGCGATTCTGCGGAAATGGATTCAGCGGCGCCCGTAAGGTCCGCTGCCGCCGCCGGTCCGATGGCCGCCGCGAGGGCGGCCAGACCCAGAAGCCCTCTACGCACTCGGACGGTACATCACGACTTCGACCTTCTCCATGGTGACGAGGCCTTCTCGAACGGGTTCGTCGAGCCGGGGCAGAAACCCGGCGATCTTCTCTTCCGAATCGACGATCTCGATGACGACGGGCAGGCCGTCCTTCGCCCCGAGCTGCCCGTGAGCTAGACCGTAGCCGGTGACGCCCTTGAGCACCGTCGCGCCGGCCAGACCTTCGTCGCGCGCGCGGCGGACGATCTCCTCGTAGAGCGGACGGCCCTGCCACTTGTCTCCTTCCCCGATGTAAATCCTCAGCAATTTTCCTGCGGTCGGCATGTTCATGAAAAGACGCTCCTAAAACACCCTGCCCAGCACTTCTCCGATACGGAACGCCGCGAGACCCAAGACTAGGCTGGCGACGATGTTCGCTCCGGCCAGGCGCCACGCACCCGTATGGATGAAACCGGCCGTGTCGACGATGAGCGTCGAAAAGGTGCTGTACGCCCCGCAAAAACCCGTCAGCAGCACCAGGCGGGCTTCAGGTCCGATCTTCAGTCGATCCTGCGACATCGCTGTCACCAGTCCGGCGATGAGACACGCGGACGCGTTCACCCCCAGAACGCCGTACGGAAAACCGGCCCCGGCGCGGTCCTGCAGACGTCCGGCGACGGCGAATCGCAGCATGCCTCCGGCGACGCTTCCGCCTGAGAGCAGGAGCCAGCGGGTCATGAAGAGATTTTACTTAACTTCCTGAAGCGATTGCCGCGCGGCGGCGTAGTTTCCCGCGGCGACCTTCATGAACACGTCCAGCATCCGCGACGCGGCGGCTTCCCGCTGGACGATGCGCCGGGCCCAGGAGCTCCGGGGCGCCAAGCGCACGATCCATCGATCGAACAGGATGCGCCACCATGCGCGCGCGGGATGGGCGTCGAGCATCCGGTACGGCACGGTGGACAGGATGCCGACCTCGTCCTCGAGCCCCGCGCGGAGCCGCTTCGCTTCGGAGACGCGCTTATCGAGCTGGTCCCAGAGCTCAATGTAGGCGTTACTGCCGAGATCGGCAAGAGAACGAGTCTCGAGCTCCAGAGCTTTCTTGATGCGATCGTTGAGCTTGTCGCCTTGCGAGAGATAGGCCGCGCGCGCGGACTCCTCCGCGGGGCACGCCTGGATGCGGTCGCGGAGCTCGACGCCCCAAAAGCCGGATAGGGCCTCCAGGCGCTGCACGTCCTCCTCGAGCGACGCCGCGGTGATCCAACGCGCCGCGTTCTTCTGCCGCCGGCCGAGTTCCTTCAGGAACGCGGGCGTGATCTTCGAGCGGTCCTTCGCCTGCTCCGCGAGCTCGCGAAACGCCCGCGTCGCGTCGGCGGCTTGCTCAAGGGTCTTGAGCCGCTTCGCGAAGCGTTCGCTCAGCTCCTTGCCCGCGCCCTTCTTTTCGAGCTCCGCCAACACGTTCGGATCCTTGAGCTTGTCCGGCCCGAGCTCGCGTCCGAGGCCGAGCATCCCGGCGAGAGTCCACGCCTTCTGATATCTCCAGCCCGCATGCAGGCGGTCGATGTCGAAGCGGAGCTCGAAGAACGGATGAAGGAGAGTCGCCGCGTCGAGCTTGCCAGTCTCCACCAGCTTGGTCGCGCCCGGCACTCGGCGCTGATTGAGCCGGCTTTGATAGGCCTGAACGTACGGGGAGTACCCCGTGGGATTGGTCGTGCTCAGCCGGTCGTAGACGGCGGCGCCGGCGAACGTCGACGGGCCGCCCGAGGCGGGGCCGACGTTGCCTCCTCCTCCGCTTTGCGGTCCCGACGGCGCCTTCTCCAACGTCCCGCTCTGTCCGTCGAAGATGCGCTTGAGGGATTCCCGCTGCTCTTCCTCGGAGATGTTCAGCTCGAGCTTGATCTTCTTGGACTCCTGTCCGGCGGCGTTGAGGCGGCCGAAAATCCCCGTATACCTCTTGGGATTGAGCTGGAACAGCCGTTGGATGCGGTGCGTGAGGGACGCCTCGAACGTCTTGGTGCCGTGGGCGTCGTCCTGCGCGAAGCCGTAGGCGAGGCGCGCCGAATCTATGGGGTGCTCGCGGATCCATTGATCCGCCTCTTGGCTCGAGATCGCGGCGTCGTCCGATTTCTGGACCTTCGCGCCCAGGCTGGAGCGGAGGATGCGGTCGCGCAGCGCCACTCTCGCCCCTGCGTCCTCCATGAGGCGTTTGGCGATGTCGAGGACCGCGCGGTCTTCCTCCGTCTCGACGGCGGCCTCGTTGCTGATCGACGGGGGGTCCGCCGCCCTTGCGCCGGAGGCGAGCAGCGCCGCCAGGAGGATCGCCGCTCGGCCCTTCGTCATCGCGCGCATCCCAGCTAGTATAGGCCCGCCGAAGTGGCCAGGCAAGTGTCAGCGGTCGACGCGGGCGGGATGCAGCCGCTTTCGGCCCGCCCAGACGGCGCCGTCGTCGTCGATGCGCAGCGCCGCGGTCGGCGGGGGGGCGAGGGCCGGATCCCGCACCATCTCGTCGGGATCCGAGGGCAGCCGGACGTAGCGCGGAGCGTTCCCTTCGAGATGGGAGCGCACAAGGGCGAAGCGTCCTCCCGGAGACAGGATCGCGAGCTCGATGACGCCGTCTCTACGGACGCTCCGCAGGCGCTGCCCGAGATAGTTGTACAGCGCCGCTCCCGCCCTGCCGTCCGCGTCGCGTTCGACCACGAGGACCGTCTCGCCGTCCTCGCTGACGGCCGCCGGCTCCACATTCCGGGGCGCGTCTGCGAGCTCGTCGCGCCAGAGCTCCTTTCCGTGAGTCCCCATATACCGGAGGCTGCGGACCTCGCCCACTTGCTCCCAGAACCAGGCGAATCGTCCGTTCGACGAGGCGCCGCCGCGTCCGACGCGGAGGACGCGCTCGCCGCCGACCTCCTGCAGCCATTGCCCCGTGGAAAGCTCTTGGACGACGGTGCCGGAGGAGTCGTACAGCGCGATGGAGGTCGGAGTCTTGATCCAGCCTTGCGCCGCGGCGACCTGCGGCCTTTTCGGGAGGTCGGGGCCCGCCCCCTTCTCCTCTCCCGCCGACGCGGGAAGCACGGGGAGCAGGAAAGCGAGGACCGCCGCCCTCATCAGGGTTCTTGTGCGATGGAAAGCTTGAGCGTCGTCTTTCGGAAGAGCTTCACGCCGTAGGGATTCGTGAGCACTTGGATCACCATGCGGCCCTTGCCGGGCTTCTTCTCGCGAAAGCGGATCACGGCTTTTCCGTCGGCGACGCGGGGTTCCAGAAATTCCACGGAGTATCCGCCGGTGTTCCGGGTTCCCAGGAACACGGCGACCGCGACATGCTTGGCGAAGTCGGCCGCGGGCGCGTCCGCTCCGATCGACGTCTTCCAGGCCCGCTCCCACGAAGCGCGGTCCGAGATGATGAGCGAGCGCGCCTTCGACTCGTTGG
Organism: Elusimicrobiota bacterium; assembly: GCA_016194745.1. Lineage (GTDB taxonomy): Bacteria > Elusimicrobiota > Elusimicrobia > UBA1565 > JACRDR01 > JACQBA01. The sequence continues at coordinate 434,094 of JACQBA010000011.1, forward strand.
ACGCCGTGCCGGTCCATTGCTGGGGGCTCGCGTCGGCCGGGGACAGTTCGATCATGGACGGGGTCTCCTTGGCGGGCGTCTTCGATTTGGAGGCGGCGTGTGCCGCGTCGGCCGCCAACAAGAGCGACAGCGCGGCCGCGGCGGCGATCATTGGACGCCTCCGACGAGGAGTTTGGGAATGCGGAGCGTGGGTTGGCCGTCCGAGACGGGCACGCCCTGCCCCTCCTTGCCGCACGTGCCGATCGCCCAGCCGAGGTCGCTGCCCAGGCGATCGATCGACTTGAGCACCTCGGGGCCCACGCCGAGAAGGTTCGCGTCGCGCACCATGTGCCGCACGCGTCCGTCTTCCACGAAGAATCCCTCTTCGACCTCGAAGACGAATTCGCCGGTGGCCGTGTCGACTTGGCCGCCGCCCATGCGGGTGACGAACAGCCCGCGCGCCAGTTCTTTCACGATGACGTCCGGATCGTCCTTTCCCGAGGCGATGTACAGGTTCGACATCCGCGGGATCGGCTTGTGGTGATAGGACTCCCGGCGGCCGTGCGCGTTGGACGCGAGACCGTCCTTGATGGCCGTGACGCGGTCGTAGAGGTAGCCGCAGTGGACGCCGTTTTGGACGACGGGCACGGGGGTCGCCGCGACGCCTTCGTCGTCGACGGCGTAGGAGCCGCGCGCGAACGGAAGCGTGGGATCGTCGATGATGGTCAGGAATTCCGGCGCCACGATCTTGCCCAGCGTTCCGCGATAATGGGGAGAGGTGCCTTCTTGGACATGGTCGGCCTCGAGGGAGTGGCCGATGGCCTCGTGGACGAAGGTCCCGCCCGCCGCGCTCGAGAGCACGACCGCCATCTCGCCGGCCTTGGACGGCGGGGCCGTTAGCTTCTCGACGGCGCGTCTGGCCGCGACCATCCCGGCATCGACCGGGTCTTTCTCGAGGAAAAGCTCCCAGCCCTTGAGGCCGCCGATGACTTCGTAACCCGTCTGAAGCACGCCGTCCTTTTCCGCGGTTACTTGGATCGACAAGATGACGGTCCGGCGCTCCTCCCGGCGGCAGTCCCCCTCGGACGTGGCGATGAGGAACGCCTTGGAGCGTTCCGCGTAGGTCAACGAGACCTGGCGGATGTGGGGGACGTCCGCCCGTATGGCGCGGTCGACGCTCCCGAGAAGCGCGATCTTGGCTTCGAAGGGGACTCCCTCCGGCGCGTTGGCGACGGGGTTGGAATGGGTCGTCAGCGGCGCGAGCGGCTTGGGCCGAGGCGACGTCGCGCTCGTGCCGCGCAGGCGGCGGCTCAACGCGATCGCCGCATCGGCGTCGACGCGATTGAGGCTGCCGAAGACGGTCTCGACGGCCGGCAGCCCCGAGCTCGTCCGCGCGGACGAGCGGCGGAGGTAACGCAGGCCGACGCCCCGGTCGGAGCCGGAGGTCATCTCCTCCGCACGCGAATCCTCGAAATGGATGCTCGTTCCGTTCGACTCCTCGACATAGACCTCCGAGTAGTCCGCGCCTCCCAGGCACGGCTCCCAGGCGCTCGGGACGACGTCCTTCAGCAGTTCCATCGGGACTTCCCTACTGGCGGGGCTTCGGCAGCGTGAACGCGACCTCGGTCCCCTCGTTCAGTCGCGAATCGATGCGCACTTGGCCGCCGTGGTGTTGGATGACCTTCTTAACGAACGGAAGGCCGAGGCCCCAGCCCTCGACTTGGCCCGTGAAGGACGACTCCACCTGGTAGAACTTGCGGAAGATCTTGTCCTGATCTTCCGGGGGAATGCCGGGCCCTTGGTCCTTGACGTGCACGCAGACCTGCCCGTCCTTGGCGTCTGACCAAATGGAAACGGATTTCTCCGGCTTCACGTTGAACTTCACTCCGTTCTCGATGAGATTCTTGACGACGTCCTTGATGAGCCCCGTGTCGCCGAGCGCGACCGCCCCGGAGGGCGCTCCGGCGACGACCGTTCCCTTCTGCTCGTCGAGCCACGGCTTCATCCCCGCGACGGTCTCGGCGATGAGGTCGTCGACCTTGAAGGGGGTCAGTCTGAAGGCGGAACCGTCGATGTCCTCGAGTGTCGTGAAGCGCAGCAGCTTCTCCACGAGCTCCGTGAGCTTTCGGCCTTGCGTGAATATGGAGTCGAGGCCTTTGGAGGCCATCTCCGAACTGGTGATCGCGGGATCGTCCAGCAGGATCTGGGAGTACCCGGTGATCGAGGCGAGCGGCGTCTTGAGCTTGTGCGAGATCAAGGATAGGAAGGAGCGCTTCAGCAGCTCTTCCCGCCGCTCCTCAGTGACGTCGCGGAAGACCAGAAGCTTGCCGTTCCAGCCCGGGATCGTGTCGCTTCCCTTAAAGTCCAACGCGGAGGCGGATCCGGCCAAAATGAGCTTCTTCGGCTGCTCGCGGACGAGCTCGAACTCGGTCATCGGCCTGTCGGAAGCCATGATCTGAGGGAGGGGGGGTGTGATGACGACGTCGGCCAAGGCCTCGGACAGCGTCGCGGGAGGCTTGCCGCCTACGGTGAAGGATTTCCGCGCCGACTCGTTGACCAGGAGCACCTTGCCGTCGTGATCGATCAGGACCGCGGCCTCGTGCATGCGGGCGAACACGGTCTCGAGCTTCGTCTTCTCCTCGCGCAGGGACGCGAAAAGGCGGGCGTTGTCGATGGCGATCGCCGCTTGGGAGGCGAAGGCCTCGAACATATGTAGATCCGCGTAGGAGAAGGGCCCGTCGATGTGGTTGATCGCCTCGACGACGCCCAGGAGCTTTCCTTTGATCTCCATCGGGGCGGCCATGATGGAGCGTGTCTGGAAGCCCGACTGCTTGTCCACCATCGAACTCCAGCGGGGATCGGCCTTCACGTCGTTGATGACGAGTGGCTTGCCTTCCTTGGCGACCGAGCCGGCGATGCCCTGGCCCATCTTCAAACGGATCTTGCTGACCTCCTCGTCGAGGCCGAGCGCGACGTCGAAGTAGAGTTCGTTCGTCGCGGGATCGAGGAGGAGGAGGCTCGCGGTCTCCGCATTCACGACACGGGAGCTGAGCTGCATGATGGTCGTCAGCAGCCCGGACAGCTCCAGCTTGGACGACAGCAGGCGGCAGACGTCGAGCAGAAGCTCCAGGCTCTCCTGGGAGGATTCGGCCATTCGGCCATGGTATCAAATCCCGGCTCGGCCTTGCATTTTGGGCGAAGGGTTGGTATCTAAATAAGGTGAAGACGATGCGAAGGTCGGGAGGGGCAGCCGCCGCCTGCCTGCTTTTCCTGGCGGTCCCGGGACAGGCCCGGCCTTCCGTCGGCAAGCTGATGGACCTCCTTGCCGCGGCATCGCCCGAGCGCAAGCCCGAGGTGCTCCATGCCCTGGGCCGCACGCGCAAGAAAAAGGCGGTAGAGCCTCTCCTCAAGATGCTCGATTTTCAAGGCCAGGACGCGAGAATGACGGCCGCCGTCGTCGAGGCGCTTGGCGAGATCGGCGATGACCGGGCCTTGGCGTCGCTCAAGACGGGTTGGGAGCAATTGCGGCAGAAGGGGGAATCCGAAACCAAGTCTGCGGTAGTCCGGGCCGCGATCGTGGACGCTCTGGGAAAACTGCAGGACCCCGGGACCGCGGACATCCCGCGCGCCGCTATCAAGGACGCCGATCCCAAGGTGCGGGAGGCCGCGGTGCGTGCTCTCGGCAGGCGCAGGGAGGCGTCCGACGTCGAACTGCTGATCGAGGCGGCGCGTTCCGGCGCAGAGACGGCCAAAACCGCGATCGAGTGGTTGTCTGAGTTCGGCGGACCGAAGGCGGGCGACGCGCTGAAGTCCGCTTTCGAGACGTCGACGGACCCCGCGGTCAAGGCGGCGGCGGCCTACGGTCTCGCGAAATCCGGCGACGCGGCGGCGCTGGAGGCGATCCGCGCGGCGATGACGGCGGGCTCCGCGGACGACAGCCTTCGCGCCGCGGCGTATCTCGCGCGATTAGGGAGGACGGAAGGCCTCGAGTTCCTTTCCAAGATACTGGCCGATCCGAAGTCGCCGCGGCGCGCGGCCGCGGCGGAGGCGCTCGGCTCGTCCCAGAACGTGCGCGGCGTGGACTCGCTCATGGACGCGATGTCCGATCCGGAGCCCGAGGTGCGGGGAGCCGCCGCGGCCGGCCTCGGCCGGCTCGGCGGGGAGCGCGCGTGGTACGTCCTGCGAAAGCACCGGAGCGACGCCGACGCCGGCGTCCGGGACTCCGTCAGGATCGCATTGACCGACTTAGGGGACTATGCGGAATAGGGCGCTGCGGGGACTTCTGTTCGTGGCGCTGTCCGGCGCCGTCCTTCGCGCCGAAGAGAAGGCGACGGAAGAGCCTCCAGCCGCCGAGGAGGAAGAGACCTTCGACCCGGATCTTTATCCTCCCACCTTTATCCAAGAGATCGTCAAGAAGAACCCCTGCAAAAAGGGGCAGCGTTTCGAGGTCAAGGACGTCCTCTTCAGCACCGAATTGATCTATCGGGAGACGACGCGTCCGATTCCGGAGAAAAGCCGGGAGCTCGTCAAGCGCTGGACCCGCAAGCTCAACGCGGAGTCGGAGGCGGCCGCCTTCACGCGAGAACTTTTGATCAAGAGCGGGGAGACGTCCTGGTGGATGCCCGTGCCGAACTCGCTCATCCCTCATCTCCGGCAAGAGCTCAAGCCCGGAGACGAGGCGACGCTGTTCATGAGCCTGGCCGGCTGCGCGGACGGGAGGCCTCTAGTCGCGATCGAGGAGTACAGCGTCCCCTATTACGAGGACCTTGAGGAAGACGCGGACACTTATATAACGTAAGTGGCGAGACATGCCGCGCTCGTTGCTGATCATTCGTAACTCGCAATTGTCGTTTTGGAGGGGTGCCGGAGTGGTCGAACGGAGCCCGCTTGAAACGGGCCAGACGCCGCAAGGCGTCTCGGGGGTTCGAATCCCTCCCCCTCCGCCACTTCTCTCGTGAAAGCCAAGGCCGTTGAGGCGATCCTGCTGGGCTTCGGACTTGGTTTGGAACTGGCGTGCGTGCAGATCGTCCTGGTCCCGGGGTGGCTCGTACGCCGATCCGGAGCCGGCGCATGAACGTCGATTTGGGAATGGAGCGATCGGCGAATGGAGGACGGAGGCGTCCGCCGACCGCTAGATGCCCAGGGCCGCTAGCTCGCGGCAGATCTCGTTGACGGCCTTAGCGACCGTCGGATAGGTCACCTCGAACTCCGCCGCCGATGCCGCGAGACGCTTGGAGAGGCTTACCGTCCGCTTGAGGTCCTTTCGGACGTCTCCCACGAGCTTGCGCAGCGCCGCTTTCTCCTTCTTGTCGGCGGACTTGAGCCGCGAGATGGCCGCTTCCAGCTTGGACAACGCGTCGGTCGCCATGCCTCGATTATACTATTAGTCCAGTCCCAGCCGCAGGCGGAGGATCCACAGGTAGCCTGACACGAGGCGGCCCAGGTTCAGCTTCGAGTCGCCGGACTTGCGGTCGACGAACTCGATGGGGACCTCCTTGAAGCGCATCCCCGCCCGCGCGGCGCGATAGAGCATCTCGTGCACGATCGACGGCCCGCTGGACTTGAGCGTGTCCGGGCGTATCGCCTGAACCGCCTTTCGGCTGAAGCTGCGATAGCCTGAGTTCGTGTCGCGGATGGGAGCGCCCAGGAGAAGCCGCGCGTAGCGGCTTGCCAAGGCGGTGAGGAGGCGGCGCGTCGGGGAGCGCTCAGCGTCGCTGCCGCCGGCGACGAGGCGCGAGCCCACGGCCACGTCGCATTCCGCCATCGCGGCGAGGAGCGCGGGCAGATGCTTCGGCTGATGGGACCCGTCGGCATCCATCTCGACGGCGTAGTCCGCCCCGACCTTCAGGGCGAAGCGGAAGCCTTCGCTCCCGGCGTATCCGCGCCCGCGGGGGCCCGCGCGCGTGATGAGATGCAGCCGCGGGAAGCGGGGCTTCATCGCCGCGACCGCCTGCGAAGTCCCGTCGGGACTCGAGTCGTCGACGACGACGACCGATAGGCCGGAGACTCCCAGCGCGAACAGCTGCTCGATGAGAGCGCCGACGTTGCCGGCCTCGTTGTAGGTCGTCAAGATGACGAGGACCTTCGTTTCGGTCATGACGCGAGGCTGCGGCGGACGGCGCCGACGATCGCCGCGTCCGTCAGCCGATCGAGGCAGCTGTTCGCGAGGCGGCAGCTCGGCCTATAGAAGCACCGGCAGTCTTTCGCTTGGAGGATTTTACCCCGTCCGAAGGCGTCCAGCTCCGCCGAGGACGTGGGGCCGACCAGCGCGACGGCCGGCGTGCGCACCGCCGTCGCGACATGGAGCGCGAGGGAATCGGTCGTGACGAGCGCGCCGCAGAGCTCCACGAGGCCGGCGAATTCGCGGAGGCCATGCCGCGTCCCCGCGTCGATGACCGGCGCGTCGGTTTTCTCGAGGATGTCCGCGTTCCGCGCGGCTTCGTCGCGGCCGCCGAAGAGGAGAATCGGGCGCTTGAGCCCGCGCGCCAGGGCGCTTAGCAGGCGCGCGGCCCGTACCGGCGTCAGCTGCTTCGCCGGCCATCGTCGGCCGGCCCCGGGATTGACGCCGATCGCTTCCCGGGGCTTTAGACGGTGCGTGCGGGCCAGCGCCACGGCGTCGCGGCGGTCTCGAGCGTCCAAGCGGAGGACCGGGGCGAGCGCGGCTCGGGACTTGGGCGCCGGCAGCTTCAGGACGCGGAGCCAGAGACCGGCGTACGTGATCCGGTTCTTCGCCTTCAACGCGTTGGCGGTGCGCAGGGAGCCGTCGGCGTCGCGGTTGAGGAGGCTCATGTCGTAGTAGGAGCCGCTGGATTCCGTGTAGCGCAGCGCGCCGCGCTCGTTGTACACGCCGACGAACTCGCCGGGGCAGCGTTCGGCGGCCCATTCGGCGGCTTGCGCGTCCTCCTCGAGGCTCAGAACCAGGTCGAACCGGATCTTGTCCGGGAGCCGCGGCAGGTCGCGAGGCTCGATCAGGCGATGGATCGCGGGATGCTTCTCGAGAAGCGGGCGCGCGGCCGCAGAGGTCGCCCACCAGATCTCGCAGCCTGGGTACCGGGCGCGCAGGGGGCCGAGCAGCGACGCGGTGCGGAGCACGTCGCCCAGCGCCGCCAGCTTGACGATCAATACGCGCATGCGCGCTGCGTGCGCTCCGCGATCTTCAGGAACGCGGCGTCGGGGTCGATCGGCCCGCCCGCCTCGCGCAGGAGAAGCGCCAGCGAGAGCGCGCGATAGGCGTCGGAGCAGATGTCGAGGGAGTCCGGAACGTCGGCCTTGGGATCGGCCCGCAGCGCGCCCGCTCGGGACTCGAGCTTGGCGCGCAGCTCCTTGAGCGTCTTGAGGGCCGCGGGCGCCTTCGCCGACAGCTTGCTTTCGATTCCGGAGACGAGAATCTCTTGGAAGCCCGCGCTGCTGGCGGGGCGGCGGAGTGCCTTCAGGGTGTGGCCCGCGAGGATGGGCCCCGTCCCTTCCCAGATCTCCTGGATGAGGACGTCCTCCGACAGGCGCGGCAGAATCGAGAAGTCGCGCAGCGTCCCGTTGCCGGCGAGGACCAGCCTCGCCTCGCGCACGGCGCGCGTCGCGATCTCGGAGATCTGGATCTTGAGGAGCGGCACGAGCACCTCCGCCGCGGGGTCGGGCCGTTCGAGGCAAGCGATCTCCTCGTAGAACGCGAGAGTCGCCGGGATGAGCCACGTCTCGATGCGCGCCAAGGATTCGGCGATCGGCGGGAGCTGCGCCGCGGGCCGGCCCATCACGATGCGCGCCTTGGCGTAGAGGGAGGCCTCCATCCACGCTCGTCGAGCCATGCCGAGGCTCGCCGCCGCGACGTGGATCCGGGAGGCCTCGAGCACCGTGCCGAGAAGGAGCGCCATGCCCTGCGAGACGCGGCCGATCAATTCCGCGTACGCGCCGCGGTACTCGATCTCGGCGGTCGCCTTGCCGCGCGTCCCGGTCAGATCCTTGAGCCTTAGGAGATGGACCTCGTTCAAGCTTCCGTCCTTGAGCCGCCGCGGCACGAGGAAGAGGCCGACCGCCTCGGAGCCCTCCGGCTTGGCGGTCGTGACCCACAACTCGCCGGGATTGGAGCAGAACCATTTGAGGCCCGTCAGCCGCCACGTGCCGTCGGACTGCTGGATGGCCCGGGTCTCGTTCTCGGAGACCGTGCTGCCGCCTTGGCGTTCGGTTACCATCTGCCCGCCGGTGAGAGGCGTCGGCACGGACGTGTCGTAGAGGAGGGGGAGCCAGCGCTTCTTCTGTTCGGGCGTGCCGTGGGACTCGAGGATCTGGATGAGGCCGTCGGTCATCGCCAAGGGGCACGTGATGCCGCCCTCTCCGTTCTGATTTAAAAGGTACGCCATCGTCATGCGCTCGAGGAGTGGCGAGGGCGGAAGGAGTTCCTTATGGCGGTGCGCGAGGCGCCGCGCCTCCACCTGTTCGGGGCAATAGACGAGCTCGTCGATCCTGCGGCCCCATCGGTCGAACTTGCGCAGCGTCGCGTACTTCCCGTCTTGATGCGCGGCCTCGACGAGACGGCCTATCTCTCCGCCGCACAGCGCTCCGAACTTGTCCAGGCGCTCGAGCCCGGCCTTGCGCTCCTTGGAGGGGAAGCGTATCTCCAGGATTCTCCGCACCAAGGCGTCCTCGGCGAGGTAGTTTAGGCCGGCGGCGCCGGCGTATTCCGTGATGGCGGTCATGTGGTTCTCCCGATCAATTGAGACAGTCCGTACGCGGCGAAGGCGCCCAAGGCGGCCAGCGTGATCCAGGCGCCCGCGAACCAACTCGTCGGATGATAGCGGAAATGGACGATCCAGGGCGGCCCATCGTCGCGTCGAAGCGTGTCGATGAGGGGGAATATGCCCTCCTCGAGGCGGAACGCGGAGCGCCGGCCGTTGATCCACAGCTTCCAGCCCGGGTAGACGGGCTGCGCGATCAACACGGTGGTGGCCTTGTCCATGCGGAGCGCCCAATGCTCGGGACTGAGCGAGCGCGCGGCGTCGGTGCCCTGGACGATCGGAAGGGCGCCGTCGTTGCCGTAGATGTAGGTGGCGCCTTCGTGAAAGACCGGCGTCTGGTCGACCACGTTGCGCGTCGTAACGTAGCGCGTGACGCCGAGCTTGGACATTTCCGGCGTCATCCAGCGGCGCACGTACGTGCGGCTGCCGTCGGCGGCGGGGGCCCGCTCGCTTTTGGCGGTGTAGAGGGCGATCGGCGCCGGGTAGAACGCCTCGTAGCCGGTCACGTTGAACAGCCGGTATTGCATCGACTTGTTCGGCGTCAAGTTGTCCGGGTCCGTCGCGAACCGGCCGCCCGCCGCCCGCAGCGCCTTGACCGCGGACGGGTGAGACGACAGGTAATCCATCGGATTCTGCGCGTAGACCCACGGGCGGATCCACCACGCGAGGTCCAGCGCCGCGACCGCGAACAGTGCCGCCGCCGCGTACTTCGGCAGGCGAGGCCGAGCGCGAAGCCAACCCCGTCCCGCCGACAGCCAGAGTCCCAGGAGCGTCAGATAGGTGAAGCGCGACGGCGTTCTTAGGAAATCCAGCCCGAGCGCGCGCTGCAGGGGAACGTAGAGCCCGTTGTTTTGTCCCAGGGCGAAGAACACTCCGACCGCCATCAGGAGCCACGCCGGCCTCAGCCACGGCAGGCCGAACAGCGCGAGGCCTAGCGGCGCTAAGCCGATGTAATTGGTCAGCATCTCGAAGTACTCCGACGGAAACAGCGCGAACGCGGGGTCTTGGGGATTTCCGAAGGCGTTCGGATACAAGAAGGTGGCGAGAAACGCCGGCGTCAGCGAGTAGCCGACCGCGAGGCTCGGGTCCCAGATCGAACGGATCGAGTGGCGCAGGTACTCGATCGTCGGAAGGACTTGTCCGGCGGACAGAAGGAGCGCGAGTCCCGCGGCTTGAGCCATCCGCACGAGCGTACGCGGGCGGCGGCAGAGGACGAAGAGCCCGAGGGCGATGCCGTTGAGGAGGGAGAATTGCGGGTGTCCCGAGAGGACTTGGATCGCCCAAGTCAGCCCCAGCCACGCCGGATTGGAGGAGAGCGCCGCGAGCCATACCCACGGCGCCCACGAAAGCGCGTTGAGGTGGGTCGGGATGCCTTGAGGGATGCGGAAAACGAGGAACGGCGACAGGCCGTACGCGACCGCCAGGAGCGCCGCGCCGCCCGAGTCCAGTCCGCTCCGGCGCAAGAGCAGATGAGCGCCGAGCGCGGCCGCGAAGACATGCAGGAACGCGTCAAGACTGAAGCTCCAGGCGAGCGGCAGGAAGTAGTGAAGCACCGACGCGGGATAGTACAGCACCGCTTGGGAGTTCGCCGCGAGCGGAATGCCGGCGAAAATGTACGGATTCCACAGCGGCAGGCGGCCTTCCTGCAGCGTCGCGACGACCAAATGGCGGATCGGGTAGTGATAGCTGTAAACGTCGCCGAAGTTGCCGGGGATACTGCCGGGCATGAAGATGAGCGAGGAGAACAATGCGACGATGAGCAGCGTGTAGCCCAGAAATAGGTGAAAATCCCGCCTCGACATGCGTGGAGATTATATCAATATGCAGTGGCGCACACGGCCCGGGTCTCCCGCTTGATCCTCGTCAACTCGAAGGTATGACGTGAACTATAGGACTAAAGGCCTTCCAAAGTCGGTCCTAAGACCAAATTGATTTTGGGGCTTAAGTTCCTTGCGGGTTCCCGGCGCCTCTGCCATAATCGACTTAAGGACCCTGTAACCGCTGGGATTGGGCCAGCGGGCCTCCACCGTCAGACCGCAATCAGACGTCACCAGGGGAACCGAGATAGCCTGCTGTTTGGGTTAGATCGAGGTTCCCTTCCCGCCGAAGAGAAGGGATTCACGGAACGCCGTAGCGGACCGTCCTCGATCACATGGAGGATGTGTCATGTCGTAAGGAACAGTGCGTGAGACGTTGCTGCGATCGTGGGGCAAAAAGCTGGCCAAGGGAAAGACTCCGGTCATCCCGATCTTCCTTGGAAACTCCTGGACGGTGAGCGTCAGCAGGGGCAATAAGCGGGCTCTGCGAGTTGTTGTACCGATCAAGAACGCGACTAAAAAGGCTTAAGACTCTTCGCGAGAGCGAGGATCGAAAGGAAAAGGACCCCGGGAGACCGGGGCCCGTGTCAACTCACCGTAAAATGTTACCGAACGAGGTCGTTCGTCGTTAGCCGTTGTCTTCCTCCTTTTCGTCGTTAGGGCTTTGTGCCGTTGCCCTTGCGGTCATCTTGATCTATCTGTCGTGGCCGTGACGGTCGAGC
>JACQBA010000014.1 GCA_016194745.1 Elusimicrobiota bacterium
ACGCCTTTGACGAAGTCCTCGGCGTCCTTGTGCGGCTTTTCTTTCTCGTTCATAAGCCTCCATTTTACCGGCTTACGAACGCCTGTTCTCGTCTATTATTCAAACGGCTGAAAATTCCACTAGGCGCTGAAACTCAACAGTGTGGGCCACGGTAGGTTCGCTGGATCGGCCCTAAACGGCGGCGGCCTTCCGTCTCCCAGCAAATTGGTCCTAAGAATATGGGAGTCGTGCGTGGCCACAACTGATCTACCTTTTTCGCGGCACTAATCTGCTTTTCTGATAAATATTTCATCGAGCCTTTTCCTTGCAGAGATTGTCTACCAAGAATTGTGGGACCGGATTAGGTCTGAATATGAGAACTGGCAAGCAGAATACGACCTCAGAACTGAGAATCGAAACATCATTTCTCTAAATATCGACGGACTGTCAATAGCGCGACCTCAATCATCGCCTGCCGTGATTTTTCCGACCTATGCGTTTTGAGAAAATGCAAGAAATCCTCGATTGCACCTAGCTCATCCTTTGTGAAGCCTTTCATTCTTGCATCAAATCTTTCCAACTCACTTGGGCCGACTGGTTCATTTGCGGCTCGCTCAGATATGAGCTTAACCTCATTCGAGATTAGGCTCTCATCTTGCAGAAACTCGACGTCCCTACCTAGTCTAGCTCTCAACTTTCTTGGATCTGTTAGTGCACGTGCAATTTCGCGATCAAAAAGCCCGCAATCTAGGTTCGCGACCAGAAAGGCTGGCAAAAAAAACCGAAATGCTTCATCTGAGAATGAAATGAGGCATCCTTTGGCAACCTGCTCCCTAAGCTCATCGATATCCCGAGACTGCCAATCCATCCAATGCGTTCTTGCAAATGCTTCTTCGATGTCCTGGCACTCCAGGCAGCTGTGATTGACCAACTTTGTTCCTTCATTAAATTGTCGATTACCAAATATCGCCACGATTCTCTTCCTACATTTGCTTCGGCTGTTTCTCGCTAGCATGGTCTTCGATTAATTTTCTTCATGCAGTCGATCAACTTGCCACGCGGCCGTCCCAGAAGAAGGAGTCCTGATAGGCGGCGTTGAGCAGCGTCGGCGTATTCCGCGCGCCGTCGGCCGCGCGTCCGCGTACCCCGTACGCGGGTTGTGGCACGACGCGCAGCTGATCGTCTTGTCGCGCGAGAGGCGCTTGTCGAAGAAGAGGAGGCGGCCGAGTTCGATCTTGGGGCGGGTGAGCGGATTGCCTGCGGGGATCTTCGGCTTCGGCAATCCAAGCGGCGCTTTCAGCGAAATGTCGCTTTCCGGCTGCTCTTCGTCAGCATGCGATGGGGTTATCGCCAGAAGGATGCCGGTGAAGATGAGAACCTTGCGCATGTAGGGCAATATAAAGTTGCGGGAACGAAAAATCAAGGAGTCGCATCGACTCATTTAAGATGTTACCGAAATGGACGGTTTAGACCGTTTTTTTCGGGAGCAGCTAAATGAGTCGGAGGCGCCGGAATTGGGTAAAATGCCGCCATGGCGGTGAACCTAGGCGGCGTGCTGAAGAGCTGGAGCAATCGCGGCTTCTCTTTCGGAGTCTGGAGCGACCCCCCGGGCCGAGTGCTCAAGGACTACGTCCACGAGGTGGACAAGCTCATCCTCGTCCTCGAAGGCAGCGTCGAGATCGAGATCGGCGGCAAGGTCGCGGCGCTCAAGCCGGGGAAAGAGGTCCTCGTTCCGGCCAAGACCGTCCACACGGTCCGCAACAAGGGCAAGAACCCTTCCCGCTGGCTCTACGGCTACAAGCTGAGGTAATGGCGCGCCCGCTCAGCGCGGCGCTCGTCTCCGAGGCCGCCGCCTATCTCGCTGGGCGCGTGCGGCGCACTCCGCTCGAGGACTCTCCGGCCTTGTCGAAGCTCCTGGGCGCGCCCGTCCGCCTCAAGCTCGAGTCGATGCAGGTCACGGGCTCCTTCAAGATCCGGGGCGCTTATTTCCGCCTCGCGCAGCTGAGCGCAGCCGAGAGAGCGGCGGGCGTCGTCACCTGCTCCGCCGGCAACCACGGCAAGGCCGTCGCCTACGTCGCGCGGGAGGCCGGCGTGCGCGCCGCGGTGTACGTCCCGAGCTCGGTCGACGAGGCGAAGCACAAGGCGATCCTCGAGCTGGGCGCCGAAGTGATCAAGTCGACGAGCGCCTCCTACGACGAGACGGAGGCGTGGGCGATGGAGGAGGCCGCGAAGGCCGGCCGCCCGTTCATCTCCGCCTTCGACGACGAGTTCATCATGGCGGGCAACGGGGGATCGTTGGCGGTCGAGACCGTCGCGGACGCCCCCGCCGCGCGGACCTTCGTGCTTCCCATCGGCGGCGGCGGGCTCGGCGCGGGCTTCGCTTACTACGTGAAGGAGAACCTCGAGGACTCGACCGTCATCGGCGTCCAGCATGAGGGCTGCCCGGCGCTCAAGCTGTCGCTGGAGCGAGGCCGGTGCGTCCGCCGGATGCCCGGGATCGAGACCGTCGCGGGCGGCGTCGAGGGAGGCCTCGGCGAGAAGCCGTTCGAGATACTGAAATCGCGGGTGGACCGCGTCGCGCTCGTCTCCGAAGCGGAGATTCTTCAGGCGACGCGCTGGATGCTCGACGCCCACCAGATGCTGATCGAGCCCTCCGCCGCGGTCGTGATCGCGGCATGCCTTTCGGGGGAGGTCGGCAATCTCTCCTCGCCCGCCGTCGTCGTTTTATCGGGCCGCAATGTAGCGCTTTCTACGATTCAGAGGGTCCTTAGAGGCGCCTAAGTCTTCGCTCAAGGTCTTTTCGGTCCAGGATTTGCAACACGACCACCTTCCCGACCTCGGCATGCAGCTCGAACACGCAGCGGAAATCTCTGACGCGCAATCGAAAGAGCTCGAGGCCGCGAAGCCTCTTGATCCGCGGAGGCCCGGGTCAGGACGAATTCCCTAGGATCCGGAGCGCGTCGAGGATCTCGCGCTGCACGCCCTTGGGCAGCGCCTCGAGGTCCCGAAACGCTCTCGGCGACAGTTCAACGCTTCGCGCCACGGACCAGCCCCAGCTTCTTGCGCGCTTGCGCGAGGGAGATGCCGCCTCGCTTCTTGTGCAGCGCGCGGGAGGCCTCGATCTCCTTCAGGAACGCCGGAGAGCTCAGCACGAGATCCTCGATCTCGCGCTCGTTCAGCGGCAGGAGCAGGGCCTGGGGCTTGCCGTTCTTCGTGATGACGAACGTCTCACCCCGGCTGGCCTTGGCGACGACCCTCGGGGTGCTATGGTGCAGCTCACGGACGTTCACGAAGCGCATGATGTGGAACGTATGTTCCACACCCAGCGTAGCACGAGTCCCCCGGAATGTCAATGCGGGCTCCTTGCTGCCATGGCATATATACGAGCTGCCCGCGAAATAGCTCCCTCCACGGTCCCACTAGTAAAGGCCTTCTCCCGCTTGCGGAAGAGGGAGACTGCTCGGAGACATCGGGGTCAGACATGAAGTTAGTTAAGTTGTTCCCGCCATAACTTACCTAACTTAATGTCTGACCCCGGCGTTGGCCTTTTGCTATTCGTAGCGGAGGGCTTCGATGGGGTCTAGGCGGGAGGCTTGGCGGGCGGGATACCACGCGGAGAGGATGCCGACGCCGACGGAAACGAGGAGCGAGGTCGCGATGGAGCCCGCCGAGGGGAAGGCCGGCATGTGGGCGACGACCTGGACGAGAACGCAGACGCCGCAGCCGGCGAGCACGCCCAAGAGCCCGCCCGTCGCGCTCAAGGCGATGGCCTCGAGCAGGAACTGCGACTGGATGTCCCGCTCGCGGGCGCCGACCGACTTGCGGATGCCGATCTCCTTGATGCGGGCGTGGACGGACGCCAAGGTGATGTTCATGATGCCGACGCCGCCCGCGAACAGCGAGATCGCCGCGATGAACCCCATCACCGTTCCGAAGAGCGCCGTGTTCTTCATCGCCGCGCCCATCTTGGTCGCGACGTCCTCGATCTTGAAGTCCTCGACGCCGCGGTGGCGGCGCTTGAGGAACGCGCGCACGCGGGCGCCGAGCGCCGCCGCGGTCTTGACGTCCCCGCTGTCGACGTCGACGAGAAATAGCGTCTTCTGATTGCCGGTGATGCGGTGCTGCAAAGCGGTGATGGGGACGAGCACGTTTTTGGTGCCCATCTCGAAATTCATCATGAAGTCCCGCGGGCCTTCCTCTATAATGCCCACGACGCGGAACGCGACGCCGGCCAAGCGCACCGTCTTGCCGAGGGGATCGAAGCGCTTGAAGATCGGATCGAGCGCGTCCTGCTGGCGCCAGAACTCCATCGCAGTCTTGCGCTTCTTGATCAGCACGCAGACCTTGGCGTAGGTGCGGACGTCCTCCTCCGAGATGAAGCGGCCCTTGAGCGTGTAGTTCCAGTCCACCTTCGTCCATTCGGGCGTGATGCCGCGGATCATGACGCGGGCGCTCAGATCGCGGTAGTGGATGTCGTCGTAGCCGTTGACGCTAGGCGAGACCGTCTTGACGTCCGGGAAGCTGCGCCGCAGCGCGACCGCGTCCTCGTACGAGAGCCCGGCCGACAGCGACTGGTTCGAGATGGAGTCCCGCGGCCACACGAAGATCCGCCCGGGGCCCGAGCGCCGGATGCCCGACTCCATGTGCTCCTTAAATCCCGCCATGATCCCCGTCATCACGAGCACCGACGTGATGCCGACCGCGACGCCGAACAGCGTCAGGAAGGACTGGAGCTTGTGCGCCCGGATCTGCACGATCCCGATGCGCAGGCCCTGGTAGAGCCCGATGGTGCGCGCCGCGCCGCGCTTACTCATAGCGCAGCGCCTCGATCGGATCGAGCCGCGCGGCGCGGCGCGCCGGATACCACGAGAACGCGAGCCCGATCAGCACCGACACCGCGAGCGCCGTCCCGACGGCGAAAGGCGAAAGCGAGACGGACATCTTGGCGAAGGTCTTGACCAAAAAGCAGATGCCGCCGCCCACGGCGACGCCGACGACGCCGCCGAGCGCGCTGAGGACCGTCGCCTCGAGCAGGAACTGCCGCCGGATGTCCTTTTCTTTGGCGCCGACGGACTTGCGGATGCCGATCTCCTTGATCCGCGCGTTGACCGACGCGAGCGAGATGTTCATGATGCCGACCCCGCCCGCGAACAGCGCGATCGCCCCGACCGCGCCGATGATCAAGGTCGCGATGTTGAGCCACGCCATGAAAGGCCCCATGAACTCGACGATGTTCATCACCTGGAAGTCCTCGACGCCGCGATGGCGGCGCTTGAGGAACGCGAAGACTTGCTTCGCGAGAGCGTATGACGACTCCTGCGTGCCGCTGTCGACGTTGACGATGTGTATCTGCTTGCTCTCCAACGATAGGCGCTTCTGATAGGAAGTGATGGGCACGAAGATCGCGGCGTCCCGGTCGCCCACGTCCATGTCGGCGTCGGTCTCGAGCTCCTCGAGGACGCCGACGACGAGGAACGAGGTGCCGCCGATCCGGATCGACTTATGCAGCGGATCGTAGCGTTTGAAGAGCGGAGCGACCGGGTCGTCGCGGTCGAGCTGGTCCTCGTGCTTCTTCTTCGAGCGCTTGATCAGCACGCACACCTTCGCGTATTCCCGGAGATCCGCCGCGTTCAGGAAGCGGCCGCGCACGCGGTAGTTCCAATCGAGTTTCGCCCAATCGGTCGAGATGCCGGAGACCTCGATCTTGGCCCTGAAATCCCGGTAGAACACCGGCAGCTGCGAGCCGACGACGGGCGAGACGGCGCGGGCCTCCGGAAACCGCTCGCGGATCGCCAGCGCGTCCTCGTAGAGGAGGCCCTTGGAGCGGTGCGAGTGGTCGAGCGTGGGCCGCGAGGTCACGAAGAGACGGCCGAGGCCGACGCGCGCGACGCCTTCCCGCATGTTCCCCTGCACGGCCGAGAGGATGCCGGTCATCGCGATCACCGACGTGATGCCGATGGCGATGCCCGAGAGCGTGAGGAACGCGCGCAGCTTGTGGGACCTGATCTCGATGAGTCCGAGCCTGAGGCCCTCGTACAGATTCATGCCGGGCTCAGCACCCCCCCGCCCCGACTGTCTCCCGCGCCGGCGGGAGAGGGGCGGGTGAGGGCGATGTCCTCGACGATGCGGCCGTCCTTGAGACGGATGATGCGCTGGGTGGAGGCGGCGATCGACGCGTCGTGAGTCACCATGAGGATCGTCTTGCCCGAGCGATGCAGCTCGTGGAACAAGGCGAGGATCTCCGCGCCCCGGTTCGAATCGAGGTTCCCGGTAGGCTCGTCCGCCAGGATCAAGGCCGGATCGTTGACCAGGGCCCGCGCGATGGCGACGCGCTGGCGCTCGCCCCCCGAGAGCTGGAGCGGGTTGTGGTCCATGCGGTGCGCCATGCCGACGCGCCGCAGGGCCGCGGCGGCGAGCTCGCGCCGCCGCGCGCCGCGGACGTTCGCGTAGACGAGCGGCAGCTCGACGTTGTCGACGACCGGCAGGCGAGGCAGGAGATGGAACGACTGGAACACGAAGCCGATGTGGTTGAGCCTCATCGCCGCGAGCTCGTCGTTCGTCATCGTCGACACGTCCCGTCCCTCGAGCAGGTACGAGCCGGAGGTCGGCCTGTCGAGGCAGCCCAAGATCTGCAGCATCGTCGACTTGCCGCAGCCCGAGGGGCCGGTGATCGCGGCGAACTCCCCGCGCCGGACCTCGAGCTCCGCGCTCTCAAGCGCGGGGACGGTGGAGTGCCCCGAGGAGTAGACCTTGGCGACCCCGCGAAGCGAAACGACGGAGTCGACGGTCTCAGGATTTGGCATCTTTCTTCTCCTCCGGCTTGCTCAGGTTCAGCTTTTCCCCGGGCTTGAGGCCGTCCAGGATCTCGATGTCGACCTCGTCCTTGAGCCCCGTCTTGACGAGCCGCCGCGACGGCGGGACTTTGGGCGCCGGGCCCACGACGTACGCCACGTTCTTGTCGCCTTCCTCGAAGATCGCCTCGATGGGCGCCTTCACGATCCCCGTGCGCTCGGCGAGGACGACTTCGACGCGCGCCGTCATGCCGGGGCGAAGCCGCGCGTCGGCGCCGTCGACTTCGACCTTCGTCTTGAAGATCTTCACTTTCTGCTCGTTGAACTCGGCGAGCGGGCTCATGAAGCTGATGATCCCCTTGAACGTCTCCGCGGGGAAGGCGTCCAAGTGGATCGACGCCGACTGCTTGAGAGAGAGCTTCGGGATGTCCACCTCGTTGACGTCGAGCTTGACCACCATGCGGCTCAGGTCGCCGATCGTCATGAGCACGGTCCCGGCGCCGAACTCGGCCAGTCCGGAGACGACCGAGTCGCCGACTTCAATGTTCCGCTTGATCACGGTCCCGTCCATCGTGGCGCGGACCTCGTAGGGTTGATAGCGCTCGGCCGCGGTCTGCCCGGGCTGCACGACCGCCAGGAGCTGCCCCTTCCTCACCTCGTCGCCGGCCACGACCAGGAGCTTCGTGATGCGCCCCGTCACGTTCGATTTCACGTCGACCTTCATCTTGGGCTCGAGCTCGCCGACTTCTTGGAACTTCACGGTCAGGTTGCCCCGCGAGGCCTCGACCCAATCCTCCTTCTTGGGGGCGCGCTTCTTGCTCTTCCACGCCGCGCCCGCGCCGGCGGCGACGACGAGAACGGCGACCAAAGCGATCCACTTCTTTTTGCCTTTCATCTCGATTCCTCCGGAAGTCCCAAGGGATTGAGGCCCACGCTCCTCTTGAGCTCAAATCTCGCGATATGGAAATTGTACAGCGACTGGATGGCCTCGAGCTGGACGCGCAGCAGGTTCGCCTGGGCGTCCACCACCTCGAGCACCGACGCGGCGCCGTTCTTGTAGCGCTCGGAGACGATGTTCAGGTCCTCTTTGGCCGCGGCCGCCTGCGTCTTGGAGATCTCGTAGATCCGCTGGTTCTTGTCGAGGTCCAGGAACGCGTCCGAGACCTCCTTGGACACGGTCCTGCGCGCCTTCTCGAGGTTCTGCTCGGCGATGCGCACGCCGGCGCCGGTGCGTCGGATCTCTTGATAGCGGCGGCCCCCGTCGAAGAACGCGAAGGACAGCCCCAAGTTCACCTGCCAATAGGGATTTCTGTTGGGGAACGCGGCGCCGGCCCCGAGCGGGATGCCCGTCACGGTGTAGTCGTAGAGGCCGTTGACGGTGAGCGCGGGCAGCAGATCGTGGAACGCGAAGTCGCGCCCGGCCTGGGCGCTACTCAGCTCGTCTTGCGCCTTGAGCATCTCCGGCCGGCGCGCGAGAGCGTCCTTGAGGTTCTGCGTCAAGTCCTCGCGCACGGGCTCGAAGGCGAGCTCGTCGGCGACGGTCGTCGGCTCGGACAGCGGCCGGGCCAGAAGGATGTTCAGCGCATGGAGCGCGGACGCCTTCGCCGACTCCTGGCGGATCAGCTCGATCTCGCTGCGCTTCATCTGGATCTGGGCGTTGAGGACGTCCGAATAGGAGCGTACGCCGGCCTTGAAGCGCGCCCGGGACAAGCCCGCGTGCTCCTGCTTCGACTTGAGGTCCTCGCCCTGCGCCTCGATCGAACGGTCGCCGAGCAGGATGCCGAAGTACGCGCGGATCGTGTCGAGGACGATCCGGCGCCGCGCCTCCGCCAGCGTCTCGGCCGCGGCGGCCCGGTCCCAGCGCGCGGCCCGCCAGCGGTCGAAATCGCGAAAGCCGTTGAACACGTTCCAGGTGGCGGAGACCTCCGCGCTCCGAGTGCCGTACTCCCAGCGGTTTCCCTTGTTCCGGTTGCCGAATTGGTCGTACCCGAGCTGGGTCTGCTGGGCGGAGAAAGTCCCCTGCGGCGAAAACGCCGAGAACGATTTGTAGAATTCGGCCGACGCTTGAGCGAGCCGGCCTTGGGCGACAGCGAGGTCCGGGGACTTCTCGAGAGCGATCCGCACGCAGTCCTTCAAGGACAGCGGCGCGGGCGGCTGGCCCGAGGACGGCGCCGCGGCGGCGATCAGGAAAAGCACTGCGAGATTCTTCATGCGCGAATCGCCGCGGCCGGCGGAGAGAGACTCCGAAGGGGGGGTGCGGCCGGGCGAGAAGCCCATTATACCACGCCACCGGAAGGCGCCGACGGATCGCCGTCAAGGCCGCCGATTGACGCCGGTCAAGCGGGACCCGCCGACGATCCCCGGCTTTCGGCCTACGGCGGCCTGGGCCCAATGCAATCGGGAAGATGCCCTGTTCGGCTCTCACGGACCGAGGCGCTGAGAACCTATACTGCCTGCGCAGTTCGCCATGGAGGCACGCGTGAATAACCCCCTCGCCGCCGTGTTGGTCGCCGCCGCTCTCGCGCCGCTCGCCCACGCGCAGCGGGCGTCGATCGAGCTGACCCCGCCCGCGCTCGTCCCCTCCGCCGCGAGCCTCAGCGGTCTCGGAGCCGCGACCATGTCCGGAGGATCCCTCGGACTCCAAGGCCTCGGGCTCCAGACGCCGGCCTCCGTTTCGCCCTCCCCCGCGCTGGCGGCGGCGACGCTCGGATCCGCCTCGATCTCGCCGCTCGTCGAATCGCGCGGCCTGAAGCTCGAGACCGCCGGCCTTGCGGCGGAGCCCTCGCTCGGAGCCCGCTCGATCCTCGGCGGCCTCCGCCGATCGGCGCGCGCCGTCAAGGACGACGACGCGAGGACGCTCGACAGGCTGTACTCCGATCCCGCCCAGCCGCGCTCGCTCGAGATCCGCGTCGGTCCTCCGACGTCCCTGCCGGGCCGCCGCTACTCGCCGCCCATCGACGAGCCCCCCGCCCGCGCCTCGGGCGGCTCCGAGACGATCACCATCGAGGACAACACCAAGACTCCGACCGAGATCCGCACGGTCCGCCGCGACCAGCTCGAGCCCTCCACCTCCTTCTCCGCGGAGGGCCGGCTCAACGAGAGCGAGCGCGCCGCCCTGGAAAGCCGATTGACGAACCGGGCGATCACGATGGCCCGGGAGCGCTTCGAGCGCGACGGGCGCATCCGCGAACGCGTTCGGAACGTCCATCTCTCGCCGACTCCGTTCTACTACGACGCCGAGACGGGACAACTGGACGCCTGGACCGGCCGGGTGCGGGTCAGCGGCAAGGGCGGACTCTGGATGGAGTACGAGTACCGCTACGATACTCTCTCCGGCGGACTTACGCTGGGCTCGGTCTCGAGCAGCGACGGGCGCTGACTACCTAAAGCGCCGTCCGCTCGAGCGCGCGATGCGCCGGCGGATGCGGAAGTGCGACGAGACCGGCGCCTTGTAGGTCACGAGCTTCGGCGGCACTTTATAAGGAAAGTCCGGCAGCACGGCGCGAGGGATGCTCGTCCCGATGTAGCGCTCGATCGCGGTGATGAAGCGCTCCTCCTCCCGGTCCATCAGCGTCACGGCGTCGCCGACGCGGAACGCGCGCCCCGTGCGGCCGATGCGGTGTACGTAATCCTCCGCGTATTCGGGCACGTCGAAATTGAACACGTGGCTCACGTGGTCCACGTCGATCCCGCGCGAGGCGATATCGGTCGCCACGAGGATTTGGTGCTTCATGTCGCGAAAGTCCTCCATCGCGCGCGTGCGCTGCGACTGCGACAGGTTCGAATGCAGCACGGTCGCCGGGATGCCGCGCGTGAGAAGGAAGCGGACGACGCGGTCCGCGCGGGCCTTCGTCCGCGTGAAGACGAGGCCCGAGGTGATCTGCGTCTTCGTGATGAGGGCGTGCAGGAGATCGAACTTCTGATCGGCGCCGACGGGATAGAGGATCTGGGTGATGCCCGCGGCGGGCGACGCGGGCCGGTCGACCTCGATGCGCACGGGCGCGTGCATGAACTCGGGGACCGCGC
This sequence comes from Elusimicrobiota bacterium, assembly GCA_016194745.1. Lineage (GTDB taxonomy): Bacteria > Elusimicrobiota > Elusimicrobia > UBA1565 > JACRDR01 > JACQBA01. The sequence continues at coordinate 10,797 of JACQBA010000014.1, forward strand.
GCTCTATCTCGGGCGGCACGGTCGCGGAGAACATCAATGTCTGGCGCTCGCGCGGCAGCATCTGCATGATGCGCCGGATATCGGGCATGAATCCCATGTCGAGCATGCGGTCGGCCTCGTCCAGGACCGCGACCTGCACGTTCTTCAGCGACATCGTCCGGCTGCGGACGTGGTCCAGGAGACGGCCGGGAGTCGCCACGACGATCTCCGCTCCCCGCTTAAGCTCCTGCGTTTGATTGTGGAAGCTCGCCCCGCCGATGACGAGGACGCATTTTATCGGCGAGAACCGGACGAGGTCCCGCACGGCGGTCTCGACCTGGGCGGCGAGCTCGCGCGTCGGCACGAGGATCATCGCGCGGACGATCGGCGGACCCGCCAGACGCTTGTCCCGGAGAAGCCGATCGAGCAGCGGCAGGACGAAGGCGACCGTCTTTCCGCTGCCCGTCTGCGCGGACCCGAGCACGTCTTTGCCCTCCATGGCCGGAGGGATCGCTTTGGTCTGGATGGGCGTAGGCGCGGTGAATCCCATCGCGCGCACCGCCTGATGGAGCTCGGGAAGGAGAGGAAACTGCGAGAATGGCACGATCAATTCTAACAAAATGAGGGCTGAAACGATATAATGCCGAGGACGCGGACGGAACCGAAGGAGCACTCCATGAAGACTTACGGACGTTTTTTCACGACGCTCGCGCTGGCGGCGATCCTCGCGCGCCCGACGAGCGCCCAAGCCCGCAAGAGCATCGGGGTGCTCAAGGACGTGAAAGGGTCCGTGACGCTCGCGGGCGGCAAGCGGATCGCAGGCAGCGGCGCGGCCCTCTTCCCCGGCGACCGGATCAAGACGGGGACCGACGGCATCGCGCACGTCGCCTTCGATCTGGGCGCGGTGCTCCTCATTAAGGAGAACTCCGACGTGACGCTGGACGGCCCGAGCAAGAAGCCCGCGGTCGACTTCAAGATCGGCGAGTTCCTGATCGGCCTCGCCCGCAAGCTCCAGGCCGGAGAGCGCTTTCGCGTCAAGACGCCGGAGGCGGTCGCGTCGGTCCGCGGGACGCTCGTGTGGGGAAAGACGCAGGACGGCGTCACGTCGTTCGCCGGATTCTCCGGAAAGGTGGCCGTCACGGCGAACGGAAAGACCGTACGCCTCAAGCCCGGCGAGCAGACGAGCGTCGTCTCCAGGAAGCCGCCGGAGGGGCTGGCGGGAAGCCTGCGGGGGCAAGGCCCCGGAGCCGGAGGAGGCGGGAGCGCGGCGGCGCAGCAGCCGGCCCCCGACGGCCCGGAGCCCCCCAAGCCTCACGCCGTGCCGCTCGATTTCCTCAAGACCTTCTCGATCAACGGCTCCATCCAAGACCTAGACAAGCTCGTCGATCATCCCAAGTGAGCGTCCGAAAGGGCGGCGTCTGCTGGAACTGCGCCGGGACCTTGGAGGCCGGGGAGTATCGCCGCGGCGAGTCGTGCGGCAATTGCCGATTCGATACGCGCTCGTGCAGAAACTGCGAGCTCTACGACCCGAACTTCAACAATCATTGCCGCGAGTCCGCGGCCGAGCCGGTCGCGAACAAGGAATCCTCGAACTTTTGCGAGTACTTCCAGCCGAACGCCAAGCCCAAGGGGGCGGGCTCGACCGCCCGCACGCCCGGCGCCGGAAAGGCCGCCTTCGACGCCCTGTTCAAGAAGAAGGATTGAGCGCGCCTAGCGCCTGCCGCAGATCCCGACGATCAGGTTCCATTCGGCCGAGGCCACCGGCTGGACCGACAACCGGCCGCGCGTCACGAGCACCATCTCCCGCAGCGGCTTGATTCCCTTGATCTCCTGGAGCGTCAGCGGCCGCGGGAACTCCCGCACGAATCGGACGTCCACCTGCGACCACCTGGGGTCCTTGGGATTGGAGCTGTCGTCGTAGTAGTGGCTCTTGGGATCGAACTGCGTCGGGTCGGGGTAGGCTTCCTTGACGATCTCGACCTCGCCGACGATGCAGGGCGGATCGGCGTTCGAGTGGTAGAAGAACGCTCGATCCCCTTTCCGCATCGCGCGCAGAAAATTCCGCGCCTGGAAATTGCGCACGCCGTCCCACCCGGACGTTCCTTTCGCCATCAAATCCCAAATGGAGAACACGTCCGGCTCGGATTTCATCAACCAGTGCTTCACGTGGCAAGAAGGGATTCGAGGGCGGCCGGCTCGTTCACGGAGAGCTTGCAGGCGAAATTAACGCACACATACGCCGCCGCCTTGCCGTCGGACGGGGTCATGTCCTTGAGGAAAGGCGTCCGCCGGGACAGCATCTGCTGGTTGATGCCGCCGTCCGCGAGGATGACGATGCTGTTGGGCAGGAAGCGCCGGCGCACGACCCGCAGAAGCGCTTGCGTGTCGGCCGCCCCCGGCTCGCCGGCGATGACGATCTGGCGCGGCTTGTCGCGCAAGGACCCGAGGGCCGTCAGCATCTGCGGCAGGGCCCGCGGACGGGTCGTCAGGGTCGCGGAAAACCGCGCCAGCGTCTTCTCGGCGGCGTCTTGATAGTCCAAGCGGGCGGCATACTGGGACAGGCGCAGCAGGTTCGTCGCCATGACCGAGCTCGCGGACGGCTCCACGTTGTCCATCTCCTCCATGATCCTCGCGAGCAGGTTGGGATCGTGGTCCTTGGAGGTCATGAAGAACCCGCCCTTGTCCGTGTCGTAGAAAAGACGGCAGGCCTCGTCCGCGAGCGTCTCCGCCCGCGCCAACCAGCACGCGTCGAACGACGACTCGTAGAGATCGATGAAGCCTTGGACGATGAACGCGTAGTCGTCCGCGGTGCCCGCGATCGCCCGCTCTCCGTTGCGCCAACGGCGGTAGAGGCGGCGCATGTCGGGATCGTAGAGCTTCTCCTGAATGAACCGCCCCGCCTCGAGCGCCGCCTCGAGAAACGATTTGTCGTCGAGCACCGACGCCGCCTTCGACAAAGCCGAAAGCATGAGGCCGTTCCAGGACGCGAGGACCTTGTCGTCGAGGTGCGGCCGCGGCCTCTTGTTGCGAATCTCAAGAAGCTTCGCTTTCGCCGCGTCCACGGAGGCGTCCGCGGGAGCCCCCGCCTCCGCGAGAAACAAGATGTTCTTGCCCGAGAACTCGCCGTGAGGGTCGCTCTGGGCGTTGCCGTCCGGCTCGACGCCGTATCGCCGGCAGAAGCGTTCGCCGACGTCGGCGCCCAGGGCCTCGACCACCTCGGCCTTGGTCCATAGGTAGAACGCGCCCTCGGTGCGGTGGATGTGGCCGTGGTCCTCGACCTTCCCCGCCAGCTCCGGCGGCAGGCTGTCGGCGTCCTCGGCGGAATAGAACCCGCCGTCCTTATGCCTCAAGTCCCGAAGCACGTACTCGATGGCCGCCCGGGCGGTGCGCGCGAACTCCTCGTCGCCCGTGATCTGGTAGGCGTCGAGGTACACCGACGCGAGTTGGGCGTTGTCGTAGAGCATCTTCTCGAAATGGGGGATATGCCAGCGCTCGTCGGTGGAATAGCGGTGAAAGCCGCCTCCCAGATGATCCTGGATGCCGCCCCGCGCCATCTTCCGAAGCGTGTTGATCGACATGTCGAGCGCGTCTTTCTCCTGGGTGCGCGCCCAATAACGCATGAGGAACATGTGGTCGACGGGCATCGGAAACTTGGGAGCGCCGCCGAATCCGCCTTCGACGGCGTCGTAGGTGGACTTGTAGGACTCGAACCCGCGCTTCAACGCCGACTCCCCCGCCAGGCCCCGCACCTGCGCCTCGCCCGCGGCGTACTCCCGGATCGCCTGGGTCAGCTTTTCCCCGGACTCGGCCAGCGTCTCGCGGTCCCGGCTCCAGAGGTCGGCGATCTTCTCCAGCACCTCCCCGAATCCCGGCCGTCCCCACATGGAGTCCGGCGGGAAATAGGTGCCGCCGTAAAACGGCTTGAGCTCGGGAGTCAGGAAGGCGTTGAGCGGCCATCCGCCCTGGCCGGTCAGTATCTGCACCGCGGTCATGTAGATGCGGTCGACGTCCGGCCGCTCCTCGCGATCCACTTTGATCGGGACGAAATTGCGGTTGAGCTTCTCGGCGATGGACTCGCTGGAGAAGGACTCCCGCTCCATCACGTGGCACCAGTGGCACGTCGAGTAGCCGATCGAGAGAAAGACCGGCTTGTTCTCCTTTCGGGCTTTCGAGAAGGCCTCCTCTCCCCAGGGAAACCAATCCACGGGGTTCCCGGCGTGCTGCTGAAGATACGGGCTCTTTTCGCCGGCGAGCCGGTTCGGCGCCGACCTCACGCGGCCCCCTTTCGCGCGATGAGGAGCATCCGCCGGCTGCGCTCGGCGTCGAACGGCGAGCCGTCGAGCCCGCCGAAAGACCGCTCGAGCCGCAGACCCGCCTTGCGGAAGGCGGCCGCGAAGGACTCTCGCGAGCGGAGGCGGAAGAAGGAGGTCATTTCGCGGCGGCCTTGCTTGGTGAAGAATATCCAGTCCGTGACGACGGCGCGCTGCTTGCGCAGGAGACGCGGATCCTCGAGCGTCAGGACGCCGTCGGCGACCTGGCCCCAATGGGTGACCGGCCAACCCTTCCTGAGGGACGTGTCCAGGTGCTCGTAAATGAAATCCCCGTTGACGATCTCGATCGCGAACACCCCCCCCGGCTTGAGCGCGCGGCCGATGCCGCGCAGCACGCGGTCGTCGTCGGAACCGCGCGTGAAGTAGCCGAAGCTGGAGAACAGGTTGATCGCGGCGTCGAATTCGGGCCGGAACGGCAGCCGGCGCATGTCGCCGCGCACCCACCGCACGTCCGCGCGCGCCTTTCGAGCCTCCCGCCTCGCCTCGGCGAGGTACCGGGACGAGTAGTCGAAGCCGGTGGCCAAGATCCCGCTCTTGGAGAACTCGATGGAATGCCGCCCCGTGCCGCAGGCGACGTCCAAGAGCTTCGCCCCGCGGCGAAGCCCCAGCGCTCGCCGGAGGAACGCGACCTCGCTCCTGGTCCGGCGCCGCCATTCGGGCTTGCGCGTCGCTTCGATCAACGGATAGGCGCCCCCTCCGAACGCCGACCGCCACCAATTTCCAAGCATGTCCACGGGACCCCATTAAAGGTTTTCCCGACGAGAAACGCAATGGAGCCGGGCTTGAAAATTCCTCATTCACAGTCTATAGTATGTCTATATGCGTGCCCGTACCTTAATAACGGCTTTTGCCGCGCTGGGGGCCGTGTGCGTCGGCCTGGGTCGGCCCTCGGCGCTGGCTTTTGAGCTCCATACCAAGACCCAGAGGGCGCAGAAGCTCGTGGAAGAGGGGCAAGGGATGATCCTCCGCGGCGAGCTGCTCCAGGCCATCGACTCCTGCACGCGGGCGCTCGACATCCGCAACGACTGGGCGCCCGCGTACCTGTGCCGCAGCGAGGCGCGCATCCTGACGCGCGACCCCGAGGCCGGCAAGGACGCCCAGCTGGACGCGGAGGCCGCGCTCAAGCTCGATCCCAACAGCGGAGAGCCGTGGCGCCTATTAGGGCTCATGGATTTTCAAGCGGAGCGCTACGATGCGGCGCTCAAGCAGTTCGACAACGCGCTGAAGCGGTCCAAGATGCGGCCGGAGGGCATCCCGGACGTGTACTTCTACAAGGCGAAGAGCCACCTCAATCTAGGGAAGTACCCCGAGGCCCTCAAGGACGTGGAGCGCGGACTGGGGATCGTCCAGGGGATCAACGGCGACTTCTCCGACTGGAGCTTCTATTCCCTGCGAGCGGAGATCCGCCGCAAGTCCGGACAGAAGGAAAAGGCCGACAAGGACGAGCGCTACGTCGTCCAACTCATCACGGAGAAGCTCAAGCGCCGCCCCAACGTGGCCGCGCTCATCCGTCAGCGCGGCGACTCCTACGTCCATCTGCGCGAGTACGACAAGGCCATCGCAGACTACACCGCCGTCCTATCGCGCACGCCGGAGGACGCCAAGACGTTCATCGACCGCGCGCAGGCCCAGCGTCTCGCCGGACGGCACACCGCGGCGGAAAGCGACCTGACCAGCGCGATCGCGCTCGAGCCGAAGAACGCGCAAGCGCTGCGCATGCGCGCGTTGGAGCGGATGGAGCTCAAGGACTACCAAGGGACCGTCGACGATCTCGACGCCTACCTCGCGCTGGAGCCCGACGACGCGACCGCGATCTCCTACCGCGGCATGGCGAAGAGCTTCCTTCACGATTTCCGGGGCTCCCTCGACGATCTAGAGCTCGCCCAGGAACTCAAGCCCTCGGAGGATTCGCTCTGGGGCGCCAAGGCCTTCGACCAAGAGATGCTCGGCGACCACGCGGGCGCCATGATCTCGGCGCTCAAGGGCATCGCGGCCAACGCCGACGACTTCTCGGCGCACTACGCGCGGGCTCGCTCCGGCATGGCGCTGGGCCGCTGCAAGGACGCCGCTCCGTCGATCGAATGGCTGCTGAAGAAATCGCCCCAATCGTGGGAGTATTATTGGATCCGGGGCGAATGCCGGTGCGATGAAGGCGATTTCGCCGGAGGCCTCAAGGACCTTGAAAAGGCGGCGGAGCTGGACGCGACGTCGCCGGTGCCGTCGGCGCGCCTGGCGCATCAGCATCGGCGCTACCTCGACTTGAACCCGCACATCCTGACCATCGCCGAGCTGCGCAAGGCGCTGCACTACTTCGACCGCGCGCGCGCGGCCTCGCCGCTGGACTCGATGAACCGCATCGAGCGGGCGCGCACTCTCTACGACTTAGGCGCCCTGGCCCCGGACGAGCGCATGAAGCTCTGGCGGGAGGCCCTTTCGGAGTGCGACGCCGTGCTGAAAGTCGACCGCAAGGATCAGTCCGCCAAGGAGCTCCGCCAGCGCATCCGGGCCGAGCTCAAGCCGCCCAAAAAAGGCGCCGGCGCCAGGCCGTAGTCCCTCAACCTCTCGCGCAGCCGGGGCAAGGACACCACGCGCGCAGGCGCTCGAACGTGTAGATGCCCGTCGAATGCCCGTCCGCGAATTGGAAGGCGAGGGCGTAGTTCCCCACGAGCTCGACCTTATCCGCCTTGATGTCATCGGGGATCTTCGTCGGGTCTAGGAGCGTCTTTCCCGTCCACTCGTCCGTGCACACGGCGCACGGGCAGCGCCGCCGGAGAAGGGCGAACGAGTACTCGCTTTCGTGCCCGTCCTCCCAAGCGATGCGGAGCTTGGCTTCCGCGACCTTGAAGATATCCTTGGGCGACGCCGACGGGGTCATGATCATGAGCATTCTACCAACTATACGGGGTTAAAGGACCCACCGATCCCTGGGCCCACTGCCCCCGCGCCGTTGGGCCGTAAGACACGCAGGTAATTCGGCGGACCGCCGGTACAATACAGGCTCGATGCGCCGCGGTCTCCCACGCCGCTTGCTCAGTCTCGCGCTTTGCTTCGCGCAGTGGACGCCTAGTCCACTGCTCGCGCAGCAGGTGGCTCCGGTCAACCTCGGGACCCAGTCTCTCGGCGCCGCGGGGACCGCCGCCGCCGGCCTCGGCGCGCTGCAGGGCCCGTCCTTCCAAGGCCCGACCCTCGGCCTCTCCGCCCTGGACCTGTCGCTCGGCTCGTCTCTTTCCGCCGGCCCGGCCTACTCGCTGAACTCCGGCGCGGCGCTTTCCGCCGGGACTCTCTCGGCGCCCGCCGCGTCCCTCGGCGGCTCGGCCCCGCTGTCCGCTTCGGCGCGCCTGCGCGCGGCCAAGCCCGCGGCGGGCATGCCGGCCCGCGAAGGTCTCGGCGTCGCGGCTCGGGCCCTGGGACAGGACCCCGAGGCCGGCCGCGCCATGCCGAGCCTGGCGGGACTCGGCCTGCCGGACGTCCGGGCCGCGTCCGAATCGAACGCGGACCAACGAATCGCGGCGGACATCGATTTCATGCGCCGCGCGCGCATCGCGTACGAGACCGGCGTTCCGATCGACGACACCCTCATCCCCGCCTCCGGCTTCGAGATCAGCGGCCGCGTCGGCGGGACCAAGGTCCCGACGCGGCGCCGCGGGTCCGGCGGCGGAGGCGGAGGCCGGGGCGGCGACGAGGGCGAGCCGCCGGCGCCGAAGTACCCCTCGCGCGACGTGGAGTTCAACGGCGTCACCCTGCCGTCGGTGGCGATGCTTCCCGACCAGAAGATCGAGCCGCTCAACGTCAAGGCGATCGACGCGGCCAAGGACTCGATCGTGCTGGCGGCCTACGAGTTCAAGTCGCGCGAGATGCTCAACGCCCTGCGCCGCGCCAAGCGCCGCTTCGACGAGGAAAACGCCAAGCACAAGGGCGACAAGAATTGGATCCCGAAATCGATCAAGATCATCGTCGACTACTCGGCCGTCTTCCCCAAGAAGTACCCGAACTCCAAGTACACGCCGCGGCGCTCCATCGAGATGCAGGCCCTTCTCAACGAGGGCTTCGACGTCACGATCCTGCGGGGCATGTGGAAGTACGGCATCATGCACAACAAGTTCATGGTGCTCGACGGCAAGCTCGCCCAGTTCGGCTCCTACAACTACACCTGGATCACCGAAGGCCACCATTACGAGAACTCCAAGTTCTCCAAGGACAAGCGGCACATCAAGGCGTTCCTCGCGTTCTGGGACTATATGAGGAAGGTGAGCGTCCCGTTCGAGCAGGCGCGCGAGCACGCCTGGCCCAAGGAGATGCCGCCCGCGCCCCAGGATACGGAGCTCGGCGTCGTGCACAACGGCGTGCAGCTGCCGACCTGGTTCTTCTCCCCCGGCGGCAACGGCGAGGACTGGATCGTCAAGGCGATCGGGTCCGCGAAGAAGTCCATCAACATCTCGATGTTCACGTTCCGCTCCACGCGCATCGCCCAGGCGCTCGTCGCCGCGAAGAAGAATAACAAGAAACTCAAGATCCGCGTCATCCTCGACCGCTCCCAGTTCGAGAACGAAGACTTCGAGGAAGCCAAGCTCTTCGGCGAGTACCTCGCCTACCACGGCATCGAAGTGCGCACGCTCGCCGGCCCGGATCCGAACGGCATCGAGATCTTCCAGAAGAACCACAATAAATTCGTGATCATCGACGACGCCCTGGTCGCGACCGGCTCCATGAACTGGACGAAGAACGCCTCGATCATGAACTTCGAGAACGGCTTCTTCTCGAACGACGAGATCGACGCCAAGGCGTATTCGATGTTCTTCAAAGACCTCTACCGGAAGGCCGAAGCGATCGACGCCCCGAGAGACGAGCCGGAACTGCCGTCGGACGAACAGCTCGCGGAGGAGCTCCTCGAGGAGCCCACGATCGACCCGCCGCCGATCCAGTGGCCGTTGCCCCCGGCGGGGCCGAGCGTCAAGTTCAACGACACCGAGCTGCCGGCCGTGCTGTTCCGCCCGCAGCATGCCGTCGCCTCCCGCCTGGCCCAGGCGGTCGACCACTCGCAGGAGAGCATCCTACTCGCTCTCTATGAGTTCAACCTGCAGGAAGTCCTCGAGTCCCTCCGGGCGAAGAAGAAGCAGTTCGACGCGGAGAACGCGAAAAACAAAAAGAACCCGAAGTGGAAGGAGAGGTCGATCCGGATCGTACTCGACTACTCCCACGTCTACCCGAAGGGCATGAACTCGAAGGGCCAGCCGCGCGAGCGCAGCGAGCAGATCCAGAAGCTCATCGACGACGGCTTCGACGTGCGCGTCGTGCGCGGCCTCAAGTCGACGGGCATCATGCACAACAAGTTCGCCGTCTTCGACGGCAAAATGGTCGAGTTCGGCTCGTTCAACTGGACCGAGACCTCGGAGAACGACCACTTCGAGGATGTGCAGTTCAACACGGAGAAGGAGCGGGTCGCCTTCTACGAGAAGCTGTGGCAGCACGTCTACGACGCCGGCGTTTCATTCGAAGAGGCGGCAGACTTCGAGTGGAAGAGCCGCGACGTCGCCGCGACGCCGCGCGACACGGACCGCGCGATCGAATTCAACGGGGCGATGTTCCCGCGCACGGCGGGCTCGCCGGACGGCGGAGTCCTCGAGCTCGACCTCCTCGCCATCAACTCCACGGTCGCCGGCGACGCGATCGACATCGCCATGTTCGCCTACTACTCGCAGGAGATCGCCGACGCCCTCGTAGCGGCCAAGGAGCGCGGCGTCGAGGTGCGCCTCCTCTTCGACGCGAGCCAAGCGCGCACCATGAAGCTGGACGAGTGGTTCGCGTACCACGACTTCCAGGTGCGCCTCCTCGCCGGCCCCGACCGCTACGGCAACGTCTACTACCAGAAGATGCACATGAAGTACATGCGCATCCGCGGCAAGAAGGGCGGCCTCCTGAAGACGGGCTCCTACAACGCGACGCCCAACGCCGAAAATAACAACTTCGAAAATGCAAACTACTTCAATGATCCCGCGCTCCTGGCGCTCTACGACTTCCAGTTCGACATGATGTTCAACAGCGAAGACGTCTCGGAGCCGCGCAAGCCGAAGCAGGCGCCGGCAGGACGCGCGAAGCCGTCGCAGTTCTTCATCCTCAAGGACTTCAACCGGGTCGAGGTGTATTGACGATGAAGACTGAATTCGCAATGCCGTTAAGGGTCCGAAGACCCTTTGCCGCTAGGCCTTTTTTTATTTTGCCGCCACCCCGAGGGCCCATAGTCATTCCGAGGGGTATTGATATGATGGCTTCGTCGTCGTTCAAAGAGTACAAGCGCAGAGGGGAGCTCTAATGAACCGCATGGCGCCGTTGCTTCAACTCCTGTCCGTCTGTCTCGCACTTTCACCCATCCACCACGCCGCAGCGCAGGTCGCCGAGGTCGCGCGTCCCGTCGCCCCCCGCGCCGCGACCGCTATTCCGTCCAACGCGTTGTCCGGCCTCGGACTATCCCTTACCTCTCCCGCAGGCTCCCTTGCGGCGCCGGGACTCGATTTGACCGCCACCTCCGCCGGCCTCGCGGCCGGCGGTTCCGTATCGGCCCCGGCCTCCCTAGGATTTTCCCCTGCCGCCGGCCTCCAGTCTCGCTCCCTGAGCGCTTCGCAGCCCATCCGCGCGGTTTCCCACGCCCCGTCCCACGGCCTTGCGAGCGCGATCGGTTCCCCCCGCCGGCTTTCCTCGGGCGACGAAGTGCTCGCCCCCGCGGGCGGCCGCGTCGCGGACACCGCGATCGCCTCCGCGCGCTCCTTGTCCTCCGCGATGTCGCCGAAGGGCGCCCCCTCCGGCAGCCTCGAGGCGTCCGGCGCGGCGTCACGATTCTACGATCGCTCCAACCGGATCGCCGGGGAGTTCGACGGTCGGGACCACGCCTCTGCAGATGCCGTTGATGCAATCGCGATCGAGACCGCGCGCGCGCCCTTCCAGAAGTCTCCGCCGCGCGTCGTCATGATCCTCGACACCTTCGACGGCAAGGCGCCGGAGCAGGTTTCGACCTACGTGAACCAGCTGCTGGACAAGGGCTCCAAGGTGGTATTCGTCACGCCCCGACCTTATAAGGGTGATGAGTCCGCCAATTCCGTCCTGACCGGCTCGATCAAGGCCCGCACGACCAACCCGCTCATGGTCGTGAGCTACAACGGAGGCATGATCACGCCGCATACGCCCGTCCGCAGCGCCGATCATACGCCGAAGCCTCTCGTCCCGAATCTCGACTCCTTCGCGGAAAACACGGTCACGCTGTTCCGTCAGATCAACGCGACCGCGAAGTCCCGTCTCGGCGTCTCGGGCGACCTGCAGGAGTTCGGCTATCCCGACGAGTCCAATCCCATGATCTACGGCGCCATGCTTCCCGCGGGCGTCGACGCCGAAAAATGGGCCGCTGAGTACAACGGCCTGCTTCAAGCGGCGGGCCACAAGTACAAGATCGAGATGGGCCGCGTCCACGGCACGGACCAGTATTTCTTCATCATCCAGCTCACCTCTCTTGAATTGAATACGCAGCGGATCTTCCAGGCGCTCTTCAACCTCCATCCGAGGCTGAACCCGACCAACGAGCCGACCATGGGGCTCAAGGCGGAGGAAGTCTGGGTGCTCGGCGACCCTACGAGCGCGCGGGGCTTCCTGAACACGATGAATGAGAAGGAACTCATGGCCAGCGGCCACATGGTCGCCGGCAGCAGCGGGTTTCACGTCAAGGGCGTCACAAACTGGGCGGAGATGGCGGAAGGACTCGGCTCCCTGCTCGGCCATAGCCGCTACAAGCAGATCAAGGTCAATCGCTTCGACATCCGCGATTACTTGGATTGGCTGGCTCGCAAGGCGCGGTTCGGCAGCAGCTGGTCCCTCCGGCGATTGATCGGACAAAAGCAAAAGGAGACCATCGTTCCCTTCTCCACCACGGTCGCCAAGTTCAAGGGCGTGGTCATCAAGCACGTCGTCGACCAGATGTTCCACTATATACGCGCCGGCGAGTTCCAGAAGGCGAAACTCGAAAAAGCCATCGAACTTCTCGAGAAGGCCTGGAAGAACCCGGCCGCCTACGGCATTAGGGTGTCGCCGGACATCGAAGCGGCGATGCTGACGGACGCCTGGAAGGCGATGACGAAGGACCGCAAGGGCGGGACGCTCGACGTCGGCCGCGCTTGGCTGCGCAACTTCTACGGCCGACTCATGCCGAGGTTCGAGGACGATATCGACCAGTTCGTCGGCTCCATCGTGAGCCTGCGGCGCGACGGAAAGCAGTCGGCCGAATTGCACCATATCGTCCCCGAAACCAACGAGGACTACATCGTTTACGCCTTGCCGGACATGGCTCAGGTCGTGTATGAGCCCGGATACGGCTGGACCATCATCGCGCACGTATTCCGCACGGGACGGGAGCCCACCTCGACGGAATTCGACGAAGGCGTCGAGCCGTTTCTCGTTGGCCGAGCGGCCCTGAAGCAATGGGCGGACGAGCGCGCGGACGGCCAATGGTACGTCAACGACCAGGCCAATCCCCACGTGCGAGTTGTCTTCCACTACGAGACGCGCTACATCCCGAAGGAATTCACCGTGGCTCAGCTCGAGAGTACGATCCCGAATATCACCTCCATCATCTCCCGCCGTCAGACGGACGCCGAGTACCAACAATACGTGAAGGAGAAGCTGGAGAAGGAAGAGGCTCTCAAACTGGCGGCGCTCAAAAAGCTTGAGAAGGCCAAGAAGAAGAAGAAATAGCGGTGCGACCATGCGAACCTTCTCGGCAATCCTCTCGGCCTGCCTTCTGCTCGACGGCGTCCGCCCTGCGCTAGCGCAGCTGGCGCCGGTGGAAAGCGCGGTCGCCGCGCCGCGCGGCATCGGCTCCCCCGTCGCGCTTCCGTCGTTCGCGCTGAACGCCGGAGCGCAACCGACCGGAGGCCTCTCGCTGTCGCTCCAGGGCGGTCTGGAAGTCTCGCGGATCCTCGCCCCGAGCGCAGGCCTCTCGGCGACGGCGCCGAGCGGTCTGTTGGCCGCCGGAAACCAGTTCGGCGCCGGCCGCGGGCTTTCCGCTGTCGCGTCGGCCACTCCCCTCCTGTATTCCCCCGCGGTCGGGGCCTCCGTCAATCTGGCGGCGCCCTCGAAAACGGGCTTCGGTACGGGACTCGGCGGAACGACGGACTCCCGCGCCGATGCCGGCCCCCTCTCCGGCGCCTACAATCAGTTGTCCGCGTCCGGCGCCGGGCCGGCCAACCGCGGATCCGCCGTCATCCCGGGAGACGCCTCGGACGTCGTCTCCGGCATGCGGCGCTTCGACGGCATCGGCGAGCGCGCGTACATGAGCGACCAGGCGGACGTCCGGCCGGGAGTCAGCCCGCTGTTCGAGGCGCCGGTCACCGATTTCGCGCCGGAATTCGAGCCGCCGGACGTCGACGAGGTGAAGGCGGCCGGCAAGCACAAGAACGGATTGGAGCCGCTGACGTTCGGCCCGGCGGACGGGGAGAAGCTCGTCGCGGTCGACCCCGCCAAAAGCATCTACAAGTTCGCCCGCGTCGTCCGCGACGTAACGATGAAGAATCCCGACACCGGCAAGTCGTTCAATCCGAGCAGAGCCTGGTGGGACGCATACGCGCCGGGCAAGTCGATCGAAGTGCACGTCAGCGGGGAGAACGTCTTTGGGCGGCAAGTTAAGGTCAAGAGCAACGTCGTCAAGCCAATCGGAAAGCTGACCGAGGACGACCTCAAGGGCCTGTTCGCGCCCTATCAGCTCAAGGTCGTCACCGGACATCAATTGGACAAGAAGGAGTTGTCGAAGCTGACGATCGCGGAACTCAAGACCGTGGCCGCCAAGCTCGAGCTGAAGGGAGTCTCCGGCATCGGCAAGAAAAAGCTGATCGCCAAGATCATCACGGGAGGCATCGAGACGCTGAAGGTCTCGCTGATCAAGAAGCTCGAGGACCGCCGCCAACGGTTCCGCCCGCTCGATGAGACCGTCGACATGGACACGAAAGTCGCCGTGATCGAGTTCCAGTCGTATCTCGACCTCTATCGCGAGGTCCACGGCAAGAACGCGATGCCGGAGCCGCCGTCGGCCAAGGAACGGACGCCCCTCAAGATCAAGGCCGAGGGACGCCTCGAAGCGCTCTCGTACGTCCTCCCGCGCGTCGTTTTCCTGGACGTCGACATGTTCGACGGGCCCTTGCCCTCCGAACTCCTGACCGACATCTCCAAGCTGCAGCGTTTGAACGTTCATTTCGTCGCGTTCTCGCGGAAAGGGTACGCGGCTCCCGGCGGCATCAAGGAGAAGCTCATTTCCCCGATGTCCTTCTACCACCGCATCATGCTTCCGTCGCGGCTCCTCGCGGTGACCGACAACGGCGCGGTGATCAACGCCTTCGGGAAGGACGCCGTCAACGAGCCCGTCGACGTCGCGTTCTTCACGGAAAACGAGATGGCGATGCTTCGCGACGCGGCCCACAAGGCCTCCGAGCGCACCGGCATTCCCCCGTCCTCGGTGAAGGAGGTGCCGCAGCCGCCGCTCGTCCAGCCGAAGAAGAGCTTTTTCAGCGCCTTGATGCCGCTATTTTCCCAACGGCCGGCGAACATCCGCCTTGAGCTGGAGTTCCCGGAGTCGATCGACAAGGAGACGCGGAACAAGTGGCTGATCGCCTTCCATTCCAATCTCCACGCGTATCAACTCGCGTCGAAGGTGAAGATGGCGAATTCCGAGTCCGGCAGCGTCAACATCGTCGCGCAGAAGACCGTCATGCGCGACTCGATGGACCGCGTCTTCGCGGCGCTGGGAGACCGGGGACTCTACGTCAATCCGACCGATCCGATCATCCTGAGCAACGACAACGCGCTGGCGCTCGCCGTCCCCCAAGCGACCGACATGGGCAAGATCACCGGCCTGCGGGGCACGGAGCTCGTCGAAAACGTCCTCGGGCTCGCGTTAGGCGAGCATCGGATCGACGAACCGGGAGACCTCAAGGGTTCGGCGTCCCGGATCTCCGGCTACATGCATTACAAGGAGCGGTTCCGCCAGGAGCTGCTCGTGCGCGAGGACGACAAAGGCTCGATCTTCACGTTCGCCGGCCACGTCATCCACGTGACGAACGATTGGCTGATGTGGCAGCGCAACAACGGCAAGAAGCCGAGCTGGGCCGACTATAGGGAAATGTTCGACAAGCGCTGGGAGCGCGGACTCCGCCTAGCGGACGCGGTCACGATGCCGCCGGCCGACAAGATCGAGAACTCGAAGCGCGCCTTCCTCATCAAGGCGCGCGTCATGTTCCGGATCCTGAACATGATCGCCGACCGCGGCGAGATCATCCTCGCGACCGAGGTGCCGAACTTCTTCTACGTGCGCGATTACGCGCGCCGGACGCAGGAAAGGAGGAGGCGCTATCTTCTCCGCACCGTGTTCGATTTCGTCGCACTGCGCCCGAACCCCGATAAACCGGGCCATGCGGACATCGTCATCTACGACTTCAAGACCGGCCGCACAGAGTCCCGTGAGACGAACCGGCAGCGGAAATTCCGCAAGTCGCAGCACCTTCAGATGCTGATCTACTCCTTCTTCGCGAAGCAGAAGTGGGTCGGACGCAGGATGCCGGTGCCGTATTTCTCCGGGACCCAAAGCTACATCATCGACGACGTGAAGGCGGAGCTCATCTTCAATTCGGTGAAGATCCCGATCGAGATCACGCCGACCGACATGGACGCCATCCCGGCGCTGCTCATCCGGCAGATGAACGCGATCCACCGCGACGAGCAGATGCTGACGAGCGTCCAGCCTCTCAAGAAAAAGAAGAAGTAGCCTTACTTCGGGGCGCCCAGAGCCGCACGCAGATCGGTAAGATCCTGGTCGTCGTGCCGCTCCTGCGGCGCTTCGGCGCGCATGAGCGATTTCGGGCCCTGCTTGAAGACCACGGCCCTGTGGCGGACGCCGCCGAGCTTGGTCTTGTCGGCGTCCGACTGCCGGTTCGTGATCGAAAGAACCCCGTCGCACGCGCAGACGTAGGACTCCGCGGAGCCCCGGGCCTCGACGAAGAAAGCCCCGACCGGCGCGGCGATGTTGACGTTGCGGGTGGAAACGGGGACCGGCGTCTTGGGATCGCTCAGCAGGACGAGCGCGGCGCCGCGATGGACGCGCACTCCCGGCCGCTGGCCCCGCGTGAGGCGGAACTCCGCCGGCCCGTAGAGCAGCAGACCGCCCACGTTCCCCAGCTTCACGATCGCCCGTCCGCCCGACGTGAGGCGGATGGGCTTGTCGTAAGGAGCGAACGAACCCGTCGCTATTGGCTTGCCCTGCGCCGTCAGCGCGCCGGAGGAGACCGAAACGACGGTGTTCGCGCCGAACTCCGGGAACGGCGCCACGGGCTGCGGGGCGCGCGCCTTGCGCTTCGGCGCGGCGAGCGCGGGAACCGCCAGCGCCAGCGCCGCCGCCGCCAGGACGAGCCGCGTCCTCGGGCTCAATGGAATGATCCTATTTCGAGCCCGCGGTGACGGGATCCTGCGCCAGATACATGTTCTTGGTGTACTCCTTGACCATGCGGGCCGCGGAGAACTGCGGGGCGATCGAGCGGATGGACTCCTTCATCATGCGCACCCAGCCCAACGGGATGTCGTTCGACCCGCGGTCGTAGTACAGCGGGACGACCTTCTCTTCCAGCAGCGTGTACAACGACTCCGCGTCCAAGCGGTCTCGGTCGTCCGACTGCGTCTGCCCCTCGGAGATGGCCCAGCCGTTTTCCGGCGTGTAGCCCTCTTCCCACCAACCGTCGAGCACGCTGAGATTGAGCACGCCGTTGACGGCCGCCTTTTCTCCGCTCGTGCCGCACGCCTCGAGCGGAGGCATGGGGTTGTTCAGCCAGACGTCGGAGCCCTGCACAAAATAGCGCGCGATGTGCATGTCGTAATCCTCGACGAAGGCGATGCGTCCTCCGAATGCGGGATCGCGGGCGAGATGATAGATATGCTGGATGAGCATCTTCCCGCCGTCGTCGGCCGGATGGGCCTTGCCGGCGAAGACGAGCTGCACGGGGCGCCATGGATCGAGCAGGATGCGCTTCAAGCGCTCCGGGTCGCTCAAGATCATCGTCGCGCGCTTGTAGCCGGCGAACCGACGGGCGAAGCCGATGGTCAGCGCGTTCGCGTCGAGGAGGGAGCCTCCGGCCAGGACCTGCGAGGGGTCCATCCGGTCGCGCATCCAGCGCGCCCGGACGCGGTCGCGGACCATGTTGAGAAGGTCCTGCTTGTGCTGGAGATGCGTCCTCCAAAACTCCTCGTCGGGGATGTCGTCCACCTTGGACCAGAGCGCCGGGTCGTCTTGGCGCACCTTCCAGTCGGGCCCGAGGTACTTCTTGAAGATGCTCGCGAGGTCCTGATTCACCCAGGTGGCGAGGTGGACGCCGTTGGTGATCGAGCGGATCGGCACTTTCTCGACCGATTCGCGGGGCCATAGGCTCTTCCACATCTGCCGGGACACCTCGCCGTGCCTGCGGCTCACGCCGTTGGAGCGGCCCGCCAGCTTGAGGGCAAGCGCGGTCATGTTCCATCCGGGAACGCCCGGCACGCGTCCCAGCTCGAGGAACCGCTCCCGGTCGAGCCCCAGCGACGGCCAATAGTTCTTGAAGTACTCCTCGATCAGATGCTCCGGGAACACGTCGTGCCCCGCGCCGACCGGCGTGTGCGTCGTGAAGACGGTGGTCTCCCGCACGGCGGAGACGGCTGCCTCGAAGGACTTGCCGTCGGCCACCAGTTCCCGCACCCGCTCGAGGAACATGAAGGCGGAGTGGCCTTCGTTCGCGTGGAACACCTCCGCCGGGATCTTCAGCGCGCGCAGCACGCGCACGCCGCCGATGCCGAGGACGATCTCCTGGCGCAGGCGCATGGTGATGTCGCCGCCGTAGAGCCGGCCCGAGACCTCGCGGTCGCCCGGCGTGTTGCCCTCGACATTGGTGTCCATCAGATACAGGCACACTCGGCCGACGACCACGCGGAAGACGGCGATGTTGAGGGGCCAGCCGCCGAGACTCACCTTCAGGACGTACCTCTGCCCTTCCGGCGTGAGCGCCGGCTGCACCGGCGCCGCGTCCCAGTCGATGTAATCGTAGATGTTCTGCTGCCACCCGTCGACGCCGACCTGCTGATGGACATACCCCTGAGGGTACATGAACCCGACGCCCGTGAAGGGGAGACCCAGATCGGACGCCGTCTTGCAGTGATCCCCCGCCAAAACGCCGAGGCCGCCCGAATAAATCGGAAGAGAGTTGTGGACGCCGAATTCGGCCGAGAAATACGCGATGGGCCGCGTGTCGCCGGCGCCCAACCCCTTGTACCACGTGCCGTCGGCCTTCATGTAGTTGCTCAAGTCCCGCAGCACGGCGTCGTACGCCTGCAGGAACGCGGGGTCCTTCGACAGCGCGTTCAGCCGTTCCGGGTTGCAGGATTTCAGGAGCCGCACCGGATTGTGGTTCGTCTCCCTCCACAGCGTCCGATCGACCAGCTTGAACAGCGAGCGCGCCTCCGGGTGCCAGCTCCACCACAGGTTGTAGGCAATCTCGCGAAGTCCGGCGATCCGTTTGGGAAGATTGGGGTGCGATTCCTGGATCATGGAAGCGATTGTATAAAATAATATACTTGTCGGGATTGGCCGAATCATCGACGACGGCGACGCGGCGTGCGCTTCCCACTTCATTAGCCGTCGGCCTGGCCGGACTCGCCGCGTTCCTCTTGTGGCAAGCCTGGCTTCTGCACGGCTTCACCCGGCGCGATACGCGACCCCCGGCATGGGACCAAGCGATCCACCTGGAAATCGCCTACGACTACCGGGCCGCCCTCGCCGGCCGGAATTGGGGCGACCTCTGGCACCTGCGTCCCAAGCCGGGCATGCCCCCCTTTCCTCCGATGTACCACTGGGGGATCATCGTCGCTCAAGGCGTCCTGGGCTCCGGGAGCGACCCCAAGGCGGCCGCCGACGCGGCCCTCTGGCTCAATTGGGTCTACCTGGCGCTCCTGTGCGGCTGCATATTCGGCCTCGCCTGGGAATTCCTGGGCGACGAGTCGGCGCTCGCCGCGGCGGTCGCGTTCGGCTGCGCACCGAACGTCCAATGGCTGCTCCGCAACCAGCTCATCGACCTGCCGCTGGCGGCCTTGGCCGCCGCGGTCTACTGGGCGTACATACGTTCCGACGGACTGCGTCTGTGGCCAGGCACCGTCGCCTGCGCGCTCGCGTGCGCGGCCGGTTTTCTGCACAAGTGGAGCTTCTTCAGCTATCTGTTCCCCCTGGTCCTCGCCGTCATCTCGTATCGCGGCGACCTCGAGCGTCGTAAGAAAGCCTTGGCGGCGCTCGCCATCGTCGCGGCGCTGGCGGCTCCCTGGTACGTGGCCAATCTGCCGCCGCTCTTCCCGCGGCTCTTCCAGGCGTCGGCTGATTTCGCGATCCCGTTCTGGCGCGGAGGCGCGTTCTTCACCTACTTCGTCGCGTCGATGGAGGAACTGGGTCTCGGGCTCTTTCTGCTCGGCTGGATCGGGATGCTGACGATCCGGCTCAAGCGGAAGGCGGCCTGGACGTGGCTCCTTCCCGAATGGGTCATCCTCTCGTATCTCTTCTGGACGATCGTCCCCAACCGCCAGTTCCGCTTCCTGCTTCCCGGCCTGCCCGCGCTCGCGATCCTGGCCTGCGGCCCTTTCCCTAGACCGCTCATTTGGGGCATGGCCGCGCTGCAGGTCTTCGGCGCGCTCAATTACGCGACGGGCTGGATCAAGCCGGTCGCGCTGCCGACCCCGGTGCTCTCGGCGAGCTTCCTCTCCAGCGAGCCTCCCGCCCCCGAGGATTGGAAGCTCGTCGAGATCGTCCGCGAGGCGGCGGCGCGAAAGCCCGCCGACGCGGCGTTCGCCAACGTGACGCTGATCGCCAACGACACGCGCTTCAACGGCCCCACCTTCAACTGGATCGTGAAGCGCACCGGCGTCCCGGTGAAGATTCGCGGCGTCAACAGCCGGCTCTGCGAGTTCTCGCAGTTCGTGCTGCTGAAGAAGGGAAGCCTCGGACCCGGAAGCGTCATCGGCGGGCTCCCCGAGGCCGCGGCGCTCGTCGACGCCAAGGGCGGCTGGTTCGACCGCGCGTACGCCGAGGCGAAGCGATGGCCGCTTCCCGACGGCAACGAGGCGGTCCTGTACGAACAGAGAAAGCCCGCGAAGCCTCCGATCCCTCCGGGCCGCCGGCAGCTGCCGGCGTTCGTCTCAGGCGCGTTCGAGGCGTCGGACCTGTACGTCGAGTTCGGGCCGTGGGACGCCGGGACGTCGACCTACGACTGGATCAGACTGTCCGCCGCCTCCGCCCGCCTGCGCGGACTCGCCCTCTCCGACCTTCGCGCGGAGCTCCGCCGGGCGCGGCTCGTCCAGGTCAAGGAAGGCGACGCTCTGGGCGACGTCCGGCTGCTCAAGCTCGGGACGCTCCGTCTGTCGAGCGCGACCATCGCGGCGGCCGACCTCGGCCGCTTCGCGGAGGAGCGCGCGAGGGGCCTGAAGGTCGAGTCCGTCCAGCTCGACGGAAACGCGGTCCTCCGCGGCGCCTACAAAGGCATCCCGCTCGCTGCGGGCGTGTCGGCGGGCCTGACGAACGCTCCCCGGGGACTCTACGTGGGCGTCAGCAAGGCGGAACTGAGCCTCTTGAGCGTCCCCGCGTTCCTGCTCGCGCGGATTTCTCCGTTTCTCTTGAGCTTCGATCCGACCCCGGAGATGCCGTTCACCATAGAGGTGCCGAGCGTCTCTATGAAGGAAGGCCGGCTGAAAATTGGAGGGTGACCGATGAGACTGGCGATGGCAGTGACGATAGTCCTTGCGACGCTCCTGGCCCCGACGTCCGCCGTCGAGCCGAGACGGCGGAGCCTCTGCCGCGGCATCCTGCCCGAGAACGACCTCCGCATTCCCGTCGGCAGCCCCTTCGCCCGCGGGATCACGGAAGTCGAGTTCAATTCGATCCTCGACGCCGTAGAGCGCGTCTACGCGCCGATCGTCGCCGCCCAAGGCGCCAAGCTCGTGATGAACCGCGACTGGAAAGACGATACGGTCAACGCGTACGCCTCCCGGGAGGGCAAAGAGTGGCACGTCTCGATGCTCGGAGGCCTAGCGCGGCACGAGGCGATCACGGGGCACGGCTTCGCGCTCGTCGCCTGCCATGAGGTCGGCCATCATCTCGGAGGATTCCCGAAAAAGGAGATGCCGGACATCGATGAGGCCGACAAATACCTCAGCTGGGCGACGAACGAAGGCGGCTCCGACTATTACGCCAACCTCAAGTGCCTTCGCCGCGTCCTTCCCGTCCTGAAGAACGCCGCCGTCGATCCGACCGCCGCGAGGGCCTGCGCCGGCGCTTACGGAGCCGACGCGGCCGCTCGCGCCGCCTGCGAGACCTCCGCCATGGCCGGGCTTTCTCTCGCGACGCTGATGCAGCGGATCGCCAGCGAGGCGAATCCCCCCAAGTTCGACGCGCCGGATCCGCGGATCGTCGACAAGATGAACGACGCCCACCCTCCGGCGCAGTGCCGCCTGGACACCTATTTCCAAGGAGCCCTGTGCTCCAAGCCCTTGACCGAAGAGGTGTCCGACGTCGACGCGGCGGCGGGCGCCTGCACCGCCAAAGGCCGCTCCCGGAGCGGGCTCAGGCCCCGCTGCTGGTACAAGCCGCCGGCCGACGAGCCGGAAGGGCCCCGCTTCTCCGGCGACGCGATCCGGTCCTCGCGGGTCCGCGTCGGCTCCTTCGTCGAGACCCTGGGCCTTTAGGCGCAACGCCGGAGCGTCCAAAGACCGCCGCCGATTGGGCCCATCGCTTCTTCGGGCACCGGCGGCCAGAGTGCTATTCTGTAGTCCTCACATTCGCCGTCGGGAGGGGACATGCAGGGCATCCGGAGCGCCGCCGTTTGGGCCGTCGCCGCATCGATTCTCGCGATTTCTCCGGCCGCCGCGGGAACGTCCGCCGGCGTCGATCTCGCCCAAGATTACATCTCGGTCCGCGGCGACGGGGAGAACGCGTTCGAATACCTTCGAAGGCGGCAACGCGGACCCGAGCCCGAGGCGCCGCTGTCGATCTCGCGGGAAGAAGGCGAAGGTAAGCCGACGTACGGCGTCGAGCCCGGCCTGCTCGACAACCGGAGCGAATTCAAGAGCGAGTTCTATGACGCCGCGACGCTCCGCCCCGCCACGCTTCGATTCGACGACGGCCGGACGAAGGAGTACTTTTTTCCGACTCTCTACGGAGACGTCACGACGGCCGTCGCCGTCTTCCTCTGCTCGCGGCAGAAGGCCGAGAGCCTGCTTAAAGCCCGCGGCATCCGCGGCGTGGAACCCGTCAGCATGGGGCGGGCTCACAGCGCCCTGATCCTGACGTCGTACCGATACAACAAGGTCTTCGGGATCGCACCCTACAATGAGATCGCGGTATCGATCCCCGTGATCGCCTCCGGGAAGCCGAACCTCCCCCTCGTGGGCCTCCTCCACCCGGACGGCTACTACGTCGCGTCGATGCCGGTCACGACGTTCGAGAACCAGCAGCGCGGGCTCAAGTTCTGGGGGCTGCCGAAGGTCGTTCAGCGCATCGACCTGTTCACCGAGGGCGACCATTACGTCACCGCGGCCTACGACGCGTCCGGAGAAGAGTACGTGAGGTTCCGAGTGCCCATGTCGGGCGTGCCGAAGACCTCCGAGCAGACCGCGACAATCATTTCCGCGCTGAACGGAAGGGTCCTGCGGTCCGAGACGCGCAGCCAGGGGACGTTCCACTCGACCCGGTTCCCCGACGCTCTCCGCCTGCTGGGCGGCGGCGACTCCGCGACCGAGCTGAGCGTCGGCACGAGCCCGTCGACGGATCTGCTGCGCGAGCTCGACATTTACCCCTATCCGTTCGAAACCCGGTTCGGGCGCCGCGTCTCCAGCACGTTCGATCTGCCGAAGCCCTAGAAGTTGTTATACTGGGCCGGCGATCGCCGCAACGATCGAATGAAGCCCCCGGTTCGCCGATCGAGGATCGGCCAGACGTTGTCTCGTCTGATGAGCCCGCGCGCGTTTCCCTACGTCGCGGGTCTTGCGCTGCTCGTTCCTGCGATAAACGTGGCGGCGCGTCGGGGCGCGCGCCGCGACGCCCCGGCGGCTCCGAGCCGACCCACCGCGGACACAGTCGAGAACTTCGCGCTCCTGGACCAAGACGGGACGTCCCACGAACTCTACCGCCAGGCGGGGGCGCAGGCCGTCGTCTTGATCTCCTACTCGCGCGGCTGCCCGATCGCCCGGGCAAGCCTGCCCGCGATCCGAGAGCTGAAGGAGAGATTCGGCAAGTCCGTGCGGTTTTTCCTGCTCGATCCCGTGGACGACGCCGCCTCGATCGCGCTGGAAGCCCGCGAATTCGGCATCGACCTCCCGGCGCTGCATGACGAGACTCAAGTGGTCTCGTCTTCTCTCGGCATCGAGCGCACGGCCGAGGCGTTGTTGATCCGCACGGGCGATTGGCGCGTCGCCTATCGAGGGCCTATCGACGACCGCAGCGACTACGGCTTCTCGAAGGACACTCCCGGCGCCGGCTACCTGAGGGACGCCATCCTCGCGCTCCCGGCAAGCGCGTCGCCCGCGGAACGCAAGGCGCAGGTCAAGGGCTGCCTGATCCGCTACGAAAAACCCCTGCGCCCGACGTACGCGACGGACGTCGGGCCGATCCTCAAGGCGCGCTGCATCGCATGCCACGCAGCGGGACGCCTCTCCTGGGCGATGACCGGACATGAATCCGTGAGCCGTTGGGCGCCGATGATTCGCGAGACGGTGCTGACGGGACGCATGCCCCCATGGTCGCTGGACCGGGGACGGTCGATCGACGTCCAGAGCGAATTCGCGCTCACGCCGCGGGAGATTCGCGTCCTGGCGGAATGGGCCGCGGCGGGCGCTCCGCGAGGCGAGGGCGCGGATCCGTTGTCGCGAATCGACGGCGGCTCGGTGCTGGAGCCGTCGGGAGATCCGGACTTGAGCATACGCCTGCCTCGGCAGACCTTGGACGCCGGACGCGCGGGGCAGGCGGAGTGGCGCTTCGAGATCCTGACGGAACCGTTTCCGGAGGATCGGTGGGTTCGCCAGGCGAGACTCGTTCCCGGAAACCGTTCGATCGTCTCCCACATGAGGCTGTTCGCCCTCCCGCAAGGCTTCACGGCGCCGCGCCGGGCGAAACGCTCCATCCAGGCGATGAGGTTCGATCATAGCATCGTCGCCACCTGGGCGCCTGGTCTTACGGCTCCTCTCCTGCCGGAAGACCAAGGAGTGCTCATCCCGAAGGGATCCCGGCTTGCGGCAAGAATCCACTACAAGAAATCCGGAAAACCCGAGTCGGACCAGCCGTCCGTGCGGGTGTTCTATCACAGGAGCAAGCCGCGCTGGAGAGTCCGCCACCATACGGTCAGGTCCGCGGATTTCGTCATCCCCCCGCGCGCGCACGACCATCGGGTGCGCGCGGAAAGGATGTTCGCGGACGGGATAGTGCTTCGCGGCGTGGGCTTTCACATGCATGCCCGAGGATCGGGCGCCAGGTGCCTGGCGGTCCTGCCCGACGGCCGGCAGATCGATCTGCTCGCCATCCCTCGGTTCGACACGAACTGGACGTGGGGATACGTTTTCAAGGAGCCTCTGCGATTGCCCGCGGGTACCAGGATCCGTATCGAGGGCGTCTTCGACAATTCCGATCGAAACCCGCGCAATCCGGATCCGAGCGCCAAGGTCACGACGGGCCTCGACGCCATGACCGAAGAGATGTTCTACGCCTATCTGTCCGTGCTCGAACCCGCGTGAGCGGGGACTATTTAGGCTGAGGCGCGGGCTGAACGGGAGCGGGAGAAGGCGCCGGGGCCGGCGGCTCGGGCGCTTTCGGAACCACGGGCTGGACCGTCGGCGGCGCCGACGATGCGGCCGCGGGAGCCGCCTCTGCCGGAGGCGCGCTGGGCGCCGAATAAGAATCAAGCTTCGCCGACCACGGCACGGTGACCCTATCGCCGCTTTGCTTCACCAGAGTGTATTCGCCGCTCATCTTGCTGCCGGAAACCTTCCCTTCCCAGACCATCTGGTCCCCCTGGACCCGGGTGATCGTGGCGATCCAGCGGCCTTCCGCCATGTTGATGACGACGTACGGGGCCGCGGTGAAGCCTCGGGACTGGGCGCTGGTCGTGATGAAGCCGCCGTCCTTGAAGAAAAGCGTGTCGGATTTCCAAAAGAGCACCTTGCGGATGCCCCCGAAGCGCAGGTTCCAGGTGGTCCCATCCAGCGGGCTCGCGGCCCAGACGCCGCCCGCGGCCGCCGACATCAGGATGAAGAGGATCGCTCGTTTCATGTGGAATCTCCCGTTATGGAGCCATGAGCTCCAAGTCCCTGCGATAGCGCCCCAACACGTCCCGCAGCGCTTCCTCCAACGAAAGGGCGTAAAGATCCTCGTTGTAGAATACGGGCGGCATCGCGCCTTCGCCCGTGTACTCGCGCTTGGAAACGTCCCACTCGTGCTTGAGGCGCGTCCACATCTCGATCTTGACGCTGCAGACCACGCGCTTGCCGCCGGAGCAGTCGATCGCCCGGACGGTGCCGCCCACGGTGACCGGCGCCGAAGAGGTCACCACGTATCCCGAAGCCGCAAGCTCCGCCACGGCGGCCTTTGTCGCCCAGGCCGCCACGTCCCCGGTGGGACTCAGCGGCTGCGTCACGCCCGGGAGCGCCGTCGTCGCCCTGCCGATGCGGCCCGGATCCTCGCGCCGATCCAGGAACGGAGAGACCACGAGCGCCGTCTTGTGCTCCGCCCGCTGCGTCGACTTGGCGGGAGAGTAGCCCAGCTTCACCCCGCGAGCGAGCGGACAACCGCAAAGGACCGCCGCCAGGAGCACCGGGACCGGGCGTCGGCTCATCAGACGTCGAGCTCGATGCCGACGGGGCAATGATCCGAGCCCAAGACGTCGGGCAGATGAAAGGAGCGCTTCAACGCGGGCTTAAGCTCCTCCGTCACGAAGAAATAGTCGATGCGCCAGCCGACGTTGCGATCCCTCGCGCGCGACTGCTGGTCCCACCACGTGTAATGCTCCGGCCCGGACTCGAACTGCCGGAACGCGTCGGTCCAGCCGCGCTCGAGCAGCTTGTCGATCCACGCGCGCTCCTCCGGGAGGAAGCCGGAGATGTGCTTGTTCTCCTTCGGCCGGGCGAGGTCGATCTCCCGGTGGGCGGTGTTCACGTCGCCGCAAACGATCAGGTTCTTATGCCCCTTCTTGCGCCAACGCTCCATCGTGTCGAGGAAGTCGTCGTAGAAATCGAGCTTGAAGCGGAGCCGCTCCGGGCTCGCCTTGCCGTTGGGAAAGTACACGTTGAACAGCGTGAAGTCCTTGAACTGGGTCACCATGACCCGTCCCTCGGCGTCGTAGCGCTTGATGCCGAGGCCGCGCGTCATCTCCTTATGCTTGGCGCGGCTGTAGGTCGCGACACCGCTGTAGCCTTTCTTTTCGGCCCAGGTCCACTCGACGGCGTAGTCCGGAATCGCGAGCAACTCGGGGCCGAGCTGCTCCGGCATGGCCTTCGTTTCCTGGAGGCAAAGGACGTCCGGCCGCTCTTTGGCGAACCACTCGAGCATGCCCTTCCTGGCGACGGCCCGGACGCCGTTGACGTTCCACGAGATGAGGCGCATGATCCCCATTTTGCCAAATTTTGGCCGGCTTGTCCGACGCTTCGGCGGGCCTGCGAGCGCGTCTTCGCGCATCGGGACGAGCGCTATCCGCCGTCGATCGGCACAAATGATACAATGCGGTTCTAGCGTAAAAAGAGGAGGTAGCCATGGCCAGCAGCCTCGACAGCTTTTCCACCCGATCCGATCTAAAAGTCGACGGAAAGACGTACCAAATCTTCCGCTTGAGCGAACTCAAGAAGAAGCTCAAGATGACCGCGCTGCCCTACACGCTGCGGATCTTCCTGGAGAACATGCTCCGCAACGAGGACGGTCGGTTCGTGAAGGCCGACGACATCCAGGCTCTGGCCACCCGCAAGCCGTCGGACAAGTCGGAGCGCGAGGTCTACTTCATGCCCGCGCGGGTGCTGATGCAGGACTTCACCGGCGTGCCGGCGATCGTCGACCTCGCGGCGATGCGCGATGCGGTTAAGCGCCTGGGCGGCGACCCCAAGAGGATCAACCCCCTCGTCCCGGTCGACCTCGTCATCGACCACTCCGTCCAGGTCGAGCGCTACGGGGACGCCGAAGCCTTCAGCGCCAACGCGAAGATCGAGTTCGATCGCAACATCGAGCGATACCGCTTCCTCAAATGGGGCCAGCAGGCGTTCCGCGACTTCACGGTCGTCCCCCCGGACACCGGCATCGTCCATCAGGTCAATCTCGAGTACATCGCCCGCTGCGTCTCCACCCGCGAGCAGGACGGACGTTTGCTCGCATTCCCCGACACGCTCGTCGGCACGGACTCGCACACGACGATGGTCAACGGCCTCGGCGTGCTGGGCTGGGGCGTCGGCGGGATCGAGGCCGAAGCGGCGATGCTCGGCCAGCCGATGTCGATGCTCATTCCCGAGGTCGTAGGCTTCAAGCTGACGGGCGCGCTCCCGGCCGGAGCCACGGCGACCGACGCGGTGCTGACCGTGACGGAGATACTGCGCAGGAAGGGCGTCGTCGGCAAATTCGTCGAGTTCTACGGCCCGGGCCTCGCGTCGCTCAGCCTCGCCGATCGCGCGACGATCGCCAACATGTGCCCGGAGTACGGCGCGACCGTGGGCTACTTCCCGATCGACGCCCAGACGATCGAATACTTGAAGCTCACGGGCCGCCCGGCCGAGCTCCTCAGTCTCGTCGAGGCGTACGCCAAGGCGCAGGACCTCTTCTACACCGACCAAGCCCCCGAGCCCGAGTTCTCGGAGAAGGTCGAGCTCGACCTGGGGTCCATCAAGCCTTGCATCGCCGGCCCTCGGCGGCCGCAGGACCGCATCGAGCTCGGCTCGGTCAAGGCCTCCTGGAGCAAGACGCTGCCGGAGTTCCTGACGAAGAAGGACAAGAAGGGGCGGCTCCCCGCGCCCGCCGGAACCAAAGCGCCCGTGTCGATGGACGGCAAGACGTTCGAGATCGAACACGGGTCCGTCGTCATCGCCGCGATCACCTCGTGCACGAACACGTCGAACCCCTCCGTGCTTCTCGCAGCCGGCCTCCTGGCGAAGAAGGCCGTCGAGAAAGGACTCTCGTCGAAGCCGTGGGTCAAGACGTCGCTCGCGCCCGGGTCGAAGGTCGTCATGGACTACCTCAAGGACGCGGGAGTTCAATCCTACCTGGAGCAGCTCGGGTTCTATCTCGTCGGTTTCGGCTGCACGACCTGCATCGGCAACTCGGGTCCTCTCGCCGAGCCGATCAGCCAGGCGGTCTCGGAGACGAACCTCGTCGTCGGCGCGGTCCTGTCCGGAAACCGCAATTTCGAGGGGCGCATCCACCCGCTCGTCAAAGCGAACTATCTCGCGTCGCCGCCCCTCGTGGTGGCGTACGCCTTGGCCGGACGGGTCGACCTCGACCTCACGACCGAGCCGCTCGGCACCGGCAAGGACGGAAAGCCGGTCTTCCTCAAGGACATTTGGCCCACCAACGAGGAAGTCCGCGACGCGGTGAAGCGCCACGTCTCCCGCGAGACGTTCATCAAGCAGTATTCCAACGTCTACGCCGGAGACGAACGCTGGAAGACGCTCGAGGCGCCCACCGGAGATTCGTTCGCGTGGGACTCCAAATCGACCTACATCAAGCACCCGCCGTACTTTGAGGGCTTGAAAAAGTCCGGAGGCGAGCCGGCGCCGCTGTCCGACATCCACGGCGCGCGCGCCCTCGCGATCTTGGGCGATTCCGTGACGACCGACCACATCTCCCCCGCCGGCAGCATCGCGACGGACAGCCCCGCGGGAAAATACCTCGTCGACCGCGGCGTAGAAAAGTTGGAATTCAACTCCTACGGCGCCCGGCGCGGCAACCACGAGCTCATGGTGCGCGGCACCTTCGCCAACATCCGTCTCCGCAACCTCATGGTGGACGTGGAAGGCGGCATGGCCGTGCATCTTCCGGAGAAGACGCTCACCACGATCTTTGAAGCGTCCGAGAGCTACCTTAAGGAAAAGAAGCCTCTGGTCGTGATCGCCGGAAAAGAATACGGTTCGGGCTCCTCGCGCGACTGGGCCGCGAAAGGGCCGAACCTCCTCGGCATCAAGGCCGCTATCGCGGAGTCCTACGAGCGCATCCATCGCTCGAACCTGGTGGGCATGGGCATACTGCCGCTCCAGTTCATGCCGGGAGAGTCCGCGGCGTCGCTCGGCCTGACCGGACGCGAGACGTTCGACTTCCTGGGCGTCAGGGACCTAAAGCCCAAGAAGGAGATCACCGTCGTCGCGAAGGGAGAGGACGGCAAGACCCGCGAATTCAAGGCCATCGCGCGCATCGACACGCCGATCGAGGTGGAGTACTACCGCTACGGCGGGATCTTGACCTACGTCCTCTGCCAGTTGCTGTCGCAGCGCGAGCCCGTCGCGGCCTAAGGCGAGCTCTTCGCTCCTGGACCGAGCAGCGGCCTGCCAGGCCGTTCCCGGGTGATCTTTCCCTCGTCGACGACGAGGCGTCCGTTGACCACGACGTATGGGACGCCCTCGGCATAGTGGATCGGGTCCGCATAGGTGGACCTCTCCCGGATCGTCTCGGGATCGAACGCCACTATATCGGCGGCGAAGCCCGCGCGCAGGATGCCCCGGTCGCGAAGGCGGACCCGCGCGGCGGGCAGCGACGTCATCTTCCGGACGGCTTCCTCCAACGGCAGCAGCTTCTCGTCTCGGACGTATCGGCCCAGGATCCGCGGGACCGTGGCCCAGGCGCGCGGATGGGACTTCTCCTTGGAATAGATGCCGTCCTCCGCCCTGGCGCCCGAGTCCGTGCACATCGCGACGAGCGGATGCTTCACGGCGGCCCTGACGTCGTCCTCGCTCATGCCGAAGGTCGCCCGCTCGGTATAAGCGTTGTCGGCGATCACGACGTCGACGAGGACGTTGAACGGGTCCTTGGCCTCGGCGCGGCCTATCTCTTCCAGCGTCTTGCCCTCGTATTTTTTCAGCTCCGGGTTCATCACGCTCGTGATCAATATCCGCGACGGGCCGCCGAGGGACCAATCCGCGGGGTCCTGCTTAATGAAGGACTCCTTCACCTTGGCGAGCGTCTCGGGGTCCTTGAGCCGCGCGACGAGCTTTTCGCGCCCTCCGTCCCTGGCCCACGCCGGCAGGCTAGCGTCTAAGCCGTTCGCGCTGGCCGTCCACGGGTAGACGTTGGCGGCGACGTCCAGGCCCTGCGCGCGCGCCTCCTCGAGGCGCCTGAGGATCGCCTCCATCCGCCCCCAGTTCTTCTTGCCCGAAAGCTTGATGTGGTAGACGTCCGCCGGGATCGCCGCCTCCTTGGCGATGCGGAAGACCTCCGCCAGGCTCGCGTCGATCTCGTCGCCCTCGCTGCGCTGATGGGTGATGTAGGATCCGCCGTAGCGCGCCGCGACCTTGGACAGGGAGACGATTTCCTCGGTCGACGCGAAGCGGCCGGGCACGTAGATGAGGGCGGTCGACAGGCCCAGAGCGCCGTCCTCCATCGCCTGCGCCACCAAGGTCTCCATCGCGCGGATCTCGTCGGCCGTGGCCGTCCGGCTGTCCTGTCCCACGACGAAGTCGCGGACGCCCCCGGCGCCGACGAACGTGCCGAGGTTGATGGCCGAACCCGTCCGGCGGAAGGCCGCCCAATAGTCCGCCAATCGTGGAAAATCGGCCACGACGCCGTAGCGGTTCCAGACGCCTTTACCGTCCGCGACCATGCGCGCGTTCACCGGAGCGATGGCGCTGCCTTCTCCCGTGATCTCGGTCGTGATGCCCTGGGTGATCTTGCTGGCGGCGCGGCTGTCGACGAGCACGTTGTATTCCGACTGACCGAGCAGGTCGATGAATCCCGGAGCGACGACGAGCCGGCTCGCGTCGACGCGGCGCTTGGCCTTCGCCGAGGACAGGTTGCCGATCGCGGCGATCCTGTCGCCGACGACGCCGACGTCGGCCCTGAACCAGGGCGCTCCCGTCCCATCGACCACCCTACCGCCGGCGAAGATCAGGTCGTAGGCGGCCTCCTTCGCCGACCCGGCGTTCGGCGCGGCGAGCGCGGACGCGGCGCCCAACGTTACGACGGCGGCAAGAAGGGCGTTCATGGACTCTCCCGTTCGCATCGCCGAAAGATACAAAGTTCTGAGGCTCCGCAAGCCATCGAGGCGGCCGCGCCTGTGCGCCCCTAAGGCCGCATTCCGCTGACCGGTCCGATCAGCGAGCGGGCCGCAGCCGGCGATGTAGAGTCAGGGCATAGCCCGCGGCCGCGAACACGACCATCGCGGAGATGATGCTGCCTTCCGGATTGCCGTCTCCGCTAAGCCACCACGCGCGCGCGTAGGAGATATCGAACACGCGCCGCGAGAACAGCACGTGGGCGCCCAGCGCGTTCCACCCGTAATGGATCGCGAACGTGAACCACGGGTTCCGGTCCGAGAGGAAATATGCGACGTTGAGCAGCACGCTCGCCAGCGTGATCCCCGCAAGGCCGATCCAGGTGTTGCCTCGGCCGAGCAGGTGGAAAGCGCCGAACGCGGCCGCCAGATACAAGCATGCCCGGAACTCCCCCACCCGCTCGGACAGGTGCGCCAGGAGATACGTGCGATACAGCAGTTCCTCGCTCAGCACCTGCAGGGCCTGGATCAGCATCGCGATCGGCACGAGCCTGAGGACGGCCGCGCTCTGGTCCGCGTACGCGATCCGTATCGCTCCGGAGAGGACCATCACGACGAAGGAGCAGGTGACGAGGCTCGCGCCGATCAGCAGCCCCATCGGGACCTCCGCCAGCTTCCGGCGGTCCAAGGTCAATCCGATCTCCGACGGGGATCTCCTGGAGATGACGGAGTTGAACACGTATACGACCGCCGCCGCCAGGACGAGCGTCGCGACTTGAGAGAGGCCGTACGCCGCCATGCGCCGCAGCGGGAGCACGCGAATCAGCAGGAGCGGCGCGGCGAGCGCGGCGCTCGCGGCGACGCAATACGCGGCCAGCACGTATCGGGGCGTGGGTCGAGGCGCCACTACTTCTTTCCGAACTCCGAGATTCGGTCGGCGACGAGACCGGCCAACGCCGGATCAAGCCGAGCGGCCCTTTCCCGGAACTCCTTCAGCACGCGATCCACCGGCGCAGAGCCGTCGGGAGCCAGAACGGGGGAATTGTTCTTGCCCGGATTATCCTCCCCCGCGTCCACGCGCGTGTGCACGATCGCGCCCTTGCCCGGCCGGCTCTTCCACGTGAACGCATGCTCGCTGCCGGTCTTGTCGTAGCAAAGCTGGAAGCCCTCTAGGACGCCGGCGTCCGTGTACCAGACGATCAAGTCCATTTCGTCGTCGGCGAACCAGCGCCGGTGACCGGACGGATCGCTCTGCCGGACCGACTTGAACTCTTCGAGCATCCCGATACTATAGGAGGATTCCCCAAAAAAGGAAAGGCCCCGCATCAACTCATTTAAGATGTTACCGAACGAGCCTCGGTCGCCTCATTTAAAATGTTACCGAAATGGACGGTTTAAACCGTTTTTTCGGGAGCACTTAGATGAGTCCAGCCGCCAAACGAGAGTACATGAACTCAAT
>JACQBA010000015.1:0-62204 GCA_016194745.1 Elusimicrobiota bacterium
AGCCGCAACGTCATCTGAACCGCCCCGCTTGAGGCGGTTACTTCGGCTGCTGCAGCGGGTTCCTTCGGGAGGTCGGCGGCGGTCGCCAGAGCGGAGGCGAGCAGGGCCGGAAGCATCAACTGAAAGCGAGATTTCATCGCGTTTCTATTGTAAGTATCGCTGGGCAATAGCGATAGTGGCTTGAGGCCTAGCTTGCGATGAGTCCTGTGGACTGGATTGATGGCTGGCGTGCCGTCGGCGGCCGGTCAAGGTTCCGGACTATTCGGCATCGACGAAGGACGGGTAGAAGGTTGTAGCCGAGTCACCGACGGCCGGGAGACGGGGAAACTCCCCAGAGAGCCTCTCGTAGGGTAGGTCGATGATCTCGGCCTGAGCAGTGAGCTCGGTCACCGAGACAATCGTCGTCCTGCTGAGCTGGTTCTTTCTATTGGTATAGACGCGGAGAGCAGGAAATAGCCTGGCATTCCGCCCTGCAGACAAAGTGACAAATGTGGTTCGGATGGAAGATCTTAGGAACCGTCGGAGCCTAGCTCAGCGACTCGAGCTCGCGGGCGAAGGTCGCGGCGTTGGAGAGGCGCTTGGCCGCGTCCGGGTGGAGGGCTTTCGCGATGAGGGCGTCGGTTCCGGCCGGGAGGCCGGAGGCCATCTTGGACGCGGGGATGTACGTCGCGTTCATCTTGTTGAGCAGCATGCCCGCGCCGCTGCCCTGGAAGGGGAGCGCGCCCGTGAGCAACTCGTAGAAGCAGACGCCCAGAGAGTAGACGTCCGAGGCCTTGCCCACGATGCCCTGCTCCGCCTCGGGCGCCATGAACATCGGCGTTCCGCAGACGGTGTTGGTCAGAGCGAGCTTCGTGACGGCTTCCTTCGCTTGGCGAGCCACGCCGAAATCCATGACTTTGGCCGCGCGCTCCTTCGTGACCATGATGTTCGAGGGCTTGAGGTCGCGGTGGACGATGCCCTTCCCGTGCGCGAAATCGAGGGCCAGGCAGGCGTCGCGCAGAATCGGCTTGAGTTCCGCGAAGGGCAGCTTCTGGCGAATCCGGAGCATCGACTCGAGCGTGTATCCGTCGACGTGCTCGAAGACCAGGTAGACCTCGCCGTCTTCCTCCAGGACCGAGAAGATGTCGACGATGTTCGGGTGATGGAGGGCAGCGACCGCCTGCGCTTCCTTTATGAACCTCCCCAACTCGCCCGGGTCCGCGGCGATCTCGGGACGCATCTTTTTGAGCGCCACCTTGCGGTTGAGGGAGAGGTCCATCGCTTCGAACACCTCGCCCATCCCCCCTTCGCCGATTTTCCGGATCACCTCATAGCCTCGCGGATAGTCGACGGCGGGGCGGGGCGTCGGCGTCGCGGCGAGAGAGCGGGGCGAAGGCGTCAGCCAGCGCTCCGCGTCGCGCCAGCGGTAGCCGGCGAGCAGCGCCAAGACGATCGTCGCGAAGAGCCAGCCGCTCCAGGGCGGCAGGGACTTTAGGAAGCCTCCGGCGCCGCCGTTCAACGCGAGCGCCTGCTGGTAGATCGCGGAGAAGTGCTTCGGGTCGATCGCGGCTGCCTGGCGCAGGCTCGCGAGCATCTGCTTCGTGTCGCCCATGCGCTCGTAGACGTAGGCGCGCGTCTGCCACGTGTCGGCGCTCCCGCGGTTGGCCGCGAGGGAGCGCTCGAGGTCGGCCAGCGCCTCCTCGTAGCGCATGCGGTCGGCGTAGGCGAGCGCGCGAATGTTGTACGCCCAATAATCGTTCGGGTCGAGGCCGAGCGCCATCGTCGCGTCGTCGATCGCGCCCTTCGGGTCCTTCTTGCTCCGCCGGGCGAAGGCGCGCAGGCGCCAGGCCGCCGGGTCGGTCGGGTCGGTCGCGATCTTGAGCGAGAGGTTGCGCTCGGCGGTCTCGTAGTCCTTGAGTTGAAGGTTGCGCACGCCGTTTCGGTGCGCGTCCTCGGCCTGCCGCGCCTGAGAGATCAAGTCGACATCGTCCGGCGAGTACTCCTTCGCCGCCCGCGTCCTGCGCGTTCCCCGCACCTGCGGCTCATGCCCCGCGCGCGGCCCATGTCCCCCGCCGATCATCGAGGCGAGCATCAGATTCTCGCCTTCCGGCATGTTGTCGGTGCGGCTCAGGAACTGCAGCCGCTCCTTCAGCGCTTGCTTATCCTCCGGTGTCGGGACTTTCTTTTCGAGTATTTTCTCCAGAGCCAGCAACTCGGGGTCTCGAGGGGCCTCTTTTAGAGCTTGCGCAATTTTCTTTCGTGCTTCAGGTAGCTTTCCAGCCTCAATGTCCTCTCGTGCTGTGTTGAGATGATCTTGCGCCCTTGGAGGAAGGGGCTGGGTTCGAGTTGGAAATCGGTGTCCATCAGCGGGGGCCATATCGCCTCCCGTCGGGCCCTGCTCCCTTGGAATTCGAGACTGTATCGGGCCTCGAGAAGTACGTGGTTGGTCCGGTCTCTCACTCTGCGTCGGGGTAGTGCCAGGGGAGGCGCTTCCAGGTGTAGCGCAACCACCCATTTCAGCTGCTTCTGCGGTGTTGCATCCTTCTTGTCCATCCCGAAGCGCGGCACTTGAATGTCTCGAAGAGGCAGTAATAAAGAGCGCAATTGTGATGACTACAGGCAAGTATCCCCTCCTCATCGTTAGTTCGAGTTTAGCCCCTGAGTTTTGCTGCTGTCAAGGGTAGTTGTGACAGAGGGCCTAATCAGCATAGGACTGTTGATCCAATAAATTCTGGACCATTTTTCAGACAAATTTGGGCTCTTTAGCCCAGCCATTCATGGGTCGAGGGGGCAATAATTGATATAGTGAAACCTAAACTTGACGGGAGGTCGTTAATGGACCAGAAGGTTTGGACATTCTGTACGAGCGTCATACTTTCCGGAATGCTTGGTATGACAGACGGCGTTACGAGTGGACGGATTGCGGTTGCCGCCTCGGGACCGTCGAATCTCGGAGCCAATATCGATGAGGCACTTAGCGGACGCCTAATTGGATATTTGGGCGATGGCGCGAATACCCCATCGATTACTAATGTCTCAAACGTTAGGGCTTCAGATGGGGTTTTGAAAGAGACAGATGCCGAGTTGGTCAGAAATCTGAATCGCCTTACGAGGCGCAAGAGAAGGCAAGATACGAAGATGGCTGTGACCTGCTCGCGCTTGGGACTAAGTTCTGAATGCACAGTTTTTCAGGCCGCCTACAAGGAAGACGATGGGATCATTCACAGTTTTAATACCTTTACCGAAGCAGGTTCGGGAGTTCTTCGCCTTATCGTTTACCGACGAAATGACCCTCCGGCAGGGGACTTTTTCCTAATCGATATTGGCGCTGGAATTCAAAGAGCAATGGCATTGCGCCGTGATACTGGTCAACCAGTTTGGTCGCCGCTTCCAAATGGACCAGCTCGGGACTCTCTCAATGCTGAGTTTGCTTACTGGAGAAACCAGCAAAACGAACTTGCCAAGGAACCTGACGTTCAAGGGCCGGCAATTTCTCAGAACTAGCGCTATCGTCTAGCGCTCAGAGTCTAAACGACGCAGCGCGCCGGCAGCTTCGAAGTTCTCCGGGTCCAATTCCTTCACTCTCAGCCACTCCGTTCGGGCGCACTCGTAGTCTTGGCGCATGTAGCAGACGAGGCCGCGATTGTAGGCGGCGGTCGCGGCGGCGGGATCGCTTGAAGTCGGCTTGACGGGCTTCGGCGCCGGGTCGGGGCGCCTCGCTACAGGCGGCCTGGGCACGGGCGGGGTGCGCACGCTCGCGAGGCCCTCGGCGAAGTCGGAGGCGGACTCGAACGTCGCGGGGATCTTGAGCTTCCCCCGCCGGTCGATGTATCCCCACTTGCCGCCGACTTGCACCGCGGCGAGGCCTCCCGAGAAATCGGAGACCGCGGCGTAGCCGGGCTCGATCGAGAACGCCCCGGCGCGGTCGATGAAGCCCCACGTGCTGCCGCGCGTCGCGGCGGCGAGTCCCTCGCTGAAGCTCGAGGCGGCCTCGAATTTGGCCGGGATAGCCATCCTTCCTGAGCCGTCGATGAACCCCCAGCGTTTGCCGGATTGGACGCGCGCCAAGCCTTCCGAAAAGCTGCGCGCGTCGTCGAGTCGTGCGGGGATCGCAAATCGGCCCGCGTGGTCGATGAACCCGTACTTCCCCCGCATGCGCACGAGGGCGAGCCCGTCCGAGAACGAGGAGGCTCGTTCGTAAGCCGGGGCGATCACCTCCTTGTCCGACGGGTCGATGAACCCCCAGCGCCCGCCGATCTTGACGCGCGCCACGCCCTCCGAGAACCCGCCCCCTTCCTCGAAGCCGCGTTCGATGAGGCGTTTGCCCGCGCGGTCGACGTAGCCCCACCGCGGCCCCACCTTCACCTCTATAAGGCCCCCGGAGATGCCCCAGCAGTCGTCGTATTGCGGCTCGAGCACGTACTCGCCCGCGTGGTCGATGAGCCCCCACAGCTTGCCCTCACGGACGCACGCGAGCCCGCCGGAGAACGTGCGCGCGTAGTCGAAGCGCTTTTCGAAGGCGAACGCGCCCGTCTTGTCGATGTAGCCGAACTTGCCGTCGTCCAAGTCGTCGGACGCGGCGAGAGGATCGGGAGGCAGGAACAGGATGAGCGAAATGAAGAGGCGGGACAGTTCGGCGCGGGTCATATTCACAGCATAGCGCGCCGATGTTACGGCGAGAATAACCGTTACGGCCCATTCCTTGACACTTCCGACCGACTAAGGTATTGTCTCGCCATGGCCGCGAAGGACTCCGACGTAGAATTGGCCGAACGTCTGCAAAAGGCGAAGGCGAGCATGGTCTCCCAGCTCAGCCGCGTCATCATCGGCCAGGAGCAGGTGATCGAGCAGATGCTCATCGCCCTCTTCTCGCGCGGCCACTGCCTGCTCGTCGGCGTCCCGGGCCTCGCCAAGACGCTCCTCGTCTCGAGCCTCTCGCGCATCCTGGACCTCGAGTTCAAGCGCATCCAATTCACGCCGGACCTCATGCCCTCCGACATCACGGGTTCGGACATCCTGCAAGAGGATCCGGCGACCCGCCAGCGCGTCTTCGAGTTCGTCCCCGGGCCGATCTTCGCCAACATGATCCTGGCCGACGAGATCAACCGCACGCCGCCCAAGACGCAGTCGGCCCTCTTGCAGGCGATGCAGGAGTACCAGGTGACGGCGTCGGGCAAGACGCGGCCGCTCCCCCTCCCCTTCTTCGTCCTCGCCACGCAGAACCCGATCGAGCAGGAAGGCACTTACCCCCTTCCCGAGGCGCAGCTCGACCGCTTCTTCCTGCAGATCAACATCGGCTACCCGACGGAGGCCGAGGAGAAGCGCATCGTGCAAGAGACGACGGGCTCGGGCGAGATCAAGCTCGAGAAGGTGTTGAACGCGAAAGAAGTCTCCGAGCTGCAGACGGTCGTGCGCCGCGTGCCCATGGCGCCGTCGGCGATGGACCTCGCGGTGCGCCTTGCGCGCGCGACGCGTCCCGTCGAGAGCAACGGGTCCCAGGACTCGGTCAAGAAATGGGTCGCCTGGGGCGCGGGCCCGCGGGCGAGCCAGGCGCTTACCTTGGGCGCCAAGGCGCGGGCGCTCCTCCAAGGGCGCTTCGCCGCGTCGGAAGAGGACGTGCTCCAGATCGCCAAGCCCATCTTGCGCCATCGCCTTGTGCTGAACTTCCAGGCCGAGGCCGACGGCGTGCGTCCCGACGACATCGTCGAGAGCCTTCTAAAGACACAGCGCTAACCCCCCGGCCATGCGCATCCTCGACGCGCTCGCGCTGGCCAAGCTCAACAACCTTCGGCTCGACCTGCGCCGCCACCGCGTCGACGGCGCGTTCTCCGGCCGCCACCGCAGCGCGCACTTCGGATTCTCCCAGGAGTTCGCGCACCACCGTCAGTACGCGCCCGGCGACGAGATCAAGTTCCTCGACTGGAAGGTGTACGCGCGCAAGGACCGCTTCTTCGTCAAGCAGTTCCAGGAGGACAAGAGCCTCCAGACGTACCTGCTCGTCGACGCCTCGGGCTCGATGGGATACCGGGGCGCGGGGCCGTCCCCGAAGTGGGACTACGCCCGCGCCCTCGCCATGGCGATGGGCTACCTCGTGATGCGTCAAGACGACGCGGTCGGCCTCGTGACGTTCGACTCCAAGACGCGCGCGATGCTTCCGGCGAGCCGCAAGCTCACGCATCTCGAGCTCATGGACAAGTCGCTCGTCGAGGCGAAGCCGGGCGGCGATACCGATCTCGCGGCGGTGCTTCGCGCGGCGGCGGGCGCGATCTCGCGCCGCGCGCTCATCATCCTCATCTCGGACCTCCTCGGCGACTCGAAGTCGATCCTGGAGACGGTGCAGGTCCTGCGCGCGCGTAAGAACGAGGTCTTCGTGATGCAGGTGCTCGACCCGATGGAGCGGGACCTCTCGCTCGAGGGGCCCGTGCGCTTCGAGGGCCTGGAGGAGGCGGAGCCGCTGCGCTGCGAGGTCGAGCTCGTGCGCGAGGCGTATCGCGAGGAGTTCGACAAGCAGGAGCGCATGTACCGCGGCGGATTTCACGGCGCGGCGGTGCCGTACGGGGTCTTCTACACCGACGTGCCGTGGGACGTGATGCTGCCGGGCTTCCTCTCGCTATGTTCTCGTTTCTAAACCCGGGCCTCCTGTGGGCGCTGCCGCTCGCCTCGGCTCCGATCCTTCTCCACCTCCTGTTCCTGCGCCGCGCGCGCCGCGTCGAGTTCAGCGACTTGACGCTCCTGCGCGCGGCGTACCGACGGTCGCTGCCCTCCTCGCGCCTGCGGCAGTGGCTGCTGCTGGCGGCGCGCTGCCTCATCATCGCCTGCCTCGTGCTCGCCTTCGCGCGGCCGCTGGTGCAGTCGGGCGGCGCCTCCGGCGGAACGGGGCGGGAGGAGGCGGTCAACGCGGTCATCCTCGTGGACGTCTCCTACTCGATGGGGTACGAGACCGGC
This sequence comes from Elusimicrobiota bacterium, assembly GCA_016194745.1. Classification (GTDB taxonomy): domain Bacteria; phylum Elusimicrobiota; class Elusimicrobia; order UBA1565; family JACRDR01; genus JACQBA01. The sequence goes on from JACQBA010000015.1 coordinate 6,925, forward strand.
GGCAAGAGCCGTCTTGATCTCGCGCGGGCCCACGGCCTCGCGGTGCTCAAGCTCCTGCGTCCGCTCGACAAGGTGGCCGTCGGCGCGTTTTCGGACCGGCTCGAGACGCAGGGCGGGACGCTCGAGTGGGCGCCCGATCTCGCCGCGGCGCAGGCCGCCCTGAGACGCGCTCAGCCCGGCAGCCGGCCGACCGATTTCGTCGCCGCGCTGCGAGCGGGATACGGGCTACTTAAGACGTCGCAAGCGAGGCGACGGTTGATCGTGCTGCTGTCCGACAACGCGTCGCACGGCTGGCGGGGCGAGGTGGGAGTCCGCTGGGCGGAGTCCGTCCCCGACTACGACCCGTCCATCCAGCTGATGACCGTCGACTGGGACGACCGCCCGGCCAACGCGGCTCTCCTCAGCGCCGCGGTGCGCCACGCCGGAGGCGGCGCCCCCGAACTGTCGGTGCGCTACGCGGTGCAGGGGCCCGCGCGCCCCAATTGGGAGCTCTCGCGCTGGCAGAACGACCGGCGCGTCGACCAGAAGCTCCTCAACCTCTCCGAACGCGAGGCCTCGACCGCGCTTCCGCTGCGCACGGCATCGGGTGAGGCGGTCTGGGGCCGCCTCGAGCTCCGGCGCGACGCGCTGGCGGCGGACGACGCGCTGTTCTACTCGTACCGTGTGCCGAGCCGGCCCAAGGTGCTCATCGTGCGCGGCGGTCCTCGGACCCTCGACGTGGGCCGCGGCGGCTACTTCCTGAAGAAGATCCTGCTCGATCCTCGCGGCAGCCTCCTGCCGTACGCCGCCGACGTCGCGGACTCCGTCAGCGTGAAAGGCCTCCGGCTCTCGGACTACCGGGCCGTGATCCTGCTCGATTTCCGCTCGATACCGCCCGATCTGGGCTCCCAGCTCGAGCCGTACGTGCGCGCGGGCGGCGGGCTCTGGCTCATCGCCGCGAGGACGGACGGGCCCGAGGCGTATCGGCCCCTGTCGAAGCTCCTGCCGGCGCGCGTCGGAGAGGCCTTCGATCTGTCCGGGGCGTCGCCCGGGGTGAAGCCCGATCCCGCGGCGCAAGACGATGCCCAGGCGGCGCGGTTCTCCTGGCGCGACTTCGAACTTCAAAACGTCTCGGTGCGCCGCGCGGCGCTGCTCGAGCCGGCGCAGGGCGCGCGCATTCTCCTGCGCGACTACGCGGGGCGGCCGCTGTGGGTCTCGGGCCGTTACGGCGAGGGGCGCGTCCTCGTCTGGGGCTCCTCCCTCGACTTCACGTGGACCGATCTCGCGGTCAAGCCCGTGTTCGCCGCCTGGCTCGACTACGGCCTGGGGCTTTTGACCGCCTTCACCGACCTGCGCGAGTGGCGCTCGTTCAAGGTAGGCCAGCCGATCGTGCGCGAGTGGAGCGCGAGCGAGGCCGCGCCCGCGGCGGTGCGCATGCGCGGACCCGACGGGCGGACGTTCCCTCTCCAAGTGGTTCGGCGGCGGCTCGAGTACGTCCCGCAGGCGCCGGGCATCTATCTGATGGAAGGCGGCGCGGCCGGAGCGGAGGAAGCGTTCGCCGTGAACCTGGACCGCGATTCGGGCGAGTGGGACCTGCGTCCGCTCATCCCCTCCCCGTTCCAGCGCCTGCGTCCGGACTCCCTGACGGCCGATTTCCTGCGGATCCTCTACGGCCGCGAGGCGCGCGACTGGGTGCTGGCCCTGCTCCTCTTCCTCCTCGCCGCCGAGGCATGGCTCGCGCGGCCGCGCTTTTCGATGCCGGTGCCGTCGGGCCGCGCGACGCGAGGGGCGGCCGGCGCGCTCGCCGCGGCGGCGCTCCTCGCGCTCGTCCCCGCCGCCGTGCGCGCGCAGGAAGGCGACCGCTTCGTTTGGACGCAGGTGAAGTATCCCGGCGACTGGGACCCGTATCCGAGCGTATACTCCGAGGTGCTGGGCTTCGTCGGCACGGTGACGAGCATCCTGGTCGTGCCTAACCGGCGCTCGATCTCCCTCAAGGACGTCTCCCTCTTCGAGTCCCCCTTCCTCGTCTTGGCCGGACGCGCGGCGCCGCCGAATTTGGACGACGCGGAGATCGCGCGCCTGCGCAGCTATCTGACGTCGGGCGGGTTCCTGTGGCTCGAGGACGTCTCGGGCTCCCGCTCGAGCCCGTACGACCGTTGGGTGCGGCACACGATGAAGCTCATCTTCCCCGACTCGGACCTGACGCCGCTCGGTTCGGAGCACGTGATCTACAAGACGTTCTTCCTCATGCGCTCGGCGGGAGGCCGCGCGATCGTGTCGGGGTCGCTGGAGGGCATCGATTGGGGAGGCCGCACGGTCGTCGTCTACGACCGCAACGATCTCATGGGAGCCTGGGCGAAGGACGCGCTCGGGCACTTCCTCCTCGAGTGCGTCCCGGGCGGCGAGCAGCAGCGCATGACCGCCCGGAAGATGACGCTCAACATCGTGATGTACGCTCTGACGGGCTCCTACAAGTCGGACGCGGTGCACCAACCCTTCCTGCTCGAGAAAATGCGCCTGGGGCTGACGCCGTGAGCTTCGTGCTGTCGTCGGACGGGACGTGGGTCGACGGACTGCTCGCCGCGGCGGCGGCGGGAGTGCTCGCGTGGACGTGGTGGACCGCGCGAGGCCAGCCGCGGCCCCTGTTTTGGCTGCGCTCCGGGGCGATCATCCTCGTGGGGGTCTGCGCGCTCGGCCTTACGCTCCAGCGCCTGCAGACCCGCTCGGTCAAGCCGCGCTTGGCGATCCTGCTCGACACGGGGCTCACGATGGGCGCGTCCGACGGCACCGGCAAGACGCGCCTCGCCCGGGCGGCGGAGTGGCTCCTCAAGCATCGCGAGGAAATCTCGGCGCGTGCCGAGCCGGCCCTCTACGCCGGCACCGACCGCGCGCGGCGCATCGGCTGGGACGACTTGAAGACCTTGTCGCCCGCGACCGCGGGCTTCGACTTCGAGGGCGCCGCGCGCGACGTCGCCGACGACGGCGCCGCCGGCAGGCTGTGGCTGTTCTCCGATGGCAACGCAGCCGGCGGCGGCGACGCGGCGGCCGTCTGGAAGGCGCCGATCGACGCCTTGGGCATCGGGCCCAAGCGCACGGCCAAGGCCGTCTATCTCACGGACCTGCAGACGCCTGACTTCGTCTTCCTGCACGCCCGCTTCTCGGTGGCGGCGCGATTTGAGGCGTCGAACCTGGCGGGGAGCGCGGTCGCGGCGCGGCTGTGGAAGGGCGCCACGCTCGTCTCCGAAAACCGGGTGCCGATCAAGGGCGAGTACGAGGTCGCGATGACGACCTTCGCCGCCTTCGCCCAATCCCTCGGGCAGGAACGCTACCGCATCGAGCTCGTCCCGGAGTCCGGCGGCGCGGTCAAGGCGTCCCGGGAGTTCGGCGTCGAGGTGATACGGCAGAAGCACCGGATCATGTACCTGGCGGGGCGCCCGAGCTTCGAGTACTCGCACCTGCGCGACCTGCTCAAGTCGAACCCGAACTTCGAGCTGGTCTCCTTCGTCATCCTCCGCAATCCGGAGAACGTAAGCCCGGTGCCCGACAACGAGCTCTCGCTCATTCCGTTCCCCGCCCAGGAGATCTTCGTGCAGAACCTGATGCACTTCGACATGTTCATCCTGGAGAACTTCGCCTATTGGCGCTTCAACCTGCCGGTCATGTACCTCGAGGGTCTCAAGCGCTTCGTCTCCAACGGCGGCGCGCTGCTCGTCATCGGCGGCTCCAACGCGTTCACGCAGGGCGGCTACCGCGGCACGCCGCTCGAGGAAGTGCTGCCGGTCACGCTCTGGAACTCCGCCGACGACTACGTGCCGGGGCTCCTCAAGCCCAAGGCGTCCAACATCACCAACCCCTTGATCCTCCAGGCGGACACTCCCGAGGAGTCGGCCGCGCTATGGGACGGCCTTCCGCTTCTGGACGGCTACAACCGCTTTTCCTCGGTCAAACCGGGAAGCACGGTGCTCCTCGCGCACCCGACCGAGAAGCTTGCCGGCGGCCAGCCTTCGCCGCTCCTCACCATCCGCGAGTACGGCAAGGGCAAGGTGATGGTTCTCGGTTCCGATTCCACGTGGCGCTGGAAGCTCGGCGGCGGGCAGAATTGGAGAGCCGTCTCGTTTTATGCCCGGTTCTGGGCGAAGGCGGTGCAGTACTTGAGCGGCACGCTCGATCTGAAGAAGGTCAAGTTCGCCCCCCTTCCGGAGCGCATGCCCTCGCGAGAGCCCGCGACGCTCACGCTGCATCTCTTCGACGATTCCTTCAAGCCTCTGTCGGGCGCCGAGGCGGAGCTGCGCGTGCTGTGGACGCCTCCCGACGGCAAAGCGCGCTCCGTGACGCCGCATGAGAAGGAGCGGGGCGTCTTCGAGATAGAGCTGACCGGGCTCGCGGAAGGAGTCCATACGGTCCGCGCGGTCGGACGACATCGCGGCCTCGCATGGGGCGAGGACCAAGCGAAATTCCGGTGGGACGCCAAGCCCCCGGAGGAGCCCCTCCAGCGCGAATGGCTCTCGCGCATCGCGACGCGCGCGTCGGGGCGCTACAGCGACCTCGACCGCGCGGACGCCGGGAGCTTGATCGCCGCGCTGCCTCCCGTGCGCACGCAAGGCGAGGTGATGCGGCGCTGGCACGTCTGGACGTGGACCGGCTGGCTGTGGGTCCTGCTCGCCCTCTTCGGCGCGGAGTGGTATCTTCGCCGCCGCTGGGGCTACGTCTAGGACGCCGCGCTAGTTAAGGCAGGCGGGCGGACCCACCCACGTCGGGCCGCTCCCGCCGCAGCTGTCGCCCGACGGGACGGCCCAGCTCGGGCAATCGACGCCGCACGTGCAGTGGCCGATGATCGAGACGCTCGAGAAGCAATTCGACCCCATCGGGTACGAGGTGTCGGTCGCACCGATCATGCAGTATTCGGCCGTGGTGCTGTAGCCGCAGTTGCCTGGATTGCCGCGCGTATCGAACAAGGTGACGACCGTGCCGCTCCACGCGCAGGCGGCGTTGCCGTCCTTCGTGCTGACCCAGCCCTTGCCGGGCCGGCAGACGCACGTCATGTAGCGCTTCGTCAGCGCGATCGCTCCGTCCTTGGCCCCCGTGCAGGCGTAGGGCTCGGCGTCGAATTTTTGGAGCGTCAGGGTCCCACGGACGCGCGAGTTTCCGTTGACGTCGAGTTTTTCCGACGGGGCGCTCGTGCCGACTCCGACATTGCCGCCGTCCCGCGCGAAGACGGCCTCCGCGGTGGAGACGAGCCGGCGGTAGATGCCCGAGGGAGACGGGTAGTAGGTCGTGAGCGTCATCGTCTCGGAGCCCAACGTCCCGACCATAACGCCCAGCAGGAGCAGGGCGCACAGCAGGCGGAGCTTGGAGCGTCCGTTCGACGGCATCGGCGTTAGTATAGACGACCGCCCCGTGGTGTCAATCCCCAGCTTATGCTTGACGGGGCGAGCCGCTTCTGGATAAGCTAACGCCGCATCCGAAATGGAGACGACGCCGACGCGCCCCGAAGTAAGCCCCGTCCCCGCCAGCGCCGCGGCGGTCTTCATCGCCGCCTTCGCTGCGTACTTGTGGACGATGCCGCCCACGCTGCCGGCCTATCGCGACGCGGGAGAGATGGCGACGAGCGCCTACACGTTGGGAGTGTCCCATCCCCCCTCTTACCCGCTTTACATCCTTGTCGGCCGCGCCGCCGTCTCTCTCTTCCCCGTGGGCGACCCCGCGTATCGGCTGAACCTTCTCTCCGCATTGTGCGCGGCGGGCGCTCTCGCGGTCTTGTTCGAACTGCTGCGCCGGCGGCTAGGGACGGCTCCCGCGCTCGGCGCCGCGGTGCTGCTCGGCGCCAACTCGACCTATTGGTCGGTGGCGATCGTGCCGGAAATGTACAGCATGACGATGCTGTTCGCCGCGATCCTCCTGTCCCTGGCGCTGCGGCTATCCGCCGGCTATGAGGAGCGCCTGTGGCGATCGTTCATTTTTCTCTACGGTCTGTTCCTCGGCAACCGCACGGATCTTCTGCTTTGGGCCCCCGGGATCCTGTGGCTCGCGCAGAGCGCTCCGGACTCGCCGCTCCTCCGGCGGAAGGTGGACGCGGGCTGGCTGCTCAAGACGGCTGGTTTCGGGCTGCTCGGACTATCGGTCTATCTGTATCTGCCGGTGCGCTCCGCGACCGGGCCATGGCTCGATTGGAACCATCCCGCGACGCTGCAGAACTTCGTCGGTTCGATCACGCGGCGCGGCTACGGCGGGACTTTGGACACCCTCTCGAAGAGCTACGCCATTGGATCCCAGTTCGAGGCGAACCTGCGCGCGTACGCCGCCCATCTCTGGAAGGACTACTTGGGCATCGGCCTGGTCCTCGTCCTCATCGGCCTCGGCGCGCAGTGGCGGCGCAGCCGCAGCGAATACGCCGCGGCGACGCTGATGTTCGGGGCGGCGGGGCCGCTCTTTCTTTTTCTCGCGAACATGCCTCCGAACCCGCATGCGCTCGCGATCGTCGAGCCGCACTATCTCCTCGCGGACCTGGTGCTCGCGGTCTGGGCCGCGGAAGGGCTGGCCGTGATCGGCGCCGGGGCGTGGGCGGCCGTGCTCGTCCTGGCGCTGCTTCCGGCGACCTTGGGCCGAGGATTGAACGAGACCGGAGGCGTCTGGCGCCGCGTGGACCGCCGTTGGTCCCTGGAGGCGTACGACTACGCCCGCAACGTGTTCTCCTCGGTGCCGGAGCGCGCGGCCCTCGTCGCCAAAAAGGACGTGCAGCTCTTCAGCCTCTGGTACTTCCAGACCGTCCGCGGACAGCGACCGGACGTGCGCGTCGTCGCGCAGGGCTTGGCGGGGAGCCCGTGGTACCGGCACTCGGCGCAGCGCCGGGGCGACGACCTCTTCCTCGGTCCGCTGAGCAGTGCGGAGGATTGGACGCAGTTCGCCTCGCTCAACGCGCCCGCCTACGCGACGCAAGACGCGGACCTGCCGCCGGGGCTGCCGCTCGGGCCGTCGATCGGGCTGGCGGTCGCGCTGTCGACGGCGGCGGCGGCCGACGAGTCCCCTTGGGAGCGCGTCGCGCGGCGGGGAGCGGCGAGCGCCGAAGAGGAGCCCAACTTCTTCGACGCGGACCTTCTCGAATCCTACGCCATCGCGCGACACCGGCTCGGGACGTACTACTCGACCGCCAAGCGCCACGAAGACAGCCTCCGGCAGCTGCGCCTCGCATGGACGACGAAATGGCGGATGCCGGAGACGCCGGTGTTCATGGCGTACGGCCTCTTCTCGCTCGGGCGGATGAGGGAGGCGGCGGACGCGTACCGGCTCGGAATCTCCGCCTACGCCGCGTTGCTCGACAAGGCCCGCGAGTACCATGCGCTTCCCGAGCTCGAGCGCTCCATCGTCCGCTCCCGCACGGAGGCGCTGGTGAACCTGGGCGTCATCGTCGAGAAGGCGGGCCGGCGCGACGAGGCCGAGCGGCTCTACACGGAGGCGCTGCGCGGCACGCCGGATTTCGAACAGGCCCATTTCAACCTCGCGGTGCTCTACTGGAATCGCGACTGGAGGATCGTCGTGCGCGAGATGTCCGAGGTCCTCCGCATCAATCCCTCAAACGCCGGAGCGGCGCGGTCCCTCGCCGAGGCGCGGCGGCGGCTCGGCCCGGAAAAGTAGGGAACTTTTTCGGCCCTAGCTCGTATCTATCTCCGAGCCCGCACAGCGGGCTCACAGGAGGTAGGGAATGAACCACAGACTGATCAGGATGCTGTTCGCGGCCGCGGCGCTCGCCGCGCCGGCGGCGGCCAAGGACGGCGGCGCCTCGGGCGTCATGTCGGACCAGTACATCGAGCAGCAGAAACACCGTCTCGACGAGACGCTCCAGCTGCGCGTCGGAGACATCGAGAACCGATTCGCGGAGGAGCAGTCGTTCCGCGTCAAGATGAAGAACGAGCGCATCGCCTTCGAGAAGCGGCTCGTGCAGGAGCGCGGGACGTTCCTGGAGGGGCTCAAGAAGGTGAAGGCGACGGAGCGGCCCCAGGCGCTCGCCGCGTACTTCTCTCGCCAGAAGGAGAAGCGCAAGGAGTTCAACGAGCAGCGCAAGACCGCGAGTCGACAGTTCTGGGAGGCCCGGATCGCCGCTCGCACCGCCCAACGGCAGACGGCACGGTAAGGGCCGACGGAGCGGCAGCCCCTCCCACCCGAGGGGCTGCCGTGTCCGTCAGCGGCGCGGGAAGTAGTTGGTCCGGAAGGCGAAGTTGCCGAGGAGGTCCCAGCCGCCGCGGAACTTTAGGAACGCGATGTCGAAGTTCAGGTGCAGAAAGTAGCCGAGCTTGAAGTTGAGCAGCCAGGGATTGTTGACCATCCCGTTGGGCTTGATGAACTCGACGCCGAGAGGATACGAGGGGTGCGGATTGCCGAAGGCGCTGATGAAGAACGCGGTGTGGCTCGTGGCGATCTGGTTGGTGTGCCCTTGGAACAGCAGATGCTCGGGACCGAGGAATTCGGTGAGGGACGCGATCGATTCGGCGAAATTGCCTTGCATCGCGCCGACGCTGGAGCGGACCGGCCCGATCTTCTTCGAGAAGACGAGGTAGGCGTCGGCGATGAGCTTGTTCGTCTTCTGGGATCCCTGCTGGGTCACGTTCACCGTGACGCCGGGCAGGGCGTTTACGCTGGGCTTGGGCCCGTCGCGGAAGGTGAAAAAACCCTGTCCGCCTACCGCGACGGCAGGGCGAAGGCTCGTCTCGCCCTGCAGCTGCAGCTTGCCGTCGGCGCCGAGATACCACACGCCCACGCGGTCGAGATAGTTCGTCTTGGCGTTGGTGTAGTTGTACGAGTTCTTCCCGTAGAGGCGTCCGATGTAGTAGAGCGCGACGATGTCGAGGCCCAAGCCGGGCTCGTTGAAGCGCCCGAGGCCGCGGTAGGCGGTCGGCGTCATGACCATGCCGCTCACCGGATACGGCGCCTGCGGCTGCGGCGGACGGGCCGCGCCGCTCGAGACGCCGACGCCGGGCGCTCCGCCCTTCTCCGTCACTTGGAACACGAGGCGCACCATGCTCGTCGAGACCGCGATGGTCGAATAGCCGGCGGGCACGGGTTGGTCCGGGATTGCGTACACGCCCGAGACGACGGACGCGAAGGAGCCCGTCTCCTGCAGGGATTTGACGTCGCCCGTGACGTCCTCCGGCATGTAAAGGCTGCCCCGGCGCGCGCGCACCTTCTCGAGGAGGAAGTACTCGTTGAGCGTCGTCGCGCCGATCACGCGGACGTCGCCCAGGACCCAGGGCCCCCTGTCGGGAGCCAAGGGCGCGCCATAGAAGGTCGAGGTCGATATCCCCGCCGCGGTCGAGACCCCCGGCGCGGGAGTGGTGGAGGCGACGGGCGTCTGGAACTGGGCGAACGCCCGCGGCGCGACGCCGGCGAGCAGCGCGGCCGCGACGACGAGGCCGGGGAGCGTTCTCATGCGGAGGGGTAGAGGACTCGAAGGACGAGGTTGGCCGCGATTCCGGCGCCGACGTCGTCCATCACCACGCCGAAGCCGCCCGGCAGCCGTTCCAGCCACCGGTAGGGCGGCAGCTTGACCGAGTCGAAGAAGCGGAAAAGCAGGAACCCGAGCGCGAGGACCGCCGCCTTGCGGGGAAGGAACGCCACCGTGACCCAGTAGCCGACGATTTCATCGATAATGATGCGCGGATCGTCCTTCGTCCCGAGGCCACGCTCGGCTTCCCCGCTGACCCAGCACGCCGCGAGGATCGCCGCCGCCACCGTCGCCGCGTACTGAACGGGCTGCGTCGGCAGCAGATAGAGCATGGCCCAGCCTTCCAGAGTCCCCACGAAACCGGCGCCTTTCCAATTTGCCGGCGTCGAGCGCGGGCGCCCTACCGTCTCAAAAAACGTCACGGGAATATAGCTTAAATAGAATCCAGTGGCAAACGCGACGCAGATCCGGCTGCGGAGGCCGGCGATGCGCTCGATCATCGAGGCTTCGGGTTCCAGGATTTCTGAAGCAGCCCGATGTTCTTGGTGAGGTACGGGACCGCGCTGGCGACGGTCACCACCGCCATGAGGCTGACCAGGTAGGCGGGGATCGGGAAGATCCAGTCCGGCATGCGCATTTCGTAGGTGTCGCGGGCGACGAGATAGGCGAGGACCGCGAGGACGCAGAAGCTCTGCACGCCCATCTTGAACTTTCCCCACCGCTCCGCGGCGAGGACCTTGCCCTGCGCTCCCGCGAGCGTCCGCAAGCCGCCGATGATGAAATCGCGTACGATGATGACGAACACCGCCCACGCGGGGATGTTCAGGCTGGGGATGCGCAGGAAGGCGATTAGCGCTCCGATGACGAGGATCTTGTCCGCGATGGGATCCGCCAGCGCGCCGAAGACGCTCACGGTCTCCGTCCTGCGCGCGACCCAGCCGTCGAACCAGTCCGTGATCGTGGCCGCCGTGTAGAGCGCGAGCGCGGCCACGAAGGCGCCCGGGGTGCGGAGCCACAGGCAGACGAACGTCAGGACGCCCAGGAGAGCGCGAGCCAGGGTTAGCTGGTTCGCCAGGGTCATGGGCGGACGATCTTGTAATCGCCCTCGGCGTCCCGCATCGCGGGCGTCAGCGGCAAGTCCTTGCCGTCCAGAGTCACGGCGAGATCGCCGGGCTCCTTGGCGCGCAGGACGAAGTCGCTCATCGCGTTCCACTGCTGCGAGAATCCGGCGGGCACGCGGCCCTCGAACCGGAGATGGCCGTCCGTCTTGAGGCGAATCCACGACTCCTTCTTGAAGCTGACCTTGAGCGCCATTTTCTCGTGCGTCTTGATTGGCGCGATCGCGGGAGGCACGTGCACGGGCGGCGGCGGCGCGGCCGGTTTGGGGCGCATCATGAACCAGCCGATCCCCCCTCCGACGAGAAGAAGCACCAGGACGAGAGGCGCCCAGGACGCCCCGTTGCCCGAGGGCTCGTCTACCTCGTGGGGAGGCGGTGTGACGGGCGCGGGCGCCGACTTCACGGGCTGGCGCGCGGCCGCCGGAGGCTGAGCCGCCTGCCCCGCCTTCTTGGCCGGCTCGAGCCTCGGCGCGGGAGCCGGTGCGGCCGCGGCGGGCTTCGGCGCGGGCGTCGGCGCCGGAGGCGGCGCGTGCTCCGTCTTGTCGTCGGAGGACTTCGGCGGGTTGATCTTCCGCCACAGTCCGTCGAACTCGACGTCGAGATGGTCGCAGTAGTTCTTTAGGAATCCCTGGAGGTAGACCCGCGCGGGGAATACGTCGAACTGGTTCGCCTCGAGCGCCTCGATGAACTTCTTGGGAATCCGCGTGTGTTGGAACACCGTCTCCACGGTCTGGCCCTTTCGCAGCCGGGCCTCCTTGAGGACGGATCCGACGTCGTCGGAGCCTGCGGCGCGGGCGGGTGTTGGTTCGGTCATTGAGGCTTCCCTCCGGAAATGGGCGGCTTGAAGTTTCGGAACACCTCGGCACCCTCCGGCGGGGTGAACTGGAACAGCGAGTCCGGAAGGGCGACGTTGAAGCGCACGTCCTCGAACGACGTTTTGATCCTCATTTGGCCGACCGAGAGCTCCGTCTCGGCCGGGAACAGCGCCGGCCCGCTGAGATGGAGCTTCAAGCGGAGGTCGGAGCCCGATTCCTTCGGCCGCACCAGCACGACGAGCGTCTTCGAGTCGAACGCGACGTCGTAGGTCTGCATCAGCGCGGAGTAGTTGCCGAGATCGAGGAAGCGTCCGGCGACGGGATCGGCCTTGCGCCAATCATCTAGGTTGGACTGGATCACTTGGTTCTGCTCCAAGCGGTGCACCCAGATCTGCTTGCCGTCCGACACCACCGTCTGCCGCTCCGGCTTCACATGCTCGATGTGGAGGCGGCTCGGCTTGGAATAATCCACCGTGCCTTCGATCTGCTGGGCGATCCCGGTCTCGGTGACGACGACCGATTGGCGGTACTTCGCCTTGAGGGACCGGACGTTCGCGTCGATGAACTTGAAGTGCTCGACGAGCGAGGCGACGTCGGTCGGAGCCGTTGACACGACGAGGGACGGCGAAGAGATATCCACCGCCGTCTTGGCTGCCTTGGACGGAGCGGATTTCGCGGCCTTCTTGGGCTTGTCCGCAGGCGCGGCTGCCGCTCTCGAAACCGCGGCCGAGAGCAGAATGGAGGCTGCGGCGATGCGAAACCAAGCAGAATTCACCGCACGCATTGTACATTATATGCACGACGGAACGCGTTGGACCGGGGGCCGCAAGAGGGCCCGGATTCCCGATCCCGGAGCGGCTCAGCGCTGTCCGAGCCGCTCCACCGCCTTTTCCGGAAGGGCTTTCTCGGAGGTGAAGGCGCGGTTGAAGCGGAAGGAGTTCAGGTTGAAGGTCAGCCCTTGCGTCGCAAAGGTCTCCTTCTCGGACGAAGAGGGCAGCGTCGCGGCGATCGCGGCGACGACGCCCTCCTGAACTTGGACCACGGACGCCCATTTCGTGTTCACGTTCGTGACGCGGCATAGGCCGTGTTCTTTGGAACACGAATGGAGTTCGTACTCGAAGTAGCCCGAGCCGTCGTCGCAGTACCGGACCTCGTAGTCGAAAAGGACGCCGGGATCGTGCTCCGGGCCCGCGTAGCCGCCGCGGATTCCTGCGATCGTGAACGTCGGCCGGTAATTCAGATTGAATCGATTGTCGAGCTGAACCGCGACGTCCTGCTTCCCGTCCGCTTGGACGAGGTAGGCGTCCATGCAGCGGGTACAGGCTTCCTTCAGGGCGATATTCTCCCGATCGGGAAACAGCCGGCTGAGGGGCAGAAGGCCCTGATGGCCCCTGGCTGCCGTGCCGGTTTCGCCGCGGGTGGTCCACTCTACGGAAACCTCGGTATCGGCGCCGTTGCGCTTCAAACTGACCGTGCCGGTGCGCGTTTCGGGGTCGACCTTGAGCAGGAGATCGTACTTGGCCGAGCCGGTCGTTTCTCTCCGGCTCATCGTTCCAAAGTACTCAGGCCCTCCCGCGGGAGTGTATCTTGAGATCGAATGCGGATTGAACTGCAGCGTGCCCTTGTAGCACAGGTCCCGGGCATGGGCGGCGGCAGGAAACGAAAAGGCGAACAGGACGGCGGCGGCTTTGAGGTTCATGGAATCTCCAACCCTCCCGATAGGAGTATGCCAGCTACGAGGGACTCCTGATTGGGCTATTGGGGGAACGCATGCGCCGGCAATCGGCCTAGAAATCCATGTCCCGAGGGCCCAGTACGTGGGCGCGGACGCCTCAACAATCCGGGTCCATTAATTTTTTCGCTTGGGTCATTTAGCCCTCTTCGTAAAGGCACGCGTATCTTAAAATCGTCGCATGAGGTCTTACTCGCTCGCACGGGCTCTGTTGTGTCTCGCGGCCGCGGGAGCGCCGTGGTCCGCTCTCGCGCAGCAGGACTGCTCTCCCCGCTCCGAGGCCGCGGAGCCGATCGTCCTCGTCGGGGATCTTCCGTTCCATCAGACGCTCGAGGAGATCGCCGCGCGCTTCGGTATCCTGATCGATTCGGGCAAGCGGCTTGAGCATCGCGGCTACCGCGACGGCGGCCGGTTCGTCGTCCCCTTCCACGGCCAGCATGGCGAGTCGCCCGAAGCTCTCTTCATCGCGGAGTTTCCGGACGCGTTCCTCGATGCGGTACGGACTCACGTCGAGACCGCGCTTGAGCAAGGCTATGCGGTGTTCCCGTACTACGCGGACCTCGGGCACGGGCATCTCCTCGTGCCCGTCCGCGCCTTCGAGGAGTTGAAGGCGCGTCGCCGGCAGGGCGCGTCGCAGCGGGACATCCTCGAGGCGGTGCTCGCCCATCCGGATCTGAGGATTCTCTACCATGCCGCCGAGCAGCTCGTATTGCCGAGCGACCGCCGCGCGTCATCCGCCGCGGTGCGGCACTTGCGCGCGCACCGGAATTTCGTCGCCTCTCTTCGCGAGCCGCGCGGGCTGGTCGTTCTGCCGGACCTGGGTGGTCCGAACACGCATCGGTCGCTTCCGGGCTACGAGACGGGGCCGACCTTCTATTTCGCGGCGGCGCGCCGCGGCTGCGTGCCACTGACCTTCCGCGGCCGTTCGGTGTTTATGGACGTGGGGCTCTCGCCCTACTCCGAGTAGCTCCGGCGGCGGAGCTAGGCGGCCGTGCGCCGCTTTAGGCGGGAGCGGAAGGAGGCTCGCCGGAGCCGGACTTCGAGGCGGAGCTTCGGTTCTTGAGGTAGTCCTCGATCATTCCGAAGTCGATCTCCCAACGGTTGGTGCCTTCGGGCTTGTGGATGAACTTCTTGACCTCGAGGAGGCTTAGGAGATTTGTGGCCCGCGCGGAGGAGCCGAATTGGGACTTCAAGAGGTCCTGGCTCACGCGGCGGCGCTCCAAGACGAGTTCCAAGGCCTGCGTGAACTCGACGGGTTCGACGCCGAACTTGGTCAGGTCTTCCTCCCCCACCGCCGCCATCGAGGCGAGAGTCAGGTACTCGGGCTTGCCCTGCGTCTTCAGATAGTCGACGACCCGGCCGATTTCCTCCGTCGACACGTACGCCGCCTGGATGCGCACGGGCTCTTGTCCCGGCGCCATGTAGAGCATGTCACCCTTGCCCAGAAGGGCCTCGGCGCCGTTGCCGTCCATGATGACTTTGGAGTCGACCTTGGAGGCGACGCGCAGCGCGATGCGCGCGGGCAAGTTCGCCTTGATGACGCCCGTGATGACGTCGACCGAGGGACGCTGCGTCGCGAGGATCAGATGGATGCCGACCGCGCGCGCCATCTGCGCGAGCCGCTGGATCGAATCCTCGACGACGTCGCGGGCGACGACCATGAGGTCGGCCAGCTCGTCGATGACGACCACGATGTAGAACTCCGGCGGGCGGCCGAGCTTGCGCGCCTCCTTGTTGAAGGCCTCGATGTCGCGCACCTTGTACGCCTGGAACTTCTCGTAGCGGTTCTCCATGACGAGGAGGAGCGCCTTGAGGGAGCGGGCCGCGTCCTTGGAGTGCGTGACGACGCCCACGTTCTCGGCGGACGTCTTCGGGTCGTATAGATGCGGGATGCCCTCGTAGAGCGAGAGCTCGATGCGCTTGGGGTCGATCAGGAGGAACTTGACCTCGTCGGGCCGCGAGCGGAAGAGGATCGACTGTATGATCGCGTGCGTCATCACGCTCTTGCCGCTGTTCGTCGCGCCGGCCACGAGAAGGTGGGGCAGCTTCTGAAGGTCCGAGGCGACGGGCGCGCCGTCGGAGGAGAGCCCCATGGCGAAGGCCAAGGCGCCGTGCTGCTGGGCCATCGCCTTGCTCTCCAGCACCTCGCGCAGCGTGACGCCGGCCGAGTGGTTGTTCGGGATCTCGATGCCGATGGCGGCCTTGCCGGGGATCTGCCCCGCCATGCGGATGCCGCGCGCTTTCATCGCGAGGGCGATGTCGTTGGAGCGGGCGACGATCGAGCTGACCGTCACTCCGGGAGAAGGCGAGACCTCGTAGCGCGTGATGACGGGGCCCGGGCTGTAGCCGCTGACGTGCGCTTGGATGTCGAAGCTGGCGAGTGTGCGGTTCAACGTCTCGACCGCGTCGCGGATTTCGGCCTCGTCGGGGCCCATGGCCGCGTTCTCGGGCTTGGGGCTCAGTAGCTGGAGGGATGGAGGCTGGAACGGCCCCGCGTCGGCGGTCTTCTCGGCCTTCGGCCGCGGCGCGCGCTCGGCTGGCTCGGACTTGTCCTTGCGGTCGATGCGGGGCGGGAGCGCCGCCGGGGGCGCGTGAGAGGCCGCGGGAGCCGGCGCGGCGGTCTCGGATTTCTTCGCGGGCGGTGCGACGATCGCGGCGGCCGGCGGCGGCGCCATGCGCGGCTTCTCCGGCGCGCCCGTTGAAAGTTTTCCTGCGGCGGATTGGATCTGCTGCTTGAGCTCCTGGCGCGCCTTGATCCAATTCTTGTAGTCCTCCGCGACGAAGCCCAGGAATCGGGTCGCCGCCTCTCGCCAGGAGATTTCGAAAAGCGTCTGCAGGCCCAATACGGCCGCGGCGATCGAGACGAGCCACGCGCCGGCCGTCCCCGCGCCGTCCTTGAGGAACTGGAAGATCGGCATTCCGACGAGGCCGCCCCATCCGGGATGGTCCGCGACCCCGCCGAGTGCGGCGAGGATCGTCGCGGTCGAAGCGACGCTGAGCACGCTCCCCACGGCCCAGGTGAAGTAGCCCGAGCGCTTCTCGACCTTGAAGTAGATCGCCACGCCGTAGAGGACGAGGGGCAGGAGCAGGTACGCCGCGTTCCCGACCCAGCCGAAAAGAAGGTCGTGGAACGCCAGGCCGAGCTTGCCCGCGTGCGCGGGCCACAGGAGCACCCACGCGAGGTAGGCGCTGCCGAACAGCGCGACCACCCACTGCACCGCGGCGAATAGGACGCCCGACGAGGCCCCGGTCTCACCGCGCTTTTTACGCTTGAGCTTGAAGCGGTATGGGGACACGGGTTATCGTTGAATGACGAAGATGTCCTGTCCGGCCTTGACGGGCTTGCCGTTCTCGAGGAGAGTGCTGAGGACCGTGCAGTCGAAGTCCGCCTTGACCTCGTTGAAGACCTTCATCGCCTCGATGAGGCAGAGCACGTGGCCCTTTTTCACGGATTCCCCGTTCTTGACGAACGGCGGGCTCGACGGAGTGCTCGCCCGGTAGAAGATGCCCATCATCGGCGCCTTGATGGTCACGGCGCCCGCGGGCGCCCCCGATACGGACGCCGGCGCCGCCGCGGCAGAGACAGGCGCGGCCGCGCCTCCAGCCATGACCGGGACGGGAACCGCCACGGGGACCGTGGCGGGCCGCTGGCGCACGAGGCGGACGTGGAGCCCTTGGTGATCGAGCTCCAGCGTCTCCAGGCGCTGGTCCATCATGTATTTGTAGAAATCCTGGACCAACGCCAGGACTTCGTTCGATCCGCCGGCCGCCGGTTTCTTCGTCCCCGAGGACCTCTTGGCCATGAGGGTTAGCGGTGCGCGCGCTCGGGCCGTCGTCCGCGATCGCCGCCGCCGCCGCGTCTGTCGCCGCCGCCGCCGCCCGGCTTGCCGCCCTCGAGCTCGGAGCCCGGGTGGGTGACCGCCTTGCGGGAGAGGCGCATCTTGCCGGCGGGATCGATCTCGAGGAGCTTGACCTCGATCTCGTCGCCTTCCTTCAAGACGTCCTCGACGCGGTTGACGCGCTTGACGTCGATCTGGGAGACGTGGAGGAGTCCCTCGTGCCCCGGGATGATCTCGATGAACGCGCCGAACTCCTTGATCGAGACGACGTGGCCTTTGTAGATCTTGCCCACCTCGGGCACGATGGACAGAGCCTCGACCTCGGCTTTCGCCTGGTCGACGCCCAGCGCCTCGGTGCCCGCGATGAACACGCTGCCGTCGTCTTCGACTTCCACCTCCACGCCGTACTCCTCGATGATGCGGCGAATGTTCTTGCCGCCGGGACCGATGAGGGCGCCGATCTTGTCGACCGGTATCTGGAGCCGGATGAGCCGGGGCGCGAACGACGAGAGCTCCGCGCGCGGCTCGGGAAGGACGGCGTCCATCTTGTCGAGAATGTGCAGCCGGCCGGCCTTGGCTTGCGCCAGCGCGGCCTTTAGGATGTCGACGGACAACCCGTCGATCTTCATGTCGAGCTGGAAGCCCGTGATGCCTTGGCGGGTCCCCGCGACCTTGAAGTCCATGTCGCCGAGATGGTCCTCGAAGCCGTTGATGTCCGAGATGATGGCGTAGCGGCCGCCCTCCCAGATGAGGCCCATCGCGATGCCCGCGCAGGCGGCCTTCATCGGCACGCCGGCGTCGAACAAGGCGAGCGAGCCGCCGCAGACGGAGGCCATCGAGGACGAGCCGTTCGACTCGAGGATGTCCGAGACGAGGCGGATCGTGTACGCGAAGGCTTCTTCGGACGGGAGCAGCGGCAGAAGCGAGCGCTTCGCCAGCGCGCCGTGGCCGATCTCGCGCCGACCCGGGCCGCGCTCCGGCTTCACTTCGCCGACGGAGAAGCCGGGGAAGTTGTAATGGAGCAGGAAGCGCTCCTTGAACTCTCCCTCGAGCTCGTCCATGATCTGCATGTCGCCCGGGGTGCCGAGCGTGGCCGCGACCAACGCCTGCGTCGAGCCGCGCGTGAACACGACCGAGCCGTGGAGGCGCGGCAGGACCTTCGTCGAGATCGTGATCGGCCGGACCTCGTCCCACTTGCGGCCGTCCTGGCGGATCTTCTCCGTCAAGCACATCTCGCGGCTCTCGGTGTAGAGGATGTCCTCGGTGAGGCGTCCGACGAAGGCCTCGCCGCCGACCCACGCGGGATCGGTCTTGGCCTTCTCGACGATCTCCTTCTTCATGCCGTCCTTGAGGGCGGCCATGGCCTTGTCGAGGTCCCATTTCATCAGGGCCTGGCGAAGGACCTTCTTGATCTCCGGCGTCGCCTTCTCGGCGACGAACTTGCTGATCGTCTCGGGGATCGCGACGGGGGTCACGGTCCGCTTGACGATCTTGCGGCCGGCCTTCTCCGTCTCGGCGACTAGGCGTAGCTGGAGGTCGCAGAGCTTGTTGATCTCGGCCTGCGCGGCGGTGAGCGCCTCGGCCATCACGTCTTCCGAGACTTCGTTGGCGCCGCCTTCGACCATCATGATCGCGTCCTTCTTGCCGGCGACGACGAGCTCGAGTTCCAACTGCTCGCGCTCTTCGAAGGTCGGGAAGAACACCATCTGGCCGTTGAGCCGGCCGATGCGGACGGCCGCGATGGGGCCGGCCCAGGGAGCGTCCGAGAGCATCAAGGAGGCGGAGCCGCCGATGATGGCGAGGACGTCGGTGTCGTTCTTGCCGTCGGCGGAGAGCACGATCGTGTTGACCATCGTCTCATGGTTCCAGCCTTCGGGGAAGAGCGGGCGGATGGGGCGGTCGGTGAGACGCGCCGAGAGAATCTCCTTCTCGCGGGGTCGGCCTTCGCGCTTGAAGAATCCGCCGGGGATCTTGCCCGCGGCATACGTGCGCTCTCGATACTCGACCGTCAGCGGGATGAAGGAGATGACCTTCGGGTCCTTCGCGCAGGTGGCGGAGGTGAGCACGCACGAGTCGTCGATGTGCACGGTGACGGCGCCGCCCGCCTGCTTGGCGAGAGTGCCGGTCTGTATGACAATGTTCTTTCCGCCTACAGTTTCCTGTAGGCTGATCTTTTGTAGTTGTTCCATTAAGATTATTTCCTTAAGTCGAGCTGCTTGATGACTTTGTCGTATTCTTGCGGATCGGTCTTCTTGAGGTAGGCCAGCAGGCTGCGCCTGGTGCCGACCATCTTGAGAAGGCCCACCTGGGAGGTGTAGTCCTTGCGGTTGCCCTTGAGGTGCTCGGAAACGGAGGCGATCTTCTCGGTCAACAGCGCGACTTGGACGGAGGAATGACCCGTGTCCTTCGGGTGCTTCTGGTATTTACTTACAACTTCCGCCTTCTTTTCTTTCGTTATCATGATGGGCCAGTATATCAATTTGACGTCCCGATCGTCAATCTCCGGAAGTCGAATAAAATCAATATTTTCCCATCGAAACGGATTGGCGCGGCGTCCCGCCATGCGGCATAGTATGAGGGAAGGAGGCGGCATATGTTCATTCTCGCCGTTCTGTGGACCCTGCTCGGATTTGGAGCCGGCGCCGCGATATTGGATATCGTCTCCAGGCTATTGAGGTTGGCTCGCGCCGATTCCAGCGCTGGCTACCATGGCTCCGATCCCTGGGGGCCCGGCGATTACTGAGGCCCTGTTGCCGCTCCATTACCGCCCCAGGCCCATGCTGAGGAGTGCCGGCAGCCTTGGGTGGGGCGATGAGACTTCATATTGTATTTTTTCGAATCATCGTTGGGAGCGTTCTCGGCGGCTCCGCATTTGCCGAGTCCGGCATTTTTCTTGAGCGCGGCGGTAGCGACTTCCCCAAGGTCATTCAAAAGGCCAAGGGACATGTCGAAGTGCCCATGGAAGGCTCCGCAAACGCACTCCCGGCGGACCCGCCGCCTCAGAATCCGGTTGATGCCACCTCTCCCCCTCCTCCTTCAAAACCTGGGCTCGGCGGCTTGAAGCCGCCCGACGTCGGACCTTCCGCGCCCGTGGACGGCGCCCCGATTCGCCCGGCATTCGCGATTCCCGACGCGATGAGCGGCACGATCTGGGGGACCGATCGCATCTCCGGAGGCGATCTCGCCCTTGAGCGGAGCGCGAGCCTGGAGAGGAACCTGCACACGGTCCAGTACGAGTACCACGCGCGGGCGGCCTTCGAGGAAGCGCAGACGCAGCTGCGCATCGGCGCCGACTTCGCCGCGGCCGACCGCGCCGCGGAGACGGCGGTCAAGTTCATGCCGACCAACCCGAAGGCGCTGACGGTCTCCGCGCAGGCGGCGAGCATGGTCGGCGACTATCCCAAGGCGGAGGCTCGGGCGCTCGCGGCGCTGGGCTTCGGGAGATCGAACGCGGCCGCGCTGCAGACGCTTGCGTGGGTCGAGCTGCGCCGGAAAAAGCTCGTCCTCGCGGCGCAGCACGCGAGCGAGGCCGTGGCCCTCAAACCGGAGAGCGCGACGGCCGTCGCGACGCGCGCCTATGTGCTCGACGCGATGGGCGACCGCGCCGGCGCGCTGCGGGACATTCGCCTGGCCGCTTCCCTCGATCGGCGCTATTCGGAGAAATTGAAGGACGCCGAGGACGGCCGTCCTTTGTATGCCCCGGACGAGCCCGACGCGAATTTCTTCGCCGGCTTCGGCGGCGCCCGTCGTGCGCGCTTCCCCTGGCCCGCCTTCCTGGTCTTCGCCTTCGCCGCTGGATTCGCGATCCGCCACGTCCTGCATCGCCGGCGGATCGCGCCGGTCGTGACCTCCGTATCACCGGCCGCGCCGGCGCCGCAGGCGGAGCCCGCGGACGGTGGGCGCCTCGCGGGAAAATACGAGCTCCACCGCGTCATCGGCCGCGGAGGCATGGGGATCGTCTACGAGGCGACGGACCATTCGCTCAAGCGCACGGTCGCGGTCAAGAAGATGACGCCCGAGATGACGTCGCTCGGCGCCGATTGGCGCGCCGCCTACGTTAAAGAAGCGCGGGTCGTCGCCTCGCTGCGCCACGCGTCGATCGTCGACATCCACGAGATCGTGCAGACGGACCGGGACGTTTTTCTCGTGTTCGAGTTCGTGCGCGGAAAGACCGTCCACCATCTGCTCGTGGAAAAGCGCCGTCTCTCGCTGCGGGACTGCCTGGAGATACTCGAGCCGGTCTGCTGCGCCCTCGAGTTCGCGCACCAGAGGGACCTCATCCACCGCGACTTGAAGCCCTCCAACATCATGGTGACCGACGACGGCCAGGTGAAGCTCATGGATTTCGGCCTCGCGCGCGCTCTCGGCGACGCTCCGTCCGCGGGGGCCGTCACTCGGCCCTCGGCGTCCGTGCTGCCGGGCGTGTTCGTCCACACCCAGACGGCCGTCGGGACGCCCGGCTATATGGCTCCGGAATGCGAGCAAGGCATCGTCAGCAGGGAAGGAGACGTCTACGCGCTCGGCGTATGCCTATACGAGATGCTCACGGCCGAGCAGCCCTACCCGTATCTGGGGTCGTTGGACATGAAGCTCAGCATGACCTTCGCGCGGCCCACCGCCCTCGTGCCGGGCTTGCCTCGCGCCGTCGACGCTCTGATCGAGCAGGCGCTGCAGCCGGCTCCGATGATGCGGACCAACGGCGCGGGCGCGTTCCTCAGGCAATTAAAACAGGTCGTCGCCGAGGCCGCGGCGCAGCGCGCGGTCTTTCCAGAGACCTAGACTAGGGCGCGGTAAAGCCAGGTGAGCGCCGCCACCGCGGACCGCTCGCGTATCTGATCGCGCGCGCCGGTGAATACGTGGCGCCTCACGTGCGTCGGGCGTCCCGCGATCGAGATGCCGATATAGACCAGGCCGACCGGCTTGTTCTTCGTACCCCCGCCGGGCCCGGCGATGCCGGTGATCGAGACGCCGCAGCCCGCGCCGAGCTTTCCGCGAACGCCCTCCGCCATCTCCTTGGCGCAGCGCTCGGAGACGGCGCCCTCCCGCTCGAGGGTCGAAGCCGGGACGCCCAGCATCGCGCCCTTGGCGGCGTTGGCGTAGGCGACGGCGCCCCCGAGATAATACCCGGAACTTCCGGCGACGCGCGTGAGCTGCGCGGCGAGCATGCCGGCCGTGCACGACTCCGCCGTCGCCAGGGCGAGCCTTCGTTTCCTGAGCAGGCCGCCCACGACGGACTCGAGCGTGTCCCCATCCTTGCCGAAGAGGTAGTCGCCCACCAGCGCGCGGACGCGGCGCTCCGCCGCCGCCAGCCGCGCGCGTGCCTTCGCGTCGGTCGATCCCCGAGCGGTGACGTGGAAATCGACCAAGCCTTGCCCCGCGAGTATCGTCAGCTCGACGCCGTTGCCGGCGCCGCGGATGAACGGCTGCAGGCGTTCGTCGGCGTCAGACTCCGCGATGCCGCAAAGATGGAACACCGTCTTGCGGATGCGGACCTTGGGCGCGTAGCGCGCCTTGAGTCCGGGCAAGAGCCGTGCAAAGATGGGCTTGAGCTCCCACGGCGGCCCCGGCAGGAGCACCACGGTCTTGCCGTCCGCGTGAAGAATCTGCCCCGGCGCCGAGCCGTGCGCGTTGTCGAGCGCCTTCGCCCCGGCGATCACGAACGCCTGCCGCCGGTTTTCCTCCGGCACGCGCCGTCCTTTATAGAAGCGCTTGAGCTTGGCCTCGATGACGGCGTAGATCCTCGGCTGGTAGCGGAGCTCGCGGCCGAGTGCCCCGGCGACCGCCTCGCGCGTGAGGTCGTCGAACGTCGGGCCCAGGCCGCCGCAGACGACGAGGAGATCGCTTCGGCTCCACGCGCGGGAAAGGGCGGCCTTCATCTCCGGAAGCGAATCCGGCAGCGCGGTCTCGCGTGCGATCGCCAGGCCGATGCCGCCTAGTTGTCCCGCGAGCCAGGCCGTGTGCGTGTTGACCTTGCCCGACAAGAGCTCGGTCCCGACGCAGACGACCTCGACGCGGGCGGCCGTCGCCTCCTTCACCTTATTGATAGATGTCGCCCTTCGGCGGGACGGAGGGCGCCTCGGCGAGCTTGATCGCCCCGAAGCGCGCCTCGAAGCGGTCCACGTTGTCCTTGAGCGCCCAGAGCAGGCGCTTGGCGTGCGCCGGTGAGGTCACGACGCGCGAGACGACCTTCGCTCGGGGGTTCTGCGGCTGGAGGAAGATGAAATCGAGAACGAATTCGTTGTCGGAATGCCCGATCATCGCGAGGTTGGCGTACGCCCCGCGGCTCGTCTGGTCGTCAATGTCTATTTGAAGCTGTTGTTCGGAGGGCGGTTGTTCCATCCCGCCATCTTATCAAACTGCCCGGCTACTGCGCTTTGTCGGCGTTCTGGAGCCAGTAGGCGAGCTCTTTGCGGAAATCGGCACGCGACGTCTCGCTCGTGCCGGGAAATTCGCGGCATTGAGGCGTCGGTATCCGGGCGTACGGCGTGCGCGCGTTTTCCCCGTAGCCGCCGTTTGGGAACGTGCAGAAAGAGTAGCCGGCGAGCTCCTTCGCTTCGAGATCCGTCCGATAGTGATTCCAGATGGTGGGCGCGCCGCCCGTATCGGAGCGGCGTAGAACGACGAATCGCGTCCCGTTGCGCGTCTCGAACGCTAAGGACCGGTTCACCGTGACGGTGATGCGCGCGGCAACCTCGGTGGTCGACGGCAGCGCGAGAATCTGCGGCCGCTTCGCCTCCATCTTCTCTAGGAGCTTCTTCCACGCCGCCGCGGCGTCGCCGGAGAGAGCCGGAGGCTGATCCGCGATCGCCTGACCCGTCGGGGCGGGTCCATAGACCCTGGCGCACTCCGCCGGCGCCATCTCGCAGGCGCCGACGCCGCCCATGAGGCTCCTAAGGGCGTCGCCATCGCCCAAGGCGTCGGCGTAGGCGGAATTCAAAAGTAGAACGGCGAACAATATGCGTGCGGAATCCATGATCCTCCTGACAATAAAACCGCGCCCTTTCTCGCGATCCCATAGGGTAGACATCTTGCGGCGGCTTCACATGAGTCGAGGGGCCCTTCGCGCGCTGGGCCCAATGGACCGTCGAGTGGAGCCTCAGCGCGCGGTCTGCGGGCCTAGGATGGGATTGGACGCGTGGAAACCGACCGGCACCAAGGTGAACCCGGTGCGGTGCGCGGGCATCACGGGCCACTCCTCGGGTCGCGGGATGTGCGTGACGCCGAACGTGTACCATAGGACGATGTCCTGGCCGACGATCGGCTGGTCGTCGGCGATGAAGCTGGAGAGGCCGACTCCCGCCGGGCCTTGATTCGGATATGGACCGGCCGAGTGCCGCTCGGCCGGATCGAGCCGCGTCACCCAAATATGGTGGTCGATGAAGCTCGCCTTCCTGCGGACCGGGGAGTCCTTCGACAGGAACGGGACGGAGTTCTCCCCGGGGATCAGAGCGTAGCCGGTCGGCTGGCCCAGCTCGTTCTGCTTGTCGGCGGAGACGACCTTCCAGCGGCGGTGCGTCGCGAGCGACAGGTCGCGCGCGGCCTTCTTTTCGCTCGCCAGAGTCGTCTCCACGACGTCGACCTTGTTGCCGAAGGGATTGGCCGGCCCCGGCGGCGCGGGCCGCGTCTCGACCTCGACGACGGAGTTGCGCTCCCCGTCCACGTCGAAGTCGAGCCGGAAGTTGAAGAAGTGCTGGTGGTGGACCGCGACGACCCCGGGCGCGACCTCGTGGCCGACGTGCCCCGCGTGCGAGGCGCCCTTCGCCGTCTGTTTGGCCAGCATGATGCCGGTGAGCGTCGCCTCGAAGGAGATCGAGCCGTCCTGGCGGAATACCCACGCGAGCGCGTAGTCGTAGTTGCTCAGCGTGGCGACGGTCTGGATGACGAGCTCTGAGGCGCGGCGGGAGTCGGTGCGTCCGACGAGCGCGTCTTGATGTCGCCACGCGATGCCGCCGTCGCGCTCGTAGACCGAGATCGCGCGCGACACGACGAGCGGCTTGCCGAATTCGTCGGCCAAGGTCGCGTCGAGGAGCGTGGCCTGCGGCGGCGCGTCGAGGCCGGGCTCCTGCGGCGAGCTCATGCGGCCGAGCCCGTATTCACCGACGTCGAAGGCGTTTCGCCACATCCAGTTCTTGTCCGGGTCCCCGTACGGCACGACCATCTCCGCGAGCGCGGCGCGATGCAGGATCGAGCGGCCGCGGTGCGACACCGTGTAGAGGACGAGACCCTCCCGGGGATGGAGCGCGAAGCGGAAGTCCCAGCCGCTCCACGTGAGGCGGTTGTCCTGGAGGCGGAAGGCGCGCGCGTCCGCGGGCGCGGCGGGCGGAGCGAGGACGGCGGGCTTCCCCTTCGCCGCGTCGGCGTCGAAGTCGTCCGCGTGCCGGCTCACGTCCCGCACGCCCGCGTCGCGGACCTCGAGGACCTCTCCGCGGCTCAGATCGACGAGCGCCACGACTTCGATGGGATGGGCGTAGGGATTGGTGTATCCCGTCTTCAGAAAGGACACCGTTTTGACCATGCGGTGGGCGTTCTGCTCCCGGTCGAGGAACGGGCCGACCGCCCAGACGTCCATCATGATGTCTTCGGGCTTGAGTCCGCGCTCCGCCATCGCCTTCTGCCAGCGCGCGTCCTTGCGCACGAGCTCGGGGACGGACACGTATTCGTTGGGTAGGATCGGCGCCTGCCCGAGGGAGACGCCCGTGGAGGAGACGACGGCGCGCATGGCGAGATCGACCACCCACTCCGACAGGCGCGCCTTCTGATCGAAGACGTTGACCCACGCGCGGCGCGGAGTCTTGCCCGCGGCGAGCTCCGCCTTCGTGGGCTCCTGGAGCACGATGTAGGGAAACAGGGCGTCCTTGCCGATCTTGCCGGTCTTGGCCAGCGCGTCGACCGCGACCGCAAACTCCGCCGTCGTCAACGGAGCAAGAGGATCGAGCGCCTCCTCCGCCGAGAGGGGAGCGGCGATGGGCAGCAGGAGAAGGCAGAGCGTGCGGGGGTTCATAGGGCCGCCATTGTAGCAAAGCTACGGCACTACGACGGGTTCGGGCGCCGCGTCGAGCTCCCGCTTGCGCGCGAGGACGACCAAGTCCTTCTCTTGGAACATGGGCGAGTAGCCCTTCGACTTGAGGAAAGTGACGATGCGGGCGCGCGTCTCGGGCTCAGCGAAGCGCGACCAATGGAGCGAGAGAAGGACGCGGTCGGGCAGGAAGAGTCCCGGCTCGAAGTATCCGTCGGGCAGCTTGCGCGGGAGCGTTTTCACGTGGCGGCGAAGCGCGAGCTGCGGCAGGAAGAACTCGTCGCACCATACGGACGCGTCGGGCGGAATCGCCGCGAGGGCGCGCGGCCCCGCGATCTCCCAGCTCGTCGGGATCAGTCCGGCGGGCAGCATGAAGTTGCCGTAGCGGATCATCAGAAATCCGGCCGTCGCCAGGACGTAGGCGCAGACCCAGCGGCCGTGCTTGCCCTTGAAACGCGCGAGGGTCCGCTCGAGGCCGACGATCGTTGCGAAGATCAGCGGTCCGTACAGGCAATCGGAGGTATGAGCGATCAGCCGGTGATAGCCGGTCGGGGCGTCGGCGAGCTGGTGGGGCAGGAGGACGACCAGCGCCGGGATCATCGCGGTCCCCGACGCCAGGGGAAGCAGCGCGAATCGGAATGCGATCGACAGCGGCATCAGGAGCTTTTCCGCCGGGGCGACGAGCGCGGCGGCGAGCGTCCAGGGATGGTGCGTTGCCGCCGCGAGGATCGCCTCCTTCGAACCGCCGAGCGCGGTGAACAGCCCCCAGTAGTTGATGGGCGGCGTCCACCCCGCCTGCGAGCGCTTGACGATCCACGTCTCCGCGAGCCATAGGAGCACCGAGCCGAGCGCGAGTGCTCCCCCCCACCGCGTCCGCCGCCCTCCCTGGACGATCCAGAAGCAGCCGACGCCGAGGAGAATGAAGGGCATTTCCTCTCCCGTGGACAGCAGAAAGAGAAGGCACGCCGCGCCCGCGGTCCAGCGCTTCGTCGCCCAGAAGTACATCGCCCACAAGGACAGCGGCGCCGAGAACGCGCTGTCCACCACGGCGCCGACGAGGTCGTGATAGAACGGCTGCGCGAGCGCGAGCGCCGCGACGAGCCACGCGAGCGGCCGAGAGTTGAGACGCTCTTGCGCGAGGAGGTAGGCCGCGAGGATCGAGGAGCCCATGAGGGCGCCGTAGACGAACGCCAGTGCCGCGGCGCTGTTCCACAGCCAGAGCACGGGAGAGACCAGCGGCGCGGCGAACAGGAAGTGGACCGACAAGTAGGAGCGGTCCGCGATCACGCTGCTCGTGAGCCCGTAGCCGTGGGCCGTGTTCCAGGCGACGTTCGCCATCACGCCGAAGTCCCACATCAGCTGGTAGGACCGGTACTGGGCGAGCTTGAAGGCGATCACCCACGCCGGGATCCATGCGGCGACCACGACCAAGGCGACTCGCCTGGCGAGCGCGGCGCCGCGCGGCGTCTCGAGCCGGGCGGAGACCTTCCCGACAAGCTCGGGTCTTACAACGAGGGTCCCCGCCCAGCCTAGGCAGGCGAGCCCAAAGAGCAGCCAATTCCACTCCATCCCGAGGAAGATGAGCCGGGGCCAATCCATGAGCGCCAGAGGATACATTTTCTTTGCGGGAATAAACATATTTTGCTATTATCGTCGATTACCACCAGTCACGCGATGATCGGGAACCACACGAAACCGACCCAAGGCTTTGCCGTCATCATCTCCGCGCCGTCAGGCGCCGGAAAATCCACCGTCTGCCGCAAGCTTCTGTCGCGGGACCGCTCGCTGCGCTACTCGATCTCCTGCACGACGCGCCCCCCCCGTGCCGGTGAGCGGGACGGACGGGACTACTTCTTCCTGTCGATGGAAGAGTTCAAGAAGAAGATGCACCGCCACGATTTCATCGAATACGCCGAGGTCCACGATCACTTCTACGGCACGCCCAAGAGCTTCATCGAAGACGAGACTTCGCGGGGCAACGTGGTCATCCTGGCGATCGACGTCAAGGGCGCGAAATCGGTGCGCGAGAAGCGGCCGACGAGCACCGTCACCGTGTTCCTCGTGCCGCCTTCCTGGCGCTCGCTCGAGGAGCGGCTGACGCACCGAAAGCAGGACGACAGCGAGGTGGTCCGCCGGAGATTGTCGAACGCTCCGGGCGAACTGAGCCAGGCGAAAAACTACGACTATATCGTCGTCAACGACAGTTTGGACGAAGCGGTGGCGCAGATCGAAGCGATCATCACCGCCGAGAGGATCAGGACCTCGAGAAGGGACCTGAGCGCTCTCGGGCTCAAGGACGCGGTCGCGGCTGCGGGCCGCCGAAACGATTGAGGGAGATAGACCACATGGCAAAAGAAAAAAAGCAGGACGCGGAAAAGGAAGCGGTCCCCGAGAAGGTCCTCGAGCAGCTCATCTTGGACCGCTCGCATGGAAAATACGCCCTCGTTCCGATGGCCTCCGTCTGGGCGCTCGAGCTGCGCCGGCAGGAGGAGCACCGCCACCTCACGCAGATCGAGATTCTCGACATGGCGCTGCGCGACCTCTTGACCGGCAAGGTGTCCGCCGAGCAGGTGGAGAAGGCCGCGGCCGCTGCCGCCGTCATCGCCGCCCGCGCTGCGGCCGACACGAAAGAAAAGAAGTAACCGCGCCCCATGGCCACGCGCGCACGCACCGCACGCGCGAACCCCGGCAAGGTCGTCCTCGGCGTCTGCGGGTCGATCGCCGCCTATAAGGCCTGCCTGGTTGTGCGCGGCCTGACCAAGGCCGGCGTCGCGGTCAAAGTCGTGATGACGCCTTCGGCCGAGCGCTTCGTCACGCCCCTCACCCTCGGCACCCTCTCCCGCGGCCCCGTCTTCAAGGACCTCTTCGACCCGCAGCTGTGGGACATGGCGCATCTGTCGTTGGCATCGTGGGCCGACCTCGTCTTGATCGCTCCGGCGACGGCCGACTGCCTCGCGCGCCTCGCGGCCGGACGCGCGGGCGGGCTCCTCGAAGGCCTTGTCCTCGCGGCCTCGGGCGGCAATGACCGCCGCTCGCCGCGTCCCGTCGCGCTTTGCCCTGCGATGGACACGGAGATGTGGGAGCACCCGGCGACCCGGGGCAACGTCGAGCGTCTCGCGTCGTACGGCTATTCGATCTGGGGCCCCGCGAGCGGCGATCTCGCGAGCGGGCGCGTCGGGATGGGCCGCCTGCTCGAGCCCGATGACATCGTCCGCCGGGCGCTCGACGTCCTCAAGACCTCTCGACGGCGGCGATGAGCTGGCGCGGCCGCCGCGTCCTCGTCACCGCCGGACCGACGCGCGAGCACCTCGATCCGATCCGCTTCATGTCCAACGGCTCGACGGGCGCGATGGGTTTCGCGCTCGCGGCCGGAGCGGCCCGGAGAGGCGCGGAAGTCACCGTCGTGGCCGGGCCCGTCGCCGCCCCGAAGCCACGGCGGGGCGTGCGCGTCGTGCCGGTCGTCAGCGCCCTCGAGATGCGCCGCGAGGTCTTGAAGCGCTGCGCGAAGGCGGACGTCCTCATCGCGGCGGCGGCCGTGGGCGATTGGCGGTTTAAGACCGTGCTGTCATCTAAACTCAAACGAGATAAGAAGCCGCTGCGATTGACCTTGATCCCCAATCCGGATATCATCCAAGATGCGGCGCGCCGGCTCGGACGCTTCGGCCGCGCGACGGCGGGGCGCAGGAAGGCCGTGCTCGTGGGTTTCGCCCTCGAGACCGCGGACCTCCTCGCGAACGCGGTCGGCAAGCTTCGCCGCAAGCGGCTCGATCTCATAGTGGCCAACGGTCCGGAGTCGATGGGCGGCGGGCGCGCGCGCGTGACGATCCTTCAGGCCGACGGGAGCGTCGAGCGGCTGCCCGCGATGACGAAGCCGAGAGCGGCGGCGGCCGTACTGGACCGCATCGAGAGGCATTTGTGAAGGACGCAGCGCCGGCGCACGAACTGAGCGAGCTCGCCCGCGGACTCCGCGCGCGCATCGAAGGCATGCACGAGTCCGAGGCCTATTGGGTCGCCGGCGGCGCGCGCCGGGCGGAGCCGCCTCCCCGTCCGCAATCCTACGAGCAAGTCGAGGCGCCCGCCACTCGCGACGCCGCGCTGGCCGCGATGAAGGAGGAGGTGCTTGCCTGCCGCAAGTGCCCGCTTGGGACGCAGCGGCTCAACCCCGCGTTCGGCGTCGGCGCGCACGACGCCCGCGTCATGTTCGTCGGCGAGGGGCCGGGATTTCAGGAGGACCGCCAAGGCGAGCCGTTCGTCGGCAAGGCCGGACAGCTTCTCGACAATATCCTCGGCTCCATCGGGCTCTCCCGCCAGACCGTCTACATCGCCAACGTGGTCAAGTGCCACCCGATGGTCAATCCGGCGACTCCCGACGCGCGCGGCAACGACCGCCCGCCGACGCCCGAGGAAATGGCCGCCTGCCGCTCCTACCTCGAGGAGCAGATCCGCGTCATCGGACCCCATTTCATCGTGACGCTCGGCGGCGTCGCGGCGAAGGCCCTCCTCGGCGAGGACGTGCGGATCACGAAGGTGCGCGGGCAATGGAGGGAATACCGTCTGCCGGGCGAGGAACGGCCCATCCGATTGCTGCCGACGTTTCATCCCGCGGCGCTCCTGAGGGACCCCTCGCTCAAGCGCGACGTGTGGACGGACATGAAGAATCTCAGGCAGGAACTGGAGGCATTGGGATGACCCCCACCAAGGAGAAGCCCCCCGTGGACGAGCGCGAGAAAAAGGACGTCCTCGATCATATCGAGGACTTTATCGAGAACCGGATCGAGAAGAACATCAAGAAAGGGATCGAGGACCTGGAGAAGTTCGTGAAAGAGGAACTCCTGAAGCGCGGGCACAAGCGCGGCGACGAGCCCGGACCGCTCTCCTACATCGAGGCGTTCCTCGATGATCCGAAAGTCGCGACCGTGATGCCGAGCTCCAAGTTCGTGATCGAACGAGTGACGAAGATGATCGATTGGTCCGCGACTAAGACGATCGTCGAGTTCGGCCCCGCGGAGGGCGTGATCACGCAGAGGCTGCTCGAGCTCCTGCCCAAGGACGGCAGGCTTGTCGGCATCGAGCTCAATGACAAGTTTGTCGCGGCGCTCAAGAAGATCAAGGACCCGCGGCTCCACGTGGTGCACGGCAGCGTGCTCGACATCGAGGAGCACCTGCGTCCGCTCGACATCGGCAAAGCCGACGTGATCATCTCGGGCATCCCCTTCAGCTTCCTCAAGCCCGTGCAGCGTCATCAGCTTCTGCACAAGATCGACGACCGGCTGCGGCCGGGCGGGCGCTTCATCGGCTACCAGGTCACGACGCACCTCGTGCCGCTCATGAAGTACCACTTCGAGGACGTCGACGTGCAGTTCGAGATCCGCAACATCCCCCCTCACTTCGTCTTCACCGGATTCAAGGCCAAGTGAGCCCGGGAGGGTTCCTCCCATGCTGATCGGCGAGGTCGCGCAGCCGGTCCCGCTGCGCAAGACGTTCGACTACGAGATACGGGAGCCGCTTAGGGCGGCCGCGCGGCCCGGAGTGCGCGTGCGAGCGCCGTTCGGGCCGCGGCGACTGACGGGCGTGCTCATGTCCGTGCGCGAGGGGACTCCCACGCGCCCGCTCAAGCCCATCGACGCCGTCCTCGACCCCGAGCCGCTCCTCACCGAGGACCAGCTCGACCTCGCGCGCTGGCTCGCCAAGCGCTACTGCGCGCCGCTCGGCGACTGCCTGAAGTCGATGCTCCCGGTGTTTGTGAAGGAAGACCCCTCGGGACGGACTCCGGGCGCGTCGATCTCGACGTACCAGCCCGCGGGACTCGCCGCGCCGGCGCCGGCGGGATTCGAGCTGACTCCGGGGCAGGCCGCCGCGGTCGACGCGCTCCTCGCCAAACTCAGGACGCGCAGTTTCGGCGCGGCGCTTCTCTTCGGCGTCCCGGCGTCGGGCAAGACCGAGGTCTATCTCCGCCTCATGCGCGAGGTCATCTCCGCGGGCGGCCAAGCGCTCTACCTTCTTCCCGAGATCTCGCTGACCCGCCCCTTCTTCGACGAGCTGAGCCGCCGCGCGGGTTTCTCCGTCGCGCTGTGGCACAGCCAGATGGGCGTGCGCGACCGGCGCGCGATCTGGCTCGGGCTCCGGCGCGGCAACGTCCAGGCCGTCGTCGGCGCGCGCTCGGCGAGCCTCCTCCCCTTCAAGGACCTGCGCCTCACGATCGTCGACGAGGAGCAGGATGAGTCCTACAAGCAGGAAGGCCAGGCGCCTCTCTATCACGCGCGGGATATCGCATTGGAACGGGCGCGCCGCTCGCTTTCGCTGGTCATCTTCGGCAGCGCGACTCCGAGCATGGAGGCCATGGCGAGCGTCGAATCGGGCGATTGGGCGCTGCACGCCATGCCCGACCGCGTCGCGCATACGTCCCGCCCGACGGTCGAGATCGTCTCCAAGCCCCCGCGCTACGGCTCCTGCCTGACCGACGAGCTCCTCCAACGCATCAAGGACCGGCTCGAACGGCGCGAGCAGGTCATTCTGCTCGTCAATCGGCGCGGGTTCTCCAATTTCGTCATGTGCCGCAAGTGCCGCTGGATCGCGCGCTGCAAGACGTGCGGCGTCGCCTTCATCCACCACCAAGCGCAGGACGGCGGCTCCGCTCTGTTCGTATTGCTCTGCCACCATTGCGGCAGGAAAACGGAGGTGCCCAAGGCCTGCCCTCAATGCAAAGACGAGATCCTGACCTTCGCCGGCATCGGCACGCAGAAGGTGGTCGCAGAGCTTAAGCGCCTTGTGCCGGAGGCCAAGGTCCTCCGGATGGACAGCGACACGGTCTCCAAGGAGAAGGCCAAGGACGAGAAGATCTACGAGCAGTTTCGCGACCGCAAGGCCGACATCCTCGTGGGCACCAAGCTTGTCGCCAAGGGCTTCCATTTCCCCGACGTGACCTTGGTCGGGGTCGTCGACGCGGACACGATGCTCCACATGCCGGATTTCCGCGCGGCGGAGCGCACGGTCCAGCTGCTCGTCCAAGCGGCGGGACGCTCGGGCCGCGCGGAGAAGCCGGGCGAGGTGCTCGTCCAGACGGAACAGCCCGAGCATTACGCGATCCAGGCCGTCGCGCGCGGCGACTTCGGGCGCTACGCGGCGCAGGAGCTCGAGTACCGGCGCGAGCTCGACTATCCGCCGAAAGCGGGGCTCGTGCGCCTCATCCTCTCCGGAAAAACCGAGGAGGGCGTCGTCGCGGCGTCGCAGGCGTACGCGGAAGCTCTCGCGCCGAAGCTCGAGGGCATCCCGTGCGATATCCTCGGCCCCTCTCCCGCGATCCATAGCCGGCTGCGCGGGCGTTGGCGCTACCACTTTCTGGTCAAGGTCCGCGATCCAAAGCGGACGGACGAGGCGCTCGAGCGGGCGGCCTCCATCGAGACGCCCTCCGGGATCAAGCTCTCCGTCAACGTCGACCCATACGATCTGTTCTAGTCCGCCTCTCTCTCTCTACTTTCCGGAGTTCTTGTACGCGACCCGCGTCGTGATGTTCCCCTGCGGATCGACCACGAACGTTTCGAACCAATGGGGACGGCTCCTCCGGATTCTAATCGAGCCGTCGGCGTCTTTTTGCACCGTGATGGGGCCGAGGCCGTCGCCCACGGGATGCATGACTCCGTGCCGGTCGATCAGCACCTTGACCCGCGCGTCGTAATACGGGGCCCGCAGCGGATCGGAGCGCGAGGGGCGCTGCACCACGCGAAAGCCGGCGTCCTCCAGCTTGAGGTGGCTGATCTCCTCGCCGAGCGTCCTCTCCATGTCCCGCCATCGAGCCTCCTCGTCCCCGCGCACGGGCGGCGGATTGCTCCAATAGAGCCGGCCCAGCGTGCGTTCCAAGCGCCCCTCGCCGTAGAGGACGGCGACGCTCCAGCAGCCTTCGTCGCAGTCCCTCGGGTTTCCCTCGTGGAGGTTCTTGAAGCGGACCTCATGCGCCATCTCGAGCCGAAGCAGGACGGCGGCTCTTCGCAGCGAGGGTTGCGCGAGGGCGGCCGAGAGGGTCGGGTTCGGCACCTGGATATCGGGAATCTGCCAGATGAGCTCGGGGCTGCGGGCGAGCGCCCGGTTCGGCGCGAGGGCCGAGAGGACGGCGACGAAAGGCAATGCCAGCCGTCTAGTCATGAGGTCTCCTTGTCCTGCGCTCACAGTATGGCGCGCGGACTTGAAATCCTCCTGCGGCGATTCTGAAAAGACTCTAAGCGGCTACTTCGAGGGGGGCGGAGCGGGAGCGTCCAACGCGATGCGGATCGACGCCGATTTTCGCGACCAGGGGACGCGCACCGATAGCGCGCCGCCTTCGGCGGTCCAGCCCGAAATCGGCTTTCCGTCGAAGGCGACCGATCGGACGCGGCGGCCGAGGCCGTAGGCTCTGATCGCGATTTCCCGGAACCATGGAACGAACGGCCCATCCGCCGCGCTGATCGTCACGTCGAGCCCGTCCGGGCGCTGTGCGCAGGAGAAGGAGAGGCGGAGGAATCCGCCGCGGCGAAACGCGAAGCTGTCGCCGTCGTCGGCGTAGACGTCGCCGCGGCAATCGGGCCCGGGATAAACGCGCAGCTCGAGCGGCCCCCGCGGCGTCTCCCCCGCGTGCTGGACGAGCGGCTGATGCGGGACGATCCGCCCGGCGCGGGCGTAGACCGGCATCGTGTCGAGCGGCGGGTCGACGCGGAGGGCGTTGCCTCCTTCGACCGGCTCGCCCGTCCAATAGTCGAACCATTTACCCTTGGGCAGCGCGACGACGTACTCGCCCGGGATGTCCCAGACTTTAGGCGCGACGAGGAGGGCATCGCCGAACATGAAGGCGTCGGCGTTGCTCGCGACGCCGGGCTCCTCCGGAAATTCCAGGAACAGCGGCCGCATCAGAGGCATGCCGGTGCGCGAGGCCTCCTCCATCCCCGTATAGAGGTAGGGCATGAGGCGGTAGCGCGCCTCGATGAATTTCCGGCGGACCGCCTCGTGCTCCGGGCCGTCGGTCCAAGGCTCGCGGGGCCGCGTATGCTCTTCCGCGTGATTGCGGAACAGCGGATTGAACGCCCCGAGCTGCATCCAGCGCGTCATGAGCTCCGCGCTCGGGCCGGAGCTGAAGCCCGAGAACCCGCCGATGTCATCGCCCGAAAGCGTCCATCCGGAGAGTCCGAGGTTCAAGAGGCCGGGCACCGAGACGCGCATATGGTTCCACGTGGACGTGTTGTCGCCCGTCCACGTCGCGGCGTAGCGCTGGGTCCCGGCCCAACCCGCGCGCGTGAGGAGGAAGAGTCGCAGGTCCGGCTTGAGGCGCAGCAGTCCCTCGTAGGTGGCCTGGTTCTCGAGCATGCCGTAGAGGTTGTGCATCTCGCGGTGCGTCGCCTTGCGCCCGTCGGCGTCGTAGACCGTATCGATCGGCAGGTCGCTGTCTTCGACCGCGGGCTCGTTCATGTCGTTCCAGAAGCCGCGGATGCCGGCCTTCGCGAACTCGTCGTAGAGGCCGCCCCACCAGCGCCGCGTCTCGGCGCGCGCGAAGTCCGGGTAGACGGTGTCGCCGGGCCAAGATTTCCCGACGTGCACCGCGCCGTCCGGACGATGCACGAAGTGGCCGCCCGCCATCCCCGTGTCGTAGGCGCGGTCGCCCTCGCGCGCGGCGATCGTGAAGTAGGCGCTCGTGACCACCTTGAAGCCGCTCTCGCCCAGCGAGCGCACCATGCCGGGGAGGTCGGGGAAGCGCTTCGTGTCGACCGTGAAGGATCGCTCCTCGAGCGTGTAGCCGCCGTCCATGTACAGGACGTCGGCCGGGATGCGCCGCTTCCGGAATTCGGCGGCGTGCTTGAGGAACGTCTCGGCGTCGTTGTAGTTCTGGCGGCTCTGCTGATAGCCGAGCGCCCACAATGGGGGCAGCGGCGTTCGTCCGACCAAGGCGGTGTAGTCCCGGATCACGTCCTTGGCGGTAGGGCCGTAGAAGAAGTAGTAGTCCGCGGGCCCGTCCTCGGCGCCGAAGGAATAGGCGTCGCGATACTCCTTTCCCAGATCGAAGAATCCCCGGAAGGAGTTGTCGAGGAAATAACCGTAGGCGCGGCCGCGTTCGGCGGCCAGAAGGAAGGGCACGCTTTTGTAGACGGGATCGGTCGACTCCTGCCAAAGCCACGCGTCCGTCGTCCAGAACGTGAACGCGGAGTTGCGGCGGTTGAGCGCTCCGCTCTTGTCTCCCAGGCCATAGTACGCTTCCTTCGGCGGCATCGATTTGACGAGCTTGAAGGAGGTCCCGTTGAACAGCGCGGGCCGTTCCGGATGGTCCCGCGAGACGACTTCGCCCGCCTCGTTCAGAAAGGAAATGGAGAAGGACCTGCGGTCGACTCGGACGACGCGGGCGCCGATGCGCAGAAGATACGCGCCATCCGTCCGCTCGAGCTTGACGCTCGGCGGCGCCGCTGGGAACGCGCCGGGCAGGACCGCGATGGAGGGCGGCCGAGCGAAGCGGGTGTCGGCGGAGTAGCGGACCCGAACCACGGTCGGCGACAGGGCCTCGATCCGGACGCGCGTCCAGCCGGCGGTGAACACGGCGCCGTTGTGCAATGATTCGGCTCCGGTGACCCCGCCCACGGACATCCACGTCTGGGCGTGCGCGCCCGCGGCGAGGGCCATGGCCAGGACTGCGGCGGGCCGGGCGCGGCTCATCGGTCAGTAGGTGATGCGGATGGTGTGTGCGGCGGGCCAGAGCATCTCGGGCAGCGCGAGGCGACCGTTCTCCAGCTTCCATTGCGTCGCCGCCTTCCCATCGATCGCGACCTCGCGCGCCTTCGAGACGCCGTAGGCGACGACCTGCACGCTTTTCAACTCGGGCTTGAAGGAGCCTTCGGGCGCCGATAAGGTCACGTCCAGACGCTCGGGCTGGGCGTCGCAGGAAAACGCCGCGCGCAGAGCGTCGCCCTTCTTGTAGGCGAAGGTCTCTCCGTCGTCCATGTAGACGTCGCCGCGGCAATCGGCCCCGGGATAGACGCGCAGCTCTAGCGGGCCCAGCGGCGTCTCCCCCACGTGCTGGACGACCGGCTGGCGCGGAAGCACCGTTCCGCCGCGCACGAAGACGGGCAGCGCGTCGAGCGGAGGGTCGACCGAGATCGTCTGGCCGCCGTGCCGCTTCTCGCCCGTCCAGTAGTCGTACCAGTCGCCTTCCGGAAGGCGGACCTCGTAGGGCCCCGAGAACTCGACGATTTTCGGCGCCACGAGGAGCGCTCCCCCGAACATGAACTGGTCGCCGTTGCCCGCGAGAGAGCCGTCCTTCGGGAACTCGAGGAACATCGGCCGCATCAGGGGCACGCCGGTGCGCGAGGTCTCCTCCATCCGCGTGTAGATGTAGGGCAAGAGCCGATAGCGCTCCTCGATGTAGCGCTTGCGGATCGCCTCGTGCTCGGGCCCGTCGACCCAAGGCTCGCGCATGCGCGTCCCCTTCGCGGCGTGATTGCGGAAGACGGGATTGAACGCGCCGAGCTGGGTCCAGCGCGTAAGGAGTTCGGGAGTCGGACTCCCCGCGAAGCCGCCGATGTCGTCGCCCACGAGCGCGTAGCCGGAGACGCCGAGGCTCAGGAGGTTCGGGACCGACATGCGCATGTGGTTCCAGGTGGCCGAGTTGTCCCCCGTCCACGACGCGGCGTAGCGCCAGGCGCCCGCGAAGGCTGCGCGCGTGAGGACGAAGGGCCTGACGCCCGGCGAGAGCTTGAGGAGCCCCTCGTAGGTCGCGCGGGCGTTCTCCATGCCAAAGACGTTGTGGATCTCGCGGTGATCGGTCTTGCGGCCCCGGGCGGGCCCAGCGTCTCGTCCGGCCGGTTCCTTCGCCGCGCGCGGCGCCGAGGCTCCCGACTCGACCGGGCGCTGGGAGAGCGCGTCCCGCAAGTCGTTGGCGAGTTCCGGGTCTCGATCGGCCGACGCGAGGGAGACGCCTTTCCCATCGTCCACGCGGTGGACCGTCTCGAGCGGCATCGTCTTGTCGGCGCGCTCGAAGATCGCCGGCTCGTTCATGTCGTTCCAGAAGCCGCGGATGCCGATCTGTATGAAATCGGAGTAGAGCGTCCCCCACCACTTGCGGACCTCGGCGCGCGTGAAGTCCGGGAACACGGAGTCGCCGGGCCATACCTTGCCGACGTAGACGCTGCCGTCCGGGTTCTTTACGAAGTAGTCGCCCTTCATCCCTTGGTCGTAGGGCTTATAACCGGGGAGCTTCGCGAGGTGGAGGTCCGTGATCGCGACCGTCTTGAAGCCTGCTTCCTTTAGGTCTTGAATCATCCCTTCGAACTTGGGAAAGCGCTCTCGATCCACCGTGAAGGGGCGGTTATCCTGCTGGTAGTCGATGTCGAGGTAGATCACGTCGGCCGGGATCTTCCGCTTCCTGAACTCCGTGGCGATCTCGCGCACCTGAGACTCGGGATAATAGCTGTAGCGGCACTGCTGGTAGCCCAGGGAGAAGAGCGGCGGCAGGGGCGTCCTGCCTGTCAGCGCGGTGAAGTCCTCGATCACGCGCTTGGGGTGCGGGCCCGCGAAAAAATAGTAGTCGAGCTGCCCGTCGTCGGCGCCGAAGGCGAGCGCGCCGCGGGCGCTCTTGCCGAAATCGAAGTGCGACCGGTGGGTGTTGTCGAGGTAGAGGCCGTAGGCCCGACCGTCGCGCATCGCCAGGAAAAACGGGATGCTTTTGTACAGCGGGTCGGTCGACTCCTGCCAGCCGAACACGTCCGAGTTCCAATTGACGAAGGCCATCTCGCGGCGGTCGAGCGGTCCGGCCTTGTCGCCCATGCCGTAATAGCGCTCGTTCTCCGGCAGCGACTTCCAAACGCGAAAGGACGTGCCGGAGAACGCGGCGGGCCGCCACGGCAGGTCTTCCGACAAGAGCCGCCCCGAGGCGTCGAGGAAGGCGAGACGGAGCGGCGAGCGGTAGATCTTTACTTGCCCCGCGCCGGCGTCCAGGATCACGGCTTCCGGCGTGCGCGCGACTTGGACCCTGGGCGGCGCGCCGAGGTTGCCTTTGACGACCGCAAAGGAATGATCCCGCGGGAACTCCCCCGTCGGGGCGTAGCGGACGCGGAAGATCGAGCTGGAGAGAGCGGTGATCCGTATGCGGCCCGTCGTCGCGGCGACCTCCACGCCTTGCGGGATCTCGATCGCGGAGGCCAGGTCGCCCATCGTCTGCCCGCCGGCGGCGCGGGCTGCGGTCGGGGCGAGAACGAGCGACAAGAGAAGAGCGGGGTGGAGCAACGGTTTCATTGACGCATTATAGTAAATTGCCGAAATGCTGACGGCCAAAGTCAGGTAATCGCTGAAAATTGCGCGGCATTTTAGCTACAATCCCATCCATGGACGTCGCTCAATCGCTGACGGTCGTCAAGCGCGGTTGCGTCGAGTGCCACACCGAGGACGATCTCAAGAAGAAGTTCGCCTCGGGGCGCAAGCTGCGCATCAAGCTGGGCGTCGATCCGACGTCGGCGGACCTCCATCTCGGCCACACCGTCCAATTCAATCGCCTGCGCGCCTTCCAGGACCTGGGGCATACCGCGGTCCTGATCATCGGCGACTACACCGCCCGCGTCGGCGACCCCTCCGGCCGCGACTCGACGCGCCCGCCCCTGACGCAGGAGGCGATCGACGCCAACGCGAAGACGTACAAGGACCAGGCTTTCAAGATCCTCGATCCGGGCAAGACGGAGCTCCGCTACAACTCCGAGTGGCTCGTGCCGTTCGTGCAGAAGGAGATGTTCGCCATGCTGCAGCGCTATACGGTGAACCAGCTCATGCAGCGCGAGGACTTCGCGGCGCGCCAGGCGAAGAACCAGCCGATCACCTTGATCGAGATCCTCTACCCGATCTTCCAAGGCTACGACTCTGTCGCGATCAAGGCGGACGTCGAGCTCGGCGGCAACGACCAGCTCTTCAACATCCTCATGGGCCGCCAGATGCAGAAGGACGCGGGCCTGGAGCCGCAAGTCGCGCTGACGCTCCCCCTCCTCGTCGGCTTGGACGGCGTGAAAAAGATGTCCAAGTCCTACGGCAACTCGATCCCGCTCACCGACTCGCCGCGCGACATGTTCGGCAAGGTGATGAAGATCGGCGACGAGCTGATGCGCTCCTACTACGAGCTCCTGACGACCGAGGACTTGTCCAAGCTCGGCGAGCTTCACCCGATGGA
Source organism: Elusimicrobiota bacterium (assembly GCA_016194745.1). Lineage (GTDB taxonomy): Bacteria > Elusimicrobiota > Elusimicrobia > UBA1565 > JACRDR01 > JACQBA01. The sequence continues at coordinate 47,018 of JACQBA010000015.1, forward strand.
GGCTAAAAAGCGCCTCGCCGAGATCATCACCGGCCGCTTTCACGGCGCCGAGGCCGGCAAGGCGGAGCGCGCGTTCTTCGACGAAACGTTCTCGAAAGGCAAGGTCCCCGAGCTCGAGGAGACGCCGCTCGCCATCAACGGGTGCGCGAGTTGGAGCCAGGTCCTCGTGCAGCTCAAGGCCGCGCCCTCCAGGAAGGAAGCGCAGCGCCTGGTCTCGCAGGGCGCTTTTCGGATCGAGGGCGAGCCGGTGAAGACCGACGCGTTCGACGACAAGAGTTTGAAGGAGTACCTGGTCCTGGACAAAGTCCTCAACATCCAAGTCGGCAAGCATAAATTCTTCAAGGTGAGGGTGAAATGAGATCGATCGTCTCGCTGGCGCTCGCAGCTGCCCTGTCGATTCCCGCGGTTCCCGTCTTCGCCGATGACGAGGCCCCCTCCATGGGCGCCGTGATCGACGCCCGCATCACGACGGTCGAGGGCGAGGTCACGGTCTACTCTCCCGGAGACAAGGACGGCGTGCCCGCGACGAGCGGCATGCCCGTCGAACCCGGCGACCGCGTCGTCACCGCGGCCGAGAGCCGCGCCGAGATCGCGATGGACGCCGACAGCATCATCGAGCTCGAGGGCGGCACCGATTTCACGGTCACGAGCCTCGAGCGCAAGCAGTCGAGCTTCGCCCTCGCGGTCGGCTCGCTCCTGGCGAAGGTCCAGGATCTTCTCAAGGGCGGCGGCGCGATGCGGATCACGAGCCCGAACGCGGTCGCCGCGGTGCGCGGGACCGAGTTCGCCGTGGAGCAGGAGGCCGGGGACGGTCCGAGCCACGTCGCGGTCTTCGACGAAGGCAAGGTCGCCGTGTCCGATCCGAGAGCGGCCGGGCCCGAGGCGCTGCTTGGCCCGAACCAGGAATTGTCCGTGCCGAAGGGCGCAAACTTCGCGACGGTGACGCCGATGGCGCTCCAGCGCTTCAGGATGCGCCGGGCGCGCATCGAGATGATGCGCCAGCGGCGAAAGAACCTGCGGCGCGCGTGGAAGAACCTCACGCCCGAGCAGCGCCAAAAGCTCCGCCAGCAGTTCATCGATCGCCAACGCAAGCTGCGCGAGCGGATCCGCCGCCAGCGTCGGGAGCTCAAGCGGGAGCGGCGTCAGGAGCGGCGCGAGCGGCGAAGGGGCGAGTGATGAACCCCGTAGCCGAGCGCGCGGCGAAGGAGAAAGGCCCGACGACGCTGTCCGAGATCCCGGTCGAGGTCGAATACGGACCGGAGGCCCTCTCCGGCTTCGACGCGGCCCAGGAGCTGGGCGACCCGGGGCATTTCCCCTTCACGCGGGGCATCAAGGCGAACGGGTACCGCACGACGCCGTGGACGATGCGCCAGTTCGCGGGGCATAAGACCGCCCAGGACACCAACGACCGCTTCAAGTTCCTCTTGAAGCACGGACAGACGGGCCTCTCGACCGCCTTCGACCTGCCGACGCTCATGGGCGTCGATTCGGACGACCCGAGCGCGGAAGGCGAGGTCGGCCGCGAGGGCGTGGCGGTCGACTCGCTGGAGGACTTCGAGGTTCTCTTCGGAGGCATCGACCTGGGCAAGGTGTCGACGTCCATGACGATCAACCTGCCCGCGCCGGTCCTCCTCGCGATGTACCTCGCGGTCGCGGAGAAGCAGGGGGTGCCCTTCAAGCGCATCCGAGGGACCCTGCAGCTCGACATTCTAAAGGAGTACATCGCCCAGAACGAGTACCTCTTCCCCCCGGAGCCGTCGCTCCGACTCGTGCTCGACACGATCGAGTACTGCGTGAAGGAGGTGCCGCGCTACTACCCGATCTCGATCTCCGGCTACCACATCCGCGAGGCGGGCGCCGACGCGGTGCAGGAACTCGCCTTCACCTTGGCCGACGGGATGGACTACGTCCAGCGGCTCGTCGCGCGCGGGCTCGCGGTCGACGACTTCGCGACGAACCTCTCCTTTTTCTTCGACGTCCACAACAACTTCTTCGAGGAGATCGCCAAGCTTCGCGCGGGCCGGCGCATCTGGGCGCGCTTCATGAAGGACGAGATGGGCGCCAAGCGGGAGCTTTCGTGGATGCTCCCCATGCATTGCCAGACGGCGGGCGTCTCCTTGACCGCGCAGCAGCCCTTGAACAACATCGTCCGCGTCTCCTACCAGGCTCTGGCCGCCGCGCTCGGCGGGACGCAGAGCCTGCACACGAACTCCAACGACGAGGCGCTCGCGCTGCCGACCGACGAGGCCGTGCAGATCGCCCTGCGCACCCAGCAGATCATCGCCTTCGAGTCCGGCGTGACCGACACGGTCGATCCCTTCGGCGGCTCCTACTACCTCGAGAGCCTGACGAACGAGGTGGACCGCCGCGCGATGGACCTGATCCGGCGCATCCGGGAGTTCGGCGGCGTCGTTCCCGCTCTCGAGGCCGGTTTCTTCCACCGGGAGATCGCCGATACCGCCTACCGCTTCGAGATGGACCTGAGCGCCGGCCGCCGCAAGATCGTGGGCGTCAACGTGCACGCGGCCGAGGGCAAGAAGCCGAAGATTCTGCGCATCGACAACGCAGTCGAGTCGGGCCAGGTGAAGCGGCTCAAGGCTCTGCGGAAGAGACGCGACAACGCGCTGGTCGAGAAGACCTTGGCCGAGCTCGCGGTCGTCGCCCGCGGCACGGGAAACCTGCTGCCCCCCATCATCGCCAGCGTGAAGGCGTACGCGACCCTCGGCGAGATCGTCGGGACGCTCAAGACGGTCTTCGGCGAGTATCCCACCATCCGAGCCTAGCGAGTCCGCGTGCGCCTCTTCATCGCGGTCGATCCGGGAGCCAAGGCGAAGGAGCAGCTCCGCGTGATGGGAGAGGTCTTGCGGCCGTCCGCCCCCAAGGCCCGCTGGGTCCAGTCGCCGCAGTATCACCTAACGCTCGCCTTCCTGGGCGAGGTGGACGGCGACCATTTCGACTGGGTGATCGGCGCGATGCTCGAGGCCTCCCGCGTTGCCGGGCCCTTCAAGATGACCCCGGGCGGGACGGGAGTCTTTCCCTCCTGGCGCGAACCGCGCGTCCTATGGATCGGGGTCGTCGAGGGCGAGGAGGTCCTGTCACGACTCGCGTTGACCTTGCGCGTCGCCCTCCAGATCAAGGGATTTCCTCTCGAGAACAAGGCCTTCGAGCCGCACCTAACGCTGTGCCGCTCGGCCGAGAGCCTGTTGCCGCTCAAGCAGGACGCGGAGCGCTACGGCGCGGAGGAGGTCTGGAAAAGCTGCTCGACGACGGTCTCGGAGATCGAGCTCATTCAGAGCAGCATCACCTCGACCGGGCCGAAGCACCAGGTGCTTCACCGGACGCGGCTTAAAGGGGCGTCCGCATGAGCAGGCGCCTCTTCGCGGTCGGGATCGTCATCGCCGCGCTCCTCGGCGGGCTCTCCGTGTGGGTGTTCCGCGTGGGCCCGAACGTGGACGTCGAGATCCTGCAGGGCCAGGGCGCGCGCGACGTCGGCCGCGTGCTCAAGAACCACGGCGTCATCGCCTCGCCGCTCCTCTTTCGCGCGCTCGCCAAGACGAGCGGCCTGCACAAGGACCTGCGGCCCGGCATCTTCCGCCTGCGCCGGCACATGTCCGCGCCCGAGGCTCTGTGGCGGCTCACGCACGACCGCGTCATCGCGGTCAAGATACTCATCCCCGAAGGCTGGATGTCGAAGCAGATCGCCGAGAGGCTCGAGGCCAATGGCATCGTTCCGACGGGCGAGTTTTTCCCGATCGTCCAGCGGGACCAGCTCGAGGGCTACCTCTATCCGACGACGTATTTCCTGCACCACGGGATGCAGTCGGCGGACGTGATCAAGATGATGCGACAGGAGTTCGCCAAGCAGGCGGAGCCCATCCTGCGCAGCAAGCCGGTGCCCTTGAACGAGCGTGAGGTCCTGACGCTCGCCTCGATCGTCGAGCGCGAGGCCGTCAAGCCGGAGGAGCGGCCGATGATCGCGGCGGTCTACCTCAACCGCCTGCGCAAGAAGATGCGCCTCGAGGCCGACCCGACGGTGCAGTACGCGCTCGGCCGGGAGACGGGGCACTGGAAGAAGGGACTCACGCACGCGGACCTTGCCTTCGCCTCGCCGTACAACACGTACGCCAACAAGGGGCTGCCCCCGGGCCCGATCTGCTCGCCGAGCCGCGAGTCGATCAAGGCGTCGCTCGAGCCCGCGTTCACCAACGCCCTCTATTTCGTGGCGAACAACACGGGCGGACACACCTTCAACGAGACCTTCGAGGAACACCTGAAGGCCAAGGCGCTCGCCGCCCAGGAGCGCAGGAGAAACAAATGGTTGAAACAGTTCCCAAAGCGGTGACGCCGCTCTCCGAGATCGTCCCGTCCGTCTGGCGCTGGACGTGGTTCAGCGAAGAGAAGGGTATGAACTTCAACGGCTACGCGGCGCGCCTGCCCGGCGGGCTCGCGATCATCGACCCCGCTTACGCGGAGGAACCCGTTTGGCGAGCGATCGAGGAACTGGGGACCCCGGCGAAGATTCTACTTACCAACAAGGACCATGAGCGCGCCTCGGCCGAGCTGCGCGAGCGCTGGAAGGTCCCCGTCGCGATCCACGAGGCGGAGGCGCCGCTTCTGTCTTTCAATCCCGACGAGACGTTCGGCGACGGCGCGTCAGTGCTTGGACTGACGGCCGTCCGCATGACGCGCATGAAGTCGCCGGCCGAGTGCGCGTTCCTTTGGCCGGAGCGCCGCGTCCTTTTCATTGGCGATGCCGTGACGGGTCATCCGGCGGGCCGGCTCGGGCTCGTCAAGAAGCACGTCGGCAGGCCCGAAGTATTCGCGGACCTGCAGGCGCTCTCCGCCCTAGACTTCTACGCGATCTTCATGGGCGACGGCGAGCCGATGTTCACGGGAGCCAAGGAGGCGCTGGGCCGCCTCGTGGCCGAAGCCAAATGACGAAGCCCACGATCTGCGACCGCTGCGGCGCCGAGTTCGGCTGCGACCGCGAGGCCGGTAAGGATCGCTGCTGGTGCGAGGACGTGCCCGCCGTACTGCCCGTGCCGAAGGACGGCAAGGCCGCGTGTTTGTGCCCCAAGTGCCTCAAGGCGCTGGCCGCCGCGATGAGCTCAAAGAGGTGAAGCTCATGCCCCGTTTGTCCATGCTTGTCGCTGCGTTCCTGCTTTTCGTCGCGTCCGCCCGCGCCGAGGAAAGCGGCCCGCTCAATCAGGTCCAACTCCTGCTCGGACCTACGGCCCCGACCAACAAGCTCGGCTACAACGGGCAGGACCGGCTTGGCGGTCCGGGCGTCGCGCTCGGCGCGCGCTACTGTCGCCGCGCGGGACCTATTTTCGACGTCGGCCTCGAGATCACCGCCGCGGGCTCATCGGAGCATTCCTCCGATATGCTCGTCGGGAACGCCGTCACCAAGAGCAAGGTCGGCTCGCTCTTCGTTCTCCTCGAGGGCAAGATCGCGCGCCAGAAGGGGACCCTACGGCCATGGGTGCTCGCGGGCTTCGGCATCCATTCCACGACGCTCAAGATGGACGTCACGCCGAATGCGGGATACTCGTGGACGAACACCCTCACGCGCGAGACGCGCACCATCATCGACTCGACGAAGAGCGCCGGCGCCTTGACCTTGCAGGCGGGCGTCGACGCGGCCCTGAGCGAGCACGCGATGCTGGGCCTGGCGTTCGCGTGGTATCTGGCCGGGAAGGCGACCTATTCCGTGACGCCGGACGGCCGAGCGAGCGGGTTCGCGGACGCGAGCGGGCCCATCTCCTACGCGGGGCTCCAGTTCAATCTCGGCTGGAGATTCTAGTCGGAATCGCCGCGCCAATTCAGGTAGGTCTTGCGTTCCCAGTCGAACTGAGCATAGGCCCTAGATGCCCCGAACGACTCGAGTCATCCTCCGACGGGGGGAGGATTACAAACCATGAAACGTTCCGGACCCGTCGCCTTCTGGGTGCTCGCCGCCGCCGTCGCCTTCGCCGGCCTGCTCAACGCCTCGGATCTCAAGCCGACCGCCGACGACGTGCAGACGCTCGGCCGCCACATCGCGACGATCATGACGATGAGAGGCTTCCCCGTGTGCCGAAACGTCGAAAACGCCTCGACTTTCCGCGGCTCCTTCGAGTGCGGCGAATGGAGCATCAGCGCGCAGGAATTCAGCGGCACCCCTTTCTCCTTCTCGACGGCGCAGTTCGCCAATCCCCCCATCCCGTCCGGGGGCAGGAATTCTCCACGGTCCCGATCATCCGGCACACCGCGAGCGGCCGCGTCGCCTATCACAACGAACTCGTCAACGCCCTTAAGATCGCCAACGGGATCGTCTCGCAGCCGCAGCCCAACTAGGCGCCCGGCTCTGCGTCGCGAGCCATCATCGTCGCGCGGACGCGAAAGAAGTTTGTATAATGACGTCCACGGGCGTGTAGCTCAGCTGGGAGAGCGCTACCTTCGCAAGGTGAGCAAAGAATCTTGACCTTGCCAACTGGCCCTAAACCACCGACGACGATCACGCCCTAACTTCCCAAAGCTTCTTGATCAGTCCGTTCCATTCTGGACCGGTCTTGGACACCGGACGGACACCGCCCCCCTTTCTTTGACCCCCCATGCCCAAAATCGCGGGGGTGCCGTTCAGCGAGCGAGTACGGCTACCCTTTCGCGTGGGAAAAAAATTCCGGAAAATTTTACTCGCAGTTCAAGCGCCGCCCACGACCAGCGTTTGTGCAATGTATGACACCTTATCCCGCCCCAATGATTTGCCAGATATCGTTAGCTGGCATTCTCTGCCCATTCGGTTCGAGCACATCGATCATGTTTGGGAAGAACAAAGCTCTAATCTGTGGCAATGCCTCCTGGATATCGGGCATCTGAATATCGAGATTCTGAACTGAGGCCGTTCCGCGCGCGATATAGTCTTGCCTAGCGCGGGCATGATCTCCGTCAAACCAGAATATCCTGAAACCCGTGGCTTTAAGCTTAATTACGGTGTCGATGTTCTTAGGAGGAAAGCCCCAGTCAATTACAAGGCGCTCTGGAAGCTGCCTCGTTAATGCCTCTATCTTCTCCGGTGCAGATTCGCGGACCATATCCAATAAGGGCTCGATCTCTTTCGGGTAGTAGGCCCTGGGGTCGGCAATCATCTGATCGAATTCCCAATGGACATATTGGTGCTCTCGGGACAGCCACCGGCAAAAGGTCGATTTTCCTGCGGCCGGTATACCTGCGATGAGAATATGGTCGCGCTTAAACTGCATCGTTCATAGCCCCCGGCAACCTTGGAAGCGAAGTGAATCGTTGTTTTCCCCGGCCCTCGGCATACTGCTTTGAGTAGAACGCCAGCCGCTCATCCCATCCATGACTCACGTCCCAGGCATCAGACACGGATCTGAGTGCCTTGCCCGCATCGCTCCTGTCCTGAGTGCTTACAATCTCGACAAGCTCCAACGGGAGCCGAATCCATCTCATAATCGACTTGTGTGATACAGCAAGAAGCGGCTGGCCATTCCCCGCATGAATTATCTTGTCGTCGACCGAAAATTCAGGACGCATGTGCGCAATCGAATTGCGGCATCCAACAAGCGCTTCGAAATTCTCAAACACTTCGCCCGTTCGGTCGAAGCGATATGATGAGATTCGCCGCGCAGGAACGTTCGTCCACTTTTTTAGAATTGAAAGCCTATCGATCCCCTCAAACTCTTTCGGTTCAAACGCAAATGCCAGGTAGATATTGATGACGGCCTCGATATAGCTTGAAAGTAAAATTATCAAGGCCGTCCGCCGCTCATCAAGAATAGGGTGCTCCGGCTCTTCGCGCTTTAGGGCGTGGGCAAGCTCAGCGTAGTAAGAGAGATACTCATCCATCTCCCGCCGAATCGCATCGACAAGTGCGCGGTGGGGAATGGAAACAGCCCAGCGCCTCGATCCGGTTGGTTCTAAGCCCACGGGTGCCTCAGTTCCAATGGCGCGGGATTCCCACGATAGTTGGCCATGCTTTTGGGATTTTACTAAGTGTCGGGCTCTTATCGACGGAGTCGCCGGCTAAAGGTAAAATGAACCGTGGCCGAACCTCCTGCCCCAGAACCCCGCATCGAGCTGTTCAATCGAGGCGACATCGACGCCTTCCCTCGATTTCAACCCGAGAAGGACGATAAACGACTCTTTGAGGCGATCAAGGACCAGGAGTTGATCGTTTTCTACGGAGCGGGCGTCTCCCAGCTCGCCGGATGCGCGAGTTGGACAGGTTTGGCCAATAGGGTGATCGGGGCCTTTGGGAGCACGATATACTCCGACCTCGACAAGACCGTCTTAGGGGAACTGGCCACAGTGGACCCCCGTAAGGCAATCTCGATATGCTGTAGCCGAGTCAAAGGTGATCCAACCCTTGAGCAGTACTACTACGGGGCCATAAAGGAGGCCGTCACGCCCGGCGACGCTGCCGCCTTCGCAAATATCCACGAGCAGCTCTTCAAACTCTACCCCGTGGCGTTCGTGACGACTAACATCGACAAAGGCATGCAGAGTATTCCGCCGCAGCTCCTGGAAGGCAAGAAGGTGATCAACTTGACCGTGGACGAAATCGACGCCGCCGCCGAGCTTCGCGACGGCAACGTCTTCTATCTTCACGGGTCCATAGACGACCTCCCGAAGGCCATCCTGACCACTGACCAATACATCGATTACTATTTCAAACCCAAGGCCCATCTGGAGCGCTTCCTCCGAGAGGTCTTCAGCGGGAAGTATTGCGTCTTGTTCTTGGGCTACAGCCTCTCGGAATACGAGATCCTCCAGAACATCTATCACGCATCGAAGGCGGGCGATGGGACACAGACGGAGACGCGGCACTTCCTCCTTACGCCGATATACTCACGCGATATTGCGAAATTCAACATCGAGAAGGGCTACTTTCGCATTTTTTCCGTCCGGGCCATCCCCTACTTCATCGATCACGAAGGTTATCTGCGGCTGAACTACGTCTTGCGCGAGTTGCGGAAGGAAATCGAGGCCAGCAGCGCGACGACGCTGGACCTCATGCGGGAGATCGACGGCGTCTAATGTTCCCACGCGAGACGGAGGCGAAGCTTCAGACGCTCCTCAAGCCCGAGGAGATCGCCGTCCTTTGGAAGACTCACCAGCGTGCGGAGTTGCGCCAGTACTTCTTCAGGACCAAGACGGACCTGAAATGGTTCAAGCCCCTAAAGGAAATCGGATATTTCGACCCCGCCCAGGTCCCTTTGCCTATCGAGGATGAAAACCATGCTTTTTCGATCCCGCAGTGGGTCGTTTTGCCCTACCTGGAGAGCATTGCGAAAAGCCTGGAAACTTTGGGATCTGAGGAGCGGGCTTGGCTCGTGCGAGAGCTACTCGAGATCATGCGAAGTGTCACGCGAGCTCGGCGCGAGGAACTCGCTCGCGACGGTAAGAGTCTCCGGTTAGACAATCTTCGGACCTGGTATCACTTCACAAAGATACTTCTGACTTTCCGTAATGTGGAAATTCCGCAAGACATTTTGGACTCGCTTCCCATATGGCTGACCACGCGATTCTCAAATCTAGCCGGATCGGACCTCGCTACGAAACTACTTCCGAAGCTGCTTGGAAAGACAGGAGACACCGCAGAGCCTCGGAAGGCGGAGGCTGTCGCACGAGCCTTGACGGCGCTGACCTGGGTTCCGCTCTCTAAGCAGAGAAAGCCCCACGGCGAGAAGGAAGAGGCTCGGTTGCCCCTCGATGCATATTGGTTGCTGGAATCGTTTGTCGTCCAAAAGAATGGAGTCCACCTGGGCGAAGCGTGCTCTAAAGAGTTCATCTTGGAAATTGCCGAGAAGCTCCACCAGGCAATCGGGCGAGAGCAGCCCCGCACAGTTCATTTGGAGATCGGTGACGCTGACAATGAGTTGCTCTTGCAGATAACTCAACCTGCCCAAGGACGCCTGCATTGTGAACTTGGCACGGCAAAGAAAGCGGAGCATTGGTTAACGTTTGACTGGGCCGCATTCAAAACACAGGCCGTCTTTGACGTTGAGGCGAGTGACCCCGCCATGCGGTCTGCCGCCATTGCGGCTGAAGTAGAGAAACTCGCACCGAAGGAACGGGCTGGCGCGCTGAAGGAGCAGGTCGCCCAAATCGTCACCGGACTGCACCATGACTTTTCGTATATATGGCACCGGTCGATCTCTTCGACCGAAACTCGATCCGTCGATTCACCCCGGGAGCTTCTGATTCTGATCTTGCGAGAGCTTCTTGTTGGACACCTTAAGTCGCGGCCGGCCGATATCAGCACACTTCTCTCTGAGCTGACCTCTACCCGCTTTGAGTTTGCGGTCTTTACCCGGATTGCACTCTACATCGTGGGAAAATCGTGGCGGGCCCTCTCACCGCACTTCTGGCGTCTCTCAGATGAGAAACCGTTGTTCGATGATCCTCATTATGAGACTGAGGTCTTTCAACTGTTGCGAGAGAACGTCGGCAGCTTTACGCCCGAGGAGAGAATGCGAATACACGACATCATAGATGCGGGGCCCCGAAACGTCCTGGAGGAAGACCGCGAGAGGCGAGTTACGCTTTGGAAGCAAAAGTGGTTCAGCAGCCTTAAGGCAGATCCTGAGTTCCTGCGCCTCTATGATGCATGCCGCGAAGCCTCGCAGGTTGAAGTAACACCTCATTTTTTTGAGCCTGAGATACGAGTTGGACCCGGTAAGACGCCGCTGACCGCCGAGCAAATCGGAAAAGTTTCCGACAAAGAGCTGCTCGAATTCGTTCCTTCGTTTGAGAGCAGAGGTCGTCAGTCGTGGGATGATCCAACGCCGGAAGCGCTCGGATTGTCGTTCAAAGGAGCCGCCCTCGCTGATCCCAACCGGTTTGCCAAGGGCATCGCCGCCTTTGGAGCGCTGGGCTACCGATACTCCTATGAGATTTTATCGGGTATTCTGGATCGCGTCAAGAAGGACCCCGCAGCAATTGAGTGGAGTTCCTTCCTTGCCGGTCTCAAAGCACTGTATTCCCGCGAGGAGTTTTGGACAGACGCCTTGCCTTACAAATCTCAAGATCGCTATGGCGCAGGCCACGCATGGGTAGTTGGCATGGCGGCAGAAGTCATTCAAGCCGGTACTCTTTCGAAAGGAGACCTCCCGAAGGAGTTTGAGCAAGAGTCTGAATCATTGTTGGGAGTGGCCGTAAGCCGACTGGTGCCGGTTAATGATAAGGAGAGTGTTCGCGATCCTGTTTCGCGAAGCCTTAACTCTGCCGCCGGAAAAACGATTGAGGCGCTGCTTGAGTTGAGCCTTCGGGCCGCGCGAGCCAATCAGAAGCTCGGCAAGCCCCGATGGCCCAGCTCGCTCCGCGAGAAGATGGAGCAGGCTCTAAAACGCCCTTTTATTGAGGCACACGAGATGTTCGGGCGTTTCTTAGGGCACTTCTATTGGCTGGATAAGGAATGGACCACGAGTCGGGTACGTGAATACGACTCACAGGATGACATCTTCTCGTACGCCTTCCTGGTCGGCTACCTTCACTGCGACTTGTTCGACGATCTCTTTCCGGTCATGGTGCGCCAATACAGGAAGGCCCTAGTCGTTGCCTTTGACGATGATCGTTCTGTGGAAGGGTTTGTCGACCATATCTCGATGGCCTATCTTCGCGAATATCCTCATCAGAGTCTGGGCGATCCAGAATCACTAATTACCGTAGTAGTTCGTAGCGGCAACGTCGTCCTAATTAGGAAGCTCACTGGCGTCTTGTGGATGAAGCGTCCTGGCCGGCCCCAACCTAAGCCTCGCAAGGCAGTTGTTGTCGAGGTCAAAGACGGGAAACCGCAACCGAAGGTCATTGAGCAAGAGACGAGGGCGATTGAAGAAGGCGGCGCAATACCCACTCTGGGGCAGAAGATAATTGAACTTTGGAAGTTCATTCTGCCTTTCTACGCAAAGAAAGAGCCAAAGACCGACTCCGACAAGGGGGTGCTGGCGGAACTTGTGAAACTCACGGCTTTTATTCCCGAGCTTAATGATGAGGCCGCCGCAATGATCAAAACTTCGGCGGAGTATGTAGATCTCGGGTTTACGTCTTCATTTCTGCTTGGGTATCTTACAGAACTCATGCCGATTGGGGACGTAAAGCAGAACGCGGTCTTTATCGCGGATATCCTTCTCGCAATGCTGCGCCACGCAACTCCAGATTTTCGTACGGAGGATATCCAGGCATTGGTTGAGTTCCTGCTGATTAATGGCGATGCCACCACGAAAGGCAAGGCTCGCGAAATCTGTGATATCTATGCGAAGCGGGGCAGGGCGGAGATATTGCGCGATATCTACGACAAGTACTGTGTCGAGGGAAAATGAAAACTGTGACGGGGCCAGCAAACAATGAAGAAGATGCCTTCCACGCGATCGTGCAATGCTTGCGGTGCTCGGAATCAAAAAAATATGCTGACTATGGGTACGAACTCTATCTTCCGAAAGTAATTGAGGAATATCTCGAACCGCTTAGGAAGATGGCTCCTCATGACGTTTATGCCGTTCAGCGTGCCATCCCGGAATACTCTCCCGCATTTCGGGCCGCTGCCTGGAACCTTTGCCGCAGAGGGGTCCTTCGCCCAGGGACTAGGATTCACGGCGGACAGACTACGGACGAGGGCTCAGGTGGAAGCGGATACTCTCTAACTCCTACAGGGAAGGAGTGGCTCTCACGCGCAAGCCACTACGATTTTGTTCCTGTCGATCCTGGCCGATTCTCCCAGCTCCTTGATAAGTTCTCCGCTCGCTTCGGGCCAGGCTTCGTTGAGCGGAGCCAGGACGCGATCAGATGTTATAGTGCGACCGCCTATCTGGCCTGCTGCGCGATGTGTGGAGCAGCTGCCGAATCGATAATGCTTTCGCTCGCTATTGCCAAATCCAAAGACGAGCAGAGGACAATGGCCGAGTACGTCTCGGCGAGCGGCCGAAGTAAGATCGAAAAGGCTCTGTTGGGCCAGCAGCCCGAGCACATACGAAGAGAATTCCTCGGATATGGGAGCCTTCTGAAATACTGGCGCGACTATGCGGCTCATGGGCGTCAATCCGGGATCGGGGATGGCGAGGCCTACACTTCACTAGCGATGCTCCTTCGCCTGGCGCAGTTTGCAAGCGAGCACTGGGGCGACCTGACGAAGTAATAGCCACCTCGAGGGATTAATCATGAGCGCACGATGACTAGGAAAATCCAAGCGATAGCGAACCCAGTCATGACTCCGGCGGAGTTCCTAGACGAATTCAAGCTTCTCCGCGGTGAGGTCTACGAGGCTACTCTAAGCTGGCACGCCTACCTTATGATCAATGAGCAAATGAGTGCAGATGGTGAGTTGCTCGACACGATGAATAGCCATCCCAGCTTTTGGCAAGTCACAATCCGTGCTCTGCGTCATAATACGCTACTGGTCTTGGGAAGAGTATTTGACGACGACAAGCGTTCCCACTCGATCCATAATATTGTGCGAGGCTGCGCCGAGAATCCTGCGATCTTTTCCAAAGACGCGCTACGAGCACGCAGGGCGGCCGAGGGTGTTCCCGCAGAAGAGGAATACATCGAGCGCGCCTTTGTGCCAGATGCCGCGCACTTCACAGCGCTTCAGACTGAAGTCGAGGCTTGCATGAAGGTCTGGACTGGCGCATATGTAGTAATTCGCAATAAGGTCGTCGCCCACCGAGACAAGCTCGATAAGAAGACGCGGGCAGATCTCTACGCCAAGACCAAGGTAAAGGAGATAACGGAGCTTCTCGAGCGCCTATATGTCATCGAGGAATCGCTCTGGGAACTCGCGACGAACGCGAAGCCGCTCAAATTCAATGCGAACGCGAATCCCCGCGTTTCGGAGATAGTTAAGGCTACGCAGGGTGTCCTAAAATCCCTACCAAGACCCTCGCTGAGCCCTGAGTTAAAGGCAGCTCTCGCAAGGAGTACTGCCAAGAATGCAGCAGCCGACTCATAGCCTTTGTGCTAGCTTTGGAAAAAGCTCAGAGGCTTCTTATAGAGGCGCGCGAACAGATCAAGCTCAACAGCATCGATGCGCCGCTGGCCTGATTCGAGGTGAGATATAAAACTCTGAGGACGCTTCAACTTTCGAGCTACCTGAACCTGAGTTAGGCCTGCCGCAAGACGCGCTTCGCACAAACGGGTGACCAGCGTCTTATGCGCTTTGGTATAGATCGTCTTCATAGGCCTGGCACGAATGCCAGGCCCCATGTTAATATTGGATTGTTAGATATCAGAACTTCCGATATTTCGCGTCAGGTCAAAAGTGCTCATAGCCCTGGTCTATCTCCTTCGTGCTTGGCTCCTCATCTCGCCAGTCCTTTTTCTGTGGTGGTTTTTTGCGCACAAGCACCGCCAGCATTTTTTCAAGAAGTATGAGCTGCTGGCTCCGATTGGGTTCATGATCGCAGGTGTTGGATCGTTTTTCCTGCTCATGATGGTTCTAAGTCAGGGCATAGAACAACTTCTTAAACCTATGCTTCCTAGTGATTGGGGTCATTTGGATGACGACGGAGAATTCGTGTCTACAGCCAATACAATTGGCTGGCCACTTGGCATGGTTTTCGCGATAGTAATCTCTGCTATGTTCTCGTTCCTCGAACACCATAGACCTGAGAAAATTTTTCCTGCGCCAGAGGACAGTCGTGATTAGTACCCGCTTTAGAGGCCGGCTTCCACAGCTCGCCACTTGCCTTTTGCTTCTTTGGGCTGCTAATCCGGTCAACCCATACGGCTACTATGTATTTCTACGATGGGCCTGCTGCGCCACCTTTGCTCATCTTGCCTATGGGGCAATTGCTGCGGGTTGCACGCGATGGGCATGGCTGCTAGGAGGCGTGGCCGCGCTATACAATCCTATCCTGCGTGTCCATCTGGATCGAGTCACGTGGACAGCCATCAATCTGGCTACGATCGGCGTACTGATCGTCACCATCGTTAAAGATATACCACCTGCGAAAGCACGGGACTGACCAAATCGAATTTTCTTGTCAGCTAGCGCGCGATAAAAGCCTCTTGCTATAATTGATGTGCCGGTGTCATACTGACGTGTGAGAATGTAAACTGACGAACCTGCTAACCCGACTAATCAGCTAATCTGCGAAACCGACGAAACCGCTAACCCCCCGAAACCGACGAAACCGCTAACCCCCCGAAACCGACGAAACCGCTAACCCCCCGAAACCGACGAAACCGC
>JACQBA010000015.1:62235-281357 GCA_016194745.1 Elusimicrobiota bacterium
CCCGAAACCGACGAAACCGCTAACCCCCCGAAACCGACGAAACCGCTAACCCCCCGAAACCGACGAAACCGCTAACCCGCGAAACCGACTAAACAGGCTTAAGAAGACCTCCGGACCCTCCGCAGTCACAGTGCAGAGGATACCTCAAGGTCTTTTTTATTTGCTCATGGAGGCTCGCAATGGAATCGTTATCGATAGCTGTCGGCGGAGTTCCGCTCTGCCCGACCTGCTCGAATAAGACTCGCAGTCTCAGCGGTGGCGCGGCATACGTCCGCAACACTTGGCCGCTGTCCCCACAAGCCGTTTATTCTGCGCGCGGTCGTGGCCGTGCGCGCAAAACTATTTCCGCTCTTGCTCGTCACTTTAAGGTGTCAGAGAGGCACATCTATCGCCTACTAGCAAAGAGGGATAGATGAACGACCAGGAAAGAACTGCCGTTCGGCCAAAAACTGCCGCTGATCAACCCTCGGGCATCGCAGAACTTGAGGAGGCCATTGCTGCGGAGATTCGCCAGACCCAGGGCGAAGTCCGGAGACCGGTGCCCTGCCTGATTTGCCACCACGATACCACCGAATCAATCGTATTGATTCCTAATCATATCTTCGCTCCAGGCAAGGCGGTTCGGGAGTTCGTCATCTATCCCCTCTGTCCTGCCTGCTGCGATTTGCCGCACCTTTCGACACAGATCGAGCAAGCCCTCGCACCGGCGGCCCCCGTCAAGCTAGAGCCGCGTAAGCACTATGGAGTCGGATTTATTCGGGTGTTCCGAGCATTCATTTGCGAGAGGGAGGCCTAACGTCATGTCACTTAGCAGACTTGAACGCGCGCTGGAATACGTCGGGCGAGGTTGGGCGGTGTTCCCTTTGGCTCCCAACTCGAAGATTCCCCTTCCGGGAAGCCACGGGTTCAAAGAGGCGACGACCGACCCTGAACAGGTCCTCGCTTGGTGGAAGGATAATCCAGAGCGCAACATCGGCATCGCGACTGGCCTCAAATCTCGGCTGCTTGTGGTAGACGTGGATGTTAAGAACGGCGCGAAAGGAAAGGAGTCGCTCGCAAGCATTCCTGGCCTTACATCCACCCGGACGGCGCGAACCCCTTCTGGAGGATCGCACCTTTTTTACCGCTCTCCGAACTATTCAATCCGATCCCGTATTGGGTTTCTGCCAGGTATCGATATAAAGGCCGATGGTGGATACGTCGTCGCGCCGGGATCTTCGATTAACGGGAAGATCTATGAGTGGATTTAAATCCTCGCCCGACGTGGTCGACGCTCCGGCCTCGCTTCTGAAATTACTCCAGGAAGGACAGTTTGAAAGAACCAGCGATACTGGAAGCGTAATAAAGAGCGGAACGCGGAACAATACACTTACCAGTATTGCCGGCGGCCTGCGCCGCCTAGGTCTGAATGCGCAGGAAATCCTACCGGCTCTCGAGCGCGTGAATGTCTTGCGATCAGAAGAGCCGCTGCCCGTCGCCGAACTCGAACGAATCGCAGTTGGTATCGAGCGTTATGAGCCCAATCCGGATGTTCCTTGGCTCAGGAAAGGTAGGTTTTCCCCTGCCATTCTCGCGCAGGAAATCAGCAGGCAGGCTCGGTATCTCTCTTCACCGATCGACGAAGCCGGGAAAGGAGTGCGCCTCTACATCTACGCGGGAGGCGTCTTCCGGCCGAGTGGCGCTGACACGGCGAGACGGCTGGCGAACCAGCTCCTGGGAGGCGCGTCCAAGCCAGAAAGAATCGAATCGGCCGTCGCGCTCGTGAACGAGGGATGCAAGGCGAGCGCCGAGAGCCTTAATCCACAAGCTTTGGAGCTGCTAAACGTCCAAAATGGGATGCTCGACTGGAGAGTCGGCGAGCTTCGCCATCATTCGGCGGAGCACCTTTCCACGTTCCAGCTCGGCGCGTCTTTCGATCCCGCCAAGCGATCCGAGGACTTGGATCGATTCTTGTCTGAAATCTTTCCTCAGGATGCTTTGCAGCTCGCCGAGGAACTCGTGGGATACCTCCTGCGCCCCACGACTAAGTTTCAAAGGGCATTCATGCTTCTTGGAGGCGGCGCGAATGGAAAGAGCACGTTCCTCTCCCTCTTGACCGCATTCCTCGGCCAGGAAAATACATCCAACGTGTCGCTCCAGGATCTCGTGAGCAACCGCTTCATGGCGGCCGAACTGGAAGGCAAGCTGGTCAACATCTACGCCGACCTTCCGAGCGCCGGCCTGGAACAGTCAGACATGTTCAAGGCCATCGTGACCGGCGACATCATTAAGGCGGAGCGAAAGTTTGGCCAGCCATTCAAACTCACCCCTACCGCGCGGCTGTTGTTCAGCGCTAATGAGTTGCCGCGTTCGCGCGATCTGAGCACTGGCTACTTCAGACGCTGGGCCATCATCCCGTTCCCGAACCGATTCGAAGGCGCGCGAGCCAAGAAGGGCCTCTTGGAGCAGCTCAGGACATCCGAGGTGATGAGCGCCTTGCTCAACCGGGCTCTTGCCGGCCTGCGCCGGTTGGAAAGTCAGCAGGACTTCAGTGCCTGCGCCAGCGTCCTCGAAGCCAGCCAAACCTACCGACGGCAGTGCGACAGTGCGTTCGAGTTCATCACCGAGTGCTTGGAACTGCGCCGTGGGACGAGCATTGGCAAGACTGAGGCGCACGAGAAATATACCCAGTGGTGCTACGACACCGGCGCTCCGCAGCCTGTGAATCAGCGCGCCTTCAACAAACGCCTGACGGAAATCCTGGGCGTGTCCGAAGGACGGGCGGACGGGATGCGCGTCTGGACCGGCTTGAGCTGGAAGGACGGCGGTCAGCCCCGAACGTCGGCTCCGGCCGCCCCGCTCGCGGAACCTCTTGACGAGACGGATATTCTCTCCCTTCTGTGACTACCAGAATACCGACATTACCGGGTATGCCTAACTTCTCTCCTCCCCCCATTGGGATCAACGAATCCTTAAAGTGGCACATTCCCGGTAAAGTCGGTAAAGGCGGACGTGCGCGGAGACAGCGAATCGCAATTGTCCGACGGCTTCCGATGGATTTGGGCTCCTGGAGGCCGTATGCACGCTGAAGTGGAGGGTTGCGAGTGCATTCAAGCGTGGAGCCTGAAGCATGAGGGACTATTGGAGCCTGGGTGGATGGGGAAGCGACCGATCTCCATCTGGGAATCCACCTTCTATGTTGACCATCGAGAGTGGCACCGCCGCGCCGAACCCCTTTCCATCGAGCGTTATACCCCTCGCTTTCCCCCGCCCGGCTTGATGCTCGGAATCGACTATGTCGGTTTCGGAATAGTCTGGAGCGAAGGGCGCACCCTCTGCGCCGCCGAGTTTCTCGCCATCAGCAGTTCTCGAATGGTGGGATCGAACCGGGGCAAGCAGTGGTGGCTCCAGTGCCCGAAGTGCCGCCGCCGAACTTGCGCGCTTTTCCTCAAGTATTGCCGGCTGGCTTGCCGCCAATGCCAGGGCTTGGTGTATCAGTCCGAGAAACTTACGCGAAAGGAAAGGGCCTCAAACCGCAGTTGGAAGTCGCTTCTAACTGGCGGAACCAGATAAGGAGATGCCAATGGAGAAGAGACTACTGAACGTCGGGGAGCTGTCGGTTTACCTTAGCTTGCCCAAGGACAGCATTTATACGATGGTGAGCCTGAGAAAACTTCCGGGAGTCGTCCATCTTGGCCGCGCCCTCCGGTTCGAGAAAGCGGAGATTGACCGCTGGGTTAACGCGAAGATGCCGACAGGTGCCGCTTTAAGGCCTGAAGGATCTCAGAGTTAATGGATCGTCCTTCCTCGGACGCCTTGTGCTTTAAGTCCTTATGAATCGATTTGGGCAGGCGCAGATCGATTCGGACTATTGCCTCGGAGAATTGGCCCTGTTTCATATAACGGTATTTTACTGTTACGGGTGCATGTTGGCAACCTTGACATAACAGTAATATACTGTTATGATGTCATATGGCTTCTGGTGAACCCTTTTCTCTCCATTAGAATGGCAGTCTATTTAAAGCTCGGAAATTACTATATCGACTACTACGCGGACGGAAGGCGCGTCCGTGAGAAAGTCGGTCCTAGTCTCAAGTTGGCTCGGCAGGCCGAGCGGAAGAGAAAGACTGAAATAGCAGAAGGCAAGTTTTTCCCAGATAAGCGCAAGCCATCCATTTCCTTTGCCGAAGCTGCGGAGCTTTATTGGGAGTTGCACGCAAAGCATAAGGCCAGCGCCCCGGTTACGAGGTATCACAAAGATCGTTTGAAAACAGCCTTTGGTTCCAAGCGACTTGACCAGATTTCAATCCCAGATATTCTTCGCTATTTGAATGACGTTAAGGCAAGCTCTACTGCGGCGACGGCTAATCGGCACCATAACATCATCCGTAGCATCTTCTATAGGGCGATTGAGTGGGATAAGTTTTCAGGGCCGAACCCAGCTGCAAAGGTCAAACAGTTCCAAGTTGAGAACAGTCGTCTTCGCTTTCTGAGTAAAGAGGAGATCGCTGAGCTAACAGAGAAGTGCCACCCACGCCTTTATCCAATTATTGTCTGTGCCCTTATGACTGGCATGAGGAGAGGCGAGATCTTACAACTCACTTGGGAAAACGTAAATCTAGAGCAAAACATGATTTATGTGCTAAAATCTAAATCAGGCAAGCCAAGGGAAATACCGATTGCCTCTAAGCTTCGTGAAGTCTTGGTGTCCCTTAGGTCTCGTCTAGAAGGGTTGGTCTTTGATATTCCAGTAATAACGCTGCGGCGTCTCTTTGAGACAGCCCTAGAGGACGCGAGGATCAAAGAATTTCGCTTCCATGATCTTCGCCACACCTTCGCATCCCACTACATCATGCGGACTAATGATTTACCCGCCACTCAGAAGCTGCTTGGGCATCATTCTCCGATCATGACTCAACGGTATGCGCATCTTTCCTCAGGCCACTTGAAGGTTGGAATGCAGCTTTTGGATACTGGAATGGACACCATTTGGACACCGAAGCCTGCCGAGGTTTCCGATGGGAGTGAAAAAAGGCAGGATTTAGCAGTATAACGGGCGTGTAGCTCAGCTGGGAGAGCGCTACCTTCGCAAGGTAGAGGTCTGGGGTTCGATCCCCCACACGTCCACCACTTTTCGACGGATAGACAACTTAGACTAACCGAGTAACGGCCCCAAAAAAGACGTGGGGGACCGCTACCTAACGCGGGTCCGCTTCAGGGAGTCGGAACCCATGAGCGGACCCGCGGTCATTTCAAGTCTGCAACCGCGAAACGGAGTGGGTCGAAGGGGAGAGTGAATTCAAGCAGGGGGCCTCAATGCGCGCAGGACCAGAGGTCAAGCGTCCGATCGCCCTGCTAGCGGTTTCTTGAGGTCAGCGGCACTGCGAGTATTCTTTTCCGTCGGCCTTGAGTATCGGGTAGCCGTTCGAGTTCTTGGTCACGGTGAGGCCGACGTCTTGCAACTCTCCCCCGCCTTCCGACAGGAAGAGCCGGCCGCTCTTCGTCTTCCAGCGCCCGCCGTCGGCCGAGTCGGTCTGGCCCGAGACCGTCCCGTAGGCGCCGCTCGAGTACGACTCGCTGCGCCTGCCCGAGCCCCACGTGCCGTCGTCGCGGAACACGACGCGCTGCTGGCGCGACGTGCCCGAGACCTTGTTGTAATGGAAATAGCACCACGGGGAGGAGAGCAGCAGCTTGGATAGATCGTCGCCGCCCGTTTTGGCCGGCTTGTCTTTCAAGGCGCCCGCCGCCGCGGACTTGCCTCCGGCGCGCACCAGGACGCCCGGCCGGCCCTCCACAGGGACGCTCAGCCGGTCGCCTTTCAGCGTGTAGGGAAGCGCGTGCCTCGCGCCGCTCTCCTCAATGATGACGAGGGTCTTCCCGTCGGCCTTCCAGCGGACGGGCGCCCCGTCGATCGTGCCGGTCCCGTCGGGGCGGATCGTGGCGTAGGGAGCGCCGTCGCGCAGCCACGTGCCGGTGAGCGACGCATCCGCCGCGCGCGACGGCGAGGCGAGCAATGACGCGATCAGAAGACAGGCGGCCGCGCGGATCATGCAGCCATCGTACCAAACTGGCCGCCGA
Organism: Elusimicrobiota bacterium; assembly: GCA_016194745.1. Classification (GTDB taxonomy): domain Bacteria; phylum Elusimicrobiota; class Elusimicrobia; order UBA1565; family JACRDR01; genus JACQBA01. The sequence continues at coordinate 68,293 of JACQBA010000015.1, forward strand.
TCATCCGCAGCCGAACTGCCCGACGAGCGCGCCGCGCTTGTCGAAGACGGAGACGCTCTTCTCGCCCGGGAACAGGATGATCTTCTCGCCCGTCCCGAACGGGATCGTCGCGCTGCCGTCCTCCGCGTTGACGACGACCCGCCCCGTCGTGCCTGCGTCCGTCGCGGCGAAGGCTGCGCGGACGCTCCCGTACTCGAGGGTGGCCTGCAAGATGTCGCCGAAGTTCTGGTTCGACAGGATGGAGACCTTGACCGGGACCGCGTCCTTTTTCCCGGAGCAGTTGATGACCCGGGACGCGTAGGCGACTGTTTGGAGCGCCACCATCAGCCCCAGTCCCCCGAGGACCGCTGCTTTCCGCTTCATAAGGTCCTCTTCAATAGTGTAGCCCCTAGAATGCCGAATTCAAGGGGGCGCCTGATCCCGGCCGAGACTCAGTTCCCCGAGCCTCCGAAGAGCGGCTTGGTCGGATAGCACTCGCCGTAACGGTACGCGAAATTGGGCGGGCACTTGCGGCCGTCGGCCGGCTCTTCCTTCCGGCCGCGGAATGTCGGTGTGGAGTGGGCCGTCTTGCCGCCGCGGCGCACGTGCGTGGACGCGACGACGGCGTATCCCCTCTTGTCGAAGTCGACGCGCAGCGTATCGATGGTCTTGAACACCGTCTTCGGCAGCCTGGCTTCCTCGGTATATTCGGTCCAGGGGATGATGCCGTGGTCGCTGCGCCATTCGCAACGCTCGCCCGAGTCGGTCTTCTCGCAAGCCTTGGGGAGGCCGAACCGCCGGATAAAGTCGTCTTTGGTGTTGCGCCCGGCAGCGACGAAGCCGTCGATCGAGCGCTGAAGGTCGTCGGCGCGGTGTTGAGCCCCGCGGCAGCCGGCGGCGAAAAGCGCGAGAACCGCGAGGACTGATAGCGTGCGCGCGCTCATCGGTGCAGGTACGCGTAGTACAGGACGTACGCCCAGCTCAGTATCCCATAGAGGATCGCCCAAAGGACCGACTTCTGGGTGGTCCAAGAGATGGCGATGGCGAGCGCGGCGCCGAACTCGTAGACGCCGAGGCCTCCCGCCGTCTTGGCGGAACTCCCCGAGGCGTGATGCTCGAGCTCCGCCACGCGGGCTTCCAACTCGTCGATGCGTTCCTGTAAGGTCATCCAAGCTCCTGGGGGCGTCGTGCGTCTCTCAGCATCGTAGAAAAATCGGTCGACGGAGCCAATCCCGGCAGCCGCTATTTCGAGTCGAAGAAAGCCGCGACGTCGCCTACGGCGTCGAGGAAGGTCTCCCGCTGTTCGTGCGCGCCCAGATCGTGGCCGACGTCCTCGACGACCCGCAGTCGCACCTCCTTTTTCAGGCGGCGGGCCTCCTGGAAAAAGTCGACGACCTGCTCGACGGGGCAGAACTTGTCCTTGCGGCCGTGGAGGAGGAGGAGCGGCGTCTTGAGCCGTTCCAGGCGCCTCACCGGCGAGCGTTCGATCAGGAAGTCCCGGCGCGTCGTCTCGTCCCCGCCGGCGTCGGCTTTCATCTCCCGGTAGGCGCGAAGGCAGTCGGGGTCCTTGCAGCGGCGCAGCAGTTCGAACTGGCGCAGCATGTCCGTCGGCCCCGAGGCGGACGCTGCGGCGGCGAAGACGTTGCGGGGATCGGTCGCCGTCATGAGGGCGAGGTAGCCGCCGTAGGACTCGCCGAAGAGGTAGATCTTCGATGCGTCGAAGAGGACGTTGCGGCGCAGCGCGGGGACGACCGCCAGGACGTCCTCGACGTCCCGGTTGCCGATATCCCCCTTGAGCGCGTCTTCGAAGGCCTTGCCGTGGCCCTTGCTGCCCCGGTAGTCGACCGCCGCCACGGCGTAGCCCCGGCGCAGGAGCTCGCGCACGTAGCCGTCGTCCTCGGCCGAGTAGCGCGAGTGCGGGCCGCCGTGGAGATACACGGCGACGCGGAAGGGCGGCTTGCCCCGCGGGAAGAAGAGCCCGGCCTCGATCTCGGTGCCGTCCGCGGATGGAAAGCGCACGATTTGCGGCATCGCCGCGCCCGCGGGGGCCGCGAGGGCGGCGCAGAGGAGGAGCGCGCAGGGTCTCACGGAGTCATTTTAGAAAATCCAGTATTGATATTTCCCCGCCCCGGGGTTATCTATAAGGCGTGTTCGGCGATCTCTTCCAAGTTCTCGATCCCTTCGAGCAGTTCAGCGAGCTGACCGAGGACCGGCATTTCCTCGCGGTGCCGGACGACTGGACCGTTTTCATCGCGGACGTCGCCGGCTCGACTCAGGCGATTGAGGAGGGGCGCTACAAGGACGTGAACACGCTCGGGGCCGCGTGCATCGCCGCGGCGCAGAACGCAATGGAGCGCGCCTCCTTTCCGTACTCCTTCGGCGGCGACGGGGCCACTTTGCTTGCGCCGCCCGAGTACGCGGACCGAGTCGCCGCCGCGCTGGCGGGCGTGCGCTCGATGGCGGCGCGGACCTTCGGCATGACGCTGCGGGTGGGGCGCGTCTCGGTGGGAGAGATCCGCAAGGAAGGCCGCTCGATCGAGGTCGCGCGGTTCCATCTCGCGTCGGAGCAGAGCATTACCCTATTCCGCGGCGGCGGCGTGCTCGCGGCGGAGGCGAAGGTGAAGGACCCCTCCGGCCGCTACCTGCTGCCGCCGGGCCTCGCCGGCGAGAGCGACCTGCAGGGACTCTCGTGCCGCTGGGAGGCCATCCCGTCCCGCAACGGGATCATCCTGTCGCTCATCGTGATGGCGCGCTCGATCAGCGCGAGGCCCGTCTACCGCTCCCTGATCGTCGAGATCGACCGCGTCCTGGGGGGCGACGCCCGACTGGCCAACCCCGTGAATTCGGCCGGCATGCGCTACCGGACCATGGCGAAGCTTCTCAACGACGAGCGGCGCTATCACGCCTCGGTCCTTTCACCCGCCTTTCTGCGCCGCGCGGCGGAGATCGTCGGCGCGGTGCTCGTGTTTCGGCTCGGGATGCCCAATCCTCTCTTCGACACGGGCCAGTACTTCGAATCCTTGAACGCGCACGCCGACTACCGCAAGTTCGACGACGTCTTAAGGATGGTGATCGACTGCACCAAGGCGCAAGCGGAGGATATCCGCTCCCTTCTCGAGGAACTGCGCGCCGCGGGCCAGGTATACTATGGCGTGCACGAATCGGACGCCGCCCTCATGACGTGCTTCGTCAAAGGGATGAGCGAGGGCCGGCACGTCCACTTCATCGACGGGAGCGCCGGGGGCTACGCGCTGGCGGCGAAGCAGTACAAGGCGCAGATGAAGGCGGATCGCGTCACGCCTTGACCGGCGGCGGCGGCGCCTTCATCGCCGCCTCGATGTCCGACTTATAGAGGAAGCTCGGCTGGATCCGCAGCCAGATGCGCCCGTGCGGATCGATCACGTAGATGTCCGGGATCCCGCGGACGCGGAAGGCGTCGTGGACCACCCCGTCGGGATCAAGGCCGATCGACGCGTTCATCGGGTGCGCCCTGAGGAAGCGCTCGACGTCCTCGCGCGGCTCCCGGGTGACCGAGATGAAGCGCACCGGCTTTCCCTTGAAGGACTCGATCATCTTGTTCATGTGCGGTAGGCTCTCGCGGCAGGGGCCGCACCATGTCGCCCAGAACTCCAGCACGACGGTCTGGCCGCGGAGGCCGCTCAGGGACTTGAGCGACGCGTCCGGGGATTGGAGCAGCGCCGGGATGCCGACGTCCGGCGCCTCCTTTCTCTCCTTCTTGGGCCCGCAGCCGGCGGCGAAGAGGGCGCATGCGGCGCAGGCGGCGAGGACGAGGCGTCGGACGCTCACGCCCCCATCATTTCAAATTTTGACGCACACATCCTAGGTCTTTGTCTGCCGCGCGGGTAGGACTATTGTCCCAGGTTGCGGGGTGCGATGGACCCGTGGGCCGCCGCCCAGAGCCGGGTATCATGTAGGGAATACGGAGGACTCAATGAAACTTCGCCTCATCGCCGGATTGTTCGTGTTCGCCGCATTGGCCGCCATGACGCTGCAGCCGTCCGCCAACGCTGCGGGCGACCTGAACCTCGCCGCTACCGGCTGTCGCTGCTAGTCGCCGCCGCCCGAGGCGCGGCCGGGACGCGGGCGCAAGGTCCGCGTCCCGGCCGACGTCAGGGTAGGCCTTTATCTCTATTTTTGGCTAGTCCCATCGGCCTGCAGGATTGGAGCGAAGGGCCCGTGAGGACGTCGGGCCGTTTGAGTCATACTGTAGGCAGCCGCACAGATCCAGGAGGTTGTACATGAAACTTCGCCTAGCCGCCATCCTGTTCGTGTTCGTCGCGCTCGTCAGCCTCACCATGCACCGCTCGGCCAACGCCGCGGGCGATCTCGACTTGTCCGCCGCCGGCTGCGCCTGTTGTTAACGGCGCGCTAGAGACGGTTCAAGCCGCACAGAAGGAAGCATGACAGCCCGGCCCAAACGGCCGGGCTTTGCTTTCTATCGTGCGCCTAGGATGGACCTGAGCGTGCTCAAAAATCGCGAGGCGGACACCGCGATGTTGGCGTGCCTGTGCGAGTACGGGATGTTCACGAGGGACTCGTTTCTTCCGTCCCGCCTCTCGCCCCGGTTCACGGCGACGACCCAAGGCTTCTGCTCGCCGTCGAACCAGAGGAGGGGCCCGCCCGAGGAGCCCTTCGTCGAGCTGCAATTGTGGAGCAGCGCGCCCCTGTCGTCTTGGCCGGTGATGCGGCAGTCCCTGGAGAACGTCGCCGTGAGGCCGCCGTTGTAGTCACCCGAGTAGGCCGCCAGATGGAGGTTCAAGTCCTCGGTGAACTCCATGGTCTTCACCCCGAGCGTGCCGTAGCTCGTCCCGAGCGGATCTCTGATGCGCAGAATGGCCCAGTCGTCCTGCGCCCGCGTGTTGGGATTGACGCCCGACGTCCCCCACCACATATGGACGACGTCGGAGCCCGCCCTGGCCTGTCCGCCCACCATGTTCGGGAAGAACCGGTAGGCGCCGCGGATGATGTTCCCGTCTTCGTCCTCGATGCAGTGCGCGTTGGTCAAGATGAGGTCCCGGGCGATGAGGCTCGCCGTGCACCACGAGTTGCCGGTTCCTTTGGCCAGCTTCAGGCGCCCGATCGCGCTCCATGGATAGGCGTTCGACGTGATCGCCTGGCGACGCGTCCCGGTGAATACGTTGACCTGCTCGACTGGCGACTTAAAGCCCTGGCCGAACGAATGGCCGACCATCGATTGGAGGAAGTCCTCCGGCGCGCCCGGCGTCCAAGCCGCCCCGTTCATGGCCGCGGCTGCCGGCATCAACGCCGCCAGCAGGATCGAGGCCAGAACGGGGAGGAGCCGGTCAGTTCGCATGCCGCGTCATTTTGCAGAAGAGCAGCTGCGGCTGCCAAAAGCCGACCAGCAGCACCGCGTCGCCTGAGGCGCTCTGCTTCATCCAATAGCGCCAGATCGGCTCTCGTCCCGGGTTCATGTCGGCCTCGGCGTGCGTGGCGAGCAGTTGGAGCTTGTACTTCGCCTCGTACTTGAGATACTGCTTCTTCGCGTCCGCGACGCTGAGGCCGGCGTACGGGTTGGAGGTCGCCATGAAGGAGAAGCTGCCGCCGTAGACGACGGCGTCCTCCCACTTGTCGAAGACGGCGATCGCGTGCTGCTCCTGCGTGGGATCGTAGTAGGGTTTGGAGTGGAAGCAGACGCCGCTGTAGGCGGAAGGCAGCGCTTCGGCCTTGAGCGGTCCCGCGGCTTGGAACTCCGCCCAGATCGCCTTCTGCTGCTCGGAGCACCAATCCCCCGTGCAGAGGTTGCCCGGCAGCTCCTGCGCGTACGAGAACGTCGAAAGAGACAACAGTGCGGCGAACAGCGATGTCTTGATCATTGCGTTCCTCCTTGCCCCCTCCGAAAACGATTTTATGCCTGATCTCGCGGCGTATTAAGGACCGGAAGGGTACGCGCGCGTCGGTATAGGCACCAGGCCGGAAGGGGTCCAAGGGTTTATGTTGTTGAGGGGTTTGTCCTTGCGCAAAGGAAGGGTATGGAAGGTAACGGTTGAGTATGGATGGCTGCTGCAGCGCCGCCTATGTCAATGGACAATTCCCGCGATTTGCTAATATCTCGCTCCATGGAGTCGATGATGGCGGTGCAGGGCGCCGGTGCGGCGGCCGCGTTGTTCTTACTATGGGCCGTGATCGAGCGCGTGCGCGCGTCCCGTCTCGCGGGTCGCGCCGCGGCGCTTCAAGCCGAGGTGGACGCGCTCAAGTCGGCGCCGCTCAAGCAGGAGTTCCGGATGGACCGCTTCGAGGTCCTTTGGTTCCCCACGGTCACGGCTTCGGAGGCCGGCAAGGTCGTCACGCAGGTCGTCCCGGGGCTGCCGCACTGCAAGAGCTGCGTCGCGTCCCTGACGCTCGCCGCGGACCACTCCTTTTCCTGCGGGCGCTGCGGCGCGAAGTTCGCCGCGTCGCTGGCGGACGTCTTCGTCACCGACTCGGTCTCCAAGGACGCGGTCAAGTTCTTCCAGGAACGCCACCCGGGCTTCCGGGTCGAGCTGAAGAAGTAGCCTACTCTCCCCGGTCGCGCAGGCGCGCGAGCGAGACGAACTCATAGCCCTGGCCGCGGATCCCGTCGATGAGCGCCGCAAAGCGTTCCAACCCGTGCTCGCCCCCGGCGAGCTGAGGATGCCAGAAGAAGGACGCCCAGGCGTCGCGCACGGACCTGGACAGCCGGGCAGCCTCCAGCATCTGCTCCGAAGTCTGCTCCCCCTCCCGCGTCTCCGTGCCGGGCATCGGGATGTAGCCGAGATTCTCGGGCCAAACGAACTGGCCGTAGGCGTCGCGGTAGATCGTGTATGGGAAGAACTGGGTCACGTAGACGGCCTTTTCCGCTTCGCCTGCCGAATAGACGACGCGCTGGAGAGTCCTCGCAAACGTGCGGCCGAACGTCTCGAAATCCTGCGCGGAGGCGGCGTAGTGAGGCGTCACCCAGGCGACGGGCTTGAGCCGCGCCTGCCGCATGAGAGCCAACGCGTAGTTCAAGCGCTCGAGGACCCATTCCTCGGAGTCGTACGGGAGCGGACCCTTCCGGCAGCGGTCCCAAAACTCGTAGTCCGCGCCGCTCGGAAGCGTCGGGCAGTAGTCGAGCCGCGCGTGATGCTCGTAGCCGTGCAGCAGAATCTCCCCGCCGCTGTCCGTCGCGGCGCGGATGACGTCCATGAACTCGGGGATGTCTCCGGCGTTGACTCCATCGCCGTCCTTGCTTCCGGGGCCGACGTAGCGCGGGATGAGCGAGATGGTGAACGGCACTCCCTTATCCTTGAGCATCGCGAATATCCGGCGGAGAATACGTACGTCGGTTCTCGCGTGGACGTCCTCGATGCGGAGGACGGCGTAGCGTTTCCCCTGCCGCGGGGCAAGCCCAAGGACGTCGAAGAGCACGTCGGCTAGGATCAAATACCGGTCCCTCTGGTGTATATAGAGGAAGGGATTGTCGGCCACGTAGTAGAAACCCCGCCTCTCGGTGACGTAGGGCGTGCGGGCGTCTTTTCCCGAATGGACGGCGTAGGACAAGACCTTCGCGGACGAGGTCCGGACCAATGCGATTTCGGTCGCGGCGACGAGCCGTCCTTCCCGCAATAGGGCCAGCTTGGAGAAGCGCTCGCCTTTGTACTCGAAGTGCCGGAAGAAGTCAGGGATGGCGGAGGGGTCGCGCGGACTATCGGCTCCCTGGAGCGCCATGTAGGTGAAGCCGGTCTTCTCGCGGAACGCATCCCAGCCCGCGTGCTTTTGGAGCCGGTCGATGCCGTAGTTGATCCACAGAAACCCCCGCTCGTAGGCCATCACGTCGGAGAGAAAGGCGGCCGGGATCGCCGCTTGAAAGTCGCTGCCCACGTACGCGGCGCGTTCGCAGCCGGTGAGGGAGCCCGGCGAGTAAGATTCCACGTCCGCGAGGCGCGGTTCGACCTCCCGGAAGTGGCCGAGGAGATTGATCAGCATCACGGCGTGAAGCCTGCCGTTGGGCAGGCCCGAGCGCGCGCCGCCGTCGAAGAACACGCAAACGGACATTTCGGCCGGAGCGGCCGAGACGCGGGAGGCCGCGGTCGAGGCCGCCAAGGCGAGCGCGAGGAGGTGACGTGACGGCATGAAGCGAGTATTGTACGCGCGCGCCTCGCCCGGACCGATAGCGCGCGTGTGAAGCCTTTGTTGAGGAGTTGTAGCTACGCCTTGGGCGGAGCCGGGAGGTCGACCTTGAGGTGCAGCTCCCTGAGCTGTTTCGGATCGACGGGCGCCGGGCACTCGCTCAGCGGGTCCGTCCCCTTCTGCGTCTTGGGGAACGCGATGACCTCGCGGATCGAATCCTCGCCCCGTAGGAGCGCGATCAAGCGGTCGAAGCCGATGCCGATCCCGCCGTGCGGCGGAGCGCCGTACTCGAGCGCGTTGAGCAGCAGGCCGAAGCGGCGGTTCTGCTCCGCCTCGTCGTAGCCCATGAGCTTGAGGATGCGCCGCTGCATGTCCGGCCGGTGGTTGCGGATGGAGCCCGAGCCGAGCTCGACGCCGTTCAAGACGAGGTCGTACTGGTGCGACTTGATGTTCCCGGGATCGGTGTCGAGCTTGGAGGCCTCCTCGGCGAGGGGCGCGGTGAAGGGGTTGTGCGTAAACGTCCAGCGCTTGCCCTCCGCGTCCCATTCCAGAAGCGGGAAGTGCTTGACCCAGAGGAAGCGCCACGGCGCCGCCTCATCGGGCTTGAGGCCGAGCTTGACGATGAGTTCCTTGCGCAGCGCCCCGAGGTGGTTCGCCACGTCGCCCGTCTTGCCCGCGCCGAAGAAAGTGACGTCTCCGGCCTTCGCCTTGCAGAGCTCGATCAGCGCGGACATCTCCCCCGCCGACAGGAACTTGGCGACCGGGGACTCGGGGTGGAGCTTGCCTTCCTTCTCGATCCATTTGATCCAGGCCAGCCCCTTGGCGCCGAGCGATTTGACGAGGTCGACGAGCTTGTCGATCTCGGCGCGCGAGAGCGCGGCGTCCGGCGCGTGAAGGACGCGCACCGCTCCTCCGCTCGAGACGGCCTCGCCGAAGACCTTGAACCCGGAGCCTTTGAACAGGCTCGACGCGTCCTGGATCTCGAGCCCATAGCGCATGTCCGGCTTGTCGGAGCCGAAGCGCAGCATGACCTCGTCATACTCGAGGCTCGGGAACGGGAGATTCAGCTCCACGCCCATCACCTCGCGGAACATCGTCTGCATCATGCCCTCGACGAGCGCGTGCACGTTGGCCTCGTTGACGAAGGACATCTCGAGGTCGATCTGCGTGTGCTCGGGCTGCCGGTCGGAGCGCAGGTCCTCGTCGCGGAAATTGCGGGCGATCTGGAAATAGCGCTCCACGCCCGAGACCATGAGGATCTGCTTGAAGATCTGAGGCGACTGCGGGAGCGCGTAGAACTCGCCGGGCGACAGGCGCGAGGGCACGAGGAAGTCCCGCGCGCCTTCGGGCGTCGACTTGGTGAGGAGCGGCGTCTCGATCTCGATGAAGCGGTTCATGTCTAGGTAGCGCCGGACGGACTGCGCGGCCTTGTGGCGGACCGTCAGATTCCCCAGCATCCGGGTGCGCCGCAGGTCGAGGAAGCGGTACTTGAGTCGCACTTCCTCGGAGGCGTGCGCGTGCTCGCCGACCTCGAAGGGGAGGGGCTTGGACGCATTGAGGACGTCGATGCGCTGGGCCGAGACCTCGATCGCGCCGGTCGGGAGGTTCGGGTTCTCGGAGCCGGCGGGACGCTTGCCGACGACGCCGGTGACCGAGAGGACGTGCTCCGCCCCTAGGTTCGCGGCGATGTCGAAGGCCTCCTTCTCCTGGGGGCGCACGACCACCTGGACGAGCCCGTTTCGGTCGCGCAGGTCGAAGAAATAGACGCCGCCGTGGTCGCGGCGCGAGTGCACCCAGCCCGCGAGCTGCACGGTCTGGCCGGCATGCGAGGCCCTCAGCTCGTTGCAGGAATGGGTCCGATACGGCTGCGTATGGCTCATGACATGGCTCCCAGCGTCCGATTGAGCTTCTCGAGAACGTCCGCGATCGCGACGACTTCCTGGCTGTCCTTGACGCGCATGTCCTTGAGGAGGCAGGTGCGGCCCGCGAACTCCTCCTGGCCGAAGATCACGGCGAGGCGCGCGCCAAGGCGGTCCGCCTCGCGCAGCTGCGCCTTGAGGCTGTGCCCGAAGAGGGCGCCCTCGGCGCTGCGTCCTTGGCGGCGCAGCGATTGGAGCAGTCCCATCGCGAGGCCGACGAGCCCGGCGGCGTCGGACTGCGCGGCCACGTATACGTCGACGCCGCGCGGGGCCTCGGCGTGGGCCTTGGCGGCGATGGCGAGGCGCGTGCGCTCGACGCCGATGGCCCAGCCGACCGCGGGCGTCTCCGGCCCGCCCATCGCCTTGACCAAGCCGTCGTAGCGTCCGCCGCCCGCGATCGCGTCCTGCGCTCCGACGTCGGTGGAGCGGAACTCGAAGACTGTCCGCGTGTAGTAGTCCAGCCCGCGCACCAGCGAGCCGTCGAGCTCGTAGGCGACGCTCTCGTTCTCGAGCAGCGCCTTGACCGTGTCGAAGTGGGTCCGGCAGTCGCCGCAGGGAACGAGCGTCGGCAGGGCAGGGTTGGCCTTGAGCTTGGGGCCGTCGCCCTTGCAGTCGAGGACGCGGAGCGGGTTGCGAGCCATGCGCGAGCGGCAGTGCTCGCAGAGTTCGTCCTTGACGGTCTCGAAGAAGGCGAGCAGGCTCGCGCGGTAGGCCGGCCGGCATTCGGGCTTCTCGTCGCCCAGGTTGTTGAGCTTGATGGAGTAGGCGCCCTTGAGGCCCGCGCGGTCCAAGACGTAGGAAAGCGCGAGGATCGCCTCGACGTCGCCGGCGGCGTGCCCGTTGCCGAAGCACTCGAGCCCTATCTGCTCGAACTCGCGGAAGCGCCCCTTCTGGGGCCGCTCCGCACGGAACATCGAGCCGATGTAGAAGAGCTTGGTTCGTCCGCCCTGCTGGCTGAGGCTGTGCTCGAGATAGGCCCGCACGACGCCGGCCGTGCCTTCGGGCCGCAGGACGAGGTGGCGGCCGCCCGCGTCCTCGAGCTGGAACATCTCCTTTTCGACGATGTCGGTGGTCTCGCCGACGGATTTGACGAAGAGCTCGCGCGTCTCCAGCGTCGGGATGCGGATCTCTCGGTAGCCGAAGGCGCGCAGGACGTCTCGAGCCGCGAGCTCGAGGCTCGTCATCGCTTCGGATTCGGGCGGCAGGATGTCCTTGAAGCCTTTGACGGATTGGAAGGCCATGCGGAAACGCTACTCGGCGGCCGGGACGGCGGCTCCGATGAGCGACTCCATGCGCGGCATGTCTCGCAGGAGGATGTGCTCTCCTTGGAACGCGATGAGTTGGGCGCGGCGCAGCGAGCCCAAGGCGCGCGACAAGGGCTCGCGCGTCGTTCCGACCAAGTCCGCGAGTTCCTGCCGGGAAAGCGGGTCCTTCAGGAGGACGGAGACGCCCTTGCGTTGGCCGTTCTGACGTCCGAGATCGCAGAGCGTCTTCGTGACGCGGCCGAGGATATTGCGGAACAGGAGGTTCTCGATCTGCTCGTCCATGTTCCGCAGGCGTTCGCAAAGGGTGCGCAGGATCTGGAAGCAGAGGTTCGGGTCTTTGAGCAGGACGCGCTTGAAGTCTTTCTTATGGATGATGACGACGCGGCAGTCCTCGACGGCCTCCGCCGAGGCGGAGCGCACCTTGGAGTCCAGAAGCGCCATCTCGCCGAAGAAAGCTCCCTCGCCCATGTAGGCGAACGTTTTCCTCTTTTTGGAGGCGGAGCTCACGAAAATGCGCACGCGCCCGGAGGCGACGATGAACATCTGGTTCGCCAGGTCGCGCTGATTGAAGATCGGCGTTCCCGCCCGGAAGTCGGCAGTGCGGGAAAAGGCGAGGACTTTCTTCAGCTTTTTCTCGGGCACGCCCCGAAAGATCGGGCACCTCCGCAATAGGGCCAGCATAGGCCGCTATTATAATAAGATTCGACAGCACCCGGAAAGGAGTCGCTCGTGACGATCTGGTCCGCGGTCTATCGGCCCGGCTCTCCGATTCCGGCGGGACGTCGTCCGCAGGTCGCGCGGTCGACGATTGGAGCTCCCGCGGCCTGGCTCCGAGCCTGCTGCCCGTTTCGAGCGTTTGTCTCGCGATGCGAGGGCCGGGAAGTAACGCAATCCACGTAGCGGCTCTGGGCGGCGCCGTAGGGTCGGGTGCGCCCGCGACCGGATGCGGGATCTTGATCGCCGGTCTGGGCTGACCCCATAACGCGGCCGGGCGCCTGCCCGGCGCGAGCATTCCTCGCCGCCGTCTGGCGCGCCTCTATCCTCTCGCCTGCGGCCTGCGCCGTCGAGTTGATGCTGCGCGGAACCCTCGGTTCCTCGTAGAATACTGCGCAAGGATTGTACCGTTTGATGCAGTCGAGCTCGTGCAAGGGATCATAGGCTAAGGACCGACTCGTCAATATCGCCAAGCCGCAAAACGAGACCGCCAGCACGCGAGCAAATGGAACACGCATTTGTTGCCTCCTTCCTCCATGGAAAGAGTGCGCGCAATCCATCCGCGCCGCATCTGGAATGGGTCCGGCGTTTCTCCGGCGAAGTCTATAGCCCGCAGCCCAAGACCGCCACCAAGCCGCCGTTCTTGTCGAAGACGGTCACGTGGAGCTCGTCGGGAGAGAGCACCAGGCGGTCGCCGTTGTCGAGAGGGATCGTGGCGGAGAGCTTCGGAGGATTTTCGGAAGGCGGGCCGTTCCTTTCCTCCCCAAATATAATGCGGCCGGTCGCCGGCGCGTTGGAGGCGGAGTAGGTCGCGCGCGTCGTGCCGTACTCGAGCGTGGCCGAGACGATGTCGCCGTAGTTCTGGTTCGCGAGGATGGACGCCGACATGGGAATCGCGGCGCTGCGGCCCGAACAACGGATGACCTTGGCGGCTTGGCACGGGACCGTCACGGCCGCGACTAGGATCAAGGCTCCGGCGCGTCCGAGGAATTTCTTCATGGGCATTACCCCCCATGTCAGTGTAGCGCGCCTGGCCTCAGGAGGCCATTGAGGCGATGCTCCGTCGGCGTTACGATTTGATTCGGCGAATATGGGATAATCGCGGCGATGGCCTCGCTCGATTCCCTGATCCGCAGGCTTCCGAAGGCGGAACTGCACCTGCACATCGAGGGCACGCTCGAGCCGGAGATGCTCTTTCGCCTCGCCGCGCGCAACAAGGTCCCCCTCAAGTTCCCCAGCGTCGCCGCGCTGCGCCGCGCGTACGCCTTCAAGGACCTCCAGTCGTTCCTCGACATCTACTACGAGGGCGCGGGCGTGCTGCGGACCGAGCGGGACTTCCACGATCTCGCCGCGGCGTATTTCCGGAAGGCAGCCCGGCAGAACGTCCGCCACGCCGAGGTGTTTTTCGATCCGCAGACTCACACCGCGCGCGGAATTCCGATGGGCACGGTGATCGGCGGTCTGCGCCGCGGCATGCAGGACGGCGAGGCCCTCGGCGTCTCCTCTCGCCTCATCCTCTGCTTCCTCCGGCACCTGAGCGAGGACGAGGCTTTGAAGACTTTGGACCAAGCCATGCCCTTCGCGCGATGGATCACCGCGGTCGGCCTCGACTCCTCCGAAAAGGGGCATCCTCCCCGCAAGTTCAAGCGCGCCTTCGCGCGGGCCCGCAGGGCCGGGCTCCGGGCCGTCGCCCATGCGGGCGAAGAGGGCCCTCCGGCGTACGTCTGGCAGGCCTTGGACGAGCTCGGCGTCGAGCGCGTCGACCACGGCGTGCGGTGCACGGAGGACAAGGCGCTCGTGCGCCGTCTCGCCAAGGACCGCGTCCCCCTCACCGTATGCCCCCTTTCCAACGTGAAGCTGAGAGTATTCGACACGCTGCGCGATCACAATCTCAGAAATATGCTCGACGCGGGAGTGTGCGCGACCGTGAACTCCGATGATCCCGCCTATTTCGGGGGCTACGTGCTCGAGAATTACCTGGAGACGGCCCGCGCGCTCGATCTGAGCGACGGCGAGCTTCGCGGCCTCGCCGCCAACTCCTTCGAGGCGAGCTTCATCCCCGCGTCCAAGAGGAAGGCGCTTCAAGACGAAATTCGTCGGCTTCGGTAGCCGGACGTCAAAAGCCGCCGACGTCGACGGGCAGCGCCGACTGCACCGCGGCTCCAAGACGATTGAGCGCCTGGCCTACGTATTGCGCGCCTTCCGGCGCCGCGGGCTTGAGCATCCCGTAGTTGATGTCGACCGGGACGAACGTCAAGGCCTTCACGCCGTCCTTTCCCAAGGTAATCTTGGCGATGGTCGTCCAGCGGGTCTTCGGCGTCGGCGACACGAACAAGAAATTACCGATGCTGTAGAGGATCGGCTTGCCCTTGTATATCTCGACGGGCTGGATCACGTGGGGGTGGTGGCCGATGACGACGTCGGCGCCCGCGTCGACGGCCGTCTTCCCGAAGTCCTTCTGCACCTCGTTGGGAGCGTCGTCGAGCTCAACGCCTCCATGCAGCGAGACGACGAGAACGTCGCAGTCCTTCTTGACACGCCGGATGACCTCCGGAAAAAGCCCGAAGTCCGAGTACGCTACGCCCGGTCGCTTCTTCTTCGCCCACGCCTGGTCCGGGAACGTGCTCGTGAAACCAAGAAATCCGATCTTGATCCCGTTGACGGTCTTGAATACGGGCTTCATCGCTTCGTCTAAGTTCCGGCCGGCGCCGACGCGCGAGAACCCGGCCTTGTCGACGGCGGCCAGAGTGTCCAAAAACCCCTGCTCGCCGTAGTCCCAGATGTGGTTGTTGGCGAGGTTCAAGACGTCGAAGCCCAACTCCTTGAGGGCCCGGAGATTGGCCGCGGGCGCCCGGAAGTTCCACTTCTTGGGGAATTTCTTCCCCCGCTGCGTGATCGGGCATTCTAGATTGCCGAAGAGGAGGTCCGCTTTGAGCCGCGACGCGACGGCCTCGGCCGGCGCTTTCCAGCCTTTCGCTTTCAATATGTCCCCGATCGGCCCGTCGAGACGGATGTCCCCGACAGCGGCCAGGACTACGGTCGGGGCCGGAGCGCTGGGGGTGGAGGTCGCGACGGCCTGCGTCGAGGCCTCTTGCGCCGCCACGGGCGCCGCCTGCAAAAAAATGCCCAAGAGGCTCGCGATAGTCACGGGAGGATTATAGAAAACGACAAGGCCTCCCGGTGGGAGGCCTTGTGAGAGCTATGACGCGACTAGGAGCTAGATCCCGCCGTCCTTCAATCCCGCCACCTGAATCGGCGGAGAGACGCCTGCGACGACCGGGCTCGGTTCCGACCTTGCGATCTGCGGGGCGGGCTCCTTGAGACCCGCGACGACCGGGCTCGGTTCAGTCCTCGCAATCTGCGGCTGCGGCTCGCGGACGGGGGCCGGATTGATTCTTGCGACTCGCGCCTTGGGATCGCGGAGAGCGACGGCGGGAGCCGGGATGGCGCCCGACGGCGCGGCGAGCTGAGTGAGCTCGTTTAAGGACTCAAATGTTCCGGCTGCCTGTTTCTGATTGAGATCGGCCAGCGTCTCCGCCGACCCTTGGCTCGCGAGGATCGCCATTACGACGATGCCGAGCCACAATGAGTTCTTACGATGCATGATGTGCCCCCCCTGCTTTTCCAACCCACATCTGCGACGAAAGGTATCGTACCAAGACGGCGGTGCGCTGTTGCGGGCCTATAGTCCCAAGAGCGATGCGGCAATAGGCCTACGAGTAGCAGGACGCTTGGCGCGGGTCCTAGCAAGGAAGCAATCGGCGGAGGGCGAACCCCCATCGATTTCGCGCGCCGAAAAAATAGCATGGGCCCTCGGGCGGGCCTCGGCGGGGGTCGATCGCACCTGGGGCGCCGTCCTGGCCGCTGTTATGATGAAGGCATGAGAACACTTTCAATCGCGCTATGCTTGCAGGCGGCAATGGTCGCGTCGCTGTCGCTCGGGGTCGCCGCGCAATCCGCCGAAGTCTCGGTTCAGGACGCCGAGAGAGCTCGTCAATCGGCCGAGACCTATCTCAAGGAGTCGGGATACTGGAACGGCAGGGTCGTGTTCATCCACGTGACTCCCCTCGAAATGCCGCCCGGGCTGCCCCCCCGCGTCGCGGTGACCCATTACCGATACGACGGCTACACGATACGGACGGTCGTGAGGATCCCCCACCCGTACGAAGTCGTGGCTCGGCCGAGGTTCGATTACAACTATCCAACGCCTCTGGCCGATGTGGAGGTGAGCCGCGCCAAGGAGATCGCCGCGACGGCGCCGGAAGTCGCGGGCTTCCTATCGAGGAACGCAGACAGGATGAGCCAAGTGGAAACGATCGTGAGGCCCTACCTGAACTCGAACCCGGCAAGCGCCGGTCAGGGACACCGCCTTGCCGTCGTCGAGTATAGTCGCGACGAAGACGGAGCGCGGGTGTCGGTGGACTTGACGCTAAACCGGCTCGTAGAAGCGGCTGTCCGCTAGAACAGGCGGCAGTCGTCGAACGGCAGCACCGTCTTGATCGAGTCGGCGAGTTGGTCGCCGAGGAGGCGCGCGTCGATATCCCCGGTGACGGACTCGCCTCGCCGGCGCATGACGAGGTAGAAGCCGGTTCCCTCATAGACGATCGCTTCGTCGCGGGTGCTCCGCTTGAGGTCGACCTGGTCGATGATCCGGTTTCGTTGGAAGCGAATCGGCTTTCCGTCGCGGTAGGAGACGTTCGCGAGCCCGCCCGCCAGGCGGCCGTCGTGCATTTTCCGCACGAAGGCGGCCGGGCCCATCCCCTCCCGCGGCGCGTAGGACGGGATGAGGCACATCTCGTTCGTCGAAAGCGGATCCTCGGGCGTCGGCGCGGGCGAACCCTCATCGGCCCGCGCGAAGCCGGCCAAAGCGATCGCGGCGAAGGCGGCGACGAGCGAGGCTTTTAGAGGTCCCATTTCTTCAGCTGTTGCATCGCCGGGAAATCGGTGATGTCGACGTGGAGCGGCGTCACCGAGACGGCGCCCTTGCTGACGGCCGCGACGTCCGAACCCGGAGCGGAGATGCCGCGGACGTTGCGCCCCGTGAGCCAATAGTACTGCTGTCCGCGCGGATCGGCGCGTGCGGTGATTTTCTTGCCGTAGATCCGCTTGCCGAGCCGAGTGACCTGCGGCCTGGCGCCGCGCACGGGCCGCTCGGGAAAATTGACGTTGAGGCAGAGGCCCTCGGCGATGCCGTGGTGCAGGACCTTGCGGGCGAGGCGGGAGGCGAACTGGGAAGGCTCCGTGAAATTCACGTTCAAGCCGCCCTGGCTGAAGGCGATGGCGGGGATGTCGAGCAAGGTGCCTTCCATGGCCGCGGCGACCGTGCCCGAGTACACGACGTCCTCGCCGAGGTTATAGCCGTGATTGATGCCGGAGACGACGAGGTCCATCTTCTCCTTCAAGATCTCGAGGATGCCGAAGCGCGCGCAGTCGGCGGGGCTGCCGTTGAGGATAAAAAAGTCCTTGGACACCTCGCGCACGCGGATGGGCTTGTGCAGCGTGAGGCAATGGGAATCGGCGGAGCGCTCCTGATCGGGGACGACCACGGTGACGCGCCCCACTTTCTTCATCGCCCGGACTAGGGGCCGCAGGCCCGGCCCGTAGACGCCGTCGTCGTTGACGACGAGGATGACCGGCTTCACGCGGCGGCCTTCTCGACGGCGTCCGCGAGGACGCGGGCGGTGTCCCCGGGCGGCGGAAGCTCCAAGCGGCGGTAGGCATCGGTCATGGCGGCGAGCTCCGAGGATATCACATGGACGAGCGTCTTAGCCAGGCTGCCGGCGTCGAGCGACGCCTCCAGGAGGCAGCGGGCGGCGCCCGCCTTCTCGAGGACGCGGGCGTTGGCCTCCTGATGGTTGGCGGCGGCGAACGGGAAGGGGACGAGGAGCGCGGGCTTCTTGACCGCCGCGAGCTCGGCCAAGGTGCTGGCGCCTGAGCGGCAGATGACGAGGTCCGCCGCGGCGTAGGCCGCGTCCATGTCCTGCGTGTATCCCAAGACCGAGGCCTTGAGGGCCGCGCCCGCGTACGCCGCGCGGACCTGCTCCTCCTCCTTCGGGCCGCTCAGATGCAGGCACTGAAGGCCCGGTAGCGACGCCGCCGCGGCCTTGAGGGCTTCCGGCGCGACGCGGTTGATCCCGCGCGCGCCCTGCGAGCCGCCGAAGACGAGCACCGTCGGCGCGCGCGGGTCCAAGCCGAATCGTTCCCTCGCCTTGCCGGCGTCGGGAAGCTTGAGCAGGGAGGCCCGCACCGGAGTCCCGGTCAGCTCGAAGGGCGGCTTGGGCCACGCGGGCTTGCTCGCGAGCGGCAGACCCAAAGCGACGCGTGAGACGAACGGAAGGCACGCGCGGTTGGCCAGGCCGAGGATCGCATTGGATTCATGGAGCATGGACGGCACGCCCGCGCAGCGGGCCGCGGCGACCGCGGGGAAGGTGAGGTAGCCTCCCATGCCGACGACGCAGCGCGGCCGGTAGGAGCGCGCCACGTTGCGCATGAGGCGAAGGCTCGCGCCCACTCGCCAAAGAAACCGCGGCCATTCGAGCGAGAGCCCGCGCGGCATCCCCCGCAAGTCGACCTCGACGTAGGGAAGCCCCTCCTTCGACAGGACCGCGGCCGCGGGGTCTTGGGTGCGCAGCAGAAACAACGTCTCCCAGCCGCGCGAGCGCAGGGTCTGCGCGAGCACGTAGCCCGGAT
Source organism: Elusimicrobiota bacterium (assembly GCA_016194745.1). GTDB lineage: Bacteria > Elusimicrobiota > Elusimicrobia > UBA1565 > JACRDR01 > JACQBA01. The sequence continues at coordinate 86,969 of JACQBA010000015.1, forward strand.
AGAAGTGCCCTCCGGTCCCGCCGCAGGCGATGGCGACGCGCTTGGTCACGGGCCCGCCTCTAGTGGGCGACCTTGGCCTGCCGCGAGATGCTGAGGAGGATGCCGATCATGAGCAGGTTCACAAGCAGCGTTGAGCCTCCGTAAGAGAAGAACGGCAGCGCGACTCCCTTGGTGGGCAGGAGTCCGATCGACATGGCGATGTTGAAGAAGGCCTGCAGGCAGAGGATGATGCTGAGCCCCGCCGCGAGGAGCTCGCCGAAGAGGTTCGGCGCCGCGCGCGCGATGCGCATGCCCCGCAGGAACAAAAGGGCGAACAGCGTCAGCACCGCGATGCTCCCCGCGAGGCCGAGCTCCTCCGCGACGATCGGGAAGATGAAGTCCGTGTGCGGCGCCGGCAGGAACATCAACTTGAGCGTCGAAGCGCCCAGGCCCTTGCCGATCCACCCGCCCGAGCCGACCGCGAGCAGCGATTGGACCACCTGGTAGCCCGCGCCCTGCGCGTCCATCGAGGGCTGCAGGAAGTGCATCAGGCGCTGGCGTCGGTACGGGTACTTCAAGAGCTCATAGGCGAGGACCGGCAGCGAAGCCGCCACGACGCCGAGGATGTAGCGCGAGCGGGCGCCGCCGATGAAGAGGATCAGGGAGGCCGAGAGGAACATGAGGAACGGCGTCCCCAAGTCGGGCTCGACCAGGATGAGGGCGAGCAGGACGCCCATGACAGCCCACGGGATGGCCGCGCCGTGGACCGGCGAGTCGACCTTGCTGCGCTTGCGGTCGAGGTAGTCCGCGAGAAAAAGGACCATCACGACTTTCGCGAACTCGGCGGGCTGGAAGCCGAACGTGCCGAGGCGGATCCAGCGCCGCGCGCCCGCGACCGGCGCGGCGAAGAGCACCGCGACGAGCGTCAGCACGCACAGTCCGAACGCCGGCCAGATCCACTCCTTGAGCCGGTTGTAGTCGATGCGCGATAGCGCGAGCATCGCCGGCACGCCGAGGATCGCGAACAGGATCTGGCGCTTGATGAAATGGAACGGGTCATGGAAGTGGCGGTCGGCCCAGATGCCGCTCGCGGAGTACATCATGATGAGGCCGAAGACGGTCAGGACCAACGCCAGCGTGAGGAGCTGGTAGTCGAGCTGTCCGCGGCGCTTCATCTGCCCTTTCCGTGGGACGAGACGAGTTCCTTGAAGCGCCGGCCGCGATGCTCGTAGTCTTTGAATTGGTCGAAGGAGGCGCACGCGGGCGACAGGAGGAGGAGGTCCCCCTTCTGCCCGATTTGGAATGCCGTCTGGACCGCGGACTCGATCGTCCCGCAAGGGAAGATCGGCACGGGGCCGCTCAAATCCTCTTCGATCTTGCCCGAGGCGCTGCCGATCGTCAGGATCCCCTTGATGGACGTTCCGAGGTAGGGCCGTAGGGGCGTATACGGATATCCCTTGTGCAGCCCGCCCAGAATGAGGAGGATCTTCGGCTCCGAATTCCCGTTCGCCAACGCCTTGAGGGCCGTGAGCGTCGACTCCACGTTCGTGGCCTTCGAATCGTTCACGCAGCGGATGCCGCGCGGCAGGCCGCAGTCCTCAATGCGGTGCTCGACGCCCTTGAAGGCCTTGAACGCCTTCTGGATCGCCTTCGGCGCGATCTTGCGGTCGAGGGCGATGAGCGCGGCCGCCATCGCGTTCTCGAGATTGTGCGCGCCGGGCAGGTCCGGAGGCGCGAGCTTGGTCTCCGTCTTGGAGCCGGGCAGGCGCACGCGGATGGCGCCGTTGTCGATCCACGCATGGCTGAGCGTGGACGGGCGGTGCGAGAAAAAGAGCTTTCGCGCGGGGCATTGCCGGGCCATTTTGACCGCGATCGGGTCGTCGCCGTTGAACACGCAGACGTCGCCCTTGTGCTGGTATTGGAAGATCCGCGCCTTGGCGGCGATGTAGGCGTCCATGCTCCCGTGATGGTCCACGTGATCGGCCGTCACGTTGAGGACGGCGGCGGCGGTCGGATGGAAGTAGCGGCTGTCCTCGAGCTGGTAGCTCGACACCTCGAGCACCAGGACGTCGCCCTTCTTGGCCTGAGGCGCCACGATCGAGGCGGCCGTGCCGATGTTCCCGCCCACGAGGGTCCTTTTGCGCGCGGCCTTGAAGACCTCGCCGAGAAGCAGAGTGGTCGTGCTCTTCCCGTTGGTCCCGGTGACGGCGACGATCTCCCTCCCCTTGGAGAACGCGAGCGCCGTTTCGAGCTCACTGAAGACCGGGACGTGCGCTTCTTTGAGCTTGCCGAGGATCGCCGCGTGCGACGGGATGCCCGGACTCTTGACGACGAACTTGGCGCCGAGGAGCCTGTCCGAATGCCCGCCGGCCTCCCATTTCACGCCGGGCTTGAGCTTCTTGGCCAGGGGGCGGACGTCCTTGTGCGGCTTCGACTCCGAGACGAGAACCTTGTAGCCCTTCTTGGCGAGGAGATTCGCGATGTGGAGGCCGGAGCGCCCCATGCCGAGGATTCCCCCAAGCTTGCGCGCGTACGCCGCCGGCTCGAAGCGGCGCGCGGGCTCTGGCGGCGGCTTCGGGGCGCGCTTGCGCTTGTGGGGACGCGGGGCCTTCGCCGCGCGCTTGGAGGCCTTCCGTTTCGCTCGCGCCTTCTTTGCGCTCATCTGATCTTGAGCGAAGCGAGCGCCGACAGCATGAGGATGATGCTCACGATCCAGAAGCGGACGGTGACCTTGGGCTCCGCGATCCCGCCCAGCTCGAAATGGTGGTGCAGCGGCGCCATGCGGAAGATGCGTTTGCCGCCCCGCAGCTTGTAGGACGTCATCTGGAGGATGACCGAGAGCGTCTCGGCGAGGAAGACGCCGCCGACGATCGGCAGCAGCAGCTCCTGCTTGCAGCACAGGGCGATGGCGCCGATCACGCCGCCCAAGAAAAGGGAGCTCGTGTCGCCCATGAAGACCTCGGCGGGGTAGGAGTTGAACCAGAGGAACCCGAGGCACGCGCCGATCAGCGAGCCCACGTACACGGTCAGCTCGCCCGCGCCTTCCACATAGATGATGCGAAGGTACTGGGCCAGCTTGATGTGTCCGGCAAGATAGGCGAAGATGCCGTACGTCAGCGCGCAGAAGATGATGCTGCCCGCGGCGAGCCCGTCGAGTCCGTCGGTCAAGTTGACCGCGTTGGAAGAGCCCACGATCACCATGACCATGAGGATGAAGTACACGGAGCCGAGCTCGATATAGACGTCCTTCATGTACGGCACGTTCACCTGCGTGAGGAAGGCGCCGTTCGGGGGATAGACAGTGAGGTACATCGTGGCCGCCAGAGCGGTCATGATCTGCACCGTAAACTTGAATCGCGAGGAAGCGCCGCGCGGATCCTTACGGACGAGCTTGAGGTAGTCGTCCCAGAAGCCGACCGCGGTGAGCGAGGTCGTCACGCCGAGGATGAGCCAGGTGAAGCGGTTGTCGGGCCGCATCCAAAGGAGCGTCGACGCCACGACCGCGACGAAGATCATGAGGCCGCCCATGGTGGGCGTACCCTGCTTCTTCATGTGCGTCGCGGGGCCGTCGGTCCGCTGGATCTGCTGGATCTTGTAGCGCTTGAGCAGCTCGATGAGCCGCGGGCCGAACAGCATGGAAATGACGAGTGAGGTCACGACGGCGCCGCCTGTGCGGAAGGTGATGTACTGAAAGAGGTTGAGGGCGCCCCATTGGCGGTGAAGCGCGTGCAGATGGTACAGCATCAGAGCGCCCCGATGATGCCTTCGAACTGCATAGCGCGCGACGCCTTGAAGTAGACCGCAGTTCCCGGGGCGAGCAGGGCGCGGAGCTTGGCGAGCCACTGCGACGGGTCCTCGGCGTGGTGGACCGCGGTCGAGGATCCCTTGCGCACGGCCGCGGCCGCCTCCGCCATGTCCTTGCCGGCCAGGAACACCGCCGCGACGCCGAGCCCGCCGATGAACTCCCCGAGCTCGCGGTGAAAGCTGGGCGAGTCGGGGCCTAGCTCCTTCATGTCCCCGAGCACGAGCACGAGGCGCGATCCGGCGTAGGCGTCGCAAAAGCTGTCGATCCCGGCGCGCATGGAGCCCGGGTTCGCGTTGTAGGCGTCGACGAGGAGCCAGGCCCCGGAGGAGTGCTTCTTGGGCTCGAAGCGCATGGGCGCCGGCGAGAACGACTCGATCCCTTTCACGATCGAATCGGGCCCGAGCCCGAGGCCGACGGCGCCGGCGGCGGCGGCGCAGGCGTTGCGCTGGTGGACCTTGCCCGCGACCCCGAGCTTGGCCGAGACCTTGTGGCGGTTGACGAGCAGCTCGACGCGGTCGTTCGGCGACGGGAGCAGGCGCACGCTCGCGCGCTCGTGCGTCCCGTAGGTGATCGCGCGCGTTCCGAGCGAGCCTTCCAAGCCGGCGAGCCAGGCGTCGTCCAGGTTGACCGCGACGCGCGTCGTCTCGGGGCTCGCCGAAACGAGCTCGATCAGGCACTTAAACACGCCCTCGAGGCTCCCGAAGAACTCGAGGTGGGCCGCGCCCACGTTCGTCAGGACGCCGACGGTCGGCTGGGCGATCCGCGTGAGCTCGTCGATGTCGCCGGCGTGGGACTCCCCCATCTCGAAGACGCCGTAGCGGTGCGACGGCAGGAGCTCGAGCACGGAGAGCGGCAGGCCGAACTGGTTGTTGAAGTTGCCCTGGGTGGCGCAGACGGCGCCCGACTGGGCGGCGATGGAGCGCAGCATCTCCTTGGTCGAGGTCTTGCCGTTGGAGCCGGCGACCGCGGCGACTGGGATGTCGAAGCGCTTGCGATGGAATGCGGCCAGCGCCTGGAGCGCCTTCAAGGTATCGGGGACCTCGATCAAGTGCGGCGGCGCGGAGGCAATGCGCACGCGCCCGCGCTGGATGACCCAGCCGGCGGCGTTCTTGGCCGAGTCGAGGAAGTCGTGGCCGTCCGTCCGGGCGCCCTTGACGGCCCAGAAGGCCTGGTCCGGGCCGAGTTTGCGCGAGTCGATCCCAAGCGAGGACACGGGGTCCTCGGCCGAGCCGCGGACGAGTTGGCCGCCGCACGCCCGCGCGAGCTCTCCCCACGTCAGCTTGAGGTCCATGGTTCCGGCGATGGTCGTCGTCGTTGCGCCCATGATCTAGGGCCGGCTCAGGCCGTGGACGCGAGGCTGCGAACGGCTTCCCGGGCGGTCTCCCGATCGTCGAAGTGGATCGTTCGATCCTTCAGGATTTGGTAATTCTCGTGCCCTTTTCCCGCGATGAGCACGATGTCGCCCGGACGCGCCTCCCGCACGGCATGATAGATCGCCTCCTTGCGATCCTGAATGATTTTATAATTTTGAAGCCCGGCGTGTTGCACTCCCGCCTCGATCTGAAACAAAATCTGCATGGGGTCCTCGGAGCGCGGGTTGTCGCTGGTGAGGATGACCGCGTCGCTTTTAGCGCAGGCGGCCGCTCCCATCGGCCCTCGCTTCGTCGCGTCACGGTCCCCGCCGCAGCCGACGACCGTGATGAGGCGCTTGTGCGGCACCGCGGCCAGGCAGTCGAGCACGTTCTGGAGGGCGCTGTCGGTGTGCGCGTAGTCGACGAAGACATGGAAGGGCTGCCCTCCCTTGACCGGCTCGAGCCGGCCGGGGACCTTCTCGAGCGCCTCGAGGCCCTCGATCACCTTCGCCTCGGGTACGCCGAGCCACAGCGCCGCCGCGGCCGCGCCGAGGGCGTTGTGCACGTTGTAGGCGCCGATGAGCTGAAGGCGGACCGACCGCTCGCGCCCCTTCCACTTCATGCGGAACACCGTCCCGTCCAAGCTTGTCGCGGGCGCGAGTCCCCTGAGGTCCGCGCCGTCCGACAGGCCGAAGCTGACCACGTCGCGGTCGACGACCCGCCGGCGGATCTTGGAATACGCCGGATCGTCCGCGTTGATCACGGCCGCCCGCTTCTTCTTCGACTCTCCGAGGCTCGACAGAAGGTCGAAGAGCCTCGCCTTGGCCTCGAGATACGCCTCCCGCGTCTTATGGTAGTCGAGGTGGTCGCGGTGCAGGTTCGTGAAGATGCCGACGTCGAAATCGACGTCGTCGACCCGTTTGAGGGAGAGCGCGTGGGACGACACCTCCATGGCGACGTGCGTGGCGCCCGACGCCTTCATCTTGGCCAGCAGCCTCTGGAGGTCGTCGGAAAGGGGCGTCGTGTTGGGGGCGGGTTCGAGCTCCTTGCCGCGGAAGCGGTAGTTGACCGTGCCGAGCACGCCCGGAGCGCCCCCCGCGGCCGCGAAGATCGACTCGAGGAAATAGGTGGTCGTCGTCTTGCCGTTCGTGCCGGTGACGCCCACGACGGCCATCGCGGAGGACGGATGGCCGTAGAAGTTCGCGCAGACGCGGCTCATTGCGGCGAGGGCGTCCTCGGCTTTGATCCACACGACGGGCGCGTCGGGACGATCGCGGCGCGAGAGCGTGAAGGGAGCGGGCGGCGGGTTGAGCTCGCTGAGAACGGCGCCGGCGCCCTTGGCCACGGCGTCGCGCACGAAGCGGTTGCCGTCGCTCTTGGCGCCGGCCAAGGCGATGAACAGGCAGTCGGCGGCGGCCTTTCGCGAATCGTGCGTCACGCTGCTGATCTCGACCGCGAGCTGTCCGGATGCATGGACGCCGGAGACGCCGGCGAGCGCCTGCGAGAGCTTCATGGGCGAGCCGCGGTCCGGGGATCCGCCTCGGCTGCCTGGCGGGCGAGCGCGCCGTCGGGAGGCGGCGCCTGCTGGTCGGGCTTTACGCCGTAGACTCCGAGCAGGTTGCGCAGCAGCTTCGCGAAGACGGGCGCCGCGACGTCCGTGCCGTAGTAGCCGACTCTCGGGCTGTCCATGGTCACGAGGATCGTCCACCGCGGGTCCGACGCGGGAGCGAACCCCACAAAGGAACCTACGTATTTTTCCTTGGAATATTTCCCGGTCGCGGGGTCGATCTTTTGCGCCGTCCCGGTCTTGCCGGCGATGCGGTAGCCGGGCACGCGCGCGGGCTGCCCAGTCCCGCGCTCGACGACGCCCTCGAGGATCGCATTGAGGGAGCGCAGCGTCTGCTCGGACATGACCTGGCGCACGACGACGGGGCTCGAGCCCTGTCTCACCCGGAGCCGCGGCTCGAGGAGCTTGCCGCCGTTGGCCAGTGCGGAGTAGGCGGCAGTCAACTGGAGCGAGCTCACCGACAGACCCTGTCCGAACGCGTTGTTGGCCAGGACGACGCGGGAGCTCTTGCCGGTCTCCTTGAGCTTGCCGGCGGTCTCGCCGGGGAAGGCCAGGACGGTCCTGGCGCCGAAGCCGAAGGCGCGCGCCCACTTGTTGAACTTCTCCGGAGTCAGGCGCAGGCCGACCTTCGCGGTGCCGATATTGGAGGAGCGCTCGATCACCTGGCTCAGCGCGAGAAGGCCGTCCGGCTCGTGGTCCTTGATGAAGATTTTGGGCGAGACCTCCCAGCGTCCGTTCTCCGCGTCGATGACGTCGTCGACGCGCGCGAGCTTCTCCTCGAGGGCGGCGGCGACGGTCACGACCTTGAACGTCGAGCCGGGCTCGTAGGCGTCCTGTACGGCAGGCAGCTTGAGCGGATCAGAAGGAAACGAGGCGAGCGCCAGGAGGTCGCCCGTGCGCGGGTCCTGGACCACGATGGTCGCCTTCTCCGGACGGTGCTTCTGCACGGCGTCCAGCAGCGCGGCCTCGGCGAAATGCTGGATGGTTCGGTCGATCGTCAGAATGAGATCCGGGACCGGAGCGTCCTCGGCGTGCGGGGCGAGCTCCATCCGCCGGCCCGCGCCGTCGCGCAAGAGCGGGACCTTGCGGGCGATGCCGCTCAGTTCCTTGTTCTGCTGCAGCTCGACGCCCGCCATGCCGGCGCCGTCGAGCCCGACAAGACCCAGGAGAGGGCGCGCCATGTCGCCGTTGGGATAGTAGCGCTGCTCATCGGGCACGACGCCGACGCCTTCGACTTTCAGGCTCTGCAGCGCGTCGACCTCGGCCAGGTCGAGCTTGCGCTTGAGCCAGACGAACTTGGAGCGGCCCGAGGCCTTGCGGGCGACCTCGGCGGGATTGAGGTTGAGTGCCTTGGCGATCGCGGGAGCGTGGCGCTTCGACTGACGCATCATGGACGGATCGAGGAAGGCCGACCACGACGGCAGGGACTGCGCCAGGACCTTGCCGGAGCGGTCCAGGATGCGGCCGCGCTGGATGAGCTTGATCTGCTCGCGCGTCGCCTCGCTCTTGGCCATCGCGGACATGCGCCGCGTCGCGAAAACTTGTAGGAAGCACAGGCGGGCGGCGATAGGCGCCAAAGGCAGGAGGCAGAGGGCCGCGCACCAGCTCAGCCGGCGGCGGCAGTTCATGGAGCGGCGCGCTCGGGTCTCGGGCGCGCCGCTAGGAGCCAGTTGCGGGTGGTTCGCAGCGCGGCCTTGGGCCAGCGCGCCAGTCGCGCCGGGCTCGCCGCTGCGGCGTCTTGCGTCCTCCCCGTGTCCAGCACGACGATGGCGCCGGGCGCCGGGGCGGACATCTTGAGCCGCTCGCGCGCGAGACGGGAGATCTCGGCGGGAGCCATCTGCCGCTCGATCTCGAGCTTCAGGTAGGCGTTGCGGCGCTTTTGATCCTCGATCGAGGTGCGGGCCTTCTCCACCTCATAGCCCAGCCGCACCGATTGGATCTGCTGCCACACGAATAGGAAGGTCAGCGCCGCCACGCCTCCCCACAGGATGTATCGCTTGGTCAATGTTCCTCGAAAACTGAGGAGGGGCTTTCGCCCCTCCCGGAATCGCCGGCGCCGCGCGCGGGGAGCCACCTCCCGTCGCGCGGCGCCAGGCGTTCGTCGCCGTCGGACGTCCGCACCGCCGACAGCTTGAGTCTTTAAAGTCGACGGGCACCCCGCCGAGCCCTTAGGTGCCCGCCAGATCTGGTTACATGCCCTTTCGGCCTCTCAAGAACACCTTGCGCCACACATAGCGCGCGCCCCCCGCCACGTCGAGGGAGGTCAGCTGCGTCACGTGCTGCCGGGGCGGAAGAAAACCCGCGGGTCCGGCGAACTGGAGCGACATGCCGCTTTGGAGCCATGCCTGGTTCTTTGTCATTTTTTCTCCACCACTCGCAGCTTGGCGCTGCGCGACCTCGGATTCAATGCGACTTCCGTTGGTGCCGGACGCAGAGGAGTCGGGGTCACCGCCCTGCAGTCTCCCTGGGCGATGAATGAGTTGAACACATGCTTGACGATGCGGTCTTCCAGCGAGTGAAAGCTGATCACGGCGATCCGTCCCCCGCTCGCTATATAAGGGAAGATCGATTCCATGCCGCGCGTGAGGTTCTCGAGTTCGCGGTTGACCGCGATGCGCAGGGCCATGAAGATGCGGGTCGCCGGGTGGATGTCCCCCTGCCGGCGGCCGAACTTGGACTCGAGGAAGCGGGCTAGGTCCAGCGTCGTCTCGAAGGCCTTGTCGGCGCGGCGCTCGATGATCCACCGGGCGGCCTGGGCGGACCGGGGCTCCTCGCCGAACTCCTTGAAGAGCATGGCGAGCTGCTCCTTCGGCCACTCGTTGAGGATGCGCGCCGCGGTGAGCGGGTTCCCCGCCGGGTCGAGGCGCATGTCGAGGGGCCCGTCCTTCTGCAGGCTGAACCCGCGCGACGGCTTGTCGAACTGGAGCGAACTGACTCCAAGGTCGAACAATGCGCCGGACAGCGGGAAGAACTTCTCCGTCTCAAGGGTCTGGCCCAGGTTGCGGAAGTTCTCATGGACCAGCCGGACCTTGCCGGCGTAGGGCTTCAGCCGCTGGGCGGCCATTTGAAGCGCCTCTGGGTCCATGTCCATTCCGAGCAGTTTTCCCTGGGCCGAGATCGTTTTGAGGAGCGCCTCCGAATGCCCTCCGAGGCCGATGGTGGCGTCGAGGTAGAGGCCGTCCTTATTGGTGACGAGGTGCTCGAGCACCTCCTGCGTCAAGACCGGGACGTGGGCGTAGGATTCTTGCATGGTCGGTCTCTGCGCGAGCAGAGTCGTCATAGATCGAGGTCCGCGCTCAAGGACTCGAACATCCTGGCCGCGCTCTTCTCCTTGGAGGCCAGGCGCGAGCGGTCCCAGATCTCGGCCTTCGTCCCGGTGCCCACCACGACCACGTCGCGCTTCATGCCCGCGTGGTCCTTGAGCCCGGTCGGCACGAGGATCCTCCCCTGCTCGTCCACGGGGGCCTCGTGCGAATTCGAATAGAGGTGTCGACGCGCCGCGCGCGCCTTGGCCTTGTCCTTCACTTGGATGACGTCGCGGATCTGCGAGTGCAGCGTCTCCCACTGCGAGGGAAGAAAGAGGTAGAGGCAGCCGTCCGCTCCGATGGAGAGGATGAAGTGCCGTCCCTTCTCCTCGCTCAGGAGCTCGCGGTAGCGCGGAGGAACGACCACGCGGTTCTTCGGGTCGAGCGAGTACTCGTACCGTCCGATCAGCGCTGGCATCGTCTCTCATTCTCTCCGTTCGATTTCCCACTTTTCACCACTCTCATCCACTTATCACCACTTCGGATTTGGAGTATAGAGGAATCACCTTTCGTTGTCAAGCCCGCGAAATTTTCGAGGAAAAAAATTCCCCGCGCGCGAGTCCTCGTTTCTCGACGAGGAACGGCGTGCGGAGCGACCCCTGAAAATTCCGGAAAATTTACGTCATCGTGACGGATTCGTCACGCGGAAGGGCAGGGATTTATTTTTCGGCGGATCAGCGCGAGTTGCGCAGACGGGAGATCGAGCGCGTCTCCATGTCGAAACGCCAGGCGGTCTCGAGCGCCTTCACGCGGTTGTACGGCGCGCCGTACGCGCGATAGAGCGCGGCCTGCACGGGCACGCCTTGGCGCAGGTAGTTGCAGAACCGGAGGAAGGCCGAGCGGACCTGCGTGCGCAGGAGGAAGCGCACGATGCTGTAGGATTGCGTGTACCACAGGCGAACGTTGTCGTCGTTGGCTCCCGACGTGTTCTCGATGCGCATCAGATCGTCGATCTTGAACCCCCCTCCGCGCGAGAGGATGTCCAGATTCTCCGGCAGCCAGTTCGGCGAGCTGAGGCCTCGCTCCACCTGGACCAAGGTCGCCATGCCCTCGCTCAGCCACAGCGGGTCGTTCGCGCCGCCCATGAAGAAGCTGTCGAAAAAAATGTGGCACATCTCGTGCGCGAGGATGCCCATCAGCTCGTCGCTCTCGTAGAGATAGATCTTTCGCTTGGACACCGAGCTCGCGCCGCCGGACCACGCCGGCCGTCCCGTCACGCGGCGGTAGCTGTCCTGGTTCCGGAAGAGGAAGATCGAGACGCGCTCGCCGCTGGCCCAAGGCGAGAAGGCTGCGAGATCGATCATCAGGTTGGCGTGCAGATTCTCGACCGCCTGCACGAACGCGCCCGGCGCGGCGGTGCCCTCGGAGAAGATGAGGAAGTGCTGCGTCTGCGTCTTGACGAAGCCGGTCGGAGTCCGGGGCTCCGGCGGCGACGGCGCTTGCGCCGGCCGCGTCGCTTCGGGCTGGGTCTCCTGCGAGGGCTCGACGTATTCGTGGCGGCGCAGCGAGCCGGACGTGGATGTCTTCTTGCGCGGAGGAGTCTTGGGCGTAGCGGCTCTCGGCTTGATCGGGCTGATGAAGCGCCCGGGCGGAGGCGCCGTCGCGAGCTTGGGCGCGGCCGCTTTTTCCTCGTCCCGCGCTTTCGCGGTCGCGGGCGTCTTGACCTTGTCGGGGCCGGCCGCCTCCCAGGGGGCCGGCAGCGGCGTCGTCGGCATCGACTTCGCGAGGTCGTCCGTCGCAGCCGGCGGAGGGCTCTTCTCGGGGGTGGCTGCGGGCAGCGTCGGGTCCGGCGGCTCGCTGGGATTTAGGTCGTCGATCGACGGGATCGGAAGCGCGGCGCTCTTGAAGGGGTTGCCGACCCAGTGCATCTGATGGATCGGGGCGGAGAAGTCGTCTCCGAGATATTGGTAGACCAAGGTGCCCCATAAGGCGAGCACCATCACCCAGATGGCGAGACGAATCTTAAGTAGGGAGTCCATTGCGCCCGGGCAATGCGATTAAGGGACTGCTATCTACTATAAATAGAGTGTAGCAGGAATGCCGGATTTTGCCAGTGGAGGGCCGGTATCGGTTTGGTCACGGACCCGTCCTATCGGGACGCGAGACGAAGGGCCGTGTCGGCAAGGGCGTGGATGAACAGGCTGAACAAGACGATGAACGCCGCGTGGCTGACCGCCATCCCCCAGGCGGGACCTTCAAGCCCGTGCATCCAATAGAGCCCGAGCATCGTCCCCGCCGAGACGAGCGAGGTGCCGAGCGTCGCCATGCGTCCCTGATAGAGCGCGGCGGTGACCGGGGCCATGACGAAGAGGAGCCACATCGGCCCCCAGAAGCCGTGGAGCAGATAGAAGAGAGGCACGGCCCAGACGAAGTTGAGCCAGACCTGGAGCGCTTTGAGCCGGTTCGCCCACCCGACGAAGTGATAGGTGTTTGCCGCGAACCACCAATTCACCGCGAGGGAGACGCCCCATACGCCGACCGCGAGATAGATCGTGCGCCGGTCCACTTCGCTGAAGACCACGGCGAGCAGGATGAGGATCGCCGCGAACGGGGTGAAGTACCGATTGAGCAGGTTCACGTCAATAGCTTAAGGGCGGAGGCCGACGCTGTCAATCCCCGCCGTCAGGCCGCGCGGTCGAGGAGGACGAGGTGGCGGTCGGAGGGCTCGCCGGGAAGACGGTACGGCTGGATCGAGCGCAGTCGGGCGCCGTGCTTCTTGAGCGATTCCTTAAGCTCGACGGAGTCGAAGTTCGGCTGTTCCGTCTGGTAAACGACGAGAAGGCCGTGCTCCTTGTCGAGGAGCGGCGCGGACATCCGGATCGTCTCCGGCAACGCGGCGACGGCGCGCACGACCACGGCCTCGTAGCGCTTGGGGCCGAGCGCCTCGGGCGCCTTGCCGTAGGCGACGTGAAGGCCCTTGAATTTCATCTGGGCGGAGATCCAATTGAGGAACTGGAACTTGCGCCGGGAGGACTCGAGGAAGGTAACCGACGCCTCGGGCCAGAAGATCTTGAGCGTCATGCCGACGAAGCCCGCGCCGGCGCCGAGATCGAGGATATTCGGGGCCGCGAGGCCGTCCAGGGCCCGGCGGAGGACCGGGAGCGCGGCGAGTCCGTCGGCGGCGTGGCGGCGCCACAGAAGATCGCCCGCGTCGGCTGTGATGTTCACCTTCGCGTTGTACGTCTCGACCTCTCGGAGAAAGGTCTCCAGCTGGGTCCACTGCGCGTCGCCGATCGCGACGTCGAGGCCCTTGGCCCAGGCCTCCATCCTCGCCCGCAGGTCGCTCATGGCACGAGGGGAGCGCACGCGGGTGCGCTTTCGAGGCGCCGCGACCGGCGCCGTTTCTCGAGCTGTATCATTAGGACCTGGATGTCCGCGGGAGTGACGCCCGGGACGCGCGCGGCCTGGCCGAGCGTGCGCGGCCGGACGCGGTCGAGCTTCTGCTTCGCCTCGTTGAGGAGGCCGAGCGTTTCCGCGTAAGGATAGCTTTCGGGGATGGCGACCTGATCGAGCCGCCGCAGCCGCTCGACCATGCGCCGCTCCCGGACGATGTACTGCGCGTAATAGGATTGGATCTCGGCCTGCGCCTCGGCCTTGGCGAGGGTCCATGGCCGCAGCGCGTCCTCGTCCTCGTCCGCCCCCCCTCCCGCGAGCTTCGCTTCCACGAGCGCGCGATACCGCCGGAAGCGGTCCCGCATCTCGAGCGGCACGAGCCCCAGCGCCGCGCCGCGTTCGAGCAGCCGGAGGTCGGCGTTGTCCGACCGGAGCAGCAGGCGGTGCTCCGCTCGCGCGGTGAACATGCGGTACGGCTCGTCGACGCCCTTGGTGACCAAGTCGTCGATCAAGACGCCGATATAAGCCTCGTCGCGTCCGAACACGAGGGGCTCTCGTCCCTGCAGCTTCAACGCGGCGTTGGCGCCCGCGACGAAGCCCTGGACCGCCGCCTCCTCGTATCCGGTCGTCCCGTTGAGCTGTCCGGCGAAATAGAGGTGCTCGACGGCCTTAGTCTCCAACGTGGGCTTGAGCTGGGTCGGCGGGCAGAAGTCGTATTCGATCGCGTAGCCCGGACGCATCAGCTCCGCTTTCTCCAGGCCGCGGATCGACCGCACCAAGGTCAGCTGGACGTCTTCGGGGAGGCTCGTGAACAGACCGTTGACGTAGATTTCCCGGGTACGCCAGCCCTCGGGCTCGAGGAACAGGAGATGGCGCCGATGGTGCGGAAACTTGACCACCTTGTCCTCGATCGAGGGGCAGTAGCGCGGGCCGATCGACTTGATCTTTCCGCTGTAGAGCGGCGAGCGGTCGAGGTTGTCCTGGATAATGCGGTGCGTGAGGTCGTTGGTGTGCGTGAGCCAGCAAAGGAGCTGCGTCGTCTCGATGCGCTCGCTGAAGTGCGAGAACGGAACGGGCGGATCGTCCCCGGGCTGCGGTTCGCAGGCCGAGAAATCGACGGAGCGGGCGTTGACGCGCATGGGGGTTCCGGTCTTCATCCGGTCGACCGAGAACCCGAGCGCGCGCAGGTCGTCGGACAAGAGCTCCGCCGCCGGGTCGCTCGCCCGCCCGCCGGAGTAGGAGTGCAGTCCCACGTGCGCCATCCCCTTGAGGAAGGTGCCGGTCGTCAAGACGACGGCGCGGGCCTCGTAGCGCACGCCGCGCTTCGTTTCGATCCCGCGCACGCGCGAGCCGGAGGTCCACGCGCGCGCGGCCTCGTCCTGCTTGACGTCGAGCCTCTCCTGCGATTCGACGACCTCCTTCATCCGGAACTGGTACGCCTTCTTGTCGCACTGGGCCCGGGGAGAGCGGACGGCGGCGCCCTTGCCGGTGTTGAGCGTCTTGAAATGGAGCCCGGTCGCGTCGGTGTTCTTCGCCATCTCGCCGCCCAAGGCGTCGAGCTCGCGCACCATCTGTCCCTTCGCGATGCCGCCGATGGACGGATTGCAGGACATCTGCGCGATCGTGTCGAGATTCTGCGTGAGAAGCAGAGTCTCGCAGCCGAGCCGCGACGCCGCGAGGGCCGCTTCCGCGCCCGCGTGGCCCGCGCCGACCACGATCACGTCGTAGGACTTGGGATAGAGATGCGCGCTCATACCGCCATGAGGGCCTTCAGGACGTCTTTCGGCACGATGTCCAAGAGGCGCAGGGTGAAGATGCAGTTGAGCTGGCAGACGGCCGAGAGGAAGATGGCGGCGCACGCGCGCGGCGTCGAGAGTCCCTCGACCTTTCCGATGAGGAAGGACGAGAGGCCGATCGTCCAGAGCAGCATGACGATCTCGAGGCCGAAGTACGCCCGCGCGGAGCTGATGAGGATCGACGAGGCGAAGAGCGGGAGGAGCGCCAGGTTGACCACGTTCGTGGCCAAGAGCACGACCAGAAGCGGCGTCCAGGACTCGCGCCGCGCCCTAAGCCACGGCGTCATCGCGCCGAAGATGCCTACCCAGAGAAGCGCCATGACGGGCTTGGAGACGAACTCGCCGGAGTAGTAGAGCAGCCACGGCAAGGCCGGGACCGCGCAGAGGACCGCGCCAAGGAGGAGCCGGCGCGCCATGGACTTGCCCGCCTTGAGGAACTCGCAGTACCACGCGAGGAAGACGAGCCAGACCGCGGTGAGGAGAGGCTGCCAGGCCTCCACCTTTATCCAGAACAGCAAGCCGTGACGGCCGACGCCGAGCATCGGCATCGCGGAGGGCTCGACCGGCGGAAAATCCTCGGGCTTGAGCGTATAGTAAGCGACGCTCGCCGCGACGAAGACGCCGTAGACGATCAGGGCGGACGACAGGGCGCCGTCCTTCCTGAGCCTCTCGGCCGCGCGGCGCGGCGCGATCACGAGGTCCACCGCCAGCCGCAGCGCCTCACGCATGTTTCAAGGCCTCCCGCGCGTCCGCTTCATAGCGGCGCGCGCCCCACGCGCAAAACGCGGCCGCCGCGGCGAGCGAGACGGCCGCGACGCTCAGAGCGGTCTGCAGCCCCCGGGCGTCCGAGATCCTGCCGACGATCATCGGGCTGACCGCGTCCCCGAGCGCGTGAATGACGAAGATATTGGCGGCGAACGCCATCGAGCGGATGGCCGGCCTCGTCACGCCCACGATCACCGCGTTGAGCGGCCCCATGTTGAGGAAGGCGAAGAACTCGGTGAAGAACAAGGCCGCCATCGCGACGCGGAGGTCCTTCGTCCAGATCGCGACGAAGGCGAGCGGCACCGCGAGCACGAATCCCGCGCCCGAGACCAGGAAATAGGACGCCGAGGTGACCCGGTAGAGGCGGTCGGCCAGCCAGCCCCCGACGAGACTCCCCAGGATCCCCGAGGCCACGGTGAAGGCGCCGAACCAGAGGTTGGCCTTCGCCAGGTCCATCCCCCAGACGCGGTAGTAGAACGTGGGCATCCATACGGCGAACGCCCCGATCCCGAAGGTCATGGCCGCCATCGAGAGAGTGCACAAGATCAAGCTCGGATTGTTCCGGATGGCGAGGTATTCGGCGAAGGTCGGGATCGCGTGCGTCTCCGCGCGAGCCGGTCCCTCGCGCGGATCCCGCAGCCGCCACGCGAGCCACGCGAGCACGAGCCCCGGGGCGCCGCCCACGAAGAATGCCTCCCGCCAGCCCCAGTACTTGCCGACCTGGCCGCCGAGGACGAAGCCGAGCGCCGATCCGACCGGCCCGGCCATCGCGAACAAGGCGAGCGCTCCCGCCCGCTTGGACGGAGGAAAGTGCTCCGCGACGAAGGAGGGCGAGATGCTTCCGTAGCACGACTCCCCGACGCCGACCGCGGCGCGCGTGGCGAAGAGTTCGCCGAAGGATCGCGCGAAGCCGGACGCCGCGGTGGCGAAGCTCCAGAAGACGACGCCGAAAACGAGAAGCGCCTTGCGCGAGAAGCGGTCCGCCAGGTACGCGATCGGCACCGCGGCGCACATGTAGACGACCATGAAGGCGGAGGCGAGCGCCCCGAGCTCGGCGTCGGTCGTGTGGAGCTCCTGCTGGACGAGCGGCAGGACCGCGGAGAGGATGTAGCGGTCGAGGTAGTTGACGAGGTTGATCGAGAGCAGCACGCCGAGCGCCCACCGCGCCCGGGCCGGAGGCTCGATCGGGCTCGCGCTCGGAATCGACGCCGCGGCGTTTCGGGGCGTCATTTGCCGATGCAGAACTTGGAGAAGATCGAGCGCAGGACGTCGTCGCTCGCCGCCTCGCCCGCGATCGAGCCGACCGCGAGCAGGGCCTCGCGCAGGTGCACGGCCGCGAGCTCGGGCTCGGCGACGCCCGCCGCCTCCGCGAGCGCCGCGCGCGCGGACTCGAGCGCGCGCGCGTGCCGGGCCGTCGCGATCACCGCGCCCTCCTCCGTGGCCGCGCCGCCCGCCGCCTCCGCGACGGCGCGGGCCAAAGCGTCGAGCCCGTCGCCGCGCGTCGCGGAGACCTCGACGGCGGGCCACGGCCGCCCGAGCGCGTCCGGAGCCGCGGCGGCGGGAAGATCGGATTTGTTGAGCGCGCAGAGGATGGGGCGGCCCTCGAGCGCGCCGGCCGCCGCGACCTCCTCCAGGAGCCGCGCGTCGTCGGGTCCCAAGGCGCGCGAGCGGTCGAGGACGACGAGCGCCACGTCGCAGGCCTTGAGCGCGGCTCGCGAGCGCTCCATACCGGCGCGTTCGATCGAGTCGCCGGAGTCCTCGCGAAGACCCGCCGTGTCGATCAGTACCGCCTTGAGGCCCGCCAGATCGGCCTGCTCCTCCAGCGTGTCCCTCGTGGTGCCGGGCGTCTCCGCGACGATCGCGCGGTCTCGCCCCAGGAGCGCGTTCAATAGGCTCGACTTTCCCACGTTCGGCCGCCCGAGGATTGCGACACGCGCCCCTTCGAGGGCTACGCGGCCGGCGGGATACGTGGACAGGAGCGCGTCGATGTCGGCGCGCAGAGACGCGAGGCGCCCGCCCATGTCCTCGCGCGAGAGGACGGGGATCTCTTCGTCCGGGTGATCGAGCTGGGCCTCGAGCGCGGCGAGGAGACCCAGGACCGCGTCCCGAAGCGCGCGGATCCGCTCGGAGAGCTTCCCGTCGAGCTGGGCCATCGCGACGCGGTGCGCCGCGCGCGTCCGGGAGCGGATGAGCGCGCACACGGCCTCGGCCTGCGCCAGGTCGATGCGCCCATTCAGGAACGCGCGCTCCGTGAACTCCCCCGGCTCTGCGGGGCGCGCCCCCGCGGCGGCGGCCTCTCGCATGATCTCGGAAAGTATGAACGGCGAGCCGTGCGCCGAGACCTCGAGCATGTCCTCTCCCGTATAGCTGTTCGGTCCGGGGAAGAACGTCACGAGCGCGCGGTCGAGCGTTTCGCCGCGCGAGAGGATCTCGCAGAATTCCGCCGAGCGCGGGGCCGGCTCGCGCTTGAAGCGGATGAAACGCGAGGCGGCTCCGAGGCATCCGGAGCCGCTCAGCCGCACCACGCCTAGCGCCGACTCTCCGGGCGGCGTGGAGACCGCGACGATGACGTCGGCGTTGGGCACTATTTTTTCTTCGGCTTGATCACCACTTTCCGCCACGGGCCTTCGCCCTCGGAGATCGTCTCGAACTCCGGGTGGTTGACCAAGGTGCGGTGGACGAGGCGCCGCATGCATGAATCCATCGGCTTGAGCCGGACGGAGCGCTGCGTGCGCTTGACCATCTCCATCGCCTGGTGCATCTGCAGGAGGACGGCTTCCTCGCGTTCGTGCCAGTAGTTCGCGCAGTCGACCTGGACCGCGACCGGCACCCTCATCCGGCGGCTGAGCATGAGGGTGACGAGGAACTGGAGGGACTCGAGCGACTGCCCGCCCTTGCCGAGGAGCACCTGCGTGTCCGGCGTCTCGATCTCGGCGCGCACGCGCACCTGCTTGTCGTCCCACGAGACGATCACGTCCGGATGCTCGATGCGCAGGAGCTGCAGGAGTTCGTCCATGACGACCTTCGTCTCGGCGCACGCCTTTTCGATGTCGGGAGGCGCCTGGTGCACGGGCGACGGCAGGCTCGGCGCGGCGGGCTGCGTCGCGCGCGGCGTGCCGGGGCGCTGGGCCCTCGGCGACGGCGCCGATTCAGGTCGCTCGCGCGGCGGCGCGTAGCGGTGTCCCCCCCGCGGCGCGGAGGCCGGCGGGCGGGAAGAGGCCTCTCGGCGCGGCGCGTCGGCGGGCTGGCGCTTGGAAGTCCTGGGCGTACCGGGCATCGTCCCCTTCTCCGACGGCGGCGCGGCGTCGTCCCAGACCTTCTCGCGAATGCGGACTTTCGCCAGCTTGGAGCCGAGCCCTAAGAATCCGGGCGACCCCTCCTCCACCACCTCGACCTCCACCTGGTCCCGGCGAAGTCCGAGGTCCGACAGTCCCTGCTCCACGGCGTGCGTCACGGTCTTCCCTTCGATCTCGATTTCTTTCATTTATCCCCCTACGAAAGCTTTTTTCGCAGCGCGAGCTGCTGGACCACGCCCATCAGGCTGTTCGTCAGCCAATACAGGACGAGGCCTGCCGGGAATTTCAAGAACATGAACGTGAAGATGACCGGCATCCACAGCATCATCTTCGCCTGCGTCGGATCCGAGGTCATGGCCGGGTTCATCTTGTTCTGGAAGAACATGATCCCCCCCATCGTCACGGGCAGGATATAGAACGGATCGTGCGCCGACAGGTCCTTGACCCAGAACATCCACGGCGCGCCGTGCAGTTCCCACGCGCCGCGTAACGTATTATAGAGCGCCACGAAGACGGGCATCTGCACCAGCATCGGGAGGCAGCCTCCCATCGGGTTGACGCCCTTGCTCTTGTAGAGCTCCATCATCTCCATGTTGAGGCGCTGCGCGTCTTCCTTGTACTTCTGCTGGAGCTTGGCGATCTCGGGCTGGATCTTGCGCATCCCCGCCGTCGCCTTGAGGCTCTTGTACGTGAGCGGGAAGACGAGCAGCTGGATGAGGAGCGTCAGCAGGATGATCGCCCAGCCGTAGTTGCCCGTCGTCTTATAGATGACCTGCAGCACGCGCAGCACGACGCGCCCGATCGCGTCGAACCAGCCGAAGTCGACCGAGCGCTCGAGGCCCAGATGGAACGACTCGATTTCCTTGTAAGATTTCGGGCCGAGGTAGAACGGGATCTCGTAGACCGCGCTCTCGCCGGGCGCCAGCGTCCGGCTTTTGGCGAGGAGCCGCATCGCGGGCGCCCGCTCGCCGTTCACCGTCGGCTCTTCGACGCGGTAGCGCTCGAAAACGTCCTTCGGCGGCACCACCGCCGCGAGAAAATAGCGGTTGTCCACCGCCACCCACTGCACGGGCCCCGGCGTCTCGAGCGCGGGCACGCCGTCGGTCTTGGGCTTGCTCGAGAAAAACCCGCCCGACTCCGGCTTGAGGACCCGCAGATCGCCCTTCGTGCGGCCCTGCTCCGGCGGGTACATCGCGATCGTGCGCAGGATTCCGGCGTTTTCCTTGCGCTCGCTCTCCACGGTGCCGAGGCCAGGCCCCATCGAGAGGTCCCACGCCGGCACCTCGACGGGCTGCTTCCCCGTGTTGGTCAGCGCGAGCTTGAGCTGGTGCATGCCCTTGCCTGTCTCTAGGAATCGAAATTCTTTGCGGATGGAGAAGCCGGCGGGATGCCGCGCGGTCCACACCGCCGAGGACTTGTCGTCTCCTCGGGCGGCCTCGAATTCGAGCTCGGGCCACGTGGCGAGCAGACCCGCCTCAGGGTTCTCGACGAGCTCGATTTGTCCGAGAGGCCCGCGGAACCTGTAGCTCGCGATCGAGGCTCCGAGACGCCCCAGTTGAATGTCCGCTTGCGGCACGGTGAGCGGGATCTTGAGGGACGCTCGCGCGGGCTCCATCTTCTTCGCCGCCTTTAGGTTGGTCTTGGCTTCCGTGACCACCTCTTGCCATTTGGCGTCGGGGGCTGCGACGCCGGCGCCCCCGGGCGACTTGGCCGCCGTGTGGATCTTCGGAGCCTCCGGCGGCACCGGCTTTTGCACGAACGTATACCAGACGAAATACACGCCCATCGAGAGCGTGATCGCCATGATCAAATTCTTATCCATGGCTCTCCACGGGGTCGGCTCCGCCCGGATGGAACGGATGGCAGCGAAGAAGACGGCCCACGATCAGGGGCGCCGCGCCGAGAACGCCGCGAGACTCGATAGCCTCCCTCGCGAACTCGCTGCACGTCGGATGAAAGCGGCAGCACGCGGGCCCGAGCAGCGGGCGCACGAGAGCCTTAAACACGGCCAGCGCCTCCAGCGCGATCATTCGGCTCATCGGTCCTCTTTATAGATTCCGGCGCGTCGGCACGATTTGAGGAACGAGCCCTCGGCGTCGGCCAACGCCTGCCACTTGCATCCGGGCCGCGGATACGCGATGACGTCGTACCCCGGCGCGACGAGGTCTTGGTTCAGGCGAAAGGCCTCGCGGAGCAGCCTCTTCAGCCGGTTGCGCCGCACGGCGCCGCCGAGCTTTCGGGTGATGCTGATCCCGATGCGCGTCGGCCCCGTCTGCGGGCTTCCAGCGGGATCGACCCTCCGCTGCGACGTCCAGAGGATCAAATCCGTGCTGACGAACTTGCGGCCTTCGGCGATGATGCGTTCGAATTCGAGCGAGCTCGTGATCCGAACGTCCTTGCCAAAACGGTTTCCCGTCAATCCGGAATCAGCTTATAGCGGCCCTTGCGGCGTCTGCGGGACAATGTCTTGCGGCCGCCCGGAGTCGCCATGCGCGCGCGGAAGCCGATCGTTCTTTTTCTCTTGCGGCGGTTGGGTCTATACGTAGGAAGCATAGGAAAGGCATTATATTTATTGTGTAAAAGTGAGTCAAGACGAGAAGCAGCCGGCGCGGCAGCCCAGGAGGTGGCCGCCGCGCCGGCGCAAAGGTCCGGGCCTAGTTCTTGGCCTGGCAGTCCGCCATGCGCTCGACGAGATCGTTCCCGTGCGGAGTGCGGACCAGCATCCCATTGAGCTCCTCATCCGAGCAGTTCGGCCCGGGCTTGGCGAGCGCGGTTTCGAGGCTTCGCTGGTAGTGCAGCGATTCGTCGTATTGGGTCCTATGAGAGAAGCGGCTCAGCTCGCGCTTGAATGCGGCCTTGACGTCCGGATCGAACGGGCTTCGGTCCAGGAGAGGCGCGAGCGTCTCGACGATATCGCGCCTGTCGTTCTCCCGAAGGCGTCCCGACTCCAGCGCCTTCAGGAAGTCGGCCTTGGTCGTGGGATCGGTGAGCGCGGTGTTGGATAAGGTCCTTCGCGCCACGCGGCCCGCCACGCTGGTGTCGCCGATCTTCTTGGCGACCTGCTGGCGCCAGCTCTCGTTGGAGGCGACAAAGCCCGGTCCGAGAAGCGCGATGGCCTTGGCCTGCAGAGTCGGCGACCAGCCGTAGCGGGCCAGCTCCGGCTTCTCCAGCTCGCCGTAGACGCGCATGATCTCGGCGGACACGCGCTCATCGGCCACGTACCCCTCCAGCCGGGACATGGCGTTTTCGGTCAGTCGCGCAAAATGGTGGCTTTCGCCGTTGCGGTTCTCGGCGAAGCTGGCGAAGGAGGATTGGAGCATCCGGATGCCTTCGCTGATCGCGGACTCCCGCGCGTTGTATCTCTCCCCTTGGAGGCGCCGCTCCACGCTCACGGGCGTCAGGTCGGCGATGACCGCCTCTTCCCCGAAGCCGCTCACCGGTCTGGACCCGGGTATCGCTCCGCACGGAACCGCCATGATCGCTGCCACGCTCATCGCTACTAGTTTCATCCCTGCCTCCTGCTGGATGCTCCAGCATCGACAGGGTAGCGGACGAGGGCCGCGGCATGGAGGGCGCTTCGGGCGGGAAACGGGCGGCGATCGGTCCACTCGCGGCGCGTGCGAAAGCGAACGGAGATGTAGCGTGCCGCGATACGTCAGCGCGCGTTCTGGGCGCCCTTGTCCTTGCAGTCGTGGCAGATGCCGTGCGAGAACGTGAGCGGCGAACGCTTGCGGATGTAGCTCTCGACGGGCTCGTACTCGCCGTTTTCCTTGCGCACGCGCTTGCAGTAGGCGCAGATAGGGATCAGCGACTCGAGGTCGGCGAGGCGCTGGTTGAGCCCGAGGATCCGCTCCGCGACGCGGATGCGCCCGCAGATCGACTCCTCCGAGAACGGCTTGGACAGGAAGTCGTCTACCTCTTTGTCCATCGCCTCACGCAGGCTCGCGGTGTTCATCGGCTTGGCCGCCGTTACGAGGATGAAATAGGTGTACTCGGCGGCGCCGTCCGCCTTGCGCATCTCCATCCGCACGCGCTGGCACAGATCGAGGCCCGACATCTTGGGCATCATCCAGTCCGAGATGATGATCCGCGGCCGGTAGATCTGAAACGCCTTCCATCCGGCTTCCCCATCCTCGGCGCGGATGATCTCGTAGCCGAGCGGCGCGATGGCCTGCTCGAGCAAGATGAGATGCGGCGCGCTGTCGTCCACGATGAGGATTTTCACGCTCTCGAGTATATGCGCCAAATCATAGTATTGCAAGGCCCTGCCCTCGGCCCCCGGCAATTTGATATAAATTGGCCGCGCAGGAATTCCGGCACCCGCAGGAGGCCGCATGCCCCAAAACGGTTCGACGCAGACGATCGAGACGTTGTTAAAGGAGAAGCGGACCTTCAAGCCGTCCTCGCAGTTCCAAAAGAACGCGCACGTTCCCAGTTTCGCCAAGCTCCAAGCGCTCAGCCGCGCGGCGGCGAAGTCTCCCGAGAAGTTCTGGGCCGACCGGGCGAAGGACCTGCTGTGGATGAAGCCGTGGAAGAAGACGCTCGTCTGGAAGCCCCCCTTCGCGCAGTGGTTCGTCGGCGGCAAGATCAACGTGAGCGTCAACTGCCTGGACCGCCACCTTGACGGCCCGCGCCGCAATAAAGCCGCGATCATCTGGGAAGGAGAGCCGGGCGACGTCCGCACGCTGACGTACCTGCAGCTGCATCGCGAGGTCTGCCGGTTCGCGAACGGGCTCAAAGCCCTCGGCGTCGGGTCGGGCGACCGAGTCGTGATCTACATGCCCCTCGTGCCCGAGGCCGCCGTCGCGATGCTCGCGTGCGCGCGCATCGGCGCGACGCACAGCGTGGTCTTCGGGGGCTTCTCGACCGAGGCGCTGCGCGACCGCATCAACGACGCGCAGGCCAAGGCCGTCATCACGGCCGACGGCGGCTGGAGGAAGGGGGCGGTCGTCAAGCTCAAGGACAACGTCGACGCCGCCGTCGCCGACTGCCCGAGCGTGCAGAGGGTCGTGGTTTTCAAACGCACCGGCAACGAGGTCCAGTGGAACGCGGCGAAGGACGTCTGGTGGGAGGACGCGGTCCGCGGCCAATCGGCCGTATGCCCGCCGGCCGCCCTGGACGCGGAGCATCCCCTCTTCATCCTTTATACCTCCGGCTCGACCGGCAAGCCCAAAGGCGTCGTGCACTCGACCGGCGGCTACTTGACCCAGGTCGCGATGACGTGCAAGTGGGTCTTCGATCTCCGCGAGGACGACACCTATTGGTGCACCGCCGACATCGGCTGGGTGACCGGGCATTCCTACGTGGTCTACGGGCCGCTCGCCAACGGCGCGACGACCATGATGTACGAGGGCGGGCCGCTCACGCCGCAGCCGGACCGATTCTGGGACATGATCGAGCGTCATCGCGTCACGATCTTCTATACCGCGCCGACCGCCATCCGCACCTTCATGCGGCTCGGGCCGGAACATCCGCGCCGTCACGATATGTCCTCCCTCCGGCTCCTCGGCACGGTCGGAGAGCCGATCAATCCGGAAGCGTGGCTGTGGTACCACAAGAACATCGGCGGCGGCCGCTGTCCCATCGTCGACACCTGGTGGCAGACCGAGACGGGCGCCATCATGATCTCCCCCTTGCCCGGCGCTACGGCCTGCAAGCCGGGCTCCGCGACGTTCCCCCTCCCCGGCATCTCGGTCGCGGTGGTCGACAAGGCCGGCAAGGAAGTCCCGCTCGGCGAGGGCGGCTACCTCGTTATCAACAAGCCATGGCCTTCGATGCTTCGCACGATCTACCGCGATCCCGAGCGCTACAAGTCGCAGTACTTCAGCCAAGTCCCGGGCGTGTACTTCACGGGGGACGGCGCCCGGCGGGACAAGGACGGGTACTTCTGGGTGTTGGGCCGCGTTGACGACGTGATCAACGTGGCGGGCCATCGGCTCTCGACCATGGAGATCGAGTCGGCGCTGGTGAGCCATCCCGCGGTCGCGGAATCGGCGGTCGTGGGGAGGCCGGACGAACTCAAGGGCCAGGCGATCACCGCTTTCGTGACCCTCCAGGCAACGCAGACGCCGACGCCGGTGCTGAAGGACGAACTCTGCCGGCACGTCGCGAAGGCGATCGGCTCGATCGCGCGCCCCGACGAGATCCGCTTCACGGACGCCCTTCCGAAGACGCGATCGGGAAAGATCATGCGCCGCCTCTTGCGCGAGGTCGCGGCGGGCCAGGGCGTCAAAGGAGACACGACGACCCTCGAGGACTTCTCGATCCTGACCAAGCTGCAATCCGCCGAGGACGAGTGATGCGGGGACGCCTCGCCCTCTCGGCGGCGTTGGTCCTCGCGGCGCTCTCGTCCTCGTCCCAGAGCGGGAAGTTCCGGGACACGGCCGGCTACCGTCTCGACGACGTCTGGAAGGGCGTGCGTTCGAAGTTTCCGGACGCGCTGCTTCTGTCGATCAACGGCCAAACCGTCGGCGAGGGCACCGTCATCTGCGACACGAAGTACCCGATGGCGGACGGCTGGCGCTATCATTTCTATTCGCCTTCCCGGTCCACCTACCTCCTCATGTCGCGCTGCGGCGACTCGATCGTGGGCCCGGTGAAGGAGATACGCTCCACGGACAAGGACGTCGACCGTCCCAAGATCGACGGGGATTTCATCGATTCGCCGGAGGTGTTCTCCGCGCTCGCGCGCGCTCGCATCTCGGTCAATCCGGACGATCACGGCGGGCGGGGCAAGCGTCCCTTCACGCTGACCCTCATGTGCACCCGCGACCCCGCCTACAAGGCGCAGCCGGCCTTTTGGATGGTCAAAGTCGGGACGGACCAGTACATCGTCAACGCAAAAGCGGGCAAGATCGCCCTGGGCGCGATCAAGGACCCGATCTTGGGCGGGGGCTCGAACGCCAAAGACCTCGGAGTTCTGCGCGAGGAGCAAGGCTCCGGCCCGGAGAACGCGGGCAAGCGGCCGATCGCGGGGCGGCCGCACCGTGACGGCCTCTATACGGCCAAGACCGATGTGAAGAAGGTTCTCGCGCTCGTGCAGCGGAAGATGCCGGGTTCCACGCTGATGGGGATAGAGAGCATCGCCGACGCGTATGGCTCGGTGCGCTGCGTCGGGGTCGGCGACGGGTGGACGTACTACCTTTATAATCCCCGCCGGAGGTCCGTCGAGACCGCCTACGCCTGCAACGGGAAGGTGGGCATGGGCAAGGCGAGCCAGATCCCCATCGACTTGGCCTTCCACCAGCCGATCTCCGGCGATTTCATCGACAGCGACCAGGCGATGAACCTCATGCTCGAGGGCGAGCCGGGCTCGATGAACGAAGGGATGGGACGCAAGTATACCCGCAAGGGAGCGATGCGCCTCATGAACTACAAGGTTTCTCCCTTTCAGCAGGCCGAGCTGATGAAGGTGACCTTGATCTGGGAAGCGGAAGTCGGGTCGACGATCTATTACATCGACGCCTTCAAAGGCTCCTACATCGGCTCCAAGGACAAACAGTAAAACGAGCAGGCACCCGATTTCCGCTTAGGAAATCTGGTGCCTTGCTTGTTTGAGGTCCCGAAGGACCTCGCCCTGCACTAGTACTGTATCAGCCGGGCCGCCGCCCCGCCACGGTGGAGAGGCAAATTCTCCGTGACGGGACCACGACAGTCCGGGCTCAGTTGCAGGTCGTCGGGTTGCGCGACGCGTTCTGCTGCTTGAGCCGTTGCGCGACCGACGGGTTGAGCTTCGAGAAGAAGCTGTAGCTCGTGGGCCACTTCATGTTCCCGGCGGGGGTCGTGGCGCGCAGCATGTCCTCGACCTGCTTGACGGAGACCTGATACTTCTTCCAGTCGTCCTTCTTGGCGTGGATGATGGACTCGCTGTTGGGCATGATCACCGCGACGACCTGGGCGTTCTGCTCCGTCACGTCCGAGGGAGACGTCTTCCCCGCGGGCAGGATCAGCATGACTTTCCACGTGCACTTCGGGACGTTGATCTCGCCAACCACGCGTCCGTTGCGCTTGAGCGGGATGCCGTCGGCCTGCACGGGGCGGGTCTCGTTCTTGCCGGTGTCCTTGTCCTTTCCCTTGACGACGCCGTCGCCGCCGCGGCCGGCCGGGCCGGAAACGACGAAGACTTCCTTCTCGTCGCCCTCGGCGGTCGCCCAATCGCGGGTCTGGGCTTCGAGCCACATCCAGGTCTTCTGGTTGTTGGCCGGGGCCTGCGGCACCATGTTCGTCATGAAGAACGTATTGTCGTTGACGGTGGAATCGCGGGTCCGGTCCTTCGAGTTGCACATGTGTCCGCGATCGAAGCCGGTGCGGTTGTAGTCGGCCTTCGTGACCGCCACCCAGCCGCGCGTCTTGACGAGCTCATTGAGGGTCGGGTCGGGGCGGAAGTTGTTCTGCCGCTCGACGTTATCCGAGATCCAGCTCTTGTTGACGTGCCAGCTGACCCAGTTCGGGTTGTGCGTGACGTTGTTGTAGGAAAGGACGTACTCCGTCTTGGGCATGAGATAATCCGTCTCCTGGCTCGGATCGGCCGTGGCGCCGGTCGGCGCTCCCATCGCGACGTTGAGCGCCGCCGCGTCTGCGTCTACGGCTCCCTCGCCGGCGGTCGATTCGCTTTCCTCTTCGTCTTCTTCGTCTTCCGGGTCCGCCTGCCTGGGTCCGCGGACGAGCTGCAGCTCTCCGCTGGTCCGGGCTTTGAATTCACCAATCGAGATCTGCGGCAGGTCCGGCAGCCCCCCGGCGAGAGACAACTGTCTCTCGGCGAAGGCGGGCGCGGTACCCGCGAAGATCGCGAGCGCGGTGAGGTACGAGATGATTCTACGAGTCATGAGCAATCCCTCCGTGCACGACTATGCTAGCGATCATATCACCGGCGCATCACGGCCCGATAAGGCCATGAGGGCACCGTTCGCGAGATATGGGGCCCATGCCTTGCTGGGCCCTAGGGCGCATCCGACGGAGGGCCGCTCGACGGAGGCTACATCCGAATGAACAGCATGAGGGCGAGTACGGCGGAAGCGGCGGTGACGAGGGCGAGCTCCTTGAGGAGCTCGGCGTCGTGTCGGCAGGCCATGCGGGCGAACGATCTCGGGGTGTACACCTTTCCAACCATTTCTTTCAATCTCCTTTGTCTTGAGCGTTTGACGACCGCATATTCTAACCGCGACGCGCGCGGCGTTGGTAGGAACAAAAGAGAACGCTTTCTTTGGAGAGATGTGACACTCACATGACGGAGCGAAAGGCCTGGGTTCAGATGGGTCGAAAGACCTATTCGGACCGCACGTATTCGTCCGTGCCCGACGAGAGTCCTTCCGAGTCGCCGAAGACCTTGGCGCTGCAGTGCAGCCGGTAGCCGTCGTCCGACAGCGTGCAGTGCACGTGCCAGCCTCCCTTTCTCGCGCGCTTGGGGACGGGCTCGCCGTGGCGGATCTCATAGATGATGGGGACCCGGTCGAATTGGATTTCCTTGCGGTTGGCCTTGACGACGCTGAAGTTGTCGGCACTGCGGGCCGGCTCCTCCATCGTCCAGCCGTCGTCCACGTACTTGAAGCGAAGCTGCACTCCCTTGTCGGGAGCGCTGGGGCTGATCCAGTCTCCCGCGATACTCACGTTTTTTCGGCGCTCGATTTCCTCCGGCGTGAGTTCTCGCGCGGCTCGCTCCTTCTTCCCCGCTAGAGCGTCCATGCGGCGCTTCGCCTCGGCGGCGTCCTTCTCCTCGGGCTTTGTCATCAAATACAGGCTGAAGGCTCCTCCCGCGTCGTCGAAGCGCTTCGCGGCCTCGAAGGCGACGGCGATATTGAAGTAGGCCTCGGGCCACCAGGGGGCGATCTGCAGCGCCTGTTCGTACAGGGGCACCGCCTTCTCCGATTCCTTCGGCGTCTTCGCCTTCTTCATGATCGCGTTCGCCCGGGCGAACAGCCGCTCGGCGTCCGCCGGAATCGAGGGCTTCGGGTCCATGGACGATGCTGTGGTCATGATCTTCGCCAACGTGTAGGTGTCGTTGTTGTTGCGCTGGTACCGCTTGACGAGGCGCTCGAACTGGCGGGCCTTGGCCTCGGCGGCGGCTTTTTCTTCCGCCGCTTTTTTCTTGGCCGCCGCCGCCTCGGGGTCGGGCTTGCGGAACTGGGCCGTCGCCGGGCGCGCGCCGAATGCCGCGAGACAGAGAGCGGCGCCTAGGATGATCGCCGGTCTAATGGACGCCATAGGACGTAGTATATAGGGAAGAGCGGAGATCGGCAACCCGGTGTCAGCTCCGGTGCCGGTGGTTCACGGTAGCGGCGAACGCCAGCTCCACTCCCTCGTCATTTTGGTCGCAGCCCGGCTCGTCAAGGTCGCAGACGTTGTCTCGGCGCTGCAGCGAAGAGTCTTTGTCGCACTTCTGGTCGTCCTCGCAGGAGGATTTATCCTCTTTTTCCCTTTCTTCGGAGGAGTCGCGCGCGGGAGTCCCGTCCCCCTCCGCGCGGATCGCGGGAGGGCGCGTCAGCCATGCTCCCAGGAGCAGCGCAAACACCGCAAGCAGTCTAGCGTGCATGGATAGTCCTCGCTTCACGAGTGTCGTACGATGCCCGCGCGGCGTGCGTCGATCGCCCATATCCTAAGTGTTCTCCCTCCGCGGTAATAGATCGGTATCGTTTCGGCCCTAGAGCGCAGGACCCATACGATATAGGTCCTTTGGCCCTTTAGCGCAAGCCCCCTGAGGCCTATCTTGTCGACATGCACTCGGGGCGGGGGGTCCGTGCGGCGAGGCTTCTGTTATCCTTGGCCGTGCTGCTTCAATCGGGCGTTCCCTGGCGCGTCCTTCGCGCGGAAGAGCCCGCGCGGGCGGACCGCGAGGATTGCAAAGAGGGGCAGTCCGACTGCAATAAAGAAGAGCCCTCGACGAGGATCGCGGGCAGAGGAAAAGAGGAGCGAGAGCCCGAGGAGTGCGACGCGGAGTCCGGCGCCTGCGGAGGCGAGGACGCGGCGCCGCAGGTCAAGGCCGCGGTGGTCGCCCTCCAATCCAACCCGGGGCTAAAGGCGGCGACCAATGCCGTCGACGTCCTCTACGGCCGCCGACAGGAAGCGCCGAATATGAGCTTGGCGCGCTTGCCGCTCGGCTCGGACTCCCAGCGGCAGTTCACTCCGATTCATCAAGCTGCTCTAGGCGCGCCCATGTCCCGGAGGCTCGACGGCCCCGCGGCGATCGTCCCGGTCGTCTTGACCTCCGATGAGGACGCCGAGCCGCGCGACGCGCTCGCGGCGCGGCCGGGACGGACCGACGCGGAGACCCTGGCCGGCCTGGCGGAACGCCACCCGCGTCTGCGGGAACTTCTCGCGGCGCGACGGGTCGACAATCCGGGCCACGTGTCCGCGCTGGCGCTCGCATTCTCCAACTGGCGGGGCCCGGCGGACGGAAGCATCGACGAAATTTTCGATCAGATCGTGCCGCGCGAGCGCCCCGTCGCGCCGGCCGCGCCGGCGGCATTGACGGGCGATTTCCGCGCGGTGGCCGGGCGCGTCTACACGGTGTGGCGCGGGGCGGACGGTCGAGCGGTCGTGAGGACCGAGGAGACGACGGCCGCCGACGTCGGCGTGCGCTACTGCGGGGACCAGGCCTGCTTGGACGCGCGGCGCTTTACCGCGGTGAACCAGGCGGAGCGCTGGCTCCATTCGCTTGGCCTTTGCCGGGACGGCTGCGCTCCGACGCTCGACGCTGCGATCCAGCGGCAGATCCAGGAGTACGCCGCAGTGGTCGCCGCGTTGCCGCCGCGTCCGCACGGCGCGGTGGTCCAGGAGCCCGCGCCGCTGACCCGCGGCCAGGCCCCCGACGCCAATCCGTGGCGCCATCTCGGGCCGAGGCCCGATGCGACGTGGAGCGAGACCCTCCTCGGCCCCGAGGCGCGCAGCCGCGTTCAGGACATCTGGGAAGGCGAGTCGGTCCGGACCGAGGACAGGCTCGGCCGCGCGCGGGAGCACGTTTTCGCGCTGCACGGCGGACTGCGCGGCCTCATGCGCGCGTTCGCGCCGCAGCTTGACGGCGCGCGCTACGATGAGCTTCTCGGGCAGGTTCGCCGGGCGGCGACCGACGAGGAGTTCCGCGCGGCGGCACGTCAATTGAGCGAGTTCTCGGACGGCGTGATGCAGGGCGTCAACGCCTTCGTTCTCGCGCAGGAGGCGAGGGCGCGCGCCGAGGGGCGGACGTTCGGCCCGGCGGAGCGGCTCGCGGCGCTCCAAGGGCACGTCCACCAGTTCCGGCACGATCCGCAGATGAGGACCTCTTTGCCGTTCCAGGGCCTGCGTATCGACGGCGAGCGGCTCGAGCTCGCGCCGGTCGAGCGCGGGCGCTTCGAGAGCGCGGCCGAGCACCAGTATCGCCTCGAGCGGCGCATCGGCCTGGAACTGCCCCAAGAGGCGCGCATCCTATTCGGCTCGGCGTCGGCCGACGACCGCTTCGAGCCGGGCACCCCGGTCATCGTGATCAACCGCACCGCCGCCAGCGCGACGGCGATCAACGCGCCGAGCCAGTCGGCGAGGCCCTTGCGGGAGACGGTCGCCAGGCTTCGGGGCGAGGTCGCGCAGATTGAGACGCAGATCCAGGCGCTGCAGGGCGAGGTGACGGCCGCCGACGGCGAGATCACGACGGCCGAGGCGGGCGTCCTGGCGGTGGACGAGCAGATCGCGGCCGCGGTCCGTCTGGCGGCCGCGCGACGGGCGGAGAGGGCGGGGGCCGAGACCGCGCTCGCCGATTCGGAGGCCGAGCTCGCGCGGCTCCGAGAGGTCGCGGCGCGGACCGCTCTCGAGATCCAGAACGCGGAGTCGATCCTCGCCGGGATGCGCACGGACATCAACTTCCGCTACAACGTCGCAGTGCCCGAGGCGGGGCAGGAGGGCAGGGTCGAGCGCCTCGGACGCGCCGTCTCCTCCATGTTCCGCATGCTGCGGGAGGCCGGGCACAATATCATGGACTTCCTCCCCCGCCTGGAGGGACACACCGACGTGCGGGGCTCGGTGTCCCACAACGCCACTCTGTCGGAACAGCGCGCGGCGGCGACGCACCAGCTCCTGATGAACTGGCTGCAGCGCAACGAGCCCGAGGTGTTCCAGGCGATGACCGACGGCCGCCGCGTCGCCGCGGTCGGCCTCGGGTCCTCGCAGCCGAAGACAGACCGGCGCAATCACGACGAGAATCGCCGCGTGGAGTTCGTGATGCAGCGCTCCGCCGAGGCCAACGCGCTGCTTCAGGGCATCCTGGGGCAATACAGGGAGGCTCTCGCGGGGATCCACGCCCAGGTCGCTCTCCAGCAGGGCGTCGTCCAGGCCCACGCCGAGACGTCGGAAAGGGCGGTGCGTCTCCACGGCGAGGCCCTGGCCGCGGCCGACACGCTTCGAGTCGCGGAGACGAGCGCGCGCCAGGTTCTCGAGGCGGCGAGGTCTAGGCGCGCCGCCATCGCCGCGCGCATCGATCAGGAGCAGGACGCGGCCGGCGCGGCCGAGCGCGCGGTCGCGCGGGCGGAGCGCAGCGTCGCGGTCGCCGCGGCCTCCCGCCACGTTGTCGCCTTCATCACCGATTACGGCGGCGAGACTTACAATCTCGTCTCGCAGTCACTGCCGTCGACGATCGGCGGCGCCTTCCGCGGAGTGGGCCGCTCGATTGGTGGAGCGGTCACCGGCACGATCGATTGGCTGGGCCTCGGCGGGGCGACGCAGGACCTCGGCCGCCGCATCCTCGAGACGCTCGGCCCGGAGCGGGCGCGCCAGGTGGCGGCGGCCCTCGCGCAGGCGCAGCGCTACGCGCCGGACTCCTCCTCGGTCGAGACGGCGGTCGGCGCGGTCATGGATGCCTTCGGCCTCAGCGTGCGCGACCTTCCCGGCCGAGTGAGCCTCACGTTGCGCGATCTCTTCCATGGCCCGGGCGCCTTCGGGGCCTCCGACTTCTTCGCGCGGCGGGACGTGGCGCGCGACGAGACGCTGGCGCTGGCGATCGGACGCGTGCTGGAGCGCAACCAGCTCGAGCGCCCGTACGTCTCCGGATGGAGTCAGGGCTGGGGCGATCTTTTCATGTTCCGCCGCCGCTCCAACGAGCAGACGGCGCCGACCCTCGCGATGGACGTGCCGCGCTCCGTCTTCTCGCGGGACCAGTCGCTGCGCTTCGAGGACATGCTGACCTTCGCTCCGATCCACGGCGCGCTCGCCTCGGGGCGCCTCCTCGGCGTCAAGCTCTTCACGGGCGAGGCCGATCCCCTCGGCGCTCCGCAGCTCACCCAGTTCCAGGCGCTCACGCCGCTGCGCGACCGGCCCTCGCCCCAGCGGCCGATCGAAGTGGACATCATCTCGATCTCCCCCTCGAGCATCATCATCGCGGGCACTCCGTCCGGCCAGACGACCGGCGAGCCGGGGCTTGCGCCGAGCACCGCGCGGGAGCAGCCGCGCACGGGGCCGGTCGTCACGGGCGAGGTGACGGAGCCGCGGGTTTCGGATCTCGATGCGCTCGAGGCCGAACATCGGGCGAACAACGACGCCGACGCCCTGCGCCGCATCGAGGAAGCGCGCCGGCGCGCGGCATTGGGGCCGGCGGTCGAGCCGACGGGCCAGCCTTTGGGCGACGTCGTGCGCCCCACCCGCCAGGGCCCCGGACCGGGGCTGGGCGAGCCGGGCTCCGTCGAGCCGGGACACGGCACCGGCCCCGGAGGTGCGGCCCTGTTTAGGACCGGCAGCTTCGAGCTGACGCCGGCGGGTCTCGCGTGGATCAGCGCGCACGCCGACGCGCTCGAGCGCATCGCCGGCGTGCGCGCGATCGAGGTCTACGGCTTCGCGAGCATCTCGGGAACGCCTTCGGACAATATGACGCTCTCCAACAATCGCGCGCGCGTGGCCGCCGAGGCGCTGCGGAGGATGCTGGAGAGCCGGCCGAACCTGCGGAACGTGCCGGTCCTATTCCACGGCCGGGGCGCCACCGACTTCGTCGTGGGCAGCCGCCCGCAGGACGAGGTCAACCAGCGCGTCGAGATCCGCTACCGGCGCTAGCGCGCGGCTTTTCGCGCGGCGACCCACGCCTTCATCTGCGACTCGAGGATCTCGAGCGGCACCGCGCCCAAGGCCAGCACCGCGTCGTGGAAGGCGCGCACGTCGTAGCGGTCGCCGAGCTCCGCTTTCGCGTGCGCCTTGAGCTCCTTGAATTTCAGTTCGCCCAGCTTGTAGGCCAGCGCCTGGCCCGGCGTGTTGATGTAGCGGTCGATCTCGACCTCGATGTCGTGCGAGGTCTTGCTCGTGTTCTCGAGGAAATAGTCGATCGCCTTCTGGCGGCTCCAGCCCATCGAGTGGAGCCCGGTGTCCACCACCAGGCGGCACGCGCGCCACATCTCGTAGACGAGCTGGCCGAAGCGGGAGTGCGGGTCCTTGTAGAGGCCGAGCTCCGCGCCGAGGCTCTCCGAGTAGAGGCCCCACCCCTCGACATAGGCGGTGGGTCCCGAGTATTTGCGGAACTCGGGCAGATCGTCGGTCTCCTGCGCGAGAGAGATTTGCAGATGGTGGCCCGGGACGGCCTCGTGCGCGGTCAGCGCCTCCATCTCCCACTTGGGACGCGTCTTCAAGTCATAGGTGTTGGCGAAGAAGTAGCCCGGGCGGCCGGCGTTGGGCGAGCCTCGCATGTAGTAGGCCGTCGTCTGCGACTTCTCCGAGAACGCGGGGACGGGACGCACTCCGTAGGGCAAGCGCGGCAGGCGGCCGAAGACCTTGATGAGCTCGGGATCGATGCGCTTGGCGATGTCGCGGTAGCCGGCGAGGAGCTCGTCGGCGCTCGCGTAGTAGAACTTAGGATCGGTTCGGAGGTAGACCTTGAACTCCTCGAAGGTTCCGGCAAATCCCGTCTCGGCGCGCGCCTTGTCCATCTCAGCCCGGATGCGCTTGACCTCCAAGAGGCCTAGGGCGTGGATCTCCTTGGCGCTGAGGCGCGTCGTCGTGTTGTCGCGCACCTTGAACTCGTACCACGTCTTGCCGTTGGGCAGCGCGCTCCAGCCGTGCGTCGCGCGGCACTTCGGATAATACTCCTTCGCGAAATACTCCCTCAGGCGCCGGTAGGCCGCAGCGGCGTCGTCCGCGAGAATCTTCGCGGCCTCCGCGCGCAGACGCGCCTGGTCCGCGGAGGAGATTGCGGCGGGCATCTCCTTGAACGGCTTCATCAGCGGCGAGGCCTGCGGGTCCCCCACGTAGGCCTCGAACTGATGGTCGACGTCGGCCAGCGTGTCCTTGGACGGCGTGATTCCCTTCTTCAAGCCTTCCTTCAGCAGCGCGATCGTTTGATCGACCGCGGCGGAGACGCCCCGCAGCCGCTGCAGGACGTCCTCGTAGTCGCGCACGGTCGCGGCGGGGCTCGAATCGAGCGTCATGGCGAGGTTCTGCTGGACGCCGCGGCGCTGGTTGATCGGGAGGAGCTCGTCGTCGAAGACGCGGCCGTCGAACGCGATCTCCGCCTGGTACTTGAAAAGGTCGTAGTTAAGGGCGTCTTCCGGGGTGAGCTTGGAGCGGTCGATCGCGCGGACGGCCTTTAGCGGCGCCTCGGTCTCGCGCTTTCGCCGCGCGGCCGCCTCGAGGGAGCGGTCCGTCCAGCGTCCGTTCTGTCCGGGATATCCGACCGAAGTCGCCCACTCGGGAAATTCCGTCATACGGTACTTCCAGTCGACCTCGAAGAGCTTCCAAAGGCGCTCCTTCTCCGACTGTCCTCCGCCTCGCGCGAGCTCGTCGCACTGTTTCTCGTACTCGGTCTGAATCGGAGCGGCCGCGCGGACGGACGCGGGTGCGATCAGAGCGGCGGCGAGGACGAGCGTTGCGGTGATCATAATAGAAAAGCCTCCCAAGGCTTCCGTCGCCGGAAGCTTAGCAAAAAGCTCTTGGGAGGCGATGAGGCCGAAGCGTCTAGCGGTTGCCGTGGACCGGCACGACGAGATGCGTGGTCGTGTGGTAGCCGACGAGCGTGTTCTTCACGCGGCGCACCGCGAGCGACGCGTTGAGGTCCGCGGCGGTCTTGTTCGCGGCGCCGGTGTAGCGCGGGTGGCTCGCGACGATGACGAGCTGGATCGACTTGCAGTCGTTCGGATTCGCGCTGCCGCAAGCCGGGTGGAACTTGATGCGGGCGTTGACCGTGACCGGAGTGCCGGCCGCGGCGTAGCCGTGGCTGTGGAGACAGCGGTTCGCCTGCGCGGCGACGGATTCCGGCGAGATATGGCGCGCGTTGGGTACGTCGAACCCTCCGCAGCGGCTGAACACGTCGGGAGCGCGGCCGGTGTCCGGATGCAGCGAGCGGATTTGCTCGACCTGGATGCCCGCCTCCTGCGCGAGCAAGCCTCGGGCCTGCTGGCCGAAGGAAAGGGACGGTGACAGCGCTGCGGCGACGACGACGGCGAGAATCTTCATCAATGTGTCCTCCTAGGTTGCGTCTGCCGAGGATTCTATTGAATCGCCCGCGCAAAGAAGTGAGGCGAAGGGCCTAGCCGCCCATAGGAAATCGGCCCTGCCGCGCTTGCGCCATATGGGCTTCTCCTCCTATACTGTGGCGGCATGATCCGCAATATCGCCGCCGCGCTGCTCCTCTCTTGCGCCGCGCCCGCGTTTTGCGAACAGGTGACCTGCGAGGAACTCGACGAGCAATTGGCCTCGATGAAGCGCTCTCCCGCTTCGTCCTCCGGCGACGTCGCCATGCGCCGGGCGTACCAAGGCATGCTCGCCCATACAGAGCAGCAGCGCGCGAAGCTCAACTGCGAGGCGGACGCGAAGGCGCGCCGGTGCGAACGTCTCAAGCGCGAGATCGAGGCGAAGGCCGCGGCGAAGGACAAGGACGCGGTCAAGCTGCTCCGGAAGGAGCAGACGAAGATGAAGTGCCCCGGCGCCCCTCCCGAGGAGCCAAAGAAGCCGGACGCGCAGAAGAAGGGACGCCAGCCCTAGAGCTTTCGCGACCCGAACTCGAGGAAGAGCCCTTTCTCGGGACTGAAAAGATACCCCGCCTCGCCGCAGAATGGGACGTAGAGCGTCTCGGAAGAGTCGAGCAGGCTCTCGATGAAGGCTTCGCGGCTATTGCCGGCCAGATACGGAGGCGAGCCTTTCTCCTGCGGATCCGCGTCGATGCGGGCCGCGATCTCGTGGAACAACCGCCGTCCTTTGACGTCCGGCGGCGCCTGGGTCCAAGCGAGATTTCGGCATCCGTCCGACGGATGGTCCCGGAAGGCGGGATCGCGCCTCAAGCGCAGGCTCATTTCGCGGACCTTGTCGGGCGCCATGCTGTAGACGGTAAATCCCGTTTCCTCGGGCGCCATCGCCACCGTCTGGGGACCGCTCCAGACCGATTCGACCATCGTCATGTCGGACATGGGACCGGATAATCCGAGCCCCTCCTTTCCGCGCGCGCCGCGGAAGCAGAGGAAGAGTCCGGCCGCGAGGATCGTGAGGAGGAGGCAGGCCGCGGCAGCGGACAGGGGAAGACGGGTCATCACGCAGAGCGTACCAGGACTCGGGCCGCGGCGCCAGGTGCGGGCTATTCGGATTTCGCGTGCCGGAAGGAAAGCGACTTGTCTCCGTACTCCGAGGCGACGAAGGGAGAACGGGTCACGATCTGGCCGATGCGCGCGGGCGCCTGGCCGGGACCGGCCGAGGCGCTTACTTCGTAGACGGCGGTGCCCGGCTTGACCGCGGCGAGGTCCTCGCGAAAGTCCCTCGTGGAGGAGAGCGATATTCCGTCCTGGTGCGTGGGCTGGAGGAAGACTTGGTACGGGGCCGAGGGACGCGAGACCGCGCTTCCGTCCACCGAGACGCTCGCCAGGCCCGCGACGCTCTGTTCCGTGCCCCCCTTGCGGCCGAAGGCCTTCTCGTAGAGAGTCTGCAGGGTCCGCGCGATGGCGTTGTCGGACGGCGGCAGCACGTTGGACATCGGCCGGAGGAACACGTTCGTCGATTCGCCTTGGCCGCTCATGCTGTGCATGGCGAGCATGGTCTGGGAAGGCTTGCCGTCCACGTAGAACTTGAACCCTACGCCCGGCACGTTGCCCACGACGCTCGGCGGCCCCTCGTAGGAGAAGCGCATGACGCCGGCACCACCCTTGAACAGCCCGGTGTAGGGGCTGCTCTTGTCCGGGACGAATTCGAACATGGCGACGGTGCCGAAGGTGTGCATGAGCTTGTGGCGCGGCGGGCGCTCATCGCTCGCGCTCGTGAAAGCGGCGGCGACGTCGTGCTTGGCCGCGGCGGCCATCCCCTCGAGGCCGAGCAGAAGGCCGTCGGAGAGCTTCGGCAGTTCGCGGTAGGCCGAGGGGACGATCTTGCCGTAGAAGGTGGACTCGAGCTTGGCGCGGGCGCTGTCGGGCTTGGCTTGGGTCTCGAGGAGTCCCCCGCCCTCGCCGCGCCGCGCGCGGAAGGCGTTCATCTCGTCGACGACCTTCACGCAGGGCGCAGCGGCTCCGTCGCGCAGACCGTCGGCGCCGCGGCAGGTCGCGGCCGAACCACCGGCGGCGAGTGCGCTGCGCGCGAGCGCGGCGACGGCGAATGCGGCGAGCATGCCCCCCTGCATCGCCCTCACTGTAGCAGGCGCGGTCGGACCGCCTCAGGAGAGAAAGGCCCAGCGTCGCGAAGGCATTGGGCCCAGCTGTTCTTGCCCCGGATGGGAGCGTCCTCAAGAAAGAGTCGCGGCTCCCGCCGTTGGTCGGGAGCCGCGAAATATGGAACGCGACGTTGTCAGTCGACTTTGGTGTATACCTTGTGGTCGCAGAGCCCGTAACAGCCTTGCAGGTACAGCGTACGGCCCTCGACGTAGGCGTAGCCGTCGTACCATTCGTTCTCGATCGAGGCCTTCTTGGAGTTGGCCTTGACCACCTGGCCGCCGGACCAGCCGTACTCCTTGCCCGCGAGCGCGCCCGAGCTCGTTAGTCCCGGCTTGAACTTCATCCCGCGCATGATGGACGCGCCGGGAGAGCGCAGGTCCTTATGGACCGCGTCCGGGTTGACCAGCTGCTCGAGGGTGCCGGAGTAGACGTCCCCGTTCTTGGCGATGCGGATCACGTTTCCGTTCTCCGCCTTCCACATCCCGAGGATTGCGTTCGCGTCGACGGCCGCCGACGCGGTCTGCGCGGCCAGGACGACCGCGGCAAGTAGCGACAACTTCTTCATGGGCTGCCTCCTTTGCTGCATTCGTGAAGGTGGGGGCAGCCCTCCTGCCGCTTCGATGGGATCGAAGCTCCTTCGCTGGGATTAGGATAGACGAAGCGCGCGCGCCGGGAAAGGAACCTTCGGCCCGTCCGGGAGCGGGTCTTTCGGCCCGCCGGCTAGCGGTCCATCACCATGAAAACGAGCGCGTTGCTCGTGCCTTCGGCCGTCGTCACGGTGACCTTGTATTCGCCCTGCCCCAAGCGCATGGGAGGCACTTCCCCGCCGCTCGGGACTTCCGTGGGAGCGTAGAATTCGATCTCGGTGCCGCCCTTGGACGCAATAGACTCGAGCTTGACCGGCCCGAAGCGGACGACGTTTCCAAGCGGCTGAAATCCCGTGCCGATGATCTTGACCTTTTGGATCATGCCCATCGCGGAGATGCCCGCGGAGGGCTGGAGCTTCACGAGGATGGGCCCTTTCTTGGCCTTCGCCTTTTCCTTCGGCTTGGCCCACGCGGCCGGCTGACAGCTCAGGAGCGTGGCGGCGACGATCGCGAGGACGGGGCGCATGCAGTCAGCGCGCCATGACCATGAAGACGAGGGTATTGCTGATGCCGGCGTCGGTCTTCACGGTCACAGTGTACTTCGCGTCCGCGAGAGGCAGGGGCGCGTCCGCGGCCTCGTCCGGCATCTTCGCGGGGATCTCGAAGACGATCTCGGTCCCGTTGTTGCGCGAGGACAGGATCGGCAGCGTCATGGCGCCGAAGGTCACAATGTTGCCGTCCTTGGCGAAATTCTTGCCGACGATCTTGACCCGCAGCGCCTTCCCGACGCCGGCGAGCCCGGCGGGCGGATCGAGGCGGGTGAGGACGGGAGGCCCGCCGGCGGCCGCCTTCGGTTTGGGCTTGGCGGAGGCGAGCGGCGCCAGCAGGAGGAGCGCGGCGATCGCCGCGACAGCGTGTCGGGTCGTCATGCGCGGATTATATCTCATTGCCGCGGCACGAGCGCGTTGACGACGTCCGATATGAAGGCGATGAAGCGCTGCGGGATCTCGCGGTGGCGGCGCTCGTCCGCCGCCCGCGCCCCGAGGAACACGGCGGAGACGTCGAGCGCCATCCGGATCCAGACTATGGGGTACAGGAACGTGACGATCGTTGACGGCCGTGTCAACACGTCGAGGGCCAAGAGCGAGGCCCACGCGCCGACGGCGGCGCCTTTCGGGTTGGACTGGAGGAGCAGGCAATAGACGAAGGCCGCGGCGAAAAAGCGGGCGAAGCTTCCGGCGAGGCCGACGAGATAGAGCAGCGGCTGCGCGAGACTGCCGACGATCTGCGCGAGGAACGTGACGACGGAGCCGAGCGCTTGGCCGCAAAGACTGCCGGCCAAATACCCCGCGAGGAACACGACGACGAGGCGGATCCCCCACCGGGCCCAGTCGCGCTGGTTCTCGTTCATCCCGGCTAGGATAGCTCGGTTTGCGGCGTTCGGCAAGGCGTGCCCCGCAGGCGACGAACCTCGTGCTTTTCGACGGAACTGGCACTATACTGGAGCCGTGGCATCTCGCGCGGCGCTCCTGCTCGGACTACTGGTTCTAGGCGGGTCGCCCCTCGGCGCTGCCCCGAGGCGGCTGACGATCCAATCCAGCGTCGACGGCGGGCCGTGGCAGAGCGTCGACGCGCTGAGTCCGCTCGCCGGGCGGTCGGTGCGCCTGCGCGTCGACGCGCCGGACGGGGCGAAGATCCGATGGTTCCAGATCCTCCCGGACCTCGATACGATGTACAACAACGCGAACTTCCCCTGGGATCCGGATCCCTACAAGTGGAAGGGCTTCGCCAAGATTCATTACGACCGGGAGGAGTTGGACCGCTTCTCCGGACAGCGGGAGATCGAGCTGTTTGCGGGAAAGCGCGGCGAGCGCGCGACGTGGACGCGGGTCTACCAGAGCAAGACCGTCCGCTCCAAGTACTTCCACGCGGACGTCGGCAGCTTCTGGTTCCAAGCGGAGGTCGAGGTTCAGGGGACGAGGATGAGCTCGCCCGGGCTAAAGGACTCCGATCAATACGGGCTGTCGCCGAAGGTCTTGCGCGTATCGGTCCGAGACGGCGAGGGATACCTAGGGTACCTGACGTCGTTTTTCAACGTGCCCGCGCTGTTCGGCTCGGTGCCCCGCCAAAACAATCTCTACCTCGGCGCGGACTGCGCGGACGTCCTGGTCGCGGCACAGGGGAAGTGGTCCGGGCGCGAAACCAAGCGGGATTACAACGTCGCCGCGTTGGTCAAGGAATTGCCGCCGGTCGCCGAGTTCGAGATGAAAGATGGACGCCCGGATCGCGCGGTGGCGTGGAAAACCGCGATCAAGCCCGGCGACTGGATCGCCGTCCGCTACGCCGGCCAGCGCATGTACCAGCACATCGGCGC
Source organism: Elusimicrobiota bacterium (assembly GCA_016194745.1). Classification (GTDB taxonomy): domain Bacteria; phylum Elusimicrobiota; class Elusimicrobia; order UBA1565; family JACRDR01; genus JACQBA01. Next base: position 128,687 of record JACQBA010000015.1, read on the forward strand.
CCTCTACCGAGACGCCGACGGCGACGGCGTGCTAGGACCCGAGGACATCGTCCTGCATGCCGGCCCGATGCCTCTCGCCTTCGACCGCCTGGCCGAAAAGGGGTTCGACGGCCACGTCGTCATACTGCGCCCGCCCACGCAAAAGGCATGGGCGGAGCGCCATGCGGCGAAGCCGCAATAAGCCCGTCGTCCGTTATTTTAGCTGGCCGGAGTAGCTGCACTTGATGGAGAATTTCTCCACCACCGCGTCCGGGTAGGTGCGGCGCGGGTCTTCGCCGCGCGACACGGGGCGTCGCCAAGGCTTGTCGCTTGCGATCGTGGCGTCGAGATATATCTCGATCGACTCGCGAAGGCCGCGTTTGGCCTTGGCGGGAGTCGCTCCATCGGCATAGACATCGACGTCCGGGCAATGGGCCGTAAAACCCTTTGCCTGAGTCAACAGCACACCGGCTAATTGGATTTTCTGCATGGCGGTAACAAAACGATAACAGATATTCCCAAAAAATCAATACCTAAATTTGAACGATTTTTGACACCCAAAGTTGAGACTGTTTGAGCCTGAATGCCCCCACTGGGCGCTCGCGGCGTCACCCGGTCGGACCGAGCTCCATCTTCAACGGCATCCGGCTGCTTTCGGGATCGGGCTATCTCGTCGAAAATTAATATAATCGATTTCTCGCTCAGAGAAAATTTCTAATGGAGAAAAAGCCCATGTCCACGACAGCGACGACTCCCCCCACTCCGTCCGCTCCTCCCGCGCCCAACGCCGCGGTGCAAGCGTTCCTGTCCGGCGGACCCAAAAAGCTCTACATCGGCGGGAAATGGGCCGACTCGCAGAAAGGAAAGACGTTCAAGGCGATGAACCCGGCGACGGGGCAGGCGCTGGCCGAAGTCCAGGAAGCCGACGCGGCGGATGTGGACGCAGCCGTCAAAGCCGCCCGCGAGGCTTTCGATAAAGGGCCTTGGCCCAAGATGAACCCCGGCGAGCGCGCGAAGATCCTCTGGAAGATCGCGGACTTGATCGAGAAGAATTTCGACGAGCTGGCCGAGCTCGAGACCTTGAACAACGGCAAACCGATCAACGAGGCGCGGCGCGGCGACCTGCCCCTCGTCATCGAGAACTTCCGCTACTGGGCGGGCTGGCCGACCAAGATCATGGGCGAGACGTACCCGACGACGACGCCCTACGCGCCCAAGCTCAAGGCGTTCGCGTACACGGTGAAGGAGCCGGTCGGCGTCGTCGCGGCCATCATCCCGTGGAACTTTCCCCTCCAGATGGCGGCGTGGAAGATCGCGCCGGCGCTCGCGTGCGGCTGCGTGGTCATCCTTAAGCCCGCCGAGCAGACACCGCTGTCGGCGCTCAGGCTCGCGCAGATCATCGAGGAAGCGGGCGTCCCCCCCGGCGTGTTCCAAGTGGTCAACGGCGCGGCCGATACGGGGCGCGCGCTCGTCAAGCACGCGGGCGTCGACAAGGTCTCCTTCACCGGCTCGACCGAGGTGGGCAAGGAGATCATCAAAGACAGCATCGGAAATTTGAAGCGCGTCTCCTTGGAACTCGGCGGCAAGTCCCCTCAGATCATCTTCGCGGACGCGGACTTGGACGTCGCCATGAAGAGCGCGTACATGGGCATCTTCTACAACCAGGGCCAGCTCTGCTGCGCGGGCTCGCGCATCTTCGTCGAGAAGCCGGCGTATGAAGAGCTCGCCGCCAAGATCGCCGACCGCGCCAAGAAAGTGAAGCTCGGTCCCGGGATCGATCCGAAGACGCAAATGGGGCCGCTCGTCTCCGAGGAGCAGCTCGCGCGCGTGCAGAAATACGTCGAGATCGGCAAGTCCGAAGGCGCCAAGCTCATGGCCGGCGGCGACCGCCCCGCGGGCGACCTCGGCAAGGGCTACTTCATGAACCCGACCGTGTTCACGGACGTCAAAGACACGATGCGCATCGCCCAAGAGGAGATCTTCGGCCCCGTCGCCGCGCTTATGCCCTTCGAGTCGATGGACGAGGTCGTCTCACGCTCCAATGCCTCCCAGTACGGCCTCGCGGCCGGTGTGTGGACGAAGGACGTCAAGAAAGCTTTCCGCGCGGCCGAGGCGCTCCGCTGCGGCATGGTCTGGATCAACACCTTCAACCTGGCCGACGTCACGATGCCTTGGGGCGGAGTCAAATCCTCCGGCTGGGGCCGCGAGACGGGGCATGAGGCCATCCGGCTTTACACCGAAGTGAAGACGGTCTGGGTCGACCTCAACTAAGTGACGTCAACGCCGTTGTGGGTTTGGGGGCTCGCGACGCTCCTGTTCGGCGTCTTCCTTGCCTCCTGCATCAACCCCGTGCTCGCGAACATCGGACTCGGGACGATGGGGCTCGGCGCGCTGCTTCTGATCGCGGCGGGTGTCGGCCGTTTGCGACGGCGCGGCTCGTAACGCCTAGCGCCCGAAGACGCGCTCGGAGAGACCGCCCAGGAAGTCCTGAACCTGCAGCTGTGTCCGACCGATTCTTGTCGCTTGCAGCGCTTGGCGCTCCGCGAAGGCCGTTTCAGATCGTTCCAGCGCCGCCTTCATCTGAATGGTGTTCAACTTGCGAAAATCCTCCGGCGCGACCTTGATCAGCGCGAGCTTCGAGACGTGCTCCGGCGAGGCGAGATAGGTCTCGGACAGATCGGCGCGGCCGAGCGCCTCGAGCATGCCGCGCCAGGAGATGCGGCGGAACGTCTCCGCCGGGACCCCAACCCGCTCCAGGCGCTCGAGGTGGGCCGTCGTCGCGGCGTAGCGGTCGATCAAGTCGGTCCGGCGCGCGGCCTCGAGCCTTGCGTCGAAAGGGAGGGCGTTGAACGATTCCAGCGAATCGAAATAGCCGCGCTCCCGCCCGAAGGCGAGGAGCTTCTCGCTCTTGGCGGGATCGCTCGTCCACGCCTGGACCATCCGGTGCTGTTGGTCCTCTTCGTAGCCGTGCGGCGTCGCCGACGCGGTCTGCGGACGCAAAGCCGCAAGCACCGCGGCCAAGGACAAAAGAAGTGCCCGATCGCGACCCATGATCCCCTCCCGAGGCTGCTCCCAGCGTAGCCGGGACGCTTGGAAGGCGTCAGGTGCGATCGGGCCATCGGGACTGGGCCTTTTGGTCGGCCCAGCCCCGTCTAGGCGGAATTACTCGGTCCAGCAGGTGATGGAGTAGCGCCAGCCGTCGGGCGTGATGAAGACGTGGTCGGTCGTCAATCCGTCCTTGAGCGTGCCGCTGGCCAGAGACTCGAAGCCGCTCGCCGCGATGGATCGGTCCACGTAGATCCCGCCGTAGCGGAGAACCTTAATGTAGACCTTGAAGCCGGGCGACTTCTCGGGAAACTCGTTGGCGATTTCAAGCCACTTGTCCGTGATGGCCTCGGACGGGACTTCCCACTTCTTGATCGACACCTCCTGCGCCTCGGCGCCGTCGCCGGTCGCCTTCTTGAACTCGCACGAGAACTTCGCCGCCGATGCCAAAGACGGAGCGAACGCGGCCAGCGCCAAAAGCGCCGAGAATTGAACCTTGTTCATCATGATCTTCCTCCTGAGAAGAGCGCCTACGCGGCCATCCTAGCTTTCCGCGCGAGGAATCGTATGAAGCCTTGGACCCAATCGGCGTCGAGTCATTAGCACCCCGCGGATTCCCCCCAAGGACCTAGAAACTTGCCGGCTTAGCTAGGTTGGTCCCAGGGCCACAGCGCGGGAGCAGGCGGTCCGTGCTGCTCCCCGACGGAGACGGGCGGCGTCCTATCCGGAAACGAGGACGGAGGCGATTCCTTGAGATTCGTTTTGAGCGAGTCGATCAGCGCCTCCATCTCGGCGCGGACAATGCGCGCGGGGAGCACCGCGCGCCGCAGGCCGAGCCACGCGAGGCTCGCCAGCGGGATCGGCCGGTCTCGCAGCACGCGCGCGACGGCGGCGCGCTCCATCGCGGCAAAGATGTAGTCCTTAGGCAAGTACGCGCCGTAGTCGCCGACGTAGATGCCGAGCGCCTTCTGCAGGGCTGCGTATCTCGCCTGGATGAGCGCGCTGCGGCGCTCGCCTTCGAGGAGCGCCTCCATCATCGATTCGACGAGGCCCCCCGTCTTGCCGCGCCGCAGGCCCTCCTCAAGGGCGGCGAGGACCGATTCCGGCGTCTCCCTGGGCGGGATGTTGACGGTCGTCAGCAGCCAGCGCGCAGCGCCGGCGTAGTCGTCGTTCTGCAGGGCCACGCCCGCCTTCATGAAGGGCTTGAGCGACTCGACCGACTGCGTCGTCCCTTGGCCCAAGTCCATGACCACCAGCGTGGTCCAGAAGCGATAGAACCAGCCGCCGCGCGCGTGCCGGTTGCCGTTGTGCGGGTCGGGCTCGAGATGCTCGTCGAAGACCAGGTCGAACATCCCCTCGCGCACCGTCATTTTCGAGATCGCGTTCTTAGTCGGCGTCCACAGTCGCCGCGGCGACCACCAGGTGGCCAGCCCGCGGAAGCGGATCGTCGGCACGAACTCCTCGATCATGACGTCCTCGCTGATGAGGAGCGGGTGCGGCTTGGGGACGTGCGGCGCGGGAGCGATCAGCCGCGCGTACCACGGCCGGGCCGCGATGCGCGCGCGAAGGGCGTGCTCCTTCTTCGCCTCGTTGAGGAAGTTCATCTCGGCCGTGACGAGCGCCTTGACCTCGTCGACGAGCTGCTGGATGCCGGGGACGTCCAAGTCGCCGGTGCGCTCGAGGTCCTTGATCAAGTCGTCGATGATCTCGAACTCGCGCACGCTCTTGAACATCGCTCCCGGCGCGCGCAGCTTCATCGCCCACACGCGTCCGTCGCTCAGCGTGACTTTGTAGACGATCTTGATCGAGCCCGCGCCGAGCTCCATCCCCATGCGCTCGATGGATTTGACCTGGGCGTTCTCCTCGCGCAGAAGGTAGCGCACCTGCTTGATGAGCCGCCCGCGCGCCGCGCTCTTCTCGCCGATCGAGCCGCCTTTTTTCTCTTCGGAAACCGGCACCGCCTCGAGGCTGATGGCGCGCAGCTCCTCGATCGAGTGCGGGTCCTCCCAGCTCAGCTCGCGGTCGATGAGCTCAAGGAGGCGATCCTCCGAGAGGAGGTACGCCTTCATCTTGTCCATCTCTTGCGCCTTCTCCTTGAACTCCTCGAGATTCTCGAGGTATGCGCGGTACTTCTCCGGGATGAGCCCCTTGTGGACGACGAGCACCTGGGCGATCTTGGCGCCGGTGACGCCGCCGTTCCTGAGCGCGACACGGACGATCTCAGGGCCCTTCAAGTCAGGGCCGACGTCGTCGATCGCCGCAATGTCCGAGATAAGCCGGGCGCGCTCATCCGCCTTGAGCACGTTGAAGTAACCGGTGAGGAGGCGCACGACGAAGGGCGGCAGGTCGCGCCCCGTGATGACGAGGCGCTCGAAGAGACGCCAAACCTGTACTTGGTCCTTTGCGAGCGAGTTCTCTCCCTCGTCGTAGAACAGGGAGAGGACCATGAGGGCGCGGTCCTTACGGTGCGCAAGACTCAGGTACCGCTCGAGCTGTGCGAAGCTTCTCATCGCGGTGAAGTCGCGCGCCATCGATTTTCGCTTGCCTTCGAGGATGCGTCGGTCGAAACCCTTGATGCGCTCCTTGCTGAGGCGCTCGACGCCGGCCGCGTGCAGGATGATGTCCACTTTTTCCGCCGCCGTGAACTTGCCCATCTGGATCGCGGCCTGGTCGAGGAGCTGCTTTTCCGCCACCCGCACCGGGTTGGGCATGCGGTAGCTCTTCTGCATCTCGAGGAAGAAGAGTCCGCCCGGCTTGAGGGAGCGCGCCTTGATGAGGCGCTCCACGAGCTCGTCGCGCGCCCGCGTCGGCTCCGGGAAGTTCTCGAGGATGACGCCCCACAGCGGGTCTTGCGCGCCGACATACGCTTGGTAGAGCTTCATCAGGGCGTCCAAGGATTGGGTGAGCAGGTGCTTGCGGTACGTGTCGATCAATTGTTCCTTCTCGTAGGTCAGCTTGGTCCGCCACCCGTGGGCCAGTCCCATCGAATCGTAGATGTGGCCGCGCAGAAATTCGCGTTCCGATGGAAGGAAGACGCCCCGGTTCCAGCGCAGGGCCGCTTCGCGCGCCCGTTGCGAGGCGGCGCGCTCGGCCTCTTCCAGCACGATGAGGAATTTGTTTCCGATCGTCTCCTCCTGACGCGTGATCTTTCGCAGGTCGTTCAGGAAGGCCCACGAGAAGTGCTTTTTCGCCGCGCGCAGGAGCTTCAGGATGCGCCAATAGGCGGCGATGCGCCGCCACGGGTAGCGCCACGACGGCTTTTCTCCCAGGTCCGACGCCGCGAGGAAGCCGAAGAGCTGCGCCCGGAGGTTAGGGTTGCGGACCGCGCGCAGCGGGTGCGCCTCGGGGACGGGGATTTCCTGCTCGTTCGGCCACGGGATCTTGACCTTCTTCGCCATGTCGTGGTCCTGGAACTCGCGGAAGCGCTTGCGGTCGGCCGCGACCCAGTCGAGGAAGCCTTTCGGGTCGGCCGTCACGACCTGTACGATGCGCTCGTCTAGCTTGTCGCTGAATTCGCCGGTCGAGTTGAGCAGGTCTAGGAGGTCTAGCGTCTCGGCGGTCGAGGCGGGCCAGGCGCCGAAGCGGTCCAGCTTCTCGAGCAGGACGTGCGCCCAGCGGACGTTCACGCCGCGGAAAGGATGCTCGGCCTTGAGCACCGAGCGGAAAACCTCGCTTCTCCGGATATACTGCGCGCCGCGGCGAAAGGCGCCCTTGTAGGAGCCTTGTATGGACTCGAACTTGGCCTCGTCGTCGCGCCCTTCGCGGGAGTGGAACCAGCCGATGTCCGGCTGGAGCAGCGCGGGGTGGAGCCGGTCTAGCCGCAGGAGTTGCCGCGTCACGGTCCGGAGCGTCTGAGCGTCCTCAGCCCCGGCGGCCAGGTCTTCGAGCAGCCACCGGCCCATTGCTGCGGTCGCCCGGAGGCCGATGCCGCGGCCGAAGACGTCCTTGAGGTCTTCTCCGTCATCCCCCATCATGCCTTCCGTGTCGAGGCGGTCGAGCAGGGCGACCTGCATCAGCTTCGTGCTCGCGTCGAGGCTTTCGTCGCCCACTGCGGAAAGGAAATGAACGAAGTCCCTGGTGTTGAGATCGCGGGCGGCCTTATCGGGGATGCCCGGAAGCTGCGGCCCGAAGCCGAAGCGCCGGGACCATCGGAGCTTGAACTCGTGCCACCAACTGAAGACGAGCCTCTCCAAGTCCTCCACCTTCTCTCTCGCGCTGTCGGTCATGAATCGGATGAGGAACCGCACGATCCGGAAGTGCTTTTGCTCCAGGGAGGCCGGCAAGGCGAGTTCGTAGGCCTTCATGTACACCGCGTCGCTGCCGATGCGGTCCGCGAGGTTGCGGGCGTGCGCCTTTACCAGCGCGCTGCCGGGGTAGACGCGGACCAGCTTGTCGACGCGGCGAACGAGGCGGGCGGCCTTCACGAGTTCCTCGCGGTCGGGGCGGTCTCCGGACATGTCGGCCGCGATGACCGCCTGGCGCAGCGCGATCCCCATCACCGTGAAGAACTTGTCGACGAGATGGCTCCGGTTGGATTCGCGGTATGCGGCGTTGAGCTCCGGCGCGCCGACGAGCGCCTCGATCTGTGCCCAGGCGAGCTCGGTCGTCTCTCGGATCGTCTTGAAGTCACGCACGCCGTGCAAGAGCTTCTCCAGGAGCTTGCCGCTCTTGTCCGCGAAATCGTTGAGAATATCCCTCCGCTCGGCGAGAGTCGCGACTCCTTTGATGTCCGTCTTGAGCCTCTCCCCCAGTGCCGCGTACGCTTGGGGGATGAAGGATTCGAGCTTTCCCTCCCGCTTCAGGAGTCGGAGGAGATGCGGCTCGGGGCCGTAGCCCGTGTACATGTGGAACCATATGATCATGTCGATCGCGTCTCGGATGGACGGGGCCGACACGCCTTCAAGGGCGTACGATTCGTACTTCATCGTCTGCTTCTCGGCGTTGAACTCGCCGGCGGTGTAGTGCCGTTCCCCCCACTTGCCCATGCCTTCGAACGTGGCATGGGACTTGGGGTCGAAGCGATCGAACGTCTCCTGCACGCGCTGCAGCCTGGCGGCGAGCTCGGACGGCGCGAATCTGGACGAGCGGTGTCCCAAGCGTTCGACGTCGCGCCGGCCGCGCGCCGTATCCGGTGCCCCGCCGGCGGGCAGTCCCAGGATCGCGCTCTCCAGTATCTCCACATTGAACTGCTCGTAGAACGCGGCGATCCAGGCTGGGTGCATGTGCGCCAGGAGGTCGTCGATGATCTCCTCGGGCAGGGCCGGGCGGCCGAGCTCGGCGCTCAGGATGCGCCGCGCCCCGCCCCATAGGCGCCGGCCGAGGCCTGGCGGCTTTTCCCAGGAGTTCTCGCCGAAGACCGCGAGGGTCTCCGAGTCCTCGGAGAGGGCCGCGTACGCCGCGTCCAGCTCCGCGCGGCTCCGCAGCGAGCCCAGGATGCGCAGGACGCCGGCGATGCGCACCTTCTTGTCGAGCCGGGCGCCAGGGGCGACGTACTCTACTAGCGTCGTCCGCGTCTGCTTGGGAATCGTCAGGTCGAGCTGCTTCGTCGCGATCTCGCTGTTCAGCGCCTTGGACGGGAACTTCATCGTGTCGTCCGCGAGGCGGCGCACCGAGTTCCGCAGAAGCCCGAGCTCTCGCGAGCTCTTGGCGCGCTTGATCAATGCGCGGTAGGCCTCTTCGATGTAGGCGTAATGCTCGATCCGGAGCTTCGCCTTGGAGCGCTCGGCGACGACGGATCGCTCGAGCGAAAAGAGGGCGAGGTGGACCGACTTCGCCTTGGCGAGGATCGTCTCGATCGTCTTGCCGAAGCGCTCGAGGTTGGTCCGGGACTCTTCGACGGCCGCGAGGGCCTTCCATAGCGGGGTTTGCGAGGCCGCTGGCCAGCGGCGCGAGGCGTTTGCCTTGGCGAAGAGCTCCTGGGCGACAGCCTCGTGCCGTTTCATCTCGGCGGCCCGAAGGCTCTTATGGGGATGAACGTCGCGGATTTTCTGCAGGATCTCGCCAAGGTCGTTCTTTTTTTTCTTGAACATGGCGAACTGCCGGGCGAGGCGCTCGTATTCCTCGTCCAGCGCTTCCAGGGCTCCGGCGGCCGCCTTGGGATCGTAGCCCGCCATGGCGGCCAGCTTGATCCCCTCGACGTCCGCTTCGAACTCATGGAAGTGTCCCAAGGTCTGGAAGATGTCGCCCGTCGCGACCATGTCCTTCAGGTGCCCTCTCCAATTGTGCATGAGCTCGTGCGCCAAGACGAAGGCGAGCTGCTCCTCGTTCTTGAGCGCGCGCAGGAGGCCGACCGACAGGAACACGTTGGCGACGCGCATCGCCTTCGCCATGCCCGCGTTCTGCTGGAGGTACTCGGCCTCGGAATTTGGGATCAGCGTAAACGCGTTGGGCAGGAAGGAGTTTCCTATGTAGAACTGGACGGCCTCGGGCGGATGCCCCGCCGCGCGCAGGAGCCGGCGCAGCACGCGTTCGACGTCCTGATACAGGATGCGGTCGCCGTTCTGCCCTCCCAGGTGTTGATTGAGGACCGAGCGCGCGTCGACGACGACGTTCTTTCGGAGGCGGAAAAGCACGTGCGGCGCCGACTCGCTCTTCTGCGACTGCGCGAGCTCGCGCGCCTCGATCTCCTCGTCCGTCTCGGAGGCTTCCTCGGCGGCGGCGATGGCCGCGGCCTCTTCCGCGGCGAGGGTTTCCTCTTCGTCCGCCGGCTCGGCTGTCTTGTTGCGCCGCTCGAAAACGGACCCCAGCGCCGAAGAGGCCTGCGAGGCTTTATTTCGCAGAGCGCCGCCGAGACGGCGCAAGCCGGAGAGCTCCGATCGCGGCTCGGTCGCGTTCTCGGGGGCGTCGGGGTCCGGCGCGGGCGTTGCGGACGGATGTCCGATGGAGGAAGCGCCAGTCTCCGGGGCCGGCCTCTCCGGCGCGACGCGGGCGGCCCTGATCGACGCGGGAGACGCGCGCGGGATCGCGGCACCGAGCGAGAACGAGCCTGGAGTCCGTGCCGAAAGACTATGGGGCGACAGGGAGAGCGCGAGCGGGGAGGCGGGAGCCAGCGTCCCGACGTCGAGCGTGGGAAAGCTCGTCAGTCCGAGGCCCTGGGGGTCGAGAGGCGCCAGTCCCGCGCCGACGACGCCGCCCGCCTGCCCGGCGCCGACCGCCGGCACCTCGACGATCGTGCCGCGCATGGACTGCGCGAACGCCTGATAGGCGTACGGCCCGGGGGCGCAGAGCGTCACGGCGGCGGTGAGCGAAAGCGCGACGAGCTTCTTCAGAGGTGCCCTCACTGAATCCAAGCGACGCAGTCATCTTATATCAAGACCGCCGCTGGACGGATGAGGCCAAGAGGGAAATATCTGCCGGGCATAGGGCCCAGCGGGCCCTAGGACGCTGGGCACGCGCGATTTAGTAAAATGGTCCCGTGCCCGACGAATGCCAGGCGGCGGCGCGAATCCGAGAGCTGTTCGCGAGCCGCGACTACGCGCTGCTCAAGACGGAGCTCGCGAAGGCCGCGCCGCAGGAGTTGGCCCGGGCGTGGCCCGCGCTTGCGCCGATGGAGAAGGCCGCGTGCTTCAAGCTCATCGACGCGCCCGAGGACGCGATGGCGTTTTTCAAGACGCTCCCGTTCGAGGAGCGCTACTTCCTGCTCGGAGCGTTTGACCTCGGAGCGCTCGCCCCCCTTCTCGAGGATGCGCCGCCCAAGGTGCGCTCCTTGTTTCGGCGGATGCCCGAGGAAGCCTACGGCGAGATGTTGCTCAGCCTGGGCGCGGGCTGACGCTCAGCGGCGCGAAAGCGGGCGGACTTGGTTCGCCGGCACGCCGCCTCCGACGTCGGGACTGCGCAAATCGTCGGCGATCGCGCGCTCGATCTCGGGCGGCAGGGAGACCGGCAGGCCCGAGGCCGAGGAGTTCCCTCCGCCTAGGGGGCTCCCGCCGGAACGCAGGAAATCGAGACTGCCGCCGCGCGCCGCTAGGAACGCTTTGATCGCCTCGGGGGTGATCTTGTCCTGCTTGCCGATCAGGAAATCCAGCGAAGACGTCTGCGCCGCGGCTTGAAACGCGGGCCCCGCGGAGGACTTGCGGGCGGCCGCGGCGTCCTTGAGCGCGTCGGTCGCAGCCTTCTCCTCGATCTTAGATGGGAACAACGGCCGCAAGGCGCTCGACTTAGGCGCGGGCTTGATCCGATAGGCGGCGACGGCGCCCGTCACCGCGAGGGCGACCGCGCCCGCGAGCGATCGCAGCCGGGAGCCGGCCGTGGGGGAGCGGCGCGCAGCGCTTTGGCTCATGGGATGAGGATACAATTCCGCGCGTGCAGTTCCCTGAGCCGGGAGACCCAACGTGCTCTAGGTCTATCGGTCCGCCGCGTCAGCTGACGGCGTCGGGCGCGTCGGGGGTATGGGGGATGGGTGAAAGGGTGAGGGCGCTCGCGCCGAGCCGTCGTCCCGCGAGATGCCAGGAAAATTAACTATAATTTCCGCGCATGATCCTGACCACCGAGGCCGTCGTGCTCTCGAGGCGTCCTTTGCGCGAGGTCGACCGACTCGTCGTCATGTACACCCGCGACTTCGGCCGGCTCGCCGCGCGCTTCGTCGGCGTCGACCGCCCGCGAGCCAAGCTCAAGGCGCTCTCGGAGCCGATGGTGTACGGCGAATACAGGCTGTTCGCGCGCTTGGACGGGCGTCTGTCGACGATGACGGGCGGCCGCCTCGTCACCACGTATCCGGGGCTCCGGGGCGATTTCGGCCGCACCGTGGCGGGGCTCGAGATGTGCGAGCTTCTCCAGCGCATGACGCCCGAGCGCTCGCCCAACGAGCTCAAGTTCGAGCTGATCCGGGATTTCCTGTCAGCGCTCGAGGATTATCCCTCGCCATGCCTGCCGCTCGCCTTCGGCATCCGCCTCATGGAACTCGCGGGCTTCGGCATCCCCCCGAGCGCGATGGCGGAGGCGGATCGCCCGCTGTGGTCCCGCCTCGCGGAGACGGACGTCCTCGAATTGCGCAACGTGGGCGAGGACCCGGCCGCGCTCGGGCGCTTGCGCGGCGTCCTCGAGCACGCGGTGGAGCACGAGCTCGGCTACATGCTCGGCGCGAGACAATTCAGAACGTCGATGGAGCGCTCGCGCGAGCCGCGGCCGCTCCTCCTGCGCGCCGCTGAGCCGTACGAGCCCGGCGCGGACTTCCACCCGGCGGCGCTGCAATGATGACTTTCCAGGAGATCGTCCTCGAGCTTCGGACGTTCTGGTCCAAGCAGGGCTGCCTCCTCGTCGAACCCTACGATTTGGAAAAGGGCGCGGGCACCTTCAACCCCGCGACCTTCTTCGGCGTCCTCGGCACGGCGCCGACGCGCGTCGCCTACGTGGAGCCCTCGCGGCGTCCCGCGGACGGACGTTACGGCGAGAACCCGAACCGCCTCGCCAAGTACTACCAGTTTCAGGTGGTCCTCAAGCCCGCGCCGGAGAACGCTCAGTCGCTCTACCTCCAGTCGCTCAAAGCGATCGGCATCGATCCCAAGAAGCACGACCTCCGGTGGATCGAGGACGATTGGGAGTCCCCCACCCTCGGCGCCTCGGGCGTCGGCTGGGAGGTGTGGCTCGACGGGATGGAAGTGACGCAGTGGACGTACTTTCAGCAGATGGGGCAAGCACCCCTATTCCCGGTCGCGGTCGAGATCACCTACGGGCTCGAGCGCCTCGCGATGTATTCGCAGAGGAAGCGCAACGTCTACGAGCTCGCGTTCAATGACACGCTGAGCTACGGCGACGTGCACAAGGAAGGCGAGCGCCAGTGGTGCAAGTACAACTTCGAGGAGGCGGACACGGCTCTCCTCCAGCGCCATTTCGACGAGTACGAGAAGGACGGGGAGCGCCTCGTCGCCTTGGGCGCGTACCTGCCGGCCTACGACCACGTACTGCGCTGCAGCCACCTCTTCAACCTGCTCGAGGCCCGCGGCGCCATCTCGGTCTCGGTGAGGACGCAGTACATCGGCCGCGTGCGCGGCATCGCGAAAAAGGTCATGGCGGCGTACTTGGAATCGCTGAATCCAAAAACGGAAGTGCTGAGTGCTGAGTCCTGAGTGCTGAGACAGGGCATGAACATCCGAATGAAAGGAACCGCTCATCCTATTCTCCCGAGTGCCGTCGACGTTGCTCAGCACCCAGCACTCAGGACTCAGCGCTTGTCTACATGAAGGACGCCATCCTCGAGTTGGGCGTCGAGCACCTGCCCGCGCGCTTTGTCCCGCTGGCCTTGGCCCAGCTCGAGGCGAAGGGGCGCGCGCTCCTCGCGGAGAACCGGCTCGAGGTCAAAGGGATCGAGACTCACGGGACGCTGCGCCGTCTCGCGGTCATCCTGACCGGCGTCGCCGAAAAATCGCTGGAGCTCGAGCAGGTCGTGACGGGGCCGCCCGCGCGGCTCTGGAGGAACGACAAGGGCGAGTTCACGCCGCAGTCCGCCGGATTCGCGAAGAACCAAGGGGTGAGCCCGGACGCGCTCGAGGTGGTGCAGACCCCCAAGGGCGAGTTCCTGCAGGCCCGAAAGAAGATCGTGGGCGAACCGGCGGCGGCCGTCCTCGCGCGCGTTTTCCCGGCCCTCATCGCGTCGCTCGAGTTTCCGAAGATGATGGAATGGGAAGCGACGCGGTTCAAATTCGCCCGCCCGATCCGCAACCTACTCGCCGTCTTCGGGGGCAGAGTCGTCCCCTTCGAAATTGCGGGCGTGAAATCCGGCGGCAAGGCGCTCCCGTCGTCCGCCTCCGCCAAGCCGATCGCGGTGAGCGACCCGTCGAGCTACGTCAAGGCTCTCCGCGACGAATGCGTCCTCGTGCGGGTGGACGACCGCAGAAAGGCCCTCTCGACCGCGTTGGATCAGGCGTCGGCGCAGCTCAGGGTCAAGCTGGACAAGGACGAGGCTCTGCTCGAGGAGACGGTCTACATGACCGAATACCCGGCGCCGGTCGTCGGCCACTTCGACAAGGACTTCCTCCGCCTGCCCCAGGTGTTCCTCTCGACGGTTCTCAAGAAGCAGCTCAAATTCTTCCCCGTCCTCGCGGAGGGCGGCGCCCTCGCTCCCCACTTTATCGGAGTACGCGACGGCGCGTCCGAGGGCCAGAAGGAGGTCCAAGACGGCTACGAGCGCGTGCTCGAGGCGCGCTTCAACGACGCGCGCTTCTTCTACCAGCGGGACTTGAAGACTCGCCTGCGAGACAAGCAGGACCGCTTGAAGGGCGTCGCGTTCCATAAGGAACTCGGCTCGATGTACGACAAGCGCGAGCGCGTGGTCGAGCTCGCGATCTGGCTCTCGGGGCTCCTCTGGCGCAAGGATATCGACGCGAACTTGGGCGACGTCGAGGCGATCGCTCGTCTCGCGTACGCCGATCTCGTGACGGACGTCGTGAAGGAGTTTCCCGAGCTGCAGGCGGCGATGGGCGGCCACTACGCCCGGCGCGACGATGAAGGCGAGAAAGTCGCGCTCGGCATCGAGGAGTTCTATTATCCCCTCGGCGCCGGATCTTCGCTGCCGACGACGATCGAGGGCTCGCTCGTCGCGCTCGCCGGAAAGGTCGACACGCTCTCCTCGATGCTGCTCGTGGGCCTCAAGCCCACCGGCAGCGAGGATCCCTTCGCCCTGCGCCGCGCCGGCATGGGAATCATCCGCATCGTGCTGGGCAAGCAATTTCCGATCAGCATCCCGATGATCGCCAAGAAATCGAGGGAGTTGATCCTGGCGCGGGGGCACCGCAAGCCGGACGCCGCTCCCTCCGAGGCGGATTTCCTGCCGATGATCGACGAGTTCCTGTGGCAGCGCGCGGCGACGTTTTTCGAGGGCATGAAGCCCGGCTACACGACGGACGAGATCCAAGCGGTCGAAGAGAACGGTCTCGAGGACATCATCCGCACCTTCAAGCGTCTGTGCGCGGTGCATTCGATGCGCTCCAATCCCGAGTTCCTTCCCCTGGCCGCCGCCTTCAAGCGCGCCTCGAACATCTTGAAGCAGGCGAACGTGAACCTGGGCGACGCCCAAGTGATCAACCGCAGCCTCATCACCCAGGAGGCCGAGTCCTCGCTTTTCGACGCCATGGGCCGCATCGAGAAGAACGTGGTGGAGCGGATCGCCCGCGAGGACTACGAGAACGGACTCAAGCGCTTGGTCGAGCTTAAGCCCTGCGTCGACCGGTTCTTCGAGTCGGTGCGCGTCATGGACGCGGCCGACGACGTCAAGCGCAATCGCTTGGCGCTTCTCGCCTCCCTAGTGCGGCTGTTCAAGTCGGTGGCGGACATCTCGCGGCTCCAGGCCTCGAACTGAGGTCCCGAAGGTCCCGTTTTACGAGCCTCCAAGTCCTAGGACGTTGTTGGGTCGAACGCCCCTGACCGTCGAAAACCCGTTCCTTTATAATCGTTCGTAATGAGAGAGGGCGGAGTCCGGCTGTTCGCCGCGGCTTTGGCATTGGCGCTCTGCGCGCCGCGCGCCGAGGCGTCCGCGACCGCGGCCGCTCCCGGGGCGGCCGCCGCGGGACGGACTCCCGTGATCGCGGTGTTCGGAGCCGTCCTCGCCTCCGAGGCCCCGCAACTCCAGAGCCTCGTCGGCACGATCGACCTCCAGCAGACCTCCTTGTCCACGAACCTGCTCGTCGTGGTGCAGGACCTGAACCTATCCAAGCCCGACGACCGGGGGCTGCTCGCGCCCATCAAGGCGGCCCTGTCCTTGGCGCGGACGCCCGAGGAGCGCAAGCCGGAGGCCGTCGTGACGAAGGCGTTGTCCTTGGTCGACGCGGAGATCCGCCTCGCCAAGACCGACGCCGCCGCCAAGCAGGTCTCCATCGCCGGCCTCGAGAACGCGCTTCACCGGATCGATTACCTGGCCGAGATCGCGCACGTCTATCGGCCGGGACAGGTCAAAGGCCTCGACAAAGCCGCCGAGGCCGGGCACCAGAAGCTGGTCAACCTCAAGCAGGACGCCGCGAACGGTATCGTCCGCGGGGGCGCCGGGACGTTCGGGGACAAGGACGCCGGTGAACCGGCGGGCCCCGAGCGCCAGCGGGCGGCGGAGGCCGAGTTGATCGGCGGGCCCCAAGCCCCGGTCCGGGCCGTGGACGCGGCTCAATCCTTGGCCGACGAACTCGTCGCCCAGAAGAGCCCGGCCGAGGCGCGCGATCTTCTCGAGGTCATGACGGCCATGGGCGTGCAGCGGCAGGACGAGGGCGTGCAGCGAGTCCTTCTTAAGGGCGTCCGGTCGTACATGGACGGCCGGATGAAGTCGGGATCCGTGATGCCCCCCCTCTTCCTGCTCCGCGAGATCGAGGCGCTCGCGTCTGTCGGCGCGGAAAGCAAATTCGACAACGTCCGGGAGATCGCGCTCGAAGCGACGTTCGCGGCCTACGCCGGCGTTTCCGCTCCCGAGGGAGGGGCGCCGCAGCACGCGCGTTGGCGCGCCTTTCGCCTTGCCGCGCTCGAGGCCGTCGAGACGCTGGGGGCGGTCGCCTTCTCGAAGCGGGTCAAGGATTTGGCGAGGACGTTCCTCCGGGGGCGCCTCGCCGAGGCCGCATCGGACGCCGATCGCGCGTCCATTTCGGAGAGGATCAAAAGACTTGAGGGGAGCGACCAATCCAAATGAGGAATCTAGGCTGGGCCATGGTGTTCATTGCGGCGCCCGCGTTCGCTAATCGGGGCGTGATCGAGGTGGCGGTCCCGAGGACGTCCCCCGTCTCGGCCCTCTTCGGTCCGGTCACGATCCAAGAAGCGCAAAGCCTCCAGACGATGCTCGGCTCGCTGGACTCCGCCAAACTTGGCCTTTCCGCAGATCTTCTCGGCCGCCTGAAGAGCATCGACATCGAAGACGAGAGCCAGCGCGCCCTATTCGTACCGCTCAAGCTCGGCTTGACCCAGGTGTCCGTTCGCAACGAGCCCGGCGTCCGGCCCGCGGCGGCGGTGTCGAAAGCAGTCCAGCTCGTAAACACGGCCATGACGGCGCCCATGGCCCGCGCGGTGGCGCCCGAATCCGATTCGCCCGAGATCGAGGCGTCCCTGGCCGACCTCGAGCGCCTGCGGGCGCTGGTCGACGTCTACAAGCCCGAGCGGGCCCAGCACCTGCAGACCGCGCTCAACGTCGCTCATCAGCGTTTTAGGCAGATCCACGGAGACCAAGCCGAGGCGATCGTCGGCGGCGCGAGACGCCAAGAGCGCTCAGGGGAGGCCGGGGTCAGAGGCGGGCTGCGCGACGTTTCCCACAATCCCGAGATCCGGCCGTCCGACGAGCTCGTCAAGCAGCTGCTGGCGCCCGGAGCGTCCGAGGAGCATGCCTTCGAGGTCATCGCGAAGATGGTTCAGCGGGGCATCCAGGTCCAGAACGAGGGCTCCCAGCGCGTGCTCGCGCGCGGGATCATCCGCTTCATGAAAAAGAGCCGAAACGCCTTAAGCGCGCGCCCGTTCGCTGCCGCGTCGCTGAAATCCATCGCGGAGAGGTCCCAGTTCGACAACGTCCGCGAGATCATGACGGAGGCTCTCGACGAGGAGTTGAAGGCCACCGATCCGGGGTCCGGGACGTCGATCAAAAAGGACCTCAACCATTTCAACTTCCATACCAACGCGACGGAAGCACTCGAAATGATCGCCCGGACGGCCGAGAGCGGCCGCGTGTCCAAGGCCGCCCGCGACGTGATCGAACGCGAGAGGCAGCGCGCCGAGCCGGAGGAATACGCGGATTTCCTGGAGAAGAAGCTCGCCTCCATCGACGCCTATCGCGCCGCCGCCGTGCAGGGGATCGGCGGGCGGGTGCCGCTCGAGGCAAGCAAGGCGCTCGTTTCCATGACCGATGACATCAACAAGGCGCGGGGCCTGATGGCGGAGCTCCTCACCGCGAAAGGCGATCGCGCGAAGTGGGCCCTCGGAGAGATCCGCGCGCTCGGCGCCAAGACCCAGGACGAGGACGTGCAGCGGATCCTGATCCGAGGACTTTTCTCCCACATGCGCGAAGTCCGGCGCTCGCCCGCCGAGCGCGCCGGGCTGGCGTCCATCGTCGGCTCGATCCTGGAAAAGAGCACCTTCGACAACTCCCGGATCGCCGCCATCAAGGCCCTCGAGCGCGAGCTCGCCGCGACCGCGCCGAAAAGCGGTCCTCCGGCCGCGGACGAGGGGCATATGACGTTCTACGTCGCCGCGCTCGAGCTCCTCGAGTCGGCCGCCAAGAACGCCAAAGACGAACGCGTCTACGTCGCGGCCCGCGAGATGCTGTCCACGGAGCTCTTCAAGGGCTACGACGGCGACTACGCCCGGGCCCGCCTCGCCGCCTTAGAGAAGGCGCGTAAACAATCCAGGTCCTAAGCCTCTAAAATAGCTGGGCCCTTCGGTCCTTGCTGGCTCCCCGATAGGCCCGCACACTCACGGCGCTCCCGCATTCAGGGGGCGACCAGGCTGCATGGAGGGCGCAACATGCGGACGTGGCACCATTGTCTGAAGGGCAGTCTCGCGGCGGGTCTGCTCGCCGCGATCGCGGCGACCGGAGCCGTGGCCGGCGAGAAAGACTTCTACACCCAAGCACCGGCGCAAGCCGATTTCACCCCCGAGGAGATTGCGGACGCGAAGTCTCATCCCGACGTCTTCAAGCTGCAAGGCCAGAAGATCTCCATCGAAAGCTCGAGTCGGCCGATCGAAAAGCCGCAGTTCGTCCAGCCGGAGGTCCTTCCCAAGGACGGCGTCGACATCGGCGCGATCGTCAACACGCTTCTTAAGGTGTGGGACATCATCAAGGCGAACGCGCCCGTGGTCGACATCACGCGGCACTATGCCAACGCCATGCCGGAAGGCGCGACGTGGACGCGGATGGCCGGGTGGAAGCCGCCCGAGGGAAAAGACTACTCCTTTAAGGCGACGAACAAGTTCGGCGGATCGGTAGTCGAGGTAAAGTACCAAGTGCTGCGCACCTACGGCGGAGGCTACGTCGGCACCGACGGCGTAAAGCGCGGCAAGTACCTCACGGGCGTCACGATCCAGCCGCTCAACGTCTACGTGGCGTGGGGATACCGCTTCTCGATGAAGGCCTCGGTCCCGGACGTGATCAACGTCTCGGAGACGACCCAGGACCCCATCGCGGGCATGACGGTCAACGTGCTGTGGACGATCGACACGCCCCTCCAGCACCAAGAAGGCACCGGCGTCTACTACGTGCAGGGCGACGGGATGTTCCGCGAGATCGGTGGGCCCTTCAAGGAAGCCTCCATCGAGCGGACGGAACGCCGCGTCGAGGGGCTGCGGTCGGGTCTCTTGACCCTGCCCGGCGCGCAGAAGCTCTTCAACTAGCCGCACGCTCCGGAAAAGAAAACCGCCCCATCCTCGCGGATGGGGCGGCTTCTTTTCAGGCGGGCGCCTAGCGCTGCAGCGCCGCGTTGATGCGGTCGACCGTGAGGCCGTCCAGCACCGTCGGGACGAGGGAGCCGTCGCCGTCGGCCTTGAGCTCGGCATGCTGCACGCCGATGTCCTCGGGCCGGAGCTCGAGCTCGGCGTTGCGCCGTCCGAGCCGTTCGCCGGTCTGGCCGTCGAACGTCGTGGAGCGCTTCTTGCCGTCGTTGCCGATCGTGCGGACCGTGATCTGCAGCGGCTGCTCGGTCGAGTCCTCGGAGAACTCGACGCCGTCCACCGTCACGCCCTTGTTGAGCTGGATCAGCTGGCCGATGAACTCGTCATTGCCGTCCTGATCTTGCTTCTTATGGTCGTAGAGGAGGACCTTGATCCCCTCCGCCGCTTCCTTCACGATGACGGCGACCTTCATGCCGTCGTCGTAGTAGGTCTGCGCCTTCTCGTCGACCGGCGCGGGCGCCGGGATGTTCGTGTCGACGGGCGGCTCCTGCGGAGGCGTCGGGCGTAGGACTACGCCGCCCGTGCCCTGCTGGGGCTCGAAGTAATTTCCGTCCTCGTAGACGAGCACGGGGCCGTTGTCGATGGGATAGCGCCAGTAGCCGTCATCCCAGTAGCACCAGCGTCCCCACCGCGGCTCATACCACCAGTAGCGGTCGTCGATGATCTGCGTCCAGTAGAACGTCGATACGCCGGCGACCGCGAAGTAGAAACCCCACCAATGGCGGTTTCCGTCCCAGCGGTGCGCGTAGTTGTGCCCGCCGTGGTTGTGCCAGGCGATCTGATTGAGGATCGTCGTGGTCTGCCACTGCAGTCGCAGCGCGTTCCACGCCGGATTGCCGAACGTCAACGCCACGTACGAGCGGAGCGGACCGTGGTGGATCGGGCGGTAGGTCACCCCCCCGAATACGTTCGGGCTGGCGAATACGACCCGGTCTCTCACGATCACCGTCGGACGCGTCACGACGACGCGAGGCGGGCGATGCGCGCCGATCTCGCCCTGCGGCCGGCGGATCGGAGGTCTGCGCACGTCCACCGGAGGTCTCGGCCGAGGTCCGGGAGCCGGGCGCGGGTTGGGCCGCGGGTTCGGTCTCGGGTTCGGACGAGGGTTCGGCGTAGGCCGCGGATTCGGCCGAGGATTCGGCCTGGGCCGCGGATTTGGCCGAGGATTCGGCGTGGGCCGCGGATTCGGCCGAGGATTCGGCGTCGGCCGCGGATTCGGCCGAGGATTCGGCGTCGGCCGCGGAGTGGGCCGCGGGTTCGGCGTCGGTCTCGGTGTGGGTCTGGGCGTCGGGTTCGGTCTGGGGCTCGGCCTGGGCGTCGGGTTCGGTCTGGGGCTCGGTCTGGGCGTCGGGTTCGGTCTGGGGCTCGGCCTCGGTGTCGGGTTCGGCCTCGGTCTAGGCGCCGGGTTGGGTCTGGGGCTCGGCCTGGGCGACGGGCTGGGCCTCGGACTCGGTCTCGGCGACGGCGCGGGTCTTGGAGCAGGCGACGGCCGCGCGGCCGCGCCCGCGGGTCCGCGGACGAACTCGAACTGACCGATCTCTGCTAGTGCGATATCCTGCGCGCTTGCCGCCAGCGGCGAGAGCGCGACGACCGCGCTCATGCCCCCGAGATGCAATCGCCGCAGGACCTCTGCGATAGTGCGATGTTTCATAGCATCCTCCTGTTCGAGGAGTCTATTAAACGACCGCTATGCCGATGATGGGCCGATCGGGGCGACTGGGGCGCGTCATTTGGCGTCCGCGGTCGGCCGGGGTCCCATGCCTTGCTGGGTCCAAATACTCCGCACTATCGTTACCAAAGGTCTCAGTTTCTTTTCACGTCACTTTTCTATCATCGCTGCGGCGAAACTCACCGCACTGGGTCTCTCGCGAGCCGTACCCACAATTGGAGACCATTCCAAATGCGATCAATCGCCGCTGTCGTGAGCCGGAAGCAGAAGATAGAACTCACCTCGCTCGTCCGCAAGATCAACGATCTCAGTCAACGACGCGCGGCTGAGCGCGCGGCCACGAGGCCCGCGGGCCTAGCGCAGCGTGCAAAACAGAAGCGAATCGCCTCGTGACCGCGTGAGTACGCCCGTCTGGACGACTAGTCTGGGACGTCAGCGGTGGGCGCGGTCCCTGCTGGGCCCGTAGCTCGACTTCACGTCCTGGACGGTGGACTCGAACTCGGCCAGGTTGAAGTCGCCGATGGAGGCGAAGTCGTGCGACTGCTCGATGTCCTTCTCCCCCGGGATGCGTCTCACGAATTTGACATTGCCGTGCCCGATCACGACCGGATTGCCCGGCTTGGCGCGGTTGATCGTCACCTCGACCCGCGCGCCGTCGCGGTGCAGGACGGCATTGATCGAGGACCCTTGCTGGAGCGTGAAGCCGAGCTCGCGCATCTTGGATTCGGCGGTCTTGATTTTGGCCAGGTTCTGGAGCGAGGTCGCCTCATCGGCCCTGAAGCGGGCGTAGATTTCTTCCAGCGTCGCGGCGGACACGCTAGCGGCGATCGTCATGGCGACGGCAAATAGGTAGGCTGCCTTCCCGTGCATGTGTTCCCTCCGGAGGGGCCGTGCACATAGGATGCCCGCGGCGGCGCGCGGACGCCTGGGACCCGTTGCAAAATAACTGGGGCCTATGGGCCCAGAGTCAAATGGGTCGTTCGGGCTAGCGACGGGCGGCGCCGGCCGGGGCGAGGTCCCAGCACTCGTTGGCGTGGCGCAGAAGCGAGGGGTCCGTCCTGACCCGCTCGGTGAAATCGACGACGTCCGGGTGGTCCCAGGCGGAGAGGTACGCCTTCCACGCTTCCTTTAAAGGGGTCTTGCGCAGGTCTGCGCAGGCGAAGGGTAGGGCGTTGAGGAGCTTCACCTTCCCGTTGGGGACGACCAGGACCATCGCCTGGGGCTGCTGGCGGCGCACGCGGATTTCCTCGACGATGTCCCACGGATAGATCGAGAGATCGAGCCCGGGGTGCTTGGCGGCCGCTTCCTTCATGTCGGCCGCGCAGGCGGCCCACTCCGAGGGAGACAGGCCGAGCGCTTCCCAGGCCGCGGCGGCCCGACCCAGGCGCATCATGGGGCCCGTGACGAAGCGGCGCGCGCCGGAGTTGACCGCGAGCTCGATCGCGGCCTTGGCGTCGGAACGGTTGATCTTGTTGGGGACGAAGACGAACTCGGGCTCCAGGCCGAGCTTCGCCAGACGTTCGATCGCGCCCAGGGCCTTCTTGAAGTCGCCGAGCGGCCGCACCTTCTCGTGGACGGCCTGCGTGGCGCCATCGATGGAGATCTGGATGGACTGGGCTTCGAGGTCCTTGAGCCGCTTCGCCTCGGCGTCGCCGATCAGGAGGCCGTTGGTCTCGATCTTGAGGCCGACGCCGCCCGCGTGCAGGATCTCGAAGATCTCCCAAGAATGGGGGACGCCGAGCGGCTCGCCGCCTCCGAAGGCCGCGTCGACGATGCCGGCCTCGACGACTTGCCGGGCGAACGCCAGCGCCTCCTCCCGCGTGAATTCGTCGGACCAAGCCTTGTCCGGCCCCGACTCCTCGCAGCAGTGGAGACAGCGCGCCCCGCAGCGGTTGGTCAGCTGCCAGGCAAGAAAGAGGGGGGCCTGGTAGTCGCCTACCAGAGCCCCCCTCCCCTGCGTCATGTGAACCGAATGTACGGCTGTGCCATCACCCGCTGGGAAACTTCCTCGATAGAGGGCTTCTCCCAGACGGCCTTCTGGCCCTTCGCCGCTTCGGCTGCCGTTTTGATGTCCTTCATTGTTGCTCCTTTCAGCGCCCAACAACGGCGACCGGCGCTGAGATTTGGGTCCAGGCGTTAGCCTTGGACAACAGACTCGTTTCCTCGGCCGCGCGCTCGACCGCGCGCGACACCACGTCGGACGTCCACGCCGCTCGGTACGCGTCCCACGCTTCGGCGAGCGTCTGCTTGCGCAGGTCGGCGCACAGATACGGCAGCGCCGCGCTCACCTTCCACTTCCCGTCCGGCAGCATCAGCACCGTCGCCGGAGGATGCTGGAGCTGCACCTTGATCTCCCCTTCGATGCGCCAGGGGGTGAAGCACAGCTCCATCCGGCTCCGGAACTCCCGGCTGCGGCGCCGCAGCATTCTAAGAAATTTCGCGTACTCTTGGCGCGAGGGCTCGAGGCGGTCCCAGAGCTTGGAGGCGGTCCCGAGTCGCATCAGCATCCCGGTGTTGAAGCGGAAGGCGCCGAGCGCCGCGGCCCGCTCGACGACGGCCCCGGCTTCGTGGATATTGACGCGGGTCGGGGCGAAGGTGACCTCGAGCGGCAGTCCCGCCGCGACGACCGCGCGGCAGGCCGCGTGCGCCTTCTCGAGACTTCCCCCCGGCCGTTGGCGTCCGTACGTCTGCTGGGTGTCGCCGTCCAACGAAATCTGGACGGAGAACATGGGGAGCTTGGCGAGCCTCGCGGCGTGCTCGGGCGTGAACCCTTGGCCGTTCGTCTCGACCTTGAGGAATACGCCGGCATGGCCCAGCGTCTCGGCGACGTCGAAGAAATGCGGCACGATCGTCGGCTCTCCGCCGCACAGCATCACCTTTGGAATGCCGGCCTCCGCGAATTCCTTGGCGGCCTGGACCGCCTCCACGGCGTCGAGCTCGTTCGGGAGCGCGCGGCCCGGCGCGGAATCGGTGCAGCAGTGGAGGCAGGCCAAGTCGCAGTCGCGGGTGAGCTGCCACGTCACCATCGCGGGCGCGCTCAAACGCTCGATGTTCATGCGAGGAGTCCCTTGGCGAGCAGCGACACCGTGAAGATCGAGGTGGCGACCACGTAGCACAGTACGATCCATTTGACCGCCGGTACGAAGCGCATCGGCTCCTCGTAGGAGACGATGCCCGCGCGGTAGCTCATCACGAGGAGAGGTAGAGCGGCGACGGCACCGATTGCGGCGTAGGCCGGAAACACGCCGAACGCCGCGCCGGCGGCGAGGATCGAGAGGGCCACGCCGGCGAGGGAGTTGTAGAGGATGACGCCGTTGCGCCGGCCGAGGCGCACCACGAGGTTGCGCTTGCCCACCAGACGGTCCTGATAGAAGTCCGGCACCGCGTTGACGACCGCGAGCCCCATGATCAAGAACCCGGGGACGAGCGAGGCGAGCAGAGCGCCCCACGAGAACCGGCCCGTGTGCAGGTGGACGCTTCCCAGCGTCATCCAAGGCCCGTAGGACAAGGCGATCATCGTCTCTCCGAGACCGCGGTAGACCCAGCGGATCGGCGGGCCGACGTAAAACACCGCGGCGAGCCCGCCCAGAAGCGTATAGAGCATGACCGGCCAGCCGCCGACCCACGCGAGCGTCGCGCCGCAGGCGAAGGCGCAGGCGAAGCCCGCGACGCCCGCGTAGAGCACCCAATCCGGGATCGGGTCCTCGTCCGACGGGTTGAAGACGCGGTCCGTGCCGAGCCGCGAATCGAAGTACTCGTTGAACGTTTCGACGCCGACGACCGAGAACAGAATGCCCAGGAGCCCGAGCCAGAAGATGCCGGGCTTGAAGGCGCCCTCCATCCCGTAGGCCCACGCCGAGCCCATGAGATACGGCAAGAGCCCCGCGAACAGGAAGAACCGGTAGCGCACCATGCTGAACATCAGCATGGGCACCTGGGCGAGCGGAATGCTCGCCGCGGTTCCAGCCGCGGGATGCGCGCTATGCGGCGGCGCTTGCAGTAGGCTCATTGAGCGGGATCCATTTGTGCAGCTTCGAGACCAAGTCCGGGTCCTTCTCGAGATCGTCGACGAACTTCGCGACGCGCGGGTCCTTCCACGCGCGGTTGAAGTTTCCCCACACCTCGCTCAGCGTCTGCTCGCGCAGGTCGCCGCAGGTGAACGGGAGCGCGTTGATCAGCTTCACCTTTCCGTTCGGGATGATGATGAACAGCGCCGCCGGGTTGACTAGCCGGTACTTCAGCTCCTCGAGAAGGCCGAGCTCGTGGAAGAACACGCGCATGCGGCCCTCGTATTCCTTCGTCTTGCCGTGCAAAGTCTTGAAGAACTCGACGTACTGCTCCTCGCTGGGCTGCAGGATATGCCAGGTCCTCACCGCGTTGCCGGTGAACATGATCTTGCCCGAGTAGAAGCTGTAGGCGCCGTTCTCGAACGCGAGATCGACGGCTTGGCCGACCTCGTGGATGTTGAATTTGGCCGGGACGAAATTCACCTCGACGGGGACGCCCGCCTCGCGCAGGTTGCGCATGCCCTCGATCGCCTTCTCAAAGCGGCCGTGGACGCGCATCTTGTTGAAGGACGCGGGGGTGCCGCCGTCGATCGAGACTTGGACGGCCTTCACCTCGAGGTCCTTGAGCCGTTTGCAGTTTTCGGGAGTGAGGTAGTGGCCGTTCGTCTCGATCTTAAGGTTCACGCCCTTGTCGGTGATGTACTCGACCATCTCGAAGAAGTCCGGATGGACCATCGGCTCGCCGCCCGAGAACGAGATGTAGGGCACCTGGGCGTCGGCCATTTGCTTTAGGACGCTGAACGTCTGCTCTTTCGTCAGCTCGTCCTTGAAGGCTTTGCCGGGGCCCGACTCCTCGATGCAGTGGAGGCAGGCTAGGTTGCACTCGTTGGTGATCTGCCACGCCACGTACAACGGGGCGCCGATGTCCTCGGAGCCGATCTCGTGAGTCTGCTGCTCTTGCGCTACGGTCATAAGTTCATCCTCGCTCCGGCCCCCTGGCGAAATTTCCGCCAGGGGCCGCGCGAAGGGTCGTACTCCTTGCGCGCGGCCTCTCCCGCTTCGCGGGAGAGGGGACTATGAAAACCTACTCGACGATGAGTCCCTTCGCCTTCAAGTCAGCAATATACTCCTTCGCGTCTGCCTCGAGGGCGCCCGTCGGGTCCTCGAACTTCGCCTTGAGCCGCTCGACGACGCATCCCTCGCCGCCTGCCGCGATCTCGCGCACGATGGCCGCGCCGATCTGGTTGAGCGTGTAGACCTTCTCCTGCCGCGTCTCGAAGAGTACTCCGCCGAACTTCTCCTCGCGGAACTTCACGAACTTGGCGAGCTTGAGCGCGCCCTCGGTCTTCGTTTCCATGGTCATGTCCTCTCTTTCCGCCTCCGCGATCCGTTCCATCTCCGCGCGAAGCTTGTCGCGAAGCCCCTCGGGCTGCGCCTCCAGCGTCGGCTCCTGCCACGGCATCGCCCCCGGGTCGACTCTGAACTTCCCGTCGCCCCAGGACTTGCGCGTGAGCCGCTCATACAGGTTCGCCATCGAAATCTAGAATTGCCTCTTTGCCATCGACTCCATGAAGTCGGCGAGGCCCTTGGCGCCCGCGGCGTCGGGCATAGTCTTGGCGAGATCGAGCATTTCGCGATAGATGCCCTGCGCCTTCGTCTTCGCCTCCTCGATGTGCCCGCGCTCCTTCAGGAAGGCGGCGAGCACCGCGGGGCCGTCCTGTGAACTCGTCGCGGCGCGCCACAATTCGAGCGCGCGGCCCGCCGACGACTTGTTCTGCATAGCGAGGAGAAAGGGGAGAGTGACCTTCTTGGCGAGGACGTCTTGGCCCGCGGTCTTGCCGGCGGTGCCCGAGTCGAGGGTGTAGTCGTGCACGTCGTCGATCATCTGGAGGAGGATGCCTGCGGCGCGGCCGAGCCGGGGCGGGTCCTCGGGATTGTGCTGGAGCGGGCTCATCGCCGACATCGCGCGGCCGCACCACTCGAAGAGCGCGCCCGTCTTGCGCGCCGCGATGCCGAGGTAGGACTCGAGCGTGACGTTTACGGAATCGCGGAGGAACTCCTCCTGCAACTCGCCAACCGTCATCTCGCGGACCGTGTCGACGAGGCCGCGCGCGGCGGTGGGAGACACGTCGAGCGCCTCGTCGACGGCCTGCGAGAACGCGAGGTCGCCCAGGAGGAGGCCGACGGTCGAGCCGAACTGCGCGTTCGGGGTCGGACGGCCGCGACGGAGCTCGGCGCCGTCCACCACGTCGTCATGGAGAAGCGAGGCGTTGTGGACCATCTCGGAGATGCGCGCGCAGGCGACGGAGCTCGCCTCATCGACGCCGAGGGCGTCCCCTAGGTGGAGGCAAAAGCGCGCCCGGAGCATTTTCCCGGGGCGGCAGATATAGCCGGCGAGCTGTTCGCCGATGCGCCCGCCGAGGCTGCGGGAACGGGCCTCGAGGCCCGACCGGACCAGGCCGAGCAGCTCCTCGATGGAGGCGGCGGCGGGCGCGGGGCGTGTGCCCATTTACTGGACGGGCGGAATCCCCAGTTGCTTGCAGATCTTTCTCGCCGCGAAGTCCGCCATCTCGGGGTGACGCGTGACGTTCACTTCGATATTTGTGGCTGGGTTGCTGTAGACGGAGCACTTTCCCCCCTCGCGCACGAGGACGCAGCCGTTCTGCGAAAGGTGTTTGATCAGATCGCGTAGTTTCATGGCGGCATTCTACCAAATCTCGGCTAATTATATATACGAGGGCGGTCAATCGACGCGACAAGGGCCCCTCCTAGAGGAGGGGCCCTTCTGCATCGTCCGGCGGGCGTCGTCAGCCGCCGGCCGGCTTGGTGGCCGCCGAGATCGGCGCAGACGACACGGGCGTCGCCGACTGCGTCTTGAACGTCATGTCCGAGGAGGTCCCAAGCGTTCCCGCGGCATTCTTCGATCTCGCCCGGTAATGGTAGACCGTGCCGGGGAGCAGTCCGTTGACGTATACCGTATGGCTCGTCGCCAACCCCGCCGGGCCGGCGCTCTTGCCGGCGTAGGCGGACGACTGCCCGTAGTCGACGTTGGCGTCGGCGGCTTGGTCCGTCGCCCAGGTGAGGTAGACGGAGTTGGCCGTGATGCTGTTCGCGGCGACGCCCGAGAGGACCGGCGCGGGGCTCGGTGCCGGCGCGGACGCCGTCTGGGTGGGCGCCGTCGCGGCAGTCCCGTCGGTGCTCGGCGCCTGCGTCGGCGCCGCGGCTGTCGGCGCGACGGCGGAGCCTACCATCACCGTGACGGCCGGGGACGTGGCGCGATTCCCGGCCGCGTCGCGCGCCACCGCCATGAGGCTATGCGGTCCTCCGGCAGCGCCGGTCGTGTCCCAGACCGACTGGTACGGGGCCGCGGTCAACTCGGGGCCCAAGGGGCCGCCGTCCAGCAGGAACTGCACTCCCGCCACCGCGACGTTGTCCGACGCCGCGGCGGCGAGGATCGCCGCTCCGGTCAAGCCGGTGCCCGCGGTCGGCTGCGTGAGCGTAACCCTGGGCGCCGTCGTGTCCGGCGCTGGAGCCGGGGCGGCCGCCGCGGTTGCGTACGTCTGCGCCGCAGGCCCGTCCGCTGCCGCCGCCGTGGTCATCACCGCGGAAGTCGCCGCGTTCGCGGCCACCGTAAGCGAGCATCCGGACTCGCCGCCGACCGTGGTGAACAGCCCGAGGTCTGAGAGGGACATCGCCGCCGCCTGCTCGCTCCGGAACGCGAAGTTCGAGGCCAGGAGTTGCTCCGCGCCGCCCGGCGCCGTGACGTAGACGCTGTAGACGTGCGCGGGGACGTTCACGGCCAGGCGGAGGTGGTACTTCACGCCGGCCGAGTACGCGATCGCCGCGGAGGCCGCGTAGGCTCCCCCGTTTCTCGCGTCGATCATGCCGAGGTTGTTGAAGCGCACGATCGCGGCCAGGGCGGAATAATCCGCGGCCGCGGTGCGCGCGAGGCCGAATACGCCGTCCATCTTGCCCGCGGACGGCGTCGCGTCGAACTGCGCCGTGAAGGAGCCGGACTGCGGCGCGAAGGACGCGTTCTGCCACGTCCCTGCGCTCGTGACGCAGCCCGGCGCCGGCGCGGGCGCCGCCGCGAGCGTGGTGAACGTCACGTCCGCGGAAACCCCTTGAAGTCCGGCGGAGTTCCTCGACTTCGCCCGTACGTGATACGCGGTCCCGGACAGCAGGCCGTTGACGTAGACGCTGTGGGTCGTGGAAAGTCCCGCGGGCCCGGCGCTCGTTCCTCCGTACGCCGAGCTCTGTCCATACTCGACGCTCGAGTCGGACGCCTGGTCCGTCGTCCAGCTGATGTAGGCGGAGTTCGTCGTGAGCGTGTTCGCGTTCACTCCGCTGAGCAAAGGCGCGGCAGCGTTGTTGACCGAGACGGTCACCGCGGCCGACGTCCGCACGTTGCCCGCCGCGTCCCGCGCGACGGCCGTCAGCGCGTGAGCGCCGTTGGAGACGCCCGTCGTGTTCCAGGAGACCGCGTAGGGAGCGGCCGTGTCCTCGGTCCCCAGGTTCGCGCCGTCCAGCTTGAACTGGACGCCCGCCACGCCGACGTCGTCGGATGCCGATGCGGCGACGCTCGTCGTGCCCGATACGGTGGAGCCGCCCGCGGGCGCCGTGATCGAGACCGTCGGCGCCGTCGTGCCGCCGGCCGGGGCCGCGACGGTCGTGATCTCGCGCACGCTCATCTTCTTGTAGACGAGGCCGTTCGTGCCGACATTCGTGCTGCGCCAATAGACGGTGATGTTCGGCTTGCCCGATTCGGACCCGAGCCTCGCGTCGCTGGCGGTGAGCCGGAGCGCGGGGTTGATCCCCGATTTGCAGGCGACGGCGCCGACGCCCATATTGGAGCCGTTGTCGGTGTACTCGTTGACCTTGACCCACGTGCCGCCGGAGGCGCCGTCGGTCGTATCGCGGTACATCTCGAGCTTCACGTTGCCGTCAGGCAGGTCGTAGACGACGTACTTGTATCCGATCCAGACGTTTTTCGGCATGCCGCCGGAGGTGAGCGGCTTTGACGCGACGGCGGTCGCGTTGGGATGGCTCGTCTCCTTGTCGAAGTCGACGGTGCCGTCGTAGCGCATGCGCGCTCCATAGCCCCGGGTGTCGCAGAGATTGGAGAGCTCCGCCCCCGTGGTGCCGTGGTTGGAACGCGCGACGCCGACGATGCCGGCGAAGGCCGTGCCGTCGTCGGCGACGCGCATCGCGTACACCGTCATCTCGACGTTGCGCCAGCTCGAGGCCTTAGCGGGGTCGTGGACGTACATGCGGGGCGTCGAGCCGGTGATCTTGAACAATCCCTTGCCATCCACGCTATAGGTCGCCGCGCCGTGGGCCGCGTCGAACCATCCGTCCTGCGGATCTACTCCCGTGAACGTCCGGGCGACGCCGTTATTCCATTTGGAAGACCACTCGCGCCCGCCGGCCGCCGTCGCGTATACCTCCCGCACTCCGAAGGAGTCGGTGGCGGCTCGAGCGGCCAACGGCTCCGTGAGCAGGGCGGCCAATGCCAGCAAGCGAATCATGCGTCGTTTCATTGAGACCTCCAGTGCGAACGATTGGGATGAAAGCCGGCCCGAAGGAGTCTAGCGTGGAACTGCTGCCAGTTTGGCCGGCGGAACGTCAGCGTCATGAATGCTGCATAAGAATTATATACCGGCTTTATCACGCCTCCGGAAGTTCGAAACCATTCCGAAATAAAATCGTCAAGTCCCGAGGGAGCGGCGCGGCGGCGGGCCGTTGGTCCCGCGCATTTCTGGGCCGCTCGACCCAGGTAGATCGTCGGCGAGCGGCGCATCCTCATAGGACGATGAGCGGAACGGAGGGCGTGATCCGCGGCACGCGTTTGCCCATGCGGGCGGCGATCGTCTCGCTCCTTGGAGCCGCGCTAGCCGGCGCGCAGGCGCCCCAGGCGCCTCCGAACATGGGCGACTTGAAGGCGTTCCTCGCGCGGCGCGGCATCCCATCGGGCGTACTCACGCGCGCCGAGTGGGGCGCGGTCGATCCCAAGGCTCCTCTTAAAGCAATGCCCACGGCCACGCGTATTACGGTCCACCACACCATGGAGGAGTTTCCGGAAGGCCTCCCGGATTCGATCGGCGAGATGCGCCGCATCCAGGAGCTCCACATGCGCGGCCGCCGCAATGCCTGCGCCGAACTCTTCGACGACATCGGCTATCACGGACTCATTGCGCCGGACGGGACCTTCCTGGAGGGGCGACCCTTCGGCTCGCTGGGGGCGCACGCGGGAGGGGTGAACAACCGCGAGAACATCGGGATTTCCCTCATGGGCGATTTCCGGCGGCCCGAGGACAAGGCCTTGGGCGCCGTGGAGGAGTCGTCGAGGCCCGGCTGCGAGCCGGCGCCCGTGCCTTTGGCGCGCGGTCATTCCCCCACGCCCGCGCAGATGCGGACGCTCGAGGCCGTCATCCTCTTCTTGGCGGAAAAGCACGACTGGAAGGGGCCGGCAAGCGGCTTCATCTTCCCGCACCGGCACTTTCGAGTGACCGAGTGCCCGGGCGCGGCGCTCCTTAGCGAGCTCGACGGGCTCAAGGTTCGCGTCGACGCCGAGTTGCCGTCCCTGCGCGGCCGCTGAGCGCGCCGCGTCTTTGACAAGCTCCCGGAAAGCAAGAATCAACGCGCAATGATCTCTCTTGCCCGGGAGGATGCATCATGAGAATGATCGCCGCCTTTCTGATCTCCTTCGCGACGTCGATCAACGCCGCCGCGTCGGCGGAGCCCGGCGTGACGGCCAAGGAGATATTGATCGGAGCCTGCACCGATATCGAAGGCCCGTCCAAGCGCGGCGTTGCGGAGATCGAGGCCGCCAAGGCATACCTCGACGACGTCAACGAGAAGGGTGGCTCAAGACCCTGCTCGGCGAGAACGTGTTCGCCGGTGCCGACCTCACCCGCGAAAAGCTCGTGACGGCACTCGAATCCATGAAGGACGTCGATCTCGGCTTCGGCCCGGAGTTCAAGGTCCGCTACTCCACGGACGACCACAAGGCGTTCAATCAGGTCGAACTCACGGCGGTCGATGGCGGCGGAATCGAGCCGCTCGCGAGCCTGGCGTTCCTGAAGAAGCAATAGCGGCCAGTCGGCCCAGCGGGGCAAAGGTCTTTAGACTCTAGGAGGAACCGCCGCGCCGCCGCTACAATGCGGGGATGCGGTCGTTCCTCTTCCTTTATCTAGCGTCCTTCCTCTCGGCGGCTCCGGCTCTCGCAGCCTCCTTCAGCGTTCCGCCGGCGCTTGTCGAGCAGATGGGCCGACTGCGGGGCAGCCCGCAATTCGCCGAGCGGGTGCAGGCCTTCGACGCGCTGGTCGACCGGCTCGGCCGGCTGACGTTCGCGCCGCTCGAGGAGGCCATCCGAGGCTCGCGGATCGACGCCCGCAGAGTCGAGGCGATGCGCAAGGAGGCGAAGGGCGTCATCGGCGTGCAGGAACTCTTGCGGCGCCGAGACGTCGAGGGCGGCTACTCGCTCGGGCTGTCCCTCGCGCGGGGCGAGTACGCGATGCTCTCGGAGCGGATGGACCTCACGCCGTGGGCCCAGGCCTACGCCCGCTTCGGCATCGACTGGCGAAGCGAGCCCAACCACACCGCGATCTTCCTCGAGAAGATCCGGGCGTCGCAGAAGCCGATCGTGATGCTCGTCCCCGCCGGGATGTCGCGGCATCCGAACTCCGTCACGACGCGCGAGTTCGACTGGTTCTTTCAAGGGCCGGAGCGGATGCGGACGACGCTCTTCGTGTTCGGCGCCTACAGCTTCCTGACGCCCGAGATGGAGGCCCTTCGCGTGAAGGCCGGCATTTCGCGCGACGCCTTCCGTGCCCTCGTGATGCGGGCGCTCGGGCACGGCCCGAGTTCCTGGGAACAGGGCCTCTAGCTCAGCCGCAGCAACTCAGGAGCTTCTTATAGCGGTCCCGCATGAACTGCGGGAGCTGGAACGCCGCCATGTGCAGCGGCGCGTTGTAATATTGGAACTTAAGCCCCGCGCCGCGCACCGCCTCGGGCCGGAAGTCCTCGACGGGACAAAAGCGGTCCGAGGCGAAGGCGAAAGACCAGAGTCCGCCGGGGTAGGTGAGGTTCGAGAAGTTGTAGAGATGCGCGCGCTTGAACACGGAGCCCAGGATCGACAGCAGCGAGCGCTGGGCCTCCGCCTCGTAGAACGGCGACTCCGCCTGCGAGACGACGATGCCGCCGGGCGTGAGGACGCGGCGCACGTTCGCATAGAACTTCCTGCCGAAGAGAGGCGCGGCCGGGCCGATCGGGTCGGTCGAGTCCACGATCACGACGTCGAAGCGCTCCCGAGTGGTCGCGACGAACTTGACTCCGTCGGCGATCGTGACGGTCGCGCGCCGGTCCTTGAGCGCACCCGAGACCGCCGGCAGATGCTTGCGGCAGGCGTCGACGACCATCCGGTCGATCTCTACGAGCCGGCACGCGCGCACGCCGCGGTGGCGCAGCACCTCGCGGACCGTGCCGCCGTCTCCCCCGCCGATCACGAGGACCCGGCGCGGCGAGGGATGGACGAACACCGGGACGTGGGCGATCATCTCGTGATACACGAACTCGTCCTTTTCCGACACCATGACGAGTCCGTCGTTGAGGAGCATCTTCCCCAGGGGCACGGTGTCGACGATCGTGACCTCCTGGAACGGGCTCGTGCCTTGGAAAAGGACCTGCTTGATCCTGAAGCGCGCCGCCACTCCGGCGCGATGGCGCTCCTCGATCCAGATGTCGGACTTCACCGCGCTCCACCGGGTCCCGACGGAAGGCCCGGCGCCGCGGGCAGCGCGTCGCCGGAGGAGAGCTCGAGTTCGAACGCGCGCTCCTGCAGGTCCTGGCGCGAGTAGTGCTGGAAGCAGACGCGGTAGCCGCAGTCGAGCGCCTGCGCCACCTCGCTGCGCGAGGCGTAGCCGAGCGCGCCCAGCACGCGCGGCTTGCGGTCGTATTGGAATTGGATGAGGTCGAAGGAGCGCGGAGTGAAGATGCTGAGGAGCCGGTCCAGGGTCTCATTCATGGCGTCGTCGTCGAGCGGATGATTCGTCTCGAAGCTAACGTAGGAGCCGGCTTCCTCCGGCGTGACATGGACCGTGTAGTACTCCCAATCGCGGATCGCGTTGAGGGAATAGCCCTGCGGCTGGAACACGTAGTCGTCCACCCGAAAACCCGGATAGATGTTGCGGATGCCGGTCTTGTCGCGGATGTACTCGAGCGTGTGCCGCGTCCCGGCGCAGAAGATGTCGCGCGCCCGCTCTCCCACGCCGTGCATCAGGATCTCCATTGTCCGGTCGTTTGCGTTCGGCCGGTAGGGTCGGCTCGTGTGGAACAGGCAGATGTGGTGCTCGTCCTGGGAGCCGAAGCGGAAGGCCTTGCCCGGCAGCTGCGCGTGCAGGGCGTTGGCGTCGTCGAAGAAGCTCGTGCGCTGCAGGTGCGGGAAGTGCTCGTTCTTGCGCTCGTAGATCAAGGAGAGGATCGCCTCGTCGGGAACGAAGGTCAGCATCTCGAGCACGGCCTGGACCAAGGTGGTGCGCCCGCAGGTGATCATGACGAGCCAGTCGTCGTAAACGAAGAGGCTCGATTCGGAGAGCAGGTACGCGTCGCAGTAATCGTTGTGAATCTCCGAAAGGATCTGCGACTGCGATTTCTCGACGACGGCGCTCCAGCGGGGGCGTCCGAAGCTTCTCAGCGACGGAAAGTCGGGGCGGACGACGAGCTCGACCTTCTTCTCCGGACCCTCGAAGAACATGGGCGCGCTACGGAATCCCTTGGAACATCGGCTTGCCGCTGCGCATGGGGCTAGGACGCGGCGCGCTTGAACGCGCGGGATTTGGATTTGGCGGAGGTGCCGTCGGAGAGGATCGCGCGCGCGACGACGGTGTGGTCGCCGTGGACGAAGCAGATCCAGTCGTGCCACCAGTAGCCGGAGGCGATGCGGCACGGCAGCCACGGGCCGCCGTCGATGGAGACCTCGACTTTCGAGGCTTGGGGGCTGGTGCCGATGCGGAAGGAATAGATGTTCGACGTGATCCGCTCTCCGTCCTGCGGATAATCGACGAAAACTTGGATCGCCGGCATGACGGAAGTGTATCAAATTCTTGCGAAAAGCGTTCCGGAGAAAGGGACGGCCTATGCTGTTCCGGGACCGACGGGAGCGGCCTCCCCCAGCCGGTAGCGCTTGAGCTGCGGGGCGAGCCTCAGGGCTATGGCGACGCTCGCGAGCGTCATGCAGCCGCCGAATACGACCGACGGCACGAGCCCGAGGACGCTGGCCGCCAGGCCCGACTCGAAGACGCCGATCTCGTTGGAGGAGCGGATGAATATCCCGTTGACCGAGGAGACGCGTCCGCGCAGCCGGTTCGGCGTGAGCGCCTGGTAGATGCTGGAGCGCAGGACCATGCCGACGCAGTCGATCGCGCCGCCCGCGGCCAGGATCAGGCAGGACAGCAGGAGGCTTCGAGAGAAGGCGAAGGCGATCATGCACAGTCCGAACCCGGTCATCGAGGCCAAAAACGTCCTGCCCGTCTCCTTGAACGGCCGGATGTAGGTCATGACGATGGAGGAGGCGAGCGCGCCGAGAGCCGGCGCGGCCTGCAGTAGGCCGAGCTCCCGCGCCCCGCCTCCGAGCCGGGCGGCGAATATCGGCAGCACTCCCTCGACTCCCCCGAAGAACACGCCGAACATGTCCAGGCTCATCGCCCCCAGCATCACGCGCTGGGAGAACACGAAGCGCAGCCCGTCCAGGAACCCCTCGAGGCTGCGCTGCTCGGAGCGGGGTTCCGAGGGCATCGGCCGGAGCTGCGAGGCGAGCGCCGTCGCCGCGAGGAACAGCGCCGCGACGCAGAGATACGCCGCCAAGGCGCCCCAATGACCGTACACGAGTCCGCCGAGCGCCGCGCCCGCGATGGAGGAGGTATGAACGACGACGGTCCCCCAGGCCGCGGCCCGCGGGTATATCTCCTTCGGTACCGACATCTGGATGTAGGGCCCGAGCGAGGACCAGTAGAAGCTCCGGGCGAGGCCTCCGGCCGAAATGCAGAGGTAGATCGCCGCGATCGGCGGACGATCAGCAAAGGCGAGGGCGGCGAGCCCCGCGCCCGCCAGAAAGATGCCGGCTTGGCCCATCAGGATGAGACCCGCCTTCTCGCTCCGGTCGGAGAGGTGGCCGGCCCACAGCGAGACCGCCATGAAGGGAAGCCCCTCCGCCAGCCCGATGAGTCCGAGCGGCAGCGGGTGGAGGGTCAGCTGGTAGATCTGCCAGCCGACGGCCACGACGAGCATCTGGGCCCCGAGGAGGTCGAAGAGGCGGATGAGCAGCGCGAGCCGGAAATCCCGGATGCGCAGCGGGGCGAAGCGGTCGTCGGACACGCGTGCATTCTACTTAACTCCTTGCTACGATAGCGCCATGGCGCTCAAGGGACGCGTCGAGGTCAAATGCCCCCGCGGTTGCGGCGAGATGGATTCCGACGTTTGGAGCTTCATTCGCGGCGATAGGGACGAGGAGCTCAAGGAGGCGCTCATCGACGGCGAGCTGAACCTGCTCGTCTGCGAGGAATGCTCCGGCGTCTTCTACGCCGAGGTCCCGTTCGTGTACTCGGACCCGGCCGCCCAGATGCTCGTCTTCTGCTTCCCCGACTCCTTCAAGGCCGAGGAGAGCCGGTGGCGCGACAAAATGCACGAGGACTACGCGCAGATGAAGGCGATCCTGACCGACGACAAGCGCTCCGTCCCCGCCGAGCCGCAACTCCTCTTCGGCATCGAGCCCTTGCGCGTGATGCTCAAGGCCGATCGGGAAATGGAGATCGAGGTCGCGGTGGCGGAAGCGCTGTGCCGCGAGCTTAAGCTCCCGATCCTCCAGGTCAAGCGCTCTTTCGCCCGCGGCGGCGGCGTGCCGTGGGTCCTGCCGTGCCGCCTGTCCGCGAAGGCGAAGACCGCGACGCTTGCCGCCGTTCTCAAGGGTTTGGACGAACTCTTGGCGCGCAACGACGTGCTCGCCGGATTCCAGCGGTGGAAGGTCGTCTTGTCATCGTCGAAGCAGCTCCCCCCGCTCATATAGTCCGACCCGATTAGTGCGGGCCTACCGCAGGGGGCTCGGATTTGGTATAAAGTCCCCACCTTACGGAGGAGTTCAACCAACATGGCTAAATCAGCATTCATGAAGGCGCTTCAGCCGTCCGCGGACCTCGCGGCCGTCGTCGGCAGCAAGCCGCTGCCGCGGACCGAGGTCGTCAAGAAGCTCTGGGACTACATCAAGAAGCACGGTCTCCAGGACAAGGCGAACAAGCGGAACATCAACGCCGACGCGAACCTGCTCAAGGTGTTCGGCGGCAAAAAGCAGGTCAACATGTTCCAGATGACGTCGCTCGTTTCGAAGCACCTGAAATAGATCCGACCGAATCAACGCCGCGAAAAGGCCCCCTCGATCTCAAAATCGAGGGGGTCTTTAGTCCTAGTCGTTCGGTATCCGTAGTGCTCGTGCCGACCTCGCCGCCTCCGTGCTATTCTAGGCGTATCCCCCTACGTTACGGAGGGCCACACATGAAAACACGATTGATCGCCGCGTTCTTCGTCCTCGGCGCGCTCGGAAGCCTGACGATGGTCCATTCCAACGACGGTTCGGCGCCCAACGGCTGCGCGTGCTTCCAGCCCCAGGGCGACGAAGCGCCCAGGCCGACGCAGACGGTTCCGCCGCAGGAAGCGCCGCCGCCGGAGCAGTAAGACCGTCCTTTTGACGCACGGGAGGGCCCGCCCCCAAGGCGGGCTCTTTCGCTTTATCGGTGGCTGCCGCGCGCGATCGGCATGCGCCGGCCGATGCCGAACGCCTTGGGCGTGATGCGCAGTCCCGGCGCGGCCTGGCGGCGCTTGTATTCGTTGCGATCGACGCGGCGGAGGATGTCGTCGACCAAGCTCCTCAGATGTCCCCGCTTGGCGATGGCAGCCGCGTCGAGGCCCTCCTCGACGTAGGCCGTCATGACGTCGTCGAGGACGTCGTACGGCGGAAGATCGTCCTGATCCCGCTGATTGGGCTTGAGCTCGGCCGAGGGCGGCTTGGTCAGGCTCGCCTCCGGAATGATCGTCTTGTCCCGGTTGATCCACCGCGAGAGGTCGTAGACGGTCGTCTTCGGCACGTCGGCGATGACGGCGAGGCCCCCGCTCATGTCTCCGTAGAGCGTGCAATAGCCCACCGACAGTTCGGACTTGTTCCCGGTGGACAAAAGCAGCGCGCCGGTCTTGTTGGACAAAGCCATGAGCACGCTGCCGCGGATGCGGGCCTGCAGGTTCTGCTCGGCGACGCCCGAGCCTCCCGTCCCCAGAGTCTCGGCGAGGGACGAGATGAAGGCGTCGTACGTCGAAGTGATCGGTACGCTCAAGAGCTTGACGCCGAGGTTCCGCGCGAGTTCCTCCGCGTCGGTCACGCTGCCGGGCGAGGAATACATCGACGGCATCGAGACACCGCTCACGTGCTCGGGCCCGAGGGCCGCCGCCGCGATCGCGCAGACTAGGGCCGAGTCGATGCCGCCGCTCAGGCCCACGAGGACGTCCTTGAAACCGCACTTGCGGACGTAGTCCTTGAGGCCGAGCACCAAGGCCCGGTAGATTTCCTCGATCTCCGCCGTCTCGCGCGCCTCGGCCGGGCGCGACGTCGCGGAGAGGTCCGCGATCACGAGGTCCTCCTCGAACGCCTTGGCGCGCGCGAGAAGGCGCCCCTTGCCGTCGAGCGCGAAGCTGTTTCCGTCGAAGACGAGCTCGTCGTTTCCCCCTACAAGGTTGCAGTAGACGATCGGCCGGCCGCGCTGGGCGTATTTCTTCAGCATCTTGCGGCGAAAGGCGCCCTTGCCGCGGTGGAACGGCGACGAGGAGACGTTGAGGAGGATCCGCGCGCCCGCGTTGATCTGCTCGCTGACCGGATCGCGGTGGTAGAGCCGCTTTGGCCAGAAGGAGGCGTCGTTCCAAGCGTCTTCGCAGATGCTCAGCCCCACGCGCGTGCCGCCGATCGCGAACGGGGCATTGGACTTGGCCGGCTCAAAGTAGCGCGCCTCGTCGAACACGTCGTAGGTGGGGAGCAGAGACTTATGCCGGCGCGCCGCGACCTTGCCGCGATGGAGCAGCGCGGTCGAGTTGAACAGCGGCTTGCCGAGCTTGGCGGGATTGACGTCCACGTAGCCGACGACCATGGGCGTCGTCTTCGCCTCGCGCGCCAGCGACTTGAGGGCGACCAGGTTGGCGGCCACGAAATCGCGCTGTTCGAGGAGGTCCCAGCACGGGTATCCCGCCACGGCGAGCTCGGGGAAGAGCACCAGGTCCGCGCTGAGCCCGCAGGCCTTGCGGTAGTAGGCGAGGATCGTCCCGACGTTGCCCCGGATGTCGCCGACCGTGGTGTCGATCTGCGCCAGGGCGATCTTCACGTCTTGGAATAGGGGGCGCAAAGTTGTCCGAAGACTTCCCCCGCGCCCTGATATTCTTCCTCGATGGCTTCTCGGATCCTAAAGGAGGTCTGGAGCGGCGTGACGGCCGAGATCCTCGCGATGCCGCCCATGGCCCACGTCATGAGCTCGGAGGGGTCCATGTGCAGCTCGTGGGCGACCTCGTTCATGCTCTTGAGGATGAGGACGGCGGTCTGAGGCAGGTCGCTTTCGATGAGCATGATGCCGCTCATCGCGCCGTAGCAGATCTCCTCGAGAGTCTCCTTCGGATTCTGGCCGGCGGCCTTCGTGGAGGTAATGCCGCTGACGATCGTCTTTCGGGCGATCTCCGAGGCGGCCAACGGCGCGTTCGCAGCCCCTTTGAGGTTTCCGGTGATCATTTCTTTAGTGAGGAGTCCAAAGTTGAATTGGTCCGTCATATGCCTGTTGGCAACATTATATAATTCCCTGTCCGAAATTCATATGACCGCACGCGGCTGGTCGCGATTCGCCCCGATTGCCGCGGCCGCCGCGCTTTGCGCCTGCACGCCTTTCTATACGACGCCCGTCATCGGAAGGTTCTTCCTTCCGACCTACTACCGGTACCTTGAGAACCCTAGATTCTCTTTCGACTATCCTCGCGTCTGGGGCACGCCGAAGGTCTCCGGCGGCTCGGTCGTGATGCGGCCTCCGGACGCGGCGGTCGAGATCATGGTCGGCTTCCAAGACAAGTCCGCCGCATCGTTCGTTCCTCCCGATCGGCTGAAACAGGACCTGGCCGCGTTGGGATCGGTCGAAGACGCCCATAGGCTCGACGAGGTGGCCGTGTCGAGCCGGACCGCGTACCGCGTCCGCTATACGACGCATCGCTACGACCCGCAGTACCTCCTCGGCGCCAAGTCCGACGTCACCCTTTCGGAGGCCATTTTCGTCGCGGAGCCCCATGGCAACGTCCTCATCGCCTACCGGGCGCCGGTCGACGCGTTTTGGAAGAAGAAGTACCGCCGCCGCTACGAGCACTTCTTGGAGAGCCTGGTCATCGCCGCGCCCGTCAAGCCGGTTCGCCGCTACGTGCCTCCGCAATAGCCGTCCGGACGATGCGCCGGAGCCCTAGACGTCTGGGCCGTAAGACCTGGGAGGCTTTCGGGGAGAAGATGTTGGGACCAACGTCCCTGGCTCCGGGAACCCGTCCGGCCCTTTGGACTCGAGCCGATTGGGGGTATTCTATCGGCATGAAGGACTCGCAGTGGCCGCCTAAGGAGCTTCGGCGGCACGCGCGCAAGGAACAGCACATTCCAGTGCAATTGTTCCAAGGGCGCGCCCGCGGCAAGAAGGGCTCCGGCGCGGGCGTGGCGATCGTCCAAGATTTGAGCCGCAGAGGGCTTTTGCTGCGCACTCCGGTCCCGATGCCGGTCGGTGAAGGGCTCGCGTTCTCCTTGAGCCTTCCCAACGGAAGAAATGTGCGGGGAAACGCGGCCGTACGTTGGACCCAGCCGCAGGGCATCAACCATGTCGTCGGCCTCGAGATCGTGGACATGGGATATCTGCACGCGCGCCGCTTGCACGGGTATTTGATGACTCGAAAGGAGTCTCAGGCGCTGAAATTCGCGGACCTCGCGCTCGAAGGCGCGGTCTGGATCGTCCTTCTCTTCGTCGCGCGGGAGCTCATTCTTTCCGAGCCGTCCATCGGGAGGACCGTCACCGACATCATCCCCCTCGGACTCATCGCCCTCACGCCCGTCCTGGGCGTTTTCGTCGTTCTCCGAAGCCGTTTCTGAGTTGTTTCGAAGACGCCCTCTTGTTACCGCCACGTTACTGGTTGGCTTCTACACTGTAACCGGGTGGTGGCCGTAACGGAGCTACGGAACGCGGGATATGTTTAAGCTCTTGACCGGAAAAGAACGGCGGCGGCACAAGCGCTTCGATCGCTCGATGAGCCTCTCTATCTACGGGGAGGATCGAGAGATCGTCGACGAGCGCCCCACGGTCCACAACGTCAGCCGCAGCGGCTTTCAGTTCGAGACGCTGGCGCGCTTGAACCCTTCCGACACGATTCGATTCGACCTGCTCATCCCCGGCAAGGGCGTCATCCAGGCGAACGCTATCACTCGCTGGGCGAAGGTGAGCCATACCGGCCTGACCTACGTCTACGGCGCCGAGATCCAAGGGATGAGCTGGTCCAGCTCGCGCGCGCTCAAGAAGTACCTCGAGCCCGGGCCGCGCTGGTCCGCCCTTTTCGACATGATCCTCGGCCTGGCCCTCGCCTACGTCCTCTTTACCGTCGCCAAGGAAGTCCAGGGGCAGGAGGTGGCTTTCCTCAGCCACGTGACGGCGGGCATGGGCGACACGCTCGAGTGGGCGCCGCAGGCGGCGATCTCGGCCGGCGCGATCATCGGGATTTTCCTCTTCTTCAAGGACCGCTGACGCGGTCCGATCAGAACCGCTCGCGGCACTTCGGGTCGAGCGCGTCCATCAGGAAGATCGACGGGCCCTTCGAGGTGATGCGGAAGCCCCAGCGCTCGTGTCCCCACAGCGGCTCCTTCTTCGTGTAGGCCATGATGAAGGGTCTGCCGTTGTTGTTCGGGTCGTAGGCGACGAAGTCGAGCACATTGGTCTCGGCCATGAGCGCGTGGGGCATCTCCAAGCAGCCTCCCGCGAGCTGATCCCCCAGGAACAGCCGGGCGCAGCGGCGCGGGGATTTGGACAAGACGACGCCGTCGACCACGAAGAAGGTGTCCGCCTTGCCGGCGAGCTTTACCTGCGAGGCGAAGTCGATCTTGAGCAGGATATTCTCGGGCACCGGGTCCGCGGCGTATTGCCGGCCCATGGGGTCGTCGGATTCGATCGCGAATTCTCCGCGCCGGATCTCGCGGGTGACCGTTTCCTTCAGGGTGATGCCGAACGCGCGATAGATGTCCTCGCCGACCTGGTTCTCGAGCCGGTAGAAGCGGGCGGCCTTCGGATTGATCTTCTTGTCCTTCTTGAGATGGATCGCGACGATCGGCGTGCCGATCTTGGCGCCGTGCTTGCCGCCGAGGATCAAGGTCGGGGTCTTGGTCGCGTTGCGTCCGTCGCAGGAGGCGCCCCACGTGGTCGAGGATCCGGTCGCCTCGAACACGTCGGTCGCTCGCGAGCCGATGACGACGAAGTCGTCGCCTTTGGAGACGGAGCGTTCGCTTCCCTTCGCGAATCGGTCGATGAGGTACCAGCGGCCGCCGATCTCGTAGACCGGATAGATGCCGGCGATCTTCGGCCTCCGGAGCTCTCGGCGGGCCCGGCGCGCCGCATCGGGGGAAGCGGAGGCGTGTCCGGGCGTCGGAGTCTGGGCGGCTGCGGACGGCAGCAGCCCAAGGGCCGCGGCGAGGATCGTCGACGATAGCATAGCGCTCCAAATAAGCGTATCAATCCAGGATTCCCAAATCAAACTCCGGGCGGAGTCCGTAGCGGGCGCGACGATCGCGTCGCGGCGGCTTGCCTTAGTGGCTCGAACGGCCGCCCGCTCGACCGTGGGACGGCTCCACGTCGAAGAGTTCCCCCGGCGCGCTTTCCTCGCGGCGGCGCACTTCCCGGCCTGTGCTCGCCTCGTAGATCGTCGCCCCGTCTCCCGGCGTCGCGACGGCCACGTAGCGCTCGTCCTGGCTGTAGATGAGCTGCACGCCCGTCTTCGGTTCGATCAGACCCTCGCTTTTCCAGCGCGAGAACCACCGGTAGGCCCACGCCTCGTCGCCTCGCTGCACGAACCAGACACCGTCCGCCTGCCACCACCAATGCTCTTGATGCCAGACGAGCGGCCTGTCCTCGAGGGACAGAGTCCACCATCTCCCGCGATCGAGCACGGTCCAATGCCAGGCACCGTCCCAGACTCCCCAGATCGCGCCGCGATGCAGGAATCGCCGGACGCCGTCCGAGTGCCAATGCTCCGCGGGGTTGGAGTCGTCATCGGGCGACAGGAGCAGCCGCTTCGGCTCCGGGGGGCGCAGCGACTCCGCATTCGTACGGACGTCCTTGACGCTCGTCCCGTCCGGCAGCCTGGCGGGGATAGCGCGGTGGAGCTCGGCGACCGGAGGCCGCTCGAGCGGGGATTGGGGCGGGCGGAGCGGCTTTCTCTCGAAGAAGGCTTTCCGCCGACCGGCCTTCGCCGAGGAGCGCTCGGCGGCGCGGCTTCGCTCCGAGCGCGGCCGCGGCTGCTGTTCCTCGCGATCCTTCGGCGATCCGCCACGGCCGCGCGAGCCCGGCTTGCGCCGGCGCCCTGCGGGGTCCTCCTCCCCCTTCAGGAATTGCTCGAGGTCGGGAAATACGTTCTTGGGCTCGTCGCCGCGTGAGCGGAGTCCTCCGCGATGCGGTCGATGCCCGGAGCGATGGCGCGATCGCGGAGCGTCGTGCATCTCTTCGACGGGGGCAGGTGCGATCGGGAACGAGGACGGCATCGGCGCGCCGGCCGCGGGCGCCGGACGCGGCCGAATCGGGACGGTCGGGCGCAGGCCGCTTCCGGGAGCCGGACGACGGGGGGCGCGCGGGCGGCGCGATCCGCGTGCCGAGGGGCGGTCCTCGTCCTCCTCGTCGACGTCGCGCCGCCCTCGGCGCGACGCCCGTCGACGCCCCAGAGAGGCGAGCTTCATCGGGGGACCTATGCGCGCAGGGCGCGAGAGGCCCTCGGGCTGCGCCGCTTCCTTGGGGCGTGCGATCATCGCGGGCGGCTCGGATTCCTGCACGTGCGGGATGGGACTCGGGCGAGCCGGAGGCGGCGCGGCGCTCGAGGCGGTTCTCTCGGGAGGGGCGGCGTCGCCCCCGAAACCCAGCAGCGCCGCGCCCAAGCCC
Source organism: Elusimicrobiota bacterium (assembly GCA_016194745.1). Classification (GTDB taxonomy): domain Bacteria; phylum Elusimicrobiota; class Elusimicrobia; order UBA1565; family JACRDR01; genus JACQBA01. The sequence goes on from JACQBA010000015.1 coordinate 172,951, forward strand.
AGGGCGCTCCACGCGCGTCGACGCGGCTTGCTCTCCTCCATGCGATCATCATGACGCCCGAGGTGCGCGAGCCGTCGGGCCGAACGGTGAGCGTCTCAGTCGGAATACGTCCCAGGCGGTCATAGGACCATGGTCGCAGAACGCAACCGGGGACCTTGGGGATGAAATACGCGAGCCTCCGACGGCGTACTCCTTGACAGCGGGCCGGGTATGAGGCATAAGTCAGCAGCGTCATGCGAACGAATCGAGGACAGATCCTCGCCGCGATGGCCGGACTCGTTTTCCTGGGCGCGGCGCTCGCCGCGGCCGCGGGCGCCGGCCTGTTCGCGGCCGGCTGGCTGCGCTACAAGCGCTTGGAGCGGTCGATCGTCGCCAAGATGGACCAGTATTACCTGGACATCACGACCCCCGACCGCGAGGAGTATCTCTTGGCGGACGACGAGATCTTCGAAGTGCCCTACATGGCGTCGAAGCTGAGCGTGCAATCGGAGCCGACGCGCATCTACGACGCCCGCGACCGTGTGATCGGGGAATATGTGGCCGACAAGGGACTCTACGTGCGCTCGCCGGACGACATCCCGCTGCTCATGCGGCGCGCGCTCGTCGCGACCGAGGACGGCACCTTCTACCAGCACCGCGGCGTGAATTATCGCGCGTTCGCCCGGGCCATGTGGATCAACCTCCGCTCGAGGCGCTTCGCGCAGGGCGGAAGCACGCTGACGCAGCAGCTCGCCAAGCTCATGTTCACGACGCGAAAGAAGACGGCCGGCCGAAAGATCTTCGAGTTCTTCGCCGCGCGCAAGCTCGAGGAGAAGTTCACCAAGGACCAGATCCTCCTGATGTACCTGAACTTCGCCAACTTCGGGCACGGCTGCTACGGGCTCGAGTCGGCCGCCCGCTTCTATTTCGACAAGTCCGCCACGGACCTGAGCCTCGGCGAGGCCGCGATGCTCGCCGGCATCATCGCCAGCCCCGAGAATTACTCCCCGTTCGTCAACGCCGACCTCACCAAGGCCCGCATGCGGACCGCGCTCTCGCGCATGGCGAAGAACGGGTTCATCCCGGAGTCCTCCGCGGCGCGGGAGTTCGACGATTTCTGGGCGGCGCAGGGGCCGCGCTTCGGCACGCCGGAGGTCTCGTTCTGGCGCATGACGGTCAACAAGGCGCCGGCCTTCATCGAGTACGTGCGGCGCGAGCTCGCGAAGGAATACTCCAAGGACCGGATCATGCGCGGCGGGCTCCGGGTGAGGACGACCTTGGACCTCGAGTTGCAGGAGGCGGCCTCGCGGGCGCTTCACTCGGGGCTCAAGGCCTTGAACGACGAAGTGAACAACGCGTCCGACGAATCGGACCGCATCGAGGGAGGCGCGGCGGCGGTGCGGCCGTCGGACGGCGCGATCCTCGCGCTCGTCGGCGGCAGCGCGTTCAACTTCAACAACCAGCTGAACCGGGCGGTCGATATCTCGCGCGCCATCGGCTCGACGGTCAAGCCCTTCATCTTCGCGGAGGCGTTCACGCAGGGATTCGGCCCCCAGGACACGATGGTCGACGAGCCCCGCAGCTACAAGATGGAGCGCGGAAAGCGCTGGACGCCGCGGAACTATGAGGGCAAATACTACGGGCAGGTGACCTTGGCCCAGGCGCTTCAGAAATCGCTCAACTCGATCGCCGTCGAGCTCTTGATCAAGGCGGGATTGGATCGCGTGATCTCCCTCCTGTCCGCCGCGACGGGGCAGCCCAAGGAGAGCTTCCCGCGCAACCTCTCCCTCGCGCTCGGCACGGCGCAGTCCTCGCCGCTGCGCTTGGCGGCGGCCTACGCCCTATTCGCCAACGGGGGGCGCGCGGTCGAACCCTACTTCCTCCGCTCCATCGAGGACCGCGAGGGTAAGGTGATCAAGGGAGGCCGCCTCGAGCCCGCCAAGAAGGAGCCGCTCCTCGCGCCGGAGGCCGTGCGGCTGGCGCAGGAATGCATGCGCGGGGTCTTGGCGGAGGGCGGTACCGCGCACGCGGCGGCCAAGCGCGCGTCGTTCACGATCCCGGCGGCGGCAAAGACTGGCACGACGAACGACTATAAGGACGCATGGTTCGCCGGAGTCACTCCGGACGTCTCCGCCGCGGTGTGGGTGGGCTACGACGACATGCGGCTCACGCTGGGCAAGACGGGCAGCGGCGGCCACGCGGCCGCGCCGATCTGGATGCGCTTCATCAAAGAGGCCTACCGGGACCGGCCCACCCGCGAGTTTGATATGACCGGGGTGAATAGGTAGAATCGGCCCCTATGCGCGCGCGCGTGCGGGCTTGGTTTCTCGTCGGAGCGTCGCTGCTCTGCGCCTGCCGGGCGCTGACGGAGCGGGAGCCCAACGACCACTTCACCGAGGCGAACGAAGTGCGGGGCGGCGCCAGGGTCAAGGGCAAGCTGGGCTCGGCCGCGGACGTCGACGTCTACAAGATCGAGTGTGATCGCGAGCGCGCCGTGCTGTCGGTCCGCGTGGGCGGGATCCGGGAGGCCGATTTCGTCTTGAGCGTCGCCGACAAGGAGCGCGTCGAGCTCAAGCGCTTCGACGAGACGGGCATCGGCGGCGACGAGGAAGCCGTCGATGTGGGCCTCAAGCGCGGGACGTACTTCGTCACCCTCTCCAACAAGAACCCGAAGGCGAACAATCCGGACCAGGAATACGAGATCTCCTTCAAGCTCGACTCGGCGGACGGACGGGAAGCGGAGCCCAACGACCGGATGCTGTTCGCCAACGCTCTCGTGCCCGGTAGCGTCACCCGAGGCCATTACTTCCCGACCCAAAACCTCCTTGGAGACACGACGGGACAGGTGGACGAGGACTGGTTCTCCATCTCCGTCGCGACGGGGCTCTTCGTGCTGAATCTCCAAGTGAGCGAGGTGCCGAAGGTCCAGCCCGTCCTCGAGATCTACGACGCTAATGCCTACAAGATCAAGGAGCTTGCCGCGCTCGATCCGGGCGAGGGTATCAGCGTGAAAGGGCTCGGCCTGAAGGGCCCGGCGCAGTATTTTCTCCGGCTCTTCCCGCGCAAGCCGCGCACCGGCACCGCGGACGTGGCGTACGAGATCCTGCCCGAATTGGTGCCCTGGCGGGGAGAGGGCGAGTTCGAGCCCAACGACCAGCGCCTGGACGCGACGCCCTTCGATCGCGCCTCGATCCAAGGCACGATCAACCCCAAGGGCGACGCCGACTGGTACCGGGTCTACGTGGACACTTCGGCCAAGCAGTATCTCGTCGCGGGCGTCACCGCGGTGCCGGGACTTGATCTGCAGCTCGAGCTGGCGGACGAGCTCGGCGGCTCGATCGCGAAGGCCGACAATGGGGGCAAGGAGCAGCCGGAGCTCTTGACCGGATTCGGCGTTAGCCAGGGGACGTACTATCTTGTAGTCTCTGAGAGGACCGGACGCGGCGCGGACGGACGTCATCCCTACACGCTCAGCAAGTCCATCGTCGCCTGGCAGCCGGGGCTCGAGTACGAGCTCAACAACAGCTCGCGCACGGCCCAGCGTCTGGAGGTCGGCTCGTCCGTGGACGGCTATATCGCTCCCAAGGGCGACGTGGATTGGTACGATTTCAACGTCTATCAGAAGGGCAAGCTCGTCGTGGACGTGACCGGAGTGGTGAACGTCCAACTCATCGCCACCCTCTACGACCAGGAGTTCAACGAACTCGGGGCCAAGGCGAGCCAACGCTCCGGGGACTCCCTGAGCCTGACGAAGGACATCGATCGCGGGACGTTCGCGGTGCGCGTTCAGGCGGCCGACGGGGCGCAGAACAACGTCCGCGATAAGTACACCCTGCGCGTCCGCGTCCAATGAGATCGGGCGCTCTCGTCGGCGCTCTCGCGCTGGCCGTCGCCGCCTGCGCGGCACCCCGCCCGGCCGCACCGCCGCCGGCGATGGCCCAGACCCCTCCCCCGCCTCCTCCGGCGCCCGCGAACATCGTCGTCATCGCCTCCGAGGCGGTGGAGCGGCCTGAAGTCGACTCGCTTTCCAAGGTGCGGGTGTTCGTCGACGGCAAGGAGGTCGGTGAGACCTCTCCCGGTCTTTCGTCGGAGACAAAACGCTGGGAAGGCCGGGTGCCGGCGGGCAATCAGCCGGTGCGCTTCGAGCGCTGGGTGATGCGGAGGATCTCCGACTGGACTCTCGAGGCTAGCATCCCGGAGCGCTTCGTCCGCATCGACGAGACAAGGTCCACGACGTTGACGCTTCGGTTCTTCGAGGACGGCCGCAGGTACGAGGTTACGAGGAGCCCTTGAACTCGGGCGGGGGCTCGCAGCGAATCGAAACCGGCATCCCCTTCGATCGGAAAGCGAGCTTCCAGGCGTGGAGCATCAGGCGCGCGGCGCCGCCGACGGGCCGGTCCTTGCCGTAGAGATCGTCGCCGAGGACGGGATGTCCGATCGAGTATAAGTGTACGCGGATCTGGTGACGGCGCCCGGTGAGGGGAGCGACCTCCAGCAGAGAGTTCCCTCCCGCGCGTTTGAGGACCTTCCACCGAGTCGCGCACGGCTTGCCGTTCAAATCCACGGCGACTCTCCCGGAGCCGAACTCGCGCAGGGGCGTCTTGACCTCGCCGCTGTTGGGCGGGTGGCCGAAGACGAGGGCCAAATACGTCTTCTCGATCTCACGGGATTCGAATTGGACGCTCAAGTCTCGGTGGGAATCCGCGTTCTTGGCGAACAAGAGCACCCCGCTCGTCTCGCGGTCGAGGCGATGGACCACGAAGGCTTTCGAGCCGAGGCGTCGTTCGACCTTCGCTTGGATCGTATCTCCGGACGCCGCGTCTCCGCGTCCGGGGATCACTAGCTCTCCTGAACGCTTTGAAACCGCGATGACGCGCTCGTCCTCAAAGAGGACCTCGAGATCTTCCACGAAGCGATTCTACAATTTCCAAGCTCAGACGAGGAATTCAAGAATAGATGTCGAAATTTTGACGGAAATTTAATAGAATCTCGACGTGCGGAGCGGACTGGAACGTCGGAAGGCGCAAGCGAGGCCTTCGGCTCCGGCTCCTCGGTACGACCGGTTCGTCGCCATCGATTTCGAAACCGCCGATTCGGGGCCCGACAGCGCCTGCGCCGTGGGTCTCGTCCGGGTGGAAGAAGGGCGGATCGTGCGCCGGGAGCACCGATTCATCCGTCCGCCGCGAAAGTCGTTCATGTTCACGTATATCCACGGGATCACCTGGGAGCGGGTGAGCCGGGAGGCTCCCTTCGGGGAGGTTTGGGAGGGATTGAAGGAGATGATCGCGGACGTCCCCGTGCTGGCGGCCCACAACTCGCGCTTTGACGAGCGCGTTTTGCGCGCCGGATGCGTTTCCGCCGGGATCGAGGCGCCGGAGCAACGGTTCGTGTGCACCGTGCAGATCGCGCGAAAGACCTGGGGCATCTACCCGACCAATTTGCCCTCGGTCTGCAGCCGTCTCGGCATCGATTTGAATCACCACGAGGCCCTCTCGGACGCGGAAGCCTGCGCGCAGATCGTCATTCGGGCTTCGAACTTTTCGGAGGCTCGGCCGTAGTATTGGTAGCGGCACAATTTCCCGAAAGGGAATCATCGCGATAATAGGAGAAATACCCCAATGAAAACGCTGATCAGCACGTTGATCGTCGCCCTGCTCTTGCCCGTCATGGGCATCGCGCAGGACAACACTCAGGCCCCTGCGGCGCAGCCCGCCGCTGGCGCGCCGGCGGACGCCCCCAAGCCCGAGAAGAAGGCGAAGAAGGACAAGAAGGAAGGCGATACGGCCGGCGCCGAGAAGAAGAAGGGAAAGGGCAAAAAGAAGAAGGCCAAGAAGGAAGGCGAGACCGCCCCGGCCGCCGACAAGAAATAACTTAGTTCATCCGAACAAGAAAACCCCTCCGCGCTCGCGCGCGGAGGGGTTTTGATTTCCCCCCTTTAGAGGAGGAAGAGCATCTCGCGATACTTGGGGAGAGGCCAGAGCGCGTGCTCGACGATCTCCTCGGTCCGGTCGCAGGCGCCTCGGAGGGTCGCCAACGCGTCGGAGCCCTTTTCGGCGAGAAGCGTCGCCTTGGCCGCGACGTCGGACGTCTCGCCGGCCTTCTCGATGACCTGGTCGACGAGCTTGACGCCGGCCTGCAGTTCCGCCAGCAGGTCTCCGCATTCCTTTAGGCGCGTCTTGACGGCGTTCTTGCCCGCCCCGTCCAGCGCCCCGGAGGCCGCCGCGTAGCGCTCGATGTGCCGCGCGAGCGCCGGTTCGACCATCGTCAGCGCGAGCTCCTTGAGGAGCTTGAGCTCGATCTCCTTGGTCTTGGCATAGGCCTCGAGCTTGATCTCGTATTTCGCGTGCAGCTCGTGCTTGTTCAATACCTTGTATTTCTCATAGAGCGACACGACGGACTTGTCGGTCAGCATCTCGAGCGCCTCGGGCGTGTTCTTCGCGTTCGGGAGGCCGCGCTTGGCCGCGTCCTTCTGCCAGTCCGCCGAGTAGCCGTTACCCTCGAAGCGGACGCGCTTGGTCTCCTTCACGATCTCGCGGATGACCTCGATCGCCGTGACCGTCGGGTCCGCGGCGCCGCCCTTCGACTTCTTCTCGAGCTTCTCGAGGACGACGTCGAGGCCGTAGGCCACGACCAGGTTCATCGCCGTAGCGGGCTCCGAGACGTTCTGCGACGCTCCGACCGCGCGGAACTCGAACTTGTTGCCCGTGAAGGCGATGGGCGACGTGCGGTTCCTGTCCGAGTTGTCCTGGCGGATCACCGGCAGCCGCCGCAGGCCGTGGTCGATGGCTTCCTTGACCGTGTCGGGATCCTTGCCGCCCTTCTCGAGTTCGTTCAGAAGCCGGTCGAGATACTCGCCGAGGTAGACGGACATGATCGCCGGAGGCGCCTCGTTGGCGCCGAGGCGGTGGTCGTTGCCCGCGTCCGCGACCGCGGTCCGCAGCAATCCGCCGTGCTTGTCGACGCCCGCGAGGATCGAGGCGAGGAACAGCAGGAACTGGATGTTCTTCTTCGGCGCGACGCCGGGCTCGAGGAGATTGTTCCCGTCGGAGTCCTGCATCGACCAGTTCATGTGCTTGCCGCTGCCATTGATGCCCGCGAAGGGCTTCTCATGGAGTAGCAGCGACAGGCCGTGGTCGTCCGCCACCTTGCGCATGATCTCCATCGCCTGCAGGTTGTGGTCGATTGCGAGGTTCGCTTCCTCGTACAAGGGCGCGATCTCGAACTGGTTCGGGGCCACCTCGTTGTGCCGGGTCTTCGCCGGGATGCCGCGCTCGATGAGCGCCGCCTCGACGTCGTTCATGAACTCGAGAACCTTCGGCTTGATCGACCCGAAGTAATGGTCTTCCATCTGCTGGTGTTTCGCCGAGGCGAAGCCGACGAGCGTGCGGCCCGTGTAGATGAGGTCCGGCCGCTTGTTGTAGAAGTCCTTCGTGATCAGGAAGTACTCCTGCTCGGGGCCCACGGTGACGCGCACGAACTTGGCCGTACGGTTGCCGAAGTGCTTGAGCACGCGGAACGCCCGATCCTCGATCGCCGCCAAGGAGCGCAGGAGCGGCGTCTTCATGTCGAGGACTTCTCCCGTCCACGAGATGTAGACGGAGGGGATGACCATGGTCACCGCCTTGCCGCTCTTCAGGATGAAGGCGGGCGAGGTCGGATCCCACGCCGTGTAGCCGCGCGCCTCAAAGGTCGAGCGCATGCCGCCGGACGGGAACGAGGAGGCGTCGGGCTCGCTCTGGATGAGCTCGCGGCCCGAGAAGCGCAGGATCGCCGTGCCGTGCCCGTCGAACTTGAGGAACGAGTCGTGCTTCTCGGCCGTGACGCCGCGGTGCGGCTGGAACCAGTGGCAAAAGTGCGTCGCGCCGAGCGCGATCGCCCACTCCTTCATCGCGTGCGCCACCTCGTCCGCGATCTCGACGTCGAGCTTTTCGTTGTTCTCGATGGTGTCGATGAGCTTCTCATAGACGTGCTTGCTCAGGTGCTTCGCCATCACCTTCTTGTTGAAGGTCAGGCTGCCGTATAATTCGGAAATAGGAGTTGAATCTTTCACGCCGATCGCGCCTCCGTTCTTGCCCAATGCCCGCTGCAGCGTCTCCTCGACGATGTTTCGCTCGGCCAATCCCATGTTGCCTCCTTTAAGAACGCCCGTTGACTGACGCCTCATTATAGGACAGAAAGGCTGATTTTACAACCCCGAGAGGTCAAAAAACGCATTTTGGCCGCGGTGCGGATGCAAAATCAACCAAAAATGACCGCTTTTGCAGTCAGACGGGGTCTATGCGCGGGCCCGACTGTCCAACGAAACCCGATGGTAGCAAATTCGATCGACCGCGGGCCGGTGGACCCAATGACAAGTAGGGCTTAAGGCCGATCTTATTTGGGCCGGTCGGAATTGGCGCGGCTCGGCGCGGCGCGCTACGCTTCCGCATATTGAAGGGAGGAGACTACCCATGCACCGATGCATCCTGTCGTTGGCCGTCGCCGTAGTCGCCGCAAGCGCCGCGCGCGCCGAGCTCGGAAAAGCGTTCGACGCCGGTCGAGAGATCGGAAGCGTCATCCACGTCCAGCTCGGCGAGCGGACTCAGGCCGAGCAGCTGGACATCCACGCCCGCCTCGCGATCGCGGCGCGCCTCGACCAGATCAAGGCGAATTTGATCCAGACCCACAAGCTCGAGCCGTGGCAGATCGAGAAGATGGTCGCGAGCGTCCCTCCCGGCTCGACGGAATTCATGATCGAGTATCCCACGTATTCGAAATCGGGCAAGCCGAGCTACACCCTAAAGACGGACGCCTTCTTCGACTGCTCAAAGGTTTACACCGAAACGAGCACCGAGACGAAGCAGAAGTACGTGGTCGCGGGCGACTTGATCACGGGAAACTATCGGCGCGAGCTCTCCGACGCCGGCGAGCCGGCCGAGGTCGTGCGCGACGTGAGCAGCATGAGCGGCCCGCACGGCAGCAAGTGCGCGCCGTCGTACACGCGATTCTAGGCGGGCTCCCCTGCCGGATGCGTCGAGGAGCGCGCGTGGGCGCGCATCAGCGCAACGCCGAATAGGTCTTTTGGGTCAATAGGAGACGGGCATTTAGGCCCAGGTTGTTGCGGGCGACTCCGGTCATGCTGACGTTATGGATTCGAACCGGAAGCGCCGCCTCGCGCTGTCGTCCTTCTGGCTGCTCTGCGCCCTATCGCCATGCGGCGCGAACGCCCAAGGCAGCCGCAAGAAGATCGGCGCCGACCTAGGCGGGTGCTCCCCGAACTACAGCTCGAGCCCCAAGGCGGGAGAGAATCAGATTCCGAACGAGACCATGGCCGACGCGGGGCCCTGCAAGACGGAAGACGGCACTCTCATGCTCCCCAGCATCGGGGACGTCCGTGACGGCGCGCGCTACCTTCCGCTGACGGGCCTCGAGCGCGACGTCGCGTCCGCGCTGGCGAGGTTCACGCCCGAATCCTGGGAGCGTGACATCGAGCGGCTTCAGAAGTTCCGCAAAGAAGAGGCCGTTCGCGCGGAGTCCGTGAAGCACCTGCCGACCGCCGGGCGCTACGAAGCGTTGGGCTGTCACCTCCTCGGCCTTGGCGACCCGGCGAACTGCACGCCGGAAGCCGTCAGGCGGGCCACCGCGAAGAAAGCGGCCGTTCCACCCTTTACCACAAGGGTCATCCGAGCGGGGAACCCTCCCCTCGACATCCTTAATCGCAGATAGGTCCGGTCCCTGGCGGCGCTTCATCCCCCGCCCGTTTTTTGACATAATCCGGCCGTGGAGACGATTTCGGCCGACTACCTCGTCAGCCGCCCCCCCGCGGAGGCGAAGGCGCTCGCCCGCTACGTCGCCTACGAGCAGACGGTCGAGCTGCCCGAGGACGCCGCGCTCCCGCAGAACGTGCGCGACGAGATCGTCGGCCAAGTCGACGCGGTCGAGCCAGCCCCCGGCCAGCCGGGCGCCTCGGTCATCACCCTCTCCTTCAACGTCCGCCTCTCCGGCCTGCGCCTCGCGCAATTCTTGAACCTCGTCTACGGGAATATCTCGATCCAAAAAGGCATCCGCTTGATCGACCTGCGGCTGCCCGACTCCTTCCTTAAGGCCTTCCCCGGTCCCGCGCACGGCATGCAGGGAGTGCGCAAGATACTGGGCGTCGAAGGCCGCCCGCTGCTGGCCACGGCCATCAAGCCGATGGGCGCGCCGCACAAGGTCTTGGCCGACATCGCGGGCCAGTTCGCTTTGGGCGGCGGCGACATCGTCAAGGACGATCAGAACCTCGTCGACGATTCGGAGGACGCCTTCCGCGACCGCGTCGCGCTGTGCCAAGAAGCGGTCGCCAAGGCCAACGCGAAGACGGGGCGCAGCACGCTGTATCTCCCCATCGTCACCGCGAGGCAAGAGGACGTCGAGGCGCGCGTCGCCTTCGCCCTCGAGCAGGGCGCGCGCGGCATCCTGTTCTGCCCGTTCCTCTCGGGGATCGACGCGATGCGCCACTTGAGCGCCAAGTACAAGCTCGTCATGATGTCCCACCCTTCTTTTTCCGGCGCGTTCTTCTCGGACTCGAGGCACGGGGTCACGCCCGGCATCCTGCTCGGCTCTTTGATGCGCCTCGCGGGCGCGGACGTCTCGATCTTTCCCAACTTCGGCGGTCGATTTTCCTTCACGCGAGAGGAGTGCATGGACCTAAGCCGGCGCCTGCGAGGTCCGTGGGGGCGCCTCAAGCCGTCGTTCCCCTCACCCGCCGGCGGCATGCGCTTCGAGAGCCTGCCGTCGATGAGCGAGGACTACGGCGAGGACACGGTGTTCTTGATCGGCGGCGCCTTGCTCGGCAAGGAGCGCACGGTCGAAAAATCGACGCGCGCCTTTCTCGATCAGATCCGCAGCCGTTTCCAGGAGACGCTATGCAAACCCGCCTGACGCTCGCCCTGCTCCTCGCCGCCGCCTCGGCTCGGGGGGCGGGACTGGAACTGACGAGCCCGGCCTTCAAGGGCGGCGAGGCCGTCCCCCCGAGATTCACGTGCTCCGGCAAGGACGTCTCTCCCGCGCTCGAGTGGAGCGGCGCGCCCGAAAAGACCGCGGCCTTCGTCCTCACCCTCGACGATCCGGACGCGCCTCCGGGCGTGTGGGTGCACTGGGTCGTGCTCGATCTGCCCGCGGCCGAGAAGGGCCTGGCGGAGGGTATCAAGGCGAAAAAGCTCCCCCCCGGCGCCGGCTTCGGCGCGAGCTGGGGCGTCGACACGTTCTCGCGCGCGGAGTATTCCGGCCCCTGCCCGCCGCCCGGCGCGCCGCACCGCTACGTCTTCACGCTCTACGCCCTCGACGCGAAGCTCGGCCTTCCCGCCAAGAAGACGACGAAGGCCCTGGCGCTCAAGGCGATGGACGGCCATGTCCTCGCCAAGTCCGAGCTGATCGGCACCTTCAAGCGCTAGTGAGGCGGCTCCTCGTCCTCGCCGCGATGCTCGCCGCGCCCCTCTGCGCGCAGGAGCATTGGATCGAGGAGACGCTCACGCACCTACGCGCCGCGCCGGGCGACCTAGGCACGCGTCCCGAGCGCCGGCCGGTGCCCATGAGTCTCGAGCCGGCCGAGCTGGCGCTGAAAGATCCTGCCTCCCTCCCGCGCGCGGCGCGCGACCTCGCGGAGGACGTTCACGCGGCGACCGGCCTCGACCAACTGGAGCGCCGCCTCGCGCATGCGCTCGGCTCTCGGATCGTGAAGGAGGACGACGCGGCCGCCGCGGAGTTCCCCATCGAGCTGCCGCGCGGCGTCGCGGGGCCGGCGAGACACTTGTGGAACGCGCTCGTCGCCGCGCGCGGGAGACTCGCGCGCGCGGGCGGGCCCTCCCCGGAGGAGGCCAAGCGCCTCGAGGACGCCGTCACGCCGCTCCTCGTCAACCGCAAAGCCTTGCCGCCCGACGAATCCCACTACGCGCTCGCGGGGCGCTTCCCCCATCGCGAGCTGCTTCTCGCGGCCGACCGCGTCTTGACCGCCCTCGAGCCGGCCGTCGTCGAGCTCGAGAAAGGGCCGGTTTCGGGGCCGATGCGCCTCAAGCGCTCCACGCCGCACGGCGCCGTCCTCGTCTCGCGCGAGAAGGAGGCGGTGTTCACCGAGGAAGACTTAAAGGACGTCTCCCTCCTCTTGCATTGGGGCGAGTCGAGCTCCTACGAGGCCGCCCCGGCGCGCGCGCGCGCGGGCGAGGTCAAGGTCGTCGTCGATTTCGCGCCGAACGTGACGGCGCGCGGCGACGGCGCCGCCACGGGCGTCTTCGGCGTGGGCGTCCTCGTCCTGCCGAGCGCGAAAGGCGCCAAGGTCCTCGTCTCGGGCGACGTCTCGCTCGGCGCGGGGCTCTTCGGCGCGGGCGTCCTCCAGGCGGCGGGCAAGGTGACGCTCAAGAGCGGGGCCTTCGCGCAGGGCGCCGCCGCCTTCGGCCTCGGCCTCGTCGATCTGCGCGGCGACGACGCGTCGCTGTCGGCCGACTACGCGGCGCAGGGATTCGCCTTCACGCGCGGAGCGGGGCTCCTCCGCCTCAAAGGCTCGGGGGCCGATCTCGGCTGCGGGCTCAAGTTCCCCGATCCGCACGAGCCGCAGGCGGCCTTGAGCCTGTGCCAAGGGATGGGATTTGGTCCGCGCTCCTACGCGGGCGGCGGGCTCGGTCTTCTGGCGATCGAGGGCGACAAGAACCGCCTGCGCTCCGGATACTTCTCCCAAGGCAGCGGCTATTGGCGTAGCCTGGGCGTCCTCTCCTTCAAAGGAAACGACGGCGAGCTCTTCGCGCGCCGCTACGGCCAAGGGGCCGGCGTCCACTTCGCCGCGGGCGCGCTCCTCGTCGACGGCGACCGCAACAAGACGACGCACTGGGGCGCGGGCCCCGCGATCGGCTGGGACTACGGCGTCGGCTCCCTCGACGTGCGCGGCGACAAGAACACGCTCTACTCCGCTTGGGCGACGGGACGCGGCGACGCCAACGGCCACGCCTTCGCGCGCGTCGAGGGCGCGGGCAACCGCATGTCCCTTCCCGACTTCGCCTCGGGCTACACGCGCCGGAGCGCCCCGAGCTTCGCCGTCGCGCGCGTGAGCGGCAAGGACAACCGGCTGCGATTTACTCAAGTTCCCGCCGCGACCGCCGGCCCGCTCGTGGCGCACGTGAGCCCGTGGGGCGCATTGTCCGGAGATGCGGGGCTCGTCCTCGATCCCGCCCTGGACCTGGGCGCGCGCGACTGGCCGCAGGTGCCGCGCGAGGCGGCCGTCGCGGAGGACCGCGCCTTCGTGGAGGGTCTCATGAAGCGCGCCGAAGCCCTGCCCGAGGCCGAGCGCCCCGCGGCCTGGCTCGAGGCGATCGGCGCGGCCGAGTTCGACGCGGGAGGCCCGCGCGAGGCCGCGCGCAAGTTCCTGTCGCTCCCCGCCGAGCGCGTCGGCGCCCTCGTCCCCAAGCTCCATCCCGACCGATACGGGGAGATGAAGTGGGCGTGGGTGTTCTTCCCCGCCTTCGGCCCGCTGCTCAAGAAGGACGCCGCGCGCTGCGCGAAGGAGTGCCCGGGCCTCGAGCGGTTCTTCGCCTACGGCATGAACGACCAGCTCCGCGCGGAGGAGGCGCTTCCCGCGCTCGTCGAGGGGCTCACGGACGCCGACTGGCGGCTGCGCCGCTCCGCCGCTTCCCTCCTCGGCGCACTCTTCGGCCGCGAGACGGGCGAGGAGACCGGCCGCCTTGCCTTTCTAACGGAAGCAAGCGGCCTCGGCGAGGCGTCCGCCGACGCGCCCGATCTGGACGCCCGGCTTGCGCGCCTCGGCAACAAGACGTTGCCCGAGCTCTACGCGCTCCTCGCCTTGGACGAGTCGACGACGCCGGCCGAGCGCGTCGCGCTTTTCGACGCGACGCCGAGCGCCTTCGACACCGTGCCGCTCTCGACGCTCAAGGAATTCGCACGCCTCCTGCGCGCCCGCGGCGGGCGCGGCAAGCGCGTGCTCGAAAAAGAGCTCGCCTCCGCCTCGGCCGCGGCGCCCGCCGCGCGCGCGGCGGTCCTCTCCGTCGCCGCGGACGCCGACGTCTCCGTCCGCGCCGGCGCGCTCGCGTCGCTCGGACGCATGGGAAGCGGCGAGGACGCGCCGCTCCTCTGCGCCGCCCTCGCCGATCCGGCGGCCGAAGTCCGCGAGGCGGCGTCCCTCGGCCTCGCCAAGATGGGGGTCGCCGCCAAGCCAGCGCTCGAGGCCTCGCTCAAGGATTCCGCTCCGAGGACGCGCGCCTACGCCGCGTTGGCCGCCGCCCGTTCCTCCAGCCCGGAGGTGATCGCGCTCGTCGGCGGCGCGCTCAAAGACCCGGACGCGGACGTCCGCCGCGCCGCCGCCGCCGCGCTCACCGCGCTGCAGTCTCCCCTCATCGAGCACAGGAAACCCTTTCGGGACGCTCTCCGGGCACTCATTAAGGACGACCCCGACGCCGGAGTTCGGGCCACCGCGGCGTATGCCGAAACGATGTGCCGGTGACGGCAGCACGGAAAGCACGGACCATCCGTTCTGCCGTCCTATTTCTCCCGATATCTCTGTAGGTCCCTCACCATCGCCTCGGAAACCACTCCCGCTCCGGAATCGGACATCAGATCCCCCGGAAAGGGCGTGACCTCGTAGAACACCGCGCCTTGGGGATCGTTGGGCGAGCCCTCGTACGCGCGCAGGTAGCGGTCCGAGAATCCCAAGAGGTGCGCGACCTCGTGCGCGATCGTGTGGCACGTCACGGGCGCGCCGCCCAGGATGATTCCCCGCGAGGCGAGCACGTGGACCGAGGAGGCGCCCGTCGTCAGCGCGTAGCCTGGGGGAAACCGACGCAAGTGGTCCGCCGCATCGATCGCGGCACCCCGCGCGGGCGCGCCCTTTGGATACAGCGTCTTCGCCTCGACCTTGACCCACTCGATGCGCAGCCTCAGGCGCGCCGCCTTCATCGCGGGCGCCTCGTTCCAGACGCGCTCGATTCCCGCGCCGACCGTGGCCAGAAAGGGCGCGCTCGAGACGTCGGTCTGAAGCGGCAACACGAGCGCCTCCGACCCGTCCGCCGCGCGCCGGAGCCGATGCCACGGCACGGGCTTGAAGGCGAGCATGGCCTCCTCGAGCTTGCGCCTGCCGCGCGCCGCCGCCCCGCGCGCCGCGTCATCCGTCGCGCTCGAGCGCCACAGCCGATACGACGTGAGCAGGTCGTTCGCCCCGCCGAAGCCGGGGTGAAGCCACGCCTCGCGCTGCCACAGCGCGTGGTACTTCACATGCTCGTCGATCCTGCGCGCGTTCTCGGCGCGCAAAAGGTACTCGTCGACCAAGGCGTCGAGCGGGCGGGCGCGGCGCGCGAGGTCCGTATGGATCGTGCCGGCGAGGCGCTCCTCGCGGGAGGTCCACTCGCCGAGCTCGGCCAAGGCGTAGCGGCGCTCGAGCGGCGTCCCGTCGGGCGGCGGCCCGGCGGGGTCCGGGTCGATGCGCGGCAGGATTCCGTAGCCCGTCGGCCACGGTTTGGGCGGCGGCGGGCTGAGGCGCGGCAGGAGGTCCGGCCGCTCCGCCTTGCAGCGCGCGCGCAGTTCTCCCAAGGTCCTCTCGATCCCGGCCGTGTGCGCGTCGCGCCGCGCCGCGAGCGCGTCGAGCGCCCCTTGCCACGGCGGCGCTTCCGCCGCGAAGGCGGGCGCGGCAAGCAGGAGCGCCAGAACGAGAGCGATCCGCGTCACCTCGCGAGTGTATCAGGGAAACCCGATGCTGAATAGCCCTGTAGGCCCCTCGGGTCTCCTCCCTCCGGGTCCTTCGCCTCTATTCGCTTTCCTAGGCCTTTACCTAGAATGCCTATCGAGCAGCGTCCGCGCCTATGCGGCCCTGCCAGGAGGAAGTTTCCGTGAGAAACACGATCATCAGCATCAGCATGCTCGCCGTCTCCGCCGTCGCCTTCGCGACGCCGGCCCTCAATGACTTGGAGAAGGTCTCGAACATGACCGGCATCGCCGCGGCCGTCCAGCGCGACGTCGAGAAGGTCAACGCGATCGTCGGACAGGCGCCCGTCGAGGGCGAACTCGTCTTGGTCGGAACGGGCACGGGCCCGGACGTCTTCAAGGACTGTCACGCGGACGCGATCAACGTGCGCGGCTGGTCCATCGGCGAGGCCGTCGAGAAGACGAACGCCTGCTTGAAGCGCACCTATCCCGAGGCCGGCGCCCAGCAGCGCGGCTACTACGTCAACGCGAACTCGACGAAGGTCCGCGTCGCCTGCGGCCCCGCGTGCACCGCGCTCGCCGACGCCATCGTGATCCGCATCATCGCGAGGAGCCCGAGCGTCGACACGAACGAAGTCTCCGCCGACATCCGCTCGTCCTTGGCTAAGCGCCGCCAGCCCAACCGCCTCTGGGGCCACCGCGCGTCCGTCCAGGTCATCGCTCCCCAGCACCAGCAGCAGTAGTCCCGATCCGCACCACCCCGGCCGCCCGCTCCGCGAGGACGGGCGGCCGGCCCATTCCGGACTGTAGTCACACCCAGCCTCGCGCCGTTCCACCGGGACAGGACCCGTCCGACGCTTATGAAGTTGTTACTGGGCTGTAGTCGCCCGAGGCTACAGTAAAGATGGAAGGCGTAGCGCTCACATGAGCTCCCTACTCAAGATCGTCACGGCCTCCGCGCTGGTCGCCATCGCCGGTCCCGCCGCCGCCAAGGACCCGGACCTGCGTTCGTTGACCCGCGAGCGCCTCGACGCTCCGGCCTCCTCGCCCAAAGCCGCGCCGCAGTCCGCCGCCACGGCCCCGCGCCCCGCCGGCGAAATCGATCTCGTCCCCGCGCCGTTTTCCGCCGCCGCCGAGGCGGCGGGGGTCAAGGAGACGAAGCAGGAGGCCGCCACGGAGCGCGCCGAGCCCAAGACCCTCAAGAGAGTCGGCTGGAACTCGATCGGCTGGCGCTCCCTCGGTGCGCGCGACAACGCGGCCGAAGCGCGCACCGGCCCGCGCCGCTCGCCCTATTCCCAGCCCGGCGCCCCCAATATGGGCGATCCCGGCACGCTTCCGATGATCAACTCGGCGGGCGGCGTCCCGCAGAACCAAGGCGAAGGCCGCTTGGGCTCGGGCGTTTCCCCGGCCGGCCCGACCGCCGCCGCGGCGGGAGCCGCGCCTCCTCCCGTCCCGCAAGGCGGCGATCCCGTCGGCCGCGCGCAGACCGCGCAGGCGATCCAGACGGCGCAGGGCATCCTCGGCGCCAAGTAGCGACGCGCCAGCTCCCCCATTTCGTTGCGTTTCGCGGTCGTCCGTTTAATATAATCCCGCCATGCTCGCCTCCCTCGTCCTGGCCGCGTCCGTCTCGCTCGCCGCCGCCGAACCCCCCGCCTTCGTCACGGCGAAGGGACCCCGCCTCCTCGCCCCGGACGGCAAGCCTCTCCTCACGCGCGGCACGAGCTTCGGCAACTGGCTCGTCCCCGAAGGCTACATGTTCCTCTTCGAGAAGGCCGGCGCGCACCGCCAGATCGCGGAGCTATTTAAGGAGCTCGTCGGCCCCGAGGACGCGCGCGCCTTCTGGGACATGTGGTTCGACACCTACGTGACGAAAAAGGACGTCGAGCGCCTCAAGGCGCTCGGCATGAACCTCCTGCGCGTCCCCTTCAACGCGAAGCTCCTCAATCCCGAGGACTACCCGGACGTGTGGGACGAGGCCCACTTCAAGCGCCTCGACCGCGTGATCGCGTGGTGCAAGGAGGCCGGGCTTTACGTGGTCCTCGACATGCACGTCGCCCACGGCGGGCAGACGGGATCGAACATCGACGACAGCGCGGGCGGCCCCTGGCTCTTCGACAGCGCGGCGAGCGAGGCGCGCACGGCCGAGGTCTGGCGCCGCGTCGCGCGCCGCTACAAGGACGAGCCCGCCATCTTGGGCTACGAGCTCTTGAACGAGCCCATCGCCCACTACTACGACGTCAAAGCCTACAATCCGAAGCTCGAGCCGGTGTATAAGCGTCTCGTCGACGCCGTCCGCGCGGAGGACCCGCGGCATCTGATCTTGATCGGCGGCGCGCAATGGAACACGGAGTTCGGCCCCCTCGGCCCGCCCTTCGCTCCCGGCCTCGTCTACACCTTCCACAAGTACTGGACCGACCCCACCATCGCCGTCATCAAGCAGTACCTCGAGTTCAGGAAGCGCTACGACGTCCCCCTCTGGATGGGCGAGTCGGGCGAGAACACGGACGAGTGGATCGCCAAGTTCCGCGCGGTCTTGGAAAAGGAGGAGATCGGTTGGGCGTTTTGGCCTTACAAAAAGATGCGTCACGAGGAGCATCCAGGGACCAGCCTCTGCGCCTTTCCCGCCCCGCCGCACTGGGACAAGATCGCGGCCTACGCCGAGTGCAAGAACGGCGCCGCCAAGTGGGAGGACTGCAAGAAGCCCGCGCCCGAGGAATCCCGCGCCGCCCTGGCCGGCCTCCTTAAGAACATCCGCTTCGACCAATGCCCCCTCAATCCCGGCTACGTAAAGGCCCTCGGCCTTAGCCTCGGTGCCAGTCGTTGACAGTCAAGTATCCGGCAGAATACTCGACAGTCAACGACAGGCACCGATACAATAAATGAGACCCCCCGGCCGTTATCCATGGTAGAGGCACGATGACCGACGAGGAGCTGGCCCGGCGCGCTGCCCAGGGCGACTCGAGAGGGTTCGAGGAACTGGTGGAGCGCACCAAAGGCAGGTTGTACAGCTTCCTCTGGCACAGGGTCGGGCCCGGAGCCGAGGACGTGTTCCAGGAGGTCTGGATGAAGGTCTGGCGGGGGCTGCCGCGCTGGGAGCCGAGGGAGCCGTTCTCCGCGTGGCTTTTCACGATCGCGCGCCACGCGGCTATCGATTTCGCGACGCGCGAGGGTCGGCGGCTCGCGGAGCCGCTCGAGGACGCCCGTGCCGACGTCCTCGCCGAGGCCGCGCCCGGACCGGAGCGGCTGGCCGAGGCGAACGCCGCCTCGCACCGCGTCGACCTGGCCTTGGCCGAGCTCCCAGAGGAGCAGCGCGAGGTCTTCCTCCTGCGCGAGTACGGGCGGCTTTCCTTTAAGGAGATCGCGGCGCTGCAGGGCTGTCCTTTGGGAACCGCCCTCGCCCGCATGCGCTACGCGCTCGAGAAGCTCAAGATCCGATTGGAGGGCTATGATGCCTGAGCATGCCGACGCGCCTCTCCTCTATGTAAGCGGCGAATTGAGCCCCAAGGACCGCAAGGACTTCGAGGCGCACGCGCTCGCGTGCGGAGAATGCCGCGCCGCCTTGCTTCGCGCCGCGTGGGGCTCGCGCCTCGCCGAGTCCGCCGCGCGCGAGGCGTCGAACGTCCTGAGCGAGCGCGCGGCGCGGCTCGCGCGCGCCCCCGCGTTCCTCCGTCCCAAATGGCCCGGCTACGCGGCCGCTCTCGCCTTGGCCGCGGTCCTATTCGCGGCGCTCCCCCGCGCCCCGGAGCACCTCGAGTGGCGCAACGGGCTCGAGAGCGGCATCTCCCGGCTGCGATACGATCTGGACGCCATGGAGGCAAGACTCGCGGACGAGGGCGACGCCCTCGAGCTCCGCGAGGGGATCACGACCCTGCAGGAGCGGCTTAGCGCCGCAAGGAGAAAACCATGAAACGCCTGAGCTTGCTTCTCGCCGCCGCGCTGCTGGCGGCGTCCGCCCCCCGCGCGCACGCGCAGGAGGAGGAGCGCCCGCCGCATCCGGACGGCCGTCCCATGCCGCCCCTGCCGCCCTTGCCCCCGCTGCCCCCGGGCGTGAGCGAGCCGGAGCTCATCGACTTCGTCAAGTCGAACAATCCGGAGATGGCCGATCACTTGGCCGCCATGAAGCAGGCGCATCCCGCGGAATTCCAGCACAAGCTCCGCGACATCTCCCACATGTACGCCGACAAGGACGTCCGCGAGCACTTCGTGCGCCAGACGAAGCTCCAGCGCGAGGTCCGCGACCTGGCCCAGGCCTACCGCAAGGCGAAGCCGGAGGAGAGATCCGCCGCCAAGGACAAGCTGACGAAGGCCGTCGGCCTCCTCTTCGACGCGGACCTCTCCCAGAAGGAGCTCCAAGTCAAGAAGATGCGCTCCGAGATCGCCAAGCTCGAGGACAAGGTCGCCAAGCGCCGCGAGCTCAAGGCGAAGATCGTCCAAAAGCGCATCGACCACATCACCGGCGAAGGCGACGACTGGGAGTGGTAGCAGGCCGATAGTCCCACGCATGATCTGGGCCCTAGGGCCCAGATTGTGCTTGCATTCCTCCCGACCGTTATGGCAATATCCGTCTTGGCGGGCGGGTGGCCCTGCCAAGGCGTCACTGGGAGGTGGTCCCGTGCAAAGCATGAAGGTGACTACGATCGCCGCAGCAGTCCTCATCGCAGCCTTCGCCGCTCCGCAGCTCATCACCCCGCGCACCGTCCAAGCCCCTGACTTAGTGGGCCCGACGTTCCTGCCGGAAAACGACATGAAGATCCCCGTCGGCTCGTTCCAGGCGAAGGGAATCACTCAGGAGCAATTCAACAAGGTCATCGACGAAGTCGAAGCGCTGTACCGCCCCATCGTGGCCGCGAAGGGCGGCCGGCTCGTCATCGAGCGGGCGTGGGAGGACGCGACGGTCAACGCGTACGCTCTGCGCCGCGGCAACGAGTGGGTGATCAAGATGTTCGGCGGGCTGGCGCGGCATGAGGCCATCACGCAGGACGGCATGTCCTTGGTCGTCTGCCACGAGCTCGGCCATCACCTGGGCGGCGCGCCGAAGAAGGGCATAGGCAACGCCTGGGCGTCCAACGAGGGACAGTCCGACTACTACGCGAATCTGAAATGCCTGCGCCGCGTCTTCGGCGTGGCGGCGGCGGAAGAGTTCACGCGCAAGGCGGTCGACGACGAGGTCGCGGCCCGCGCGTGCGGCCAGTCGTTCAACAACGCCTCCGACCGGCGCCAGTGCATCCGCGGCGCGGCGGCGGGCTTCTCGGTGAGCGCGCTCTTCCAGGCGTTGCGCCGCGAGCCAAACGCCCCGCGCTTCGGCACGCCCGACCCGGCGGTCGTCAGCCGCACCAACGACGCCCACCCGGGCACGCAGTGCCGGCTGGACACGTACTTCCAGGGAGCGTTGTGCTCCCAGGCCGTCTCGGCGGAGCTCGACGACCGGAACCCCGTTCCGGGCACGTGCACCGCGTCGACGGGATTCCGCTCGGGCATCCGCCCGCGCTGCTGGTACAAGCCCGGCACCAACGAGTTGATCAACGTGGCGGAGATGCCCGTCCGCGAGGGTCCGCTCATGAGAGTCTCGCCCGCGCTCTCGACGCTGAAGACGCAGGCGCTGTGGATGGGTTTATAAAACGCTTGTAACTGTAGGGGTGCAGTTATAAGCGGCCCCCCGCGCCGGCCGACGGCGCGGGGGGCGTTCATTTAGGTGCCTGTCGTTGGACGGTTGTGTTCCCCTCCGAATCGACCGTCGACGACGGGCACCGTCATTTCGTCCGGCGCCACGGCCCCGCTTCGGGACGCTGCTCCGTCTTGAGCAGGGGGATATTGATATATCCGCGCATTCTCTTCATACTGGCGGGCGATGCGCCTCCTGCTCGCCGCTCTCCTCGCTTGCGCGTGTCCGCGGGACGCCCGCGCGGCGGTCAAGAATCCCGACACCTACGTCTTCGCGACCGTCCAAGACCCCGACAGCTTGGATCCCGATTGGTCGACGGATGCCGCGGCCGGCCGGGTCATCTCGAACGTCTACGAACGGCTGCTGACGTTCAAGCCCGGAGGGGCGCAGGCCACGGACATCGAGCCGATGCTCGCGACGGCGGTACCGGCGCGAGAGAACGGGCTGCGGTCCCAAGACGGTCTATCGTTTCGCTTCCCGATCCGCAACGGCGTTCGGTTTCACCACGGCGGGACGCTGACACCTGAGGACGTCCGCTATTCGATCCTGCGATTCATGCTGATGGACCGGACCGGCGGGCCCTCCCCGATCCTGCTCGAGCCGCTCCTCGGCGTCGGCTCGACGCGCGAGGCGGGCAAACCGATTCCAGACCTTTACCGGAAGGCGGCCGCCGCCGTGACGGTCGACGGCGACGCGGTCGTGGTGCGGCTCCTCAAGCCGTACGCTCCGCTGCTGTCGGTATTCGCGTCCCGTGTGTCGATCCTATCCAAGCGCTGGTGCGCGGCGCACGGACAATGGGACGGCGAGGAGGCCACGTGGACGCGGCACAACGATCCCGTCCAATCGGCCGTCATCCCCAACACCTTGGCCGACGGCACCGGCCCCTTCCTGCTCGAGCGCAACGATCCGAAGAGCCAGCAGATCGTGCTCAAGCGCTTCGAGGGCTATTGGCGCGGTCCGGCGCGGCTGGCGCGGGTCGTGATCAAGACCGTGCCCGAGCTCTCGACGCGCAAATTGATGCTCGAGGCCGGCGACGCGGACTCGGTCTACGTGCTGCCGACTCATCGTTCGCAGATGCAGGGAATCGCCGGGACTACGCTCATCGACGACTTGCCCGTGTTCTCGTTCAGCCCGTTTTTCTTCTTTACGATCGCGCTCAACGCGGCCGCCAGTCCTTACGCCGGCTCGGGCAAGCTCGACGGGGACGGCATCCCCGGCGACTTTTTCGCCGACAAGGACGCGCGTCTGGCGTTCGCCTACGCGATGGACTACGATGCGTTCGTCAACGGGGTGCAGGGGGGCCACGGGCGGCAGGCCGCGGGATTCATCGCGACGGGGATGATCGGCCACCGCCGGGGCGAACCGCGCTTCCGTCTCGACCTCAAGGAGGCGGCAGAGCGCTTGCGGCGCGCGCATGCCGGGCGGGTCTGGCGCGAGGGGTTCAAGATGACGATTCCCTATATCGCCGGGCGCGACGACTTCAAGGGGATCGGCCAGATCTTGAAGACCAACATCGAATCGCTGAACCCGAAGTTCCGCATCGATGTGAGGCCGATCCAGGCCAGCACGCTAAACCCGCAGGCGCGGGCGCATCTCGTGCCCCTCATGGCCGACGGTTGGGGCCCCGATTTTCCCGATCCGGACGTCCTCGCCCGTCCGCTCATGCGCTCGGGAGGTTTCTACCCCGCGGCGACGGGCTGGCGCAGCGCCGAGGCGGACGCTTTGGTGGAAGCGGCCGCGGCCGCCCTGGACGCTCCCGCGCGCGAAAGACTCTACGAGAAGCTGCAGCGTCTCGTCGACGACGAGGCTCCCTTCGTCCCCTTGTACGAAGGCACGCGCTTTCGCGCCCAGCGCGCGTGGGTCAAGGGATACCTCTTCAGGCCGGGACTCTCGGACTCGCCTCAGAACAGCTACTACTACGATCTCGAAAAGCGGGAATAGAGCGGCGGCGCACAGATCGCTCACAGACGCCGCCCAGGCGAAGCAAAGCCCGCCCGCGCATATTGAGGGCATGAACGAAGAGATTCCGGGCGGGTGGATCCCGATAGCGCTCGTGTTCGTAGTCGTGACGGCGGCGGGCGCGTGGATGGGCCTCGATTACGCCCGCGTCCCGTCGGCGGAAAGCCGATTCAAGGCCGGGTTCCAGCTCGGGCGGCAGTCCGAGGCGAGGGCGCGCACCCTGCACGAGGCTCCCATGACGATGACGGTCGGCGGCCCCATCCTGGACGCGCCGGGCTCGGTGCGCGAGTCGCGGCCCGTCGACGGCGAGCGCTCTCGATAGGCCGCTAGGGACAGTCGCTCTTGTCGTAGAACACGGACTTCACGTCTTCCTTGGGTCCGTAGCGCGACAGAAGCAGCGGCTTGATCCTGAGCCCCGCCGGCGCGCCCATCGTCTCCGCGCAAACCTCGACGTCCTCGATCGCGTCCATGTTGTAATCCTTGCGGCCGAGGATTTTGAGCTTCAGGTTCCAGGGGCCCGATTTGAATTCGATCTGTCCCGTCTTGGCGGTCGAGACCACCTCGAACTGCGGACCGCCGCCGGCCTCGGGATATCTCATGATGGGCCCAAAGCCCTCCGGGAGCGTGGAGAGGTCGAGATGCTTCATGATGAACCACTCGAGCCCCTTCGCCGGGAAATACGAGCGCGGCTCCTCCGCCTCGAGTTGGGGCTTGGTGAGCCCGATGCGGAGCTCGCGCCAGCCGACCGCCTTCTCGACGCGCTCGAGGCGCCCCGGCTCCTTGAACGCGAGCTCGATCTCCCCGTCCGCGGTCGTGCGGATGCGAAGCAGCCCTTCCTTCCAGACTTTCATTACCCGCCAAGCGTCTTTACGCTTCTGGAGGATGAAGGGGTGCTTGATGATGAAGTACGTGCCGTCCTCCCCGAATCCTTTCGCCTGTCCATAGCCCGAGATCCAATCGAGGCCGGAGCCGTACTCCTTGGTCTCCTTGAGGATCAGCTCCGCGGCATGATAGATCTTCCGCTCGTCTTCCGGGATTTTGAGGAGCATCGTGGCGGCGTCGCCGAAGGTGAACTCGAGGACGTACGGCGCCTTGGCGGGCTCGGCCGCCGCGGCGAGCGAGGCGACGAGGAGAGGCAGCAGAAGGCGCGTCACGCGCCTAGTGTAGCGCGGCCCGGCGGAATGTCAAGACAGGGTTCAGCCGGCGATCCGCTGCCGGTGCCGGCCCCGCGCCGGCGCGTTCGAGTCAGTCGCCTTGCCGTCTTTCAGGGCTTTAAGCAGATCCGCGTGCAGCAGCTTATGGAACAGCTGCTCTCCCCCCTCGCGCCGCTCGGAGAGGCGTCCCGCGCGATAGGAGCGAGACTGCAGGCCCTTCTGCACGGAGATCGAGATGTCCTGGTCCTCGTGCTGGATCTTCTCGCCCAGGTCCACGCTCGCCTTGTTGCGCTCGGCCGCGGCCGGGCTCACGTCGTCGAAGTAGAAGTCGAAGACGACGACCGTGCGCTCGTGGCCGACGGGGAGCACGAGGTTTGTGTCCATCACGCCCTCGTACCAATTGATCATGAAATTGGGGTACAACCAATAGTAGTACGCGTCCTTGCCGCGGCGGATGCGCGACGTCTCCGGCCGCGCTTTCGAGATTTTCAGCGGGCACTTCTGCACCACGTAGCGCCCCTTGTTCTCGATCGTGTAGCCGGGGTAGTCGATCACCGCGTTGAGGGACTTGTGCAGGATCGGGATGTGATATCCCCCGTCCATGTAGTTGTCGACGTACACTTTCCAATTGCACTTGAATTCGTACGTCCGCCGTTCGAAGAACTTGAGCCCGTCGGCGCCGAGCGCCTCGAGCTCCTTCGGCAGTCCGCCCAAGTCCTCGCGGAGAGGACCGGCCTCGGGGTCGAGATTGACGAAGACGAAGTTTCCCCAGACGTCGGTGCGGACCTGCGGCAGGCCGATGCCGGCTTTCTCCATTCCGCGCGCTTTCCCCATATCGGGCGCGGCCTTGAGCTTGCCGTCCAGCCCGTACGTCCAGCCGTGATAAGGACAGCGCATGACGGAGCAGGATCCCGCCGGCTCGGTCATGACGATCGCCGCGTGGTGGCGGCAGACGTTGAAGAAGGCGTGGATCCCGGAGGACGAACGCGTCAGGACGATCGGCTCGCCGGCCAGCTCGGTCGTGACGTAGTCGCCGGGGCGCTGCAGCTGATCGAGCCGCGCCGCGAACTGCCACGTCCCGCCGAAGACGCTCCTCGTCTCCAGCTCGTACACCCGCGGGTCGACGTACCACACGCGCGGTATCGTCTCCGCGTCCGCAAGCCCCTTCGCCGGATCATAAGACCCGACGATCCCCTCCAAGGAATCGTCCATCGACGTCATTGTAGCATGCCAAGTCCGGAGTCCGGCGGAGTCCGGTGCCAGTCGTTGACTGTCAAGTTTCCGCCTGGTGCCTGTCGTTGACTGTGGAGTATTCGAGGGAACTATTTGACCTCTGGCTCGTATCATAGGATGTGGGACGAGGACCGAGGATTCACCGGCCGGGCATCATCCGCCATATCATGGCTCACGCCACAGGCGAGGACGCCATCGTTTCGCCCCATTCTGACTGGCTGGAACTGCGGAATTTGATCGCCCGCGTGAAAGCGCAGTCGGACTTCCTACTATATTCTTGGGGGCTAATGTCGAATCACCTCCACCTGCTGACCGAGGAACGATTGGATTCCCCGTCTCGTTTCATGCAGAAGATACTCGGGCCGTGGGCCCAACGCTTCAATTTCGCCAACGATCGAAAGGGCCATCTCTTCCGCGACCGCTTCAAATCGCGCATCGTGGACGATGAACGCTACTTTCGCTGGCTGCTGCGCTATATCCATTGGAACCCAGTTGACGCGCGAATTGTGAATCGGCCGGAGGAGTGGCCATGGTCGAGCCACCGCGAGTATCTCGCGGGTGGTGGCGGCATGACGGACGTGGAGTGGCCCCTTTCCTTGTTCGGCGCGGACGCGGCGTCCGCGGTCAAGGCGTTCCAACGGTTCGTGCTCCAGGAGCCGGAAGCCGACCTCAAACTGCTCCCATTCACGGACAGCCGCTTAGACCTGAAATTGGCGGAGCGCCCGATCGCTCCGACGAGCCGGCCCCCTTTGGACGAGCTGGCTCGTCAGGCAGCATTTCGGAACCGCCTGGACGCGGAGGTGTTGTTCGGGCCGCATAGAAAAAGCTCGCCCGTCTCGCTGGCGCGCGCTTCGTTTGCACTGGAGGCTCAGCGAGTCGGTTACGCCAATACCGAGATCGGCGGGTTCCTAGGAATTTCGCGATCCGGTGTCAGTTGGATGATGCGCCGCGGGCTTGAGAGGGTGCTAGGTACTTGACCGTCAACGACTGACACCGGGCATATACTCGACAGTCAACGACTGGCACCGTAAGCGTTAGGGGAGCCCGTCTTTTAGGGAGATGAAGCCGTCGTAGCCGGTGGCGGCGCGGGGGGTCGGGAGGAAGACGGGGACGCCGCGCAGCTCGTTTCGCCGGGCGCGGGCGGCGACCATCCCCGTGCGGAAGCGGTCGGTGATCTCGTTGGGGTGCGGGTCCTTCGTGTGGATGAAGACGACGACGCGGCTCTCGTGCCCCAAGGCCTTGAGGCGCGCGGGCAAGGCGGCAGGGTCGGAATGCAGCGCCCCGACCAGAAGGACGACGCGCCCGACGCCGGACCTCTTGAGCAGTTGGTCGACGTTGAAGGCGATCCGGTCGTCTCGCCAGGCGAGGTAAATCTCGGAGACGCGCGCCTTCTGCGAGCAGTTGGCGGGCGAGCCCTGCGGGCACATCCGCCGGATCGCCGTCTCGCGCTCCTCGTGCGGCACGTCCACCGCCGCGACTCCCACGCGCGGCTCGCGCCGGGCCGAGTCGACGAGCATCGTATACACCTCGGGCCGCCAGCCCCACGTGCGCGCGAGGATGCGCCGCACGAGCGCCGAGTCCTGGGTCCCTTCCGCGAACAAATTGAGCTGCGGCTGAAGATCGTCGCCGAACATTTCGAGCGCGAGGTGCGTGACTCCCGCCGTCCGGAAGCGATCGAGCTGCTCGCTCATCGCCCGTTTGTTCGATTCGTCCGGGTGCGTCTCGCCGAGGATGACGACGCGGGGCGAACTCCCGAGCGCCTGCGCCCAATCGAGCCTCTTCGCGTTGGCGGCCGCGTAATTCATGAGCTCGCCGATGTCGGGATGGAAAGTCGAGGCGGTGACACGTCGCGGCTCGATCGCAGGGACGTCGCCTTCCCGCGCCAGGCGCAGGAACTCGCTCACGCTCGACTCCGAGGACGCGGACAAAGCCCCCAGGCCGAGAGTCCCGGCCAAGGCGGCGACAGCGACCCGCGTAGGCAGCGAAGGCATCATATGGAAAGTATCCCCTTTCCTCGACGGAGGCAGAAGGGCCGAGGAGCCCCCGCCCGCCTGGGCCCAACGGGGAAGGGTGGGTTAGAAGCCGGAGAGCTTGAGGATGCTCCAGTCGCCTTCGGAGAAGGCGTAGAGCGCCCCGCCGTGCGCGCGCAGGAGCGGCCGGTCCGCCTTTAGCAGCACCGTCGCCTCGCCGCCCGCGATTCGTCCCGCCTCGCCCGCCGTCGCGTAGAAGAGCCCCGCGGCCGGATCGAAGGCGAGCGCGCGGACCGGCGAGTCGAGCTTGAGCAGCGCCTCGGGCTCCTTCGCCCCGCCGGCGAGCTTGAGTACGAGCCCGCCCACTGCCGCGTAGTGCGACGTCCCGTCCCCCGCGGCCGCGGCGATGGGCTCGGGCGACGACAAGAGCCGCGTGATCGGCTTGCCCGAGCCGCGCGGGACGACGTAGAGCTCGTGCGCGCCTTTCGCGGCGCAGACGGCGTACACCGCGTCCGTCCCCCCGTCGTGGAGCCGGCAGGCGGCGGCCGGCAGCGCGCGCGCCGGGCGGAAGGGAAGGCGCGTGCGTCCCGAGTCGTCGGTCTGGAGCATGTACGAGGCCGAGATCGAGCCCAAGTAGCCGTCGGAGGACAACAGCGGCGACACCCCGCCCGTGAACGCCATGCCGTCCGACTCGAACACGAGCCGGAACTCCGCGCCCTCGACGGGGCACAAGAGGCCGGTCTTGTCGTGCAGGAGCCACGGGCGGCCGCGGCCGTCCACCGAGAAGCGCACGTCCTTCCACCGGGCGGACTTGATCGTGGCGGCCGGCGCGGCTGGCATTACGAGCTCGACGCTCGGAGCCGAGGCGCGCGCGTGTACAGAGAGGAACGTGGCGGCGGTGACCCCTGCGCGCAAATAGGCGCGCAGGGCGGCGCGAGAGGAGAACGACCCTCGCGCCGTCATTGTCCCCACTCCTGGGTATTGATGACGCCTGAGCCGATCACCTCTCGCACCAGGCGGCGGCCGTTTTCTTGGAGATCCCCCTTCTTGCGCTCCCAGGCGTCCCGCAGCTTCGTCCAGCCGCGCGTCGGATGCCGCATCGAATCGAGGACGTCCGCCGCCTTCTTCATCGTGCTGGGCTCCTCGACGCGCTTCTTGCTCGCCGTGCTTCCCCAGCGCGAGAGGTCGCCGGTGCCGGCTTTGACCGCCGCGTCGGTCACTGGCGGCGGCACGTGCCCTTTGGCGATCATGAGCTCAAGGCGCTCCAAATGCTCCGCGTTGGTCATGCGCGCGCGCAGCCGGTGGGACTCCTCGCGGAGGGCGTTCATCTCTTCGGCCGCGTCGTCGTCGAGGGACGTTGGAGAGCGGGCGAGCAGCGCGCTGACGCGCGATTCGTAGGCGAGGTAGGCCGCGACCTTCGTGCTCTTGGCGCGTACGATCGCGCCCGACGCCGTCTTCGTGCCGCAGGCCCGCTCCCATTCGGCGGCGCGGGCGACGTAATCGCGCTCCTCGACCGCGAAAGACGCGGCGCTCTCGGTCTGTCCGCGCGCGAGATGCGGCAGGTTGTGGCGGCAGTCCTTGTCCCGGGCGCGCGGGTCGGCCGGCTTGGCCTTGGGCGCGGGCTCGTCGGATTTGAAGCCCGGCGCGGCGCCCAGATCGGGCGCCTGGTCCTTGAACCCCGAGGCGAGCTCCGCGCGGCGCGCGTCCTCCTCGGCCCTGCGCATCGCGGCCGCCTCCGCCGCCCGCTGTCGCTCGAGCGCCTCCGCCGCGCGCTTCTGCTCGGCGGCCGCGCTCATGTAGCTGCCCATCGCGCTCAGGGATTTGCCGTACATCTCCAGCGCATAGGAGGAGTAGCCTCCCCCCGAGGCGGCCGCGCCGCGCCCCCCGCCGGAGGCGCCGTTCTTGGCGTCCCAGCGCGCCTTGCAGCACCGGCCGCCGTCGTTACAAGGGCACCCGTTGAAGCCGTCGAAGCAGGTGACGCCCTTGCACACCTGCGCCGAGGCGGGAGCCGCGGCGAGGAGCGCCAGCGCGAGGGCCGCCGCCGTCACTTGGCCTCGAGCGCCCACGCGCGCTTTTTCGTCTCCTCGGCGTCTTTGGCGTCCGGCGCCGCGGCGACGTAGCGCTTGAAGGCGAGGGCGGCTTCCTTGTAGTTCTTTCGTCCCTCGTAACCGATGCCGATGTTGTACCACGCGGCGGGCCACCACGGGCATTGCTGCGCCGCTTCCGCGAACAGCAAGAGGGCCTCATCATGCTTGGCGTCCTTGAACTTGGTCTGGCCCTGCGTCATGAGACGCCGGGCGTCGTCGGTGACGGGAGGCGTGTCCGTGTGCGGGACGAGCGGGAGCATTGCGTCGACTGCGGCGTTGAAGTGCCGGCTGCCGTAGGGCGCGGCGAGCGCGATCTTGTTCAGCATCGTGAAGGCCTTCGCCTTGTCCCCCTCCTTGGCCAGCCGCCCGGCCTCGGCGATGTCCGCGGCAGCGGCGCCCGCCACGGTCTTGTAGGCGGAGAGCCGGGCGGCGGCCCGGGGCATCGAGTCGACCACGGACTGCATCGCGCGCGAGAGAAGACTGTTGTAGTACGCCTCGTAGTTCGCCGCGACCGGGTTCATGGCGCTCGGGAGAACGAAAGGCATGAACATTCCGATCGTGCACAGGGTGGTGTCGGCGCTGTAGAACGGAGGCCCGTAATTCCATTCACCCATCGTGAACAGGTGGTCGCGCGTCGCGGCGTCCACGATGTTGATGCGCACGCCGGCTTCTCCGACGCGGGCGTGCAGGATCGCGTCGGCGCCGGCGGGGGCGGGGGCGCTCGACGGGTACGGGACGACGCGCTCGAAATAAGCGTTGAGGACGCCGCCGAGCATCTCCGTCATCGGCGGCATGTGGACCATCACGGGGTTGAAGCAGGCGATGCCGGCCTTGAAGGGTTTGGGCGCGGAGTCCTCAGGATCCACCCAGGCGACCTGGACCGGGGCCTTCTGGTTCGGGACGACGGCGTTGGGCTTGGGCTCCCGAATGTGCGCGGAGGCGGTGCATCCGGCGGCGAAGGCGGCGAGAACGAACGGCGCGATGCGGCGCGTCATGTCGGGCCCTCCTGGCGCGAGGCTCTGTGCGCCGCGACAGTGTAGCAGATCATCTCGGAATTGCCAGTCCGGTGCCAGTCGTTGACTGTCAAATAGAATACTTGACAGTCAACGACTGGCACCGGTTTGATAGAATGCGGGCTCGTGGACGCCTCCAAGCGGCAGCTCAACCTTCTTGACCTCACCTGCATCGGCATCAACGCGATCGTGGGCTCGAGCATCTTCCTCTTCCCCGGGGCCTTGGCCAAGGAGCTCGGGCCCGCGTCCGTGCTCGCCTTCGCGGTCGTGGGCGTGATGCTGCTTGCGGTCGGGCTTTGCTTTGCCGAGGCCTCCACGCACTTCGAGTCGGCGGGCGGCGCCTACCTCTACGCCGACGCGGCTTTCGGCCCGACGGTCGGCTTCGGCATCGGCTGGATGTGCTGGGCGACCTACATCTTGGGCTGGGCGGCGGTGGCGAATGGGATCGCGAAGTACTTGGGCTACTTCCACCCCGCCGCCGGGACATACGGCTTCGGCAAGGCGGTCGCGGCCGTCGCGATCGTGGCCTTGGCCGCGCTCAACTATCGCGGCGTCAAGCTCGGCGCGCGCGCCTCGAACTTCTTCACGGCGGCCAAGCTCGGCGCGCTGACCCTCTTCATCCTGGCCGGCCTGCCGCAAATCGAGCTCGCGCGATTTGCGCCCTTCGCGCCGCTCGGCTACAAGGGCCTCGGCCCCGCCTGCTTCATGGCGTACTTCGCGTTCCAAGGCTTCGAGGCCGTGCCCGTCCCGGGCGGCGAGACGGAAAACCCGCGCCGTAACGTCCCGCTCGCGGTCTGCATCGCGCTCATCGTGGCCTCCGTCGTCTACATGCTGGTCCAGATCACCGCGGTGGGCACCTATCCCGGCCTCGCCCAGTCGCAGCGCCCCTTGGCCGACGCCGCGGTCGGCGTCTTGGGCGCGTGGGGCGCGGGATTTATCGCGATCGCGGCCGCGACTTCGATGACGGGCTACACCTCCGGCGCGGCGCTCGTCGCCCCGCGCTTCGCCGCGGCCTTGGCCGAGCACAAGAACCTCCCCGCCGCCTTCGCCGAGCCGCACCCCGTCTACGGAACGCCCTACAAGTCGATCGTCGTTACGGCCGCCATCACCCTCGCCGCCGCGCTCGCGCTCGATTTCCGCCAGCTCGTCGACATCAGCAATATCGTCGTCTGCGTCATGTACGCCTCGACGTGCGTCGCCGTGCCGATCCTGCGCCGCAAGCTCCCCGCCCCCGAGGGCGCCTTCAAGCTCCCGGGCGGCTGGCTCATTCCGATCTTCGGCCTCTTCGCCACCTTCTGGCTGGGCGCGCAAGGCAGCATGAAGGAGATCGTCTGGTCCGTCGTCATCTTGGCCGCCGGCTTCGCGCTGCGGCTCGGCCTTGCCCCCGCCCGGCAGGCCTAGCGCCTAGCGGGGCAAAGTCCGCGCGCTCGCGACGACCGCGGCCGCGAGCTCCGCGGTGACGTCCGTGAGCTGCGTGGACGCGACGATGCGGATCGCCGCGGCGTGCTGGTCGGCGCGCGTCACCTCCACTGGTACCGGGTCGATGAGCGAGCGAGTGCTCGGGTCGTAGCCTCCTTGGAGGCGGGTGGACGCGATGAGTCTGCCGCGCGCGTCCGTGATGAGGTGCCAGCCCTCCCCGCTCGGCGACAAGCTCGTCAGGCTCCACGTCCCCTGCTGGTTGCGCGTGACGGTGTAGAAGCTGCCGTCTTGCCCGTGCTGCCGGATCGACCGGAGCCCTTGGCTGTCCATGACGACCTCGCGCGCCCGGAACACGCCGAGGACATTCGGGAAATCGGGCGGTTGCGCGGACGCGGGGACCGATACGGCGAGCCAAGCGCACAGCGATGCGGCCTGCATGCGGCGTGTCCTCGTCATGTCTCCTCCTATAGGCTCTAGGATACTCTGCCCGAGCGCGGCGAAGGATTCCGGTGCGCGTTCCGTCCAAATTCCGTACGGCAAGCCGGCGCCTTTCGGTCTCAAGACGACCCCAGGCGGGCATATCCCGCCCCGGGTACTAGTCGCCCGAAAAGGAAGCAAGCATGGACCGGAGTCGCCAACGAGCGCCGGAAAGCGACTGGACCCGTCGCAAACCGTGGAGCGCCGCGCTTGCTCATACAGCGCGGCGCGAGACGAGCGAGCCTCAAACGCGAGCGAGTGTGTGACGAGTCCAGTCCCTTTCCGGCGCGTCAAGGGGCATGCTTTGGGACAACCCGCTCGCGGCTCGTCGTGGGCAATGATCGTGCGGCGAAATGAAAAGGCCCGGCGGGGAGCGCCGTACTCCTCGCCGGGCCTGTCGATGCGGCGAATCTAGTCGTTGCGTCCGGGTTGTCGGAATTCGAGTTGGTT
Source organism: Elusimicrobiota bacterium (assembly GCA_016194745.1). Lineage (GTDB taxonomy): Bacteria > Elusimicrobiota > Elusimicrobia > UBA1565 > JACRDR01 > JACQBA01. The sequence goes on from JACQBA010000015.1 coordinate 206,008, forward strand.
CGGGGTTCCGAGCACGCCCTTGAAGCGCGAGAGTTCGGGCACCGCCGCCTCGACGGCCTTGCGGGTCGTCTCGAGGTTCGCGGTCCGCTTGACCGTGATGACGAGGAACGGCATTCCCGTCCCCGCCAAGCCGTAGCCGACGCCCACGCCCAGGACCGCCGGGCTCGCCGCGCGAATGCGGGCCTCGTTGGCCTTCGCGAAGGCGTCGATCTGGTCCGCCGTGAAGAGGCGGCCCGACGACTGCCGCTCGGGGAAGCGGCGGTCGACGATCGAGGCGAAGGACTTGACCGCGTGCCGCGTCTTCTCTTGCAGCGCCGCGAAGTCCGCGCGCGCCTGGACGGCGCGAAGAATCTGCCGGTAGGCGGCCGCGTTCTCGCGCGTGATCGTGTCCGTCTTGACCGCGTGCGCGTGCAGGAACGGCGAGAGCGTGACGTACAGCGTCCGGTCCATGCGCGGCGGCGCGGGGCTCGGCTTCCTCAGGGACACGGTGTTGTTCCCCTTGTCGATAAGGGTGATGCCGATCGATCCGCCGCCGATGCCCGGCAACTCTCGCGCGTCCTTCACCCGCAGGCTCTCGACGTCGAGCCACGACGGGAACGCGGCGGCCGCGGCGGCCGCTTGCGTCCATTCGACCGTCTCCGCCGCGAGCCGAGCCGGCAGGGCCGCCGCGTCCGTCAGCGCGCCGCCGAGCGACTGCGCCTGGGCGCCCGTCAGGCGGACGCCGTCCGCCGCGCCGGCTCCTTGAGCCGCGAGCAGCGCCGATACGACTGCGACATAACTTTTCATGAACTCCTCCAGTGCGATCCGATGCGTCGTGCCCGATTCTAGCGATTGCGCGCGAACGTACCGTGGGGCGAAGGGCCCAGCCGGGTCGCGGCAAAGGGCCCTCCGCACGTACGGCACCGCCCCGTCATCGTTTCATGACGCGCCCGTCATGGCGCGCGCCGCGCGGGAGGCCTTACACTAAGGGAGAGAGGAGGCGATCATGAGAAAGCACGCGAAGAAGAGGATGCACAAGGCGCACCAGGCCCGTCGCGCGGTCGGCGCCGGCACCCGCGTCCGGACGGCGCACCGGACGACTCCCCTGGGCGAACCTGAGATCGAGTCGATCGAGGAACGCGAGGCGCGCCCCGAGACCTACAGCGCCATGGAGACCGGCCGCCCCGAGAAGGACGGGCGCGGCGGAGGGCCGCTCGGCCAGGAAGGCGAAGGCGAGCGGCAGAACGACCAGCTCGCGGAGCTCGAGGACATCGAGCCCGAGCAGCGCTAAGCGAAGAGCTTCACGTCGTCGGAGGACAGCTCGAGCCGCAAGGCCGCGAGGTCCTCCGCCATGTGCGCGGGGTCGCTCGTGCCGGTCAGGGGCAGGATGCCGAGGCGCCGCGCGAGCGCGAAGACGACTTGCTCGCGCGTCGCGCCGAGACGGTCCGCGAGGGCGCCCACGCGCGGGCTCTGCACCGTCTGCGGATTGGCTGTGAGCAGCGAGAACCCTTGGTAGGCGATGGCGTGCTGCCGGCAGTACTCGCGCACGCCCCGGTCCCAGCCGCGCGCGGCGAAGCAGCGGTTCTGTACGACGTCGGGCTTCTCCTTCGCTTTGAGGTGAAGCTCCGCGAGCTGGCCGAGCCCGATGTTGCTCACCCCGATCGCGCGCGTCTTCCCCTCGCGCTTGAGGCGCTCCAACTCCCCCCACGTCCGCCAGTCGTCGTCGACGAGCCCCTCCATCCCGCTCGGGCTATGGAGGACGAAGGAGTCCAGGTAGTCGGTGTGGAGCTGCTTGAGCGAGCTCTCGAAGGACGCCCGTACCTGCTCCGGGATAGGCGCCTGCGGATCGTAGGGCAGGCGGTGGTCCTGGCCGCGAGCGTAGGTGAACTTGCTCTGCAGCCACAGCTCCTCGCGCTTCATGCCCCCGTCGAAGAGCTCCCGCAGCGCGGCGCCGACGAAGTCCTCGCGGTAGTGCTTCTTCTGGTTCGCCGAGTCGATGGCTCGGTATCCCGTCGCGACGGCCTTCTTCACGAGCCCCGCGGTGTTGTCTTCCTTCCACGCGGTGCCGTAGATGATTTCAGGGACCACCATGAGGGAAGATCATAGCAGATGGGACCGCTGTTCTCATCTCCGGGGCTCGAAGAGGTCCAGAAATCGGTCTTCATATCTCGGGAAGACTCCCAGCTTGTCCAATTCCCGCTTGAGCTCGAAGGCCTTGACCCTCTCCCTGCCGGCTTCGCCGAAGAGCCGCTCGACGCGGGTCGCTTCCTCCGGGCTCAAGACGGGCCCGCGTCCCTGCTGCGGCGCGCTCGGGGCGGTCGTGGGCGGCGGGACGGGCGGCGCGGGATGGGCGGAGGGGTCCTCGATCTCGAGCGCCTCCTCGACGCGCTCGTAGAGGCTGGCGAGCTGGCCCTGCATCGACCGGCCGTATTCCTCGAGCTCGCTCAAGTCGAGCGGGAGCCCCGCCAGCTCCTTGAACACGCGCAGGACCGCGGCGGAGGCGGAGGGAAAGGGAAGCTGGGGCGCCAGGGCCGGCATCTCGCCGAGCAGCCCGACCGCGGGGAGTCCGGCCTCGCCCGCGGCGGAGAGGGCGACTCCGTTGAGGCCGGCGATCCTCCCCTCGTGCAGGACGGCGACCTCGTGGCGTTTTAGGTCGCTCAGTCCCGACGCGTCGGAGGCCGCGCCGAAGACGCGCGGCGCGGCACCGGGCGCCATCGCGGTGATCATCGCGGAGAAGGTGAACACGCGCGAGACGTCGAGCGCGCGGCTCGTCGCGACGAGACGCTGGCACAAGGCGAGCTTTCCCGTCGGCGGCTGCGCCTCGCCGAGGAAGACCACGATGTCGCGCCCGTGGTAGGGATTGTTCCAGACGAAGAGGCGGCTGCGCGGCAGGCGCGTCGCATGCAGCAGCCCGTCGGTCACCTCGACGCTTTCCAGCTCGAAGAGGTCCCGCGCGGTGAACTCGCCCACCTGGTGCATCTCGAGTTTCGACAACAGGTAGATCGCGGCCGTCGTCGCCACCTGCCCGAGGCCGGGCCACGCCGCCACGAGCCATCGCTCCCGCAATTCGCCCATACTAACAGCGTATCAAACGCGCGTGGCCGGGGCGGGACGGCCGTGTCAGGCTTTTTGGACGGGGCGAAAGTCGCCCCACTGGAGGTGGACGGCGGACAGGCCGACGAGGACCGCGGTCTCGGCGCGCAGGACGCGTCCGCCGAGCAGCCACTGCGCCGCCTTGCCGCGCATGAGCGTGCGTTCCGCGTCCGAGAACCCCCCTTCGGGGCCGACGAGGAGAACGACGCGCTTGGGCGAAAGGCCCGGGACGGGCGACTCGGCGCCCACGTTGTCGAGGCAGAGACGAAGCTCGGCGGAGGCCATTATTGAGGAAGAAAGGAACGCCTCGAGCGTCGTCGGCGGGGCGAGCTCGGGCAAGGACGCGCGCCGGCATTGTTTCGCCGCGCGGACGATCTGGCCGGGCCAGGCGTGCGCCTTCTCGTGCTCGAGCCCGTTCGGCGGCACTGAATGCTCGGTGAGGAGCGGCACGATCCGCGCGGCGCCGAGCTCGGTCGCCTTCTGCGCGACGAAGAGCATCCGCTGGCGCGCGAGGACGGCGCAGGCGAGGGTGAGCTCAATCGACGGCTCGGGAGAGACGTCCATGCGCTCGTAGGGCGTCGCCTGTCCTCCGCTTTCCGAAAGCTCGCTCACCGCCGCCCGCCAGAAGACGCCCGAGGCGTCCCGCAGCGTAAAGGCCTCCTTCGCGTTCACGTCGCGCCGGATCAGGCGCCGTGCCGTCGCGCGGTCGAAGGCGAAGGGGCGCTCGAGCGCCGCGCCCGCGATCTCGATCGGCCCGTCCGCCGGCGCGTCGTAGCGCCCCGAGCCTTCGGGCCGCGGCGCGCGCTCCGGGTTATGCTTCTTGAAGAAGGGACTCCGGCGATGCGGCATGAGGGATGCCGCCAGCTTACAGAATTCGGTCCCATATCCGCCAGTCCAAAGACGCCGCCCGACTGGGCCCAAGGTCCCATCGGCCTGCGCCGCCTCGCGTGGTATGATCGGTTGCCCCATTGGAGGACATATGACGAGACTCGCGGCGTTGCTCGTGGCGTTATCGGCGGGACAGGCGGCGGCGTTCGAGGGATCGACAGTCCCCGACGCGCTGCGATTGGACCGCGTCGCGCAGGCGGCGCAGACGCAGCCCGTGCCGACCCGGACGGCGCCCGTCCCCTCGGCGCAGCTCCCGCGCGAGATCATGACCTGCGCCTCGCCCAACGGAACTCCGGTCTGCAAGCACATCCGCGACGTTACCGCCGCGAACTCGGCCGGCTGCAGCTACTTCTGCGTCGGCAAATTCCAGAAGGAGACCGCGGCGTGGAACGCGCTCTACCGGTTGTACCAGGCCCTGCCCGCGAGCGCCCTCGCCAACGCCGAGATCGGCGCGCTCGCCAGAGCCCAGGCCGACGCGACGTGCACCGGAGCGCGCACGTCGGTCTCCTCCGGGGAAGCCGCGGCCGCCCTCCAGACCTTGGTCGAGGCCCGAAACCGCGGACTGCAAGCCTTGAAGGAACTCCAGATCCGCGCGGGCCTAAGAGACCTCCGCTCCTGCACCTTCGGCTCCCGCCGCTAGAAGAACTTCGGTGTCAGACGTAAAGTTAGTTAAGTTCAGTCTGACAACTTAACTAACTTTACGTCTGACACCGGTGTCGGGGTCCGGTGTTTAGGTTCGGGTGACGGACCAGAGGCGGGCGGAGCGCGCGCGGGGATTCTCGCGCACCTCTTCCGGACGCGGTGTCTTGGGCGCGGCGATCTCCCCCGCCCATAGCCCCTCCGACCTCTGCGCGCGAAGGTAGCCGCCGACGAGGGATTCCTCGCCGGAGTGGAAGGTGAGCAGCGCCGCGCGCCCGCCGGGCTTGAGGAGATAGGGCAGCTCGCGCAGGAGCTTGGCGAGCGCCTCGTCCTCCGCGTTGACCGCGATGCGGATCGCCTGGAACGCGCGCGCGGCCGGATGAGCCGAAAACGCGTTCGCCTTGACGACGCGCCCGGGGCCGAGTCCCTTCGCCTCGGCCACGGCGGAGGCGAGCGCCCAGGTCGTCGTGAGCGTCCCGGCCTTGGCCTTGAGCGCGGCCGCGATCGCCTTGGCGTCCGGCTCCTGCCCGAAGGCCTCGAGCGCGCGCGCGAGCTCGGCCTCGCTCGCGGCGGCGAGCCACTCGGCCGCGGTCTTTCCTTTGGAGCGGTCCATGCGCATGTCGAGCGGCCCGTCGGCCTTAAACGACATCCCCCGCTCGGGACGGTCGAGCTGCATCGAGGAGACGCCGAGATCGGCCAGCACCGCGTCGAGCGGACCGAGGCCGAGAGTCTTGAGCGCCTTGGCGGCGCCCGCGTAGTTCGAGTGGACCGCGGCGAACGCGTCCCCGAAGCGCGAGAGCCGCGCCTTGGCGCGCTCGAGCTCCTCCGCGTCGCGGTCGAGGCCGATCACCCGCGCGCCGCGCTCCAGCAGCGCCTCGGCGTGGCCGCCCCAGCCGAGCGTGCAGTCGAGGACGCTCGCGCCGGAGACGGGCTCCAGGGCCGACAAGACTTCCGAAAGCATGATGGGGAGATGCGCCCCGGCCGGGGTCGAGCCGCGCGCTTTCGCCTTCTCCGCCGCTTCGGCGTCGCCGGCCAGCTCCTTGTACTTCTCCCCGAAGCGCCGCGGGTGCGTGCCTTGGTAGCGGCCGCGGCGCTTGTGGGACGCGACGACCTTGGCGATGGGGACGTCGGCGGGCGCGAGCTCGTAGTCTAAAAGCCGCGAGGCCTCCACCCAGTCGATGCGGTCGTGGTCGGTGAGCGCGGGCTCGCCCTCGAACTTGGAGACGAGGAAGGCGACGAGCTCGATCTCGCCGAAGTCGTAGACGTGACGCGCGCGCGCGAGCTCGGCCCCGATCTCCGCCTCGATCCCGAGCTCCTCGCGCAGCTCGCGCCGCAGCGACTCGGCCGCGCTCTCCCCCGCCTCGACGCGGCCCCCGGGGAACTCCCACAGCCCCGCGTGCCGGCGTCCCGGCCCCCGCCGCGCCAAGAGCACTTTCCCCGACCGCAGGATCACCCCCGCGCATACCAAGATCACCCCCCGATTCTAGTTCCTTCCCGCCCCCCGATCAATACGGTGCCGGTCATCCAGTGGTCACTCTATCCGCGACGACGCCCGAGCGTTGGCCATGCGATGCGACCACCGCAGGGGAGTTGTGAAGCAGGGAGAGCTTCTAGTACAGTGATTGACATGACGCAGATACGGCTTCTGTCGGCGGCCGCGGCGCTTGTGCTCACCGCGGGGCCGGCGAAGGCGCAGGAGACGTCCGAGGCCGCGGCGCCGGTCGCGACGGTCAACGGGGACGTCATCACGCGCGGCGAGTTCGACCGCGCCTGGAACGCGGCGCTCGAGGCCAGGAAGGCCCAGCCGGCCGCGGCGCCGCTCGACAAGCAGGGCGAGACGAAGGGCAGGCGCGCGCTCCTGCGGCGGCTCATCGAGCAGCGGCTGCTCCTGCAGGAAGCCAAGCGCCGCGGCGTCGATATCCCGACAAAGGCGGTCGACGAGCGCGTGGCGGCGGTGATGAACCGCTTTTCGGCCGCGGTGACCGGGCCCGGCGGCGTCACGCCCGCGCAGGCCTTCGAGGCCGAGCTCGCCAAGAGGGGCCTCACGCGCGCCGCCTACGAGGAGGGCGTGCGCGAGGAGCTCCTGCGCGCCAAGCTCCTGCAGCAGATCGTCGAGCCCCAGCTCAAGACGCCGGGGGAGGAGGAGCTGCGCAAGCTATACGGCGAGGCGCTCGCCGCGGCCGCGGCGCCGAAGCGGGAGGCGGCGCTCCCCGCGCGCGAGGATTTCGACGAACTCGTGCGGCGCCTCAGGGCCAAGACGGGCGAGCGGGTGCGCTTTCGCTATCTTCTCGTCGAGGAGGAGGCCAAGGCGAAGGAGCTCGCCGCGAAGATCGCCGCGGGGGAGAGCTTCGCCGCGCTCGCCCGGGGGCACTCGCTCGACCGCCCGAGCGGCGCGCGCGGCGGCGACGCGGGATTTGCCGCGCGCGGTGACGTCCCGGAGCTCGATGAGACGCTGTTCTCGCTCGCCGTCGGCGCGCTCTCGCCGCCCGTCAAGACCTCGCGCGGCTGGCACATCCTCCGCGTCGAGGAGAAGAAGGCCAAGACCGAGACCACGTTCGAGGAGTCGCGCCCCGCCGTCATCTCCGCGATCAAACGCGCCCATATCCGCGCCGAATACGCCAAGCTCCTCGCCCGCCTGCGCAAGACCGCCGCCGTCCAGTTCCACGGCACCTACACCAACCTCCTCCCCTGACCCACGCGGTCGCCGACAGGGCGAAAAAATGCCATGGGTCCTAGGGCCTATGGTGGTATAGGCCCAAGAGCCCAGGATCACGATTCTGGCTATGCTATACTTTCACCTGTGACTCCCGCTCGCGAGGTGCTGTGCGTGGCCGCGTTGGACTGGCTGGGCGTCGCCAAGCTCCCCCGCTTCCTCAAGAAAGCCGGCGCCAAGGTCACGGCGATGTCTCCGAAGAGCTTCTACCTCGCGAGCTCGCGCTACGTCGACCGCCGCATCCTCGGCAGCGCCGACCCGATCGTCGCGATCGACGAGCTCCGGGCGCATTTGAAGCAGCGCGAGAAGCCCTACGACTGGGTCGTCCTGGGCGACGACGCGCTCCTCGCCGAGGCCGCGCGCCGCGGACGCGACCCGGTGCTGGCCAAGCTCCTGCCCGCGCCGGCCGGCGAGCGCATGGCGGCGCTGTCGTCCAAGATCGGTTTCAACTGGCTGATGGAAGGCGCCAAGGTCCCGCTGCCGCGCTACGCGACGGCACCGCGCGCGGCCGACATCCTGTCCGCCGCGGAGGCCGTGGGGTATCCCGTCATCGTCAAGCCCTCGCGCGCGTGGGGCGGCGTCGGCGTCTTTCGCGCGGACTCGCCGGAGGACGTCAAGCGCCGCCAGATTCCGGAAGGCGAGTTCATCGTCCAGAAATACCTCAAGGGCCGCGCCGGCACCTCGACCGCCTTGTTCTTCCAGGGACGCCCGGCATTCTGGTTCTCGTCGCTCAGCGCGGCGGTCCATCCCGAGCCCTACGGCCCGGCCTGCAGCCGCCAGTACATCCCCCTTCCCAAGTTCGAATCGACGCTCAACGCGATCGGCAAGGCGCTTCAGTTCCACGGCATGTGCGGCATCGATTGGGTGATCCCGGAAGGGACCGAGACTCCCGCGGTGATCGAGTTGAACGGCCGCCCGGCGCCGGCGCTCGAGATGGCGCCGCGCTTCGGCGCGGACCTGACGGCCGCGCTCACCGATTTCGTGGCCGGCGTCGACGCGGTCCGGCCGCCGCCCGAGGAAGCCGACGACCGCGTCTTTCACATGTTCCCCCTTCGCTTTCAGAAGGCGATCCACCAGAGGAGCCTCGCCGACATGGCGAAGCTCGCCTCGGGCCTAGACGGCCCCGTCGTCGTCCCCTGGGCCGACCCGGGCCTCCTCAGCCGCATCGCCCTGACCAACGCGAAGGGCTATCTCCGCTGGATCGGCCGCCGCGTCGGCGTCGTCAAACCCGACCCCAAGAAGCGCTAGCCGCCCCTCGCCCGCCTCAAAATCCGCACAGAATCGGCTCAAGGAGCCGGTGCCAGTCGTTGACTGTCAAGTAAAAATACTTGACAGTCAACGACTGGCACCGGTAGGTCCTTTGGACCTTGTGGACCTCCGGCGTCCGTCGTATCCTAGATGTATGCGTCCGATCGCGGCGTGGATGTTGCTCAGCGCGGCCGTTCCGGCGTGGGCCGGGCCGGGCCCGTGGGCCACCTCCGTCGGCTACGACGACCGGGGCGCGCGCGCGGATGTGAGCTTCCGCGTGCGCTGGGACCGGCGCGACGCCTTGCGCCTGCCGCTCGAAGGCGGAAAGGCGCTGCTCGATCCCTTCGGCACCGTCGCCTCCGTCGTGGGGGGCGCCTTGGGGAGCCCGCGCCTGCAGCTGTACGGCGTCGTCTTCCGGCCCGTGCGCCGCGGCGCGCCGGCCTCCGCTTCCAAAGGCGCCGGCGCCTCCTCGGCGTCCTCGGCCGCCCCGACGGAAGAACCCGGCATCGCGCTCAGCCTCGCCCCGAGCCTCGATTCCCTGACCGGCGACGCCAAGCGCGAGCTCCGCCGCTGGATGGTCCGCGAGACCTTCGACCACAGCCTCCGCAATCACCGCGACGCCCCCTACTGGCAGAAGCAGGCCCTCGTGGACGCCGCCGCCGGCACTCTCGGCAACCCCTTCTAAGGTATACTGCGCGGGACATGCGCTCGGCGCTTCTCGCGGCACTTCTACTGCTCCCGGCCTGCGCGCGCGCCGAGGAGGTCGTGCGGGTGCTGGGCCCTCTGCGCATCCGCGGCCGGCACGAGCCCATGACGGGCCCGATGCTCGAGGGCGACGTCGAGCTCCCGAGCCGCTGGATCACGCGCTACCGCGCGCGGCTCTTGGACGAGACGAAGGCGCCCGAGTCGGGGCAAACGCTCTGGTGCCACACGGCGCTCCACTTGCCGCCCTACTATCTCCCCTCGCTCGTGCTCGGCCCGGGCCTTTCCGAGATCGCCTTCCCGAAGGGCTTCGGCGTGCGCCTGCGCGGCGCGCGGCCCGCGCGCGTGAGCGCGATGCTCCAAAGCGAAGACGCCGCGACGGACCGCGCGCTCTACTTCGAGCTCGCCTTCGACGCGCCGGGAAAAAATGACCCGCCGCCCAAGGAGCTCCTCCACTACGCCTGGGCGATGCGCCCCGACGCGCTCAAGGCCGAGTCCGTCTCGGGCTGGTACGACTGGTGGGTGCCGCCGGGCCGCCACGCCTACCGCCAGGAGTTCACGCTCCCGTGCGCGGGCAAGGTCCACTTCGCGACGACGCACCTGCACCGCTACGCCGCGCGCGTGCGCATCCTCGACGCCGCGACCGGAACCGCCCTCCTCGACAAGCCCGTCGCCGAGACGCCCGCGCGCACCATGGTCGAGACGCCCGTCTGGTCGGACGCGGCCGGGTTCCTTCTAGCGAAGGACCGCCCCTACGTCTTCGAGGCCGCCTACGACAACCCGCTCTCCGAACGCGTCTCCGCCATGGCGACCCTCCACCTCTTCTTCCACCCCGAGCCCGCCTGCGACCTCCCCCCGCCCGAACCCGACCGCCTCCCCCCGCGCGCCCGCAAGCACCACTAAGATAATCCCTTATCTATTTCTCCTCCCAGGAGCGCGGGTCGTCCTCCCACTGATGGCGGTTGATCACCTGCTCGACGGCCCGCACGAACGCGTCCAAGCGCTCGGTCGTCAGGCCGTCGGTGTAGGAGACTCGTTTCGACTTGCCGTCGACGGGCGCCTCGATCGAGCGGCTGCAGGCGTCGGTCTGGCTCGACTGCCGGGGTGGGTAGGGGTCGAAGCGCTCCGGGAAGTCGCGGTATTTGTGCGACTCAATCAGCGCGCGGAGCTCGGCCACCTCCGCTTGGCTCAGGCGCAGCGCGCGGTTCTCCGAGCGCGTCTCGGGTCCCGGCGGGCCGATGCCGTCGTAGCTCCACCACTGCACCTTGCCGGAGGGGCGCACCGTGCGCGTGCCGCGCGTCAGCGGATAGGGGCAGCTGTAATGCTCCATGAGTACGAAGCGGGGACCCGCGGGCGGCGCCGGCGCGAGCGCGGGCGTCCGCGGCGCGGCGCAGGCGCACGCCGCAGCGAGCGCCGCGAGCGCTAGGAGTCGCGGAAGATCTTGGGCAGCTGGAAGGGCAGCAGGAACGCGACCAAGAGGCATATCAGGTTGAACTTCCCCCACGGCACCGGCGCCTGCCGCAGGAGGCTCGCGGCGAACTCGCCCGCCACGATCGAGAGCACGCTCACGACGGAGGTCGCCGCGCAGACGGGCCACGGCGGCGACAGGAACTTGCCGCTCTTAAATATCGCGGGGTTGAACCCGTACGTCGGCCCGAGCACCGCGGGGAGCATGAGGATCACCGCGACGAAGATCCTCACGTTGAGCACGTCGAAGATGCCGGTATAGGCCCGTATCCCGGCGTAGAGCGCCGCGCTCAGCGCGAATCCCGCCGCGGCCCCGACTCCGACCCGCTTCCAGTCGATCGGCATTTCGCGGATTATACACGGATAGCGCTCCCGGCGCCACCGCGTGCGCGGACCGCCGCGGCGGGGGCCTCGAGCGGAATATGACTCTTGTCATAGACGGGCTACAGGGCGTTGACCTGACCGCAATTCCAATGTGAGGTGCCGGTCGGCTACAATCCATTCATACGCGATGACTCCCGCGCAATCGCCATCCGCAGCGCCGTCGAAAGACGCGCCCGTCATCTGGCACATCGACGATTCGCAAAGCGACCGGGACCTCTTCGAGGAGGCGCTGCGGGCGTGGCGCACGCCCTACGTCCTGCGCACGTTCGTCGACGCGCGGGAGGCCCTCAGGACCCTGTCCCGGAGGCACCGCGTCGAGCCCGTCGAAGTTCCCGACCTCATCGTGCTCGACGTGCACATGCCGGGAATGAACGGCTTTGAGTTCCTTGCGGCCAAGGAGCGCTATCCGGCGATAGCGGGGGCGTGCGTCGTCCTTCTGACGGGATATCCCGTCGACGCGCGGATCCCCAAATACTACGGCCTGCACGCCCAGAATTGCCTGCGCAAGGCGCGCGACTTGAAGGGCACGCGGACGATCTCCGCGATGATCGAAGGCTTATTACATTCCGCGCGCGCAAGCCGCTAGCCGCTCCGGCGGGCGCCTCTGCCTCGCGGCACGCCGTCTTGTTATGTGCTACGCTTAAGGTAGAGAACAGGAGACGCCATGACCAAGAAAGCAGACCGCAAGCTTCCCCATGTGGTGCGCGACGAGCGCAAGACCGCCGTCGAGGCCCGCCGCGTGCGCGCCGAGAAGACCGCCGCCTACGACGCGAAGTACCAGGCCGACGCGCTCGCGCGCCGCGAGAAGCTCGCCGCCGAAGCGTCCGCCAAGCCCGCCTAGCGATCGCGCATGAAGGACAGACACGCGAAGGACTTCGCCCAGAAGCGCAACCCCCACGACAACGCGGGGTCGCCCGAGCGCGCGTGCCCCAAGTGCGCGGAGAAATTTCCCCCCAAGCCGGGATTTCGCTTCACCTCGCTCAAGTGCCCCAAGTGCGGGGCGGCGCTCGGCAAGCGCTAGGCGGGTCTCGCCTCGCCCGTCGTCGACGGCGCGCGCGAAAAAACACCGGTCCTCTTTCGAGTCCCGGTGTTTCTCGCAGTTCTGAAGACCTATTCGATCCTCGTCCCTGCACCTTCAGGGTAACCCCGCCGCCCGAAGTCCGCCATGGACGGCGTGTCAGCCGTTGATGACGGTTTCGAGACGGCTAGCGTCGCCCGCAACGACTTAGTGCTGGACCAGCTGCTTGACCTTGAACTGCTCGATGCCGGCCGCGGCGTTCGCGTTGTGAAGCGAAAAGAACTCTCCCTTCGGAGGATTGATCTTCATCTTCTCGAACGCGGGAAGGAGCCGGGTCTTGAAGAACCCATCCAGCGCCTCTTGCGAGGCCCAGACGTCGGCGACATGGATGTTTCCGGCGGGATCGAAGCCCGCCGCGTGGAAGATCATGCCTTCGGGCTGCCGGTGCTCCCAGTCGACTTCTTTGCGCAGCGTCTCGTAGTGGCTCTTCTTGAGGTCCGGCGCGGTGAACATTGCGAGGATCGCCATAGTACGCCTCCTTGTGCGTGATGTCTGCTCTTAAGTGTACCTCATGCCGTTGTAGCTTCCGCGAAGCCCATGTAAAACCTTTGTTAGGTGTCAGGTTTGCACTAGCGCGCTTAGCGTGCATGACTCACCGCCCAGCGCCCGCCGCCGCCGATGACGGCGCCCTCTGACGGTGCCGGTCGTTGACTGTCGAGTTTCCCTCGCGTCCTCCCCGCCAATTCGCATTGGCTGGGGTTATTTGCTATCATTCTGACGCGGGGTAGAGCAGCCTGGTAGCTCGCAAGGCTCATAACCTTGAGGTCGCTGGTTCAAATCCAGCCCCCGCACCCGCTTTCAGTAGTTTCTCGACGAGTGAGCGACAAAACCCCGGTCCAAAAAGGCCGGGGTTTTGCTTTTTTAGACCCCTGCTGCACCACAATGTTAGTGGAGGTCCAATGACGAGGAAAACGCTGTCGTACCGCCCCGCCGCGAACGCGAAAGCCCATCGTCTTCGACCTTCCCCTTCCATAGATCGGCTCATCTGAGATGTGGGAGGCCTATCGCGATGTTATCGAGAAATTTCATCCCATTTCACTCGAGACGGAACGGGAGCTTATCGATCTAGCGCAGCGCGGATCGCGGTAAAGTCGCGACGAGATGGTTCTTCGGCACGTCGGGTTCGTTATTTTCAGGCTGCATAAGAGAACATATAGCCAGTACTTGGGACGTCACGGGGAGGATCTGCTTTCCATGGCGCTTCCCCTCCTTTTGAGCAAGATCGACAGCTATGATCTGGAATACCGGGATAAGCGCGGGAATCCTAAGCCGGTGAGGTTTTCATCATACATCTGGAAGCGCGTCGATGGTTTCATTATCGATTCGCTGAAGGAGATTCGCAGGACGGAGACCATCGAAACTGCCATGGACTTGGAGTCGATGCCGGCGCTTTGAAATCGGCGATCGGGTCTGATGATCTTGGGCATGTAGTTCGCTACGTTATGTATTAATATGTAATAGCTCTATTTGAGATATTTAATAGAAATTATGTCAATTAATGTTCTTTTTAGATCATTAGTAGTGTATTGACTTTTTAGGAAATACGATGTATTATTGTTCTAGATGAGATACTTATAGCTAAATATACGATTAACTGATCTAAATGGACACTTTATGAATGAGGCATACACTCCCGAAGAATTGGCTCTCGCAATTGGAGAGAACATCCGATCGCTCCGACTGCAAAAGAATCTCACTCAGCAAGCCTTAGCCGCACAGGCGGGCGTGAGTATGAGTGCCTTGCGTCATCTCGAATCTGGACAAGGCGCGAATCTCGGAACGCTCATCCGCGCCGTCCGTGCCCTAGACAAACAAGAGTGGCTCCAAGCCTTGGCGCCACGGATTACGATCAATCCCTTGCACATGACACAATCGCTTGCCACGCGGCAGCGCGCGCGTGGGCGCCGAAATAAGGGGACCCATGGCTAAGAAAGCGGCGGCCGAGCGCTACCACCCCGTCCGACGGATTGAGGCCTACGTCTGGGACATGTTCGTGGGCGCAGTCGCGCTGGACCCGGCTCTTGGCTACTACGTCTTCGCCTACGATAAGGAGTTCGGTCGAAGCGGAATACAACTCGCGCCGGTTCATATGCCTGCGGATGATTCCGAGAGAACATACGTCTTCACCGACCTCCCGGAAGCGACCTATCGGCGGTTGCCCGCGATGCTCGCGGACGCGCTGCCGGACGAGTTCGGCAACGCGCTCATCGACAAGTACATGGCGGAACGAGGTCTGCCGAAATCGCGTATCAGCGCCCTCGATCGACTGGCTTATATGGGCAAGCGCGCTATGGGAGCGCTCGAGTTCAAGCCGGCTCGAGGACCGCAAACAAAGATCCCCACCGCGCTCGAATTGGGCGAGCTAGTAGCGGTGGCCCGAAAGGTAGTCACTGGAAATCTCGAAGGCAATTCAGCGGCGGAAGCGGCCCTCAGAAGCATCATCGAGGTCGGCACCTCCGCAAACGGCGCTCGCGCGAAGGCCGTCATCGGATGGAACCGAAAAACTTCCGAGATCCGATCCGGCCAATTCGAGCTGCTGCCTGGGTTTGAGCATTGGCTCCTGAAGTTTGATGGGATGGGGCAAGACCGTGAGTTGGGCGCATCGCAGGACTTCGGGCGGATTGAGTATGCCTACTTCCTTATGGCCAAGCAGGTGGGAATCGACATCCCGGAATCGCGACTGCTCGAGGAAAATGACCGAGCGCACTTCATGACGCGGCGCTTCGACCGCGAAGATGACGGCACCAGGCATCATCTTCAGAGTCTTTGCGCGATGGACCATCTCGACTTCAAGAAGAAGTCCGCCAACAGCTACGAGCAGCTCTTCATGACGATGCGGCAACTGAAGCTCGGCCACTCGGCCGAAGTCGAGGCATTCCGTCGAATGGCGCTCAACGTCATGGGCCGCAACTGCGATGACCACACGAAAAACTTCTCTTTCCTGCTTCGCAAGGGCGGCTCGTGGGAGTTCTCCCCCGCTTACGATATTACGTTCGCCCATAACCCGGACGGCGAATGGACCAACCAACACCTAATGTCGGTCAATGGGAAGTTCGGAGAGATCTCGCGAGATGATTGCCTGGCGCTGGCCAACCGTTTCGGAATTGGCGAAGCGCAGTCGATCCTAAAGCAGGTCCGACAGACGGTTGAAGAATGGCCAGCCTTCGCGAAGAAAGCCGGCGTCCAACCAGGCGAGATGAAGCGTATCCGCACGCAGCTCCGGCTGCTCTAGCGAACAGGTGCCGCTGGATGCCGGGCCCAACGCATTGCTACTATCGTATTCGTGAAAGCGCCGGCGCACTCCGTCTACCAGCTTCGTGTTACACTCATTGGAAGCAATCCGCCGATCTGGCGGACGATCCTTGTTCCAGGGAGCATTACGCTTCAACGTCTGCACATGGTCATTCAGAAGACGATGGGCTGGGAGACGAGCCATTTGCATTTGTTCAAGATCGGCCCGGATGAATACGGAGATCCGAACCCGGAGTGGCCGGAGGTCCAGGACCATCGGAAAGTGCGGCTCTATCAGGCGGCGCAGGACATCGGCCAGTTCGTCTACATCTACGACATGGGAGACGGCTGGCAGCATGAAGTCTTGGTCGAGCGAGCGTATTCCGACAAGACGTTCACGGGCGCGCCGACTTGCCTTGCCGGCGAGCGCGCATGCCCGCCCGAGGACTGCGGGGGCATCGGCGGCTACACGGAGTTGCTGGAAACCCTTCGTGACCGCCTCCATCCGGAGCATCGCCGGATGAAGCAATGGATGGGCGGTCCTTTCGATCCCGAGGCGTTCGATTTAGCTGAGACTAACCGGCTGCTCTGGTTTCTCGCCTCGCGCAAGGCGAGAATCATTGAAGTCGAAGAAGCGATCAAGCGAAAGCAGAAACCATACCTCCACTAACCACGGCCTGAAGGCGGGTGTTTACATAGTTGTAAACACCCGCTGGTTACCAAACGATCACCAAGTTCTCCGGTCCTGTTTGGTAACGGCTGGCCGAGGTCTTGCCTTTCGCATGCTTCTGCAAGGCACTCTTTAAACCCCAGATAGTTCTGAGTTTTTCCTCCGCATTTTTTCCTAGTAGCTTTTTCGCAGCCTGCTCAACAACGTTTCGTCCCATGCGTTGCGACTCAACGCCCCAATAGCTGCAGGACTCGCGTCTGCGCCAGCGCGTAGTCGCGCCGTCGTTCGGCAGACTGCCGCAGAAAGCCCAATTGTCGCTGAGCGGCGCTTAGGACATCCACGGAGTTCTTGACGCCGCGCCCGTACTCATCGATGATCACGGTAAGATAGCGACGGCCCTGCGTGATGCGCTCCTCGCCGTTGTGTACCAGCTCATGGAGATGCCTCAGTTCCTCCTTGGATCGCTCGAGTTCCGCCGAGTAGGTCGCGGACGCCTGGCTGGCCTGCCGGGCGTAGCCCTCGCGCTTGAGTGAGAGGGCCGAGGCTTCCGCGCGCGATCGCAGGCCGTCGAACAGAGGAATGCGCAGGCGCAGTCCTACGGCGCGGTCGTCGCGCATGCTTTGGCTCAAGTAGTCGCGGTCCCGCAGCGTGTAGAGCGAGTAACCGCCGTAGAGATCGAGGGACGGCGCCCACCACCGCGCCGCGGCGGAGCCCTGCCCGGCCGCCACGGCTTCGGACGCCTGCAGCCAGGAGACCGACGGCGGAACGGTTCCCGCGGTGGCTAGTAACGCATCGTCATGAGCGTGAGGCACCGAGGTCGAAGTGACGAACTGTGTTCCCGGGGAAGATCCGACCCGGGCGGCCAACGCGATCTGGATCAGCTCGGCCTCATGCCGCAGGCTCTCCTCCTCTTCGGCCAGGACCGAGCGGTTGATCTGGAACTCGAGCCGGTCGGCTTCCGTCGCCATCCCCGCCTTGATCCGGCGTTCCGCGAGCTCGAGATGCTTCTCGTTTCGGCCCGCGGCGTCCTGGACGATGCCGAGCCGCTCGCGGGTCGACACGAGCTCCCAATACGCCTTTCTGGCCTCGAACAGCTCCTCGGCCGCGGACCGCCGGTACGCCGACTCCGCCAAGGCCGCCTGACCGCGACGGGTCCGTTCCTCGATCGCGTCGTGGCCGCCTCGGAAAACGTTGACGACGGCCTCGAGAGAACCGTAGGGCTCGCTGCGCCAGGGATAGGCGCCGGTTTGAAAGCGCTCGCCTCCTGCGATCCCCTCCACGCTGGGAAGCCAGGAGCGCCCGAGGTGCCCCAGCCTTTTCTTCGCGCTTTCGGCCTGGAGCGCGGACCCCCGCGCCTCGTCGTTATGCTCGGCGACGAGACGCGGGAGGTCGTCGAACGACAGCGGCTGCGGCTCCTTGGCCGCGACCGGCAGCGCCAACAACAGAAGCAGAACGCGCATCTAGTCGAGGTTGTCGAAGGCGCTCAGCAGCTTGCGCTTGCCCTGCGTGTACGTCACGTCGATGTTGAAGGGCTTGCGTGTGGGCTTCGGGGGCTTGCCGCTGAAGACCCCGTCCTTGAGCGCGAGCGAGAAGGGCTTCTTCGTGATCTTGCCCTTCTTTTCCTCTTCGAGGACGCCCTTGGCCTTCGCGTCGAAGCCCTTGAGGTCGAGCGCCTTCATGTCTTTGTCGTAGAGGTAGACCTTGACGCTCCCGTCCTCGGAGCGCACGAGCTCGGCCTTGTAGACGACGGCCGCCTTGGCGCCGAGGTCGTGCTCCTTGGCATCGATCACCGGCGAGATGACCCCTCCTTGCTTCGCCGCGTCGGTTAGCTTCGGACCGTGGCCCTCATCATGCGCGAGCGCGGGTACGGGGGACACGAGCAACAGCATTAGTGCGAGCTTCTTCATTAGTTGTCTCCTTGCGATCTCTTTTCGAGTGACGGACGACCGAAACGGTTGAACACCGCGGGTGTGACTACAATATCCAGCAGAGTCGATGAGAACAACCCGCCGATAATGACGACGGCGACAGGATAGAGGATCTCCTTGCCTGCCTCTCCCTTCGAGAGCAGGAGCGGCACGAGGGCGAGGCCGGCGGAGAGTGCGGTCATCAGCACCGGGACCAAGCGCTCCAAGGAGCCGCGGACGATCATCCCCTCGCTGAAATTCTCGCCTTCTTCCTCCATCAGATGGATGTAGTGACTGATCATCATGATCCCGTTGCGAGAGGCGATCCCGCACAGCGTGATGAACGCGACGAGCGTCGCCACGGAGAGGGTGCGCTCGGTCAGGTAAATAGCCGCCACGCTGCCGATTAAGGCCAGCGGCACATTGAGCATGATTTGCAAGGTTAGCGCGATCGACTTGAACTGGATGTAGAGCACCGTGAAGATGGCCAGCAGCGAGAGCGCGCCGAGAAACAGCAGGAGGCGCGAGGCGCGCTGTTGGCTCTCGAACTGTCCCTCGTAGGAGATGAAGTAGCCCGGCGGAGGCTTTACTTTTCCGGCGACGCGCGCCTTGATCTCGTCGACGAGAGAGCCGAGGTCGCGCCCGCGCGCGTTGCAGGAGACGACGATCCTGCGCTGCATGTTCTCGCGGTTGACCATGTTGGGGCCGGTGCCTTGATAGACCTTCGCCACGTCGCCGACGCGGACCCCCTCCCCGGTCGGCATGAGCTTGACCAAGGTCGCCTCGATCGCCTTGGGTTCGACGCGGGAGCGCTCGTCCAAGCGCATCACGATGTCGAAGAGGCGTTGGCTCTCGATGAAGGAGCCCACCTCGGCGCCGTTGAGCCCGGCCTCGAGGTCCTCGGCAAGCGCTCCGGGACGCAGTCCGAAGCGGCTGGCTTCTTCTCGGTCGATGGCGATCTTGAGCTGCGGGATGAGGACGAGCGGCTCGAGTTGAAGGTCGACCACTCCCCGGACGTCCTTGAGGACGCCTTCCACCTCCGCGCCGAGCCGACGGAGCTCCGGCAAACTCGGACCGAATACCTTGATCGCGATCTGCGCGCGCACGCCCGAGAGCAGATGATCAAGCCGGTGACTGATGGGCTGGCCGATGTTGACGTAGACGTCGCCCGTCTTTTCCACGCGCTCCCGGAGGTCTTGGAGCGCCACCTGGCGCGGCCGCCCCCCTTCTTTGAAGTCGACGTCGATCTCGCTCCAGTGCACCCCTTCCGCGTGCTCGTCCATCTCGGCCCGGCCCGTACGCCGGATAGTGGATTTGACCTCCGGGACCGACAACATGGCCTGCTCGATCTTCGTTCCGAGCGCGTCGGAGGCGGCGAGGGAGATGCCGGGGGCCGCCGCGACGCCGATCGTGGCAGTGCCTTCATTAAAGGCGGGCAAGAACTCGCGGCCCATGAGCGGAAGCAGGCACAAGGCACCCGCGAGAAGCGCGGCACAGCCCGCAAGAACAGCGTATGGCCGACGGATGGTGCGTTCCAGCACCCAGCGGTCGGCCGCCTTAAGGCGCTGGACGAGCCAGCCCTCATGCTCGCTGGCCGTGGCCTTGGCGCCGGTCAGGAGATAGGAGCAAAGCACCGGCGTGACGGTCAGTGAGACGAGCAGCGACGCCAAGAGCGAGATGATGTAGGCGACGCCGAGCGGAGCGAACAGCCGCCCCTCGATTCCGCCTAGGGCAAACAGCGGAACAAAGACCAAGACGACGATGATGGTCGAGAAGACGATTGAGTTCCGCACTTCGGAGGAGGCGTTGAACACTACGCGCAGGAGATCGGTCTCCCCCCGGGCGCGGTTTTGGCGCAGGCGGCGGAAGACGTTCTCGACGTCTACGATGGCGTCGTCGACGAGCTCGCCGATGGCGACGGCCAAGCCGCCCAGCGTCATCGTGTTGATCCCGAGCCCCATGAGCTTGAAGACGATGGCTGTGATGAGGAGCGAGAGCGGTATCGTGAGCAAGGTAATGGCGGTCGTCCGGGCGTTCATTAGGAAAAGGAAAAGGATGATCGCCACCATGATGGCCCCATCGCGCAATGCCTGCTCCACGTTGCCGATAGCGGCCTCAATGAAGCGGGACTGCTTGAACAGGTCCGAGTGCAGCTCGACTCCAGGGGGTAAGGTCTTGGCGAGTTCGGCCAGCAGACCGTCGATCTTGCGCGTCAGTTTGATCGTACTCGCGCCCGGCTGCTTCTGCACGGTCATCACGACCGCCGGCTTCGCGTTGATGCTGCTCTCTCCGCGCTTGATCCGCGGCCCGAGCCGAACCTCGGCGATGTTCTTGACCAGCACCGGCCGCCCTTGATGCAGCCCCACCGCCGAGTTCTCGATGTCCTCGAGCGACTCGGCGCGGCCGAGCGGCCGGATCAGGAACTCCTTGTCCCCGATGTCGATGAACCCGCCCGTCGTGTTCTCGCTGATCTCGGAGAGCGCGCGCTTGAGGCCCTCGAGGGTGATGCCTTTGCGCTGGAGCTTCTCCGAGGCCACGAGAATCTGATACTGCTTCACCTGCCCGCCCATCACCACGACCTGGCTGACGCCTTGGATCGTCATGAGCCGCGGACGCACCACCCAATCGGCCAGCGTGCGCAGCTCCGACGCCGGGACCTGGCCGCCCGGACTCGTCAACCCGACGAATTGGATCTCGCCCATGATCGATGTGACGGGCCCCATCGCCGGGACGATGCCTTGCGGCAGGCGGCCCGAAAGCAACTGCAGGCGCTCGGAGACGAACTGGCGGTTCCGGTAGATGTCGCTCCCCCACTCGAACTCGACGTGGGCGATGGAAATGCCGACACCACTGGACGAGCGGATGCGCGAGACGCCGGGCGTGCCGTTGAGCACCGATTCGATCGGCAGCGTGACCAGCGTCTCGACCTCTTCGGGCGCGAGTCCGTGCGCCTCGGTGATGACCGAGACCGTGGGGCGGTTCAGGTCCGGAAAGACGTCGACAGGCAGCTCCTTGGCGATCCAACCGCCATAGAGCAATGCGGCCGAGGCCAGGAACAAGACGGTTCGGCGGTGCGCAAGCGACAGACGGATGATGGCGTTGAGCATGGCATCCTGTGCGGCAAGTCGTGAGGCGGAGACGGATTACGGGCGCGGCGATGCAGCCGCTTAGGCGGGAGGAGCGCGGTTGGAGGGAACGGCGGAGGCAAAACGGTTGGGCGGACTTCTGGGCGGCCCGTGGTCGGGAATCGTTCGAAGAGGCCTCTCGCGGGATAGCAGGACGGGAGTGGCTAGCGCGAATTCAAGGCGCGCCGCCGTGTCGACGCGAGGCGCGGCGCTTACGAGGGTCGGCGGCAGGCTCGGCAGCAGGTCCTCGTGTTCGGCGTCCTGATCCCCATGATCGGCGTCGCCGTCGTGATGATGGACGTGGGCCGCGCGCAGTTCATGAAGCAGGACGTGCACCGACTGGCCCAGCGTCGGACCCGTGCCGATCCAGAGAGCAGCCGCGAGAAGAACGTGTCTCATTCAAGCGGAGTATAGCACAGGAACGTGTGGGCCGCCAGCAACAGCGAATCTCCGTTATGTCAAACCTCCATGATGACTCGCCGCGCGTTCGTCCGGAAGATGCGCGTTTTATGTATTGCATTATGCGAACGCTGAACTCGGTAGACGGCATCCCGCGACGCTTTCGAAGGAGGTCCAATTGTTGTGTAATTCGAGAATGGCGGATATCGAGTCAAATGTCGGGCGCGGCGTGCTCCTCACGCTGGCTTCCGCCGCGCTGTTCGGCGCCTCGGCCCCGGTCGCGAAGATGTTCGTCGGCGAATTAGGGAGCTTTTGGCTCGCCGGCTTGCTTTACTGCGGCTGCGGACTGGGTCTGATCATTCCGCCGGCCTGGGCGCTTCGCGGGTTCGGCGCGCGCTACCTGAGCGCTTCCTCCAGGACGCGGCGGCGTCTCGCGGGAGCCGTTCTATCGGGAGGAGTGCTGGCTCCGCTCGCGCTTGCCTACGGCCTTTCCCGCTCCTCGGCCTTTACGGTCTCGGCTCTCTTGAACCTCGAGCTTCCGGCCACGGCGTTGCTTGCCGCCCTGGTGTTCGAAGAGCACGTGTCCGCGCGATTTTGGATCGGACAAACCGCTATCCTTGGCGGGGCTCTTCTGCTTTCCGTTCGATCGGGAGATCTGTCGCTTAGCGTAGGCGCGGCGGCGGCGGCCGCGGCCGGGATCCTATGGGCGCTCGACAACAACCTTACGCGGGACCTCGACGAGCTGCCCGCGCCCGCGATCGCCGCGGCCAAAGGGCTGGCCGCGGGCTCCCTCAACGTCGCCCTCGCGATTTTCATGGAACCGCGGATGCCCGCGCCGTCGGCGATCGCGGGCGCGCTGGCCGTCGGCGCTCTCGGCTACGGCGTCAGCCTGACACTCTTCATCGGCGCGCTTCGCCGCTTGGGCGCCGCGCGGGTGTCGGCGTATTTCGCGACCGCCCCCTTCGTCGGCATGCTGGTCTCCATCGCCTTGCTGAAGGAACGGCCGTCGGCCTTGGGCTGGGCGGGCGCCGCCGCCATGGCCGCGGGCGTCGTCTGGATCTTCCTGGAGCGGCACGAGCATTCGCACCGTCATATGCCGCTCCGGCATCGGCACAAGCACGAGCATGACCTCCATCACGCGCACGGGCACGAGGCCAGGGGAGATCACGAGCACGAGCACGTCCATGAGGCGACGGCCCATACCCACGCCCACTGGCCGGACCTGCACCATCGCGGGCACCGGTGACGCGAGTCCTCGCTCAACGCGCCGCGAACGCCAGCTTGCGTACGAGCGCGAGAACGGCGAGCAGAACGCCGAAGACGCAGATCACGGTGGCTCCGGTCGGCGCGTCGAACCGGTAGGAGAAATACATGCCGAGCAGGCTCGCGGCAGCTCCCATCGTCCAACCGATGGCCAGACGGATGCCGACATTCTCCGAGAACAGCATCGCCGTGACCGACGGGACGATGAGGTAGGTGAAGACGAGCAGGACTCCCGCGATCGAAACCGAGGAGGTGACGACGAAACCGAACGTGGCATAGAAAAGGAAGTCCCAGGCCTTGACCCGGTAACCCTTGCGGATCGCTTCTTCGTGATCGGTTGAGATGGCCAGAAACGGCTTGCGCCAAAACCAATGAAGCGTTCCGATGAACGCGTAAAGCAGCGCCATCTTCTGGACTTCCCAAGAGCTCACGGCCAAAAGATTCCCGACCAGTATATGCTTGATGTGCTCCGCGCCTTCCGGCAGCCGATCCATAATGAGAATGGCCAGGGCGGCGCTCATCGCGTAGACGATCCCGATGAACGCTTCCTGCGGGATCCTGGTGCGGCGGCTGCGCGTGACGGAGAAGAGCCCGGCGCCGATGAGCGTAAACACAAGCGACAGGAAATACGCGCTGCGGCCGTGAAGATCGTGGCCGGACAGAAGAGCGACCGCGCTGCCGAGCGCCGCCACCTGGGCGAGCGAGAGATCGACGAAGATGACTCCGCGTTCCACGACGTGAAGCCCCAGGTAGGCGTGAATTCCGGCCAAGACGAGGCTCGCAAGGAAGGGCCAGAGCATGATCTGCAGGATTTCGTTCATGGCTTGCTTTCCCCCTTGCCGATCGCGCTCAAGATCAGCTTGAGATCGTGATCGAACAGGTCGAAATACGACTTGATGCTAGGTTCGGAGCCTACCGACGGCGGCAGGATCGCAAGGCGGGCTCCTGTATCCGCGGCGATTTTCTGCGGCAATTTCTCATCGAAGTAGGGCTCGATCAAGACGAGCGGGATTTTGTCGCGCTTGATTTGCGTCTCGAGAGCCTGAACGTGAGCGGGCGAAGCCGGGATGCCGGGACGCGGCTCGACGAAGCCGATGACCCGAAGTCCGAAGCGCTTGGCGAAGTTGGGCCAGGAATTATGGTAGGTCACGACCTTCAGGCCTTTGAGCGGGACGGCTAGCGCGTCCCATTCCTTGCCTTTCTCAACGAGCTTCGACTTGAATTTAAGAAGGCTGGCTTCGTAGTCACTCGCGTGCGCCGAATCGATCTCCGCAAGCCGGTGGGCGATGTTGCCGGCGATCGTCGCGCCGTTGGCGGGATCAAGCCAATAATGCGGATTACCGAGAGGATGGACGTCGCCCATGGAGCGATCGACCGAAATGGGCTTTTCGAGGATCTCGCAGCCGCTCGAGGCGTCGAGAAAGCCCTGGTTTCCCGGAAGGATAGCGGTGTTTCTCGCGCTCGTCAGAAGCGCCCCGGCCCAGGCGACCTCCAGTTCAAGGCCTACTTGGACGAACAAGTCGGCCCGCTTGAGCTTGAGCAAATAGCTCGGCTTGGCCTGCACGAAGTGCGGGTCCTCATAGCCTTTGGCGATGGATTGGGCCTCGACGAGGTCTCCGCCCACCTCTCGAGCCAGGGCCGCCAAGTCTTCCGTCGTCGTCACGATCCGGACTTTCGCCAACGCAACGGACGGCAAGCAGCAGAGTGCTGCGGCTAGAACGGTTCTTAATTTCATGATTAGCTCCTAGAAGGGGTGCGATCCATGCGGCCCGATATTGAACGTTACCTTGAGAAAGCCCAGAGTCTCTTTGATCCCGTCGAATCGGCGCGCCTGCCTGCCTTGCAGGCTGATGAGGCTGAATTCGCTGGGAGAGAAGGTCAGGTAGGCGAGGCCCGCCTGCTCATGCCGCGAGCGATCGGCCGGCAGCTGCGTGTAGTCGTAGCGCGCGCCGGCGCGCCAGCGCCTTGCGAATTGGTACTCAAGGTGGCTGAACATCCCGACGCTGCCGACCGAGGAGCCGCCGGGGGCCTCGCGCTTTCCCCAAACAGCTTCCGTCTGCCAGAGAGCCGATCGATAGACGGCGCGGCGCGGGTTCTTCCACCGGAACGTCAGATCGACGCCGCCGAGTTGGGTCGTTAGGGTGCGAGAGGAGCCGCTCACGGCGTCGAAGTCCTGCCCGGCCGCGCCATGGGCGTAGCTTCCCCCGAGCGTGGCGTTCACGGAATCGGTCAGATCGTAGTAGGCGCTGGCATGGCCTACGTAGAGGACGTCGCGGCGTCTGGCCCTGTCGAAGGCGGGGCTGTCGGCTGCGGTCGGCGTATTGAGCGCCTGTCCGTTCAAGGTCACGACGACCCATGGATTGGGGACCTGCCAAGACAGATCTGCTCCCGCACCAGACAGGCCTTCATCGCCGAAGAACCGCTCGTGGACCAGAGGTCGGTCCGCGAACGCGGATTCCGGCGGATGCGTCCGGTTGAACTTTCCGAAATCGGCGCGGAACTTGCCGACCTTGATCGCCAGGTCTTGGGGAAGGTGAAACCACGTGAGATAGCCCTCCTCCAGATCGACTCCCTCGCGGTTGACCGAGATGAAGAAGTCGGCACGGGCATACGGATCGACGATCGACTGGAATCCTAACTCGGCTTCCTTTAGATCGAGAGCCGGCGGCAGCTCCGCTCCCGGATCGAGGTGGCGGCGTCCGGCCTCGCCCTGGAACCAGCCGATGACGCTGACGTTCGGATTCAGGAGATTGGACGCCTGAAGTCCGCTGGCGGCTTGGGGGGTCTGAAACACGACTCCGGCGGGCGGCGCAGGCGCCTGTTCGACCTGCGCGCAAACCGGAATGGCGACCGCGCCCAGGGAGACGGCCCAGAGAAGCATGCTGCGGACGCCACGTGGAGTTCCCCTCGGTTCGCGCGGCGGGCACGGCTTGGCTGAAAGCTGGTGCTTCATGTTTCCTCCTCGACGATAATCTCCGCTCAGTCATCGGCGGCTTGGAGCGTCGTAGAACCGCCGTGCTATCTTAGGACGAGACTGTTACGCCGGAGGAGGGCTACGCGGGGACGCGCTGCCCCTGGCTATGAAGGATACGCGCGGAGAAAAAGGCGCGCAGAAAGTCGCCGTCCCGGAAGCCGGCGGATGAAAGGAATTCGAATGAGGAGCGACGGCGTACCGGAAGGACGCGGATCCGGGACAAAGCTGGCAGGACGCCGGATCGTGATGCTGGTGCGGGAGGCCGGCGTCGCCCGCAGGCGCAACAGCGGCGCCGGAGCCAAGGGCGCCGTCATGATGGCAGGCCGCTTCTGTCGCAGCCGCGTGCCATTCGTGGACGATCGGCAGCGCGATCTGAGTAAAGAGAAAACTGAGACACAGCAGCGTGCCGAGTTTTTTCAATGAAGGACTGCTTCGTCGCGAAGGCATCAACGTAAGAATCTTTTAGCAAGCTTGTCTTATCCTGTCAATTCTTCGATTCCGTTGGTTCAGTGCCCGTTTGTGATTGTCTTTATTCGACTTGGCTGTGGATTTCTCATCGCGGCGAGATCGACGCCGATGACTTGGCATGCTCGCGAATCGCGGCGTAGAGCAGGAGGTCGTAGGCGGCCTTAAGCCCTCCGCCGATCAAGAGCGGCGTCGAGAGCGCGAGCGTCTGCATGACCCAGCCGGCCAGCGCGGGCCCGGCGCATTGCGCCAGGGCGCGGCTCGTGTTCGTCACGCTGGCGGCCGACTCGCGCTCGTGATCCTCCACGGCCGTCATCAAGAACGTCTGGCGCGTGGGGACGTCGATCTGCGACAGGGCGTGGCGCGCCAAGAGCAGCGCGACGGCAAGGCCCGGGGTGGGGGCGAAGGCGAGGGCGATCAGGAACATATTGGAGATCAAATGGGAGAAGACCATGGTCTCGACCAAGCCGAAGCGCTCGGAGGCCGGCTCCGCGAGCAGGTAGGACGCGCCGGAGACGATCTGGGCGCCAAAAGCGATCCACCCCAGCGTCGAGAGTGCAATCTGAAAGCGCGCGTGGAACCAGTACAGAACGAGGCTTTGGACGATGAAGCCTCCGGCGAAAGAGTCGACGGCGAAAAGAACAGCCAGGCGCTTAATGAAGGGACTGAGCGGCGCGGCGGAGGACTCTAGGTGCGAGGGACGGCGATGATCGCCCATCCGAGAATAGAGCGCGAGCTGAAGAAAACCGCCCGCAAGGAAGATCCAGAAGAAACGGGCCGGAGCGACGAACTCTCGCGCCAGGGCCGCGGCGCCGAGCGCGGCCGCGGCATAGCCGAGCAGGTTGTACAAGCTGTAAAGCCGGGTCATGCGCTCGTGCTCGACGACGCGGGACAAGGCGACCTGCTCGAGCGTGAGAAAGGGCCCGGTCTCGCCGGTGCCGACGGCGATGTTCCCGAGCATCGCGCCTAAGACGACGGCCCACGCGTGATCGGAAAGGAGAAAGGTCGTCGCGGAGACGACGATGAGTCCGCACAACGCCATGAGGATCGCCCGAGGGCCATGCCGCTGCGCCGGCCTGCGGACGGCGAGGGTGAATACGGCGCTGGCGAGAAGGGGCAAGGCGACCGCGACGCCTAGCTGCCGCGGGCTCAAGCCCAATCGAACGAGATAGATCGGATAGAAGACTCCCAGGTAGCCGTAGCAGAACGTGCGGACGGCTTTGGCCGCGAGAATGAGACTAGCGGCCATAGAGAAACGTCATCTTGAGTTGCAGCTGGTTGGACGGTCGCTCGAGACCGCGTCCGGTCGCGACGTTGTAGATAAGATAGAGATCGCTGTTGGGTCGGAACAAATAGCGTAGGCGCGCGTTCACGCTGCTCAACTGGGCGGCGGTGTTGACCTGGATGAAGAGGTCGCTCAGCCATTTGCGCGAGAAATTGTAGCTCGTGCGCGTGGCCAAGAGGTTCGTCGTGAAACGTCCCTGCGGAAGCGTCACGCGGTTGTAGCTCTCCTCGAGGCTCACGCGCAGGTGCGCGTTCGGCCGCAGGGAGGCCGTGCCCGTCGTCTCGTAGCGTTCGCCGCCGTAGAAACCGCCCCATTTTTCGCCGGCGGTGATGACGATGCGGCGGCTCGCGTCGGAACTGACGCTCACGCGCGGCCGGTTGAAGTGGTAGCGACCGTCCGGGATGACGATGCCCGGCCTGATCTCGAAGGGCTCCGGCAGGACGTCGGTCACGTACTCGATGGGCCGCACGAGCACGTCGGACGAGTTGCGGAACTGAGTGTCCATGGTCAGCTCGGTCTGGCTCGTGGCCAGGTTTCCCGCGCGGTCCTGGAAGTACTCTTCTTGAGTCTCGAATTCAAACTGCTTGACGATCGGAAGCCAAGAAGGGATCGGCTTATACGCCGCTTGGCCGAAGTATTGGCGGATCCCGGTCCGCTCGACGAAGCCGATCTCGGGGTTGAAGTGGCTGCCGATGTCCTCGTACGCTGTAAGAAAACGAAACAGGTCGTTCTCATAGCGCGAGTCCACTCGCCCCGAGAGCACGCTGCTGCGGACCATCGGAGTGTCGCTGCCCATGAGGAAGCCTTTGAGCTGCCAGTAATCCGAGACGCTGTACTGACCGTCGACCCCGCCGATGCGGTTGTAGGCGGTCGGGCCGCCCTGCCGATTTCCGGCGATGACGCCGACGTAGGAGCGGTCGTAGAGATCGTACTTGACGCGCGCCACGGTGAAGTCCTCCTGCGGCACGCCCGCTCCTTCCGACTGATCCCCGATCTGGCGGCTCTGCACCTGAAAGAGCCCGACCTCGAAGGGCCCGGTCTTGCCGGCGACCTTCGCGCCGAAGTTGATGGGCACCGGCTGCCCGGCGGGCGTGAGGCCCATGCGTCGGGTGAAGAACGCCTGATTGGCCCCCTGCACGCCGAACACGAACACGCCGGCGTTTTCGAGGAAGAAGTCCCGCTTCTCCGGAAAGAACACCGGAAAGCGGCTCAAGTTCACGACTTGCTGGTCGGCCTCGATCTGCCCGAAGTCGGGATTGACGGTGAATTCGGAGGTGAGCGACGGTGTGATCCCGATGCGCGCGACCTCGATGCCCATCGTGCCGAAGCCGCCGAATAGAAATCCGGGACCGCCGATGCGCCCGAGTCCGTTTCGCCAGCCGCCCGTCGCGTAAGGCTTGATCTCGAAGACCGGCCGCCGCTTGAGCTGCTCGAGGCCCGAGAGCTCCCCGGCTTGGGAGACGCGCTCGAGCCCGAACGAGCGCTGCCAGGAGGTCCAAAGGCTTTCCTCGGCCTTTCGGCGGACGCGCCGCGAGGCGTTGAACCCCCAGATCCTGGGGTTATCGCGGAAGCGCAGCGACATGAGCGGGATCGCGATCTCGGCCGTCCAGCCCTTTTCGTCGATGAGGGCCTCAGAGGTCCAGCGAGCGTTCCACGAAACATTGATGTCGCGCCCCTCGTCGGTCACGAGGGCGTCCTGCTGGGTGCCGAGCGGGTTGACCGCGAAGCGGTAGGCGTTCCTCAAGTCGTGGTTGGTGTCGAGGAGGATCTCGACCTTGTCGTCGTTGGCGAAGTCCCCGTCGCGGGCGAGCTCGCGCGCGTTGATCTGGCTCGGCGCGGAGTCGAAGGCGCGGATGCCGATGTAGAGATTCTCCGCGTCATAGAGCACGCGGATCTCGGTGCGCTCCGAAGGAGCACGGCCCAGGTCCGGCTCGGTCTGGATGAAGTCCGTCGCCGGCTCCGCCGTGCCCCACGCCGGCTCGCTCAGCGCGCCGTCGATGACGATCGGCTCCTTAATGAAGTGCGCGCGAAGGCCGCGCTTGCCGGCCGGGGCCGTCGGCGCGGCCGCCGCCGGGTCCGCGGTTGGCTGCGGCCGCGCCGCCGCCGCGTGCGAGGCGAGAAGCGAGGCGGCGAGCGCCGCCCCGCGAAGCGTGATTCTCGTTGGAGGTCTACTTCGTCCCATCGGGCCTCGCCCTGAACTCGTCGAAGTAGACCACGCTGTCCGCCTTCGACCAGACGCCCACGCGGCCCGAGATCGGCTCGGTCCAGTCGTCCTCGAGCGTGAGCGTGCCGTCCAAGTAGGCTCGGATGTGCTTTCCCGAGGTCACCACTTTCAGATCATGCCACTTGAGCGTCTCGGTCGGCGCGTTGCGGATCCATTTGACGGAGCTGCGCTTGCCGCGCACGTACTTGAACAACACCAAATTGTTCTCAAGCGCGTTGGCCCGCACGACGAGGTAGTCGCCGCTGGGCTTCAAGTTGAAGACGATGCCGGCGCCCTGGTCGATGCGGCCGGCCATGGGCTTGAACCGAAGGGAAATCTCTCCGTTCTCGAACGTCTCTAGGTCGCGCAGCACGGCAAGCGGAAAGTAGGCGTAGGCTTTGACGCTGTCCAAAAAT
Source organism: Elusimicrobiota bacterium (assembly GCA_016194745.1). GTDB lineage: Bacteria > Elusimicrobiota > Elusimicrobia > UBA1565 > JACRDR01 > JACQBA01. The sequence continues at coordinate 236,137 of JACQBA010000015.1, forward strand.
TCGGCGTAGCGCTGCCCGTAGAGAGCGCGCGCCTTGTCCGCCAGGTTCGCGGACGCTTGACCCTCCCGCCATTTGCTTCCGTCCACGACCAGGACCTTGTTCTCGCCGTCCTTTCCCACGCGCCACACGCCGACGACGGGGGCGAATGCTGCCGGCTCCGCGCCGACGGTGTCCTTGTCAAAATCCGCCGTGACTGCGGCGGTCGCGGCCTCCGCGCTTTCAGAAACAACCGAGATCGAAAAGACGGATAGCGCCGATAGGGTCAGCCAGCGTCTCATCTTCATGGTTTAGTTCCCTCCGAGAGAAACGTTGCCGTCGAACGCCGGCACCACGCCGCGCCGACGAGGCACAGCGAGGGAAGTATCAGATAGAACCAAAGCCACGCCGGTCCAACGCTTTTCGCCATGGGATAACCCGGGTAGTCACGAGGCGGCTGCGCGACCGCGGACTTCCCCGTGAGCCGAAAGATGATCGGGAGGATCTCCTCCTCGCTGTTGGAGGTGCTGCGGTCCGATTTCCCATCGTACTCGTAGGCGATCCAGCCGTAGTCCCCCTCGCTCATCGCGACCACGAGCTTGGGAACGGCGCGACGAAGCCTGTCCAAGATGTTGCGCTCCAGGTCTTGAAAACGGGAATCGTCGCGCGTGAGATGCACCGTGATCTTAAGAGGCTTTGGAATTCGCGTCAGAGCGCTCTCGACCCCCGGACTGAAGGAATTCCGCCTATCCTCACTGACGTCACGGGAAAATCGGACGGTTGAGCCCACGAGCCCGGCGAGCGCGGCCGCGAGAAGAATTAAGGATAGGGCGCGCAGCTTGCGGCCTGGCGGCGCCGCGGGTAAGAGGACGGAGGCGATCCCCAGCGCCCCCGCGCCCACCGCAGCCAAACGGAAGGCGCCTTCAGTCAAGAAAAGCCCGCGCTCGAAGGGCCGCAGCGCCGCCGTCAGCGACAGCGGGGCGAGAGCTGCAACCGGGCCGCTCCCGGAGGAGCCGGCGAAATCGAGCACCCACGAGCCCAAGATCAGCGCGAGCGCCGCCAGCGCGGCCGTCGAGACCGAGGTCGCGACGGCGGAGGCGAAAATGCTGACGCCCGCGAGGGCGAACGCGTAGAGCGTGTAGCCCAATAGCAGGTTCAGCAATTCGGGGACGTGAAGATGGCCTCCGCGCAGGACCCAGAGCAGCGCCGCGGAGCCGCCGGGGATCAGCGCGATCACCCAGGCGATCGAGAGGGCGCAGGCCTTCGCCGCGACGGCGGATCCGGGGCTTACCGGCAGCTGAAGCAGCAGCTTCATCGAGCCGCTTTCCTTCTCCGCGCCCAAGGAGCGGATGGCGACGAACGGGAAGAGCAAGGTCAGCGCCAGGTAATAGGCGCCGAAGGTGGGCGTCAGGACGCCGTCCAGCGGAGAGAGGCCGCGCGCCGCGTCCGTACCGGGAGGCGCCGAGCGGCTCGCCTCGGCGAAAAGCGCGGCGGCCTGGATGAAGCTGTAGCCGACCAACAAGGATAAGATCAGCATCATGCCCCAGAACGCCCCGGAGCGCAGAATGTCCCGCAGCTCCGCCGCAAGCAGAAGGCGCTGCCGACGCGCGCTAAGTGAGAGCAAGGAAGATGTCCTCCAGGCTTGCGTTCGGCGACCCCGCGAGACGGCGCAGGTCCTCCATCGATCCTTCGCCGACCAAGCGGCCGGCGCAAAGCAGCAAGAGGCGGTCGCAGATCCTCTGCGCATCCGTGAGCTGATGGATGGAGAGGAGCAAGGTTTTTCCCTGCGCGCGAGTCTCGCGCAGCAGATCCATGACCGCGCGGGTCTGGCGCAGGTCCAAGCCGTCGAAGGGCTCGTCCAGGATCAAGAGCGGCTGCGGCGCGAGGAGACCGAGGGCCAGCAGGCAGCGCTTGAGCGTGCCTTTGGACAGATGCCCCATCCTCGTATTCAGAGCGCCCGAGATTTCCAGGCGGTCGATCACACGGCGCAGACGCGCGTCCTCTTGCCCGTGCAGCGCCTGAAAGAGCCGCAGGACCTCGAGGACACTTCGCTCCGGATACGGCGAGATCCCGTCGGGCAGATAGAACATCGTCTCCTTGCGTCGCGGGCCCGGCAGAGGACGTTCGTCCCTTTCGACCGAGCCCGCGTCGGTCTCAAGCAGGCCCGTCAGGCACTCGATCAGCGTCGTCTTTCCCGCGCCGTTGGGTCCGATCAGCCCGAGAATCTCGCCCTCCCTCACCTCGAAGCTCACGGCGCTCAGTGCTTGGAAATCCTCGAACGTTTTGGACAGGCCTGAAGCGGTCAGCAGCGGACCTGCGTTCACCGGATGATCCATGTCCTTAGGGCGACGCCGCCTATCCCGGCGCCGAGCACGATCCAGTGCTCGGGGACCTTCTTCCAGATCAACGCAAGCGCGGCGACTGCGATCGCGACGGTTGTAGAATCAACGAGCGAACGCCGGCCCAAGACGATGACCGCTCCGGCGATCGCGCCGACGGCCGCGGCGGTCACGCCGTCGACGAACGCCGCGATGGCGGGGCGCTTGCCGTAGCGCTTGAAGTAGGGCGCGGGGATCACGGTGAAGAGGTAGCAGGGCAGGAAGGTCCCGAGCGCCGCGACGCACGCGCCGGGAAGACCGGCGACCAGAAAACCGATGAATCCGACCGTGATCACGACTGGACCGGGGGTGATCATCGCCACCGCCACCGCGTCGAGGAATTGGCGATCGTTCAGCCAGCCGTGCTCCTTCACGACGCCCCCATAGAGGAACGGCACGATCGCCAGACCACTGCCGAAGACGAACGCGCCGGCCTTCCCGAAGAACGCGAAGATCGCCGCGAGCAGGGTGGGATCGACGGCCGCGAGCGGCGCTCCGGACGCGGCTCGCCACGGAGGACTCCTCATCAGCCAGACGAGGATCCCGGCGGCCAGAAAAAAGAGCACGTTTTCGCTTTCGGTCCTGATGGTGACCCCTGCGGCCGCGAGGAAGATCAGCCACAGGAGCTTGTCCTTTCCGATCGTCTTCTTCGTCAGGCGATAGGCGCCGCACGCGATGATGGCGATGACGCACGCGCCGATCGTGTAGAAGGCGGCCTGCATCCAGTCCAAACCCCCGTAACGGCGGTAGGCCCAGCCCAACGCGACGACCATGATAAAGGAAGGCAGGATGAAGGCCGATCCGACGACTGTCGCGCCCCAGACGCCGTAATGGACGTAGCCCAGGTAGATCGCGGTCTGCGCCGCGAGAGGTCCGGGCGCGAGTTGTGCGAGGGCGAGGCCCTCCTTAAAATCCGCCTCGGCGATCCAGCGCCTCTGCTCGACCAGATCGCGCTGCATGTAGCCGACGAGCGCGACGGGGCCGCCGAAGCCTACCGCGCCTAGTCTGAGAAAATAGAGGCAGATTTCCCGAAGGGAATAGCCGGTCGTCATTTGGGCTTGCTGAAGGAAGCGTAAAAGGCATCGAACAGAGCGAGTCCGGCCTCGAGGCGTTTGGAGTCCTCGGGATGGACCGCGCAAAGCCCGCGGACGACTTGCGCGAATCCCGCGGCCTCGTGCCGCCCGAACTTGGCGTCCTTGAGATCGATGTCGTGCACGATCTCCGCGATCTGTGTGAGCGCCGGGTCGTCGAGCCGCAAGCGCTTCATCAGCGTCTCGAAGGTGCACCAGTCGCCGAAATGCGTGAACTCCCCCTCCGCCATGTCGAATCGGATCTCCGCGGCGCTTTGCCGTTCGTAGGGCGCGGCGACGAACTTAAACCGTGCCTTCGGATCCACATAACGCCGCACAAGCCACGCCGAGGCCAGGCGGTCGATGTGCGGCGATTTTCGGGTGACCCAGATCTTTCCCTTCAGCTCGGCAACCTTCACCGGCGGCGGCGGCGCGGGGCTTTTCACGACCGACCGCGCCTTCGCCTGCCGAAGAACCGCGTTCGCCGCCGATGCGGCCGCTTCCACCTTTGCCCGATTGGGCGCCCGGAAGAAGTCGATACGGCGCAGGCGCTCCAGCTCCGCCTGATGCTCGCCCCATTGCCGCTCCAAGCGCAACAGAGGCTCGGACTTGATGTGCCCGCCTTCGAGCGCGCTCTTGATCTTTTCCTTCCATGCCTCAACGGCGTCAATCAGTCCTGCAAAGTCCCCGGCGCGGGCGTTTTGGAACGTCTTGATGATCTCCTTGTCTTCCAGGCCGGTTACGGAATCACCCGCGAAGATCGACGCGTCTCCATTCATCTGGAGGATCTCCTTGCGGAGCCAATCGAAGTCTTCCCGTGAGCCGGGAGCGTCGGGCAGGACATAGATGGAGTTCTTGATGGGGACGGCGCCCAGCGCTTGGAGCTTGCGTCCGACCTTGGCGCGGACGTAGGTGGGCTCGGCGGGAAGCTGGTGGGTCAGAAGGAGCCAGGTTCGTTTCATTTAACAGCTGTTATAGTAAAACGGCTGTTATATTACAACTGGGGACTACTTTAGCCGAACGCGCGAATGGATCGCCAGAATGCTTCTCCGGCGAGCCCGAGCGGGACGGTCTTGAGGCGGCAGAAGTAGACGGTCTGCTTGAGAGGGCCGAACGGCAGCTTGTGCCGAACCAGCCCCGGGACGGAACGAAGCTTCATGGAATGCAGCGGCGTGAGTACGTATCCCGCCCCCTGAGCGGCCAGCGTCATCAAAGACTCCTGCTCCGCCACCTCGATGGCCGGAGACGAGAGCTGGACGCCGCGTTTTTGGAGGATCTCCTCGAACTCGAACCACGCGTGGTCCTCGGATCTGCATGAGAGCCACGGGATGGTCCGTAGGTCGTCCCAGGACAAGCTTCGCGCCGGAGACGGGCCGAGACAGACCAGTTCCTCCACGTAGACCGGCACCGCCTCGATCTGCGGATGCGTCGGGACTTCGATCGTGAACGCGAAGTCGATGTCGTGGCGGACTAGCGCGCTCAGCATCTCAAAAGGGAGGCGGTACTCCAGGCGAAAACGGATTCCTGGGTGTTTCTTTTGAAAGTCGCGGAGTTTTGGCAGAAGGAACGCTTTGGAGAACTCGCTCAGCGCCATGATACGGAGGTGGCCTTGTATGTCTTTGCTCTTGCCTTCGAGCGAAGTTTCGAGCGCCTCGAGAGTCTCGAACGCCGGCGCACAAGCCCGATACACCTTTTCGCCTTCCTCGGTCAGGGCGATGCGATAGCCGGCGCGGCCGTAGAGCTTCCGTTGAAGATCCGTTTCCAGTTGCCGCAAACGCTGGCTCACGGCGGGCTGGGTGACGTGAAGCCTGCGGGCCGCCGCGCCCACGCCGCCGAGTTTGGCGGTCCAATAGAACGCGTGGAGGGCGTCGAGATCGAGCATTTGAATTATATTAGCATTACTAATCATCTCTATAAAAGAATACGATTAACGCTTATTAAAAGGATTGGCCTATCATATCCTCCTCTCGGAGGATGAACATGAGAACGGTCAGACGCGGCGTGCTGCTGGCGGCGATCCTTGGACTCGCGGCGCCGGCATCCCGGTCGGCGGCGAACCCCCTCGGCGCCGGAAGCGACGCGATGCGGCGCGAGCTGACGGCGATACAAATCGCGGCGGCGGAATTGGGGCAGCGATCCGCGGCGACGCAAACGGACCCCTCAGGTCCGGACCGGGACGTCTCTCAGCTTCCCGAGGCGTTCCAGCGGCTCATCAAGTTCCAGAACTCCCACGAGGCCGCGGCCGCCCGCGTGTCGGCCTATCGAATCGGATATGAAAAGGTCTCTGAGAGAGCCGCGCGCGCATCGGGCGATTGGGCCGTGGTCTTGGACGTGGATGATACGGTTCTCGATCACCAGCAGTACCAGATCAACACCGAGTTCAGGTTCGCTCCCGATACCTGGCACCGGTGGGTGCGGGAGGCGCGAGCCCCGAACGTGGCCGGCGCCAAGGAGTTCCTCGACAAGGTTCGCAGGCTGCCCGGCGCGCACGTCGTTTTCATCACCGACCGCAACGACTCGCAGAACGCCCCGACGATCGAGAACCTGATCAAGAACGGACTCTACCGGCGCGGAGACCTGGTGCTGACGAAGAGCGGCGCGGAGGACACGAAGGAGATTCGCCGCCGCTGCGTCGAGATCAGCGCGGACGAGCGCTGCCGCGCCGCCGGGCCCATGCCTATCTTGGCGCTTTTCGGCGATAGCCTGAGGGACTTTGTCGAAGTGCACGAGCGCGACCTGACGCCCAGCCGGATCGAAACCTTGCGCAATGACGCCCGCTGGGGTCAGTCCTGGTTCGTGATCGTAAACCCGATGTACGGACAATGGGAGCGCGGCTACAAATAGAGAAATTTTTCAATGTCGAAGACTATGAAGACAATCGACCAATTAGGCCGGACTCGAGAACCTGAGATTTCCGCTCTCTACTGTATGCTGCGAGCCTCCGCACTTTTTGAAGTGCGAAAAGGCCAGGGATAATAGGGCCTTTTTGCGTACAAGCGGGTTGACCCCGCAACCAACAGTAGAGAAAGAATCAGTTCGAGCGCGATTCTCCCAGAACCCTCATTTGGTGCGCGGCGGCAGCCGCATGCGCAGTCGCCCGTATCTCTTTTCAGTCCGACGTCTTGCGCTTCGCGTATTTCTTCAAAGCGTTCTTAAAATCCCAGATCGTCTTGAGTTTTTTTCTCTTTAACTTGCCCCTGTGAGAGTCCAAGCTAAAAACGAGCTTCAAGCAATTCGGTCGTTAATGGAAGAACCGAAGGCGCAACGCGCACTTCGGTTCTTCTTTGAAGCAGAGGCGACGGCAGTACTGGCTTTTAATTCTTCTTCGCGTAGTCGACCATGCCCTGAAAGTCGACGACGACGACGGCCTCGTTGCCCACGACCCAGGCGTCGTGGCCGGATGGGATATTGAGGACGTCCCCGGCCTTTGAGGTCTTCTCGGTTCCGTCGTCCATCTTCGTCACCATGGTTCCCGATACTTGATACCCGAAGTGGGCGGCCTGGCAGCTGTCCGTCTTGGCGATCGGCTTGACGCACGCCGACCACTTCCAGCCGGGCTCGAACGTCGCGCGGCCGATCGCGGCGCCGGCGACATTTACCAATTCGACTTTCCCTTTCTCGAACTTCCGGGTTTCCTCCGGCGAGTTCAGACTCTTGAGCTCAAACTTTTCCGCTGTCTTTTGCATTGTTCCTCCCTAGCGATGGCTTCAATCACAGCCTAGCACAAGCGAGGGTTTTCGGCAATTGCCACTGAGTGACGACTGCTTGCGAGAAAGTTCTGTCGAGCTATTTTAGCCGCGGGGCCAGTACATAATGACGCCCACGCCGACGAGGCAGAAGGCGGCGCCTATGATGTCGAAGGAGTCCGGCGGCTTGTGATCGATGCGCCAGCCCCACAGCAGGGATAGGACTACGAAGACCCCGCCGTACGCGGCGTAGACGCGTCCGAAATTCGCCGCCTGAAAGGTGGGAATGACGCCATAGAGAAAGAGGATAATCCCTCCACCGACCGCGAGCCATGCGCTCCGTCCTTCTTTAAGCCACTGCCACACAAGATAACCACCGCCGATCTCGCAAAGGCCCGCGAGGACGAATAGCAGGACGGACGTCGCGTGCGAGGTCAACGGCGTTTCGCTTTTGCGTCGCGAGGCGCGCATGCCTTGGCGGTCGCCGCGATGACGTTCAGAGCGTCCCGACTGCCGTTGGCGTGGCCCTTCTCAAAGTCTCCATCTATCCGGGCCATCTGGTTGGTTACGTGCGCCAGGCAGACAACCGCCTTGCGCTTTGCGGCGGCAAAGGCGTATAGAGCCGCTGCTTCCATCTCGACCGCCAAGAGCCCCTGGCCTCGGCTATTCTTGATCGCGGACGCCGTCTCTCGAAACGGCGCGTCCGTGGTCCAAGTGCCCCCTTGGTACACCGGAACGGGAAGACCGTCGAACGCGCCCTTCAGGCGTTTGAGCAGCGTCCGATCGATATGGCTGAACTCCGCGGGCGGCAGGTAGTGATAGCTTGTTCCTTCGTCGCGCAGGGCTTTGTCAATCAGAACGAAGTAAGGCGGAGGAGTCGTCGGCGTGATCTGCCCGGAAGACGTGACGCTGATCAGCAGTTCGCAGCCGGACACGAACAGCTGCTCGGCCAAAAGCACTGCGAACGACGCTCCGACCGCGCAGCCGATGATGCCGAGGCGTACCCCGGCATGCTCGAAATCGTAGAGATCGGTATGGTAGCAGGCCCAGGCGGGATTTTTCTCGGCGCGGCGCTCGGCAAGGAGAGCCCGCAGTATGTCCCCGTCCGGATCGAGCACGCAGATCCGAGGCACGGACCCCTTCGGCGTCGATTTCTGACGACGCGCCTCCCGCAGGAGGTTCTCGGCAGAGAAGAGAGACTCTTCGAGGTAGCGCTTCTTGGCAAGAATGGGCGGCGTCGCCATCGTATCTTCAAGTCTAGCAGGATCGAGGAAAGACGAGCAAGCGAAGTTGACAGTCCGACTGTCCGCCGCTATCCGGCAGTCGTGAGGCATTAAGTTACGCGCATTCTCTTTGCGGTCGCGGTCGGACCGTTCTTCCTGGACGTCGCGGAGAATTATCTCAGCCATCGCGACGAGTCCGGACCCACGGCTCAATGCCAGGATTTCGTCTGCCCCGCTCACTCGACCATGACGGCCGAGTAAACGTTGTGAGTCGCCGGCGTGACGTGGGCTGCGATACTGCACCTCTCTTTTGCTCCAGGCCTGCATACGCCCGCCCGCGCGCCGCGAAAGAGGCTCCGATAGGCCGGACAAAATGAACCGGGGCCCGCGAGGGCCCCGGTTCCCCAATGAAGGAATCGTCCGCGGACTTTAGAGCTTAACGACGCCCAGTCCGGCTCCGGTCCAATCCTTGAGCCCGCCTTCGTACGCGAAGACGGCAGAGTAGCCGAAGGACGCGAGCTTCTCGGCCGCCTGCTTCGACGACGGGCACTCGCCTCCCCCGCAGTACACGACGACGGTCGCGTCCTTGGCGGGTACCTTTTCGGCCGCGAGCTTCTCGTTGATGGCGTCAACGGGAATCCATTTGGACCCCGGGATGTTGGACTCGGCCTTGTAGTGCTCCTTGTCCAGCGTATTCCAGAGGTGGAACGTCTCCTTCTTGTCGATCTTGGCCTTGAGGGCGGCCCGGTCGATCGTTTGAAACTTCATTTTCGCGGCCGGCGCGACTTGCGCGACGGGCCCGACTTGCGTGACCGGCGTGGCCGGCGTGACGGGTGTGATCGGCGTTGTGGTCGTCATATCAAATCTCCTTTTACTCTCACCATAGTATGACACGGATCAGGGTGATCTTGAAAATAGATAATATGCTATATTTTCATCTATCAACTAAATGATCCCTCTCAACTACCACCATCTCTACTACTTCTACACGATCGCCAAGGCGGGCAGCATCTCCAAGGCGCGGGAGACCTTGCTGCTGTCTCAGTCCGCGATCAGCACGCAGCTCAAGCTCTTGGAGGGCGCGCTCGGCTGCACGCTCTTCGACCGCCGCAAGCAGCGCCTCCACTTGACCGAGGAGGGCCGCTTCGTGCTCAACTACGCCGAAAGCATCTTCGAGATGGGGCGCGAGCTCCAGGACAGCTTGAAGGACCGCCCCCGGTTGGGCGGCGTCCTCGTCCACGTCGGCATCCAGAGCGGCACCCCGCGCGCGTTCGGCCACGCGCTGCTCGAGTGCATCCTCGCGCGATTCCCCGCGGCGCGCGTCGATGTGCGGGAGGGACAGACGCCGGAGCTGCTCGAGGGGCTGCGGGAGCAGCGGCTGGACGTGCTGCTCACCGATGTCAGCATCCGCGGGCAGGAGCGGGATGTTCTGAGGAACCACCTGGTCGGAAAGGTGCCGATCGTGTTCGCCGCGGCGCCGGCCGTCGCGCGGCGCTATCGGCGCGTCCCCCGCGACCTCCACGGCGCTCCCTTCATCCTTCCTTCCTCGCCCAGCCATATCTATATGCAGCTTCTGGATCTTTTGGCGGAATGGAAGGTGGAGCCGAAGGTCGTGGCCGAGGTGCAGGACGCGGAGCTGGCGCGCCATCTGGCGGCGTCGGGGCGGGGGATCGCCCCGCTCAACGCCTATACCGTCTCGGTCGACGCGGCGCCGAGGACGCTGCGCATTTTGAAGACCCGAAGGCCGTTGGGGCTATACGAGTCCGTCTATCTCGTCTCGCGGCGCCGCAAATGGCCCAATCCCATCGTGGAGCACTTGAGCCGGAAGTTCCGCCTGCCGACGAAGGCGACCTAGTTGAGGCTGCCGGCGGCCGGCGCGCCCGCGGCCGTCCAGCGCGATCCGGCGATCTCGATCTTCGGCCCGCCGGCCGCGCTGCCCGGCAGCGTCCAGAGAAAGAAGTTCTTATTCCCCGCAAGGCCGGTCATGAAGGCGGCCCAGGCCATGAGCTGGAAATTTCGTCGTCTTTTCTTCATCGACGTCCCCCCCTGCCTCTCGATTAGATCCGCCTGACCGACTGCGTCCACAAAATGGACTTAGCCTTCGCGACGTCCTGCGGGGTGCCGTGCGCGATGACGAGCAGCTGGCCCTCCGCGAGCGCGAGCTCCTGGGAGGCGATGGAGTTCTGCGGGACGCCCAGGCGGTACAAGCTCGCCCCGAGCGGGCCGATGCCGGCGATCGCGGGCGGGTGCTCCAGGACGCGGACGATGGAGGAGGCGACGGCTCCCGCCGCGAGCACGTGGCCGCTGCCGGGAAGCCAAAAGGCGCCGGCGCCGGAGAGGGCTTTCCACATCCGGTCCCAGAAGCCCTCCGTTTCGCTCCAGTGCTTGAGGCCGCCGCCGAGGTCGTAGCAGCCGTTCGCCTCGTCCTTGCCGAAGGCGTTCACTCCGACGATGGAGACCTTGGTCATGTCGAAGCCGCCGCCGCGCAGGCGGCCGACCACGTCCTCCGCCTCCGTGGCGGTGTTGCAGACGTCGACGAGGGCGAGCAGGTCGATCATAGGCGCCGGTGCCGCCGCCGGGGCGCGGGCGTGCGCTTCGTTAGGGCCGGCTCCGCGTACCGCTCCGGCCCGGCGTAGGAGGCCGCCGCGTGCAGGGCGAGCGCCACGCCGATGAGCGCGCGCAGGGCGGCGCCGTCGAAGAGAATGAAGCCGAGGATGAGGAGCCAGGGGATGGCGCGTGTTCGCAGAGGGTTCATGGAGGGCCTCCTGATATCCGCTACAGCATACCAGGAGACGAGCGATGCAGTAAGTAGATAAAACGATACGATATCGACCAGTTAATATATGAACCTGGGAGGACGCCGAGGGCTATACTATCAACGACTATGACCGCTGCTTTCGCTTCCTCGAACCTGCGGGGGATCGCCGTCAGGTCCCATCTGCTCATCCTCGGCGTGCTCCTCGGCATCTTCACGCTCGTGAGCGCGGCGTCCTTCTGGTACCGTGAACAATCCGAAAACGAGCTGGAGTCTTCGCTGCAGCAAAACCTCTGGCTGCTGACCAAGCTTCCCGAGCTTCGCGGCGGCATCCGGCAGATCGATCTGCTGACGGTGCTCTATCTCAAGACGGACGAAAGCCACTGGCTCGACAAGCGCGCGGAGGCCGTCGCCCAGGTGCGGGAGAGCTGCGGGGCGCTCAAGGCCTTGTCCGCCGCGGCGCCGGCGCAGGGGCTGCTGCTCCGCTTCGACGGCGAGTTGAACGTCCTCTTGGATCGTCAGCGCGTCCTCATTGAGGCCCGCGCCAGAGGGGCGCCGGTTCCGGACCGACGCGCCGCGGAAGACCTGCGGAGCCGGAGCGCGCGGCTCCTGGAACTGATCGCCTCCTTCGGCGACCACGCCGCGGTGGAGCTGCAGACGCGGGCGCTTCAGCTCGAGAAAGTCTCGCGGCGGCTCCATGGCTCGGGGCTGGCGTTCGAAATCTCGGTGGCGGGACTGTTGACGTTGTACCTGCTCTTCTTCATCGTGCGCCCGCTGCGGGTCGCGGAGGAGCTCGCGGCGAAATGGAAGCTGGGCGAACCGTGGCCGGCGCAAAGCCTCGTCTCGATCCCGGAGGTGCGCCGCGTCATCGCGCGCTTCGAGCAGATGGCGGGCCGGCTCAATGCCGAGTACGGTAAGGCGGAGGAGCTGAGCCGCTTCAAGACCGACCTCGTCGCCGTGGTGAGCCATGAGTTCGGCAACACGCTTACGATCATCAAAAACGCCATCTTTCTTATCGAGGAGCGGCTCCCCGAGAATTGGCTCGACGAAAACCGCCGCCTTTTCGGGATGATCCAGTCGAACGCGGACGCTCTCTCCTTGTCGATCCAGAACCTGCTGGGAATGGGTCGCCTCGAAGCAGGCAAGCTGGCGGTGAACTTCAAGCCGACCGACGTCGGCGAGATCCTGCGGAGCACGTTCGCCCGCCAGGAACTCCTGTGCGAGGAGAAGCGCCTCCGGGTGACGATCGAGATCCCGGAGGGGCTGCGCCCGCTGCGGGCCGATCCCGCCGCGCTGACCCTCGTCGTCAGCAATCTCCTCGGCAACGCGATCAAGTATACGCCCGCCGACGGGCGGATCTCGCTCGGCGTCCTGCGCGTCGACGAGCGGCCCGGGTACTTCCGGATTTACGTGGACGACACGGGCATCGGCATCTCGACGGAGGAGCGGGCCAAGATTTTAAGCGGCTATTTCCGCTCGGAGAGCGGCAAGCGGATGACCATGAGAGGTTTCGGCGTCGGACTCTCCCTATCTAGGCAGATCATCGAGGCCCACGACAGCGAGATCGAGATAGAAGGCAGTCCGGGAAAGGGCTCGCGCTTCTCGTTCGTTCTGCCGCAGATGACCGACGGCGGACGGATCGTCGTCCTTGCCCGCGGGCTGGACGGGGTGCCGCAGCTCAGCGCTCCGGCTGATGCCGGGGTACGTGGGTAGCGGAGCTCATCACCCAGGCCTTGTTGCGCAGGCTTGACGATATTAGGGAAGGCCTGGTACGCTCAGCGCATCCGCCCATGCGAGACCAGGAACTGATCGAGGCGCTGTCTCGGCTGCTCACTTCGGGCCGCGTCGACAATAGTTTCGTCCTTCCCGTCCTGCGCGAGCTGAGCGAGGCCGGAGCGGCGCCGCGCGTTTCGCTCCCGGAGGTGCTGGCGCTGCTCGAGGCGCGGCAAGGACCCTCGGCGGAGAGCCTCGCGGCGCATCTGCGCTCGCGGCGCCGGCTCGAGGCGAGCCGCTGCCACCAGCGCCGGAAGGCGGGCGGCCAGGACCTCGGCGATTTCCAGGACGTTCTGGGCGATCTGCCGCTTCAGGTCCCCCTCGGCTGGCGGACGACGGCGGGCGCGCTCGAGGCGCAGAAGGGCGGGACCGCGGCCGATTCCGATCCGCTCGGGCTCGTCGAAATCCTCGAGACGCTTCCCGACGCCGTCCCCTTGCGCTCCGCGCTCGCCGCGCTGCGGCGGCCGCTCGAGGACGCCCGCGCGCGCCGCGTCGAGCAGGCGAAGGACGCGCTGTCGGGAACCTTGCAGCCGTTTCCTCTCGACTTAGACGACAAGACGGCGGCCGCTCTTGTTCTCGAGGCGTACGTCGCGGCGGTGACGGCGCCGCAAAAGAGCCGCCTCCTCGACATCGCCTGCGCCTGGCCCTCGAGCGCGATGGCTCCCGTGATCCGCCGGCTCGGGGACGATCCCGCGCTCCGGGAGCGCGCGGTCCTCCTCCTCATCCTCCGCTTCAACGAATCGCCCGTGGGAGAATGGAGCGACTGGTCGCGCTGGCTCTCGCGCGTCGAGGAAAAAGACGCGGCCGCGGCCTCGTTCCACGAGGACTGGAGACGCGCGCACGCGGCGCAAAGCCTGCTGCAGTGGGCGAAACGCCGGCCCGACGTCCCCCCCGAGGCGACGCAGGCGCTCGAGGCATGGTGCCTGGAACACGGCGGAACGCTCTCGGCGCCGCCCGCGGCGCCCCCCGCCGCGACAATCGTTCCCCCGCAGGCGTCGACGCCGGCCAAGCCGCCGAGCGGCGCGATTCGCCCCAAGCCGCGTCCCGAGCCCGCGCCGCCCGTCTCCACGCCGGCCGTCAAGCCGGCGCCCGTGTCCCCGCCGGAGCCGGTCGGCCCATCGCTATGGGACGAGCACGTCCTCCCCTTTGTCTCCGGCAATTGGCCGATGCTCACCGGCATTGCGATGGTAGTGGTGGGCAGCTCCCTTCTCGCCTTCTACACGTGGGACAAGCATTGGTTCGTCCGGTATACGGTCTTGCCCGCGCTCCTGGCGTCCTTCACCGTCATCTTGGCCAAGGCCGGCGCCTGGATCGAGCGGCGCAGCGCCGCGCTCAAGGGCACGGCCGACATGCTGCGTGGCGCGGCGGTGGCGCTGCTGCCCGCCAACTTCATGGCGGTGGCTCTCCTCGCGCACGACGCGCAGGTCCCGCACAAGCAGCTCATCTTCCCCCTCGTCTCCGCCCTCTATCTCGCGGGCTTCGGCGGCGGACTGAGGAGCTGGTGCGCGGGCGTCCACGAGGCGCTGCGCGACGTGCTGGCCGGCACCTTGCTCGCGTTGAACGCCCTCGTGCTGCTCGGCCCCTTGGCGCAGGTGTTCGATCCGGGCGGGCAGAACGTGTGGTTCCTGCTCGGTCTCGGCTTCCACGCCGGCTTCGTGCTCGCCGCGCTCGCTATCCAGCGCTTCGTCCGTACCAAGCTCTCGGCGCCGATGATCCTCGAGGGTCGCGTCCCCTGGTTCTTCGGGATCGCTCTGACGAGTACCTACGGCCAGGTCTTCCTGTGGGTGTACGGCTTCATGCGCCACCTGCCGCTCGTGCACACCTACGCCTGCATGGTGATCGCGGCGGGAGGCTTGATCCTCTTCGCCGAGCAGAATTCCAGGCCGGCGGAGGCGAAGGACGCCGAATACGGGAAGGCCTCTTTCCTCGGCTACGCCCTCCTGCTGCTCGGGCTGCTCATGGGCGCCTCGCAGCCGCAGATCCGCCTCGCGACGCTGGTGTTCGCGGGCGCCGTCTGGCTCGCCGAAGCGAAGTTCCGCAAGGACGTCCTGCACGCGTGGATCGCCATGACGCTCTTGGTCCTCGGCGGCGGTTCGCTCGGCACGTGGGACTTCTTCCCGCGGCCCTGGATCCCGGCCTTGGGACTGGGCGTGGCCGTCCTGATCGGGGCGGCGGCCCCGCTCGCGCGGCGCTGGTGGGACGAGCTGGGCGGGGTCTCCGCCAGGCTGCAGGCCGCGGTCCTTGCGTTCACGACGGTGCTGACCGTGCTCGTGCAGTGGCATTTCAACTCGCCGCCGCTGCGCACCGGCGGGATGCTCCTCGCCGCGGCCGGGCTCTTCGCCTGGCGGGCGCGCGAGGACGGAAGACTCGAGTACGTCCACACGGTGATGGCGATCTTGGCGATCGCCCTCCCGTACCTCGGATTCGCCGACATGTCGGGGCGGACCTTGCACGGCAACCAGCTCGTCTTCGGACTCTCGGTCCTCTCGCTCGCGTGGATCGCGGCCTCGAGCGCGTGGGGCTCGCCCCTGCTCCTCGGCGCGCGCTCGACGGTGCTCCTCATCTACGGCGCGCTCGCGCTGAGCGCCATGTGCCTGCGCGTCGCCTTCGAGCAGGGCCGCCCGGAAAGCGCCTTGCCCATGCACGTCGCGATGTCGCTCGGCGGGCCCGTCCTCATGACGATCGCCCTCATGTTCGCGGCGCATTTCTCCCGCTCGCTCCTCCCCAACGTCATCGCGTCCATGATCGTCTTCGTCTTGTTCCCGCGGCTCAAGGACGAGATCCAGCGCTGGCTGCCGTTCGTGCACTTCGGCTCGGGCTTGGCCAGCAGCGCGTGGTCCGCCGGGCTCATGCTTGCCTGCTTCCGGCTGCGCGCGGCTCTTTCCGAGAAACTCGTCGGCGGCGACTTGTTCGCGGGACGCCACGCCTTCCCGCTCGAGCAGCGAGACTACAAGCTGTGGACGTGGCCGCTCATGGTCTCGGCGGTGTTCCTCGCGCTCAAGGTCGACGTGTGGATCGTGGGGACCCATCTCGCGACGGGCATCCATCTCAAGACTGGGGTCGCGCTGTCCGTGACTGGGCTCGCGTGGACCTTGCTTGCGGTCTATCGCCGGGAGGACGCTTCGGCCGGCCTGCTCGTCCACCTCGGCTGGCTCTGCGGCCTCGCGGGGCTCGCCTTCGGCTACTACGACCGCGCGCCCAATCCGCGCTGGTACGACGCGGCGCTCTTGTGCGCCGTCTCGATGAACGCCCTCTACGCGTTCTATCGCTACGGCGTCGAGCCGGGCCGGCCCTGGGCGGGCGCCCTGCTGGCAAGCCCCGTCCGCGGGGTCCTGCGCGTGGGCGTCCTCCTGCTCTCGATCGCGACGATCCTCGCTCTGTGGGTAGGCGAGGACGCGGCGCAGCTCCTGCCTCTCTTGGGTTTCCTCGCGGCCGAGCTCGTCTGGTTCGCCCTCGCGGACCGGGAGGCCGCGTTCGGCGGGACCCTATTTTTCCTCGGGTGGGCGGCGCTGCTCGCGTGGACGGCGCCCGGCGCGGCGCCTCTTCTCGTCCGCGTGTCGCTGCGCTTGAGCGCGCTTCCCACGTTGATCTTCTTCCTCGCGATACAAGCCGCGCATCTGGGGCTCGAGCCGCTGGAGGACGCCTATGGCCGCGTGAAGGCGCTGCTCGCGCCGTTCATGTTCCTCGCGACGCTCGCGACGTTCGGCCTCGCCTTGTTCGGCATGACGGACTCGCTATTGGGGCGCGCTCTCGGCCTGCGCGATCAGCTCCTCCTGCTCGTCCTCGTCGCGGCGACCGCCCGGGCGCAGGCCTCGGGTTACCTCGCGCTGCTCGCGGCGATCCTCGCGTATCTCGATCTTTGCTTCGTCCCCCTTTCCGCCTTGGCGTCGGAAGGCGCGCGCGTCTCCTACCTGACGCTGCCGTGGCGGCTGTCGGCCTGCTCTCTGGCGCTCGCTGGCGCGGCGACGCTCGGCGACTTTCTGAGCGGACTCTCGCCGCGCCTTCTGGAAGGCCGCTTCGCCCAGACGGTGTTCCGCGCCTCGGCGGCGGGACTCATCCGGACGGCCTGCGTCCTCGCGGCGTCCTTCGCGGTCGCGCGCCATGGGACGGAAGGTCCGCTCCGGCGCTCCGAGTTCCAGCTCGTCTCGCCGTACCTCTCGGCCGCCGCGGTCGCGTGGGTGGGCGTGTCGATGGGAGAGACCGCGCTGTGCGCGCTCGCGACGTTGTTCCTCGCGGCCGGGAACGTCCACGCGGTGCGGCTCTATTTGGGAGACTTCATCCGCGCGCGCGGGATGCTCGAGAACCATCTCCTCTGCCTGGGCGGCGTCGCGACCTTGCTTCAGTTCTCGCTGGGAAGCCTGCTCGCGGAGCGCGCCGTCGTCGTGGTCTTCATCCACCGCGTCTGCCTCGCGATCGCCGGCGTCGTGCTCGCGACGCTCGGCGCGACCTATTTCACGAGCCCGAACATCGAGGCCATGACGAACACGCGCTTCATCGTCTCGGGCCTGATGTCGTACCTCGCGGGCCTCTACTTCCAGCGCGCCGCGCGCCGGCCCGATCCCGGCGAGGCGCCGTATACGGCGTATTGGGAGGGCGTCTATCACTGCGCCTTGACCGCCGCGATCTGGAGCGCGGCGCTGCTCATCCCGTGGTTTCGTAACCCGTACGCGGCGTTTCCGGCCCTCTGCCTGCCCGTCCTCTACTTCTACCTTCGAGCGGAATGGAGCCCGCGCGAGGACGCGGCGGCGGTCGCCCGCTACCGCGACAGCGCCGCCGCGCTCAGCTTCTTCCTGCTCGTCCTCTTCGCGTTCCGGGGCGCCTTCCAAGCGGTGATGTTCCCGGGCGCGCCGCTCGGCTTCGACCACTACCACTTCAACGCGCCCTTCGTCATGGTCCTGGCGCTCGTGATGCTGCGGCTGCACGGCTTGGGCGGGACGCCGTGGCTCGCCTATTACGGGGGCCTCGCGATGACCGTGGGGAGCTTCCTCTCGCTTACGCGCGTCCCCGATCTGAGCCCCATCGACCATCCCATGGCGTCGGCGTGGTGCGCGGTGGCGCTCGGGCATTTCTGGATGCTGGTCAGCACGCAGCCCTCGCCGATCAAGGCGTTCCTGCAGCGGGTCGGCAATATCGGGGAGGAGCAGTGGCTTGCGCTGCGGCACTCGTGGGGCAACTTCTTGCTCTTCGCCACGCAGGGCGTCCTCGCGTGGGGGCTTCTCGACTTCAGCTCGGATACCTACATGGTGGCGCCGCTGCTGTTGGGCGGGGCGAGTCTCCTCATCCATCAGGGGCTCATCCGTGGCTCGGCGCCTCTGTTCGTCCTCGCGGCGATAGAGGCGATGGCGGCACTGCACGCCGACTTCCTCGTCCCGAGCTGGCTGCCGAGGCGCTACGTCGTGTCGGCGGTGCTGGCGATTTGGAGCTCTCTGCTCCTGGGCTCCGAGCTCGGCCTTGCCGGCCTGGGCGTCGAGGCCATGGGACTCGCGGCGGTCTCGCTCGGCGCCGTCGCCTTCGGCCACGTGCTCTACCATCACCCGGACTCGCTGATCGGGCTCTGGATCGTCGCGCAAGGGGCGGTCCTCGCGGCGCTGACGCCCCGGGACTCGCGCAAGGCGGCGGGGCAGGCCGAGTCCTTCTTCTCGACGTTTCTCCTCGCGGTCCCGGCGTGGCTCGTCTACTTCAGCCAATGCCGCGAGCCGGCGCCCTGGCCCGCGCTCGCCGTGACTCTCGCCTGTCTCGCGACGGGCGGCGCCGCCCGGTGGGTCCAGGACCGGGCCGCCCTCTTCTCCATGCCGAGCGTGCGACAGGCGCGGCTGATCGACCAGCTCGCGAGCACGCTCTCCGCGCACGGCTATGCGCTCAACACGGCCGCGCTGTACGCCGTTTTCGCGCTCACGGCGCACGCGCAGGTGCTGCACTACGGCGCGGCGTTCGAGACGCGCGAGCTCGCCGCGATGCTGGCGCTCTACGGCGCCTCTGCGGCCGCGTGGTACTACGAAGGACGGCTGAGGAAAAGCGCGACGCCGTACTTCCTGATGCAATTGTGCGTGCTCGGGTTCTTCGCGGTGCTCCGCCGGCAGTTCATGCTCACCTACAACTTCTGGAACTACGAGTACGACGTCTGGGCGAGTCTCGCGGTCTCCTTCGCGCTCGCGGGAGCGAAGCAGCTCTTGCCGCTCGAACCCCGCGAGCAGCGCATCCCGCTCCTCGGCACCTTGCTCACGATGCCCGTCGTGTCGATGGTCTGGGTACTGCTGCACCATCTCGGGACGAACACGGTCCTGCTGGTGGTGGGGCTCTACAGCTTGATGTTCGCCTACATGGGAAAGGACGATGAGGAATCCCCCTACCATCTCGTGGCGGTCGGCGGTTTCGTCGCGTTCGTCATGATCGTCTTCTGGACGAAACTCGAACTCCGCGTCATCCAGGCGTACGTCCTGCCGGCCGGGTTGGGGATATTGGTCCTCGTGCAGATGTTCCGCAACAAGATTCCGCCCCTCGTGCGCAACGAGATCCGCGCCGTGACGTTGCTCGCCATGCTCGGCAGCTCGGGCTACTACGTGCTCGTCGACGACCGCTACCCCATCGCGTTCCACATGACGATGCTCGTCCTCAGCGTCGTCTTGATGGCGGCGGGGAGCTTCCTCAGGATCCGGCTCTACGTCCTGCTCGGCGTCGCCGGGATGGCGGTCGACCTCGCGACGATCGTCTACAAGGTGCTCGTCCACATGGAGCGCAGCGCGCGCATGTCCATCATCGGCAGCCAGGTCCTGCTTTTCGGCGCCCTCCTGATCGGCGGGGCCATCTACTACAAGACCCACCAAGACGAGTTCAACGCCGCCTTCGACCGCTGGCGCGAGCGCCTGAGCGTCTGGGAGTAGGCGGAGGGCTTTTCTTTTCACGCGATAGGAGCTATTCTAGCGCGATGCGCGACTATCGAGCTCTCTTGACGAACTGCTTGCGCGGCTTCGGCTGGCTAAGCGTGGCCGTGTTCTCGGTCATGGTCATTCTGGCGTTGTTTCCCGATAGCCGCGGCGGCGGCGACGCGGACTTGGTCGTCTCGAGCGCTGCCCCTGTGCCTCCAAAGGAGAATTCGTACGACGACATCCTCGCGTTGAAAAAAAGCCTCGCCCTCAGTTCGGAGGAGCTAAGCCAGGCCGGCCGCTGCATCGAGGACGCGGCCTGCAAGACGGACGCGCTCGCCCCCGTCTTCGCCCGCAACGCCGACGCCTTGCGCCGCTTTGACGCACTGCGCGGCAAGCGTCTCCTGCCGCCGGACTGGGCGGACATCGCGACGGTGGACTATCGTACGCCCGTTCCCGCGTTCTCGCCGGTGACGCAGGCCTCGGCGCTCGCGATCGCCGAGGCGCGGTATTTGGTCTCGAAGGGCCGTCGCGCCGAGGCGCTCGAGCGGCTCGTGCGGATAGCCGAGGTCGGCCGGAGCCTGCAGACCGAGCCGGTCAGCCTGCTGCCGTACATGCTCGGGCTCTCGATTCGGTCGCGGGCGCTCAAGGCGGCGCGCGGCATCCTCGACGGCAAGCCCTGGCTTTCCGCCGCGGCGGCCAAGGACGCCGCCGCGCGGCTCGGGGACCCGGACGCGGGCCGCGCCGGGCTCACGCGCGCCGCGCGGATGGAGTATTCCATCGCGGCGAACACGATCGCGCGCCTCGGCCCGGGGCAGCTGGGCGGCTTCGAAGAGTCGGGGCGGTTCGTAAACTGGGTCGCTTCGCGGTACTTCAAGCGCAACCGCACGCGCCGTCTCATGGCGGACGACTTCCGCGGCATGATCCGGAAGATCGACCTGCCTTGCCCGCCCCTTCCGATCGAGCCGCCCCGGCCTCGCCTGTGGACGCATCCTGAGATGTTGCGCGGGAACCTCGTCGGGCTGATCTTGCACCAGATCGGCTCGCCCAACTGGGACAATACTCTGCGACGCCGCTGCGAGGAGAGCTTCTGGACGGCCGCGACGAGCGTCTCCATCGCCGGGCGGGCCTTCTCGGCCGACGCCGGCAGAGGTCCGCGCTCCTTGGCCGAGCTGGTGCCGCGCTACCTCCCGCGCGTCCCCGACGATCCTTTCACCGGCAAGCCTCTCGAACTTTCCCCGGACGGCGGCCTCGCCTCCGCGGGCAGCGACGTCCAAGGCAAGCCGATCAAGGCGGGCGCGCCCTAGTCCGCCTGGGCTACCTGTGTCCGCAGTTCTACAGGATCCGGCGCGCCTCGGGGCGCGCGGCGCTGGTAAGGTTTGAATTGTATCCCCCCAGGCGAATGCTTGCTCGGTTAGGCCATAACAGTAGCATGCAGAAACGCTCTCCTGACGAGAATCAGATGGTATGTGGCGTCCTCTCACATACCGTCAAAGCCGCCGAGGCTAGTGTCGATCCAGCCGTGCGTGCTGCCGCAAAGGCTCTGTCCATGCTTGGTGCAAGTAAGGGCGGCAAGGCGAGAGCCGCAACGTTGTCCGCCAGCGCAAGAAATGCCATCGCTATGAGAGCGGCAGTTGCCCGAATGGGGGAAGATGAATGATTAGGGCCGATTTTGTCCTCATTGGCATTGACGATTCTGTTCTTCGTTTCTCGATCCACACAGACATTAACCCAACACGAACAAAGAGCTTGCCAGAGAGCATCACTTCCAATCCCAAGAGTTGTGGCGGCAGACCTTGGCCAGTCATGGGCGTCAGTAACGTCAGTCATTACGCGAGTCCAGGCGTCAAATACTTCTGCTGATTCTCTTCCAAGGCGAGTGGCTACATCGTGCCAATTCTTCATCGGCAGCGCGACGCGTGGAGGCTCGTGCCCGTCATCATGCTCAGCGCCTCGGACTTCCAGCGCGACGTCGCCGACGCCTACCGCCTCGGCACCTACGGCTGCCTGCATAAGCCCATCTCGTTCGACGCCCTTTTCGAGATGGTCAAATGGATCAAGACTTTCTGGCTGCAGCTCAACGAGTACCCGATCGAGTAGACGCAATCCCCCGCAGGTCGCCGCCCGCCTCGGCGCCGTGGCTGACCGGCACCTTGACGGGCGGCCGGAGGGGCGGCACACTGGTTCGATCGAGACGGCGAGCGAGCGACGGTGGGATTTGCTTTTTCTCGGGGCCTGCGCGGCGGCTCCGGTGCTGCTGCATCTCGGGGCGCTCGGGTTCTACAGCGATGACTGGGCGTTCCTGCGCGTGGCCGCGCTGGCGAGGCCGAATACGTTCGCGGGCGTATTCTCGGATCTCTTGATCTCCGGCCTCTGGGACCGGCCGGTCGAGGCGCTTTGTTGGGCGGCGGGGTATTCGTTGTTCGGACTCGGCCCTCCCTTTCGCGCGCTCGGGTATCACGAGCTCAATCTCGCGGTCAACGTCGTCGGCATCTGGCTCCTGTACCTCGCGCTCGTGCGGCTGCGCGCGGGCAGGTCGAAAGCGCTCGCGGCCGCGGCTCTCTATGCGGTCCTCCCCCACTACTCGACGGATCGTCTCTGGGCGTCGGCGCTGCACATGGACCTCATGATGACGCTCTACTTCGCGAGCCTGCTCGCCGACTTGGAGGCCCTCGGCTCGCAGCGCTACCGGCTCTGGCGCGCGACGTCGCTGATTTGCATGGTCGTCGCGCTTCTGGGCTACGAGCTCGCCCTGCCGCTCTTCGTCGCGAGCTTGATCGTCCTGAGGCTCGAGGCCGGACGCCTGACGACGAAGGCGCTCGAGCGGTGGCGCTGGACGGCGGCGACGACGGTGGGGACACTCGTCCTTCTCATGGCCCAAAAGTTCGCCTTCAGCCCGCGTCTGAAAAGTTCGAATGCGGGATTCTTGATGAAGCTCGTCTCCGGCATCGCTCGCTACTTCCGCGCGCTCTGCGAGGCGGGCTGGATCAGCGCGGTCGACTACGGCGCGGCGCTGCCGAGGACCGCGTGGCGGCTCGCGTCCGAACGCTTCGACCCGCGGATTCTGGCGCTCGCGCTCGTCGTCGCGACCGCGGCCTTCTGCCTCTTGCGGCGCGCCGCGCGCGCGGACGCCGCCGAGAACCGGGAGGCGAAGAGCGACGGAGCCTTGGCCGCGCTGGGCCTCCTCGTCTTCGGCCTCGGCTACGGCGTCTTCTTGGGCGTGGGCGTCGACGTCACGTCGACGGGGCTCGGCAACCGGGCGAACCAGGTCGCGGCGCTCGGCGCGGCCCTCGTCATGGCCTCCGCGGCGGGCCGGCTCGGCGTGCGCGGCCCGACGGTGTTCGCCGGGACGGTCGCGCTCGCCGCGGGTCTCTCCTGCTTCGTTTCGGCTTCGATCGCCCCGTACTGGGCGGCCGCGTGGACGAAGGAGCAGGAGGTCGCAGCCGACATCCGCGCGCGCTTCGACGACCTGCCTCGCGGCGGAACCTTCCTCTTGGACGGAGTCTGCCCGTTCGTGGGTCCGGCGACGGTGTTTCAATCCTCGTGGGACCTGCAGGGCATGCTCTCGGTCCTCTACGGGGACCAGAGCTGCAAGGCGGACGTGGTGAATGAGACCCTCAAGTTCGAGGAGCACGTGTTCACAAAGGACTTCTACGGCTGGGCGTACCCGTATCCCTACGGTGAGAACGTGATCCTGTTCAACTTCAAGACGAAGGAGACGCTGCGGCTCAAGGACAGGAAGACCGCCCTCGAGTACTTCGCCCGCCATCCGATCGACCACGCGGCCGAGTGCGGAAAGAGCGCCGACGGCAAGGGGGTGCGGGTGTTTTGAAGACGAGACTGCTCCTCGTCGCCGCGGCGCTGCTCTCTCTCGCGCGGACCGGCATCCGGCGCGCGCCCGCGCCGGACGCCTTCGAGCTCTACGTGATCGGCGAGTCGACGCCCGCCGGCGTCCCGTACCCGCGCTTCAACACCGCCTGGCTCGTGAAGGAAATGCTCGGCGGCGAGGCGATGGGGCTTCCCATCCGGACGATAAGCTTGGCCGCCGCGCACAATTCTATCTACCCGCAGGAGATGGCGCTCGAGGAGGCGCTCGCGAGGCGCAATCCCTCGAACCCCGGCGCGGTCCTTGTCTACTCGGGCAACAACGACAACGGCCGCAGCGAGCCGATGACCGCCGCGGAGCGCGTGAAGGAGGCCGTGCTCTTCCGCGTCCGGCCGCTCGCGCGGCTGATCTATTATCTGGAGCGGCGCCGCCGGATGTCGAGCCAGCGGAGTCTTGAAACGTTCGAGTATCATTTGAACCAGGCGGTCTCGCACGCGAAGCGCCATGGGCTGCGCGTGGTCTTGTCCACCGTAGTCAGCAATGTCGCGGATATTCCGCCCGCGGTGGCGCTCGGCAAGACGCCGGTCGCGGAGGTCGAGCGTCTTCTCGACGCGGGCCGCGCGATCGAAGCGAAGCGCGAGTGGCTCGGCGCGATCACGTACTACGAGAGCCTCGCCGCGGCGCATCCCGACGTCGAGGCGTACGCGACGTTCCGCGTCGCCAAGTGCCGCGAGGCCATGGGCGAGCATGAGGAGGCAAATCGCCTCTACTGGCGCTGCGTCGAGATGAACAAGGACGACCAGTTCGGGCGCGCGACTCCGGCGCTGAACGAAGTCATCCGCCGCACCGGCAAGGCGCGCGGCGTCCACACGTTCCTAGCGCAAGAGACCTTCTCGGAGCGCGCCCCGCACCGGGTCCCGGGCTACGATCTCATCATGGACGGCCAGCACCCGACGATGGCGGGGCACATGCTGCTCGCTAGCGGGTTCGCGGTGAGCCTGGCGGGCCCGGGGATCGCGGTGCGGTGGTATCCGTCGAAGCCGGAGGAGGTGTTCGAGCGACTCAAGTACACGAAGGAGGACCACGCCGAGGCGTACCTCTCGGCCGCGCGCTGGCTATTTAGCGTCTCCGCGGAGAACGCCTATTCTCGCGAGCGCCTCGACCGCGCGCAATACTACTTCGACTGGGTGACGAAGCGCGACCCCGAGAACTTCTCGGGCTGGCTAGGACTCGGCCTCGTCGCCATGGCGCGCCGAGGCCTCCTCGTGACCAAGGCCGACCTCGACTGGCTCGGCACCTACGACCTCTACTACGGCGGCTCCTACGCGGTCCCTCTCAAGGATATTCCGGAGATCGTCAAGAAGCTCCGCGAGCACAAGATCGCGGAGCCCTTGATCGTCAGGATTGAGACCGCTTCAAAGAACCAGCGTCCCGCACAGCTCCAGTCGCGCCCGAACTACTGACGCTCCGGCTGCGATAGGTAGTACTTGAGCGCTCCTCTCATCGGGATGATGAACTGATGGATCACCGTGTCGTGCGTCAGGTCCTTGGGGGCGCCCTTTTTCAGCAGGGCGTCGATCTGTTTGTCGGCGATCGTCGCGATCGCGCGCCGTTCCTTGCTCTCGGGCATGCCGTCGATGATCCTCTTGAGGCCTTCCGCCGCCTCGTAGGAGGCGCCGGGCCGATGCAGCATCGATGCCATCCACCGCGCTTCCTGGAGGAGTTCCTGGGAGCTCTGGCGGTGGGCGGCCGGCAGCCCGAACTCGGCTGCGCTCAGGTAGCTCTGAAGCTCGATGCTCGCGCTGACGGTCCTGTCGTTGCGGCTTTCCATCATCGCCTGCGCCGCGGCGCGCATGTCCGCCATCCGCGCCACCGCTTCAGGAGTCGGCCGGTGGTTCACCATCTCGAACAAGCCCCGCGCGGCCAGGTTCGTCACCGCGGGGTCCTGCAGATGCTTGAGGAAGAAGTCCGCGAGCTTGGGGTCTCGAAGGTTCGCCAGGACGTCCAGCGCGGAATGGCGACGGTCGATGCTCGGCGATTTGTCCGCGTCCGCCATCAACGTGGCGCGCAGCGCGGCGATTTTCCCCCAATCTCCCTCCTGTTTGTAGCGGTACATCTGCCCGTTCAAGTACTTCCGGGAGAGGTCCCAGAGTTCCGGGTGTCCGGTCTGCTCGAGGAACGCCTTTTGCGTCTTCTCGTCCTTGTAGGGGAAGAGGAGGTTGTAGGCGGTATTGACTTCCTCCGGGTTCTTGGACTTCGCCATCGTCAATAGCTGCCCCTGGACGCGCTCCGCGGCTTGCGTGTCGCCGCTCTTCTTGTACTGGTGGATCAGGTCCTGCAGCCCGTGCTCGGCGAAGGGTGCCTGCGCCGGGTTCTTCAGCTGCGCGAAGAAGAGCGCCTCGTTGTTCTGATCCCGGTAGGAGCCCAGGATCCTCAGCGCGCGCTCGGCGCCGGGGACGTTCGACGCCGCGAGGCCGCGCAGGCGCTCCGCGAGCGGTCCCATCACGTCGGCGCTCACGGCGCCCAGGCCGTTCTTGAAGTCGCGCACCGCATCATTGAGTATGCCGAAGGCGGTGCCGCCGAGCCTGTCGTCGCCGAGCTTGCCCGCGAGGGAGTCGACCATCGACGCATCGAGGAAAGCGATCCCAAGGAAGCCTAGGGCGGTGGCGGCCGCGTAGCGCTCTCCCCCGTGCACGATCGCCTCGAGGTTCGACTTGAAGGCGTCGACCGCCGGCTGGCCGGCGTTCTTCATGAGGGCGTCGACCCATTTCTTCGCGCTGGCCGCGCCGTAATCGGAGTCGTGCAGGCTGGCGATCACGTGCTCGGGCCGCGGGGGCGGCGGGGGCTCGGAATAGCGCAGTCCCGCTCTTTCGGGCTCGCGCAGCCACCCGTGGAGCGGCTCGCGCACCTGCCGCCAGATCGCGTCCAGATTGCCGCGCCGGAGGTCCGTGACCGCCTTCGGCTCTCCGGCGGTCGGCGCGACGTGGTTGTCGAAGTAGCGTTGAAGAGCGCCGAAGCTCGGGACGCGGCCATTCACGGCGCCCATGAGTTGGGTCACCGACGCCAGGCTTTGGGGCGTCTTCACGTGTTCGCGCACGTCCGGGTGAGAGCGGAGGATATGCTCGAAGGCGGTGGCTTGGTCGCCGCTCAGCTTGCCGAGCTCTTCGTCGTCGGCGATGCCCTTGGATTTGAGGTACGCGCGGAGACTCTTGAGCGCCTCCTCTTTATGGGCCGCGGCGTGCTTCTCCTTGAGGTCGTCGGCCTTGGGAGGGTCCTTTTTGCAGCCCTCCTTGTCGGCGGCGCAGTCCTTCTCTTTTGTGTTCTGCGCGGGCTCTGCCGCCTTGGCGCAGAGCGCGCCGAGGAGCATCACCGCGACGAGTCCCGCCGCCCGCATCCAAATTCCGATTGCCTTGGTCACCATGTTTTCCCCCGGCTTCATGGGATCAGGATGGCGCAGCGGACTACAGAACGTGGGACGGAAATCTATCCGGATTCTAGGGCCCCACGGAGATCGCTCGGACGTCTAGGCCTTTTGGGGACCGCCGAAGGGACCGGAGGGCCCGGCATGTCACGGCCGGCGGCGGGCATACTATGAGGTACGATGGACGGCGACACGGACGAACGCGTCGCGCGGACGCTCGCGCCCATATTCCTCGCTCTTGTCTTGGGAGCGGCGGTCCTGCTGTTCTGGCGGACGGCGTTTTACAGCGGCGGCCTGTTCGGGTCGGGCGAGATGCGGCGGGGGCCGGTGGATATCGCGGAGCTGCAGGCCGACGCGCGGGCCTTGCCTCCCCCTCCGGCCGTCTCTCGGGGCGGGGCGGCGTCTCGCCGGGCGCCCGCGAACGATGAACGTCTTCTCGACGCGCCGCGCTCGACCCTAGTCGCCGTGGCCGGCGTCCCCGGCGGTGTGCGACGTGGCGGAGCCGGCGTCGCCTACGGCGGCGTCCGGAGCGCGCTCGAGGCGTCGAGCCGGGCGAGGGCTGCCGGGACTGCTTCCGCATCCGAAGAGTCCGCCGGCGGCTCGGCGGGAAGGCGAACTCTCGGAGGAGATGCGTCCACAGGCGCGGACTCGGGCGGGGTCACCGGCCGCGAGCGGGGCGGGGCGGGGCGTTCGGCGTCATGCCGGGCGTGAGCGTGGCGCAGCTCAAGCTTTCCGGAGAACGCGGCCGCGTCGGAGGCGCCTCGATCGGCGGGACCGGGCGCGGGCCGTCGGCCGCCTCGCCCGCGTATTCGGCGGTCAAGGAGCGCACGGCGCAGGCGTTGGGCGCCCGCTGGTCGCAGTACGTGAAGAACGATCCGGGCTACCTCGGCCCCGTTTTCACGGAGACCGCGCGCAAGGAGTGGAAATCGTTCATGATGGAATCGGGGATCGGCTCGACCGCGGAGTACGTCTCGAAGGCGGAACTCGAAGACGAGCGTCTGCGCGAGGAGGTGGCGAAAGTCGATCGCATCCGCGGCGAGATCGACGGGCTCGCGGCCGACGTCAAGCGGGGCATCGATCAGCTGACGCCGCTCCGGAAAGAGGCGCGCGAGAAGGCGGTGAGCGGCGACCGCCGCGGCTGCCGTGCGATCCAAAGCTCCGCGGCCGGCATCTTCGGCAACTACAAGGCCGAATGCCAGACCGCGCACAAGCTCTACGCCGGCTGCGCCGTCCAGGGAGACGCGACGACCGAGTACTTCCGCCGCGCCGGCTGGGAGTCCGCGCGCGCGGCCGAGACCGAGCTTTGCGAGAAGGCCCACGCGGAGGCCTTCGACTTGTGCCAGCAAGTGGCCGACGCGAATCAAAACGTCCAATCCCTCCATTGCGCCCGGCCGGAGTCCGAGTAGAGCGGCGTCGATGAATCCCGCATGAGTCGTCCGCGATCCCGGCTCTGGATATTGGTGCTCGCCGAAGTTGCCGCGCTCCTCGCGGTCGTCGAGGTCGCCGTCCGAGCCCTGGATTTGGACGGGCGCATCCTCGCCCCTCTCCTCTACTACGCGACGGCGGATTTTGAAGTGCACCGGGTCTCGGCCGACGAGGCATTGCGCTATGAGCTCAGGCCCGGCGCGAGCGCCGACTTCGGCGGCCGACGCGTAAGCGTCAACGCGCTCGGGCTGCGCGGCGCGCCGGCCCAATCCGCGAAGGCCAAGGGCGTCCTGCGCGTCGTCTTCGCCGGCGGCTCCAACACCTACGGCGCCTCGGTCGGCGACTCGGGCACCTATCCGGCGCAGCTCCAGGCCCGTCTCGCGCGCCGGCGGCCGGGGCGCTACGCAGTGTGGAACGCGGGAGTGTCGGCCTATACGCCGATCCAAACCGTCGCGGCGGCGCGGCGAGCCGTCCGGGACTGGTCGCCCGATCTCGTCGTCCTCCAGCTCAGCAACTGCGGCCGGCGGGCGTTCCTTCGTGGCGATCCGACGCGGCGCTACTTCGAGCGCGACCCTGACCTGTTTCGGGAAAACCTCCGCGTCTTCCCGCGCGGCCTCGGGCGGGCGGTCCTCAACTGGCGCACGCTCGGAGCGCTCGTCTTCGGCGTGAACCACCTCGCCATGCCGCCCGGCGGCGACTGGAACAACTGCGAGGGCATGCGGGAGGCCGAAGCCGCGGCGCTCGCGCGCTTCTTGACCGACGTCCGCCCGGCGACGCGGGTCGCCGTCTTGATTTACCCGGCCGGCGCGCTCGACTCCGCGATGACTTTGCCGGCCGACGTCCCTGTCCTGCGCCTCCGCGAGAAGCTGCCGAAAGGCCACACGACCGCCTACCTCAAGCCGCACCCGTCGCGCGAGGTCTATGCGTGGTACGCGCAGACGCTGGAGGAGTGGCTGGAGTCGGGGATCCTGGCGGGTGGCCGCTAGGCGGGCGGGTTCAATTTCTTGACGACGCGGGCGGGATTGCCGAAGACCACGGAGTAGGGCGGGACGTCCTTCGTCACGACGCTTCTCGCGCTGACGACCGCGCCCTCGCCGACGGTGACTCCGGGCAGGATGCACGCCTCGTGTCGACGGGGCGACGGCGACGGTGTCAGACGTTAAGAAAGTTTAGAATTGGATCGAATCTTAACTAATTTAACGTCTGACACCGAGGTTGAGGTTTCTAGGCGGGCGGGGTGAGTTTCTTGACGATGCGGGCGGGATTGCCGAAGACCACGGAGTAGGGCGGGACGTCCTTCGTCACGACGCTTCTCGCGCTGACGACCGCGCCCTCGCCTACGGTGACTCCGGGCAGGATGCACGCCTCGAACCCGATCCACGCGCCCGTTGCGATCTTGATCGGCGCCGCGCGCCGGTCGCCGTGCGTCCCGTAATTGTCGATCAAGACCGCGTTCCAGGCGATGAGGACGTTGTCCCCGATCTCGATCGTCGTGTCGCAGACGATGCAGGAGGCGGATACGTATGTGAACTCGCCGATCACGATGCGGCCATTGGGCCCGACGTCGAGGCAGGTCCCGTCGATCGAGGAGCCTCGCCCGAGCTTAAGGGCGACCGGCGCCCGGCTGCGGAAGCGAGCCAAGTCGCGCGCGCCGTAGAAGTAGGCCTTCGGGTGGACCTCGATATTGGCCGGGAGGTTCATTAAACGACCCGCGCCGGGTTGCCCAGGACCCGCGCCCCGGGCGGCACGTCCGAGATGACGACCGCGCCCGGTTCGACGCGCGCGCCCTTGCCGATGCGCACGCCCTTGAGTATTGTCGACAAGGGGCCGATCCAGACGTCGTCCTCGATCGTGATGGGCCGCGAGTCGAACGGGCGGCGCTTCTCGTCTCCAGGGTCCGTCGAGCAGGCGACCGCGTCCTTGAGGCGCTCGGCCGGGTCGACCGGATGGAAATCGGCGTCGACGATCGTCGCGCGCCAGCCGATTGTCACGCGATGGCCGACCTTGATGCCCGCCTCGGCGATGAAGAACGCTTCCCAGATCCGGCAGTCGTCCCCGATCTCGAGGTGCGCCGCCTCACCCAAGTTGAAATAGGCGCCGTCGATGGCCGTGCGCGCCCCGACCTTGGCCTCATGCCGCGTCTTGAAGCGCATGAACGGGTGGTAGCCGTCCTCGTAGCCCTGAAAGGTCGCTCCCTCGCCGAGCGTGAAATTGTCCGGCAGCTTCATGCGACCGCGTCCAAGAGGACGGCCGCGCCCTGCTCGACGTGGAGGCGCGCATCGCAGCGCTCGAGCATCTTCTGGCGGTGCGAGATGATGAAGGTGGTCCGTCCGCGCGTGAGCCGTTCGATCGCGTCCATGATGACCGACTCACTCGCCGCGTCGATCGCGCTCGTCGGCTCGTCCAAGAGGATGATCGGCGCGTCCTTTAGGAACGCGCGGGCGAGCGCGATCCGCTGGCGCTCGCCGCCCGAGAGGCACGCCCCGTGCGCGCCGACGTGGGTGCGGTAGGCGTCCGGGAGCTTCATGATCGCGTCGTGGATATTGGCCGCGCGGGCCGCCTCGACGATCGCCCACTCGTCGGCGAAGGGGCGTCCGTAGGCGATGTTCTCCGCGATCGTGGCCGAAAAGAGCGGCGAATCCTGGAAGGCGACGGCGAACTGGCTCCGCAGATCGGCGAGGTCCGCTTCCTTTATATCCAGCCCGTCGAGGAAGATGCGTCCCGAGACCGGGTCGTGGAAGCGCGGCAGAAGTCCGAGGAGCGTCGTCTTGCCCGCGCCGGTGCGCCCCGAGACGCCGACGCGGCTGCCGGGCTTGATCTTGAAGGAGACGCCGCTCAGTACCGCGCGCTCGCCGTACTTGAAGGACACGTCCTCGAAGACGATCTCCCCCCGCGCGCGGCCCAAGGGCTTGGCGGAC
The DNA here is from genome assembly GCA_016194745.1 of Elusimicrobiota bacterium. Taxonomy (GTDB): domain Bacteria; phylum Elusimicrobiota; class Elusimicrobia; order UBA1565; family JACRDR01; genus JACQBA01. The sequence continues at coordinate 267,451 of JACQBA010000015.1, forward strand.
GGCGAGGCGAGGACCTCGGGCTGCAGGTCGAAGAGCTGGAAGACCCGCTCCGTGCTCGCCAAGGACGACTTCATCTGCGTCGCCTTCTTGCTGATTGTTTCCAAGGGCTTGTAGAGCTGGCCGACGTAGGCGAGCACCACGAGGAGCTCTCCCAAGGTGAGGCGCCCGGCTTGGACGTGGCGCATGCCGATCCAGAGCACCCCCGCGGTCCCGAGCGCGGTCACGAGGGAGACGGTGAGCCCGAAGGCGGCCTCCGCGAAGATGACGCTCATGTGCTCGCGCAGGCTCGCCCCGGCGCGGTCCGCGAACCGCCGCGTCTCGTCCTCCTCGCGCCCGTAGGCCTTCACCACGCGGATCAAGGAGAGCGCCTCCTCGACGATCGAGAAGGAGTCGTTGTCCAAGGCGCGGATCTTGTGCCAGCGATGGCCGATCCGGCGGCCGTAGGAGGCGACCATGTAGAAAAGGGCGGGCGCGACCGCAAGCGAGACGAGCGCGAGCTGGACGTCGATGCGGAGCGAGGCGCCGATCAAGGCGAGCACCGTGACCGTCGACGTCGCGATCGGGACGGCGCCGTGGATCGAGACATACTGCATGAGCGGCGCGTCCTCTTGGACCGCGTAGAGGAGGTCCGAGACGCCCTTGCGGTTGTGATAGGATAGGGACATTCGCTGGAGGTGCAGGAAGAGGCGGCTCCGGTAATCGAAGACGAGCTTTTCCCCGGTGTAAAGTTCGAGCAGCCAGCTGCCGAACGCCTGCGCCTGCTGGAGGAGCGGGATGAGGACGAGGAGACCCGTCGCGAAGAGCAGAAGCGAGGTCTTGGAGGCGACCATCCACGCGGGCAGCCACGCGGCGAGTGCGGCCGGCAGCGGCAGCGAACCGATGAAGGTGTCGACCGCGATCTTAAGCGGGAGCGGCGCGAGAAGCGCGAGGGGGATCGCGGAAAGGCTCAAGACGCAGATCGCCGCCAGATGCATCCAGTACGGCCTCGCCTCGCGCACGACGCGCAGGTAGACTTCCGCGTCGCGCTGGAGCGGCGTCTTCGTCTCGGCGCTCACGGGCCCCACCTCAGGACGAAGGCCGCGGCGGCGTTGAGAAAGAGGGACCAGGCCTTCTCGAGCGAGGGCATGACGACGACGAGCTCGCGCGCGCCTTTCTTCGGCTCGTACTCGACGGGGAGAGCCTCGGCGATCGCCGCCATGGCCGCGCCGCACTCGAGGAGTGCGCGCGCCGCGACGAGCGCGGCGGCGGAACAGAAGACGGCGCAGGCGGACCAAGCCCCGCTCACGGCCGCGGCCGCGGCGAGCGAGGCGGCCGCGAGGAGGAGGACCTTCGCGGCCGCGAAGACCCGCGGACGAAAGCGCACCCGGACGTACTGCCCCCCGGCGCCCAAGCCCTCGACGCCCATGAGAAAGCGCGCGCCGCCGAAGAGGCCGGTTTTCAGCTCGAAATCCCAATCCGCGTAGTCGTGCCCGTGGACGAGGCGGGGGCCGTCCTCGAGCAGCGGCCGGATCACCTGCTCGAGATGCGCCTCGCAGGTGGACCATTCCCAGGTGAACTTGGCGAGCTCTCTCGGCAGGGGCCAGAGGAAGCCGCGCGCGCCCTTGGTGCGCCAAGGCGTCAGTCCCGCCATGAGGCGGCCGCTCAGGCGGGCGAGGGGCTGCAGGAGATGGAGGAAGGCGGTCAGGCCGCGGCGCCGGAGCGCCTCGAGCCGGCCCGCCGCCGGCGCGCAGGCCCACGCGGCCCCCGCGCTTCTCCAGGCTTGCGCGAAGGACCACAGCGCCGCGCCGAGCAGCAGCGGCGCGGCGGCAAGCAGCGGCCGCCACAGGAGACCGAGGCCCGACGCGGCGGCCAGGGCCGCCGCGAGAAGATACCACTCCGGCATCGTCGGCAGGGCGCTCAGGGCGGTGGGACTCTTGTATAGGCGCTGGAACGGGGCGAGCCCCCACATGCCGTGGTAGACGCGCCCGGTCGAGCCGAAGAGGCTCGCGAACGCGGCGCCGTAGATTCTCCCCTCGAAGAGAGGATGGCCGGCCGCGTTGTATTTCTCGGGCCACTTGGCCTCGAGCAGCGCCTCCGCCCGGCCGTAGCCCTTCTGCTGGCGCCAGAACGCGCGCACCGAGCCGCGGCGGTGATGCCACACCATTGCGGCGGGCGAGAACCCGAGAGTCCAGCCGCGCGCCTGGAGTCGCCAGCACACGTCGACGTCGTCGCCCGCGACGCGAAAGCGCGCGTCGAAGCCGCCGATGGCCTCCAAAGCCGATTTCCGGAAAGCCATGTTGCAGCCCGTGATGTGCTCGGCGACGTCGTCGGTGAGGAGGACGTGCGTCGGCCCTCCCGGCGAGCGCGCGACGCAGTCGGCGACGAGACCTCCCCCCTCGGGCGGGATGTTCGGGCCGCCGATACCGGCGTGCGGTGTCTCGGCGAAGGACGCGGCCAAGTAGCTCAGCCAGTGCGAGTCCGGGTAGGCGTCGTCGTCGATGTAGGCGACGATCTCTCCCGTGGCCGCGGCGAGGCCGACGTTGCGGGCGTGGCTGAGGCCGAAGTTCGCCGTCCGGATCAGCTCGACCTTAAAGCCGCGCGCAATCTCGGCCGTCGAGTCGGTCGAGCCGTCGTCGACCACGATCACCTCGTAGTCCGGGTACTCGAGCCGCGAGAGCGCGTCCAGCGTGTCGCGGATCGTGCGCGCGCCGTTGTAGGAACAGACCACGACCGAGACGCGGGGCTGCCCGGCCGCGCGTCCGAAAGGCGCCGCCTCGAACTCGCCGCGGACGACGTCGAGCGCGAGCTTGGGGCGCCGGGCGAGATCGGTGATGCCGAAGGCCCAATCGTTGACGAGCCCGCCCGCGCGGTACCACTCGTCGGTCCAGGCGAAGACGAAGGCGCCCGCGCAGCCCGCGGCGTAGGTCGCGCGCAGCTGCCAGCGCAGGATGGCCGCCTGGAGGAGGTCGCCGTTGCGGATCGAATCGAGGCCGAGTTCGCTCATGACGAGCGGCCGGTCGCCCGCGACGTTCTGCAGGCGCGCCAGGTAGCTCTTGAGCGCCCCGCGCGACTCCAAGTACACGTTGAAGCAGACGAAGTCGAGGAACGGGAGATCCAGGTATTCGGTCGAGGGGTAGTTGACGTAGGTGACGAGCCCTCCGGGGTCCTCCTCCTTGATGGCGAGGTAGAGCTTCTTCAGATAGCGCTCGATCTTGGCCGCGCCGAGCCAGCGCGCGACGGAGGCTTGGACCTCGTTGCCGATCGCGTAGCAGAGCAGCGCGGGGTGTCCCGCCACTCGTCGCACGCGCTCGCGGACGATCCCCTCGATGTCGGGCGCCTTCTCGGTGTCGATCAGGTAGCCGACGAACTGCTCCGCCGAGAGCCCGACCATCACGTAGAGCCCGTGGCGCTGCGCCGCGTCGAGGAGCGAACGGGGCGGCATCGTATGCGGGATGCGGACCGTGTTGATTCCGGCGGCCGACATGAGGCCGAAATCGCGTTCGATCTGCTCTTGGTCGTGGTACTCGCGCCCGTCGGCGTCGGGCGTCAAGGCGCCGTAGGTCACTCCCTTTATATAGAGCTTGCGCAGGCCGACGTGGAGGAATTTTCCGCGGACGACGGGACGCGGCGGCGCCTTGGGGGGCTCCGCGACACCCTCGGGTTCCGCGCGCACCCCCCCGGCCGCGCGTACCCTCAAGAGAGAGTTCAGACTTCGCATGCAGCATCGTATGGTACCCCCTCTCGCGCTCCCGCGTATGGGTCCAAGGGCGCGCAAGATATCGGGTCCAAAGACCTAGACGAATGACGAGAACGTCCCCCTGAGGTACCTTTCCGTACCTGAGTCTTTGTAGAATCTCGAGGGATGAAATCCGGCCGCACCGCCAACCTCCGGCTCTATCGCGCGCTCCTCGCAGCGTTCGCGATGGGGGCGACGCTCGCGTTCGGGCTCGTGCTCTTCCTCATCTGGGACCTCCGCCAGGCGAACGACGCGTGGAAGGGCGTGCCGCCCGGGCACGAGTTTCTGGTGCGCGGCGGCCTGTGCGTCTGCGCCGACAAGCGGATGGTGGCCGAGCCCTTCCCGTGTCCGAAGCCGAAGGGAGAACTGCGCGTCTTCGTGGTCGGGAGCTCCGAGGCGATGGGCACGCCGTACGTCAACCAGCGCCTGACGGGGCTCTCCGGCGCGCTCTTTTCCATGCCAAACGAGGGCGGCCTCTCGACGTGGCTCGAGCGCTATCTCAAGAAGCTCCTGCCCGGGCGCGCGGTGCGCGTCGTCAACGCGGCGAAGGGCGGGCGCGACCTCTCGGCCTCCGTCGCGGTGGTTCGCGAGGCGCTCGAGCTGGGCGAGCCGGACGCGATCGTCCTTTTGGACGGAAACAACGAGCGCGTTTCCCCGCTCATCGACAGCGTCGACTTGAAACCCGGCGCGGACTTGAGCACGGCCGTCTCCGGGCTCACCCGGCAGTTCGAGCGCGCCCTGTCCGACGCGGCGGGCCGCGCGGAGGCGGCGAAGGTTCCTCTCTACGTCCTCACCGTGCCTAACAACTTGCGCGACTGGTTGCCGCTGCCGGCGCGCCCGGCCGTCGACGCCGAAAAAGAACTCGCCGCGCTCGCGACGGAGGCCCCCGCGCGCGCGATCGAGCGCCTGCGCGCGCGCGCGAAGGCCGAGCCGAAGGAGCCTCTCCACCGCTTCCTCCTCGGCCGCGCCCTCGAGCGCTCGGGGGACCATGCCGCCGCGCGCGATGCCTACGTCGCGGCGAAGGACCTGGACCGCCGCTTTCTCCGTACGCGCACCGTCTGGAACGAGGCGATCCGCAAGGCGGGCGGCGCCTTCACCAAGCGCGTCGACCTCGAGCGGGCGATGTTCGCGTACTCCAAGTCGGGCATCCCTGGCGCGGACCTATTCCTCGACTACTGCCACATGACCTTGGCCGCCAACCGCGCAGCCGCCTTCGAGATCGCGAAGGCGATCAACGCCGGGCAGTTGGGTTCGAAGGAGCCGCTCGCGCTCGAGGACGCGACCTTGGACCTGTTCACCAAGTCCCAACTGCGCAGGCTCTACCGCATCAAGCGCCTCAAGTGGCTCGCCTCGCGCTGGCTCAGCGCGCGCGCGCCGGTCGACGCGCTCAACTTCCGGCAGGAAGCCGAGCAGTACGCCAAGCAAGCCGAGCTCATAGACCAGCAGATCGATCTTCTAGCCCGCCCCGCCCCGCGCTGACGGCGCGAGAAAGGGACGATCGACCTTGTGCTCACCGACGTGATCATGCCGGGTAACGCGGAAGCCGTGTCCGCGAGCGCTTTCCTCGTGGACGACGAGCCCAGGATCCGCTCGCTCTGCGCGCGCGTCTTGTCCGGGATCGACTGTCGCGTGCTCGCCGCGGAGGACGGCGAGCCGGCCGCGCGGATGCTCGACGGGACCCACGACGTCGTGGTCAGCGACATCTCGATGCCCGGGGCCGTCGACGGCAATGAGCTCGTGCGGCTCGTCCGGAGCTGAGCGTCCCTTCAGGTCCTACCGGATCTCTTCGGAGACGACTTGAAGCTCGCGCGCGACTTGCGCGGAGTGATCCGCGAACCGGGCCTCCGCGTCCCGCGTCCTGCGGTGGGCGTCGACCAAGGCGGCGAAGCCGGCGGGGTTCGTCATGGGAAGGAGATCGCGGCGCAGGCCGGAGCGGGACAGCGAGTCCTCCAGGCGGTCGAGCGCGGCCTGGGCGTCCTTGCGCTCGCGGCTCAGGCGGTCGTGTTCCGCCTCGCGCTGGCGGAGGACGTCGAGGAGCCGGCCGCGCACGCGTTCGTCGGCGACGCCCTTGCCCTTGAGATGCGCGTCCAAGGCGGGCCAGTCGCGCCCGCAGCGAAAGCAGAACATGCCGGGAGCGGCGGCGGCGTAGAGGGACGGGACGGCGCCGAGATCCGGCAGCGCGGCGCTCGGCGAGGCGGAGAACAGAGCGGACATGACGGCGGCAAGGCGGATCGTTTTCATGGGTTCGGGGTCGTCCGCTCGTGGGGCGCGACGACGGGCGATTATACCAAATCGCGCCGTCGTCGACGGAGGCGCGGAATTTTTCGCCCGCGGGCGACTCAAATGCGGTAAAATGCGTCGATGGTTCTCGATCTGATGGTCCTCTTGGCGCTCGCGTTGTTCACCCTCGCGGGATACCGCTCGGGCGCGGTCCGTCAGCTCTCGCACTGGATCGGGCTCGGGGCGGCGTGCTTCCTGACCAAGCCCGCGGCGGCGCTCTTGGCGCCTCTGGCGGCCGAGCGACTGGGCTGGCCGGCCGGGCCCGCGGCGGCGGGATTGAGCGTCGTCCTTTACCCCGCGATCCTGCTCGTCTCGATGGTCACGGCGCGCGTCATCTTGAACCTGCTCGAGCCGGGCGAGGAGCAGGGGCCTTTGGACGAGGCGCTCGGCGCGCCGGTCGGCGCGGCCAAGGGCGCGGCCTTCGCGTTCGTCGGCCTCTGCCTTCTCGCCAACATGGACGAGGCCTTCGCGCGTTTCCAGATCGACCTGCCCGCGCGCACGAAAGATTCGGTCTCGATGAGGTTTGCCCGGCAGCACAACCCCTTCACTCACGAGCCCAAGGACGTCAAGGACGCCGCGCGCCTCACCTTGGAAGCCCTGCGCGGCGCCGGCGTGCGCCTGCACGGCCCCGACGCCGCTCCCGCCGCCCGCCTGAAGCATTAGCCTCCGCTTCCCTACCGACACCGGCCCTCGCTCGGATCAAGTATCGTGCCGAAATCGCGTCAATCGGAGAATCGGCGTCACGACTGGCGCCGAGTCGCTTATAGCCTTCGGGAGCGCCAGAACGTCTTGAGGCGGTCTAGGTAGGCGGCGTCGCGGGACTCGCCGGGGCGGAGCAGGTCGAGGGATTGGCGCGCGGCGAGGGCGGCCGCGTCGATTCCGAGGGACGGATTCGCCCTAAACAGCGCCGCCGCCGCGCGCGCGCGGGACGGGAATAGGATCCCCCCGCTGCGCACCGGAAAAGGCGCCTCGAGATTCACGTAGGCGGTCTTGAGGATCAGCTCTTTGAGCTGGGGGGCGCTCAGTTCCGGGAACTCGCGGTGGAGCGGGAGCGCGGCCAGGCGCAGGAGCATCGGCGAGGCCATCGAGGTGCCGCTGTGGCGGGCGAGAATCCCGCCCAGGTCCGCCGCGACGATCCGCTCCCCCGGCGCGAGCACGTCCACGTCGCGCGTGCCGAAGTTGGAAAACGAGGACATCTTGTACTCGTGCAGGCGCGCCTCGTCGAGCTCGGAGGCGTCGAGCGAGCCCACCGTGATCAGATTCGGCTGTTTGAGCATCGCGGGGCACAGGTGCTCGTGGGCCTCGTCCAAATTCGCCGTGTCGTTGCCCGCCGCGGCGGCGAACAGCGCCTGGGGGTTGCGGTGGATCATGAAGTCCAGCGCGTTGCAGCCCGCGCTCATGTCGCCCATGATGCCGCCGGTCGGGAAGGCGAAGCTCATGTTGGCGAAGCGGACGTCGTGCTTCTTGAGGAACGCCGAGATGCGTTCCAGGTAGCGCGGGTTCGTGAAGTCGCCGGCGAAGCCGAGGATGGCCGCGTAGTCCAAGTCCCCCGCCGCGATCGTTCCGGTGTGGCTGCCGTGGGACATCGGCGCCTCGCCCTTGCGCGGGATGTCGATGCGCTCGAGCGGGATCGGTCGCTGGCGCTCCCAGTCCCAGCCCATCACGAGCTCGCGCCACTCCTCCTCATCGGCCGGCGAAAGCCGGCGGCGCCACATCTTGTCCGCCACGTGCGGGCTGAACACGTCGAAGCCCGAGTCGATCATCGCGACCGCGACGCGGTCCGGCGCGTCCACCCTGGCCTGGCGGCGGCGGACGCTCTCGTCGGACTCGTGGCGGTAGATCGAGCGCAGGTCGAGCGCCTCGGCGAGCGAGCGTTCGGTCGAGTACTGGCGGATGAGCCGCCCGTCCGAATCGTAGGCGACGAACGAGACGGGGCGCGCGTCCGGTTTGTCCTTGGGATCATATTGGAAGAGGATGACCTCGGTCTCGTGCCCGGTCGAGGCGTACAGGCGCCGCGCGCCGACGCGCTCCTTGTCGGAGCCCGGCGCGTACACGTAGGCGTCGTCGTGCGTCAGGACGTAGGCGCCGCCGCGCTCGTCGTCCTTCGCGTAATGCCAGCGGCGGAGCCTGACCTTGCCTAGGAATTGCTCCCGCCCGTGCACTTGGCGAGTGGCGAGGTCGAGATCGGACTGAATGAAGGAGCCGTCGTCCAAGTGCTCGTACGTCCGCTCGCCCGTCTGCTGGAAGTCGATGTTCCAGATGCGGTACCGGGCCCTCCGGCCGCGGTCGTCGTAAAGAGTCTCATTGGACGGCGTGCCGGTGCGCGTAAAGGTCTCGAGCTTGCGCGATACGCGGCCCGAGGCGTCGCAATAGTACGCGGTGCGGATGAAGCTCGGGTCCTCATGCGCGCGGTCCGGCGGGTTCGCGGGAGAGCATTCGCGCTCGGCCGCGGCCGGAGCGGGCGACGCCTCGTCCTTCGCCGCGTGCCGGAGCTGCTCGAGCGCGCGGGCATCGAGCGCGAGGCGCGGCGGCGCGGCGAAGACCGGCGCCGACGCCGCGAGGAGCAGCGCGAGTAGCCGCATGCCGCCATCATACTCCCCCCGCCTCTTCAGCAAGATGCGCCCCGAGGGCACTCCCGTCGAGTCATTAGTCCTACTCCAATCGGCACCTAAGTCCCGCCGCCAGTGGCCACCAGAGCCATCCTCCGGTGCCTCCTCCGGTGCCAGGTTTTCACAAATTCTCCTAACTCTCCTAACTCCTAGGAACAGCGACTTCACGATGAGCCCAGGACGGTACATCCCGTCCCGGGCTCGTCGTGGCTTAGGGGTTTCTTGGGTTCTTGCGCAGGCGTTCCCGGTGCCGCTCGGGCATGCTGGGGGCATGGAAATGACCTGGAAGGCATACGCGGCGCTGGCGGCGAGCTTGTTTTTGACGCAGGCGCGGCGGCCCGCGGCGGCGCCCCGGGTCGAGCCGTTCGTGCAGCTGCAGGCCGCCAACGGAGCCTTCTCGATACAGGCGCCCGAGAGCTGGCGCCTTATAGAAGGAAAGGGGTCCGGTCTTCGGCTCATCCTCCCGGCCCAGGACGAGCACGCGCGGGGGCCGCGCCCGGTCATCCGCTTGATCGAGTACCTCGTCGGCTCGGCGCTGTACCCGGACGCGCTTGCCTACGCGAGCGGCCAGCCTGGACGGATCTCGGCCGGCCCCTCCCGGACCGTGCGCGGCTCCTTGCTGATCACGGTCTTCGACACGATGCCGGGCTCCGGCTCGGTCGAGGTCACGGCCCTCGGGGCCCCCCTGCGCGCGCGCCACATCGTGTTCCAAGGGCGCTCCCGCGCGTGGGTGTTGATCCTCTCGGCGTCGGCGGGCGAGTTCCGCGAGGTGCTGCCCGTGCTCGAGCGCATGGCCTGGAGCTTCCGCGCCGAGGGCGAGGACGGTCTTGGGAGTTTCTTGGGAATCACTAAAGGACAACCGGGGCCGGCTCGGGCATTCTAAGCGCATGAGACGCTGCGATATGAAAAAGGAGACACGCATGAAAACGGCGATGACGGCGGCGGTACTGACGGCGCTCTTGGCGACGGGCGCTAGGGCGGAGTGGTATTTAGGTACGGGGGTGGTCAAATCGGAGAAGCCAAAGAGGACCGATCCGGCGGCCGTCGATCGACCCTGCGGAGGAGCGTCCAGCGCGCCTTCGTCTCGGCACTCCGGGGAGCCCAAGGCGCCCGCGACGAACGCGCCGGCGAGACAGAGCTCGCCCGCGGATCCTTGCGCCGCTCCGAGGACGCCGGCCGACAGGAACCGGGCTCATGAAGGAGACGTGACCCGGAAGGCGAGCGAGGATGCGAGCGTCCGGCCTCGGCCCGGGATGAGCGACAAGCAGCGAAGGCAGATGCAGCAGAACGTTCGAAGGGCGGTCGGCGGCGCCGCGCGCGCCGCGTCGGCGATACGTGAGAAATAGACGATTGCGCACGAGACTCGATATCCAAGGAGGCGGTACTATGAAAAAGGCGATGACGGCGGCGGCGGTGATGGTTCTGGCGGCGTCGGGGGCATGGGCGGATGGAACGAGAAGCGGCAAGCCGAGGGCGAGAAGCGAGAATCCGTCCGGACCCCGGTGCGGACGGCCGTCTCAGGAGCAGCGCACGCCGGCCCGGGACCGGCAGGCGCAAAATCCCGGTCCGTCGACCTCGGTCGGCGAGCCGCCGTGCGGCGAGAGCGCGAGGACGGCTCCGGAGGAAACGAGTCCGGCCGCTCCCGAGCGTCGAGACACCGGCGAGGAGGCGACCCGCCACAGTTTGGGCGCAGGCACCAGCGTCAGCAGGAAAGGCCTGACCTCGCAGCAGCGCGGGGAGATGCATCGGTCCACCCGCAAAGCGATAGGCGACGCCCTAAAAGGCTCAGGAATGCTCAAAAAGCAATAGCGTCCGGGACTACGAATCTGCCGCGCCGCGGGGGGACCTCCAGCCATCCGCGGCGCGGTATTATTCCGGGTTGAAGCGGTAGCCGATCCCCTGCACCGTTTCGATGCGCTCGCCGGAGCCGCCGAGCTTCTTGCGGAGGTTGCCCACGTGAGTCTGGAGATTGTTCGAGGTAAGGATGCGCGCGCCCTCCGACAGGGCGTCCGACATCTGCTGGTAGGAAAGAACCATCCCCTTGCGCTGCAGGAAGCGGGCCAGGAGCTCGAACTCGGTGACGGTGAGGTCCAAGGCCTTGCCGTCCGCCACGGCGCGCCGCGCGTCCAAATCGACGCGCACGCCGGCCGCCTCGAGCACCGCCTCCGCGCGCCCGCCGTGCCGGGTCCGCCGCAGATGCGCGCCCACTCGGGCGACCATCTCCTTGACCGAGAACGGCTTGACCACGTAGTCGTCGGCGCCGATCCCGAGGCCGGTCACCTTCTCGGACTCCCGGCCGTGCACCGTCATCATGATGATCGGCACCTCCATCCCCTTGGCGCGGGCCATTTTGATGAATTCGAGGCCCGAGATGCGCGGCATCTCGAAGTCGAGGAGCACGAGATCGACCGCTCCGGTCTCGAGCTCGCCGAGCCCCTGGTCGGCCGTACGGGCCGAGCGCACCGCGTAGCCGGCGCGCTTTAAGGCCGGCTCGAGCAGCGTATGGATCGATTTGTCGTCGTCCACTACGAGGACCACCGCCGCCTTTTCGCTCACGCCCCCCTCCTCGCGCCCGCGGCTTCCGCCTTCGGCAGCCGCACGCGCACGCACGTCCCTTCGTCGGGCGCCGACTCGACCGACACCGTCCCGCCCATCGCCTCGACGGACTGCTTGACGATGAACAGGCCGAGCCCCGTCCCCCCCGCGCCCGACGCCTTGCGCCGCGCGGCGTCGCCTTGCGAGAAGGGCTGAAACAGCGACGCGAGCTGCCGCTCGTCCATGCCGAAGCCGCTGTCGCGCACGCGGAGCTCGATCTCTTCGCCGACGACATCCGCCTCCACCTCGATCGTGCCCCCGGCGGGCGTGAACTTCATCGCGTTGGAGACCAGGTTGGACAAGACGCGCTCCAAGCGCTCCGGGTCGCCGACGACGGCTGGCAGGCCCTGGACCGACGTCCTGAAGCGGATGCTTTGCGATTGCGCGAGCGCGCCGTAGAGGGTCGCGACGTCCCGCACCGCCCGCGCCACGTCGACCGGCTCGCGCCGGCACTCCATGCGTCCGGCCTTCATCTTCGCCGCGTCGAGGATGTTCGAGACGAAGTTCGCCAGGCGCGCCGCGTTCTCGGTGAGATCGGTCAAGGTCTTGCGATGCTGGGGCAGGAGCTTGTCGCCGTCGGGGTCTTCGTTGAGCATGTGGTCCAAGGACATCTTGATGGCGACCATCGGGCTTCGGAGATCGTGCGAGACGCTCGCGATGAAGGCGTCTTTGAGCTCGTCGAGCTCCCCGAGCCGCTCGGCCATGCGGTTGAACTGCTCGGCCAGCTGCCCGAGCTCGCCCGAGGAGTCGACCGGGACGCGCGCGTCGAGCTTTCCTGCGCCGACTTCGGCGGCCGCGTCGACGAGGCGCGAGATCGGCGCGGTGAGGACGACGGCGAGTGCCGCGCCGAGGACGACGCTGAGGAAGAGGCCCGCGCCGCCGATGAGGAGGAGGGAGGGCGCGAGCACCGCGCGCAGCTCCGCGAAGGCCGACGCGTGCGCCGCGCCGCGGGTCCCGAGGCGCACGACGCCCTTGGATATCGGGCGCGAGAGCGCCGTCCCCGCGGGCCGCGAGAGCCGCCACTCCGCGGCCGGGCGCCCCGCCTGCTTCGGGTCGCTGTGGGCCGCGATGACGCCGCGCGAGTCCTCGAGGAAGGCGTAGTCCACTTTGGGGGCCGCCGCCGGCAAAGTCCTCAAGTACTCCGCGAGGACGCGCGTGTCGCCCGCGGCGAGCGCTTCCTCCGCGATCGCGGCCATGGCCGCCAGGTGCCGCTCATGCTCTTGCCCGAGGCGCGTCGAGATGAGCCGCGCCGAGCCGGCCGCGGCCGCCAGCCACGCCGCCGTGAAGCTAAACGCGACCGCGCCGCCGATCGTCAGGCCGATGAGAGTGCGGAGTCTCATTTGCGGGGGGTCACTAGCGGATCAGCGCCCTTCGGGGTCGCGGGATCATTCGCGAGGATGCTCTCCGTCGGCCTCGCGTCGGTTGTTGGCGTCCGCCTTGACGGTTTCCCTGTCCCGGTTGCCAAGATCCGCGACGGCCGCGCCGGCGCCTCCCACCGTCCCTGGATTGAAGGCCCGTCGCGCTTCGGGATCGCGGAGCCGCGCCGCGACCGCGGCCGGGGGCAGGCGGGTCCCGGTGAGTAGAGCGTCGTAGGAATCGCGCGGGCTTGGAGAGTGGTAGCTCGCGGCGGCCATCAGTCCGACCACGTCCGCGGCGGTGAAGTGCGCGTCCTGATGCCTCCCGAGGAAGGCCTTGATCTCCTCGGCGCTCGCGCCTTTCTTGATCCCCTCGCGCAACGCTTCGACGACCTGGTCTTTCTCGAGCTTGAGCGGCTCGCCTTCCAGGGCGGGCACCTTAGCCCGCGCGATCGGGTGCATGACGTCGCGCGAGGCGAGGGAGCGGGGTGGGGACCTCAAGACGCCGCCTTCGGCGAACTCGGAGCGCGCCGGGGCGCGGGAGGGCGTACTCTCGTCGCCGTAGCGCGCGCCGGCGGGTTCCTCTCCCGGCGACGCGACGCGGATCGAACTCTTGCGCCGGGGCGACGTCGTTCGAGCCGACCGGGCGTCTTCCTTGATCTCTCCCTTCGGGACCAGATAGGCCATGGCCGTCGCGGCTTCGTCGCCATGGGGCGTCAGGACTCCGTCCGGCATGCTGAGCGGGAGCGGGCGCTGGGTCGCGTCGAGGACGCGCGCGGTCTCGACGGGGTCGCCGGCGCGGCGCGAGGAGTGGGGCCTCGCGCGCGCGGTGGTGGCGGCGGCCGACGAGCGCCGCGCGGAGGCCTCGGCGGACTTGGCTTTGAAGGCGGCCGCGGCCTTCGAGAGTTTCGCGGCGGGATCCCCCCACCATGAGCCGTCGACCGAGGAGAGGGCGGCGAGCGCTGCAATCAGGGGGTCGCGGTAGGCGACGCCGAACCCGATCAGGAGGCCGGCGGCGAACCCCAAGGCGAGCACGAAGCGGCGATCGCCTCCCTGGACCAGTGGGGGCAGACGCAGGACCGCCGCGGCCGCGAGAGAGCGCTGGCCTTGGTGTTCCGTCGAGTCGGGTCGGGAATCGGATTCCACTGGTCCCATAAGCCGAATCTGGACGCTTGTCCCATTACTATAGCCTCCCCCCGTCCAAAGTCAATCCCCCGCATCAACTCATTTAAGATGTTACCGAACGAGCCTCGGTCGCCTCATTTAAAATGTTACCGAAATGGACGGTTTAAACCGTTTTTTCGGGAGCACTTAGATGAGTCCAGCCGCCAAACGAGAGTACATGAACTCAAT
>JACQBA010000018.1 GCA_016194745.1 Elusimicrobiota bacterium
GGGTAAGCTGCGGATAAGTCCGTGGATAAAGGCGAATGGCACCCAGACGTTCGTAATGCGCCCGGCTGAATTTCTGCCTACTTGGATGAGTCCTTTTTGGGATAGCCACGCGAGCGAGCGCTCCACGGTCTTCTCGGAGCGCCCCAAGGCTTCCGCGACGGCGCGGCGGGAGGACGGCCGAGGGTCGTCTAGGTGCAGCGCGGGCCGAAGGAAATAGGCATGAATGTCACGTGTAGCGGCCGTCGCGCCGAGCTTGAAGAGGCAGCGCCCGGCCTCATCCAAGAGCCGTAGCTTTTGGTCGGGGGTAAAAGACCGGGCGCTCAAAGACCTACCCCGATTTTCTGCCTAGTCGTTGCGTTAACTAGGCCGAATTGGTACAATTTCGACGTAACGTATCCCCCAAGGATGCGTGAACGCCTCCCGGGGTCCCGCTAGGAATCCTCCGGGTAGGCAACAAAAAACGGCTAGGGAGAAATTCCTAGCCGTCCTTTTTGGCCTATTTCCTGCCTATTTCTCGTCGAGAAACCCGCTATAGATTATCACAAGTAACGAAATGGGAAAGAAGGCCTAGGATTTCGATTTCCCCGGAATGGAGGCGGGGCTGCGTTTGTGGCTTAGTTAAGGAGCCTCGAGGCTTGGGGCCGAGTAGAGGCTGGGAAGGGCGCTAAAGATCGTCGCCGCGGTCGGTGCCGTGGACTCGCTGCGTCATTTGCTGGGCTAGCAGGAAGCCTTTGACTCGCCCGGGCGCCGTGAGCTCATAGCGGCGCGCTCTGCGGCTTCCCGAGGCCATGATCTCGCCCTTATCAATGGCGTCCGAAAGGACTCTGTCGACCCGTTGGATCGGGTAGCCGGACGCCCTCAGCCAGCGGGCGAGCTGGGCCGCCGTGGGCTTTTGGAGATTCAGTACTTTCTGGGCTGCCATGAGCAGGAGCAGGCAGGCGTCGCGATCCGTCTTGTCGTTCTGAAGCTTGGCCCGCAGCTGGATCGAGGGACCCGGCCCTACCTCTATTACGGAATCCCAGATGGGCGATCGAATGCCGGCAGCGCGAGATCCGCGTTGAGCGCCGCCGTCCGATTCCGCGTCTTCCCGCAGGGCATAGGGGTCGGAATCGGTCGCCGGGAGGGGCGGGGCGTGGCGATGATGTCTCGGGGAAAACGGCGTTGTCGGGGGAGATTGGCGGGATTCTGCGGGGGTCTCGGCGGGCTCAATTTCGGGCTCTTGCACCCCGCTCTCGGGCCTGATATCCGGGCGAGCGCCTTGCCCGAAATGCGCCAGAAACGCCTCTCGCTCTCCGCGGACGTACTCGAGGCTTCCGGTCGCCTCCATCTCGGAGCCGTTCTCGAGTTTGATGCGGATTCGATATTGGGTCTCTGCCATGCTTTAAGTCCGATCATGCCGCTGCGCGTCTTTAAGTCAGACGAAAGCGAGATCGGCAGATGCGTGATTATGTCAAGAAAATCTTTTTAAGTCAAGGCGATGGGGATAACCTGCGGATAATGACAAATAGAGGCGTAGGCCGCGTCGGATTAATGGCAGCACGCATGCCACTAAAGCGCTATTAAAGATTTTTGTGCCATGTTTAAGTCAGGATAAAGACAGCGCCCTGTGGATATCTCGGGATAACGCCAGTGCGGGAGAGGGCGCGAATGGGCCCGTGAGCGCTTTTGGATCGTTCGCCGATTGGCGTTCCCCCCTCAGGAGTCTCTTTGAGCGGAGAGAGAAGCGGGCTGGAAGGCTAGGCGGCTAGGCTGCGGGGTGAATGGTGGACACGGGAGAACGGGGCGCCGGGAGGGCGGAGGTGGAGGGTTAGAAACGGCCTACCGCTTCGAAAGTATATTTGCGGGCATTCGAGGACGATGGACTCAGCGCCTTGCCCGCGGTAAAGGTGGCATAGGCCAGGGAGAAGGACAGCTTGTCGCGGAAATTGTAGCGTAGGCGGAAGTCCATCTCGCGTCCCAGCGTGCGGTCGGCGCCGGCCGTGTTTCGATCGGCCTGGAACAGGAAATAGTCGAAATCGAAGGTAACGCCTCGATACGCCGGAGGCGTGAAGCCCAAGCCTACCGTCTGGATTCCATGAACGGTCATGGGAAGCCCGCTCGCGGTTGATGACGATTTTCCCCCGAAGGCATCGTAGGGCGTCGCGCCGAAGAAGTCGCCGGAGCCGGAGCGCTCCAAGCCGTCGAATCGGTGTCCGTGGGACGGGAAGAACGTCTCGTCCGTGGTGATCGTCTTGCCGGAGTATCCGCTGCCGCGGGCGAAGGTCACGCGCGCGATGCCCTCTCCGATCTTGGCGAACGATTGCCGCCACTTTGCCCTCGCGACTTGCGCGTCCCCCATGTAGAGCACGCGCGTGCCGTTGGGATTGGCCGGCGAAGGCCCGGCTGGATGCGCGGAGCCGCGCTGGATGGCGGCTTCGCCGTCGAATACGAACGGGCCCGCGTTGATCTGGTAGCGCATGCTAGTGAAGTAGCGCGTCGCTTCGTTGACTGGCAGTCCGCTCCCCGTGATCTGCGGATGCTTGTCCTTTTCCACGAGCTCATTGAGCTGCCAGACGCCGTCCGTGGGCAGTTCGAGCGTGAAGCCGTAGACCATGAGACCGTTCGCGGAGCTCTGCGAATTGCGGGGCTGGAAGATGAATCCCCCCGCCTTCATCTCCCAAAACGGCAGACTGCCGATCAAATGGACGCCCGCGAAGCCGGCATTGTCGTCCGCCAAGAGCAAGCCGCTTCCCAAGCTGAACGGCTGCTGTCCGAACGTGGCCTGAACCGGGTAGCCGAGGGCCTGGTGCATGCGTACGTAGGCGCTTTCCAGGAACGGAACGAAGCTCGTATTAGGGTAGTTCTGGCCGACAGTGTCGAACGGGGACGGCAGGGTTGTGGAAGAGCCCGCGACGCCGATGCCGCGCAGCGCGATGCCGACGTCCATCGTCTGGTCCGGCGCATCGGCCTGCGGTAATATTCCTTTCACGAAGACGCTCAGCTGCGCGTTCTGCGAGATGAACGAGTGGTTGTTGCGGGGAT
Source organism: Elusimicrobiota bacterium (assembly GCA_016194745.1). GTDB lineage: Bacteria > Elusimicrobiota > Elusimicrobia > UBA1565 > JACRDR01 > JACQBA01. The sequence continues at coordinate 3,022 of JACQBA010000018.1, forward strand.
CCTGCAGATCTAGATTCGAATACGACAACGCGCGCATTCGGTAGAACGTGCCGACGTCGAGCGTGGAAGCGTACGCCGAGGCAGGGAATGGAAACAGCGCGGCCAATGCGACGGTGCGCCAGCGCGTACGCGTCATGGGTGCTGAATCCTAGCAAAAAGGAAAGGCCGCAGAAAGAGAAACCCCCCTCGGTCGCCCGAGAGGGGTTTCCTTGGAACCCGAAGGTTCCGGTCAACAGTTAGAACTTAATGTTGACGTCCGCGAACGCCATGCACGCCGGGTTGACGCCGCGGCCGCTGCCGGCGGTGCTGCCCGTAGCGACGGCGTTGCCGGTCTGCAAGGACTCGTTCACGAAGCCGCCGGGCATGAAGTGCGCCATGCCCACGTCGAACATGACGTTGTCCGAGTGCTTCCAGTCGAACTGGAGGTCGAGTTCGGAGCCGATGTGCTTGTTGCCGAGTGCCGGCGGTCCGCCCACGAAGGTTCCGCTGGTCGCCCGCTGGAACCGGAAGTCCCAGTAGGAGAGGCCCGCGGTGAGTTTGTTGAGGGCGGCCGGGTTGGCCTTCAAGCCGACACCCCAGATGACTTTGTTGTTCAACCCAGGGCTGTTCGCCACGACGCCGCCGGGAGCGAGCATTGCTACGCTGGAGGTGGCGCCGAGAGGCCCCGCGCCGCTGAAGCGACCGTAGATGACGCCGGGGCGGTAGTCCGAGTTGATGGACGTGAAGCCCTCGTTGCGGCCCTCGATCGTGCTGCTGCGGCCCGTGCCCCAACCGAAGTTGAGCCACGGCGTGAAGCCGCCCACGCCGTTGATGTCAGCCTTGTAGCCGGCATCGACCAGGAGGGCCTTACCGATGTAGTTGGACGAGTTGGCGGTCGGCGCGGCGGCCGCAGCGGCGGTCAAGCCAGTGCGGTTGCTGCCGGCGTTGGAGGCGACGGTGGCGGAAAGCCAGCCGCCCATCGCTTCGCCCTTCAGCTTCAAGCCGTACACCCACAGGTTGTCGTTGACGCCGGACGCGGCAGCCGGGTTCGGAGGCGTGCCGAGGTTACCGATACCGTGAGAGACCTGGTTCCAGACGAAGACGTTGGTCTTCACCGGCAGGTTCTTCACGCCCACGTTGAAGCCGCGGACGTCGACGTCGGCGTTGGTGCCGGCCGCCGTGACCGGCTGGCCGGAGGTCTTACCGGCGATACCGGAGAACATCACCCAGTCGTTCGCCGTATCGACGCGCAGGGCGTCGATCGAGGACGAGTAGAAGCCGATCGTGCTGGTCGGGCCGTAGTAGATGATCAGGTCGCCCGGGTCGCCGTAGTACTGGCGGCCGAACGTGGAGTCGAAGCGGCCGAAGACCTTGTCGATCTTGAAGTTCGCTTCGTCGACGTACACCCGGTTGGCCACGCCGTTGCCGCCGCCCGAGAAGAGGGGTTGGCTGTTCGCCTGACCGGTAGTGCCGTTCTGACCGCTGCCGCCGGGATCGCCCCAAGACCTGTCGGTCTTGCGGACCGTGGCCCGCGCGTGCACGTCATCCAGCAGATCCCATCCCATCCCGAGCCACACGCGAGTGTTGGTGCCGCCGCGGCGGTCGTTGAACGCACCGTGGGTCGTGAAGTCCGTGACGTTGCGGGACGTATACGACTGCAAGTCCAGGCCTCCGTTGACCTTCAGGTTCTTGAAGAGATCAGCTGCGTTAGCGGGCCAATTGGAAAAGATCAAGGCCGCGCTGAGAGCCGTTCTCAGGAGCTTCTTCATGTTGTGTGTCCTCCTTAGTTGTTGTACGCATCCCGGATCGAACGGGACGCCAGTCTGCTTCGTTCTTTCCGGCATCCGTATTCCAGGATGCCTACACTCTTCCAAGGATCCCCTGCGCGGGTCTCCTTTCCGAAGTGCGGGGATTCTAACAGAACGCTCCGGCATGTGTCAATAGGATAACCGGCGTATGACAAGCCAAGTATGTCCGAGTCAATACGTTTGAGTGTTATCTAGTGCTGTTTTGCGTCGCTCGGGAGAGGCGCGCTTTCGGAGACCGGAGTGACGAACGCGCCGCCGGCAAAGTAATAGAGGATCTTCGCGCCTTCAAGGACCGTCATCGTCGCGAGGTCCTTGTCTCGCCACCAGTGCAGGCTGTCCTGGGGACCGGAGGCCATTCGGATGCTCCGCCCGGGCAGGACGCGCCGGAAAATCCACCGCGTCCGGCGCGCGTGATAGCGGGAGGTCACCAGAAGGATCGACTTTCCCCTCAACCCAGGCTCGCGCCCGAGCGCCAACGCCTCATCCGCCGTGCTCAGTGTTTCGTTACCATATAGATGGATCGCCGCTTTGGGGACGCCGGCCCGCTCTAGCACCCGCGCATGGACCGTTTCCTCCGCAGGAAAGGAGAGGCCGGCGCCTCGAACGACGAGCGCGGTCACGGGCGGCTTCGGCCGGCTGATCCAGACCTCGGGAGCCAGACCTCTATTGAAGAGGTCGGCCGCCACCGTCGAGCGCGTATAGTCGCCGGACAGGATGACGATGGCGTCGGATCTGACGGGTTCCTCCGAGTAGTCTATCCACCACGCGAGAATGAGTATGGACGCGAACGGCAGGAGGATCGTGTACGCCAGCAGCAGGACGGCCGCCGCCAACGGGGTTCGCAGCCGGCTTGACCGTGACGCTACCAAGGCAGAGCGCGCCGTTCAAATACCATGACTCGATAAGGAGGCATCAACCAGCCGTCGCCGTCCTTCGTCAGAAGTTCCTTGGGATAGCGCCGGACCTCAAAGAGCGGGCGCCAGCGGGAGTCGAGTATTTCCAGAGGCATCTTGACGGCCTTGTTCTGGCGGTTCGCCGCGATCACGTAGTCGCGGCCGCGGTACGTCCATGCGCGCGCGGAGATCCCCCCGGGCGCGATCGGGAAAGGCGGCTTCGCGGGCGCTCCGTCCCGCAGGATCGGGACCATCTCCGAAAGCTCACGACTGACGCTCGTCACCGCGAACCACCGTTCGGCGGCTTGGGGCAGCGTGGCGCCGCCGAAGGAGTACGCGAAAAACCACACTCCGCTCGCGCCGTTGAGTATCGCGTCGTAGCTCAAGAACCTCATCTCGGCGATGTCGGGAAACCGGCCTTCGCGAGGCTTCTCCGAGTCCCGGACCGCCGACTGGCTCCAATCGAAGGCCTGAACCACCGCCCATACCGGCTTGCCGGCCGAGGCGCCTACCGCGCCCGCCACTCGATTCCCGGCGGATTCAAGAGGTGCCTTCGGCACGGGATAGGTGCCGACCAAGAGGGCGTCCTCCATCGTTTCAGAGCGCTTGTCCGCCGGCGGGCGGGCGGGATCGGCCGGGCCCGCCGCCAGCCGGATTCCGAAGCGACTTGCCGCCTCCGTGAGGGCGGGAGCGTCGGCGGTGGGCGTCGCCGCGTTGAAGCCGCCTTCTTTGAGGAACTGCAGCGCGTCGAATCCGTCCACGCCGAAGATGCCGATGGTGAACCCAGGCGCAGGCGCGGCGGCGTCGGCGGAGACGGCTACCGCCAAAGCCGCGAGGGCCGCGGCAAGTGCACGGACCACGAAGGCGCCTACTTGTTTCGGGACTTGGCCCACTGAGCCCAATACGATTCGGGATAGAGCACGACCATGCGCTCGTACGTGGCCTTGGCCAGATCCTTCATGCCCAGCGACTCTTGACAGCGCGCGAGCGTCGCGTGGACTTGCGGCGCGAGGAAGTGGTCTTGGTGCTCGCGGAGGAACTGGTTTGCCGAATCCATGGAGGACTTGCAGTCCCCCGCCGCTTCCTGGGCGGCCGCGAGTCCGGAAAGCGCGAGTGGCGCCGCCGCGGGCGGACGGTTGCGTTCGATGAGGCGCTGATACGTCTGCGCGGCCTCCTTGTACTTTCCGGAGCGGAACAGGACGTCGCCGGCGAAAAGCGTGCTGAACCCGGAGGCGGGCGTCTGCGCGAACTGGGTCTCGATCTCCTTGAGCTGCTCGATGGACTTGTCGCCTTGTCCTTGATAGAAGTAACTCTGGGCGAACGCCAGCCGCTCCCAGGCGGTCTCGCGGTTCTTGTTGTATTGGTAGGCGACGAACACGATAAGCGCCAGCGCGCCGACAACGGCTCCGGCGACGCCGAGAGTCTTCTGCTGGTTGGCGTTCGCCCACGAAACGGCGTTCGTCATCGAGTCGGCGACGATGTCCCGTTTGATTTCTTGACGAACCCACTGTTTGCCCATATTTTTCCTTTACCGAATAATCAAATCTGCCCCGAGAGGGAATCGAACCCCCATCTTCTCCTTAGGACGGAGTAGCTCTATCCATTGAGCTATCGAGGCGCGTGATCGGATTGTAGCAGATTTAAGGCGCCGGCTCAGGAAGCGGGCTCGGCCCGTGCCGAGGCGGAGGGTGCCGAACGATTTTGTGGCTGGAAGGGGAGCGCCACCAAGAGGAGACCTGCTCCGTCCCTTGGCTCCAGCGCCTGTGGAAGCCCAATGCGCCCGCGGCGAGGAGTAGCGCCGATATCCCGGCGGCGGCCAGATACGGGCGGACGCCGTCCTCTTCTCGAGTACGGACGCCGAACGCCATTCCCGCGAGCGCCGCCAGCACGAGAAACGCGACGGCTCCCGCGCACGCCCACGCGAGCGCCTCGGGCGCGCGACGGAATGCGTCGCGGACGGTTCCGCGTCCTACGGCATGCGCCTGTGCCGGGTCCGCGGCGAGCTCGCTCAGCGGCTCGGGAGCAAGGCCCCGCGCCCTCGCGGCTGCCTCGTATTCCGGATAGAAGCGGGGATCGAGCCGGGCCGCGGCTTTGAACTCGCGCAGCATCCGCTCGAATCGGCCCAGGAGCTCCGCGGCTCGCGCGAGGCAAAGGTAAGCGTAGGCGTCCTGCGGATTCACCCGCAGAGCCGCGCGCGCGGCCGCGGCGGCTTCCTCGGGCCGCCCGAGCTTGACGAGCGCGTGCGCCCGCATGTCGTGCGCGGGCTGGTTCCCCTCCGGAAGGAGTTTGAGCGAGGCGTCCGCGTCCGCCAGGGCGAGTTCGTGGCGGCCCTGCATCGCGTAGAACGAGGAGCGCCGGTTGTAGGCGTCGGGATACTGCGGGTGACGTTCAAGCGCGTGCGTCGCGATCTCGATCGCCTGCTGAAGGTCCCGCCCTTCGCGTCCGAACTTTGAGGCCAAGGCGAGCAGGTTACGCGCTTCCAGACGCAATAGCGCGGGCGGGGTCTCCGCGGACGTCGCGGATGCAAGAGGCGCGCGATGGCTCGGGCGAAGCGCGACCGCGTGGTCCGATCTTGCCGCCGCGTCGCGCAGGTCTGCACCTGAGGAGAACTGCGCCGCGCGAACAATTTCGCCCAGCGGGAGGACGAAGGCAGTCGCCTCCGCGGCCGGACGCCGAGCCGTCGGCAAATCTCGGTCCTGGGTAAGCTGGAGGACGGAGTTGGCGACGGCGTCCTCCCGGTTGCGTTGCACCGCCTCGCCCGCGTCCCGGCGGGCGCGCCCGACGTCGCCGTCTCGCAAACTCGCCACCGCCCGTCGCGCCAGCGCGCTCGAGACCCTTGGCGCGGGCGCGGACGCCGGCTCCGGTTCAGAGGAGGCGTCGTCGGGAAGCGCCCAGTCTACCTCTCCCATGATCCGCGGGTCCTCGAGAGATTCCCGGGCGATGCAGGTCCTTTCGCCGCCGATGACGACGTCGATCTGGCCGTCTCCGCACGCGGACGAATTCACCGCGCGGACCGCCGCGCAGGCGGCCAACGCGGCGGCCGCGAGGCGCTTGGAGTATCTCACGCGCCGATCCCGCCGCGGACCATGTCGTCGCTCGCGGCACGCCTTCGGGCCTGAGAGATCGCCCCGATCAGCGTCGAGATGATCAAAAACAATCCTACGATGCCCGACGACGCCGTCAGGACGATCGTCGAACGGCGGGCCCGCGACCGACGATCGACGTTCAGTTTGCGCGAGAAGGCCTCGTCGTTCGTCTGCAGATCGATCGGTTCGACGGCGAGGCCATTTCGCGCCGCCGCCGCCTTGTAGTGCGGGAAAAGGCGGCGGTCCAAGCGCGCCGCCTTCTTGAGCGAGGAAACCATCGCGGCGATGCGCCCCAGGCGCTCGTTCGCCAGGCCGATGGCGAGGTGGGCGCGCGCGTCCCGCGGATCGATGTCGAGCGCGCCCATCGCGGTCAGAATGGCGTCCTCCGGCAGGCCGACCGCCGTTTGGCTGTAGGCGCGCAAGTCGAGCGCCGAGACGTCGGCCGGCGAGAGGTCGAGCGCGCGATCCGCGTTCGCGAGCGCCGCGGGATAGTCGTGGCGGGCGATCGCGTCGGTCGCGCGGCGCTTGTAATCGTCGACGGCCTCGAGGTCGGGATTCGGCGGAGCGGATGGGTCCGCCGCCGGCGCTCGCCGGGGCCGGTCGGCCGAGGCGTGGCGACGGGCGCTTTCGGGGCGCGGCCGTCCGGCGGGCGCGTCACGCTCCGTGAAGGCGCGCCAGGGGTTCCGCGCCGCGTGGTGGTTTCGAGCGATATCCGTCGCCTCCGAGCGAGTCCCTGCGCCGTCGCTTGGCGCGCGGTCTTGCGCCGGCGGTGCATCCGCCCTGGGGAGGTCGCGTTCTCGCGTCAACTTGAGGACCGCCTCGGCCGTCGGCTGAGCCGGATCATGCTTCTGCGCCTCCGAAGCAAGGTGGCGCGCGCCCGTGACGTCCGGTCTTGGACCCGAGAGAGCCATGACGGCTCGATCCGCCAGCTCATCGGCATGGCTTGCGCGCTCGGACCTCGGCGGCAGGGGCATGGTACTCGGCGCTGTGGCCGCCACGCCCACGTCCCCTCCTCTCGATCTGGAACCTCCGCGACTCGGGGATTCCCACGCGGTGGATCGCCGGTTCGCGGCGTTTCTTGGCCGCGCCTCAGGCGATCTTTCCCGAGATAGGAGACTGTTGCTCATCGACGGGTCGATGGACGGCTGCTTCGGAGCTTCTAGGGACTCGTTCTGCGGGCGTGTCGTGGGGCGTCCGTTTTTGCATTGGTCCGGGAACCACTTGCAGTAGGAGGCATCGGCGGCGGTGGGTTCCGAGGACGCCGCAGTGGAAGATTTTCCGGCGCGAGATTTTGCGTTCGCCGGCAGACTGGACAGAATGAAGAGAGCCGCGGCCGCGAAAAGCAAGCGCATCATAGCGGCTCCGACCTCGGCTTGACCGCGGCGACTTGTCGACGCGGCGCAGGCGTGGTCTCAGGCACGAGTTGGGCTCTCGGGACCGGAGCGGTCTTCAAGAGTTTTTTTAGATCAGCGTACGCTTCTCGAATCGTTCTGTTCTTCAATTCGGGATGTTTGCGCAGGAGCGGCGTCAGGACCCCGGGAAATCCCTCTCCGCCTCCGAAGATGAGCACATTCAGCCGTCGCGTGAAGCTCTCGAGGTCGATCGGGCTTAGGGCGGGGTTGTTCTGGAGCAGCTTGCGCACGCCTGCGATGACCTGCATCGGTCCCCGCGAGTCGATTCCGGGAGAGAGCACGCTCGCGATCGAGACGATCACTTCCGCGGTGAAGATGTCGACCTGTAAGTTCCCTCTCTGCTCGTAGATGGAGGCCGAGTGCGAGGGCCGAGTCCCGAGAAGGGCTGCACCGAGCGCCATACTCAACATCGTCGCTTTTCCGGTCATGCCGTCAATGTAGCGCAACGCCCTCAACATCGCCTGCCGGCATTCTTAAGACGGTCTTAATGGCGGGTTCCTCTCGCTTGCAAACTCGCGTCGTCTCGCAGGCATGATCCACCCGGTTCGGCTTGAGCCTGCGGAGCATGACGTCTCGCGCGTTGTCCATCGCGGCGAAGAACGCCTCGGACGGCGAGCGGGTGCTCAGCCACTGCTCCATCTGATCGTCGCGCCGGGCGGGCACCCGGTAGCGCGAGTCGACGCAGGGAATCGGCCGCCAAAGGCGTCGAGCCAACCGATGCGGACACTCGGGGAGCCGTACGAAGAACTCGGCGGCTGCCGGAAGGTGATTCGGACTCGATGCCTGGAGGCGCAGCAAGAAGGTCGTCTCCGCGTCCCTTCGGAGCCAGGGGGCTTCCTCCGCCTGCTCGGCGGCGCGCGGTACGGCTCCGAGCAACGACGAGAGAAATGCGGCCGTCGTCATTGAGCGAAAATAGGTCCTCACGCTTCCTCCGAGGCCAGCCGCTGCTCGTGTCGAGCCGCGGACTCCGCGGCCATCTTGGCGGCGTAGGCGAGCCAGCCGATGATCGGGATCATATAGAACAGGTGCTCCCCGAGCGAGGAGGCAAAGTCTTGGCGGCCGCCAGAGGGCGCGTTTGTTTCGGCCGGGGAGACCTGAGGCACCGGGACTTCCCCGCCGCACAGCGCCATGTCGTAACGATGATCGACGGTATCGGCGCCTTGATTGCTGCAAGCCGGGTTCGCAGCCGCCTCTCGACGGTGGCGCGATCTGGCTTGAGTGGACGACGCGTTACCCGCAGGTCGATGGTAAGCGACTCCTCCGGGTCCTCGGGGGGCAGCGGGCCGGAAATTTTCGGGCGGCCGCACGTTTCGCGACGGTTGTTTCCCCTGAGGCTGAACTCTGGCCGCTGGAGTCGGATCCAAGACCCGATTCAGGCGCTTGAAGGCGGCGATCTCCCGAAGCCCGGCCTCCATGTCCTGCATCGATGTCGTCTCGTCCCATGTGTTCGGTCGGATGCCTTTGCCTTGGAGATGGGCCAAGAGCGAAGGATCTCCGAGTATCGTCGCTTTCAGTCGCTTGAAGATCTCCGTGCGATCTCCCAATAGCTCGGTGTTCAAGGTCGAATACTGCTCGGCGGTCCCCAGCGCGTGAGGGCGAAGCACCGGCTCAAGGTTGGAGCGCCAATTCGCGACGGCCGCTTGAATCTCGGGGGTATCGAAGGTGGCCAGCACGCGAGCCAATTGAAGGCCGTCGCGAGCCGTCTGCTGCGCTTCTCGTCGCCCGATCACCCGGTCCGCGTGATCGCGCGCGGAGGCTCTGCCCGGCTCCGAGTCCAAGTCGACCGACTCGGCGTCCGAAAAGCCGGTGCTGGAAAGCGCATGTCTCAAGAGAGACGTGTAGGTCCGTTGCAGCGACTCGAAGCTTCCATCAGCGTCCTTCAGCATTCTCTGCGCCAAGGGCCCCATGCCCGCGGAGGAGAGAATCCGGAGGTTTCTCGGAAACTCTCGAATGAAGGCGGCGACCTTGGCGGCTTCATCCGGGTCCTGGGGCCTGTTCTCGTCTTTCAATGCGTGGAGGGCTGCCAGCCAGGCCGGATCCTCGATCGCAACGGCGAGCGGCGGGCGAACGAGGGACGCGGCGGCGAGAAGGAGCAACGCGACGGAGCAGGATTTTATTAGGCGGGTCATCGATCGATCCTCCGGAGTGATAGTGAAGGCCATCGCTTGGAGGATGCCGGAGCGGCCTAAATATGACCTGCGACCAATCTTAAGGCATCCTGAATGCGGCGGGAGTTAGCGCGGCGGGATGATCGGGAACGAGGCGAGAGCGGCGGGCTTGTGACGCTGCGACGGCGCGCGCCACCACATCGAGACGTCGGCGTCCGCCGCCGTCCAGCGGCGATGGAACGCCGCCGCGCCCGCGGCCAGGAACGCGGCCGAGAGGGCGCCCGCCCAGAGATATCTCCGAACCGCCGCATCGGAGTGCGCGAGCTCGGCCGAGAGTTCTCCCCCCCATCGCCGCCATGCGATCCCGACGGCCGCGGCGAGGAGGAGCGCGAGAATCCCCGCTGCGGCCGCGGCCGGCTGGGACGCGGGGTCGGAGCCGGGAGTCCTTAAGATCGTCTCCAACGGCTCCACGGCCAGGCCATGGGCCTCCGCCGCGGCGCGATATTCCGCGTACAGTTTCGGATTGATTCGCACTGCCGCCTTGAGATCACGAAGCATCTTCTCAAAGCGTCCGAGCAGCTCTTCCGCGAGAGCGAGGCTGAAATAGGCGTAGGCGTCGCGAGGGTCGGAGGCGAGGGCCGTCTTGGCGGCGGCCGCGGCTTCCTCCGCGCGGCCCAATTTGGCCAAGGAGAACGCGCGCAGGTCCAGGGCCGGCTGATTGTTCTTTGACAGGATCTTGAGCGAGCTCTGCGTATCGGCGAGCGCCTTGTCCCAGCGGCCCTGCATCGAGTAGAAGGCGGCGCGCTGGTTGAGCGCGTCGGGATAGTTCGGATTGCTGTCGAGCGCCTGACCGGCCAACGTGACGGCCTTGGCGAGGTCCTTACCCCCCGCCCCGGCCATGACCGCCTGTCGAAGCAGATTCCTCGCGATCCTATGCGGATCGCCCGAGCCGGGAGCGGGCGATGCCGCAAACCGCTCGCCGATCGACTCGAAAAGATCGAGGCGCGGTCCTCCTCCTCCAGCCGACAGCCGCGGGGAGGCGTCGGACTGCTGCGCGTCGTTGATCGGCCTGAGCAGCTCTGCGGCATCCCGGAGCTTTTGCAGGCGGGGCTCCGCCGCGAGGTGATGGTCTTCGGTGAGCTTCATCACCGCCTGCGCCGCCTTGTTGTTCGGGTCCAAAGCGAGCGCCTGCTGGGCGAACTGCTGCGCCGCCGCGACGTTGGGCCGGTCCCCGCTCAAAGCCGTCAGAGCGCGCTGGGCCAGGGCGTTTGGCGCGCTGAGTGGACCATCGGCGGCAGGGTACCCGAAGTGGCCGGCCATATCGTGCCGGTCCAGCCATCGCGACGTATCGTCGTTGCTCCAGCCTTGCGGCGCGTAGCCCGGGGTCGCCGCTCCGTTGTGCGTACAGTTCTCGTCTCGTCCGCCGACTCTTTCCGGAATGTAGTCGGGGCACGGTCCCCCCCAAGCCTTAGCCGCGAACGCGCAGAGCAGAGCGAGGGATGTCCGGCTGTAGACGGAGCGAGAGCGCATTTTAAAAAGAGGCCAGGGACGTCGACCGATGCGAGGTCGGCGCGCGCCACCACTTCGTTATGTCGGCCCCGGAAGCCGACCAGCGGCGCTGGAAGACGACCGCTCCGACCACCAAGATCGCGGCGGCCGCGGCCCCCGCCCATGCGAGTCTCCGGGTCATGGCTCCCGCGGCGGCGAGTTCAGACAGCGCGTCGAGCCCCCACCGGCGCCAGGCCGCTGTCAGCGCGAGCGCGAGCATGACGAACGCCCCGGCTCCGGCGGAGAACCACGCGACCGAATCGGACCGTGTCGCGGCGTGTCGAGCCCGTCCCGTCCCAAAGGCGTCTGCGTTGGTGATCATCTCCAGCGGTTGGACCGGCAGACCGTGGGCTCTAGCGGCTTTTTCGTATTCTCCGTAGAGCGGGGGATTTATCTTGACCGCGGCTTTGAGGTCGCGCTCCATTTGTCGGACGCGCCCCAGCATCCCCTCGGCGATCGCGCGTGCCAGATAGGCGTACGCGTCGCGAGGGTCGCGCGCGAGCGCCTCGTCGGCGGCCGCGACGGCGTCGAGCGGTTTTCCGGATTTGGCCAATAGATAGGCGCGCAAGCTCATCGCGTACTGCCCGCCGGGGTCGTCCTTGAGCGAGCGGTCGACGTCGGCCAGCGCGTCGGGGTAGCCGCCGCGCATCATGTGGATCGAGGCGCGTTGGTTGTAGGCGTCGGCGTGCGGGAACATGTCGACCGCGCGCGTCGCCATCGCGAGAGCCTTGTCGAGGTCCATCCGGCTGCGGGCGAGATGGGCCGCCTGCTTCAGCAGACCTTCGGACCCTCGCTGCCTCTCCAGCGCCGCATCGCCCGCGGCGCTGATGCGACGCGAGAGCGAATTCGAGGCGATCGTCTCCGGCATCCAGCCCGGGTTTGACGCCAAGCCGAGCGGCGCCCCGCGCTTGCTTCCATTGTCCTCCGGCGCCTCCATCCGGCCCGCGGCCTCGAGCCCGTCCAACTGGCCGATAAGATCGGCCGCGTCCTTGGTAGGACGGTCCAACGCGACGTCGCCGACGTGCTTGGCGGTGAGCTTCAGTATCGATTCGGCTGATTCGATCACCGCGGTCTCGTTGGGCTTGGCGCGCTTTACGGCTTCCATGGCGTCTTGGCGCGCTCCGGAAGCGTCCGGAGACTCGGCGCCGAGCTTTTGAGCCGCGCGGCGGGCGAAATCGGCGGCTGTAACCGGTTCATGCGCAGGCTGCGAGACGGGCTGCCGTACCGGGTGCCGCGTCGGCTCGACCCTTTTTGGTTGTTCCAGGCTCGGACGCGGCACCGCGACGCGCTCTGTGGTGGTGTGAGGACTGTCTACACGGCCCGGACTTCGAGGCGCGTAGAGCTCTCGGTTCGTCATTCTCGCGGGTGGCTCTTCGGGAAGCGCCCATGGATCGACTCCGGTCCGATTGATCCAAGGGTTTCCTTCTTCGGGCTGAATGTCATTGCCCGGCGAACAGTCCGATGTGTCCGGAGTATCTGGAGGGCACGCAGCGACGTTCGCCGAGGCGAGCGCGACAAAAGCGCACGCGAATGCCACGGTCCCACGGCGATCGGCTGGGCGCCGCATACCAGAATACTATTGGTCCGAGGGTCCTATATGTCCATGGGCCTTTAGGCCTATAAGGAGTAACTATTTTCCAGGGGGCCGCCGGAGATGGAGCCGTCGAATTCGCTAAGATGTCGACCATGACGCTTCGCGCGCTGTTCTTATGCGCTCTGGGGGCGTTCGCGTCCCGCGCCGCGCACTCCGCTGCGCGGGAGACGGTCGCGCTCGACGGCACATGGCAGATCGAGGACAGCGTCTCCTCGACCACGATGCCGACCGCGTTCGGACATGCGGTTCCCGTGCCGGGCCTGGCCGACATGTCCGTCCCTCCGTTCAAGGACGTCGACCTATTCGACAGCCGGGAGCTGAGTTCGAACAGGATCCGGACGCCGGGCTCCGGAGTCGGGGAATCCTCGCGCATCCGCGGCGCGGGCGTACCCCGGCAAGCGAGAAACTACTTCTGGTATCGGCGGACGTTCCGCGCTCCCAAGCGGAGAGCGTCCGCGACGCTTCGCGTCGGAAAGGCGCAGTTCGGCACCGCGGTGTGGCTCAACGGCCGCGCCATAGGGGAGCATGCGGGCTGCTTCACGGCCGGCTACTTCGACATGACCGGCGCGATCCGGTGGGGCGAGGACAATGTGCTGATCGTCCGCGTCGGCGCGCATCCGGCCGTATTGCCGGACACCGTTCCGACCGGAACCGATTTCGAGAAGCTGAAGTGGACGCCCGGCATCTACGACGGCGTTTCGGCGCGCTTCGCGGACGAGCCCGAGATCGTGTCGGTCCAGGTCGCGCCTCGCATCGCCTCCTCTGAGATCGTCGTCCAGACTCGATTGAGGAACCGGGGCGCGGCCGGACGCTTCACGCTGCGCCAGCGCGTAAGGCCGTGGCGGGGCGGCGGCGCGTCCGTCGACGTTCGCGCGGAAGCGGTCGCGCTCGACGCGGGCGAGGAACGCGAGGTCCTCCAGACGATCCGCATCCCCGACGCGCGGCTGTGGTCGCCGGAGGATCCGTATCTCTACGCGCTCGACACCGAGACCGACGGCGACTCCGAGTCGACGCGCTTCGGCATGCGCGAGTTCCGGGGCGACGCGGCGACGAAGCGTCTCCTGCTCAACGGCCAGCCGCGGTATCTGCGCGGCTCGAACGTGACCCTCCACCGCTTCTTCGAGGACCCGCAGCGCGGCGACCTGCCGTGGAACGAGGCGTGGGTGCGCAAACTGCTCGTCGACGTCCCGAAGCGGATGCATTGGGACTCGATGCGCTTTTGCATCGGACCGGTCCCGGACAAGTGGCTTGAGATCGCCGACGAGGCGGGCCTTCTGATCCAAAACGAGTTCTTTGTATGGACCGGCGCGCCCGATTGGGACAAGCGGTACGCGCGCTACTACGACGCGGGAGAGACGGTGCGGCAATATTCCGATTGGATGCGGGATAACTGGAACCATCCGAGCGTCGTCATCTGGGACGCCAACAACGAGACGCTCGATCCCCTCTTCGGCGATCGGATCATCCCGGCCGTTCGCGGGCTCGATCTCTCCGATCGGCCCTGGGAGAACAGCTTCAATCAGCCCGCAGCGCCCGACGATCCGCAGGAGGACCACGTCTATTTCCTGATCGGCGATTACCTCCGCGACGAGAAAAAGTTCGAGTACGCTCAGCTCGAGGCTCTGGACGGCAGCGGCGGCGACAACGGGACTCAGTCCACCCATCCGCGCATCTTGAATGAATACGCTTGGGTGTGGCTGACGCGCGGCGGGTTGCCGACGCCGCTTACGGAGAACGTGTACCCCAGATTGCTCGGCCGCAAGGCGGGGGTCGAGGAACTGCTGGCGCACCGCGCTTACTGGCTCGCCGCCGAGACTGAGTTCTGGCGGGCGCACCGCAAATACGCCGGCGTGCTCCACTTCGTCTACCTGACCGGCGATAACCCCGGCGCGTTCACGTCGGACCATTGGCGCGACGTCAAAGGCCTCGAACTCGAGCCCGAGTTCGAGCGGCGCGTGGGCGAGGCCTTCAAGCCGCTCGGCGTCTATCTCAATTTCTTCCAGCCGCGGATCGCAGGCGGTGAGCGTCGGGAGTTCAAGATCATGATGGTCAATGATTTGGCTCGGCCCGCGCGCGGCGTCTTGACCTTGACGCTCGAGTCCTCCGACGGTGAGTCATTGGCCTCCTCCAGGACTCAATTCTCATTGACTGCGCTCGGCGACGCGTCCTACTCGCTCACGCTAGACCTGCCGGTGCGGGTAGGCCCTGTCGTCCTCAAGGCGGTCGCCCACCCGGAGGGATCCGGCGACGGGGAAGCGACGACGAGCCTGAGACGCACCTCCCTTCTCATCCGATAGGGCGGCATGCCGCCGCACATGATTTCACGAGGGTGCCGCGCATGCCCCACAAGAGGTCCGCATGATGGACGTTTCGTTCCCCGTAGGCCTTCGATCTGCATGGACGCCGCGTGGTACGCTAGGCACATGCAGCCGATTTCGGGCACGAAGCGCGTCATGGGCGTCGCGCTGGCCGCCGCCGCCGCCGGCTCCTTGGTTTGGGCCAGGGAGCCGGCCGCGGTCATCGGAGCACGGAGGATCGCGCATGAGCACGAACGTTCGACGTAGTCTCGTCGTTTCGCTGAGCATCCTGGCCGCGGGGGCGGCACTCGCCGCGGGAACAGATCCCGCCGCGGACCTCGCCGCCGCGAATAGACGAGCGCGCGCGACGGTCGCGGCGGCCTCGCCGAAGCCAACCCAGAAGCCTCCGGCGCCTGCCGACGAATCCATTCCGATCACGCGCGACGCCATGGCGGCGGCCTTCGCCGAAGCCAAGCCGCCGGCGTCCTATGCCGAACTCGACGGCCGGTGGCTGCAGATCGCCGTCGCGCAGGGGCCGATGGGCAGGCTCAATTGGAAAGGGATCGCCGATTCGGAGGGCGTGATGGGCGTCCTCGTCAAGCACACTCCCTCCCCCGGGTCCTTGGCGAAGGACAGCTGCGTTTTTCACTGGATACGAAAGGGCGCGAGAGATCAGCACGTGGTCGACCGCGGCAGCTTTCCTCTGAATTTCAAAGACGGCGCCGTCGTCCACGAGAAGCCCGGGCGCACGGTGCGCGAATGCGGATGGGCCTGCATCAACGGCGACTGCGACTGCGACGACGTCTACTACGGACCGCAGCGCTTCGAATTCCGCCTTACCTCCGACGGGCATCTGTCGATCCGTTGGAGCAGCGGCGGCAGGACGGAGTACTTCGGTAATATCCGCTGGCCGGTTCCAGCGGACGCGCCGAAGTAGGCCGGCCTCGGGAGAGACACCATGACGATGCCGTCAGAGCGGTGGGTCTATTCGAAAGTGATCGAGCCTGTAAAGCCCTCCAAGAAGAGGAACCCTAACGTGCGCCCGAAGAAGGAGCGGTTCGCATGGCGCAAGGTAGACCTTCGCGAGGGGTCGGATCCGTGCGGCGCAGACGCCTCCTCGGAACGCAGGGTTCTTCCCTAGAAGCGCTGCGCCCAACTGCAGGCGAGGACGTAGGTCTCGACGAAGCCCGGGGCGCCCCAGCCGGGCTGCTGGCGCCGGATCGTCCAGCGCACATAGTCCACGGGGACTCGCAAATGCATCGAGAGCTTGGGAAGAGCCGTGACCGCGACGGCGCTGCCGACGAAGCTCCTTTGATACTGCGACGGGATCGGCTTGAGCGTCAGGAAACCCGGCCCATCGTCTAGCGCGGAGGCCGGCCGCTTGAAGGGCGTCTGGAGAGTCGCGTAGGCCGATCCCCGGCGCGGGCGGATGAGCTCTTCGGCGGTTACCGGGAGGCTTCGGAGGAGCGACAGCGGCCGCGCGGCGCTCGCACGCCAGGAGGCCGAGATCCCAGAGGTCATCGCGGTATCTCCGTCCGTCCGCTCGGCCCGTACCGGCGAGGCAACGAGCAGCGAGGCTGCCGCGGCAATTCCGATCGTTCCGAGTCGTTTCATTGCTTAAGCTTGCCCGGATCCCGTGTAGAAAGCGTGTGGGAATTCTCTGCTCATCGGGTTCGACCGGTACGACGCTCCCAGCCGGATCAGCCGCCAACGGCGCGGGCGCTCTTTCGTCCACCGGTGCTCCACCTTCCGATCTCCGCCGTGTCCCATGGTCATGATCTCCCCCCTGATGCCCCAAGCATGCCATCCGCGGATAAAGTTTGCCTGGCGGAAAGCTGAAGATTTTCTGAATCCCCTCTAGAAAGAATTCAGGATGCCCACAGGAAAACTACAGCTTGCGCGAGTACGCTTGCGGAGAAGGTCGACGAAAGGATCAGACCGGAGGTGCGCCGAGAGACCAAGACCAAAAAACCGAATAAGCCGCCATAAGGCAGAGCCGAGCCGGGCGCCCAGGCGCCCGGCTCGCGGCTTTAAAGAAATCGTCCCGACGCCTGGGAGGCAGGCGTCGGGACTTCTAGTTCCACTATAGCGCGCGGGCAGGACGGCAAACACGGCCCTGCGGGAATCGATGGGGCGTCATACGGCCTAGACGAGCGGCGTGCGCGGGATCGCGGGAAAATGCCGTGCGACGATAGTCCGCTTAGTCGGCGCGGAACTTGTAGCCGACGCCGTAGACCGTCTCGATCCGCTCGCCCGAGGCGCCGAGCTTGTCGCGGAGGTGGTTGACGTGCGCGTAAAGGGTCTCGGACGTGATGATCTTCGAGCCCTCGGAGAGGGCTTCCGACAGGATGCGGTAGGTCAATACCTGCCCGGGATGCTGAAGCAGGCGCACGAGCATCCCCATTTCGGTCGGGGTCAGCTCGACCTTCTTGTTCTTGATGCGGACTTCCATGGCCCCGAGGTCGACGCGGATCCCGGCGATCTCGAAGACCTGGTTCATCTTGCCGCCGTGCCGGGTCCGGCGCAGGAGGGCTTCGACGCGGGCGAGAAGCTCCTTCACCGAAAACGGCTTGCCCAGATAGTCGTCCGCGCCGGTCTTGAGGCCCGTCACTTTATCCGATTCCGCTTTGCGGAGCGTGAGCATCAGCACCGGGATATGGGCCGTCCTAGGGTCTTGCTTCATCAACTCGAGTAGCTTCAAGCCGGAGATGCCGGGGAGCTGGATGTCGAGAAGCGCCAGGTCGATCACGTCTTCCGTCAAGTAGGCGAAGCCCCGGTTGGCGTCGCTCGTCGTGCGCAGAGCGTAGCCTTCGGCTTTGACGGCCGCCGACACCATGGCGACGACCGTCGGGTCGTCGTCGACGAGCAGGATGGTCGCTTTCTTCGAGGTCACGCACGCCTCCTTTGCGACAGGACTTCCCGGATGCGCTGGTCGAGCTCTCCGGCCTTGAGCGGCTTGGGCAGGAAGCAGGCGGCGCCGGCTTCGAGAGAGCGCTGCACTTCCGGCAGATCGAGCACCGCGGAGCAGGCGATGACCGGGATGCCCGCCGTGGACGCGTCGGATTTGAGCTCCCGGATGACGTCGGTGGACTTGATCGCGCCGAGGCGCATGTCGAGGAGGATCAGATCCGGCTTTTCTTGAATCGCCGAATCCCGCACCGAGCGGTAGCCCGGCGCGACGGAGGCCTGGTACCCTCTCGCCTGCAGGAGTCCTTGCGTCATCGTCGCGAACGACGCGTCGTCGTCCACGACCAGGATTCTAGCAGAATTGACGGCCGGCACGGATTTCGGCGCTTCGCGCGCCGCCGGCGAAGGCGCGGGCGGCGCCGCGGCCGCCGGAAGAGAGATCGAGACGCGCGTGCCCTTTCCGGGAGCGGAGTCGATCGCGACCGTCCCGCCCATGGCTTCCACGGACTGCTTCACGATGTAAAGCCCTAGGCCCGTTCCCGCAAAGCCGGAGCCTTCCTTGGCCGGCCCGCCGATCTGCTCGAAGCGGCTGAATAGGCTCGACTGCCGGTCCTCCGGGATGCCGACTCCGGTATCCGCGACGTAGAGCTCGCAGCGGCCGCGCGCGCCGCCGCCTCCGAACTTGATCCTTCCGCCCGACGGCGTGAACTTCACCGCGTTGGACAGGAGGTTCGTCAGGACTCTCTCAAGATGCGCGGGATCGGCCAGCGCGGGCGGAAGGTCCGCGGGAAGGGCGAGCTCGAGCGAGACGCCCTTGTTCTTGGCCGCGGCGTCGTAGAGTTCGACGAGGCCCTTCGCCATCGGCGCGACCGCGACCGGCTGGATCTGGAACTCCATGCGCCCCGCGTCGATCTTCGCGGCGTCGAGGATGTTCGAGACGAAGACGCTCAGACGCGTGGCGTGCTCCGTGAGGGTCCCGAGAAGCTGGCGGTGCCGCGGCAGGATCTTGTCCCGCTCCGGGTCCTCATGGAGCATGAATTCGACGCACATGTTGATCGCCGCCATGGGGCTGCGGAGGTCGTGCGAGACGCTCGTGATGAACTCCGCCTTCATCCGGTCGAGCTCGCGCAGCTGCCCGACCATGGCGTTGAACTGTCCGGCGAGCTCGCCGAGCTCGTTGGAGGAGGTCACGGGCACTTCGACGGACAGGTTTCCCGAGCCGACCTCCTGGACGGCGGCAAGGATGCGGTACACCGGCTGCGCCAGGAGCAGCGCGAGACCGAATCCGAGCGCCAGGCTGAAGACGAGCCCGCCGGTCGTGAAGAAGAGCACGGCCGGCAGCAGGAATCGTCCCAAGTCTGCGTAGAGCGCCCGGCCTAGATCGGCGCGTGCGCCCAGGTGCGCCGTAGCGATCGTGGACGTGCCGAGCATGACCGGCGCGGCATAGTCCAAGGACCGAGATTTTACCGCGGCCCAGGACGCGGCGCCCTTGCCCTCGTACCGGGGGTCAGTATGGAGGAGGATGCGCGAATCGGCGCTTTCCAAGTACGCGTAGTCGACGCTCGGGGTGACTTCCGGGATCGATTTGAGGTACTCCGCGAGCGTCGAGGACGCCGACGCGCCCGGGCCCAGCGCCGTCTCGGTCATGTCGCGCAGTTCGGCGATCTGCCTCTTATGCTCGGAGGTGATGACTTGGAGGACGAGTCCCCGGGCGAACAGCAATCCTACCCCCCAGGCGATGAGGAAGCAAAGCGCCGCCACCCCGCTCAAGGTGAGCGCGATCTGCGTGCGGATCGTCATGACCCTCCAGGCGCGCCCGCGGCGCGCGCGGTGAGTATAAGGTGGAATGCAGGAGTTGTCCATACCGCGCTCGAATGAGCCCGGCCGCCCCCTTGAATTTCCGGCGGGACCTGTTATCCTACGGGATAGCGAGCCGGTAACCGTAGGAAGAGGAAAATATGTCTTCCGAACTGCCTCCGATCCGCATCTCCGCGAAGTCCCAGAAGGAACGCGACGCCGAGGAAAAGTCCGGCGCGGCCTATGCGGTAGGCAAGGTCGCCAGGATCGGCTCGCAGGGCGGTTCGAACCCGGGATTTCTGCGTCTCTTGGCGGGGCAGATCTTCTCGGGCGGGGCCCCATGGATGCCTTGGGCGACCGCGATCGGCGTCGCCGGGTTTTCGATCGTCGGCTGGACGTTTGTCGCGCAGAACGCCAAGATCAAGAGCGTCGCCGCGCCCGCGACGACGGAGCTCCCCAAGAAGTCCGAAATCCAAGCGATCGCCGGCGCCTCCGCGGCGCGTCCTCCGGCTTCGAAAGACGCGGCCCGTCCCTCATCCATAGGTTTTGTATCAGGAAAGATGAAGGATCTGGTCGAGCCTGACGAGCCCTTGGCGTCGGCCGCGTCCGGCGCCAGGACAAACATGGGAATGGCAGTGTCCGGAAGCGACGGCTCTCCCCTCACCGCGGACGCGGCGGGCGCGTCGCCGCGCAAGTCCCAACTTTCCGGCGAAGGTCCGGCGCAGACCACGAAGGCCTTCACGCCCAACAACTCCGGGATCGGCAAGCTGAGCACGGCTATGGCGAGCTCTAGTTCCCGCGCTCAGTTGACCGGCGGCGCGGGCCTGTCCAGCGGCATTGGCGGCCAGTTCTTCGACACGGGCCGAGCGGCAAAGGGCCGTGTTCAGGCGATGTCGCACAACGCGCCGGCCGCGGCGTCGCAGCAAAGCGGGCTGCGCGCGACGCCTGTCGGAGGAAAGGGCTCGTCCTTCAAGCGGCTCAACACGATGAACGGCGCGATCCGGCCGACGGTCGGCCTGGCGAACGCGCAGCAGGCGAGCGCAGTGCAGGGCTCTCAATGGACAGGCGAGCCGGTCCGCGGCGGGGGCGGCGTGCCGGTGACGGCGCCATCCAAGATCGGAGACGGCGGCGGGTGGACGGCGACGGACGCCGGGGGGCCGGTCGCGGGCGGAAACGGTTCGGTCACCAAGACTCCGGAGACGGCGCCGGCGGTGGGCGCCGCGAAGAACGTCACGCCTTGGCAGGGCGCGGTGAACATGGCGGGCATGCTGCTGACGGGCGCGGGGATGCTGCTCCTCCTCGCGTCGGTCCTCTCGATGCAGGCCAAGGCCAATCCTACGCTCAAGCCGATCGTAAAGATGATCGCCGGCGTCGCGGCCGGCCTCGGCGCCGCCGCCATCGCGATCGGCATGTCGCTCATGAACAAGAGCGGTCAGCAGAAGCACGGCATGATGTTTATGATCATGGGCGGCATCATCACGGCCGCGGCGCTCTACGTCCTCTTGAAGCCCGAGGACGGCAGACAGGCCGATCCGAGGGTCCGCAACACCGGCACCGAGACCGGAAATGGTCTGCGGAACAACGAACTCAATGGGCGCCGGATCGACACTTTCCACGGACTCGCCTGAGGTTCGCAAATCCGATCGGCACAGTCTGCGACGAGACGCTTCTTACGATTCCTCATCGCCCGAGTTCGGTTCAAATCGCCCCAGCTTTCGGCACGCACCGCCGAATGCGGGACTCCGATCGCAGACATTTTCTCCTTGGAAAACGAATCGGCGCTGCGAGATTCCACCTTCAGGCAGGGCGATCTCGAGATTCACGTTTACCGCTCCCGTCCGCTCGTCCGCGATGATCGACATCGCGGAGCGACGGTTCGGGTCGACATTGAACCTGGAGATCTCGATGAAAATTCGGTCGAGCGGAAGCCGATGCCCTTCCAGAACCCTTCGGGTTCGAGCGGAGTTAGCGACAGCCTTCCCGGCGTCCGTTGTGGGCTCGCCGAGCGTGATCGCGAGGTGCGGCGACGGTCTAAGTCCGGTAAGCTGCGATTTGATTCCAAGCGAGCGAATGGGAGGATGTCGTTTTAGGGCCGGGTCCTCGTAGGATAGCTCACCCTCGTCCTTTGGGCCGTAGATCTCGCCGCGGTACTGCCACGTATCGTTGACGTTGTTCCTCATCAAGACGCCTTTATGCACCGCCGTCTGAACGGCTGCCTGCTGCAGCGGTTCGACGAAGTACACGCCCTCCGCCACCTGCACGGTGGCCAGAGTGCGCCGGTCCTTCTCGAGGGCCAGCGGCCGACCGATTCTCCGATACCAGTCGGGCCGGATGGTCTCATTGATGTCGGCCGCCGGAGCGGGCGCGCCCCAGGCGACTATGCCGACACCGAAAGCAAGGAGAAGCCTGGCCTTTGATATCCTCATGTCTTCAGCATGGATTTCACAAATTGATTTTGCCTGCCGTAAACCTTAATTGAATCTTGAGCGAGCGTCGCTCGAGCGCGGCGCTCAATTCCTGACCGGCGCTTTCGGGCACGGGCGGCCGGGCGTCTCGGAGCAGGAGACTCGGCGGTCGCTAGGGAGTTGGACGGCTCCGGCGGCGGAGGCGCTCGCCAGCATGGCCTCCGCGACGGCCTTCGCGAGATCGGGGGCGGAAGCGGGGAGCCGCCGGCCTTGGCCGATGGATTCGCCGTATCCATCGCCCCCGTCGGCCATGTATTGCGTCGTCGCCAAGCGATAGCGGCGAGATTCGTCCAACGCGCGATAGGAGCCGTCGGCCGAAAGCACTTCGATCTCGAGCACCCGCGCCCCTCCCGTGCGCTCGTCCCCGGGTTCATATCGGAACCGGATGCCGGACACGACCGGAAAGCGTCCGGATCCCAGCCGAACTTGGCTCAGGCCGTTCGCGATTGCCGCCCGAACTTGGGCGCCCGTGAGCTCTACCGAGATGATCGCGTTCTTGAAGGGAAGCTCCGACCAGAGCGCCTCGGTCGTCATCGCCTTTCCCGGCGCGACGGTTTGAGCGCCGCGGATGGTGCCTGCGCCGAGGATACCGATCTCGGCGCCCACGGCTTTGCGCATGCTATCGGCCACGAAATTCCCGGCGGGCGTGTCGCGGTGCCGGACATCCTCGGTTTGCCAGGGGGTACGCCCGATCGTTGCGACATTCGGATCGTAATTCCAAGGCTTTCCGTTCACCATGATTCCCAGGCTTTGGAAATGAGCCCGCACCTTGCCGGCAAGCTGATCCGAGTAGCGGCCGAGCGTCGCGACGACGCGGTTGACGAGCGCGTCCGCGGCGCCGGAAGGCGGCGAAGCGTTGCCCTTGAGCGACACGGACTTCGCGACGATCCGCGTGCCGTCCGTTCCCGTGTCGACCGTCAATGTGATGACGCCAAGCTTTTCGGCGTCCTGCCCCGCTTTGACGATCGGGACTCCGCGATCGACCGGTCCCTCACCCATCGGAGCGCAGGCACCGTCGGCTGCAAGTCGTAGTTTCACGTCGTGTTCGTGGCCTCCGAGGATCAGATCGATGCCGGGGACCCGCAGTGCAATCTCGCAGTCGTCCGAAAGATTGAGATGGGTGACCGCGATTATCACCTGAGCGCCTGAGGCCTTGAGCTTCGAGACGAGCGAGCGAGCTGCTTCGACATAGTCGTGGTCGAAGGCAAATCGCCGACCATCCGCCGCCGGCTTGGCGTCGTGGGAGGTGTCGACCGTGAGCCCGAGAAAACCAAAGGTCACGCCGTCGATAGCCGTCGTCCAGATGGGCCGCGCGCCATCAATCTGGCCCCCATTGAAGGTCACATTGCCCGCGAGCCACACGTAGCGAGAGTTCTTCTTGACCAGTTCCAAGACCCTTTCGGCGGGTAGGTCGAACTCATGGTTGCCGAACGCGACAACGTCGACTCCCATGTCCGTGAAGAGATCGGTCATGTGCTGCCCATGAAAGACGTTGGACATGACCGACGGAGATAGGAAATCGCCGGCCACGACCGTGAGGCTGCGCCCGCGGGCCCGCTCGGCCTGGAGCAGCGCCGCCATCCCCCCCATGCCGCCGTTCCCTTCTTGGGGCCTGACCGAATAGACGTCATTGAACGCAAGCAACGACAGTGAGACAGGCGCAGCGGATGCGTTCGCGGCGATCGCGAACGCAAGTAACGCGGACTGCAGGAAAGCTCTGATCACGGGCTCCTCCGGACGGGGCGGCATGATCAAAGAATCGCACGCCGGAGCATGCGGGAACCTGAGGCGGAGGATCCCTAGGGCGGGGTCAAGCGGCGGTATCGCGGGACGATGGCAGAACGACGTGGAATGATCGAATTGCGATAAGGCTATCGAACGCTCTGGATGGCGCAAGCTCCGGAGACGACGACTCCCCCTACTATGAGTCCTATGGCCACTCCGCTGCCCGTCATGAGCAGCGCTCCCCCGAAGGTGAGCGCCTTGGCGGCGAAAAACCCGAAACCCAGGGTCCAGCCGATCACGAGCCCGTTCGAAGCGCCCATCCGAGCGGCCATGAGGATGTTGTCTTTGACGCATGCGCCGAATTTCTGGCCGAAACTCCGGGCGTCGGTCGAACCTGATTCCGCGACGCCCGGAAGCCCGGGCGCCGATCGAGCGCGGTCGAGAGCAAGGATCGACTGGGGCGTCGGATTCAATACCCCGTCCCTAAGGGGCACGGCGTAAAGGTCGTTGCCGAGAGCGACGGCGGTCCGGTTCGAGGTGCGCAGCCGCGAAAGAAATTCATTGGTCCGGTCGATGCCTTGCTCGATTCGCGCATGGTTCGCGGCGAGCGTCGTCTGCTGTCGCATCAGCTCTCGCACCCATCGCGCGTCCGATCTGAGCTCCGCGCAGTCCTCCTCGCTCAGCTTCGGATCGCAGTCGTCGGACTCTTGAGCGATCCTGATCTGAACCGGCGGCGTGCCTACCGAAGGGGATTGAGACGAGTTCTGAGCGCGCTCGGCGGCGCCGCAGGAGACCGTCGTGAACGCCAGAAAGACGCGCATCAGGAGGGACCGGACGAAAGGCTGCCGCAATCGCGTCATGGCCCGATCCTCGTGTGCCAGATGCTGGAATCCGTGGAGAGATTCGGAACGTTGGGCTGCACGCTCGTGTCGCCGTAGTTGTATGTGATCGGATTTCCGTCGGGCTGCGAGATGGCCATGAGCCGCGTCACCTTGCGGGGTTCGGCGGAAAAATTGGGGTAGAGCCCGCGGCTTCTTACAGAGTAGCCGCCTTCGCGGCTCCCGGCCGTATAGAATTCGGCGAGCTTTAGAGGGGCGGCTACGTGCTTGATGAAGGCGTCCATCAGCGCTTTCTCGGAGAAGACTGTCTTGTCCTTGTGATAGATGCCGGTGGGTGCGAACGCGACCAGCTTGCCCTGATCGTTGATGGCAAAGTTCACGATCATGAATCCGATGACCTGACGCTTATCCGAGCCGCTCGGCGTGCTCTCGATCTGAAGGATCATCGACAGCGGGTCCTTCCAATGCTGCATGACATATTGGCGGTTCTGCTCGATGATCCCGCCGAATCCGTCCGCCGTCGTGTTGAAGCAGCAGCGATGGCCGTCCGCAGGGCGCATTGACTCGAGGAAATCCTCGCGCTTGTCGAGGTAACGCAGCGTGACCGTCTCGGCGTTCGGCCTTTCCGGCTCGTTGATGCGGACCGTCCACGCCCGCTCGCCTTCCAGCGGAAAGGAGCCCTGGTGGAGCCTCTGGGTGATGACTGCGGCCTCGCCCTCGGAGAAGCCATTGCGGACCAAGCCGGCCTTGAATTGAGCCTCGACGGCGGGGTTGTAGTTGGTGCGATTGGCGATCTCCAGATATCGGCCGAGCATAGCGCTGTCGTAGGGCTTGACCGCCTCGAAGGAGGTCCTGCCGCCGTACAGGAGAAGATACGCGGCCGCTTTCCAGGGATTCTTGGCGAGTTCCGCGACGAGGGTGTCGCGGTCCCGGATGAGGTCGAACTGGCTCTTCAGCTCGCGGATGCGCGCGATGACGGCTTGAGGGTTCGTGCGCGGGTCGATGCGCTGCCGCTGGAGTTCGGGATCGCCTTTCATCCCATCCCGGATGAGCCTCGCCAGGCCTTCGTCCGGGACCACTCCAAGCTCTTTGACGATGAGACGGGTCAGAGTTACGTTCTGGCCGACCAAGGCCTGGGCGGCGGCGGAGTTCTCCGGGAGGTTTCTAGCCCCCTCTTCAAGATAGGCGACGTATTTCGGATCGAGAAACCCGTTTTCCGAGAGCTTTGTGATCCACCGCCAGGCCGTCTCGTTGCCCACTAGACCGTGCCCGATCGCTTTCATGACCCACTCGTTGCCTTTGGGCTGGTTCGCCCGAAGCAGCGCTTCGCCCAGCGGCTGCAATAGCGGGTGGGGCACGTTTACGCCCAATTGGTGCGCCGTTTGATAGATGATCGACTTGGCGCCCTGCGAGCCGACGTTGAGAAGAGTCTCGACGGCGGAGTTGAGCAAGGTCGCCGCCTCGTCGCGGACCGTTCCGGCGGCCTTGGAGGCTTGCTCCATGGCGGCCCGCATCACGTTGCCGGCCCGGCGCACCATGGCCTCGACCTCCCTTTTGGGAACATCGGGCACGAGGCTCAGGCCGACGTCCAGCCAGGCCGTGATCTTATTGCGGAAATTTCGATCGGTGATCGTCTTGAGAAGTTCGGCCATGCGTTCCAGCGGCAAGGCCGTGCCGAGGGCCTTGAGGAGCGGCTCGTTTCTTTCGGCGACGGCCGCGGCGAAGATTCGTCCTTGGTCCTCGCGACCCAAGACGAGAGTCCTCGCCGTGGACAGCTCTCGCGCCATGCCCCAAGCCGCGAGGACGGCGGCCGACTCGGCGCCCTGCCCCTGATCGATGATCTCTGAGCTCGTCTTGCGAGCCTCCTCGAGTCGCCCTGCCTTCGCCAGCGCCAGCGAGAGTTCCGACAACGCCCTATCGCGTTTGTCCTGCGTCTTGATCTTGGCGATGGCCCGACGGGCCTGCTCGAAGCGGCCGAGGTTGACCAAAGTGCTGGCGACATTCACGTATTGGTCGCTCAGGCCGCGCTGCGGGACATCGCCTCGTTCCGGGGTTTCGCGGGAGACGAGCTCGTTTGCGATCGCCAACGCCTTCTCCAGGAACGGCTGGGGATTTCGTCCTTCCAATCCTTCGCGAGTGGCGACCTCGAGCCAGGCGATCATTGAAGGCTCGCTTACGTAATCCCGTCCGTTCACGGAGAGCTTAGGGAGGACCTCGTCCCGGAAGCCTAGCTCAATATAGCCGCGTACGAGCTTCAGCCAATCCTCTCTGTAATGGTCTCGGGTATGGCTCTCCGCCTTCCGAAGCCAAGGCCTGGGATCCTGACCCATGCGCCGAGCCGCGCGGGCGACGTGGATCAAGCCCTCGAGTCTGGCGGAGTAGACCAGCTGATTTTCCATATCCGCGAGAGCGCCTTGTGGGTGCATGCCGGATTTGTGCTGCTGAACGGCAAGCTCCTCGAGAAGCCGAAGCCTGCCGAGGATCGAGTCGAACTTCGGCAGGAGCGCCTTGGCGTTGTCGATGTGGCCCGTCTTCGCTTCAAGAAAGGCGAGCTGCTCGATGTACTTCGATTCGTTTAGGCGGGTGGCGTATTGGCGGAACAGATCCAGGTACGAGCCGGGATCCATTTCCACCAAGCCGGCGTATGCCTTAGTTCTCGAACGGATTCCATTCGCGTGCTCCGGCAAGCCGTCGATGAACTCCTTGAGCTGCGTGATGGATTCTGCCGTATCGAATTTCGCCTTCCGCTGCGCCTCGATCACCTGGAGGAAGTGACCAACGACGTCCTCGTTGTGCGCGACTCTGCCGAACCCTCGCAGGGCGTTGAGCGCGGCTTCGAAGTTACCTGCGGCGACGTGCGCGTCCATGATAGCCTTCAATCCGCTGCCGTCCTTGAGTTCGCCCAAGAGTCGGCGATTCTCCGAGACGGCGCCGAGACGGCTTTGGAGAGCCGCTTCGGCGGACGGTTGGACGCGTCCGGCGATTTCGGCTCCGGAAACGACGGTCTGCTCCGGCAGGAGCACCGGGAGCCAGCGGTCCTGTTCGAAGGTCGTCATCGTTGCCCGCATCCTCTCGGCGAGGGCCGCGGGCAGGCGGGGGCTGGCCTCCAAGACGCGGAAGAGGTTGATGCGCCCCTCTTTCGACACCGGCGTCGCTCGGTTCTCCAGTCTTTCGACGAGCGCTTCGAGGATGCCCGTCGGGACTCCGTTGGACATATCGAAGCCTTCGTCCTTCAGTGCTTTGTAGAAATTGTCTACCGCCTTGGGTTCGTTGCTCGCCAAACCTTCGGCGATCGCGCGGACCCTCTCCCAAGTGTACGGGGTTCCGCCGCCGGGCCTCATCGCCATGGGAGGCGCGGTGTCGCGCGGCCTCAGGAGGCCGTACCCCATGAGGGCGGGCCCAGCGGCCGCATTGATGAACGCGCGTCCCGCGTCCGCGCTGCCGTTACTCCATTGCTCGTAGAGGGACGGCATATGCGCCGCGCCGATGCCCGTTTGGGCGACGAAGTAGCCCATGATCCCCCACTGCGTCGCCTTGAGCGTGTTGAGCCAACCCGGGGTGCGCGCGAGCTGCATTGCTACCTTGAGACCCGTGCCGATGGCGGCGCCCGGGATGATCGCGGTGGCGAGGTCGACGCCGGCCGCCACGTACTGGCCGATCGCGTGGGCCCTTTCGGTGGACATGCCCGCAAACGTCCGCAGTCCGCTTTCCGTGAGAGTCGCCGCGTAGTCGCCGACCATCTCGAGTACGTCGAAAGGGTTCCAGAGCCTGAAACCGCGCGCGTACACTTCGCTGGGCGAATGAAGCTCGGGCTTGGCGATGGCCTCCACCGGGACGCGGATCGGCGGCAGATTTACTCCGGTCGGCGGACGGAGCTCCCATACCGACGCTCGGCCGTCGCGCTGCGTTTCCGTCCCGATGAGCGTTCGTTGGAGGAAGACCGTCTCCCTCGAGTCCTGCCCGTGCCGAATCCAGACTCCCTCGAACTTTCCCCCCAGCGCCAAGTCCTCGACATGCAGGCCGACTCCGACCTCATTGTCTCGGAACGTCAGCGCCTGCAGCCAACTGCGCTCGGCCATGATGGGCCCATGATGCCCGGCGAGCAGCACTTGCCCGTTTCCGCGAGCCGTATCGTACGCCGTCATGACTCGCTCTGGGATGGAGAATTCGATCGTGAGCGCGCGGCCGGACTCGTCTTCGCCGCCCGGGATGGTGCCCGCCAGCGTGACGGTCGCGTCGACAGCCCGTTGCAGGAACCGCTCCGTCAAGTCGGCGATGTCCTTGCCGTCGGCCCCGAGCGGAGTCCCGGCGTTGGCGCGGCGGGCGTTGAGCTTGATGAGAGCGTCGATGAGCGGCCGCGTGGCTGCGCTGACGGCGGGAAGCTCGACGCGGCGAAGGATCGGAGCGGCCGACGGCGGCGCGTCGGGGCGCGCGGAGCGCCAATCGTCGCCGTCGCGGCGGCCCAGCGAGTACACGTTCGTCATGCCGAAGCCGTCGTTGCGCTCGAGGACGAGTTCCTTGTAGCGCGCGCGAAGCTCCGGCACTTGGATGATCCCTTGGTGAAGCGTCCCGAGCCTCCTTTGAGTCCTTTCGGTATGGGCGGGCTGAACGATCTCAGCGTCGCGCGTGTAGTAGCGGAATTTGAGTTCGAGCTCACCCGTCAGCGAGTTCCTTTCGTAATGCTCCCAGAACCGATTTTCCGCGAGCCTCGGCGATTCTCCGTAGCGGACGTCGACCTGATATCGGTCCATGTTGCCGCGCGCATCGAGGACGGTCGCCGTCCGCGACGCGAAGTCCGTGGTGATCGTTCTCGGACCCGTGGTCCCCGTTCCTTCCAGGTAGACGGTCCGGGTGATGAAGTTCGGGTTCCGGTAGATCAGAGAGTCGGATCCGCAGGCACCGCCGCAGTTGATCGTGCCGGTCTGCAGGACTTTGTCTCCCTGATACTCGGCGAACGCGATGGTCCCCGGAAGAGCGTCCTGGTTTTGCAGCGGAATGAGCGCCCCCTTATCGTTCATGACGTAACGCATTCGGATCGGAAGCCGGTAGTCCGGTTCACGATAGCGATGCCGATCGTAATCGAAGCCGCCAGAGTAGATGGGGGTGCGATCCTCGAACACGTATCGCTTGTTGGTGTCGTCCCAATAGAGGTCGTATTTCGGGACGCCGTGCTGATTGAACATGGCATCACGGGCTTCCGGACGCCGGGAGATGAACTCGCCGAAAGCTCGGCGGACCAGGACGGGTTCTTTGACGGGCACCAGCTTGCCGTTGCCGTCCCTTACGAATCGCGCCCGCGTTTGGGGGTCTATGTAAACGAATCGCTTAGACTCGGAATCCCAATGTTGACGCTTTCCATCCTCGACCACGGTCCACGTACGGCGGCTGAAACCCGCGGGAGTCCTGAAGACGCTGACCTCCTCCTCCGGACGGTCGCCTTGAAAGACCGCTAGGACGCCGTCGACGTTGCGCGAGGCCGCGTCGATCTCTTGATCCGTGGCGGGGTCGATGCCGCGGGAAAATGCCGATCCAGCGGCGCGCCTCAACGATTTGACGTCATCACGGATGCGCTGGACCAGCGGGGCGACATCGGGGCCCCAAGCGTCCCGGACGGCAGTGGAGGTAAAGAGACGGGGTAGTACGCCGCGCTCCATGCCCTGCTCGAGCGTCCGCGCGGTCTGAATCGTCGCCTGATCGATCCGGCCGGCTTCCGAAATGTCCGCGGCAGTGTAGGCGCGAAGCCCCGCTTCGGCCGATGTCTTCGCTCGGTATGCAAGGACCAGGGCTACGATCGGAGCCAGTCCTTTATCCGCGTATTCTCCGTTCCGGAGCACGGTTTCTACCGCGCTCTGATTCGGATTGCCCATCACGTTGTACAGGTACGGGTACTTCTCGCGAAGGAACGATTCCAGGCGACCGCCGAGCTCCTTGGTCAGGAACTCGGTGTCCTTGGCGAGGCGCTCGAACACAGCCGTGGCGCGGGCTTCCGCGCTGCCGCTCGCGGCGATGCCGAGGCTTCTCTCCAACAGCGGAACCACCCGGTCGCGCCATGCGCGGAAGCTCGTGGCCTCGGCGCTCTGGGGTCCTTTCTCAGCAGCCATGGCCGCTTGGGTCTCGTGGGAGGCCTTCAGGAGCTCCAGCATAAGGGCCTGCCCGGCACGGCGTTCGATCGCGGCGAATGAGAAGCCTCCTCCGATCCGGTCTTGGATGGAGCGCATCGACGTCTCGAGATCGTGCCTACTCTTCGCGAGCGTCTCCGTCTGCCGGCGCATCGATTGCAGGAGCGAATCGACTCCCGCGGGAATGAGATCGCCCTCGCCGACGAATCCGTTCGCCCGGAGGTGGGCGACGAGCCTTTCACGCTGTTGTCGGAGAGACTGCGCTTGCTCCTGAGCGCTCCTCTCGTCATAGGGGGCGCCGGTCGCCTCGCGTTGAACTCTTAGGAGCCGGTCGGCGTCGGCGAACCGCTGGATCCTGCTGTCTAGGTCGAGCAGTTGGGTCGCGGTCTCGATGCCGCCGGCGACCCGAGCCATCACGGCTTCGACCGCCCTCACCCGGGCGGGACTGAACGGCGTCAGGGCCTTGAACAGATCGCTCTGCGCGTTGGCGACGGCCTGGACGGTGGCTACAGTTGGAAGCTGTTTCGAGATTTCCGTCGCATCGAACGCCAGGCTGGCCCAGCCCTTCGTCACCGCGCCGGCCCGCGACACAAGATCGTTGGCACCGATGCCTTGTTGTACGGCCTGTTCATACGCGCGGAAGAAAGACGTGATCTTTGCGTTGAGCACGGAGTTGGACAAATAGGCGTTCGGATTGTCGCGTCGGCGCTTGGCAAGATATGCGTAGACCGCATCGGGCGTGTTCGTCATTACGTTTTGAATCCTTTCGGAGAGCTTGGCAGGATCCTGGTCCGTGGCCGAAAGGAGATCGAGCGTCGTCCACAGCATCCGTCCGTGGGCCATGAGTTCGAGTTGAGGCGCGCTTCTGGCCGCGAGGAGACCGTCTAGGACGTTGCGGATCATCGGCAGATCCGCGATCGCCTTGTACGTCTTGTCCAAATCATAAAGCAGGGCCAAGCTCGCATCGGTGAAGCTGCGCCCGAGCTTCTGGCGAATCTCCGCAAGCTGGGTCGCGATCCTTGCTTTCCAATCGCTCTTGCGGAGGGCCTCGATCGCCAGCGGGCCCAGATCGCCGTGGGCCGTGAGGAACTCCGTCCGTAACCCGGTGGCGAGAAAGCTCGAATCCCCGCCGAGCGACTGGAGGCTCTCCAGTGCCTTCAGAACGTTGCGAGCCGACTCCAGCGCCTTGGGATCGCAGTTGACTCGCCGGCATTCCACTTCGAGGGCATCGAGCCGGGTTCGAGCCTGGGAAAGCTCCCGGGCCCAAGATTCGGCGTGTTTGCTGAGCGCTGAATCCGCGGTCCCAGAGGCCGATCGGTCCGGTGCCTTGAACAGGAGGTCCAGGAGAGACGTCTTGATGTCCCCCAGCGCCCGGTTCGCGACCGCGGTGGGAGGCGCCTCGGCCGGCGTCGGTATGTTGCTGGCTAACCGAAGGCCAGGCTCCCTGACCGCCGGAGCGCCCGAGGGTCCCAGCGCGCTGGCGAGGATCAGTCTCGGGGCGTTTTCATCGGTCTCGACCCGGCGTTGCTCGGATCCATCG
This sequence comes from Elusimicrobiota bacterium, assembly GCA_016194745.1. Classification (GTDB taxonomy): domain Bacteria; phylum Elusimicrobiota; class Elusimicrobia; order UBA1565; family JACRDR01; genus JACQBA01. Next base: position 35,139 of record JACQBA010000018.1, read on the forward strand.
AAGCGTTGAGGATTGTGGCGGGAAGCCAGAGCGTCCCTGATGATGCCGTCGCGGATCGTCGCGGACGCCTCGGGCGCGATAGATCGAGCTGGAGGAGTGCGGTAAACTGCCCGGACGCCGGGCGCGGCGGAGTCGCGTGATTCGGGATCGCAGTCCGTAGAGCCGTCGTCGCATGTCGGGACGCAATTGTCCGCGAGCGAAGCGCATTCTACTGTCCTGGGGTTGTTGGCCGCCCCCTCTCTAAGGAGGCTCGCATCGGCTCTAACCTGGGCCCATGCCTCGGTGGGAAAGCGGACGGCTGGGTTCGAGATCAGTAGGCCAAGAACCGCGGCGACGGCTACCAGCTTTTTTAGGTCGCGCTCCATTCTTCCCTCTTAGGCGATAGAATGGCGGAAGGCCCTTAAAATCACCTGCGGGCATTCTTAAGAGGACCTTAAGGAAGCGGCGTGGAGCGTCGCTTTTCGCAGGCTTGCGTGAGCAGCCACCCGTAGACCGCGTTCGCGACGCGCCGCTCGCTGATCTCGGCGTGGAACTGGATGCCGACCGCGGGGCGTCCGACCGCCTCGATGATCTCCGGGATTTTACCGTCATTGGAGGTCGCTCGGACCGTTAGGTCCGGATAGAGCTCGGGATGCGCGCGGATATAGCCCAAGTCCACGGCCTGGTGGTGATTCTTGAAGCCTTGGAACGGACCGTTGAGGACGGGTCCAAGGGCGCCCGGCTCGCCTTCAAACGTGATCAGGTCGCGGACCCCGCGCCGCGCGGGGATCCCGAGATCCGCTGTGATGTCGACGTAGAGCGGCGTGCCGTGGACCGCCGCGAGCATCTGCATCCCGTAGCAGACGCCCAAGAGCGGCGTGCGCTTCAAAGTGTCGTCGTTGAAATAGGCCTTCATCAGGGCGGATTCGTGGGCGTCTCGCGCGGCGAAGTCGGGGCTCGTTCGGCCCGCGTTGCCGTAGCGCCGGTGTTTCTCTTTCAACTGCTCCGCCATCTCCGGGGGCACCTTGAGCGAGTAGTATGACGGGTCGATGTCATGGCCGCCAGGCGATAGGATCGCGTCGTAGGCTCCGAGTATCCTCTCGTAGTGTCCCCGTGCCGGCGGGCGGATTGTCGCGAACTCGACGGCGTACCCGAGCGTCCTCGCGGCCTCACGGACCGCATTGACGTAGTCCGGCGGGCAGCCGACGGTGCAGCCCACCCGCAGCACCGCCCCCCGAGGGAGGGTGCATTGGGCCGCCGCGCTCGTAGGGATGAGCCATGCCGCGGCGAGGGCCATCAGCATGCGGATCATCGTGCTTTCAGCATATTAAAGTATGGGACGACCGCAATAGGAGGGAGGGTCCGCGGTCGTCCCTGATCGGGTGCTTCGTTCGTCTTCATCCTCCTCCGCCTGCTACCCCCTCGACATCGGCGAGAGGATTTGGAGGGGCCGGTGCATCACGGGGGGTTTAGCACCGGCCCCTCCCTGGTCCTTTCGCGCTTCAGGTCTTTGTCGGCATTCTCGTTCTCCCGGTGGCCGGAGCTTCCGTGCCACACCGGTAGCGTAGCCGAGCCGCCTTGCCTATGCCTGAGGAAATCCTTAAGACATCCTTGAGGCCGCGGGCGTGGTGAAACCGTTGCATCGCGGCTGGCGATTTCCTAGAGTCGCAGGAATGAAATCCCCCCATCCGTTCGGCGCCGTCCTCGCCCGCCTGAGGCGGGAGCAGGGCTATCACAACGCGCACGCGTTCTTCCAAAGCGCCGGCGGGGCGAGGATCCTGCGGCTGTCGTACGCGAACTACCTTGCGCTGGAGCGGGGCCGAAGCTTGCCGAAGCCGAAGCGCTTCCAGGCGATCATGCAGTCCCTTGGCCTTCCGCCCGGCTCGGCCCAGCGCGCGGAGCTCCTTCGTTCCTATCTCGCCTCCCTCTTGGGCGGCGATGAGCTGCTCGCCGATCTGGACGGCGGCCAGGCGAGCCAGGCCCCGGCGCCCCTGCGCCTTGGCGAGGAAGTGGCGCGGCAGTACATGCGCCAGCGGTCGGTCAATCTGACGATGACGCAGTGGAAGCTCCTCGCGGTCAACCGCGCGGCCTACGACTGCTGCATTTATCTCAACGAGTCACCCGGCCTGGCCAAGATCGCGGACGTCGCGGAGGCTACCGGCCTCTCGGTCGGGGCGACGCGGGAGGCGATCAAGGAGCTCTCTTCGGCCAAGCTGGTCAAGATGAGCGGCGAGCGAGTGACCAGCCGCTTCACCAACAAGGTGGTCAACTTGATCGCCATGTCCCCCCAGACGTCCGGGTTGGCCGCCTGCATCATCCGCAACCGGCACCGGCTTCTCGACCGCTCCAAGGTGGTCAAGGACTGGTGCATCACGACCCGGATCTCGCGAAGGAATCTGCAGCGCTACGAGCAGCATCTCCAGGAGACGCTGGACCTCGCCGCCATCTACGGCGACGAGGACAAGGCGCCCGACACCCACGTCTTCGCCTTCCAAGGCCGCGTCGTCGAGATTTTCCCCTAGACTCCTCCCTCTCCGTCGTCATCGCGGCGCGCTTGACAGTCGGGGGTCTTGCCCCTACACTCAATCGTAGCGATGGAAACCGCGAAGATCGATCTCGGCATGCTGCTTCTGCAGAACCGGATCGTCACGGAGGAGCAGCTCCGTTACGCCATGCAGCTGCAGCAGACCCAGGGCAAACCCCTGGGCGACGTCCTCGTCGAACTTAAGTACATCAACGACGTCACCTTGGCCGTCGCCCTGTCCCAGCAGTTCCAAATCCCGTACGCCTCGCGCGACAATAAGATTCTGAGAAAGCGATGGTATCAGGGGATGGAGACGACGCTCACGGAGGATTTCAGCCGTAAGAACCTGATCCTCCCTCTGTACGTCGAAGGCCAGATAATGACCGTCGCGGTGGCCGATCCGTCCAACCTCATGCTGATCGACTCGGTCCGCATGATGACGGGCTACGAGATCCGCCCTGTCATCGCGGCGAGGACGGAGCTCCTTCGCGCCATCGACGAGTTCTATGGGAAGGCCGCGGACGTCAAGACGCAGGGGACCTCCGGAACGGCCACCGAGGACGGCCCCCGCGTGGTCGAGGCGGTCAACAACCTGTTCACCCTGGCGATCTCGGAGAGGGCGTCCGACGTCCATCTCGAGTTATTCGGCGACACGGTCAGCCTGCGCTACCGTATCGACGGCGAGCTCTTCGAGCGCACTCCCCCGCCGCGCGAGATCTTCGACGCGGTGGTCAATCGAGTCAAGATTCTATCCAAGCTCAACGTCTCCGAGCGCCGCCTTCCGCAGGACGGCGCGGGGACGCTCAAGCTGGCGAACATGGCGGTCGACTACCGCGTCGCGACGTGTCCGTCCATCTACGGGGAGAACCTGGTCCTGCGCATCTTGGACAAGCGGTCGGTGACGCTCGACATCGAGCAGCTCGGCTTGGAGGAGTCGCAGAAGATCCTGTTCAGCGAGGCGTCGAAACGCCCGCACGGGCTCATCTTCATCACCGGGCCGACGGGAAGCGGCAAGACCACCACGCTCTACAGCATCTTGAACGAGCTCCGCAATCCGAAGGTCAAGATCATGACCGCGGAGGATCCGGTCGAGTACCGCTTGGACGGGATCACGCAGCTGCAGGTGAACCCGTCGATCGGACTGACGTTCGCGAGCGCGCTGCGCTCGTTTCTCCGCAACGACCCGGACGTCGTGCTCATCGGCGAGGTGCGCGACCAGGAGACGGCGGAATCCTGTCTGCGCGCCGCGCTGACCGGACATCTCGTGCTCTCGTCGCTGCACACGAACTCGGCCCTCGAGGCGATCCCGCGCTTGATCGACTTGGGCATGGAGCCTTTCATGGTGGCGTCCACCCTTTGCCTCAGCGCCGCCCAGCGCCTGGTCCGCGCGTTGTGCCCGGCCTGCAAGCAGGCCTACCGTCCGGACCCGAGCGTCCTGCAGCGGGCGTTCGCGGAGGGCCTGGTGCAGCCGCCCGCGGACCCGGCTCAAGGGGTCTTGTACAAGGCCGCGGGATGCGCTCAGTGCTCCAAGACGGGGTTCAAAGGGCGCTTAGGCCTCTACGAGCTCGTCACGGTGACGCCGGAGATGGCCAACATCATCACTCGCGAGAAAGCCGATCTTCAAAAGCTCCGCGAGGCCGCGTTCAAATCCGGCATGCTGAGCATCAAAGCGATGGGTTGGCGGAAGGTCCTCGCCGGACTGACGTCGGTCGAAGAGATCTACGCCGCTACAATCTAGCCCTAGTAGTGCACCAGGGAGTGGATCTTCTGCTTGGAGATCTTATCTCTTCCCTTCAGGAAGTCCAGCTCGATGAGGAAGCATGTCCCGACGATCTGGGCGCCGAGCTGCTCCAAGAGGTGGCAGGCCGCGGACGCCGTACCGCCGGTCGCCAGCACGTCGTCGACAAGCAGGATCTTGGTGCCCTTCTCGGCCGCGTCGGCGTGCGCCTCGATGGAGTCCGTGCCGTACTCGAGGGCATAGCTTGCGGCGATCGTCTTGCGGGGCAGCTTGCCCTTCTTGCGGATCGGGATGACGCCGGCGCCCAAGCGGTAGGCCATGGCCGTCGCGAGCAGAAATCCGCGCGACTCGATGCCGGCCACCTTCTCGATTCCCTTGCCGATGAAGGGCTCGCTCAGGTGATCGATCGTCGCCTTGAAGGACGACGGGTTCGCGAGGAGCGGCGTGATGTCCTTGAAGACGATCCCCTTCTTCGGGAAGTCCGGGACGTCGTGGATGAGGCTTAGGATCTCCTTCATGAGGGGCGCCTCCGTCGTCACCGCTTGCCCTTTTTCGGCGGCACGCCGGGCTTGCTGGGAGGCATGGACGTCGGCAATATCATGCGCGGCGCCCTTTGCTTGGACGGCGAATCGGCGGTGAGCCGCCCCGGCAGGATGGTCTGGCCGAGGATGTCCGTGCGCAGCTTCGGCATGTTCCAGCCAGGCTGCAGATTCGGGCTCGACGGCCGAGTCGGCTCGCTGATCTCGATGAGGCCCATCCGATTCGCCACGCGGCGCAGGCGCAGCAGGGCCCGCTCTTCGATCTGCCGGATGCGTTCGCGCGACAGCTTGAGCCGCTTGCCGACTTCCTCGAGGGTCATCGGCGTCTGGCCGGTGAGCCCGTGACGCAGTTCGAGGATCATCCTCTCGCGGTCTCCGATCTCGCCCAGGGCGTCTCCGAGCTCGTCGTGGAGCTTGAGGATCGAAATCAGGTTCTCGGGCGACTGGTTGTCCGACTCCGAGATCATGTCCTCGACGGTGATGTTCTCGTCTTCGCTCTCGAGCGGGGTCTCGAGCGAGCCGATGCCCTTGGCGGCCTCGGCCGCGTCGAGCACGCCGCGCACCTGCCGGGCGGTCCAGTGCATCTTGCGGGCCATCTCGGCGAGCGTCGGATCGCGGCCGAGGAGCGCGTGCATGCGCTCCCATTCTCGAAGCCACTTGCGCAGGGCTTCCCACGCGTGCGGCGGGATGCGGATCGTCTTGGACTGTTCCTCGACGGCGCGCCGGATCGACTGCTCGATCCAGTACGACGCGTAGGTGGAGAAGCGGTAGCCCTTCTTGGGATCGAACTTGTCGATCGCGTGCATGAGGCCGAGGTTCCCTTCCTCGATCAGGTCGAGGAACTCGATGCCCTGGCGGTAGTATTTTTTCGCGATGGGGACCACGAGGCGGAGGTTGACCTCCATGATCCGGGTCTTCGCGGCCTTGTCGCCGCGCTTGGCTTTCTTCCAAAGGTTGTGGAGCTCTTCGCGGTCGATCTGCGCCAGCTTCTGGATGCCCTTGAAGTACTGGCTTATTGAATCTGTGCTAGGTTCCATTCGTTCTCCTAGTCCGCCTCACCTGATGTCGAATCCCGGCGCCGTCTTCCCTTCCGCGATCTCGCGAGTCGTGATGTCCTCGACTCGCGCGAAGGGATGGCGCGTCCTGATCGCGTCCACGAACCTCGCGAGGAGATCCCGATCCCCTTGGACCTCCGCCTCGACGCTGCCGTCCTCGCGGTTGCGCACCCAGCCGGCGACCGACATGCTTTCCGCCGTCTCGCGTACGAACCAGCGAAACCCGACGCCTTGGACCCTGCCACGGATCGTCAAAAGTAGGCGCGGCATCGCCGAAACACCATTTTGATAATACTATATTGTGCTGTCAATAGGAAGAATGACCGGAGTCATGCGGCCGTCATTTTCCGCTGGCGGTGTCAAGAGTCCGGGAGGTGAGAAGGCTATCGGGGTGCCCGGGCTTGAACCGGGAACCTCTTGGTCCCGAACCAAGCGCTCTGCCAATTGAGCTACACCCCGGTCCGATGGCCTTGAAGGGGTCATTAAAGCAAATTTGACGTCTGCCTGTCTGCGTTATGAGGCTTTTCGGCTAATCGATTGTGTGCTTGAAGGTCGCGAGGATCCAGGCCATTAGGAGCGAGCCGAACGCCGTGATCGCAGCCATGCGCGGAATGATCGCCTCGAGATCGGTCCCTTTCAGCATCAGGTGCCGCATGATCTCGACGTAATGGTGAAGTGGATTGATGGCGCCCAGCCACGAGATCGCCTGCGGCATGTTCTCGACCGGGAACAGGATCCCGGACAGCTGATACATCGGGAACCCGTAAAAGAAGGCTGCGAACACCGCCTGCTGCTGGGTGCGCACGCGCATCGACACGAAAAAGCTGATGCAGACCGACGAGAAGAAGAAGTTCAGCGAGGCCAGGACGATGAGGAACAGCGATCCTCGGATCGGGACCCCCATCAGGCGGGCCAAAATGAGGCCCATTACGAGCTCCAGCATGCCGATGCAGATGAAGGGGACGGTCTTCCCGAGGACGAATTCCCAGGGCTTGATGGGCGCGGCAAGCAGCATTTCGATCGTGCCGCGCTCCCGCTCGCGCGCCAGCGAGACGTTCGTCAGTCCGGACACGGCGAGGAACATGACTATGCAGAGGATGCCCGGGACGAGATAGATGGTCGTGTCGCGCTCCGGATTGTAATAGGTGCGCAGGGCGAATCGAAGATCCTGATGCCGTCGTTCGTAAGCTTCGTCCCGCGCGGCGGTCTCTATGATGGAGCGCGCGTAGCCCTCTATCGAGCGCGCCCGCACGGAGTTGACGGCGTCGATCAGCAATTGGAATTCGGCGTCCCCCCTCCCAAGATCGTGATGGGCGCCGCGGGGCGGCGCGATCAGCACGGCCTCGGCGCGGCCGCTGCGCAGCCACTCCACCGGATCGGTTCCGGTCGTCCGCGCGGGCACGAACCACCGGCTTTCGTAGAACCGCTGCGCGACCCGGCGCGTGAAGGCGTCCTCCGGGCGGGCGAGAACGGCGAGCCGCACGTTCTGCGTGTAGGTGGACAGCGAGAGTCCGTAGACCAAGAGCTGGAAGAGCGGGGTGAAGAAGATCATCATGCGCATGCGCGGGTCCCGGAACGCTTGCGCGATCTCCTTCGAGATGAATCCGAGGAGCGTTTTGATCATGGCTCGAGGTCCGATTTGAACTTGCTGCAGGCGAATCCGAAGAAGACTCCGGCAAGGACGGCGAGGCATCCCAGCGCCCAGAGGCAGTCAAGGACACTTCCGGCGCGGAGGAAGCTCGAGCGGAGCACTTGGATGTACCAGCCGGCCGGGAGCAGCCCGGCGAGGAGTTGAGCCGCCCAAGGCATGTTTTGCACCGGAAAGATGAAGCCGGACATCATTTGGATCGGCCAGTGCCCGGTCTGCGTCGTCATTGTATAGGCCAGCCGCTGTCCCCTGGCGGCATTGGAGATGAGCAGACCTTGAGAAGCGCTGGCGATCAGGAACAGCCCCGTCGCGACGGCGAACACCAAATGGCTCCCTAGGAACGGCACGCCGAACCCGAGGCGTATCACGAGATAGATCGCGCAGGCATGCAGCGTGCAGAGGAGGATATACGGCATTAGCTTTCCAAGGATGATCTCGATCGGGCGGGCGGGACTGGCGAGAAGGAGCTCCATCGAGCCGCTCTCCCATTCGCGCGAGACGGTTAGGGCGGGCAGGAGGATCGCGAAGAGGCCCAGGGTCGTCGCGAAGAGGCCGGGGATGATGAACCAATGCGAGTCGAGTTCCTCGTTGAAGATGTAGCGGGTGCGGAGCCGCACCATCGACTCCTGCGCGCCGAGTAGCCTGCGGCGCGCCGATTCCCTCAGGCCTGAGAGATAGGAGGTCACGATGACCGCCGCCAAGTCGTCGGCGCCGTCCAGCAGCACCTGCGCCGAGACCGAATGCCCCGTGAGCGCGTTCCGCTGGAACTGCGGCGCGATGATCATGACGGCTTTAGCTCGGTCCGCCGAGAGCGTTTTCTCAACGGCCTGCGCGGACGCGCCGTGCCGAATCTTGAAATAGCCGGACCTGTCAAATTGATCCATCAGTTCTCGCGACAACCGCGTCCGATCGTCGTCCGCGACGAGGATCGAAACGTCGCGGACCTCGAAGTTGATGGCCACCGCGAAAAAGGAGACGATGATCAGCGGCGCGGCGAGGATGATCTTGGCGCTCAGGATGTCCCGGGCGATGTGCCGGAACTCCTTCTGGGCGATGACGACCGCCCGGCGCAGGTCGATGTTGCCCTTCATGAGACTTGCTTCTTGCCGAGCCGCACGAAGGCGTCCTCAAGAGAGGGGCTGATCCTCTCGGAACGGACGCTTCCGCCAAACCCTTCGAGCAGACGGCGGAAGGCCTCCTCGTCGCGAATGCCGACGTGCCAGCGCAGCCCGTGGCAGGTGGCCGTAAACACGCTCGAGTCTCCCCTCACCCGGTCTATCCACCGTTCCGGGGCGCCTTCGCCCGCGCTCAGCGCGTACATGGGCTCGGGAAACGCCTTGATCTTGAGCTCTCCCGGCGTGTCGAGCGCGATGATCTTCCCCTCCCGCATAAACGCCAGCCGGTCGCACTGCTCCGCCTCGTCCATGTGGTGCGTGGCGATGAAGATCGTCTTGCCGAGGTCCGCGATCTGGCGCACCAGATTCCACAGCCGGAGCCGCGCGTTCGGAGAGACGCCCGCGGTCGGCTCATCGAGAATGATCAGTTGAGGATCGTGCAGCATCGCCGCGACGATGGAGACCTCTTGGCGGTGCCCGCCGGAAAGGTCCTGGACCAGAGTCGAGAGAGGCTCGTAGAACTTGATCACTTCCAAGAGGATCCTGATGCGGCGGTCCCGCTGCTTCTCGTCCATGCGCCGCAGCGCCGCTGTGAAATGCAGGTTCTGCTCGATCGTCAGGTCGCTATAGAGGGTGAAGCGCTGCGATACGTATCCGACGCCGCCTTTGATCGCGGTGAGGTCCTGCGCCGGGTCCACACCGCCGATGCGAACGCGCCCGGCCGTGGGCCGCAGGAGCCCGCAGAGCACGCGGATCGTGGTCGTTTTCCCGGCGCCGTTGGCGCCTAGGATGCCGAATATCTCGCCGGCGCGGACGTTCAAGGAGATGCCGTCCACCGCTTTGAACGTGCCGTATCGGACCTCGAGTCCTTCGATCTCGACGACGTCGGGTGTCCCCATCATACCGCGACGGTTCCTTTAAGGAATACGTCGAAGATGGACGCGACGCCGAAATTCTTCAGGATGGCGCTCGGCTCTCCTTCCGCGAGCGTCTTTCCCTTGTCGATCAAGTGGACGTCGGCGCTCCGCTCCCCCTCATCCATATAGGAAGTGGTGACGATGATCGTCATCAGTCCGGCGTCCACGAGAACTTGGAGGAGTTCCCAGAACTCCCAGCGACTGACGGGATCAAGCCCCACGGTGGGCTCATCGAGCAGTACGACCTCGGGAGAGGGCAGGAGGGCGCAGATCAAGGCGAGCTTCTTGTACATGCCGCCGGACAGATGCATCGCGGGCCGGTCCATGAACGGTCTTAGCCGCGACAGAGAGAGAAGCTCGTCGCGCTGGGCGGCGTATTCCTCCTTCCGGAGACCGTAAAGCTTGGCGAAGAACGCGAGATGCTCCGCGACCGAAAGATCGCCGTAGAGGCTGTCATGTTGTGTCACGTAGGTGATCTTCGAGCGAAGGTCGGGCGCGGCGACCTCCGCGCCGTCCTTGCGAAAAACGATGCGTCCGGAATCCGCCTTCAGGAGCCCGGTGATGTGCCTAAGGAACGTCGTTTTCCCCGCGCCGTTGGGGCCGATGATGGTGTGAAGCCGGGTGGGTGCGAACCGAAGAGAAAGGCCGTCTAAGGCCTGCTTCTTCCCAAGGCGCTTGCGCAGCAGCTCCGTCTGGATCTCTATGCCGGGCATGCATTAGTGCGGAAGATCGATCTCTATCGGCATGCCGGGTTTGAGAATTCGGTCCTGGTTATCAAGATGAATCTTGACGGCGTAGACAAGTCGCGTGCGCTCCTTGCGCGTCTGGACGTTCCTCGGAGTGAACTCGGCTTCCGGACGGATGAACGCGATGCGGCCCCGCCTCGCAAGGTCTCCGGCCTCCGGTAGTCGGGCCGTCACGGCGTCCCCGGGCTTTAAGCGGTAGAGCACCGACTGCGGGACGTACGCGTAGGCGTAGAGATCGTCGAGATCCGCGAGCGTCAGGAGCGAGACTCCCGGCGCGGCCCATTCCCCCGGCTCCTTCACTCGGGCGAGGACCACGCCGTTGATCGGCGAGGCGATGCGGCACCATTCCACGTTCAGCGCCGTCAGGTCGCGCCGGGTGCGGCTCTTATCGTAGAGCTCGTACGGAGCGGACCCGGCCCGCAGCAGCCTATCGTTGCGCTTGAAGTCCCGTTCGGCGATGCTCGCGTCCAGCTTCAGGTCCTCGCAGCCGAGCTCGACGAGCATCTGCCCCTTCGAGACCGAGTCGCCCTCCTGCACCGTCATCGTTGAGATCGTCGAAGACACGCGCGACGGCAGGTCGACGAACGTAGCCTCGACGGTGCCGGTGTAGCGGAAGTCCTCCTTGACGAAGCGGTCCCAATAGGTGGCGACGCCGAGGGCGGCGATGCCGACGATCAGCAGCAGCGCGGTGATGAGCTTCATGGCGTCATCCCTGCCCCGCCAATTGGGCCAGCTGCGCGAGCTGGACCAGTATTTGGGCGCTCGTCTGCGCCGTCTGGATCTTCGCCTGCAGCGCCGAAAGGTTCGCCACGGAGACGTCGAGGAAGGTCGAGCGGCCCGCCCTGTACGCGATGTAGATGAGCTCCGCCAGCTCCTTCGATTCCTCGACCCGGGTGTCCTCGAGCTTCTTCTGCTCGCGCAGCATTTCGAGCTTCAGCTGCGCCTTGTCCCACTCGCGCGATAGGAGCTCTTCGACCAGGCCGCGGCGCTGCTTGACGGCCGCCGCCAGGTGCTTCTGCCTGGACGCCAGGTTTTCGATCTGCCGGCCCTCGAACAACGGCACGCTCGCCGCCAGGGAAAAAGCTTTCTGCGTGACGCTGCTGAGCTGCGTGTTGGGATATTCGTACGCCATGAGCGCGTTGAACTGGAGTTTGGGCCAGCGGCCGCTCTCGATGCTCCGCGCGCTGAGCGTGGCCGCCTCTTCCTGGCGATCGAGGGCTTTGAGCTCGGGATGGGTCTTGTCCCAATTGCCCGTCGCGGCGGACGCGAGAAGCGGCGAGACGCGCGTCAGCGGATCCACCTCCACGAGCAGCGACGGCGTGGGAAGACCGGCCGGAAGCTGGAAGCCTTGCCTTGCGTCTGCGGGCCGAGCGAGGTCGAAGCTGCCGGTCTCTCCGACGAGCTGGAACAGCTCCCTCAACGCGGATCCCAAGGAAGCTTGGGCCGTCAGGAACTCCTTGCGTCTCTCGAGCTCGGCTTGGTGCGCGATCAATACGTCGATCTTGCTCGCCGCGCCCGCGCGAAAGCGCTTTTGGACGTCCTTGTGCTGGGCGCTCGCCACCCCCACGGACTCGGCCAGGAGGCGCACCTGCTCCCGGGCCAGCACGACCTGCACGTAGGCGAGGCGCACGCCCAGAACCGCCTGCGTCTGCAGGAGGCGCTTACGCTCGTCCTGCGATTGAGCGTTAGCTTTCTGCGCCTGCCAGGTGCGGTAGAGGGCGCCTTGGTCCCATAGGGTCCACGACACGGAGGGTCCGATCGCGGTCGCGCGCTCGGAGTTGAAGACGGTCGGAAGCGCGAGCGGCGCCGATTGATACCGGTAATAGCCGTCGAGAGTGACCCGCGGCAGCAGCGCGCCGAACTGCGCCTCCGCCTGCGCGCCGGCCGCGTAGGCCTGTTCAGCGCTTTCTTTGACCTCGGGAGAATGGGCGCGCGCCCGTTGTTCGGCCTGGGTAAGCGTCAAGGAGAAAATGGCATAGCGGCTGCCGGCGGCGACGGCGATCGCCGCAGGACACAACACTACCCCTAGCTTCAGAAGTGGGGTCATAAAGCGCAAGGCGCTCATACGTAAAGCCATATCCGCCCTATATAGGCGGGATATGGCTCGGATAAGAGTCTAGGTAACAGATGGCGGCAGAAATTGGGTTTCGATCTTGTTAAACGTACGTTTCGGGATAGTTACGGCGGTATGACGGTCAGCGGACGATCTTGAGGATCTCTTTGCACGCCTTTTGCGCGGAATCGCGGCGCCCCAGTCTTGCGGCCGTCGCTTTCATGGCGTTGAGGCGCTTGGGATCCGACAGGATGCGGCGCACGGACGCGATAAGGTCCGATTGATCGTCCGCGCGGAGGGCCGCGCCTTGTTCCGTCAGATAGACGGAATTCCGCTCCTCTTGGCCGGGAAGAGGCGAGAGGATGGCCATGGGGACGCCCGCGGCGAGCGCCTCCGCCGCCGTTACTCCTCCGGCCTTTCCGACCAGCATATCCGACGCCGCGAGGCAGGCGGGCATCTGATCGGTGAATCCGAGAACGACGAGACGCTTCTTGAAGCGTTCCGCCTTGGACTCGAACCAGGAGCGCAGCTCCTCGTTGGAGCCGCACACGGCGACCATCTGCAGCTTCGCGTTGGATTCCAACAGTCGCGGCGCAATGTCGCGGATCGGCCCCAGGCCTTTCGTGCCGCCGGCGACCAGCAGGGTTTGGCGGGCCGGATCGAGGCCCAGCTCTCGAGCCGCTTCCCCCCTGGACGGCGGACGCGCGTGTCGTGGATGGATCGGGATGCCGGTCACCGCGATCCGGCCGGCCGAGACGCCCAGGCGAATCAATTCGCGCTTGGCTTGCTGGGTGGGGGCCAAATACAGATCGACAAACGGCGAGATCCAATACGCGTTCACGCCGAAGTCGGTGAGCACGGCGACTAAAGGCGCATCGACGCCGCCCATTTCCTTCTCCACCGCGATGGTCGCGCACGGCAGCGCGTGCGTGCAGACGATCGCGTCGGGCTTGTGCCCGCTCAGCCAGTGCCGGAGCTTGCGGCGATGGGGGCCGCTGAGAATGTCTCGAAACTCATTGACGGCTTGCGCGACGAACTGGCTGTTATAGAGATAGTCCCAAACCTTGGGTGTCGTCTGGACAAGCTCGAGATAGGCCTTGCTGATGATCGAGCCGAAGAACGGGTGAAGGTCGGAGATGAGTTCGAGCCGTTGAGATTGGAGCCCCGGCTCCATCGAACGGAGCTGCGCCTGGAGCGCTTCGGCCGCGCGGGAATGCCCGGAGGGATGGCTGGCGTATAGAAACGCGACGCGTTTGGAAGGGGCAGGATTCGGGGAGCCGGGGATCGAACCCGGAATCTCTCGCACCCCAAGCGAGCGCTCTACCATTGAGCCACTCCCCGATAAGTCAAACCCGGCCCCTGCGCCTTGGCCGATTGTAGATTATACCAATTACCGGGAGAATTCCGTCAGTATCGCCCGCAGATCGTCCCGGAGGTCCCGCAGGAGCTTATGGGCCGCGGCGTCCTGTGCGCCCGGCGGCAATGGCTCCTTGGGCCGGCGACGGCGCTTGTCCTGCAGGAGCGCCTCCTTGGCGCCCGCCAGGGTCATCGTGCCGTTTTGCATCAACGCCTTCACTTTGAGAATGGTCTCCAAGTCGCGTCTCGTGTAGCGGCGGTGGCCGCTTTCGCGGCGCACGGGGCGGAGCAGTCGGAGATGCGTTTCCCAGTAGCGTAGCGTGTAATCGGGGACCTGCACGATGCGCGCCGCCTCGCCGATATTGAAGAACTCCTGGTCGGGAAATAGCGGCCGAAGCTCCGGGCCGGACATGGCGATGGGGGCTATGGCGAAAGCAGGTTGCGCGAGGCCTTGAAACGGACTCCCTTTCGGGGAGGTACGGTTACGGTTGCTCCCGTCTTCGGATTGCGCCCCTGCCTGGACTGGCGGGCCTTTACCCTGAACGTGCCGAAGTTCGAGATGACGACCTTTTCGTTGCTGTTGAGCGCCTGCCGGATGGTGTCGAACGTCGCCTGGACCGCGCGCGTCGCATCGACTTTCGAGGATAGGGTCTTGGCGACGGCCCTGATGATGTCGAGTCTATTCATCGTCCTCTTTCTCCTTGGATTTCCCCTTTTCCTCGCCCTCAGGCGGCTTCGGCTTCGTCTTCTTTTCCTTCAATTCCTTGAAGATGTCCTCGGGCTTGAGATTCTTGAGCTCTTCTTTGAATTTCTGCACTTCCGTCTCGGAAATCGGCTTGTTGAGCACCTGGCAGCGCTCGAACACGCGCTCATCGACGAAGATGGAGCAGCCCGCGCGGACGGCGACGGCGATGGCGTCGGACGGACGGGAATCGACGACCGTGGCTTGGCCGGATTTTTTCAAATGGATGTTGGCGTAGAACGTGTTGTCCTTGAGATCGTGGACGACGACCTTGTCCACGTTCCAGCCGAGCATCTTGACGGTCGACAGGAGAAGATCATGCGTGAGGGGCCTCGGCAAGACGATTCCCGAGAATCTGATCGCGATCGCCTGGCCTTCGGATAAACCGATCCAGATGGGCAGCAGTCGATTGCCGTTGACCTCCTCCAGGAACATGATGCACTCGTTCTGGGTGGTCGCAAGGGAGTAGATGCGAACCTCCTTTTCGGCGGCTTTCCCTTCGTCGGGTTCTTTGCTCACAAGGTTGTCCCAAACTAGAAGTACCCTGGAATATTAAAGTATTTCTTGTATTTTTTCAAGGGTACGGGCTTGGGCATTTTTTTGGCGCGAATGTACCCTCCGCCAGGGGCTCGGACGTCAATTTCTCTGACGGCGCTTGCCTAAAATTTGACGGCGGCAGCCGCGGAGTTGATTATTGCGGGCGGTTTTCGGATTTCCAGGGGCTGGCGGCTTTGGTCGCTTTCTTGGGCAGCCTGATGCCCGCTTTCGTGTGCGGCTGCAGAATTTCTTGAGGCGAAGGGGCCCTGCCCGGTTGGCGCCGGGAATCCTAGTCTCGTTTCGCGCCGAAAATCCGGCGCAGGTTGGACGCGTGCTTCGCGAGGATGAGCCCGCATGCGCCCACCGCGAGGGCTTCGAAGGGCAGAGGAGCGCGGAACGCCCACGCGAGGATCGGAAAGGCCGCGGCGGCCGCCACGGAACCGATCGAGATATGCCCGCTGAACTTGATGCCGGCGGCGAAGATCAGGACGTCCACCGCCAGCGGCGCCGGCAGCAGCGCCGCGAAGACGCCGGCCGACGTCGCGACCGCTTTCCCCCCGCGAAACTTCAGGAACACGGTCCATACGTGGCCCGCGATCGCGAAGGCGCCGCACACCGCTTGAAGCTCGAGATCGTTTGGAAACAGCCGCGCCGCAAGCCAGACCGGGAAAAATCCCTTCAGCGAATCGGCGGCGAGCGTGGCCAGGCCCGCCTTCGGCCCCACGACCTTGTAGACGTTGGCCGCTCCGGGATTTCCGGAGCCGTGCTCCCGGATGTCGGTGCCGGCCGCGCGTTTGGTGATCAGATATCCGGCTGGGATCGCGCCGGATACGTAGCTCGCCGCGACGAGCGCGACCGAGGCGCCGTTCATGCCGTCGACAGGCGGGCCTTGAGCCGCGACCAGTTCTCCGGCGTGATGCGAAGGCTCAGCCGGATCTTGCCGTCGTGAGCCGATTGCTTGAGCACCTGCGCGCAGCGGTAGGCCTCCGGGATCAGTCGGGACCTGGAGGCATCGAGATCGAGCTCGCGGAGCATCCAGCGCTCGTGCAGCGAGTCCTGGACCCGCGTCAGCATCTCCTCGATCCCCTCCTTCTTGCGCGCAGAAATGAACACGGCCCTCGACGATTCCTGCCGCAGGCGGCGGCGCTCGGAGTCGGGGAGCAGGTCCGCCTTATTGACCGCCTCGATGCGGGGCAGCGCGTCGGCGCCGAGTTCCGACAAGATCGTTTCGACCGCCTTCGTCTGCGCCGCCCGGTCCGCGCTGGAGGCATCGGTCACGTGGATCAGGCAGTCCGCCAGGGCGACCTCCTCGAGGGTCGCGCGGAACGCCGCGACAAGCGTCGTCGGGAGCTTTTGGATGAAGCCGACGGTATCGGTGAAGACCGCCCAGCCGCCTTCCGGCAGCTTGACGCGGCGCGACGTCGGGTCAAGCGTGGCAAAGAGCTTGTCGTCGGCGTAGACGGCCTCGGACTTGGTCAGCGTGTTGAGCAAAGTCGACTTCCCTACGTTCGTGTATCCGATGATCGCCACCTGCGGCACCGGCACTGAGCGGCGGCGGTCGCGTTGGATGGAGCGCTCCTGCTTGACCTTGGCGATCGCCTGCTGCAGATACTTGATGCGCAGCCGGATGTGCCGGCGCTCGTACTCGAGCTTGCGTTCGCCGGGGCCGCGCGTTCCGATGCCTCCGACCTGCTGCGAGAAGCCGCGCCAGGAGCCCGTCAGCCGCGGCAGCATGTAGGAGAGCTGCGCGAGCTCGACCTGGAGCTCGCCCTCGCGCGTGCGGGCGCGTTGAGCGAAGATATCGAGGATGAGGCGCGTGCGGTCGATGATCTTGGCCTTCACTTCTTTTTCGAGGTTGTTCTGCTGCGCCGGAGAGAGGTCCTCGTCGAAGATGACGGTGCGCACCCGGTGGCGCCGCACGGCCTCGCCGACTTCGGCGACCTTCCCCGCCCCGATCATCGTGCGCGGGTCGAAGCGCTCGAGACGCTGCGACAGGGTCTCGACGACAACGCCTCCCGCGGTCTCGGTGAGGCGATGGAGTTCCTCTAGGCTCGAGTCGAGCCGGTCGTCGCGCGTCTTTTTCGCGACGCCGACGAGGATCACGCGCTCGCCGCGGCGTTCGTTCATCCGACGAGCTCGAGGGCGGCGTCCGCCCAAGCGTCGGGATCGCCGTCCCCGGCCTCGATCCAGCGGACCGAAACCTGGCGCTTGAACCAGGTGGCTTGGCGCTTGGCGTACGCCACGGTCGACCGGATCATGGACGCCAGGCCTTGCGCCTGCGTCGACTCGCCCGCGATGCACCGCAGCGCCTCCGGATAGCCGAGGCTCTGGAATCCCGGCTCGCGCCCCGTGAAGCGCGCGGGAACGAGGCGGCGGACCTCGTCGAGAATGCCCGGGAACATGTCCTCGCAGCGGTCCCGAATGCGTTCCTCGAGCCCGGCCCTCGGCCAGGCGATGCCGAGGTAGATCGGGGCGGGACCCGAGGCCTCCGGTTTCCCCGTCCATTGCGATGAGATCGGCTTGCCGGTCAGCTCGTAGACCTCCAGCGCGCGGACGACACGCTGAAGATTGTTGGCCGGAATGCGCTTGGCGGCCTCGGGGTCCACGCGCTCTAGCTCCTCGTGGAGCCAATGCCGGCCGTTGGCGTCCGCCATCTCGGCCAGGCGCTCGCGGATCCGTTCGTCGCGCTTGGGGAGCGGGTCGAGTCCTTCGAGGAGGGCGCGCAGGTAGAGCCCGGTGCCGCCGACTAGAATCGGCCGCTTGCCCCTCGACTCGATCTGGGCCACGGCCCCTTTCGCGAGGGACGCGAATCTTCCGGCGTCGATCGCCTCCGACGGCTCCAGGATGTCGACGAGAT
Source organism: Elusimicrobiota bacterium (assembly GCA_016194745.1). GTDB lineage: Bacteria > Elusimicrobiota > Elusimicrobia > UBA1565 > JACRDR01 > JACQBA01. The sequence continues at coordinate 52,945 of JACQBA010000018.1, forward strand.
GGTGCGGGACTCCCTCCGCCACGAATCGGCGCTCGGCGCCGGAGGACTCTTCCCACGCGCCTCGAGGCTTGGCGGTCCCGGCATCGAGATGCCGGTACATCTGTCGGGAATCGGCGGAGACGATCTCGCCGCCCAGCCGTCTAGCGAGCTCGATTCCGAGCGCGCTCTTGCCGGAGGCGGTGGGTCCGACGATCGCGATCAGGGGCGGGTTCAGGACTTCTTCGGCCAGTGGGGCGCTTTCTGCGGCTTCTGGCACAGGGCGTTGTAGCGGCAGGTCGGGACGCAGGCTTCGGGGAGACTCAGCGCGATGCGCGTCTCGCAGTCCATGTGATCCTCGGCCCAGTGGTTGATCGAATTCTGGTGCTTTTTTTGGATCTTCGTGAACTGCAGGCCGAGATTGTACGTCTCGCCCTTCATGTGCACCCGCACGATCTTCGCCTCGATCGGCATGTTGGGCAGGCCGGGAAGGGTCAGCTCCAAGTGCATGGCCTTGACGTGCGGAGGCTCCGCGAACATGATGAGCGACATGCCGCCCGCGGATAAATTCGTGAGAATCGCCGGCTGGTCGTGCGTCATCAGCTTGCTGGATTTGGCGGGCTTCTCGCCCTTCTCGAGCTTCGCTGGCGCGTAGTGGAACGTAATCGGTTCGATCAGGCCTTCGACAAAGGGAAGCCGGTGGTGCTTGCGGCGCTCGCGTCCTTTTCCGTCGGGGCGGCTCATAGGTTGTGCAGTAAGGATATCAAGATTATCTCGCTGGTTCAAGTGCAAGGGACGATTTCGTCCTAAAATGAAGCGGCGGGCTCCGGATTTCGTTCGGAGCCCGCCGTGCAGCGTCTGCGTCGGAGTCTACTGGGGCCGATCGCCGCCGATCTTGCGCTCCTCCGCTTCCTTCATGCCCCGTTCGACGCGCTCCATGAACTCATTGTGCATCTCTTGAACCTTGCTGAGCGCGACGTGCACTTGAGAGCCGGCCTTGCAGCTGTCCTTGCCGGCGGTGAGGACCCGCATGACGACGTGCTGCTCGCCTTCCTTGGGCAGCTCCGAGACTCGCACGAGGTCGCCTTCGCTGAGGCCGCAGACCTCGTTCTCGTCGTTGTGCATGGTCGCTTCGATCTCTTCGTGGACCACGAAGATGGTCTTCGTGTTGAGGGTCGCGACGACCTGGGTCGTTTTCTTTTCCTTGATGTCGGTCATGCCCTGCTTGACCTGCTCGGCGATCTGATCCTTGATCGGCTGAGTGATCTGCGCGGCCGCTTGCGCCTTCTCCGCCTCTTCCTTCGCCTTTTGCGCCTGGTCGGCGGAGAGCTGAGCTCTCTGCGCGCTCAGGTCCGCCGCGCGCGCGGCGTCGTCGGCGCTGACGGCCGACTGGCGTTCGGCGATGTAGTCCGAGATCACGTAGTCCGTGACCCAGTACGAAGGCTGCGAGTATACCGGGTAGGGCGCGAAGTACCAGCTCCAGTGCGGATACCACCAGCCCCAGCCCCAAACGTACGGCGGGTAGTAGACGGGCGCCAGGAAGGGCGAATAATACCAGCCCCACGGGTAGTACGCGGGACCCCAGAACGGAGAGTACGCGTAGTAGCTGTAGCCGCCGTAATGGTAGTGGTGATGATGGTATTCGCGCGTCACCACCGGACGGCCTTGGACGTGCACGTTCTTGGTGACCGTCACGTTTCCGTTCGGCCCGACCGTGCGCGTGGTGGTCGACGTGCCGCCGTTTCTGTAGGTGGTCGTCTTGGTGATCCCGCCGTGCCCGTCGGGCGTGGTGCGGATCACGCGGGAGCCGTTGGGGCTCGTCTGCGTGACCACCCCGCTCGTCTCCCGCTTCGTCTGCGAGCCGTCGGGATGCTTGGTGATGCGCGTGATGTTCTGCGGATTGTTCCTGTCGACGTGGGTTTCGCGAGTCGTCGTTCGTATGGCTCCGGTCGCGTCGCGGCGGTCCGTCGCGATGGACTTGAAGCCGGTCTGCTGGTTCTCGATGATCCGGCTCGTGCTGCCATTAGGCCGCGTGACCTCGGTCCTCGTCACGTTCTTGTTGGGATCGTGGACGATGTTGCTCCGGACCCCGTCGTGGTGCGTGATTTCGGTCGTTTTCACGCCCGTTCTCGCATCCGTTCGCTCGACTTGGATCGTCTTCTGGCCTTGCGGATTCGTGATGGTCGTCGTGGACTGGTTGCCGCTGGTCTCCTTGTGGTAGAGCGCCCCGCCCACAAGGACGCCCGTCGTGACGGCGGCGCCCATCCCAAGATACCTCGTCGAGTTCTTCACGGTGCCCGGCTGCAGCTGCGGCTCGCCGATCGGCTGTCCATGGCGGACCGTACCGCTAGGCGTGACGGCGGGCCTCGGCGCGGGCGCCGGGGCGGTAGACGTCGGAGGCAGCGGACGAGGCGCGGTGCCGGCCGGCGGCTGCGGCGACGGACGCTGCTGAGGAGGCGTCGGCCGCGGCGCGGTCGTCGGAGGATGCGTCGCCGGCGGTTGCGTCGGCGGATGCTGCTGCGGAGGCGTCGGTCGCGGCGCGGTCGCGGGAGGCTGCGGCGCCGGAGGTTGAGGAGTCGGAGGCTGCGGTCTCGGGACGACCGGCACGGACGTCGGCGGCGTCGGACGAGGAGCCGTAGCCGGAGGCGGCGGAGGCGGAGGCGAAACGGGCCTCGGAGGCGGCGGTGGAGGATTGTGGACAGGCGGCGGCGGCGGTGGCGGCGGCCGATACGGAGGAGGCGACGGCGGCGGCGGCGGCCGATACGGAGGAGGCGACGGCGGCGGCGGCGGTCGATACGGAGGAGGCGACGGCGGCGGGGGCGCGCGGTACGGCGGCGGCGACGGCGGCGGCGGCGCGCGGTACGGCGGCGGCGACGGCGGCGACGGTCTGCTGGCCGCCAGAATCACCCCGCCGTGAGTCCCGTCCCAACTGAGGTCATTGAGGTGCGCGAGACTGGGTCCTCCGGTCACGGAGTGCGGATGCGTCGCGTTGGATATCCTCGGAGTGTCGGAGAAGGACCCGGTCAGCGACGCCACTTGGTTGTCGGGTCGGCTCAAGGAGAGCTTGTATTCGCCAGAGGCGACCTTGCTTTGGATCAGCGCGAGGAGCTCCGACTGGCGGCCTCGGACCCGGGCCTGTTCCTCGGCGTCGAAAAGCCCGAGCGTCATGCGTACGACCTCGTTGGGATAGAGTTTTAGAATGGTCGCCGAATCGAGGCGATCGCCCTCTTCGTCCACCCAGATCGAGTCGCGATCGCTGAAAGAGAACCCGGCGTCCGCCACGGCCTTCGTGTTCGCCTTGAATCCGACGGGTTGAGACAAGATGGGTGCGGGGAACATCGCCGCGACGAGCAGGAGCGACATGCATTTCTTGAACATTGAGTTGACCTCGTGCTTTGTAGGCTGCATGGACACAATCATAACCCGAGTACTACCCGCTGCCCTAGGGCCGAATGGGGCGCGCGCACGAGAAATTTGGGCCTACGCGATAGGAGGTTGCGAGGCCTAGTCGGACCGACGCCGGGTCCTAGATCGGGGGCCCAAATAGGCCTAGGGGATGAGGCAGGGCGCGCGGGGTCTTACGCGAAGGCCGGTCTTGGTCGCGCCCGTCACGACTCCGGTCGACAACTCTCCGATGCGGCCCGCCGTCTCCAGCGTGGCCTTGAAGAACTGCCCCGTGCGGCCGAAGCGCTCGTCCTCCAGTAGGACGGTCGTCTCGCGGCCGATCCAGGACTCGAGGTGAGCCTTCATCCTCGCGTCCACGATCTCCAGGAGCCTTCGCAGGCGGCATTCCTTTTCGTCCAAAGTGACGTCGTCCTCGGCGTGCGCAGCTTCCGTGCCGGGGCGAGGTGAGAACTTGAAGCAGTACGCCGACACGGGATCGAGCCGTCTCACGGCGTCCAAGGTGCGCGCGAAGTCGCCCTCGCTCTCGCCGGGAAAGCCGACGATGACGTCGGTCGTGACGGCGACGTCCGGCATGGCGCCGCGGAGACGGTCCACGCGCCGCTCGAAATCCTCGATCGTGTAGTTGCGCCGCATCCGCTGAAGAACGGGGTTGGAGCCCGATTGGAGGGGCAGGTGCATGTGCCGGCAGACCTTGCGGCTCGCGGCCATGGCGTCGATCATGCGATCCGTCAGGTAGTATGGGTGGGGGCTCATGAAGCGCACGCGCTCGAGGCCGTCGAGCGCATCCAGCGCGCGGAGAAGGTCTGCGAAGTCCACTCCGGGAGAAGGTCGATAGCTGTTGACCGTCTGCCCGAGAAGCATGATTTCACGGGCTCCCTCCGAGACGCGCCGCCTCGCTTCCGCCACCACGGCGTCCATCGGGCGGTACAGCTCGCGGCCGCGCACCGCGGGGACGATGCAGTAGGAACAGGAGTAGTTGCAGCCGCGCATGATCGTCACATACGCGGACACGGAGCCGGAAGTCGCGGGTTCTTCCCCCCACGCCGCGCGGTTCTCGCGCAGCCCGTCGAAGCGCTCGCCGAGCGCCTGTTCGACGAGCCGCGGGTACTCCTCGATGGACTTGGCGCCCACGACGAGATCGACGAACGGAAAGCGTTCTTGGATCTTCTCCCCCAGCCGCTCCGCCGCGCAGCCGGCCACGATCAGGACGCGCTCGGGACGAGCCTCCTTCCACTCGCGCAGGCGGCCGAGAAGGGAGACGGCCTTGTCCTCGGCGTGCTGGCGGACGGTGCAGGTGTTGATCAAGGCGGCGTCGGCATCGTCCAAACTCGCGGTCGCAGAGAAGCCCTTCGCGAGCAGCGGGCGCGACATCTCCTCGCCGTCCGCGACGGACATCTGGCAGCCGAAGCTTTGAACGTAGAGTTTCATTCTAATATTTGTACATTGCCCTGCCGGCGCTGGGGCCCAGGTCCGTGCAGGTGCATGCGATCAGCACCCGACCGTTCGAGGGGTCGTAGCCCCAGCGGCCCGCATCGGTCAACGCGTCCCGGGCATCGACGTCCCACACGCCGTCGCCGTGCGGCGCCGCGAGAGTGATTTCTCGCTTCAGCACCGGAATCGGCGGCACCTTCGGGTCTCGCGGGTAAAGTCCGTAACGATACGGCCCCGGAGACAGCCGCTTCTTCGTCGTGCAGACGCCGCGCGCGCAACTCATGTCCTCCTTCACCAGCGTGCCGTTCCCGGTCCACCCCCCCACCAGCGAAGCGCCCTTGCCGGAGGTATCCGCGGTCGCGAACAGCACCGCCATCGTGATCCACGCGTCCCGCAGCTCGATCGCCTTGCCTGCATCGGCGTTCGGATGGCGCGCGGCCATTCCCTCCAGCGGCGGAACCGCGCCGGCGTCCTCGAGGCGCTCCGGAAACCGTCCGGTCCGCTTCTTGTGCTCGAGTACCGCCGCGCGCAGCTTCCCCAGCCGCTCCACGTTGCGCGCGAGCGACGCGGCCTTGTTTCGGTGCCTGACGATCACGGCGCTTACGCAGAGAGTGAGGACCGCCGCCGCCGCGTAGGCGGGCAGCTTGCGGCTCTCGAGTGAGGTCACGGCGGAGTATTGTAGCAAACGCGCCGCTAGAGCTGGGCCTTGAGCTCGCGGAGCAGCCGCCGGGCCGTGCTGCTCTCCTCCGCGTCCAGAGGCCTACGGCCGAATCGCTCCGCGTAATGGAGCTCGCACAGCCGCAAGATGGAGGAGAGCTTGGGGCTCCGCGCGGACACCTGCTGCGAGTATTCGCGCGCGGTCAGATGCGTCGGGCGGCGGAACCCCGCGCGCTCAAGCGCCGATTGCGCCTCCTCGAAGAATCCCGGTCTGCGGCCCGCGGGCCAGAGCCGGCGCGCCAGCCAGCCAGACGACGGCGAGCGCCGCGGCGAGCCAGACGCTCAAGCGCAGCAGCCGCGCGACGGCGCGGGCCATCGCTTCCCGCGAGATGCCCGCGCCGATGCGCCGGAAGGTGTTGTGCTGCACGTACGTGTCGTAGCCGATGACGTGCATGTACCACTGCGCCTGCACCGCGTCGAACCATTTGGACGCGCGCTCCGCGAGGGACCGGATCGGCAGGAAGCTGCTCGCCGGCGTCGGATCGAATCGCGTCCAGCGGCCGTCCACGTACGTCTCGACCCACGCGTGGGCCTGGTTCTGGCGGACGTCGTAGAACGCGCCGTATTCGTTCCATTCGTCCGACAGGAACCCGGTCACCAGCCGGGCGGGGACGCCGGCGAGCCGCAGCAGGACGGCTCCGGCGGTGGCGAAATACTCGCAGTTGCCGCGCTTGGACTTCAGCAGGAAGTCCTCCAGCGAGGTCCTATTGTCTTCCGCGTAGGCGGCGTAGCGGAACCCCTTGCGCAGGAAGGCCTGCACCGCGAGCACCTTCTCCTTGGGCGTGCCGCGCCCGGCCGAGAGCGACGCGCCGAGCTCCGTGACCTTGGGGCTGAGCGTCTTCGGCAGCTGCAGAAACATCGAGGCGATGCGCGGATAGTCCACGACGCTGCGGCTCAGCGTCACCGCCTCCGGATCCCCCCGGACCCTGTAGCGCACGCCGGCCGAATGCGGGGCGGTCACGTAGATCGTGTCCGAGGCGTCGAAATAGACCGGGGCGAGGCCTCCGTCGAGAGTCGAGACGCCGCCCGCGGTGAACAGCACCGACGAGCCGATCGGGTACACCGTGAAGAGGTAGGTCCGCGCTTTCGACGCTTCCGAAGGAAAGACGAATCCCGCCGCCTTGCGGGCGACCCACGCGCGGCCTCCGCTCGTGGAATACACGCGCGCGCCGGAACGGTAGCGGAAATCCACGCGCGGTGTCTTCGTCCAGCGCCGGCCGTCGAAACGGTCGAAGGCCGCGCCCCGGACGTAGAGCGATCCCGGCGCGTCGGAACTCCCCTCCCGCCGGACCTGCATCACGCGCGCGCTCGACTTTTTCATCTGCCCGAAGAACCCGAGAGAGACGTCCTCGGTGAATCCCGTGATGGCCGAGGCGCTCGCCTGGAGCTTGTCGAGGCCCAGCGAGCTCGCGATGGGATTGATCCTGTAGCGCGACTCCAGCCGCGGCGTCGCGGCGAAGACGCCGGCCGTCAGCAGCGCGCACCCGGCGAGCGCCGCCCCGGTGGCGGGGACCCAGCGCCGCCATTGACCCAGCCGCGCCCCTCCTCCCACGGCGGCCCAGGCTCCGCAGTAGCCGAGAAAGACCAAGAACGACGGGAAGTACCAAAGGCTGATCGTCTGGCCGGACACCAGGAAGAAACCGAGGAACATGATGAAGAAGGTCTGCTCGAGTTCCTTGGAGTCCAGGGGATTGAACAGGCGGTTCGTCAGCAGATACAGGATCAGGTGCGTGTTGGCGAGCGTGATGCCGGAAATCCTCCAGTCCAGCGCGACGATCCAGACGAGCACGGCGGCGGAGATCAGGTTCCATAGCAGGCCCGGAAGCGGAGAAATGCCGCGCTCTTGGATCCAGGCGCCGATGAACAGGATCGGAAACAATCCGCCGAGCGTCGCCGGGTTGATCTCGTCGATCAAGAATAGGGACAGATAGACAAGCGCCGCACCGACCACGAAAAGCCGTCGGCGAGGCAGGATGTCGAGGGCGGGCAGCCCGGCGGGCGGTGGGGATGGCGGACGATCCTCCGGAGTCTTGCCCGCGCCCGCAATCGCCAGCGCGCGCAGGAGCGCGTCGAGATGCGTCAAACCCCGCCCGAAGCCGATCTCGGTCTCGGGCGTCACCAGGCGAACCTCGCAGCCCGAGTCGACGAGGTAGCGGCACGCCGAGGCCGCTTCCTCGATGCGCTGTTCGGCCGCGGGGCCCGCGCCGATCGATTCCAGTCGGACCGTCATGCGCGAGCCGGTGGTCTCGGCGTTCTCGACTACAAGCAGCTTTCCCGTCTTGGCGGTGAGCTTCCAGTGGATGTTGCCGGCGTGCTCCCCTGGATGGAACTCCCGGATGCCGTAGAGCTCTCCCGTCCGGCTCTTTCTCAACACGGCGGTGCCGCTAAGCTGCACGGAAGAATCGACCTCCGCGGCGGAGCGGACCTCGCGCAGCTTGGGAAGAGCCACGATTTCGTGACGCGACGCGGGGCGGCGGTGGAGTATCAGGCCGAGCGGGAAGCTCGACGCGAGGAAGACGTCGTCGACACGGTTCACGCCGCGGCGCGCGCAGCGGTAGGGCAGCTCGAGCGTCATCGAAGGGTCGGTAGGCACTCGGTCGACGAACCGGGCGGTCGAGCCGCGCACGAGCCAGATCGCCACGCCGCCGAGAGGGTGGGCGGCGCGAAGCGAAGCGACGAGAGTAAACTCGCTCTCGCGGAAGACCTGGTCGGGATGCTCGAAAGACGACTCGACGCGCCGGAGGTTCCAGTGACCGAGCGTCAAGGACAGGAGAAACGCCGACACGAGCGAGCCGTAGAGGAGGTAGAGGAGATTGTTGCCGCTCGAGCCCGCGGCCGCGAACGTGAGGCCGAGCAGGAAGAGGGCGCCCCAGCCGGAGCGGGTGAGCTTCACGGCGCCGCGACGGAAGTGAGGAGCTCCTCGACGAAGCGTTCCGACTCCTCGATCCGGGGCATCCCGTAGAGGTTCGTGTCGATCAGCAGGCGATGGGACATGACCGGCACCGCCACGCGCTTGACGTCGTCCGGGATCACGAAATCGCGGCCGGAGACGAGGGCGAAGGCCTTCGCGGCGCGCGACAGCGCCATCGCGCCGCGCGGGCTCAGCCCGAGCCGCACCGACTTATGGGTCCGGGTCTTGCGGGCGATGGCGACGACGTAGTCGACGAGGGAGTCGTCCATCCTGATCTCCTCGACCTTTTTTTGCAGTGCGAGGACCTGAGCCGTGCTGAGGCACGGCCGCAGGGTGTGCAGCTCCGCGGCGGGGTCCCCTCCCTGCAGGATCGCCTTCTCGTCGTCCGCCTCGGGATAGCCGATGCGGATGCGCATGAGGAATCGGTCGAGCTGAGCCTCCGGCAGCGGAAACGTGCCGTGGTACTCGATTGGGTTCTGCGTGGCGACGACCATGAACGGCTCGGGCAGCGCATGCGTGCGTCCGTCGATCGTCACTTGCAGTTCGTTCATGGCCTCCAGCAGAGCCGACTGGGTCTTGGGCGTCGCCCGATTGATCTCATCGGTCAGAACGATGTGGCTGAAGATAGGGCCCGGCTTGAACTCGAAGGAATGATCGGTCGCATTGAGGATCGAGAGGCCGAGGATGTCCGAGGGCAGCAGGTCGTTCGTGAACTGGATGCGGCGAAACGACGCGTCGACGGACCGCGCCAGAGCCTGGGCCAGCAAGGTCTTGCCGATGCCGGGAACGTCCTCGATCAAGAGATGACCCCGGGAGATCAGGGTGACGACCGCCCAGATAGTCGCCTCCGGCTTGCCTAGGAATATCTTCTGGATGCCGTCGATGAGCGGCTTGAGGTCGGGCGCGTCTTTCGCGGAGGATGCGGTTCTGGGCTGCATAGCGCTTACCTTAAGTATGGGGTTCGGAGCCCGTTTTGTCAACTTGGCAGGTCGCCGGATGAAATCCGGAAGATCTCCGCATGCGAGCTACGTCTTTATCGCCTACCCTGCTCGAGGATGATGAGAATCCTGGTCGCCGCCTCATTGCTGTCGATCGCCCAAGCGGATGCCCAAAACGCGAGGTCGCGGGACTCGCGCCTTCAAGAGCGAGGGCGGCCCGTCGATCCCTGTTTCGGCCCGTCCTGCGGCCGTTCCCGCTGCGTGGCCCGCGAGGGCGAGCGCCTTCGGGACGGATGCCCCGAGCCGGAGCCGGAACAAGCTCCTCAGCCGCGGCCGCAGGCTCCGCCGGCCGGCCGACCGCCGGACCAGCGGCAGAACCGGGGTTGCGAGCCCGGCTCGTCGCCTGCGGGAGTGCCTTGCGTTCCGCTCGGCAGGGCAGTCGATGAGCGCACATGGGTGCGTACGCTGCAGGGACCTGGGCGGCGCCGCGCGGTCGCCGACGGGCTGCGAGGAGTCATCCAGCCTACTCCCCCGGAGATCCGCGCGCGGCACGCTGCCGTCTTCGGCACGAATGACGTCACCGGAGCGTTCTATGAACGTCTGCTTCGCTGGAACGAACGACTTCGCGGCATTCCCGCGGCGGAGGGCGACGTACGGACGCTGCCGGCCGGCGAGGTTCCGGATTCGTGGCGCTCGCGGACCTACGTCTTGTTCCCCGGCGTCTCGCTGCGCGCGGAGAGGGAATCCTTTCAATCCATGAACGCAAACCTGCAGGCGAACGGCATGAAGGCCCGCTTCGTCAACGGCGGGCCGAGGCATTCGGAGTACGCCGGCAGCGTGCCCTCGATCGACGCCGCGCTGTCCGACGCCGAAAGGGACGGACGGCCGACGGTCGTCATCGCGCACAGCAAGGGCGCGGTGAACGTCCTTGACCGGATGATCGAGCGGCCGGATCTTTTCAAGAACGTGGAGCGCATCGTGGTCATGAACGCGCCCTACCGCGGCTCGGTCGTCGCCGATCAAGCGATCAAGCAGGGGGTCTGGGCTAAGATCCTCGAGGCGACCTCTAAGAACCCCAACCTGGGATTGATCTTTTGGGCCGGCTCGGCGGAGCATGGCGTGCCGCTTCCCCCCTCCGGCGAGGCGTTACGGCAGTTGGGCACACAGTCGAGGGAAGGGCGTTCGGGTATCGGGTGGCCGCAGAACCTAGAGATCATGTCCGTCGCCACGAGGATAGATCCGAAGTCCCCGTACATCGGGGAAGTCTCACGCTACAACGCCGCTTCGGTCGAGGATCAGACCGACGGATTGGTGGCGCAGGAGTCTCAGGTCCTGGGCCATTGCTCGGTCGAATTAGACGGCGCCACCCACAGCGATCTCGCTCTGAGTCAAAAGAACCGCCGCTTGACCGAATACGGACGGGAGAGCATCACGCGCTACGCCCGCAACGCCGTCACGCCGGCCGCCGCCTTTGCCTTCACGATCGTCGATTGGATGCACGCGCCTTCGGTCCCGTGCAGGCTCCGAAGGCGCTAGGCGGCGTTATTGTGCCGTTTCCCGGCGGCCGGGCGCCGGCTGCTGGGAGATCGCCAGGCCGAAGACCTCGCCCGTGCCGTGAAATTCCTTATCGATCTCTACGCGGATATCGTTGACCTGATCGGCCGTGATCAGGCGGGACAAGCGGGCGAACCCGTTGATCGCCGCCATCATCTGCTCGGTCGGATCGAGGTGCTGCGCGTGGGCGATGTCGCTTACGGCGTGCAGCAGGAGGACCGCGGCTTTCGCCAGGTTCTGCTCCGCCAAGATGAGGCTCTGCATCGCGCCGTAGGTCGTGTCGGAGACGATCCTGGCCGCGTCTTGGGGCTGCGCCTTCAAGGCAACCGTGAGGGTCTGCTTGACGATCTCCGCTGCCGCGTCGTAGGCGGTCTCTGAAGTCTTGAGGCGGGCTACGACGAGTTCCTTCGTCAGTTGGCTGGTCTTGAACTCTAGATCTTCCATACTCATAGAGTACGAAAACTTATGTGTCAGAGCAAGGCATCAAAAGTCAGATTATGTCAGACTCGGAGAGGGCCTCGACGAAGAATAGGAGGGCAAGGGAGGTGCGGGCGGGATTCGAACCCGCGAATAACGGTTTTGCAGACCGTCGCCTTGGACCACTTGGCTACCGCACCGTTGGAGAGGACTCATCCTATCATTTTCACCCCGCACCCGCAATCCGGCCGGCGGGCGGATCGAAAGAACCGTGATCTTTCGCGAATCCTTCGGCCCGCGGACGCCTAGGCCCATTTTTCCCTTCCGAGAGGCCGTCCGGCCCACGAGGTTATCATGCCGGTCTTGGTACGATGGGATCAGCCGCAGCCGCAATTTTGGAGGGAACCTCTCATGCCGCGCAATATCCTACGCGCCGTCGCCGTGCTCGCCGCAGCCGCGTTGATCCTGACCTGCCCCGGATTGGGCGCTTACAGCGCCTCGGCGCAGGCCTTCTCGAGGACCACGGGCGTCGGATCGGTCGAGCTCGGGGTGCGCCCCGTTTCGGCGGTCGGCGGATGGGGCGGTCTGGCGCCTGGCTCGGCGCTTTCCGGAGGGCTCGGGCTGGACCTGGGAGGCACTCTCGCCGCGGCGCCTTCGATCGGACTCGCGGCCGGCGCTCTTCGCTTGGGGTCCGACCTTCAGGCGGCGACGGGTCTAAGGGCCGGGTCTCTCTCCATTTCAGGCATCGCTCAGGGAGCCTCCCTGTCTGCGCCGCGGCGATCCGAAGCCTTGACGGACTCCCCCTCCGTATTCCAAGCCATGTCGGGAGACGTCCGACAGCTTTCGGCGGGCGTGCGCGACGTGCTCGAGTCTCCGCGCGCCGCGCCGGGCGCGCCTCTTTCGTCCGCGTACGGTTCCGCGTTCGCCCTGCAGTCGGCGGTGACGTCCGAGCGCCTAGGAGCCCGAGGCTCTATTGAGGTAGGAGATGCCTACGGCATCGCCGGCAACCGGTATTGGGCGAGTCCCGCGGGCGCGGGCGTCGCCGCCGCCGTCCAGTCGGGCTACACGGGCGAAGCGAGACCCGCCGTCCCCCTTCCGCAGCCTCCGAGCCCCGAGGCGCCGGTCTCCCGGAGCTCTCTATTGTCGCTCGTCCCTCGCATCGCCGCCGTCGTGGTCTTCCTCACTCCTTTATATCTGATCGCCCTGCCGCTGCTGCAGGCGGGCGGGACGCTCGCCTTCGTCGCGGGAGCCGCGGTCGCGGCCTCCAGCGCGGCCAATGCCCTCATGCCGTGGATGGGCAAATGGACTCCTGCCGCGATCCGAACGCTCCCCGGCGCGGTGCTCATGGGTCTCGGCATCGTGACGGCCGCGGCGGCCGCGTTCGTCCCGTTCTCTTGGACCGCCGTGGCGGCGCACGCGGGCGCGGCGGCGTTCACGACGCTGAGCGGCTGGAGCCTGTACGACGTCGCTCGGGAAGGGCGGGATAGGCCGCGGGATAGTAAGGAGATACTGACGACCTTCGTCGGCGCGGCGGGCGCGGTCGCCGGCGCGGGCTTGGCGCTGCAGGCGGCTCTGGGCGGCGCGGCGCTGTCGCTGCCTCTGGTCGCGGCGTTCCCGATCGCGCTGGCCTTGCTCGCGGGTACCTCCGGCGCCAATTGGGCCGGCGCCGGGGCGCGGACGATGGCGGAGGCGGCCATCAAGGGCGTCGCCGGCGTCGCGGCGGTGTTCACGTCCATCGACTACGACACGCTTCGGCGGCGACGGCTGGACGCCTTTCGCGACGCGGCGCTTACAGCCGACGCGTGGAACGCGGTCTGGCTCAGCCTGCGATACGTCCCCGTGCGCATCGCCGGGACGATCCAGACCGCGGCGAGCGCCGTCGTCGGCGCGTGGACGGCCGCCTTCCAGGCTCCGGTGTTCTTCCTATGGGGAGCCGCCCACCAGATCTCCCCGGAATCCGGGGCGACGCGCTTCCTCGCCCGCTGGGCGCGCTTCTCGTTCTCCGCCGTCCAAGGGTCGAAAGCGTCGGTGTTCGACGACATGCAGCGTCCTTGGATCGAGTGGGCCAATTCGGAGCGGCCTCTCAAGAGCCTCGCCGGCGCGGCGGCGATCCGCGTGATGCAGTTCTCGTGGGCGATGTATGCCGTCGTGCTCGCCCCGATCACCGTATTCACCGGGTTTTTCCGCGCGTTCGCAGGCGCGGGCGAGCGCTATGACGCGGCCCGCCATTCTCCGGCGAGCCTGGAGTCTCCGGAGCCGCGCTACACGGCGCGGCCCGTGAGCGCGCGAGAGCCCGCGTCTTACTCCGTTTACAAGGGACTCGCCTTCGCGGTCGCGATGCTGCCGGCGGTCTTCTTCGCCTGGCCAGTCTTCGTCGCGAGCGTCGCGACGGCGGGCGGGACAATCACCTGGGCGGCGCTGGCGTATCCGTATCTGGCGATCCTGATCGGGATCATGCCGCTCATGCCCGGCGTCAAGGATCAGAGTTCCTTCTCGCGCTTCATGCGGCGGGCGCCCGGCTTGGCCCTCGCGCTCACCGGGGCCGTCATGGCGGCGACGGGATTCGGGGCCGCGTTGGGCGGCCTCGCGATTCTCGGCGGACTTGCCGCGGCGCGCTACGCGGGCCGGCTCAACGACGGGGACGTGAAGGAGCCGCCCACGGCCGTCGGCCGGGCGCTGCGCTGGGTCTCGGACGTCGGCGTCGTCCCTTCGGCGATCGTGCTGACCTCCGCGCTCGGCGCGGCGCTCGTCGGCGCCACCGGGACCGCGGCGGCGATCCTCGGCTACGCCGCCATCGCGACGGCGCCCTTCGCCGCCGCGCACGCGCCGATGTTCCTCCTGAACGGGGCGAAGTCCCTCGGCGCCGGAATCTCCTACAGCGTGCGGGGCATACACCGCGTGCTGAACTTCTGGCAGAAGGAGACGGCCTTCGATCGAAACCTTGACGCGGGCCGGGAGCATTGGCTCAAGAAGAGCCGCATGAACGGCTCTTGGCTGTGGGTCGGCTGGACGCCCATGCAAGCCGTCAAGCTCATCGAGTGGGTCGCCGCCATCGCCGCAGCCCTCGCGATGTTCGACGCGCTCTCGCTTCTTAGCCTCGCCGGCATCGACCTGGCGGCGGCGGTTCTGCCGATCGTCAACGCGATCCCTTACGGCGCGCAGCTCGCCGGCGGTCTAGGGACGGTGCTGTCGTCCTCCGCGTTCCAGATCAGCGTCGCGGGCTTCCTCGTCACCACGCTGGGCCTGCGCGCGGCGAGCTTGTTCCTGTGGGGCGCGGCCTACGAGCTGGCTCCCAAGAGCCGCGTGACGCGCTTCTTGGCGGGGTTCACGCGCTCGCTCTTGGAGCAGAGCGAAGGCTCCAAGAAAGGGAGCTTCGACTCGACGGTTTCGAGCTTCGGCGAGATGATGAACCGGAGTTCCGCGGCGACCGGCGCACCGACCCTCGGCGCAAGGGTCGGGTTCTACGGAGCGCGGATGATGCAGTCCGTCTGGCTCCCGCGCATGGTGATCATGCTGCCTATTAACATGGTCAAGGCGCTCATCGACGGGATCGCCAACGCCACTGAGGCGCGCGAACCGAACGCGGACGCGGCAAAGGACGATCCGATGCTGGTGCTGTCTCGGGCGGGCGGAAGTTAGCGGCAGCCGACGGCGTCCGGGTAGTCCTGGCAGAGGCCGGTCACAAAGTCGTCCCAGATCGGGTCGTTTTGCGAGACTTGGGGCTTCTTTCTTGCGGCGGCCGACGGCGGCTTAGGCCCGCCTAGGGACGCAAGCTGGATCTGCTTGCCGTTTCCATTTCGTCCGCGATCGTTCGCGGCGCGATCGCGGTCGGCATCGAACTCGGGGCGCCGGACCGCGACGTCCCCCACTTGGCCGATCTTCAAGCGAAGCTCCGCGAATTTCTCCGGCCGCAGGACTTGCTCCAGTAATTTCAGATCCCGCGACATCTGAGGCGTCTGCCTGATCCTGTCTGCGCTCGCCAAGGAGGCGTACAGCGTCGATAGCGTGGGGAGCTGCCGGTAGGCGCTCGGAAGGCGGCCGGGGTTGTTTCGGAGCTCCCGGGCGAGGGCGAGAACGGTGCTCTGGTTGAGCATCGCGGTGTTGATATTCTGGCTGTTCAAATAGGCGGTCTCCTCATCGGAGAGACCGGTGACATCCGCGTTCGCGATGGAGGCCGACAGGAGCAGTAAACCAAGCAAAAATCGCATGTTTTCCTCGAGAAAAGTATAACAGGGGTCCCTTGACATTTCAAGGCCGGGTGTCTACACTTCGGTTACCCCCCATCTGCGCAGATCCATGCGAAAACGCGATTTTTTGCGGGCCGGGCTCATCGCTCTCGCGACGTTCTCCGCTTATCCGGCATTTGCCGACAGAAGCTCCCCGGTAGTTCCGCGGGACGAACGTCCTTCGGCTCCTGCCGTGGACACTCGTCGCGACGATTTCCTGAAGCAGTTGGGACAGTTCAGCAACGATCCGGACGTGATGGCGTTCGGCCCGGTGCTCTACGACAGGTTCGGCCGAAGACCTGACATTAGCATTCCCGAGCTCCGCGATTTCATCCGGAACTACGCCAAGACCCATCCGATGAGCGGAGACGACGTGCGGGCGATCTATCGTTTTCTTAGGAGCGAGCACGGGCTTGAGGCTCTCAATCCGAACATCCGGCGCGACGAGCACGGCTTCTGGCGCGACTTGAAGGACGTGTTCAACCGCGTCCCGGACTATCACGCCAATCTCGGAAAGGGCTATGCCCAAAACGGCGACTGGGCGGCCGCGGGCCTCTCCTACAACCGGGCCATCGAGTTGGGCCAGAGGACTCCCGAAACGCTGAACGGCCGCGGCTTGGCCGCGGAGCGCCTGAAGGACTTCGAGCTCGCGCACAAGGACGCGGGCGCGGCGCTGGCCCTCGATCCCAACAATCAGACCGCGCTGGCCCTCTACAAGCTCACCGAGGCGCGTCCATCCCAATTCAACCTGCTCGGACAGGCCGCGGCGCCGAAGCGCGACGATCACGAGGCCGCGCGGCCCAAGCAGTCTCCCGTCGACGCCGCGGCGTTCGCCCAGGCGGCGAGCCGGCCCAATCCGTCCGATCCGCTGCGCGAGTCCGTCGATTGGGCCCGCCGCTCCGGCGCGGCGCTCCAAGTGGGCGACCTCGCCTCCGCGCGCTCCGCCGCGGACCGGTCGATCGCGCTCAATCCGAACAACGCTCAGGCCCTCAACTACCGCGCCACGGCCAACCTCCGGGACGGGAAATATGCGGCCTCGGTGGGCGACGCGAGCAGTGCTCTTGCGATCCATTCGACGAGCATTCCGGCCCTCAATACCCGTTCTCGCGCCTACAGTCGGCTCGGGCAGTACAACGAGGCGCTCCTCGACGCGACCAACGCCGTTCAGTACATGCCGAACGAGGCGATTAGCCATTACAACCGCGCTTTCGCGCTGGGCGGCCTCGGCGACCGCAAGGGGATGCTCGCGGAGTTGGCGGAGGCCGCTCGGCTCAATCCCGCATTCGAGAGCGCGTACCGTCAGGCGCTGCAGCTTCCCGATTCGAAGGACATGACGCTCCTGTTCAGCGACGACCGAATCAGCAGGCCCGACGCGGAGCCTTCCCGACGAGGGTCCTCGCGCAACCGCTATCTGACGCTGATCCTATCGAGCCTGGTCGGCGGGTTCATGCTCGCCGCGGGCATCTTGAGCCTGGCATCCTCGGAGCGGCGCAGCCGCATCAGCCAGATCTTCGCCGGGCGCCGGGACGAAACGAAAAGCGGGGCCGCGACCGGCAAGCGGTCTCGGAGCCGCTCCGGCGGCTTCTGGGAGCGCTACTCGATGATCCGGCCCATCGGCAGCGGCGGCATGGGCGTCGTCTACGAAGGCAAGGACAACGGGCTCGACCGCAAAGTCGCGATCAAAAAGATGCGCGGGGAAGTGAAAAGCGATCCCAAGAGCTTGGAGCGGTTCTTGAAGGAAGCGCGCACGGTCGCGTCCCTGCATCATCCAAACATCGTCGAGATCCACTCCATCGAGGAGGCCGAAGACGTCTTCCTCGTCTTCGAATTCGTCGAGGGAGAGACCCTTCGGGAGCTCATGCAGGCGGACAAGCCCATGAGCCTCGAGGCAGCCGCCCGCATTTTCCGCGACGTCTGCGGCGCGCTCGAATACGCGCACAAGAAGGGCATCATCCACCGCGACCTGACGCCCTCCAATATCATGATCACGGACGACGGCCGCGCCAAGGTGATGGACTTCGGGGTCGCCCGGGCGATGAAGGACGCGGTGAGCCGGCTCTCCCAGACCGGCACCGCGTGCGGCACGCCGCCGTACATGGCGCCCGAGCAGGAGCACGGGCAAGCCTTCCCGCAGTCGGACATCTTCTCGCTGGGAGTATGTCTGTATCACACGCTCACCGGGAAACTACCGTTCGAGGGGACGCCGTCTGCCGCGCTGCTCAAGAAGATGGAAGGCAAGTACGTGCCCCCGAGCCTGCTTAGCTCCGAGCTTCCCAACAAGATCGACGCGTTCTTCGCCAAGGTCCTGGCGCCGGATCCGGAGGAGCGGATGAAGACCCCGGCGGAGTTCAAGCGCGAGCTCGACGCGCTGCTGATTCCCGAAACGACCGGCTGAGCGTTCTCCCCATGAAACTCTCCCTCCGGTTCCTCGTCGCGGCGCTCGCGGTTTTCCTCGCCGCGGGCCCGTCTCCGGCTTCCGCCAAGAGGAAAAAGCTGGTCGAGAAGGATCCGGAGCTGGACAAGATGACGAAGGTGCCGCCCGTGGGCAAGGCGAAGAAATCCAAGGGCAAAAAGAAGGCCGTCGCCCCGAAGCGCGCCAAGCCTAAGGAAGCGCCGAAGCCGCTTCAAGACGAGGAGGTCTACGGCGAGCTCCCCATCGGCAACGGTCCGGTCGGCGGCCCGGGGAGCCCCCTCGCGATCCGCGACTCGGGAACTACGAAACCAGCCAAGAACACCGGCGCGCCGCCGGGCGGCTCGCTCGTCCCGCCGATCCCCGTCGACCCTCGACTGCCCGAGGGGCGGATCAATCCCTAATCAGGGCGTCGCGGAACTCGGAGCGCTCAAGGGAAGCTTCTTGCGCAGGATCGCGTAGCCGAACACCGGAGCCTGGCCGCCGATCCTGAATTCGACTTGGAGCGCCAAGCGCTCTCCGGTCTTTCGAAGCGTGTACTCGGCCGAGCCGCGCGACTCGCTCATCCGGAACGTGACCTCCGTCGCGGAGAACTTCGGTTCGCTGTGCGACGGCCCCATGCGCTCGACGAGCTCCTGTGCCTGCGTGACCTGCGACGCGGACAGTGCCGTCATTTCCGGCCAGCGCCGCATCGACGTCATCGGAATGACCCGGAAGTGCTTGAGAGTCTTGGACCAGGGCCCCCAGCCCGTCGTCACCGAGTATTCGCCGGCGGCAAGAATGTACTGGTAGATGGCGTCTCTCAGAGACGAAACCGCCCGCGGATCGTTGTTGGCGCCTTCGCCCAGCCAGAGATGATGCTCGACGTCGGACTTGGTGATGGGATCCTTTGCGTCCTTGAAGGCCGCTTCAAAGGCCGCGAATGAAAGAGGATTCGCGGAAGACTCGACCGCCTGCCCGGGCGGGTTCGCGACGGGAACGAGCTCCGTGACTCCGGTCAACGTAAGCGCTTCGTTGAGCGCGGGAATCTCGTGTCGGACGATTTGGCTCGAGGCGGGATGCGAAAGAAAGACTGCGGCGGCGAGAATGGCGAGGCGCTTCATGGATGGTCTCCTCCCCTCTCTGCACTTCGATTGTATCGTACGGGCCCCCCCGCGGGCAGGTCCGAAGGACCTAACGCGTCGAGGTTTTTTGGCCTGCCGTCGATTGAACGATCATTCAGGGCGATTTGCCTAGACCTAGGCTCGGGACCGGCGGCGCTTCGGATGGTGATGGCGCGGCTTTCTTGAGGATGCGCGCTCGACGTCCTTGAGAAACCGTTCGACGTCCGACACGCCGTGGTACGCCGCGGCCTTGGCGGGCGCGGACGACAGCGTCAAGAAGCAGCCCGCGCAGAAATGGATGCCGTGCTTGTGCAGGACCTTGAGGAGCTTTGGGTGCTTGCGGAGAAGGGTCGCGAGGTCGTTCATCCTGGGATGAACGGCTCCTCCGTCATGTGCTTCGCTACGGGGGTCCAGTCGGGGACTTGGAGGCCGTTCTCGGCGCATTTCTTCTTGATCTCGGCCGAGAAGGCCTGCCGGACCTCGTCGTTGTCCCGTTTCTTGAGGCCGAGCCGGCGGTAGATCGCGTTCTTCGGAGAGTTCGCCCGGCCGAAGATGTTCATGGTTCGGGGATACCAGGTGTTGAGGGCTTCCTGCGCCTTGTCCTTCGTCTTGGGATCGGCGGCCAGTTTCTTCACCCACCAGTCGCCGTGCGCCATATGCATGGCTTCTTCCTTGAATATCCCCTCCATCACGTCGGCCCACGGTTTGTAGGAGCAATCGAGCGCGTCCTCGAGCTGGTGTCCCGCGCCGCGGTCCATGCAGAAGTTGAACATGATGAAATCGTACCAGGTGTTGATCGGGTAGTAGAAGATGTTGACCCGCTTGTCGTCGGCCACGCGCTCGGCGCCGATGTCGGCCGCGTCGACCCTCAGGTTGAAGTTGTGGCTGTCGTAGTACTTCTGGACGTCCATGCCCATCTGCTCGAGCAGCCGATACATGACGTGGCCGTGCCGCACCTCGTCCTTGACGATCTGCGAGACCGTGTACGTCTCTTGGATCGAGGGCGACTTCATGATCCACGGCACGTAGCCGAAGGCGCCGGCGATCTCGGAGTCCGCCTGCATGCTCATGAGGTTCGTGAGGTGCTCGCGGTACTCCTCTGTCATCTCCTCGGTCGAGGTGATCTTCTCGCCTTTGGCCAGCTTCTCCGTGAGGAGGCTCTCTTTCTGCGATTCGGTGAGCTTGGACATGGTTCCTCTCAGTTCCCGGAGAATTTGGGAGCGCGCTTCTCCATGAAGGCCTGGACGCCCTCCGCGTGGTCGCGTGTGCGCCCCGCCGCTTCTTGAAGCAACGCTTCTTCCTCGAGCAGGTCCGGCAAGTCGCTGGCGAAAAGGGACCGGTGCATGAGCCGCTTCATGAGCGCGAGGGCCGTGGAGGGCCCTTCGACGAGAGGCTTGGCGAAGGCGGCAGTCTCGGCGAGGAGCTTGTCGGCCGGGGCGACGCGGTTGACGATGCCCCAGCGCTCGGCGTCCTCCGCGGTCATGGGGCGGCCGGTCATCTCGAGCTCGAGCGCCCTCGAGAAGCCGATCTGCTGCCCGAGCCAGAAGAAGTTCCCCGAGTCCGGGACGAGGCCGATCTTGACGAACGCGGTATAGAATTTGGTCTCCGGGGTGCACAGCCGGAAGTCGCAGGCGAGCGCCAGGCTCATGCCCGCCCCGGCCGCGGTGCCGTTGACCGCGGCGATGACGGGCTTGGGCAATTGGCGGACCGCCAGCATGATCGGGTTGTAGCGGTCGCGGAGCTCATCGACGAAAGCGGGCTTGCGGGCGATGTGCTCGCGCAGGTCCTGTCCCGCGCAAAATGCCCGGCCGCTGCCCGTGAGGACGACCGCCTTGACGTCCGTGTCCTTTGCCGCGGACTTGAGGCCCGCCGCGAGGCCTTCCATCATCGCAACGGTGAACGAGTTGTTCGCGTCCGGTCGATTGAGGGTGAGCCAAAGAATGCCCCCCTCCTTGCGCGTCAAGAGGTCCGACGAGGAATCGGCCATGCGCCGATTATAGACTTTACGGCGGTGAGCGGCAACACGCCAGGCTATTTGGGGCAGGGAAGCCCTTCGAGGTAGTAGGCGGTGCACCGGGGCAGCGGCGCGTAGTGGCCGTTCAAGCGCTGCAGCGCCACGCCGCTCAGCGGCTGGCGATAGGAGCTGATGAAGCCGACCGTGCGGTCCTTCAGCGGGCCGAACAGGTTGTCGTTGATGCTCGGGACGACGTCGTAGAGGATCATGCGGTCGATCCGGGTGCCCAGCGACTCCACGGATTGATTGAGCCCCGCTTTCCGGTTGCCGGCGCCGCTGTGGCCGCCGATCGCCAACTCGCCGACCTTTACGCCGTAGCGTCTTTCGACGTAGTCGAGGTGTTTTTGGGTGATCGGAGAGTAGCTCGTGTTCGTCACGATCACGATGCGGTCGCCGGTGAAGCGATTGAGCTTATCGCGCTCAAAGACCTGAGGCCCCCAGCGGCTGTGGATGCCCGGGATGAATCCGTACACCTTCGCTTCCTGCTGATCGCCTCCGACGGTCCTGTTCCTGAAATTGCTTGACACGGCCACGCAGGCCGCGAGCCCCGGGATCGGCTCGCACGTGACTCGCTCCGGCGGGGGCACCGTGGACGCGGGCCCGGCTCCCGGCGGCTTGGGCCTCGTCGCATCCGGCGCTTCGGGAGGAGCGGGCCGGTGCGGAGGAGGTTCCGCTTGCGGGGGCACGGGCGTCGGAAGGGCCGGCCTCACCCGGCCCGCGCTCATCGCCTCGCGGATCGCCCGGCGCTGATCCGCGGTGAGCGCGCGTAAAGCCTGTTGAGTTTCATTGGTGTAGCGACCGTCGGCCGTCAATGGCCTCGAGCCGTCCGGCGAATGGACCGTGGAGTAGTGCTTTTGAAACTCGCGGATCGCCGCGGACGTGCACGGGCCGAGGATGCCGTCTTGAAGGTGCGATTCTTGGCAGCGCCCGAGCCGCCCGTCGCTCCTTCGAAGGGCGGCAGTTGTGATCCCCGCGTTCACGAGCTGCTGTTGAAGGGAGCGCACCTCTTGGCCTCGAGGCATCTGCCGGCCAGGGACGTACTCGAGCATGCCGGGCGCGTCGCGCACGGGCCCGGCGGGGCCCATGGGAGGCACGTCGCGGTCGCCTTGAAGAAGGGCTCCCGTACCGGCGCTCACGCGCGTCGGCACGTCGCGGGAGAGAGCGCTGTTCTGACGCGAATAAAGGTGGGCGGCTTGCGAGTACAGCTCCATGTAGCGGCGAGTCTGATCGGGGTTTGACGCATCGGTCTCGATCCAGCCGAATTCCTCCTTTCCGCTGCGAGCGTTCTTGAAGTAGGGGACGAGGCTCATGTCGCGGGAATCTCTCTTGCAGGCGACGGGTGCGGCGGAGGGCAGGCTGGCGTGACCGTCGGCCGCGCGCTCCATCTTGGGGGCGGGCACTTCCTCACACGCGGGGGCACTTGCGGGCGGATCCTCGGCCGAGCACGACGCGGCGGCGAGTATCTGGATCGCGGCGAACGTCCGAAGCAAAGCTCGGGTCATCGATATGCCTCGCCGATGTGATAGCCGATCTTCGGTGCGTCGTTCCGGGCCGATCGAGCCCCGCGCGCCGGCCAAAGGTCCATGTCGCGCCGCAGGCGGAAGAAGCCCGATTTATCGCGTGGCGCGATAGGCGCAGTCCGCGTCTTGAATTCGTAACAGGCGCACGCTATCCTTGAGCTTGTGAAACGACTCGCGAGCGTGGCCGCGGCCGCGCTGCTGGCGGCAACCGCGGCGCCCGTCTCCGCTCAGGAGATGGACGACGGGCAGTTCCCGAAGCTGGGAGAGGGGTCGGCGCCCAAGGGCGCTCCCGTCTCGATCCCGGCGATGCCAAAGAAACCGGCCAAGTCCGCGAAGCCGGCCAAGCCCGGCGTCCCGGCGCTGCCGGGAATGGAAGGCGGGCCTGCCCCGAAGGCCGGGCCCGCGGACGGGCCGATCTCGATGCCCCAGATGGAGATGGCGCCGCCGCAGAAGGAAGCCCCGCCCGCGCCGGCGCCCAGGCCCAAGCCCAAGCCGGCGCAAAAGCCGAAGGCGGCTTCGAAGGCGAAGAAGCCGCAGGCCAAGCCGGCCGCCGCCGCTTCGAGCGAACCCATGTTGGTGCCTGCGTCGCAGAAGGCATCCGCGCCGACGCCGGCCGCGCCCAAAAGCGCCGCGGCGGACGCCATCCCGAAGATCCCCCTGACGCCCTTCGTCCCCCAGACGCCCTGAGCGCGTCTCAGCGGTCCAAGAAGCCGGTGACCGCTCTCGGGTCGAACAGCGCGTCCAACTGCTTTTCCGTCAGGAGCCGCTTCTCCAGGATGACGTCGCGCACCGTGATCCGCCGCGCCAACGCTTCCTTGAAAACCTCGGCTGCCTTCGCGTAGCCGATGCGGGGATTGAGCAGCGCCGCCAGCGACAGGCTCTTGCCGAAGAAGTCCGCGTTCTTCTCGACGTCCGCCTTGATGCCGCGCACGCAGGACTTGTCGACTTTGGGCAGGAAGTTGATCAGCAGCTGGATCGAATCGAGGAGGTTGTACGCCGTCAGCGGAGTCATGACGTTGAGGTCCATTTGACCCGCCTGGGCCGCGAGGCCGATCGCCGCGTCCCGGCCCACGATCTGGAAGCAGACCATGTCGAGGCACTCGAGCAGCGAAGGATTCACCTTACCGGGCATGATGGAGGAGCCGGGCTGTACGGCGGGCAGGACGATCTCGCCGAATCCCGTCATTGGCCCGGAGCACATGAGGCGGAGATCGTTGGCGATGCGGATGAGCTCGAGGGCCGAGTCCCTAAGCGCGCCCGATACCGCGAGCAGAGGCAGGTGGCTCTGGAGGGCCATGCGCGGGTCCTCCGCGGGAACGAGCGGGAGCCCCAGGATCTTCGCCAGGTGCGCGACGGCTTTGGCGCGGAATCCCGGCGGTGCGTTCACTCCCGTGCCGGCGGCGGTTCCCCCCAGCGCCACCGCGTGCAGCAGCGTGGCGCGGCGCTCGAGCTCGCGGGAGCAGGCTCCCAGCGCGGCGGCGTAGGCCGAGAACTCCTGGCCCAGGGTGATCGGCACCGCGTCCTGAAGATGGGTCCTCGCCGACTTTATGACGCGGGCGAACTCCTTGCCCTTGGCGGCGAAAGATCGCTCCAAGTCGCGCATCGCCGGAAGCAGGCGGCGGATCTGCAGCAGCGCCGCGGCGTGCGTCGCCGTCGGGTAGGTATCGTTGGTGCTTTGCGACATGTTGACGTGGTCGTTGGGATGCAGCGCGGCGTAATCGCCCTTGCGCTTGCCGAGCAGCTCCAGCGCCCGGTTGGCGACGACCTCGTTGGCGTTCATGTTGAACGAGGTGCCCGCGCCGGCCTGGTAGACGTCCACGATGAACTGGCTCGAGAGCGGGCCCGCGCCTCCGCGCTTGAGCTCCTCCAGGAGTTCGTCGCACGCCTTTATGATCGGTGACGCCAGGCTCGCGTCGAGCACGCCGAGCTCGCGGTTCGTCAGCGCGCATGCCTTCTTGATCGCCGCGTAGGCGCTCACCAGGCTCGGGTGGGCGCGCAGCCCTGAGACCGGAAAGTTCGCGGCGGCGCGAGCGGTCTGGACGCCGTAGTAGGCGTCGGCCGGGACCTTGAACGGCCCCAGCGAGTCCTTCTCGGTCCGCATCCCTTTATTCATGTGCGTATTAGAACAAATTTTTCCGAGGATCGAGCTCCCTAGCCGCCCGCCGCGAGGGACCGTCCCGCTAGAGCCGCTCGACGGAGCGGGCCGAGACCCAGCCCTTGAGGCCTTCCTTCAGGACCCCGATCTCGACCCAGTCGCCGTCCTTAGAGAGGATCGAGACGCGGCGGCCCTCCGGGGCGTTGAAGCTCACGGGAAAGTTTGGGCCGGGGCCGCTGCGCGCCTCGGCGCTGCTCTCCAGGACGACTCCGGGCGAGGAGACGTCGGAGGCGAGCCGCAGCCCCCACCAGGAGCCGACCAGCGCCCAGGCGACGGCCGCTCCCGCGAGGTAGGGCTTGAGCCCCTCCCGTCGGTCCGGCAGGAGGATCGCCGCGGTCGCGAGCAGCAGCGTCAGCCAATAGCCGAGCCACTGCAGACCCAGGAGCTCGACGTCGCTCAGGCAGTAGAATAGCCAATGGAACTCCTTCGGGGTCCCCGACGGCACGAGCGAGTCGCCGGCGCGCTTGAGCGCGAAATCGAAATTGTACCGGATGTCAGAGTCCCGAGGCTTGAGGCGGTATGCGCGCCAATACTCCGCGACCGAGCGTCCGAAATCGCCCGTGCCCGCCTTCTTGAAGTAGGCGTTGGCGAGGTTGTATCGGAGCCCGGGGTTGTCCGGCTGCCTCTCGACGAGGGCCGTGTAGCCCGAGACGGCCTCCGCGTAGCGGCCCTGCCGGTACGACTCGTTGGCTTGGGCGACGCCCTCGGGCGCCGCGTACGCCGGCAGCGGCGCAAGGCAGAGCCAGGCGGCGCACGCGCCCAGGAGTCTCGAAGTCATCGGCGCGCCTCCTTTTCGATCGTCTCGAGCACGGCGTCGATCTCCGACACGAGCGCGTCGGTGCGCGGGACATCGAGCTGCTGGGCGCCCGCGAAACGCATTTGCTCGAGATCTTCCCAAACGGCCTTGAGCTGTATCATCGTGTCGTCCGAGGAGCGAGGGAACCGGGTCTTCAGCTTCTGCTGGACCTCGCGCAGCGTCAGTCCTTGCGCCGACAAATTGAGCTTGTCCGCCAGGAAGCCGGAGAGCGTGGCGGACAGGATCTCGACGGCTTTCGCCGGCTCGGTGGACGCCAACGTCTGCGCCTTGCGCAGCTGCTTGCGGGCCTTGGCCAACGCGCCCCGGAAGCGCGCGCCGACGGGGTCGAGCTTCAGGTATTCGTCGTAGCGTCCGTAGAGCGTCGCACCCAGGAACGCGAGCAGCGGGAGGATATGGATCCACAGCGACCCCGCCGCGACGGCCAGCGCGGACGACAGGGGAGAGCGTCCCGGCTTGTCCTTGACGTAGCGGATGTCCTCCTGGAGCGAGGTGACGCCCGGCGTGGACGTCTCCGGCGTGACGAAGCCCACGACCGGGCTCGTCGGTCCGCCGCCCGTCACTTCGAGCTCGATCGGCGCCGTGCCGGCGCGGACGTAGTCCCCGACGGCCGGGTCGAAGAAGCTGAAGGGGATCGACGGGATCGACAGCTTCCCGGAGGCGCGAGGCACCAAGACGGTCTTGAAGACCTTTGATCCCGTCACCACGTCTTTGGCCTTCGTCATGCTCATCGACGTGACCGTGTCGAACGCTCGGAAGGAAGGCATCTCCGGAAGCTTCGGCGCGTCCAGGGCCTTCAGGTTTCCGTTGCCTTCGACGGTGAGGGAGAACGTGATCGCTTCGCCGACCTTGACGCTCTTGCGATCGACGCCGGCCGTCACTCGGAATCTCCCGACGGCTCCCGAGAAATATTCGGGCTTGTTCTTGTCCGGCAAGGGAAGCACCTGCACCGGGAGGGGCGTCGTCTTGAGCTCCCGCGTTTGGCCCGCCAGTCCGCCGTATAGGAACTTTTGGAAGAAATCCGAAGCGAACGGGTCGACGGAGTCCGGCTGAACTTGGCAGCGCACCTTGGCCGAGCCGATCACGAGCTTGCCCGACTGCGCCGGAAACAGCGCCGTCTTGATTTCTGAGAAGTGAAAAACGCGGCCCTTCTGGGAAATCTCCCCGTGGCGTTCCGGCGGCAGCTCCTCGAGAATGAACCCCTGGATGGTGGGAGGGTCGTATTGGGCGTTGCCCAAAAGATTGACGGCCGTATGGAAGCGGACCGTAAGCGTCAATTGCTCGTTCACGTAGACCTTTTCCTTGTCGAGCGACGCCGTCACGTAGACGTCCGAGCCGTCTCCCCCTCCTCGCCGGGACTGCTGCGCCTGCCGTCTTTCCGTCGAGCCGCCGTTGGGCGGGGGCTGCGCGGCCGATCCCGGACGGACGGCGACGATCTGGATCGGATCGGTGGCGAATGTCTTGCCGCCGCTGACGACACGGATCGGATCGATCGTGGTCTTGCCGGGGAATCGCGGCTTGAGCACGTAGTTGTAGACGCGCGAGCTCGAGACTTTTCCGTTGACGATGTTGATGCTCTGCGTTTGGCCGGAAGGATACACGTTGAAATTGGGCAGGGACGGCAAGAGGGGATCGGGAACGTTCGCCTGGTCTCCGGAGACGGACACGCTCAGTACGACCTCCTCGTCTAGGCTGACCTGCGTCCGGTCCACCTCGGCGTGGATCGTGACGCCCTGAGCCCCGAGGGCGGGCGCGAGCAGCAACGCGACGAGTGCCGCGGGCCAAACGGATTTCATGTCACCAATCGACTCCGGATTCCTCACCTTTGACACCGCGTTTCTGCGCCTGGTTCTTGCGATTGGAGTTCTCGCGCTCCCGGATCGCGCGCATCAGGCGTTCGGCGTCTTCCTGGGACATGGCCGATTGGGGGCGGGATTTATCCGGGCGGTCCGGCTCTTTGCCGCCGTTGGACTTGTCGTCCTTCTTGTCTTGAGGCTTCTCCTTTTCCTTGTCTTTGTCTTTCTTCGGAGGCTGTTTCTGGGCTTGCAGCGCCTTCAGCAGGTTGAAGCGGCAATCCTCGTCCTTCGGGTCGATGAGGAGGCAGCGCTTGTACGCTTCCACCGCCTCCTTGAATTCGTCCTTGCGGAAGTGCGAGTTGCCGAGATTGTAGAAGGCGTCGCGGCGAGTGCGATCCGCCTGGCTCCTGTCGTTGCCCACCGCCGCGAACTCCTCCTTCGCCTGGTCGAACTGCTCCAAGCGGTACCGGGCGTCGCCCGAGTTGAACACGGGTCGCGCGTCCGAGGGGCGCTTCGCGCGGGCCGTCTGGAAGCGCTCCAGGGACTTGCCGTATTCCCCCGCGGCGTATTCGCGCGTGCCCTTCCATAGATCGACGAGGGCTCCTCCGCGTCCGCAGCCGGACAAGAGAGTCGCGGCGGCGACGCTCAGGGGCGCCAGCGACCTGAGTCGCGCGCGCAGCGCGGCCGGCGCGACGCCGGCCGGCCAGCGCGCGCGCAGCGCGCCTTCCGGAATGAGCAATTCGAGCAGCAGCAGGAGCAGGGCGATCGCTAGCGGAAACCGGTACCTATTGCGGTAGCGGTTGGCAGAGGAGGATTGGACCCGCGAGCGCTCCAGGCTCAAGATGTGCTTGACGACCGTTTGCGCCTCCGATTCGTCCGCGCTCGTGCGGTAGTACGCGCCCTTGGCGGCATCCGCCAGCTGGATCGAGCTTGCCTCGCCGAGCCGGCTGACGGCCGCGCGGCCCGAGGAGTCCTTGACGTAGCCCGTCGTCCGTCCGTTGATGTCCTTGAGCGGGATCGGCGCGCCTTCCACCGTGCCGACGCCGAGGACGTAAATGTGGACGCCGGCCTTGGCGGCCTCGCGGGCCGCGGCGACGGCGTCTCCCTTGCGGTCCTCGCCGTCGGTGAGAAGAACGAGCGCCTTGTGGCCCGGGTAGCGGCCGAGCGTCTTTGTGGCCGTCGAGATCGCGTCTCCGATCGCGGTCCCGGGCTGCGAGACCAGGCCGACCTCGACCGACCCAAGCAGGCTCTTCACGGCGTCCCAATCGGTCGTCAGAGGGCAGACGGTCTGCGTATGCCCGGCGAACGCGAGGACGCCGAGGCGCTGGCCCTTCAGCCCGTCGATGACCTGGAGCATCTCGCTCTTGGCCTTGGCCATCCGGTTGGGCGCCACGTCCTCGGCCAGCATGGAGAGCGACACGTCCACCGCCAGTATCGCCTGGATGCCCGCGGACTCGTTGGTGACGAGCTCGACCCCCCACTGCGGCCCGGCCATCGCGACCAGAAGGAAGAACACGCCGGCCGCCTGCAGCACGAACTTCCATTTCCTTCGCTCCAGGGCGTCCGCGGGGACGAGCCGCGAAAGCGTCGCCGGGACGCCGAAGGCGGCGAGTACTCCGAGCCGCCGGGCCTCGGAGCGGAAATAGAGGGCGGTCGCGGCGCCGGCCCAGGCCAGCGCGGCGAGGAGGAACGCGGGGCGCTGAAACAGTCCCATCAGGGAATCCTCAGCAAGAGCGTCCTCGCTAGCGACATCTCCAGGATCAGCAGGAGCGCCGCGGGCAGCAGCAGCCAGGCGTGCAGGTCGGCGTACGCGACGATGGGCGGCTTCGACACTTCGGTCCGCTCGAGGCGATCGATCTCGCGGTAGATCTCGTCGAGCTCTCGGAAGTTCGTGGCGCGGAAATAGCGGCCGCCCGTCGTCTCGGCGATCTGGGTGAGGACGTCTTCATTGAGCTCGTCGGGGATCCTCCCGAGCTGGCGCCCGAACGGGCCGTCGATGGGAACGAGCGCCGGTCCCCGCTTGGCGGCGCCGATCGCGTAGAGCTTGATCCCGAATGCCGCCGCGCTCTTGGCGGCGGTCACGGGGTCGATGATCCCTGCGTTGTTGGCGCCGTCGGTGAGCAGGATGGCGACCTTGCTCTTCGCCGAGCTTCCCTTCAGGCGGCTGACCGAAGAAACGATCGCATCGCCGATGGCGGTTCCCTCCGTCTGCGTCATGCCCGCCTCGATGCCGGAGACATAGTCGAGCACCGCGGCGTAGTCCATCGTGAGCGGGCAGCCCATGAGAGGCACGCCGCCGAAGACGACGACGCCGATGCGGTCGTTGGTTCGTCCCTGGACGAATTTCGCCGCGGTGCGCTTGGCCGCGGTGATGCGGTCCATCGGATCGAAGTCGATGGCGAGCATGCTCATGGAGGTGTCTATCGTGAGCAGGATGTCGATGCCTTGCGACAGAGACTTAATCTCGCGCTCGACCGCTTGCGGCCTGGCCATCGCTATGGCCGCCAGGATGATCGCGGCCGCCTTCAGTCCGGAGGGCGTCCAGGCGAGCAGGCGGGTCCAGCGGCCCCACGGCGTCTTTATCGAAGCGCCGTCGGGGAAGGGCATCGCGGCTCGGCTCGGGTCGATCCATTTGGCCGCCGCCACGGCCGCCGCGGCGGCGGGCAGTGCCAGGAGCAGCCAGATCGGATTGGCGAACCTCATCGCGTCGTCGCGCCGCCTCTCAGACGACGGCCATCTTCGTTTTGCTGGAGGCGTATTCCCGCATCAGCCGCGCCGCGTCGTCGAGGTCGCCCTGCGAGAGCTCCCAGATTTCCTTTTTCTTCCAAGATTCCATCAGCCGCGCGACGAGCTCATGGTCCCAGATCGGCGTGATTTGGCCGCTTTGGTACTCGCGCTCCTTTTCCCCGTAGAGCCCGAGGAAGGTGCGGTCCCGGAAGAACGCTTGGCGGTCGGCCTTTCGGATTCGAGTCAGAAGCTGCGGCGAGACGTCGCGCTGCACGAACTCGAAGAAGAGGCCCGAGGGCGGCATCCCGGCCGCGAAGAGCTCTCCGGAAAAGACCTGAATCAGGTCCTCGTCCTTGTCCTCCATGAGCGGGGTGATGAAATTGACGCCGTGCGCGATTGCGTGCTTGTGGAAGCCGACGAGGTCCGGGGTCCGCAGCGCGACGTGCTGCCAATGGGCGGCGGCCTTATGACTCGAGAGCATGTCGCGCACGTGCGAGGTCTGGGCCGCGGGCTCGGTCGGCTGGACGATCGCGAGCATCGTGCGCGCGAGCTTGATCGACTTCTCCTTGGCGACGTCGCCGACCGACACGGCGAACGTCATCGACGCATCCCGCGGCGTCCCGGGCCAGCGCTTGCGCTTCTCGTAGATCAGCCCTTCCCTCGGGACGCCCAGGATGATTCTTAGGAAGGCGTACATGGGCTTGTACATGCCAGGCTCGACGATCATCGTGAGGTGATCGGCGACGAAGTTGAAGCACGTCGAGGCGCGTTTCGCCATGTCTCTCCTATTGGGCGGGCGAAAACCACGGCTCGCCGGCCGTGCGCTTGCCCCCGTTGGAACCCGCGTCGGCTTTCGCCCAACTGAGGATGTAGCCGGGATCGCGGTACTTCAGTCCTTGCGCCGTCACCTGGAGACTCTCGAAAAACGTGTCGACCATGACGGCCAGCCGGTGAGTCATCTTCCCTCGCGACGAGGTCGAGCGCAGGGCCGCATCGCCCTGGGGACCGTGAGGGATGGCGCCGGGATGGAACGTGAGAGAACCCGCCTCGATGACGCCCTTGCGCGCGCCGTAGTTAACATTAGAAAAGAACATACACTCGTCGGAGTCCACGTTGAAGTGAGAGTACGGCGCCGGGATTTCCTTCGCGTGCCATCCTTCCATCTGCGGGACGAAGGAGCATACGGAGAATCCGCTGTTCGGCGGGGAGCCCGACTCGAACGTCTGGTGCATCGGAGGTGCCGTATGTATGTCTCGGGCGATCCCGTGGTGGTTCTTGACGTCAAAGGCGAAAGGATAGAGCGCGCCTTCCCACCCCACCAGATCGAACGGGTGATGTCCGAGCGAGATGCGCGTGATGCGCCCGCCGTCGTGCTTGACGTCGATGGCGAAGCGTCCCGCTCGCCGCACGGGCGCCCGGAACTCAGGCGCCTCGATCTGGGTCTCGACGACCGGCGCCATCAGCTTCGCCTGGCCCGCGGAGTTCAAGTAGTGCGGCGGGAAATCGATCGGGTAGCGCGATTCGACGATCAGGAACCACGCCGTCTTGGAGGAAAGGGCGACCGAGTAGGTCGTGCCCTTCGGGATCACGAGATAGTGTCCCTTGCGGAACGGAAGATCTCCGTATTCCGTGGAAAAGACGCCGGAGCCGTCCTGGACGAAATACGCCTCGTGGCGCTCGCCGTTACGGAAGAAGACGTCCTTCGGCATGCTCCGGTTCGGCCGGGACGCGGAGAGGTCCGTGCTGGGACCGACCACGAGCGGCACGCGGGCCCGTATCGCGTCCTTGCCGTAGGGGATGCGCCCCGTCAGTAGGTGATAGGGCTGCAGGACCGCGCCCGCGGGAGCGGGCTTCGGGCGGAGATTGAAATCCCCGGACTTAGGAGGAAGCGCCTGCACCGTCGGGTAGCGGTAGTGGATCTTGCGCGAATGGGGCCCGCTGAAGCCGTAGCTACCGTGAATTTCTTCCAGCGTGAAGGCGCCGTCTTTGGCGTAGAACTCCGTGTGCGGGCTGGAAGGCAGCGAGCCGCGTCTGATGACTGGGGGCATGGAGTATCTCCAATGTATTTATAAGAAATTTCAGCCCGTGACGCTAGCGGAAGGGGGCGGCTATGCCGCGCCCAGAGTGCCGTCCAGGGCGGCGTTCGCGAGGCTGTCGGCGTCCACGTTCAGCTCGCGCCGGACGTGGGAAAGCTCTACCGACACGAACTCGCGCCGCAGCTTCTGGATCTCGCAGAGGAATTCGAAGAGGCGCTGGTTCTTGACCTTGTATCTGCCGTTGAACTGCTGGACCAGGAGCAGGGAATCCGATTGGATCTTCAAGTGGGTCCCCCCCAGCTGCTTGGCGAGGCCCAGGGCGTGCTTGAGCGCCGTGTACTCGGCGACGTTGTTGGTGGTCTCGCCCAGGCAGTGGCCGTGCTCCTTGACCACGCGTCCCTGCTCGTCGCGGATGAAGACGCCGATCGACGCCGGGCCCGGATTGCCCCGGCTCGCGCCGTCGATGTTGATGTGAAGCGTCACTGCGCGGGCTGGTTGCTTGCGGCGGGAGTCGGCTGGACCTCGGCGGGCGGCTGGGACGCGATGGCCTCACCGACTTGCGCCGGGTTGAACAAGATCCGCTGGCAGGCCTCGCAGGTCACGAGCTTCGCGCCGCGGGCGAGATCGACCAGCGACTGCGGCATGAGCGTGATGCGGCAGACGCCGCACATGTTCCCTTTGATCGGCGACATGGCGATGCCCTTCATCCGCTTGTGCAGGTATTCGTAAAGCTTGATTGCGTCGGCGGGGATGGTGGCTGAGATCGCGTCGCGCTTCGTCTTCTCTTCTTGCGCCTTCGCGGTCAGCTCGGCCTTCTTAGCCTCGAGCGTCTTGATCTGCGCCTGGATCTTGCCTTCCCCTTCCTTCAGGATGTTGGCGGCCTTCTTCTCTTCCTGGCCGGCCTTGTCGATCTCTTCCATCAGGGTGAGGATCGCCGTCTCGAGATCGCTTACGTCGTTCTTGGCTTTATCGATCTCGTTCTGGAGGGCTCTATACGCTTCGTTCGTCTTGACGGAATTGAGTTCGGTGCCGTGCTTTCGGATCGCCTCTTCTTTTTGGCCGAGCGTCAGTTCCTTCTCCTTCTTGGCGAGTTGGAACTTGGTGGTCGCGGCCTTGGCGGCGGCGACTCCTGCCTTCTCGCTCTCGAGGGTTTCGCTCAGCTTCTTGATCTCGACCGGTATCTGCTCGATGGCCGCATGCAGCGCGTCGCAGACGCGGTCCTGCTCTTGGAGCCGGACGAGCTGTGGAAGGGTGTCCTTAGGGGTCGCCATGCTTGATGACAATTGTAGCAATTCTCCACGCGCGCCATCCAGACGATTCGCCTCGAGACTCGAACGGGGCTACGCGGGCTGCTTGGGGAGCAGCGCCCCGCACTGGTCGCAGAACGCCGCGTCTCCGTCGTGCGTGGCGCGCGCGTGCGGGCAGACGGTCGCGCGCACGACTCCGAGGGCCAGTTCCTTGTCCCGCTCGGCGGTGTCCGCCGCCGGCTGGAACTTGGCGAATTTGGCCAAGTCGCATTGATCGAACAGTTCCTTCGACTCGGCGATCGTCTTGCGGTCGATCTCGGCCTGGCGCATCTGTCGGACGACGTCGGAGGAAGTCAGCGTGAGAGCCGGGATGCCGAAGCGCCTCTCGAGGTAGGTCCGCAGGATGTCCGACATCTGGTCGTAGTATTCCTTGGGAACGAGAGACGCGTACTCAAGCCGCTGCAGCGCCTCGAGGGCGATCTCGTGGGGCGCACGGAGGTCCTTCGGCTCCTCGGACGCAAAGTCCGCGGGCTTGCCGCGGCGAAGGTAGAATGAACGCGCGGCCCAGCCTGCCGCGCAGAGCAGAAGCGCCGCCGCGAGCCAGACCGGCCACGTGGCCGGTCCGAGCGGCGGCCGTATGTCGCGCAGAGGGGCGTCCTCTGGAGGCTTTTGTCCCGCGACCTCGACTTTGACGGGCGGGCTCTTCAGGTTCGTCGTCGCGGCTCCTTGGACGAGCGACCAGTCCAGTGCCGGGAACGTCAGCGTGCCGACGTTGAACGGGACGACGGTCAGCGTGATCTCCCGGGTCTCGACGGCGTCGTGGACCCGCGGCTCGGACACGCGAACGTCGGTAAGCTCGAAATCGCCCGTGTTCTGTCCGTCGACCAGTCGGACGGCCGGTCCGGCCGGGAACGAGACCGTCCCGGTGATGGTCGTCGCCTTTCCGATTTCAGCCGCGGAGGGCGGCTTGAGTTCGAAGGCGGGCGCTTTGGCGAAGGACGTTCCGGCGGACAGCACGGCCGCCCCGAAAAGCGCCAGGCGCACGCCCCAGGCCATGTGTCTCATCGGATTCTCTTGGACCGATTCCGAAAGAACATCACGAGCGGATCGATGTACGGTCGGTCGGTGCGGATGCGGATCGACTCGAGCCCCGTCGATTGAAAGAGGCGGGTGAGCTGTTGCCGGCGAGCCTCGGCCTGCTCGCGATGGGCCCGCCGGACCGTCGCGGACCTCGCGTTGATCAGCGAGCGCTCGCCCGTCTCGGGATCCTCGACTTGAATCCAGGCTCCGATGGCCGGGATTTCGGACTCTCGAGGGTCCTCGAGCACGACCGGGACGAGGTCGTGCTTGAGGGCGGTGCGCCGGATCAGGCTCTCGAATCCGAAGTCCTTGAAGTCCGAGAGCAAGAACAGGATGCTGCGGCGCTTGAGATGGCGGTTGAGCGCGTCGAGGCCGACCGCAATGGAGGTCCCCTTGCGCTTCGGCGTGAAGGCGAGCACGTTTCGGATGATCGACAGAATATGCGTCCTGCCCTTCTTCGGCCGGATGTAGAGCTCGGCCTCGTCGGTGAACAGGAACAGGCCGATCTTGTCGTTGTTTTGAAGGGCCGCGAACGCGAGGACGGCCGCGATCTCCGCCGCGACCTCCTTTTTCAGCTTCAGGTCGGAGCCGAAATACTGTGAGCCGGAGAGGTCGCAAGCGAGCATGACCGTCAGTTCGCGTTCGTCTTGGTACTGCCGGATGTGCGGCCTTCCGGTCCGGGCGGTGACGTTCCAATCGATGGCGCGCACGTCGTCACCAGGCACGTATTCCCGCACCTCGGCGAACTCCATGCCGCGCCCCTTGAACACGCTGAGGTACTTCCCCCCTAGGCTCTCGGTCACGAGGCGGCGCGTGCGGATCTCGATGCGGCGGACCTGCGCGAGGACTTCCTTGGGGATGGAGGACGACTGGGCGGCGCTAGTCATCGGATACGGCGTCCCGGAGCACGCTAGGGGACTTCGACGGTCTCGAAGATCGTCTTGACGATGTCCTCGGGCGTCACGTTTTCGGCCTCCGCCTCGTAGCTCGTGAGCACGCGGTGCCGAAGGACGTCCATGCCGATCGACTTCACGTCTTCGGGAGTGACGTACCCGCGGCCGTTGAGAAACGCCAGCGCCTTCGAGGCGGTCGCCAGGAAGATGGTGGCGCGGGGGCTCGCGCCGTAGCTGATCAGCGGCTTGAGCTTGGCTAGCTTGTACTCCTCGGGATTGCGCGTGGCGAAGACGATGTCGAGGATGTAGCGCTTGATCTTCTCGTCGACGTAGATCTCGCTTAGGACGTGCCGCGCGGCCAGGATCTGCTTGGGCTCGACGACGCGCTTGACCGGAGGGACGACTTTCAGCGCCATGCGCTCCAGGATCACGCGCTCCTCGTCCTTCTGCGGATAGGTCACCTTGATCTTGAGCATGAAGCGATCCACCTGCGCCTCGGGAAGGGGATAGGTGCCCTCCTGCTCGATCGGGTTCTGCGTTGCAAGGACGAGGAAGAGTTCCGGCAGCGGGTGGGTCGTGTCGCCTATCGTCACCTGATGCTCCTGCATCGCCTCGAGCAGGGCCGACTGCACTTTCGCGGGCGCGCGATTGATCTCATCCGCCAGCACGAGATTGGCGAAGACGGGGCCCTTCCGGACGGTGAAGGAATTGTCCTTGGGATTGAACACCTGCGTGCCGATCAAATCCGACGGCAGCAGGTCTGGAGTGAACTGGATTCGCGAGAAGTCGGCGTGGATGGTCTGCGTCAGCGTCTTCACCGAGAGCGTCTTGGCGAGTCCGGGCACGCCTTCCAGCAAGAGATGCCCGTCGGCGAGGAGGCCGACGAGAATCCGCTGGATGAGCTCGTCCTGGCCGACGATCACGCGTCCCATTTCCTTCTTGATGTCATGGACGAAAACGCTCGCGTTCTGCACCTTCTGATTGATTTCTTGGATACCGAGTTCCATGGCGGCTAGCGGCTCCTCCTATTTAGGCATGGCGACGTCCGGCCGATACGGCTGGGCGCCATCCTGGTTCGCTCTGCGTACAGAGTCGTCGTACTGCGCCTTGAGCTTGTCCGCCAGCGTCTTATACTGCTGGGCCTTCTGCTCCTGGAAGCGGCCCAGCGCATGCAGCGCCTGGAGGCGGACCTCCGGCTCGAGATCGATGAGCAGCTTGGAGACGTGGGGCGCGATCGTCGCGTCTCCGATCTCCCCGAGTGCGAGGAGCGCGGAGATGCGGATGTCCTTCTCCTGGTCGTTGAGCGCCAAAAGCAGGTCCTTGATTGCGGTCGGCTTGGGAGTCGTACGAAGCATGTTCAGGGCGTTTCGCCGGACGTTCTTCTCCGTGTCGAGCGCGAGCATGTTCTCGAGTATCTCGATCGCCTGCGGATCATGAAGCCGGTAGAGTAGTTCGATCGCGGCCCATCGTACCGACGCGTCGGAGTCCTTCGTCGACTGGCGGACTCGCTCGATCTCCTCGGGCGACAAGGCCGAGGTCGGCGGCATCTTGAGGATCGGCGGCGGCGGCAGGGGCGCGGTCGGAATCGGGCGGTTCTTCGCTTGGTACAGGTACGCCAGCCCGCCGATCAGCGTGAGGGCGAGGAGGATGCGCGTCATCCGCCTTTCTCCCGTTTCTGCCGGCGGACCGCTTCCTGATGCTCGCGGTCAAGGCGTTCCTGTTCGCGGCGGATCTCGTCGTTGCGCTTCGTCTGGAGAGCGTTCAAGGCGGACAAGGCTTGTAGGCGGACGCGCTGGTCGCTATCGTTGAGCGTCTGGCTGATCGCCGTGGCGGTCGCGAAGTCTCCCCGATGCGCGAGCGCCTGCAGCGCGGTGACCCGGACCTCCGGATTGTCATCCTTGAGGGCCATGGTCAGCATCTGGCTCGTCGTGGGGCTCTTGCGTTCGGTGATCAGATTGAGGATGTTGCGCCGCAGGGCGGGATCGGGATCGCGCTGCAGCTTGTCCGCAAAGATCGTCTCGATCTGCGGGACGTTGAGCTGGTTCAAGAACTTGATCGCTTCCCATCGCACGTTCGAGTCGTGGTCGCGCGTCGAGTCGATGACCTTCTGGAGTTCCGCCGGAGACAAGACGGGCGTCGGCGGAAGCTTGATCGCTTCCGGCATCGCGGCGGGCGCTTCCTGCTTCTGCTTGAACGTCGCCTTCATGTACAGGACCCAGCCGACCAGCAGAATCCCGAACCCCATGACCATGAATCGCATCAGGCCAGCCTCACTTTGCGGCGCCGCACCGCGACTCGCCCGTCCGCGGGGGTCAGGGATACGATCTCCCCCTGCCCGAGCCGACGCCACTTCCCCTCGTCCATGTCCTCGCTCGCGACGATATAACGGTCGCCGCGCCGGGCCATGCTCATTTGACCCCAAGGCTTATCCTTGGTGTAGAAGCAATGGGAGCCCTTCATCTTGTTGGTATATAAGCACATCGCGTGGAGGGTCCGCCCGTCGCTGACGATCACGTTGAGCCCGGTGAAGGGTGACGGCTTGTCCGGGTAGCGGCGGCGGCACCGCTTCCAGATCGTCCAGTTCTCCTTCACGCACGACTCGAGCGCGTCGGGGATATTCCCGCGCAGACGCAGATGCTTCATGAGCTGCCAAAAGTAGACTTCGCTGTCGTTCTTGCTCCGCAGCTTCCTCCGAAATGGGCCGAGATACGCCGCGACCTCGTCCGGGATTTGGAGGGTGCCGTTGTGCGCGAAGAGGATGCGGCCGTCGGTGAACGGCTGGTTGTTTCCTTTCCCTAAGACCGCCTTGGCCGGGAGTCCCCTCGGATTGGAGGCGGCGCGCAGGTGGCCGATGATCACGCGCCCTCGGGCCCCGTCGGCGGCGCGACGGAAGCGCCTCGTCTCGTCGAAGGCGGCATTAGGGCTTTTCACCACGCGGGTGCGTCCGCCCTCGAAGTGAGCGATTCCCCAGCCGTCCTTCTGGAGGTTGGACGGTTCGACCCGGCTTTGAGCCAGCAAGGATCGCGGCGACTCTACGAGGTAGTCGCGGGCGCCATGAGGAACCGGGCTGATTTGGCCGTATAGGCGACACATCGCAAATAGTGTTGTCCGGAAAGTGGAATTTTGCAACCCTTCGACGTCGATTGAACTAAAATGCCGCGGAGGGCGCAAGGCTGCGACTTGATTTGGCGCGGACCTCCCCATATACTATCGCTTCATGAATCCGCGCGAACCCTCGCCGGCGAAGCTGACGGACCGGTTCTTAGCCTACCTCATCGACACGGCGCCGTTCGTCGCCGGCTATCATGCGACCGTCTCCCGCGCGTCCCCAGGATCCGGGCGCTCCGTGTTTCTCGCGTGGCTGGCCCTGTATCTGGCCTACCAATGGGGCTCGAACACGGCCGGCGCTTCCATCGGCAAGCGCTGCTTCGGCATCCGGGTGACGTCGATGGACGGAAGCCCCCTCGGGCCGGGACGCTCGTTGGCTCGGTCCGTAGGCCTCCTGCTCAGCACGCCGCTGCTCAACCTTGGCTACCTCTGGGCGTTCCTCAACGCGGACTCCCGCACGTGGCACGATCTCCTCTCCGGGGCGATCGTCGTCGAGGCGGAGCCCAAGTCCCGCGCGGAGGCGCTCGCGACGGCGTGCCTCTCTTTCGCGCTGGTTGCCGCGATCTTCGGATGGACGGCGTGGAGCGGCCTCGCGCGGCCGACCCCGGCGGACGCGGAGGCGATCGAGCGGGCTCGAGAGGGTCTGAAGATCCTCGCCCGCATCGAAGAGCAGTACAGGTCGCGGCATGGCGCTTATACCGCGGAACTCTCCGAGCTGGCGGCCGAGAGCGGCGACGTCGCTCAGTTCAAGGACGGGATGCTCGGGCTCTTCGATCCGCGCCACATCTTGATCCACGCCGAGCGCGACCGCTTCTACATCAAAGCCTTCGCCCGAGACCGGAAATCGACGCCCGTCTCGATCAAGGGTCCGTAGCCGCCCGCTCTATTTTTTGGATCTGTCGGCGGTCAAGATCCGGTCATTGCATGACCGCGACGATGCCGTTCGGAAAGGGAGCCACGCGCTTGACCCTTCCGGGCGCGGCCAAGGTCATGAAATGCTCGTAGACGCGAGGGCGTACGACGACGAACGTCGTGCGGCCGGACGCCGGCAGCGCGCGGATGGCGTTGTCGTCGAGGAGCAGGGTCTTATACCGTGGGTCCTTTTCGACCGCGCCGAATTCCCCCTTCCAGTTCACGATCGAGTCCACGGGCTTTCGCGTGTAATAGGGAAGGCCCTGCAGATAGTGGTCGTAGGTGTAGATCTTGTCCCCCGGACGCCACATCGAGAGGATCTCGCTGGCGACGGCATCGGCGCTCAGCAGGTAGCCCGTCTGCCTCGCGCCCACGAGCGCGAGCAGCGTCAGCAAGGAGCCGGCTGCCGCGGCGCCCGCGAAGGGCCGTTCGGGGACTGCATCTCCCGTCGCTTGAAGCAGCAGCGCGGCGATGAGCGCGGCGGAAAAGAAGATCGCAGTGATCCAGTGTCCGAGCCCCAGCGTCGCGAGGACCGACCATTTCTCCCGCAGGACCAGCGCCGCGAACAAGCCGAGGCCCGCGGACGCCGCCAGAAAGATCGCCGCGCCTCGGGACAGCGAGAGTTCCCGGCGGTCCCAGTTCCCGCGGCGAAGGAACTCGGCGGCGAGCAGGCACTGCTGCGGGAAGAGAGGCAAGATGTACGTCGGCAACTTGGATTTCGACGCCGTGAAGAACGCGAAGATAAGGGCGACCCACACGACGAGCTGCCGCACGCGCGCATCGCTGGCGCGCCACTGCAGCGCGGGCGCGGCGATCGCGCCCAAGGCGAGCGGCGTCCAGGGCAGGAGCCCGGCGATGCCGATCCCGATGAAGTAATACCAGGGACCCGGCCGGTTGAACTCCGGCGTGAGATATCGCAGAAGGTGATGCTCGATGAAGAAATGATAGAGGAATCCGGGATGCCGCTTCGTCATGACCCAGAACCATGGAGCGACGACGAGCAGGGCGACGGGGATCGCCGCGCTTTTCAAGAGCGCCGTGACGCCGCGCCGCGCCTCCGGAAAAAGGAGCGCGAGGCCCACCGTCCACGCTCCGGGAAAGAGAAACCCGACGAGGCCCTTGGACAGGAACGCGAGGCCGGCGGCGGCGCCTCCGATCGGCCCGGCCCACCACGCGTCTTGCGGCCGGTGGATCGCGCGCAGGATCATCGCGGAGGACCACAGCAGAAAGACGGCGAGCGCCATGTCCGGCGTTAGGAGGTGGCTCAGGATCGAGAACTGCACGCAGGTGCCGAGGAGGATCGCCGCGGTGACGCCGGTCGCGGGGTCGAAGAGCCACCAGCCGAGCCACAGGACGCCGGCGAGACCGAGCAGCGCCAAGAGCGCGAGCGGGACGCGCGCGGCGGCCTCCGAGACTCCGAAAGCGGAGTAGGAGAGAGCTCCCAGCCAATAGATCAGCGGCGGCTTTTGGAGATACTCGACGTAGTTCAGGCTCGGCGTCAGCCAGTCGCCCCGCTCCACCATCTCGCGAGGGACCTCGGCGTAGCGGGCGTCGTCGACCTCCCATAGCGGGTGGCCCAAATCCCAAAACGGCATCGTCGCGACGACGGCGAGGAGCGTCCAGAGTACGGCCGGGACGGAGCGGGTGCTCACACCTTCAGGACGACTTTGCCGAATTGCCGCCCGGCGGCGAGGTACTCCTGCGCCTGGCGCGCCTCGGAGAGAGGAAAGACGGAGTCGACGACCGGCTTGAGGCGCCCGGCCTCGAACGCGCGGAGCACCTCGATGAACTCGGAGGCCGTGCCCATCTTCGCGCCCTGGATCCGCAGCTCCTTGAAGAAGACGTAGCGCATGTCGAGTTCCACGGTGGGGCCGGTGGTCGAGCCGCACGTGACGACGATGCCTCCGGGCCGCAGGCACTTGAGCGCCTTTTCAAAGACGCCGGGGCCGACATGCTCGAAGACGACGTCGACGCCGCGCCCGTCGGTCACCTGGAGGACGCGGCGATGCAGTTCGTCCTTGGGCATGTGGACGAACTCCTTGGCGCCCAGCTCCTTGGCCGCGGCGAGCTTCTTGTCGGAGGTGGACGCGGCGATCACTTTCGCCCCCGCCATCGTCGCGATCTGGATCGCCGCCACCCCGACGCCGCTGCCCGCGCCGCAGACGAGGACCGTCTGCCCGGGCTTCACGTCCGCCTGCGTGATGAGCATATGCCACGCGGTCAAGAAGGTGAGCGGAAAGCTCGCCGCGTGCTCGTGCTTGAGGCCGCGCGGGGCCGGGAACACGTTCTGCGCGGGCACGGACACGTACTCCGCGTACCCCCCGGGACCGCCGTTCGCCCCGATGATCGCGTATTGAGCGCAGATGTTCACCCGTCCGGACAGGCAGAACTCGCAGTGGCCGCAGCTCCGGTTCGGAATGACGACGACTCGCTGCCCTAGCTTCAGCGGCACCGCCGCCTTGTCCACGTCGCCGCCGGCGACCTCGCCGGCGATGTCGCTGCCCAGGATGTGCGGGAACTTGATTTTATAGCCGGGAAGCCCCCCGCGGACCCACAGGTCGAGGTGATTGAGCGCGCAGGCGCGCACCCGCACGAGGATTTCTCCCGGAGCGGGCGAGGGGTCGGGTGCATCGGAGAAGACGAGATGCTCAGGGCCGCCGAAGCGCTCCAGCAGCGTCGCCTTCATCCGGTGGCGCTAGACGACGGCGCTTTCCGCGGAGCCTTGGCAGGAAATGCAGTATCGGGCGAACGGGATGGCCTTGATCCGAAGCTTCGTGATCGGCTTCTGGCAGGACTCGCACAGGCTGTAAGAGCCCTTTTCCATCTTGCGCAGAGCCCCTTCGATCTGGTCGAGCATCGTGCGTTCGTTGTCGGAGAGTTCGAAGAGCATTTCCTTTTCGAGAGAGCTCGTGGCTTGGTCGGCTTCGTCGCCGACTTCCTGGGGCGTGACGTCCATTTCCTGTTTCTTTTGGACCGTCCGGAGAAGGTCCTCGCGCATCTCGAGGAGCTTCTTCTTGATGGGGCCCCACTCCTTTCTGCTCATCGGCGTGGCCGCCTTGGGCGCCGCCGCCTTCCTAGCGACAGGAGTCTTGCTCTTTTTTGCCATAAAGTCCTCCAAATCCAGGGTACAAAAGAATAATTTCCTTAGGAAGGGCGTAGAATACGAAATTTTCTCGGGCCAGTCATCAAGCAATTTTGCCTTCGGGCCTACTTGCAGACTCCGAATATGCAGTGCATCTCGGAATAGGCCAAAGTCTCCGCCGTGAGGCTCGATCCGTCCCCGCCGTACTTGTTGACCCCGATGGGATTGCCGTCCGTCACGCTCGGATAGCGGTTGCCGGTGTCGTAGACGTGCAGCATCTCATGGGTGACGGTCAGCAGCCTCCCGCTGGCGTCCTGCGACAATCCCGCCAGCGTAATGCCGACCCGGTCGCCATCCCACCAGCCCAGGACGACGCCCCCGGGCACCGCTTCGTCGCGCGCGACCACCATGTTTGGAAGATGCTGTCCGGGTGGCGCGCCCGGCGCCGTCTGTCGGTCGACGAATTGGAAGTACCCTTTGACGTAGGGGTCCTGGACGCCCTGGGCGGCGATGGCGTGGCCGCGAATGAGCCATTCCTCCACCGCGCTCTGCATCCGCGGATCGGATCCGGCGATGCGTTTGGCGGCTTCGGTCGCGCTGCGCCTTCGGCCGTCGTCGACCGGCGGCGGCGGCTGCGACATCTCCTTCGGATGGTGGCGCTTGATCGCGTCAATGATCTCCTTCATCCCGGAGGAGGTCAGGGTCTCGGGGAACGCCGCAGCCCCGGGCTTCGGCTTGAATTCCGCGAGCCCGTCCTTGGGGCCGCCGGCGTCGGAGGCTGTTCCCGATTTGCGCTGCCCGGCGGATGTGGTGACGCCCGCGGTCTTCCAGCCGGTGTTCGCGTTCGATAAGGCGAGGGGATTGAGCGTCGCGCCGAGGGACTGGCCGGAGGCTTTCGGGGCGGCGCCGTCCGCGCCGCCGTGCGACTTAGCGGAGGCTCCCGCCTGCGAGCGCCAGGAATCCGGACGGGACTTGGCCTCGAGTTGGCCGCGAGCTTCTTGCGCCTTCGCCGAGTCCTTCTCCTCGACGGAGCGCTTGGCATCGGTGCTGGCGGCGGGATCTTGCTCGTGGCGAAGGAAGGAGAGTCCGTCCTTGCGCTCAGGCGGAAGGCTTGACGACCGAGATGCGATTCGGGGCGCCGGCGCGGAGGCCGGGGGCCTGGGGGCAAAGCCCTCGCCCGCCGAATTGGGTTCCTGCCGCTTGAGAGAACTCAGCAGCCACCCGCCGGCGACGAGTAGCACGGAGACCGCCGCGACGGCGGCGACAGCCAGCGCATTTTCCCGCTTGGACCCACCCGGACCAGGCACGTGGCACCTCTTCCTAGGACTGTAATGCGGAGTCGGCCCGAAGTCAATGGGGAGGGTTCCGGGCTGTTGCCGGAATGAAACTCACTTCTTCAGCATGTTCTGGAACGTGGCGGAAAGCATGGCGATCATCTCGTCCTTCTTGCGCAGGGTCGACAGGAGCTCGTCGCGCTCCTTCACCCAGCCGGC
This sequence comes from Elusimicrobiota bacterium, assembly GCA_016194745.1. Taxonomy (GTDB): domain Bacteria; phylum Elusimicrobiota; class Elusimicrobia; order UBA1565; family JACRDR01; genus JACQBA01. The sequence continues at coordinate 96,910 of JACQBA010000018.1, forward strand.
CGCCTGGGACTCGGCGCGGTCTTTGTCGCGCAGGGCCTTGGTGATGTGGTCCGTCAAGGTCTGGATCTGCGCGCGGAGCTCGGCCGCCTGCTGCTCGACCGCCTGCCGCCGCTGGCGCTCTTCCGCGGTCTCCTTCACACGCTCCGCCTCCCGCGCCTCAAGAGCCTTCTCCGCTTCCTGCATCGACGCGAGATGCGCCTGGACCTTTTCGGATTCCGACTTGAGGGCCCGCGCCAGTTCGTCGCGCTCGGCCGCGAGGGAGGCGAAGCGCGCTTCGACGGCCTCCGCGGTCCTGCGGCCCACCTCGTGGTCCTGGTTGAATCCTTGGATCTGCGCCTTCAGTTCGGCGATCTGCGATTCGTAGGCCTGGTGCTTGGCGCGCTCGGCTTCGAGCTGGCGGTTGATCTCCATGAGCGACTCGCCCATCGAGCGCTCGACCTCGCGGCGCTCCATCGAATACGCGCGCAGCTGCTCGGTGCGGTCTCGCAGGGCCTTCGCGAGGTCCGCTTTTTCCTGCTCGAGGTCCCGCATCAGCTGGTCTTTCGCCTTCTCCGGCCGCCCCAGGAACTGCTGGAGCTTCTCGACCGCCTCCTTTAGAGCCCCGACGTCGCGCCCGGTGTTTTCCTGCGCCTCGCCCAAGCGCGCCATGGACTTGGCGAGCTCGCCGGCGTGTTCGGAGTATTGTTCCTGGTGCTGGATCTGCTGCTTCGAATACTCCTGCCGGACGTGATGCCGCTGCTCCTCGATCGCCTGCTGCATCAGGCTGCGTTCCGTCGCGACGGCGTCGACGCGCTCCTTGTGCTTCTCCAGCTCGAGCGAAAGCTTGCGGTCCATGTCCCCGAGCCGGTCCGTCATCGTCTGGGCAAAGCGGGCGATGAGGTCCCGGACGCTGTCGCCGAGATGCCGGTCCCCCTCCTCCCGGCTCGCGGCGGTCTTGGGAAGCTGCGCTTTCAGCTCGGCGAGTTCCGGAACGATCTTCGCGGGGACCTCGCTGAAGGCCTGCTTCATCGATTCGAGTTCCTTGCGGAGCGCCCCGAGTTCCTCGCGCGCCGCGTCGGAATCCGGCTCACGCGCCTCGCGCTTGTCGATGGCTTGGCTCAGGAGACCCGCCCAGGTGCGGTGCATCTCGTCGAGCCGCTGCTCGAGGGCGTCTATCCTCCCGCGCGAACGGGACTGGAGCTCGGCGGTTTCCTTTTCCTGCTTCTCCTGCTTGAGCTGGTCGAGCAGCGTCTTGAGCTGCTTATCCACTTCGCCGCGGGCGGAGTCCTGAGTTCGAAGAAGGTCCTCGGCCGAGCGGGTGCGCTCGCGCTCGAGCTTGAGCTCGCGCTCGATGACCTCCATGCGGCGGCGGAGGTATTCGACCAGCGACGTGGCGCCCTCGGCCTGCACGAGCTCGGGGCTCGGCGGCGCCGGCGGCGCTTCGGCGGGCTCTCGGTCAGAAAAATCGTCGATCATCGCTCGCGATACCTGCCGGAGGATTTGGACGGAAGATTGTAGGAGATGGAGAGCCGGTGCGTGTTGCCCAGGATGCCCATCGGCACGAACGCGTAGTCGAAGGAGAAGTTGGTGACCGCGAGTCCCATGCCGAAGTTGAATCCCCGGATGCCGTCGAGGCCGCTCGTGAGCGTCTCGGAGCTCAGGCCTCCGCGAATGGCGAACTTGAGGTTCGTCTCCGTGACGATCGCGTGCTCGGCGCCGATCATGCCGATGGGGATGCCCGCGGCCGGAAAGATGGCCTCGAGCGAGGCGAGCGTCTTCGGGTTGAGCAGCAGAGAGCTGCCGAGCCGCACGCGGAACGGCAGTGTGTCGCGGACACGGTCGAACTTCTGGCCCTGGCCGATATTCTGGACGACCGCGGCGAAATTGTAGGGGTAGTAGGCGCTCGAGTAGTGGGCCTGGATGCCGATGTCTCCGGCGAATCCGGTCGCTGAGCGTCCGCCCATGTCGGAGCTGAAGAAGCGGCCCGTGACGCCCATGGCGACGTCCCGTTCGAAGTCCGTCAGGTCGGTGATGTTCTGCCCGTAGCCTGCTTCGTACACGAAGCTGCGGGGATGGAAGGACCCAGAGTCGTTGCCGTTGATGTCCGTCTGCGGGATGCTGCCGGCGTCCATGTTCCGGAAGGCGCCTCCGAGGACCGCGGTCTCGCCGATGCGCTGGGCGTGCGCGATGTAGTCGAAGGAGATGTCCGCGAGATACTGCGTCCGCATGTACACGGTGGAGGCGCGCGGTATCTGCGCCAGGCCGGCCGGGTTCCAGTACATGGAAAACGCGTCGTTGGTCACCGCGGAGTACGCGCCGCCCATGCCGATGCCCCGCGCGCCGGCGTCGATCGTGAGGAACTCGGAGCCGACCGTCCCGACGGCGTTGGAGGCGAAGTCGGCGGCGCCCGCCGGAAGGGCGGAGGCCAGCGCGACCAGCGCCGCCAAGAGCGCTCGCATCATCGGACCACCGCCAACTTGCGCACCTCGCGCTGGCCGTTGCTTTCCACCACCACGAGATAGATGCCGCTGGCGACGGAGCGGGAATTCGGGTTCGTCGCTCCCCACGTCAGGATCCCGGCGGCGTTGGCCTCTCCGTCCAGGACGAGATTGCCGCGGAGCGTGTAGACGCGGACCCGCGCGGACGCCGGCAGATGGTCGAAGGTGACGTAGCTCTGGTCCGAGGAATTGAACGGGTTCGGGAAGATGCGGATGTTATTGACGCTGTCGGACGGGTTCACCTGGGCGATCTGGAAGTCGGACAAGTGGTTCGTCTGGGCGAACAGCATCATGCGGTTCGAATCCAGCGAGGTCGACAGCGGCACGCAGACGCCGGACGACGGGTCGTAGCGGGTGATGGTGAGCCGGCTCAGGTCGAAGCCGACGGTCTCGGCGGCGCTGTAGGAGATGCCGAGCAGGATGGGATGGACGGGCTGCTGTTCCGGGTTGACGGTGACGCTGATCGCGCCGTTCGGGACCACGGTGACGCCGCCGCAGGAGACCGTGGTCCGCGACGAGATGAACACCGTCGGGGTCCCCGGGAAGGTGTTCGGGATGAAGCGGGCGAGCACCGTGCGCCCGGACCCGATCGTGCCCGTCATGTTGGTGTTCTGGCCGTTGTCGATCTGCGCCGCGATGGAGCCCGGCGGTCCGCCGCCGTTGAAGGTCGTCGTGCTGATGACGGCCGGAAGAGTCTCCACGCTGTCCTCGTTGCGGGCGTATATCTCGAACTTGTACAGCTGCGACGTGATCAGCCCCGAGACCGTCGCGCTGAGGGTCGTGTGGTTGTCGGAGAACGGCACGGGCGTGGACACCGAGGTGACGAAGTCGTCGCTCGAGGCGCGCACTTGGTAGCGGGTATTGGTCGGATTGCCGTTCGCGGCCCAGGCCAGGATCACGGTCGAGAGCGAATTGCCGATGATCGCCGGCACGGTCGGGGGCGACGCCAGCGTGTAGAGGTTTGCGGTGATGATCTCGGCCGTCGCGATGTTGTCGCCGTTGACCGCGGCCACGCGCACCTGGAAAGACTTGTTCGGAGTTTGGTTCTGCACGGAGTGGAGATTCCCCGTCGTCGTGCTGACGGTCACGGTCGGCCCGGTCGCGCCGGAAGACGTGGTGACGCGGTAGCGGGTGTTGGCGGGGTTGGCTCCGGTGCCCCAATGCGTCGTGAAGCCTCCGGTCGAGATTGCGGTCACGCCTGGATTGATGAACACCGGCACGTCGGCCAGCGTGTAGGTCGTGGCGGAGGGCGTCATCGGCCCGTATTGGACGCCGTCGAACGCCTGGACTTGGATCGACTGCGCCGTGTTCGTGCCCAGCCCCACCTCGAGGAACGAGTTGGTGGTCGGTACCGCCAGGTACGTCCCGGTGCTGCGGCTCTGCACGCGGAAGGAGAGCGCGGAAGGTATTGCGTTCCAAGTCCATAGGATCGAGTTGGTCGTCTGCGGCGTGCCGACGACCCCCGCGATCGCGAGCGAGGTCGTCACGAGCGAAGCAGTCGAGATGACCGGGACGCCGTCGCCGCTGATATTATAAGGAGACACTCGAATCGAGGCGACGGCGCCCGCCGGGATGCCCGTCTGGAGGTATTGGCAAGTGCCGCCGGGGCATGTGGCGCTGACCGTCGAGAAGAACACGCTGTTCGTCGCGGAATAGACGTGGTAGCCTTCGCAGATGCCGGCGGCCGGACAGCCGGCGGCGGGCGTCCAGGACCAAAGGACGGTGGCGGGATCGAGCACCGTCGGAGACGGGATGCCGGGCGTGCCGGTCGGCTTGGGCGGGCCCGCCTGGACCACGAAAGCGTTGGAGAACTGCGCGTTCGCCGTGACGCGCGCTTGATACCAGCCGTACGGCAGAAGGGGAGCGGTGGCCGGCAGATTGGCCGTGACGGAGGCGTGCACGACGCTCCAGTTGGGGTTCGTGCCCGTGTAGATCGACGCGGACAAGTCCTCCACGAAGCCGCCTCCGTGCCCCATCCCCTGGATGTAGAAGCGCGGCGTGTGGAACGACGAGTTGGCCGAGGCGGCGCCGCCTCCGGACGCCTCTCCCCCTCCCTTAAAGTTGTTGCCGACGAACGTGATCGGTCCGGCTCGGTCCACGGTCCCGGTGTCGACGGAGACGATGTCCGGTATGCGCGACACGCTGCCGGCAGGGGTGTTCAGATCCCGTACCGGTCCATAATAGGTGCTCTCGGTCACGTTCGTGACCGTCGTGGGAGTCGGAGAGCCGCCGACCACCAGAACGTTGCCGTTATTGAGCACCGTGGCCGCATGATAGCCGCGACCCGTGGCGAGGTTCGGCTGCGGTACCCACGAGGAGATGTCGACGTTGAATTCCTCGACGGCTCTGATCGCGCTCCCCGCGGCGGTCACCCCGCCGATGACGAGTACGCGGCCGTCGGGCAGCACGTTAGCCGTGTGGTGCAGGCGCGAGACCACCATGTCGCGGCCGGCGCCGGTGCCGGTAAGACCGAGCGACGTCATCGGCGTCCACGTCCCCGCGCCGCCAGCCGTGAATACCATCGCACCGCTGATCTCGCCGAAGCCGTCGCTGCCGCCGGCGACGAGGACTCTGCCGTCCCGGAGCAAGGAGGCCGTATGGCCCGAGCGGCCGTTGATGGCGCGGCCGCCGATCGTCGGCATCGTGGTCGCCGGTGTCCAGGACAAGGTCAGCGCGGCGCCGAAGGTGTCGAGCCGGAGGAGCTCGGCGCTGCTGGTCACCCCGCCGGCGTTGGAGCCTCCGGTCACCAGAACCTCGTCGTTCATGAGCAGCGTCGCGGTGTGGTCGCCGCGCGCCGTGCCCATGCTGCGGATCGGCATCCAGATCGCCATGGTGCTGACGTAAAGCTCCGCGCTACTAAGGTAAGCGCCGTTGGCGAAGCCGCCCGCGACCAGCACGTTCCCGTTGGGCAGGAGGGTCGCCGTGTGCACCTGCCGTGAGGAAACCATCGGTCCCGTCGGCACCCACTTGCCCGTCTCGGGGTAGTAGATCTCCGCGCCGCTCGTCGCCCCCGTCGAGGCGCTCGAAATGAAGCCCCCGGCGACTAGGACATTGCCGTCCGGGAGAAGGGTCGCCGTGTGATTGGAGCGGGGAGCGCCCATCGAGCCCGTCACGGTCCAGGCCTTGGTCACGGGATCGTAGAGCTCCGCGGCGGCCACCGGGTTCGGCGAGCCGCCGCCCGCCGCGAGGACCTTTCCGTTGGGCAAGTTGGTCAGCGTCAGGTTCGATCGCCCTGTGTTCAGCGTGCCTTCCGCCGCCCAGGCCGACAGCGTCGGGAATGTCGCGCCGGGTCCGGTCAAAGACGAGCAGGAAGCGCCGTCGCACGCTCTTCCTCCATAGAACAAGGCCGTTCCGTTGGGGTTGAGCAGCGCCGAGTGATTCATCCGCAGATGCCCGCTCTTCGGCCCGAGCGTCCATGTGTCGGTCTTGGGGTTGTACGATTCGTCCCGGCGAAGGTTCATGCTGGCGATCGTGATCGTCGTCACATCCGTGGTGAAGGCGACGCCGTCCACCTTTACGCGGCTCACGGTGTAGGCGATCGCGACTTGGATCCCGGTGATGTTGGCGTTGGCGAGATCGATCTGGGCGTCCGCCAGAGCCTGATCGGAGTCGTTTCGGATCTGTCCGGCGAGATTGGAGAAGGTCACGCCGTTTTTGGTGTAGCGAACCGATCCGGTCCCGTCGTCCGCGATGTTCCCCCCGGCGATGTTGACGCTGGAGGCGCTGGTGAACGTGACGGTGTAGTTGACGCCTCCGCCGTTCTTGGTGATCGTCCCGGACTTGAGCGTCGCGGTCGCTTGGAGGATCGTGGCGCCGTCCTCCGAGGCGTCGAACGACATGTTGACGTCGAGATTGACGCTGCTGCCGAAGCCGATGTCGCAATTTCGGTTGGGCCCGGCGGGACACGTCGTTGTGCCGGAATAGCTGACGTGGATATTGTCCGGAACGTCGTTGACGTCGGTATCGCTGATCGCCGCGGTTTTGAGCGGGAAGGTGACCCGCCCGACGGGCGGCAGGAGGGTGATCGCGTTCGTGGTGAGGACCCCTCCGTCCACCGACATTCCGTCGAGCTGCGAGAAGTTGCCCGGCTGCGTGAAGTATACGGTCCCGTCCGCCAGCGTGGTCAGGGTTCTGACGGAATACGCCGCCACGCCGTTGATGATCTCGCCGCTGACCGCCTTCGCGAGAGTCCAATTGATCGGGAAGGTCAGGTTGCTCGTGACCTGGATGACCCCTTCATTGACGGCGTTGGAGCCGCCGGTCCCCAATTGGATGATGGAACCGTTGTTGAAGGAGTAGCCGCCGGTGGCGTAGGACGTGGTGATGTTGCCGAGGCCGCCGGTGACGAGGACCGAGCCGCTCGGCTGCAGGACGGCCGTGTGGAATATCCTCCGCGCGGACATCGGCGCGGGAGGCGCCATCAAGGCGTTGTCGAAGGGGTTGTAGATCTCGGCCGTCTCTAGGTAGCCGCGATTGTCCAGAAAATCGAAGCCGTTGAAGCCGCCGATAAGCATGATGTTCCCGTTGCCGAGGAGCGTCGCGGTATGGAACGCGCGGCTGCGCACGAGCACGGGTCCGGGCTGCCATTGGGAGCCGCCGGACGCGCTGAGGTCGAACAGCTCGGTGTTGGCCAAGAAGTTCGTCGCGCTCGAGTAGCCTCCGGCTACGAAGACCAGATTGTTGTACAGGATGGTCGCGGTGTGGCCGGCCCGCGACGCCAGCATATTGTCCGCCGGAGTGAAGAGATTCGTCACCGGGTCGTAGAGGTCCACGGTCGTCAGGACTCCGTTGCCGGGATTGAGATCATTGTCTCCGCCCACTATCAGCACCTTTCCGTTTGCCAGGAGCGTTGCCGTGTGGTGGATGCGGGCGGACTGCATCGCGTTGCCCGTCGCCTCGCATTGGTTCGTGTTCGGATTGTAGAGTATCGGGCTGTTGATGACGGCGGGCCCTGTGGTCGCGCCCCCTACGACGAGCACCTTGCCGTTGGGGAGCACCGTCGCGGTATGAGAGGAGCGAACGAGGCTGGTCGTGCATCCGGTCGGAACGCCGAGGACGAACTGGGCGTCGCTCGACGGCACCGACAGTTCTATCGCGTTCGCCGCGGCGACGAAGGTGCCCGGCGAGCTTTCGCCTCCGATGACGATGACGTTTCCGTTGGGCAGAAGGCTCGACGAATGTCCGTAGCGCGCGACGGTCTGTCCGTGGAGGGCGCCGGGGAGTAAAAAGGCGGCGGAGAACGCGACGACCCCATGTCTAATCGAGAAACGCATAGCTAGAAGAGGAGTTTTCCTCGCCACCGGGCGATGATACGAGGTTAACAGGAGCGTGTTACAAAAACAATAACGGGGAAGGATCTTCCCTTATTAATGTGAGGCGGTCGTTTTCGGGGGGTCTAGGGTCTCGGGCTAGGCGGTAGCGGCCGCGGGCGCGAGCTTGCTGAGAGTGAAGCGCTCCAGGCTGAACAGGACGGCCGTGTACCCAATGTCGCCCACCAGCGAGTTGCGCAGGAAGGGCAGGCCCGCCGCGTAGCAGGAGAAGAGGCCCGAGCCGGTGTGCGGGTACATCGACGAGGTCATCCAGACGCCGAAGTTCGTGACCGCGTAAAAGAGGATGGAGCCGCCGAGGCAGGCCGCGAGCGTCGTCGCCCCGCTCTGGCGCGTCTTCAGCCACTGGCCCATCAGCGCGACGACGAGAAACGAGGCATAGACGAACGGGATCGTGGAGTGGAGGCCCAGGACGAGATCGCTCACAAATAGGATCGCCAAGGGAAGCACGAGCGCCTGTCCGGTCGACAAGTAGGCTCCGCCCAACAGCGCCATCGCCGTCAACGGCGTGACGTTCGGCGGATGCGGCAGCAAGCGGGACGCGGCGCCCAAGGCGATGCAAATCAGGGTGATGGTGAGCGTGGAGCGGTTGTTCATGAGAAAATTATATCAAATTCCCCGCGCGCCTTGACACCCGTTCAGCGTACGTCGATCGACAGGGGCTTCGATTTCTTGCCGTCCACGACGCAGGAGTACTTGTAGGTTCCGGGCAGCAGTGAGATCGACAGGCGCCATTTTCCATCGGCGTCGTGGTACATCGGCTTGGTTCCCCCCGTTCGGACCAAGAACGGGCCCTTGAGCAGCACTTTTTGGGCGGAACCCGGCGCGTCGCAGGTGAAGTCGACCGAGACGGCTTTCTGCTTGCCGGACTTGGCGGGAGTGGTGGATGGCTCGGGCGCCTTCGCGGGCGCGGGCGGCGTGGGCGAGGACGGAGCTTGGGCTTGGCGGCGCGGAACTTCCGGCGCGGACATCTGGGGGCTGCCGATGGGACCCTTGGGCGCCGCCTTGGCCTCCTTCGGAGCCTCGGCCGGCGCGGGCGGCGGAGCCGGCTTCGGCGTCTCCGCGGGCTTGGCCGCTTCCTCCTTCTTCTCGGGCGCGGACTTCGCCGCGGCCTTGGGTTGCGCGCGATGCGGCGCCTTCGATTGGACCGCGGGCGCGGCCGCGATCGCCTTCGGCCGATTGATCCAAAGCACCGCGGTCGCGCCGCCGAGCACGCAGACGGCCGCCGTGTCGAAGGCGAGCATCATCGCCCAGCCCGCCTTGCCCCACTTGTTCGGGGACGCGGCCGGCACTGCGCCGCTCGCTTCCACGCCTTTCTGCAGCCCGAAGATGTCGACCATATCAGGGCGCGACCTTGTACTTCTTCTCGAGCGCGAGGACCTTGTCGAGCCGTCGCTGATGGCGCTCCGCTTTCGTGAAGCGGGCGCGTAGCCACGTCTCGACGATTTCGATGGCCAGATTGGGGCCGATGACGCGCGCGCCGAGGCAGAGGACGTTTACATCGTCGTCCTCGACGCCTTGATGTGCGGAAAACGTGTCGTGGCACAGACCCGCGCGCGCGCCGGGCACCTTGTTGGCGGCGACGCTCGCGCCGACGCCGCTGCCGCAGAGCATGATCCCGCGCTCCGCCTCGCCGCGGCTCACGGCCAAGGCCACCTTTTCCGCGAAGTCCGGATAGTCGACCGCATCGGCCGTGTCGCAGCCGACGTTGATGACCGAATGCCCTTTCTGCTCGAGATAATGGTGCAGCGTCCGTTTGAGGTCGAAGCCGCCGTGGTCGCAGCCCAGGACGATGCGCATCTAGATCCTCTTGGGGCCCGCGAGATTGTTGACCGCGCCGGCGAGCTCGACGGGATCGACGGGTTTTGGGATGTAGATCTGATACCCGGCTTGAAGCGCCTGGTAGCGGTCTTCGAGTTGGACGCAGGCCGTCAGCGCCGCCGCCGGAATCTCTCCCCCTTCCTCGGGCTTGAGGGCGCGGATCTTGCGAATGAGGGCGTAGCCGTCCTCGCCGGGCATCGCGATATCGGCCACGAGGACGTCGGGCCGGTTCTGGTGAAAGCTCGACATCGCCTCCGGGACGCTCCCGACGGGAGTGACGCTCGCCCCGCACTTCTGAAGCACCGCCGCGAACATGTCGCGCGCGTCGGGCTCGTCCTCGACTAGAAGCACCCGCACGCCGTCGAGCTTTGGAAATTTCTTGGAGAGCCCCGCGGCCGGCGCCGCGGCCGTTCCAGCGACGCTTTCAGCCGGCTTGGTGGACGCGGGAAGCTCGACCGTGAACGTCGCGCCGAGGCCCATGCCCTCGCTCGCCGCGCGGACCGAGCCGCCGTGGAGCTCGACTAAGTCGCGCACGAGGGAAAGCCCGAGCCCCAGCCCGCGGTGCTTGCGCGTGATCGAGCTCTCGCCTTGCCGGAATCGGTCGAACAGGTAGGGCGCAAACTCGGGATGGATGCCTTGGCCGGTGTCCCGGAAGCAGACCTGCACGTTGGCGCCGGTGCCCAGGACCTCAATCGCGACGGAGCCGTTTTCTGGCGTGAACTTGATCGCGTTCGAAAGCAGGTTCCAGAACACCTGTTGGAGGCGGTCCGGGTCGGCGAGCACCTGGCCGCCCGCGGAATCGATGGAAATGCCGACCTTGATGCGTTTGGCGTCCGCCGCGGGCTGCGCGACGCGGATCGCGGCCTCGAGGATCGGCTTCACCGCGATCTGCCGCGTCTCCAATCGGAGCTTGCCGGTCACGATGTTGGACACATCGAGGATGTCCTCGATGATCTGCGCCTGGAGGTGCATGTTGCGCTCGATGATGTCCAGCGCACGGACGCGGCCCTCCTCGTCCAGGGTCTTGGATCGCAGAAGCCACATCCAGCCCAGCATCGCGGTCATCGGCGTGCGCAGCTCGTGGGAGATGAGCGCGAGGAACTCGTCCTTCGCCCGGTTCGCGGTCTGCGCCTCGGCCAAGGCGGATTGTTCTCGGGCGAGGAGCTTCGCCCGTTCCTGCTCGTCCTGCTTCTTGTCCTTCTGCAGCTTCTCTCGGACCGTGGCGTCGACGATCGACGTCAGCACGGCGTCCTTGCCGCCGTAATGGATGCGGTGGCCGACGGCCTCGACGAACATGATCGTCCCGTCTTTTTTCTGGTGGCGCCACACCCCGAGGACGGTCTTTCCGTTCCCTATGCGGCGAAGGGCGTCCTGGAGCGCCGGAATCTCCTCCTTGGGACGGACCTCCTTCACCGACATCGTCAGGAACTCCTTGGCGGAATACCCGTAGAGATCCACGGCGGCGCGATTGACGGCCAGGAACTTCAGGGTCTCGAGGTCGAACACCCACATCGGCTGCGGGTTTTCCTCGAAAATGATGGTGAACTCGGACGGCCCGCCGTTTCCGGAGGGACGTGCGGGACGCTTGGTGGGCGCCTTCTTTTTGCCGCGCTTGGGAACGCGCTTCATGCCGGGAGGATTGTACAAAAAAACGTCACGCGCAATATGTCGATAGGAGAACTCCGGAGCGACGGCCTCGCAGTCCCCACAGCGCCGCGGCGAACTCGGGCGAAAGCCGCGCCGGGGCGGGAGCCCAGGTTCGGCCAGTGCGCCGGAGCGCGGACAGGAACCCGCGCAGGAACGCGGCGTCCTTGAACGTGCCGCCGTGCCACGAGACGCGCACCGGGCCGCGCAGGGCCAGCCGCCGCGCGGCGTCCTCGGCCAATCCCGCCAGCGAGCGTTGGGCGTCGAGGACGATCCGCCGCGCGGCCGCCTCCCGCGGGGCTTTGGCGAGAACCGTGCGCGCCATGGCCGCCACCTTCCGGATGAGCTGCGGATCGTGAGCCAGACGGACCGCGCGCGCGTAAGGCACGTGCGGTATCCACTGCTTGCCGATCCAAAACGACGAGCCCTCGTCTCCGAGGAACGGGCCGAGTCCGCCGACGCGGCAGGCGCGGCCGCGTTCGTCGCGCCCGTACGCGCACGAGCCCGTCCCTGAAAGCACCATGACTCCGGGTAGTCCGGCGAACGCCGCGAGCCAGGCCGTCTCGAGGTCCGGGAGGACATGGACCGCGCGCGCGAGGCCGCGCAGTTCGCGCGCGGCCGTCGCGCGCGCGGCGCCAGACCACACGCGATGAGTGCCCACGACGAGGACGTCGGGCTTGATCCGCCAGCGGGAGAGCAGCCGCTCGAGCGCCTTGCGGCGTCCGGCGGGAGTCGGCGCCGGGGTCCGCGCGCGGCGGAGCACGCGTCCCGCGCCGTCCACCGCTACGGCGCGCATCCACGTGCCTCCGATGTCCACGCCGACGCCTACGCGCCCCTCCACGATTATTCGGACGGCTTGTAGGACGGCTTGACGTCCTGGGATTCCTGGATGTCGACTAGCGCCTGGTCCAGCGCGCGCGTCCACTGCACGACGTTGTCGCGGATGGAGACAGGCACGTTGGGGTCCATCATCTTGCCGATCAGGTCCTCGACGAGCTTGCGCCGCGCCGCGACGCTGTCGTCGAGCGTCACGGAGACCGATGCCGGCTTGCCGGGAGGCTGGGACAGCTTCACCTCTAAGATGCCGATGGAGACCATCTTGCGCGGCTTGATCGTGATTGGGTCGAGCCTCAGGATGTTGCGCGGAAACGGCACCGTGTAGTTCCTTCCGTTGACGGTGACCCGCAGATGGGTTTGGGGATGCCCGAAGAGGTTGCGCGTGGGGAACAGCCGGTAGACCCCGGGCTCCACCGCGTAGAGCGCGGTCTCCTTGCGCGGGAACGGGAGGCGATAGGTCTCTCCGCCTTCCATCTCCAGGTTGAGGGCGGCGAAGCCGGAGCCGGCCTCGCCCGCGGGCGCGAGAAACCGTCCCTGCACGAGGATGGCGGAGAATCCGAGAGCCGGGTCCACGTTCCTTTCCGGCACGGTGCCGCGGCATCCGGCGAGCGCGGCGGCGAGGATGACGGCGGCGGCTCGTCGCATGGCCGTCATGCTAGCTTTTCCCCCCGCGCGCGACAAGAGTCGACGAAGCGCTCGAGCACGCGCACGTTCCGCGCGGCGTCGTCGCAAAGGGTGAAACGGAACGTCTCGGCGCCCGAGGCGAGCCGTCGCGCCGCGCGCCAGCGGCTCCACGCGATGCGTCCGAGCGCCGCGGCGCCGGCCGGAGTCGGGCGGACCATGTATTCGGACATCTGCGCCAGGCCCCAGCCGATCACGAGGTTCAAGGACAGGGCGCGCAGGGCCGCGCCGGTCGACGCGGGCTCGATCCGCGGCTCGACGCCGGCCGCGCGCCTTCCGATCAGCAGCCAGCGCACCGGCGTCGCCGAGCGGATGCGCGCCTCGAAGAACGCCGTGTCGACCAGGCGTTTGGGGCCGAAATCCTGCCGCCGGTAGGGGCGGATCATCGAGGCCGGCACTCGAGAAAGGTCCGCCGAGGGCAAGAACGACCACCGCGCCGGGAACGCGAGGGCCGACAGATCTGGACCGACGAAGGGCGCGTCCTCGGCGACGATCCCGAAGGGCGAGCCGAGCGCCATCTCGAGAGCGGTGACGCTCTTTCCTCCGCCCGAGGGAAGGAGCAGGAGGCCGCCGTCGCCGGAGTGCTCGAATCCCAGCGCGTGCACGCGGTGGATGCCCCGCGCGTCGAGGGCTTCTCCCACGCGCGAGAGCACCGCCAGGTAGGCGAGCTCGTGAAGCCTCACGCGGTCCGCGCAGCGGATCTCGCCTTCCTGCGCCTGAAAGTCGTAGTCGGCGACGGGGCCGTCGGAATAGACGATGCGCCGCGCGGGGCCGCGGTCGTAGGCGGCGTAGCGCGGCGTCCATACCGAGGGGAGGCCGCGCGGTCCGGCGTCGCCCGGAGGCGACTCGAGCAGGCGCAGGCGGACGCACGGCCCGATGCGCGGCGCCTCGCGCGCGAAGTAGCCGAAGTCGCGCCGGAGGTCCTCGAGCAGGCCCTCGGAGCGCGACGACAGCTCGACCCCGACGCCGTGTACGTTGAGCGAGAGCCGGCCGAGGCCCCCGTCGAGGACGGCCGCCCGCTCTGCGGTGGCGGTCATCGGCGGAACGCCCCCGCGAGGAATCCGAGCGCGTAGGAAAGGTGCCCCAGCGCCATCACGGGCGACAGCCATAGCGCGCCCGCGGGGTCCCTTTCCCGGAGCGCCATCGCCGCGGCGCCGCCCGCGCAGAGCGCCGCGTAGGCCGCGGCCGGCGCGAAGGCGACGGGTGATCGAGGGATCAACGGCAGCGCGATGAGATACGCGAGCCCCGCCAGCGGCGCGAGCACGATCGCCTGGAACGACCGCGGCGCCTGGCGCGTCACCTGCATCCGGCCTTTCCCGCTCAGGTAGATCTGCCGGCAGAAGGCGCGCATGCGCCCGCGCCGGCGGTGAATAACGTAGAGATCGGGAGAATAGAGCGCCGGGCCGACGTTGCGTTCGATTTGATGGAGGAGGAGGTTTTCTTCCGCGCTGACGCACCGGTCCGAGAACCGCAGGCCGTGCGTGACGAACACGCCGCGGCGCACGCCGAGGTTGCTCAGCTGGAAGCTCCAGGATGGAAGCACGCGGCTGCGCCCGTGCCGCACGAAACGGATGCGCAGAGGGCCGCTCGAGATCGGATGTCGAAAAAAGCGGTCGACGGCCCGTTCGAACGCGGAGGCGTCGGAGGGGCCGACGTTCGGCCCGCCGACGACGGGGCAGGTCGGATGGGCGTCGAAGGCCTCGATTACGCGCTGCGGGAATCCCTCCGGGACGAGCGTGTCGTCGTCGAGGAAGAAGAGGCAGTCCCCGCGGGCCGCGTCGACGAGGAGGTTTCGCGCGCCGCCGCGCGAGCCCCGGGGGAGCTGGAAGAGCCGAAGCCACGGACGCGCCGTCGGGAGCTCCTCGAACAGCGGCGCGTGAGCCGGATCGGTCCCGTTGAAGCCGACCAGCACCTCGACGTCCGAGCCTACTCCGGCGCGCTCCAGGCTCGCGAGGCACTGGCGCAGCATATCGGGACGGCGATAGGACAGAAGGATGATGCTTAGGCGCATTCGATAGGTCCGCTCCGTCGACGGAGATTCTACCAAAGTATGTCGGGTCTCTGTTTCAGGGACAAGTACCGGGACACTAGTACCGGAGGTTGCCCAGCTCGGTGCCGGGATAGTACGCCTTGAGGATGCTGTCGTACATGTGCCCTTTCTCCGCTCGCCCCATGGCTCCCGATTGGCACAGACCGACGCCGTGACCCCATCCGGCGCCGTGGAAGATCAGCGTATCCGCGTTTCCGTCCGCGCCCGTCTCGGTGTCCACCACGAATAACGCGCTGCGCTGCGAGCCGAGGCCGAGCATACTCCGGATGTTGATCTCCTTGGTCATCGTCACGTCCTTGCGGCTGCCCTTGATCAGGACGGAGTTGAGGTGCCCCGAGCGGGCGCGTCGGAGCGTTCGCAGGCCGAGGATCCGTCCGACTTTGTAGTTCCGGTTGATCTTGTCCGTGATGTCCTTCACCTTGACCACGCGCGTCCAGCGATAGTGGGAGGGATATACGTGGCCCGATTCCCTGCAGTAGGCGGGCGGCCGCGAGCGCAGCCACCAGCGGAGGGCCCACGGCGCGTCCGGGTAGGTCAGGGAATCCGGCGCGGCGTCCCGGATCGATTCCCAGTATTTCACCTCGCCCCAGCCCGTGAGCTCGCGGCCCGCCTGGCTGTGGCCGCCGCAGTTGGACGAGAACAGCGCCTGGGCGATCTTCCCCTTAAAGGCGACGATGCGGGCCCGGGTTGCATTGACCACCGCGCGCGAGCGTTCGGATTCGGCGTTGATTCCCGTGTAGACCTGGCAGTGCTGACCGTCGCAAAGATCGTATCCGTCCTTGGCATGGCGGCGCGTCACGTTTTTGATGAACAGGCCGTGGGTGCGCGCGATCACGGCTTGGGACTTAAGGGCTTCGAGAGGCGAGGTGATCGGCATCTCGGCGGAGAGCACGCCGTGCGTGTAGCTCTCCAGGTCGACGAGATTGACGATCCGAAACCCCTTGCCGCTGGGATGGACCGACAGTTCCACCTCTCCCCTCAGGTGCTTCAATCCGATCCCGCTCCATAAGGTCCCGCGCCCATACGGGATGTCCTGCAGGAGGACGGTCCCGCCGCGGGCGAGGTCGGGCCGCACGAGCACCGCGTTCTTGGTCGAACCGACGACCTCGCCCAATGGGTTGAGGACTTCGAACTTCGCCTTCTTTCCCGGAGCCGCGAAACGCACCTGCCAGAGCTCCCGCGCCGGCCCGGACGCCACGGTCTTGAGCGTCTTCTCGTCCACCACCGAAAACGGAGTGCTGGCTTGGAATTGAAGCGCCCAGCGCTGGAGGGGCTTTCCCATCGCGCTCGTGCCGATGCCGACGCGCACGAGAGGGAGGTTTCCCATCGGGCGCTCGAGCACCTCGGCGCCCGAGTCTAGCGCCTTGGCCTGCTGCTTGGACTTGTCGGGCGGCACGCCCTTGGGGATGAGCTGCTGCATCTTCTGCTTGAGCTGGCGCAGCGCCGCGTTCGCGGGATCGGCCTCGATGACCTTCGCGAACTGCGTCGCCGCCTCGTAAAAGCGATTCAGCCGCATGAACGCGCGCCCGAGGGCATAACGATTCTCCACGAAGTAGGAATCGTTCATGGCGGCTTTCTTGTAGGCCTCGACGGCTCCCGCGAAGTCCCCCTTCGCCTCCAGGGCCTGGGCCGCGTAGAAATGCGCGAGATCGTTGAGCGGATCGAGCGCCTGGGCGCGGGCGAGATCGTCCGCGGCCTCCGCGAGGCGCTTTTGCGCGAGCTTCGCGCGCCCGAGGCCGATGACCGCGTAGGAGAGCTTCGCGTCGACGGCGAGGGCGTCGCGCAGATGGCTTTCGGCGGACTTGAAATCCTTGTTGCGGAGTTCGGCCCACCCCAGCTCGGTGAGGATGCGCGCGTCGTTGGGCGCCAGCGCCGCCGCCTTGCGCAGCCACTCGACCGCCTTGGGGCGCTTTCCGATCTCTTCCAGCACGACGGCGCCGTTGAGCCAGGCGTCGAGAAGCGTCGGCGCGCGCACCGCGGCCTTTTCATACGCCGCCGCGGCGTTCGTGAGCTCTCCTTGGAAGTACAGCTGGTTTCCCTTTTCGACCTGCGGGTCCACGAGCGGGCGCATCGCTGGCTCGGGCCGCGGGGAGATCGTGAGGGACGGCTCGCTCTTCGGGGCGAGCGCCGGGTCGGCGGCCGCCAGCGCCGCCGCCGGCAGGAGGGCCGAGGCCGCGCGCAGGATCGTCGGTAGGATGGCCACCGGCGGGGACTGTAGCAAAATAATGTTACGGAGCGTTTGCGGCGTAGCCGTCAGTGGCCGTGGTCTTCTTGCGCGGGGAAGAGGACGTTGATCTTGCGGAAGCCCTGGTCCCAACCGTCGTCCTCGAAGCTGAAGTCGAAGCGCGAGCCGTCGAACAATGCGTAGGCGCCCTGCGGGTGCGCCTCGAAGGACAAGGTGAAGAGGCCCTGCATGCCGCGGCGCATGGCGAGCGCCTCTTCCTTCGGCAGCGTGTCCATGGCGATGACGCGAGGCGGGTCCTCGTAGGTGCCTTGCAGTTCCCGCGGCGGCTCTTTCGGCTCGATGAGCTCCTGGGTGTGGTACACGATGCGCAGCGCAGGATCTCCCAACGCGCGGTGCATGAGCTCCGCCCAGCGCCCTTCGTTCCAAAGGGCTAGATAAGCCTCCGCCATGCGCGACTTCGGCATGTCGAAGTGACCGTGGTCCCAGTCGATGAAGTAGATCCGGCGGGCGTGCCCCGCGCGCACGATCGTCTCCATGTGGAGTAGCGTCTTCTCGACGAAAGAGCGGGGAACGTGGACGGCGACCTCCCCGCCGCGGTCCATGACGGCGTCCGCGCCGCCGTCGGCGCGCGGTTTCCACGCGTAGCGCATCCTGGGCTGCGCGCAATGGTAATAGCGGGCGAACATCCGCTCGGACTCGGCCCAGGAGAACGCGTAGTCCGTGCGACGAACGGGCTCGTGCCGCGGCAGCGGCGAGGCGCATTCCGGCAGGGCGACGAGCGGCCCCGGCGCGGGCGCCGAAAGCGCGGGCGATGCGGTCGCGACGACGGCGGCTCGAGACGGCGAGGCCGACAACAGCAGCAGCAGCGAGAGGGGCGAGGGGCTCATCGAGGGAGACTATGCGTCCAGACGACGGCTCAGGAAAGGGCCGTAGGTCCCGTCACTCGGGGGGCCGAGGGACATCCGATGCGTTCGCGGCGCCGCCGACGGTCCTTTCGTAGTCCGCGCGCGCCCGCGCGAGCTCGGAGGCGTCGCCCAGCGCCTCGGCGATCTCCATGCGGCGCCGCGGCGGATAGGGATGGTGAGGGTCGAGCGACGAGGCTTGGTGCATCTCACGCAGCGCGAGCTCGAGCAGATCGCGGTCCTTGAAGCCCGAGGCGAAGAACGCCGCGGTACCGTAGAGCTCGTGCGACTGCGGGTTCCCGGGATGGCGCGCGGCCGCCGTCTCGGCGACGGTGAGCGCGCGCCGGGCGAGCTCCTCGCGTCGCGCGGGATCCGCCTCGGCCGCGCGAACGATCGACTCCGCCAGCTTGAGTTCCCACGGGAAGAACGCGGGCGCCAGCGCCGCGGCCGCTTCCGCCTTCGCGATCGCCTCGGTGTGCCGCCCGGCCTTGGCCAGGGCGTCGGCGGCATGGGCGTTCAGATTGGACCAGGCGAAGGCGCCGAAGACCGCGCACAGTGCGGCCGAGCCGATCTTGAACGCGGCAATCCGGGCCGGGACGGAGGCCCGCGGCGCGGCGCGCGCGAGATAGCCCGCGAGCCAGGCGGCGGCGACGCAGGCCTCGGGCGGGACCGGGTTCGTCTTCGCCGCGAGGAAGGCGGCGGCCAGGGCTCCGGCCGCGGCGGCCCCCGCCTCGCGGTCCGGCCCCGCCGCGGCGCGGACGGCGGCGAAGGCGAGCGCCGCGGCGAGCCAGGCGTACGCCGCGAGTCCGATGGCTCCGAGCGTCGCGGCGGCTTGGAGCAGATCGTTGTGGGCGCTCGACTGTTCGATCCGGCCGGAGCGCTCGCTCTTCTTTCCATTCTCCCCCGCCGCGACGAGGTAGCGCTCCGATTTGAATTTCCGCAGCGACAGCATGAACGTGTCGGGGCCCGACCCGAACACGGGCCGCGCGATCGCGGCGCGGGCGGCGGCGCGCCAAAGTTCGACGCGCATCGCGTCGCCGTAGCCGCGCCCGAGCCGGCTCCCGCCGACCGCGGCGGCGGCGCCGAGACCCAGGGCGGCCGCCGCGATCCACAAGCGCGGCTTGAGACGTCCCGAGACGAGGAGCCAGCATGCCGCGCCGGCCGCGGCCGCGACGGCGGCGCCGCGCGAGCCGCTCGCCGCGAGCCCGGCCGCGCCCGCGGCCGAGGCGAGCCACGCCGCGGCGCTGCGGCGGGACACGGCGGCGCTAAGCGCGACCGGCAGCAGCGTCGCGGCGCATGCGCCGAAGAATGCCGGGTTGCCGGTGGTCGAGATCGCGCGGCCCGATGCGAGTCCGCCCGGGAGGATCTCGAGGAACTGTAAGACCGCGACGCAGCCCATGGCCGCGAGCGCGCCGACGAGCGCCCGCCGGCCGCTTTCAGCCAGCCTTTCGTCCATCGAGGAGCCGAGACGGAAGGCGCCGGCGTAGAGAAGGACCTGGAGTACGCCGTAGAAGGGCTGACGCGAGTCGCCGTAGAGCGACTGCGGGCGGTCGATCGAGATCCACGCGGAGACGAGGACCGAGCCGAGCAGGAGCGCCATCGGCGCGTCGGCGGTCGACCCGGCGTCGCGGCGGGCGCTCGCCCAGGTCCACGCGAGCCCGAGGGACAGGAGGAACTCCTTGGCGGGCGCGAAGGGCAAGGCGAGCCAGGGCGAGAACGCGAGGAATCCCCCCGCGAAGGCTATCCAAAGCCCCGCGCTCGCGATCGGCGCGGCGGAGGGCGCGCAGAAGCCGAGGGGCTCTTGCTTCGACGAGGAGCGTTGGGCCAAGCGGCGCGATTGTAGCGGTTTTGGGACTTGAGAGGAAGGTGGAGCGGGCGATGGGAATCGAACCCACGTCCGAAGCTTGGGAAGCTTCTATTCTACCATTGAACTACGCCCGCGCCTGAGTTCGGCGACACTCAATTTTATCCGGAAACCTCACGAGTGTCAACCGATCTTCTCGATACTACTGCCAGGCGGCTCGGGACGCGCTGCGGTCGCGGAGCGGAAACCTCCACCCGCAACGCGTCTTTCAAGGCGTCGGATCGGGATCCGGCACTCTCGCCCAGATCGGCTGAAAATCCGCGTTCGCGCGTCCGGCGTAACGGGCCCACCACGCCATGGCCCACGGGCTTCCGGCGATCCGGTTCGAGTACCCGGGGATGATCTGGCGGATCGTCGCCTGGATTTGATCGTGAGTCTGGCGCTGGGCGAAGGCGCGGATCATCGCGGGCGCCAGCAGATTGTTGTGGCGGCCTTCCCCCGCCGCAGTCAGGCCGAGGGTCCCGCACGTCGGGCAGTTCTTGATCAAGTATTCCGCCCACGCGGAAGACTCGCAGCCGAGGTCCATGAAGAAGCGTCCCTCCGGCATGCCCGCCTGGAGCTTCGCGTACTGCTGGCGCACCTCGTTGAATCGGGCTTCCTGCTGCTCGTGGGTCAGCCGCCGTCCTATTAGGGTGTTCGCTTGCCCATTCCAGGCATAATCCGCCACATGGCCGCGATAGAATAGCACCGGGAAGGTCGAGTCCTTCATTCGCGCTTCCATCTCCCGCGTGAGGGCCGGTCCCGGCGCCCATCCCTTGGCGTCCGCGGGAAACACGTCGAGCTGGAGATGGACGGGCTGGCCGCCGGTCCTGACGTTGACGAACACGTGGCGGGTGAAGCCGTTCTCCGGGGTCGTCCGCGCGAGGCGATATCCTTCCCGCGCCGTCAATTGCGTCATGAAATCCTTTACGTGCGGGCCCTGGTCCACCATTAGCCCCGCGACTTTCAACGGTCCGGTCTGGGGCCACTTGGAGTAATACGCCGCGTTCGCGCGATTGCTGAGCCCCGTGATGATGTTCGGCTCGAGGACCGTCTGCGATATTTCCTGGACCCGCGTCTTGGTCGCCGGATCGAGGTCCTGCGGGTGCAAGGCGAGATAGAGCAGCGCCGCGGTGGGATCGAAGGTCCGGTCGCGGCCGCCCTCGATGCGCTTGAGCAGGTCCCGGCCGAACTCGGGGCCCCGAGCGGCCGTAAGCGCTTTCGCGAGGGTAAACGTTTCGTGCGGCTGGAGAGTGTTGGAGCGGTACGGGAACATGAGGGACGTGACCTTATGCACGAGGGCGGGATCCTTGGCGAGCTCGCCGGCGAGGACGCCGTAGCGGTTGAGGCGCGCCACGAGCCGGAGCGACCCGACGCTGCAGTCTTCGTTCGCGACGCACAGGTACTCGGAGAGTCCCTTTCCTTTTGCCGCCTTCAGGAATTGCTGGAAGAGCTGGGCGCCCATGTCGCTGTGCAGGCCGTACTGCTCGTTCACCGGCCCGTTCGACGAGGTCGCCGCGAACATGTTGATGATCGCCTGGGGGTTGTCGAGTTTGCTCAGAAACGCCGCGCGCTGGTCTGGAGACATGAGATTGAGGTGGCTCAGATTGTTGATGAGCACCTTGTTCAGTTCCCAGTTCCCGGAGGCTCCCGGCGCCGTTGCGATGCGCTGCAGGAGTCCCGGCCCCTCGGCGATGTACGTCTTCCACTTGTCGTCCTTGACGCTCAGCGTGCCGAGTATCGAACCCAGCGCCCGGGCCGAGATTTCCTTCGCCTGGCCGCTGGGGGCGTCCAAGTGCTTTAGGAACGTGTCGGTCAGCGCCGGATCGTGGAGCTGGCTCAGCAGGAGGAGCGCTTTGTCGCGAGTCGACTCGTCCTCGAACGAGGACATGGTGAGCAGATGCTGCTTGATCCTGGCCAGATCTTCCGGCTTCTTGGATTTGAGCCAGTGTCCGATCGAGTCCGTGCTGAGTTCGAAGGGGCTGGATTCGGGACTGACGACGGCGGCCGTGAGCATGCCAAAGCTCGGCGCAGGAGGTTCGTGGGTCTTTAAGCCAGGCTCGTGCGCGCGGTTGTCCTCGTGCGCGAAAAAGGACGATATCGGGCTGCCGTTTCCATGCCAATAGTTGTCGATCTGCCTCAGCCGGGGAAGGTCGTCCGGCGCCACCGGCCGGACGCCGTGGACGGCGCTGTTCTCGAAATGGTGGGAGAGTTCGTCGAGGGCGCTGCGGTTGTCCTTGATGCGGCCGACGAAGTTCAGGATCCGCCCGAAGTTCTCCTTGTCCTTGAACTGCTCGATCAGCCGCGGATGGTTCTGAAGGATCGCGGAGACAAAGCGCAGCTGCTGCTCGTCGAGGTCCTTGATCTGATCGCCGGCTTCCGGCAGGGTCTTGGCCAGGTTCTCGACCAGCTCGCGGCGGTGGGCGTCCTTATGCCTGCCCGCGATCGTCTTCTCGATCGCGGCGCGCAGCTGATCGGGCGTGATTTTCGTCGTGTCGTTCGCGTCGATCCGCTGGTATTCCTTGGCCTTCGCGTCCCACTTTAATCCCTCGCCGCTTAGGTCCGGCGGGTCCTTCAGATGGTAGCGATTGAGGATGAGGGAATGTTCCTCGTTGGCGGGCTCGGCGGCAAACGCGGGCCCCGACAGGGCTCCCGCCCAGGTCATCAACGCCAAGAAAACCGCCCCACCTCTCTTGGTCACCTTGGGAAAAGAGTATCCCGGAGGGCATGCAACAAGGAGGGTCCCTAGTCCTATGTCGTAGTGGGCCTAAGGACCCAGAGTCGGTCGGCGGCGCCTACGACGACTTGAGGAGGCTCAGGAATTCGCCGCGGGTGCGCGGGTCCTCGCGGAAGATGCCGAGCATCGCGCTCGTGACCGTGGGTGAGAGCTGGCTGCGGGCGCCGCGCATCTCCATGCACAAGTGACGGGCCTCCAGGATGACGCCGACGCCGCGGGGGTTGAGGCGCTCCATTAGCATCTCGGCGATTTGGCTCGTCATGCGCTCCTGCACCTGCAGGCGTTTGGCGAAGACTTGGACCAGACGCGGGATCTTCGACAGGCCGATGACGTGCCGGTCGGGGATGTAGGCCACGTGCGCCTTGCCGAAGAACGGAAGCATATGGTGTTCGCACAGGGAATAGAAGGCGATGTCCTTGACGAGGACCATCTCCGAGTAGTCGACCGTGAAGAGCGCGTTGTTGATCAACTTGTCGACGTCGACCGAGTAGCCGGACGTCAGGTCGCGCAGGGACCGCGCGACGCGGTCCGGCGTGCGCACGAGACCCTCGCGCGCCGGATCCTCGCCGACCAGGCGCAGGATCTCCGTCACGATCTCGGGCAGGTCGCGGCCGCCGCGCTTACTTTTTCTTTTCGGGGTGGAGGAGTTCATAGAACCAATAGGCGGTGATGCCGCCGGCGAGCGGCCCGATCCAATAGACGAAGCCGTTCGCCCAATATCCCGTCACGACCGAGGGGCCGAAGGCCCTCGCCGGGTTGAGCGCGGCGCCCGTGAGCGGGCCCGTCGCCAAGATCGCCGCGGTCCAAGTGATCCCGATGCTCAGCGCGCTCAAGATGCCGCCGCCGCGCATGGCCCCGGCCGCCGCGTAGGACGTCGCCAGGAAGAACGTGCCGACCGCTTCGATCAGCGTCCCCGCCTTGTATCCGACGCTGCCCGCTAGGAACATGCCGCCGAGATAAGGCGCCGACTCGAGAAGCTGGGGCTGCGAGTGCAGCACCGCCTGCAGGCAGAGGGCCGACAGCGCCGAGCCGAGCAACTGCGACACGAGATAGAACACCGCCTTGATCGCGTCGAGCCGGCCGAGCGAGAATTGAGCGACCGTGATGACGGGGTTGAAGTGGCCCCCGGAGACCGCCCCGAGGGATTGGATGACGGAGGCGAGGATCAGGCCCGACGCGAGGGCCGTGCCGGTGGGGCCGATGCGTCCTCCGGTCAGCGCGTCCGCGCATGCGGCGCCCGCGCCGATGAACACAAGCGCGAACGTGCCGATGAGCTCCGCGGCGAACGCCCTCAGATTGCCCGCCATGATCGATCGTGAGGATGATAGCTTATCGGCCCGCGTTCCGGGAAGGCGGCGCTAGCGCGGGAGCGCCGCGGGGCTCGCCGGCCGGAAGAGGGATGTCCCCGCCGCCGCCGCGGGCAGCAGGACGAGGAACGGGACCAACGGAGGGAAGACCGCGGCCAAGGTCACCGACGCGTCCCACGCGTAGTGGGAGGCGACCGCCGTGGTGAAGCCGTACGACTTATGAAGATGCGAGGCGGCCATCCCGAACACCCACTTGACCAGGAGATTGACCGGGTCGGCGCCTTGGGTCGGGATATGTCCCGCCGCGAACGCGGCCGATCCGAGCGCGGCCGCGTACAGCGCCGACGCCTGGGGACTCATGCCCAAAGACAGGAGCTTTCGCTCGATCCACGCGTTCACTCCTCCGCGAAAGACGGCTTCCTCTCCGGCGGCCACGACCGGGAGCTCGATGAACAGCGAGAAGGCGGCGCCTCCGAGCGTGAGACTCGATGGAAAGAGGTACGCCGACACCACGCCCCCCGCCTGCCACGCCGCCGCGAGAAAGAGCCCGTTGTAGATCGACGTGAAGGCGACGACCGTGGTCGCCGCGCGCGCCCAGTCCCCCTCCGCGGCCGGGGCGCGGCGGAAGGACGGCCGAAACGCGCGGGCCCACCGGGAGGCGGCGCGCTGCGCGGCGGCCTCCTCCTCCTTCGCGGCGGCGCGGGCCTGCGCCATGGCCGCCGCGTGGACCTCGGCTTGTCCCGGCACGAGCGACGCCAAGGCCGCCTCGAGGTCGCGGAGCGCGTAGGACTCCGCGAACAGCGCCCTTCGAACCGCGTCGTCCAAGGCCTCCTTTCTGCGGCGCGCGCGGGGACTGGAGGTAGCCGCGTCCGCCAGCGCGCGAAGGAACGCCCACCGGACTCCGAGGGACTCCTTGAGGACGGAATCGTCGCCGTCGGAGACGAGCCGCTTGAGCGGCTCCTCGCCGACCGCCGCGATGACGTAGTCGGCCAGAGCGGCGCCGGCCGCGTCATAGTCCCGCGGCAGCGCACCCAGGCCCAAGGCGCCCTGCGCGGGCACCAGGCGCTGCAGCGCGCGCTTGTGCGCGTAGCCGGTCGACAACAGCCGGTCGACGGGTCTGCGGCCTCCCTCGACGTCGGAGGCGGAGACGCCCGCGTGGAGGATGGCCGCGGCGAGTTCAGCCTGGCTCTGCTCCGCGCTGGGGACGGCCACGATGAGCAGCGTGAGACTTCCCGCGGGATCGCTCACCCGTATCTTCGCGCCCGGACGGCCCTCGTCGATCTTGAGCAGCCTCAGCAGTTCGGGCTGACGGTCGCGGGCGATCACGAACGTGGCGGCTTCCGGAATCCGGAGGTCGGCGTTGAGCTCGGCGAGCTGGCTCGTCAGGAAAGCGACGCGCGCCGAGTGGATCGACAGAGCGCGAAGGAATTCAGCCGCGCCGGCCGCGTCGGACGCGCCGAAGGCCGAGGCGGGAATTTCCTCGGCGCCGGACAGCGCCTCGACTAAGGCCGCGTAGGTCACGCTGAGACTCGGAGCGCGGCGCGCGGGCCGCAGGGCCGCGGCGGCGCGGGCCTTCCCTCCATCCGAGGCTGCGCCCGCGAAGACGGCGGTCCCCGCAGAGGGGCTCGTCCGGGGCGCCCCGTCGCGGAAGGGGCCCAGGAACAGCCGGTCGAGCTCGAGCTGCGTCTCGACGCCCCCGGCGGCGTCGAGCCGCGCGGCGCGCGCTTCCAGCCGCTGCAGCATCGGCGCCGTACCCCCGCCGGCATAGAAGCGCGCCGCCGCATCCCGAAGCCGCGCCGCGACGGCCGCGCCGATCGCGGGATGCACGCCGGAGAGGCCGACCGCGAGGGCGGGGATCTTCTCCGGAGATTGGAGCGCCCGAAAGATCGTCCTCGCCGAGACCGCCTCCGGGGACGAGGGATTGGCCGTCGCTTGCGGAGACGAGAGGAGTCGTCCCAAGGCGCGCACGGTCGAGTCCGGCGATAAGGACCGCCCGCTCGCCGACAGCGCGGGCGCCACGCGCTCGAGCTGCGCCGAGATCGACTCGAGGACGAGAAAGCCGGGGTTATTGAAGCTGAGGGGCTCGCCGGGGCTTCCCGAGAACGGCTTGATGCCGAAGGCCCCGACGCCCGGCGCGCCGTTCGAGCCGAGGCCCGCCTGCGGAGCCGGAACGTCGAACGCTTGGCTGAACGCCGACGGAACGCTCCGGCCCGGCGACGCGGCAACCATCGCCGCGGACAACAGCACGGCCATCGCCCGTTTCATGCGCCCCCCTGCAGATAGTATGAGCGGGGCGAGAAAAACGCCTAGGGCCGAGCGGCTTTAGCCATCTTGGGTCGCAGGTCCCAGAATCTTCAACGCTTGAGCTTCGTCATGTCGAACAGCTGCGTGGCTTGCCCGCCCAGGAACCCTTCGAAGCGCTTCATCGCTCCCGTGTCCGGGTCCGCGACCTCTCCGCGCTCGGCGATCTCGAAATACGCGTACGTCCACGGCATGCGCGTCGACTTCGTCCCGTCCTTGACGGCGATGGGAATGATCACCGCTTCGGTCGCGGATTGGCGCAGCTTCGAGCCGCGCTCTCCTTCGATCTCGACCTTCATCGGGACGCCCGCGTCCCGCAGGGCGTTCACCGTCTTCTCGATGTCGTCGAGCTCGGGGACTCCGTGCGAGTTGATCGACGCCGTGAAATGGTTGACGTCGTAGCCGTGGACGAGCACCCAGGCGGCGAACTGGCTCTCCTTGTCGAGAGCGAGGACGTCCTTCCTCTGGGGCTGCTTCCACGGAAGCTGGCTGAAGAAATGAACGAGGGTCTTGAGCAGCGCCGCGCGCTTGGCGGCCGGCAGCGAGCCGACCGAGCGCAGATCGGCGAGGGTCGCGTCGGACGGCGCCGCGCGGTGGGTCTTGAGGCTTCGGAGGATCGCTTTGCGCGCCTCGGGCGGGAGCTCCCAGGTCTTGAGCTCCGAGATGAAGAGCTTCGGAAATCGCGCATTGGGGTGCTGGTAGTGGATGGAGCTGAGGTGCTTGTCGGGAAAGGAGTAGCACGCGGCGCCGACGTATCCCAGCGCTTCGAACACTCTCGAGATCGAGTGGATCCCGGTCTTCGGGCTCTCGCAAGCGAAGGTGCGGAAGGCTATGTGGTCGTTGACGAAGGTAGCCCCCGCACCCAGCACGAGCTTCTCGTAGGTCTGTACGTAGGAGACGCGACCTCGGTAGCGCAGCCAGAGGTCGTCGAAGAGGTCCAGGGCGAAGCGCTCGCGGGCGTCCGTCGTTTCGACCGGTCGGTGAGGGGCGGCGAGGCCTTTTTCCGGCGCGTCGGCGGCGAGGGCGGTCGGCATGGGGATTCCTCCGAAATCGGACTGGGTCCGAGCCTATCATTCTTGACTGCGTGGGCGCAATTGGCTGTAATCAGGGCTCCGATGCTGAAGCTCAAGAATTACATCGACGGGCGGCTCGTCGCGCCGCGGTCCGACCGCTGGATCGACAATCTGGACCCCGCGACCGGGATCGTCTACTCCCTGGTGCCGGATTCGGACGAGAAGGACGTGGACGCCGCCGTCGACGCGGCGGAGGCGGCGTTTCCCGCCTGGTCGACCGCGCCGGCCGCCGAGCGCTCGCGCGTGCTCCTTAAGATCGCCGACGGAATCGAGGCGAAGCTCGAGGAATTCTCCCGCGCGGAGTGCATCGACTCCGGCAAGCCGCTCGAGCTCGCGCGCTCCCTCGACATCCCCCGCTCGATCAGCAATTTCCGCTTCTTCGCGACCGCGGTGCTCCACTCGCGCTCCGAGTCGCACGCGACGGACGACGTCGCGCTCAACTACACCCTGCGCAGGCCGCGGGGCGTGGCCGGCCTCATCTCGCCGTGGAACCTCCCCCTCTACCTCTTGTCCTGGAAGATCGCGCCGGCCCTGGCGTCGGGCAATACCGCCGTGGCCAAGCCCTCGGAGCTCACGCCGGCGACGGCTTTTCTCTTGTCCAAAGTCTGCATGGAGGCCGGGCTTCCGAAAGGCGTGCTCAACATCGTGCACGGGAGCGGCGCCGGCGCGGGCGCGGCGATCGTAGGGCACGGGAAGGTCGGCGCGATCTCCTTCACCGGCGGCACCGCGACGGGCGTCGACATCGCAAGCCGCGCCGCGCCTACTCTCAAGAAACTTTCGCTCGAACTGGGCGGCAAAAACCCGAACATCGTCTTCGCGGACGCGGACCTGGACGCCGCCGTCGCGACCAGCGTGCGCTCGTCGTTCCTCAATCAAGGTCAGATTTGCCTTTGCGGCTCGCGCTTGTTCGTCGAGAAGAAGGTGTACGGGCGCTTCCTTGAGACGTTCGTCGCCGCGGCCAAGAAGCTCAAAGTCGGAGACCCGCTGACGAAAGGGACGGACCAAGGCTCTCTCGTGTCCGAGGCTCATCTGCGGAAGGTCGAAGGGTACGTGAACCTGGCGAAGCAGGAAGGCGGCGAGGTGCTCTGCGGCGGCGAAACGGCGCGCCTGGGCGGCCGCTGCAAGGAGGGCTTCTTTTTCAGGCCGACCGTCGTGACGGGCCTGTCGGTGCTGTCGCGGGTGAACATGGAGGAGATCTTCGGCCCGTTCGTCACCGTGACGCCGTTCGAGGACGAGGATCAGCTCGTGCGCTTCGCCAACGCCACGCAGTACGGCCTCTCCGCGTCGATGTGGACGCGAGACTTGCCGAGGGCGCATCGATTGGCGGACCGCCTGCAGGCCGGCACGGTCTGGGTCAACTGCTGGATGCTGCGCGACCTCAGGGTCCCCTTCGGCGGGGTCAAGATGAGCGGCGTTGGCCGCGAAGGCGGCGACGAGGCCCTGCGCTTTTTCACCGAGCCCAAGAACGTGTGCATCCAGGTGCCGTCTCGCGAGGCGGCGGGAGCCGGGCGTGGCGCCTAAGCGTCCCGCCAAGCCGGCGTCGCGCGCGGTCATGAGCGCGCGCGCGCCGGAACCCGTCGGCCCCTATCCGCACGCGCGCAGGGCGGGCGGCTTTTTGTTTCTCTCCGGGGTGGGCCCCCGCGCGCTCGGGCGCAAGGATATCCCCGGCGTCGTCTTGGACAACGACGGCAACGCGGCTTCCTACGACATCGAGACGCAATGCCGCTCGACCTTCGACAACGTGCGGCGGATACTCGAGGACGCCGGCTCGAGCTGGGACAAGATCGTCGACGTGACGGTCTTCCTCACGGACATGAAGGCGGATTTCAAGACGTTCAATCGCGTCTACGGAGAGTATTTCAAGACGAACCTGCCGACGCGGACCACCGTCGAGGTCGGAGCCCTCCCCACCCCCATCGCCGTCGAGCTGAAAGTCGTCGCGCTTGTCTGAAGGTCGGCTATACCAAGGTTTCGCCGGCGCCGGACGCGTCTGCGGCGGTAGATGTCAGCGGTCGTCGCGGAGAATCGCGCGCACGGGGCTCGCGTCGAAGCCTTCGAGCTTGAGCGGCAGCGCGATGAGCTCGTAGACCCCCTCCGGCACCGCGTCCAAGACGAGCCCTTCCAGATTCGCCATGTCGTGGCGCAGCAGGCGGTTGTGCGCGGGCAGGTCCTTCGAGGAGAACGGGTCCACGCTCGGCGTGTCGATGCCCACGAGCTTGACCTTACGCACCTTGAGCCAGTCGATGAGCTGAGGGCTCAGCGCGGCAAAGTCACGATTGAACGTCTGCGGATCCGGGAACGTGCCCGTGTGGAAGAGGACGCGCTCCGCCTTGATGAAGCCTGCGATGTGCTCGGGCATGACGACGCCCCGGCGGCCGACCTTCACCCGCACGACTTGGCACGGGCCCACGTAAAAGTCGAGCGGTCGCTTGTCGATCGTCTGGCCCTTCGGCGAATAGTGGCTCGGCGCGTCGGCGTGCGCGCCGAGGTGCACGGTCGACTTGAGCGTCGACAGCGTGTAGCTGGCCCCTTTCCTCATGTCGGCCAGGATCTTCCGCGAGAACGGCGTGTCGCCCGGCCAGACCTTGATCCGGGAGGAGACCGGCGGCGTGATATCGTGGATCACAGCCGGTGACGAATCGCCCACAAGTCTGGGAAGATGGGCTTGAACAGCGTCTCCTTCAGGAACTGCACGCCGAGGGAGCCGCCCGTCCCCTTCTTGTTGCCGATCGTCCTCTCGACGAGCTTCACGTGCCGGTAGCGCCACTCCTGCATCCCCTCGTCGAAATCGGTCATGAGCTCGAACAGGATGGCGACGTCCGGGCTGCCGCGGTAGAGCGTGTAGATTCCTTCCTGGACCGATTCGTTGGGCGGGGCGGACTCGGCCAGGGCTCGTCCCTTGAGTTCGGCGGGTATCGCCACGCCGCGCGTTTCGAGGAAATCGTAGAAGTGGTCGACGACGGAGCGCTCCTTGAGGCGCGACTGCAGGACTGCGTAGTCCTCGCCCGCCGGATCGACGTGCCGCAGCATCTCGGCGCGCCGGTAGCCGAGCGCGAATTCCAGCTCGCGGAACTGCCGGGACTGGAAGCCGGAAGAGTCCTGCAGGCGGTCGCGGAAGCTCGTGAAGGACATGGGGGTCATCGTCTCGAGGACGTCGAGTTGGCCGACGAGCGTCTTCATCACCGTGCGGGCGCGCTGAAAGGTCGCGATCGCGCCAAACAGGTTGCCGGCCGAGAGGTCGCGCTTGATCTTCTCGAATTCGTGGAGCAGGAGCTTGAACCAAAGCTCGTAGACCTGATGGATCACGATGAAGAGCATCTCGTCGTGCTCCGGAGGCTTCGATTGGGGCGTCTGCAGGCGGAGGAGATCGCCGAGCTGGAGGTACGTCTTGTAGGTCAAGGCCATGAGTCCGAGGCTCCTTCGTTCACTTCGAGGCGAACCAGGCCATCATCAGCACGACCGCGCCGACGAGCAAGGCGAAGGCGCCGACGGCGCGGTCCTGAAGGCGCGCGCGGCGCGCCGCGTCCGCGTAAGGCATCCTCGTGAACGTCACCATAGTATACAGAGGAATGTACCAGCCCGGGAAGAGCCGGTGCAGCGCCTTCTCGACCTGCTTCTTGATCAAGAAGGCCCGGGAGGCCGTGTGATCCCGCATCTCGACGAAATTCTCGAGGGCGAGCTCCGCCAGCGTTTCCGTCTGTTTCTTGCGGGAGGTCTCGAAGCGCTTGAAGGCGGCGCGCCGCTCGCCGGCGTCCTTCTTGAGGCACTCGAGCAGGACCGAGCAGTCCTCGAAGGCTGCGTTCATGCCCTGTCCGTAGAACGGCACGACCGCGTGCGCAGCGTCTCCGAGGAGCACCGCCTTATCCTTGTAGCGCCACGGGAAGCAGCGGATCGTGACGAGGGAGCTCGACGGGTTGCGCATGAAGTCCGTAGCGAGCGTCGGCATCAGCGGCACCGCGTCCGGGAACGTACTCTCGAAGAACGACAGGACGTCGCCTTCGGTCTTCAGGGCGGAGAAGCTGTTGGGGCCCTCCCATGGCCAGAAGAGGGTGACCGTGAAGGAGCCGTCTGAGTTCGGGAGCGCGATCATCATGAAGTAGCCGCGCGGCCAGATGTGGAGGGCGTTCTTCTCCAAGGCCCAGCCGCCGCCGGCAAGCGCGGGGATCGTCAACTCCTTGTAGCCGTGCTCCAGGTAGTCCTGCCGATAGTCGAAGCGGTCCAGCCGCTGCATCCGGGCGCGCAGCGCGGAGAACGCTCCGTCGGCTCCCACGAGGAAGTCCGCTTCGGCCCTGCGGCGCGCGCCGCCCTCGACGCTCTCGAACTCGACGGCCGGCGCGTCGAGGTCCGCGTCGACGGCGCGCATGCCGAAGTGGACGCGGACGTTCGGCAGCGATTCGGCCGCTTCCACCGCCGCCTGATTGAGGCCGGCGCGGGAGACGGAATGGATCACCTGCCATGACTCGGTCCCGTAAGGCTGGAAGGACAGAGCTCCGGACCGTGAGTGGATCATGCGCCCTCGCATGGGGATCGCCTGCGCCAGGACCTTGTCCTTGAGCCCGATCTCGCCGAGCGCGTAGAGCCCGCGCTCCGACAGGGCGAGGTTGATCGATCTACCCCGCTCCGCCGGCGCCTTGCGGGGATCGAGCCTCTTCTCGAACAAGTCCACTTCGCGGCCGGACTGCCCGAGGTAGACGGCCGCGACCGCTCCCGCGAGGCCGGCGCCCACCACCGCAACGCGCTCTTTCGTCTCAGGCATGGCGGAGCAAGGTCCTCGCGAAGACCCAAGCGTCGTGGAAGGAGTTGTACAGCGGGACTGCGGCGGCGCGGATGACGTCCGGCTGACGGAAGTCGCAGACGATCCCCGCCTCCTCGAGCTTGCGGTGGACGGCCCGTCCGTTCCGGCGCACGCGCAGCGACACTTGGCAGCCTCGCTGCGCCGGGTCCGCGGGGGTGATCATCTCGATCCTGGATCCCAAGCCTCCCAAGAGGCGCCACCAATACGCGCTCAGCCGCTCGGACTTGCCGCGGAGGGCCGGCATGCCCGCGCGGTCGAACAGCGCCAGCGACGCTTCCAGAGGCGCCAGGGAAAGTATCGGCGGATTACTCAGCTGCCAGCCCTCCGCACCGGGCTGGGGCGAGAAGCGGGGCTCGAGCTGCATGCGAAAGCGCGTCCGCGGATCGTGCCCCCACCAGCCGGCGAGCCTCGGCAGCCGGGCGTCGCGCGCGTGGCGCTCGTGGACGAACGCTCCGCCCACCGCTCCCGGTCCGGCGTTAAGGTACTTGTACGAGCACCAGACGGCGAAATCGACGTTCCAATCGTGGAGGGAGAGCGGGACGTTGCCCGCCGCGTGGGCCAGGTCCAGTCCCACGCGGATCCCCCGCCGTCTCGCCGCGGCCGCCAGACGCGGGATCGGATAGGCTTGGCCCGTCAGGAAGTTGACGCCGTTCAACCACAGCACCGCCGCCCGCGGCCCCTCGCGGTCGATCACCGATTCCATGTCGTCGGGCCGCAGCGCCGTCTCGCCGGGACGCGGCTGGAGAAGGACGAGAGCCGCCTTCGGATCGAAGCCGTGCCAGCGCAGCTGGCTCTTGAGCGCATAGAGGTCCGAGGGGAAGACCGGCGCGTCGGTGATGATCTTGAAGCGGGCTTTCGTCGGCCGGTAGAACGAGGCGAGCAGGAGATGCATGTTTACGGAGAGGCTGTTCATGGCGACGGCTTCGCGGGGCTTGGCGCCCACGAGCCTTGCCAACGGTTTCCGGAACCTCTCGTGATACGGAAACCAGGGAGCGCGCCCCTTGAAATGGCCGTCGACGCCCCGCTTCGCCCATTCCTCGAGATGCTCGTCGACCAGCCTCCTGGCGGATCGAGGCTGGAGTCCGAGGGAGTGCCCGCACAGATAGATCGTCTCGCTCCCCCCGCGCTTGGGGATCAAGAACTCTCGCCGCAGGGCCCGAAGCGGATCGCGGGCGTCCAACTCCCGCGCGGACGCCTCGCTTGGCAGCAGGTCCCTCACGGGGAGAAGGCGTCGGCGTCGAGGCCGAGGAACTCGAGGGCGTTGGCGGACAGCAGCTTGGACTTCGCGCGCGGCGTCAGTCCCTTCATTGTCTCTATCAGCCCTCCCGGCCGGTCCTCTCCGAGAGGAAACGGATAGTCGCTCCCGAGGAGGATGCGGTCCTCGCCGAACGTTCCCAAGATGAACTTGAGCACCTCGGCGTCGTGGACCAAGGAATCCACGTAGAACCTCCCGACGTAGCGCCGAGGATTGCGCGTGTTGTCGACGGCGCAGAGGTCCGGCCGCGCCGAGAACCCTTGCTCGATGCGGCCCAGGCACGCGGCAAAGGAGCCGCCCCCGTGGGCGAAGCACACCTTGAGCTTGGGCAATCGCTCGAAGACGCCGCCGAAGATCATGGAGCAGACCGC
The DNA here is from genome assembly GCA_016194745.1 of Elusimicrobiota bacterium. Taxonomy (GTDB): domain Bacteria; phylum Elusimicrobiota; class Elusimicrobia; order UBA1565; family JACRDR01; genus JACQBA01. The sequence continues at coordinate 130,516 of JACQBA010000018.1, forward strand.
GAGCGCGGTCTCGCCGGGCATGCCGATCAGCCACGGCAGCCAGTATTTCTTCATGCGGTCGGCGCCGGCCATGTCCCATGGATGAACGAACACCGCCGCGTCCAGCTCCGCGGCGCGCGCGAAGAACGGAAACAGCGCCGGCTCGTCCAGGTTCCACGTATTCACATGGCTCCCGATCTGCACGCCGCGGAACCCAAGCGAGCCGACGCAGCGCTCGAGCTCGCGGACGGCCAGTTCGGGCGCCTGCAGCGGCACCGTCGCGAGACCGACGAAGCGCTTGGGGTATTGGTCGACGACGAGGGCGACGTGATCGTTGAGTATCCGGCTGAGGTCGGCGCCGTCCTTCGGATTGGCCCAGTAGCTGAACATCGCGGGCAAGGTCGACAGCGCCTGGACGCGGACGCCGGCGCGGTCGCACTCGTCCATCCGGATCTGGGGGTCGAAGCAGTTGTCCTCCACGTCGCGGAAGTGCTTTTGCCCGATCATGAGCCGCGCGCCGCAGGGCGAGCGGGGCTCCTTGCGCAGGAAGCCCCCGTAGCCGTAGCGCGCCTCGAGGTCCGGCCAACTGGTCGGGAGGATGTGCGTGTGGACGTCTATCTTCAGGGCGGTCCTTGCCGAGGCTCTTACCTTGCCTGGGGAACCGCGGCTACCGCGCCGCACTTTTTGCATGTCCTCAGCGCTTCGTCGGAATGGTACTGCTCCAGGATCGCCTTGATCTGGGTCGTGATGTCGGTCAACGTGAAAGAGGCCTCGTGGATCACGGCCATGCAGGACTCGCAGTACCAGCGCAGCCGGTCGTCGGGCTCGGAGGTCCTGCGCTGCCGTTCGATCACGAGCCCGACCGTGTTCGCGGGTCGCCGGGGCGAATGCGGGACGAAGGCGGGCAGCAGGAACATTTCGCCCTGCCGGATGGGGACGTCGACGATCTTGTCCTCCTCGAACACCTTGAGGACGATGTCCCCCTCCACCTGGTAGAAGAATTCCTCGGCCGGATCGATGTGGAAGTCCGTCCGGGTGTTGGGGCCGCCGATGACCATGACGATGAACTCGCGGTCCTTCCAGACCTGGGCGTTGCCGACCGGAGGCTTGAGCAGATTCCGGTGCTCCTCGATCCAGCCCTGGAGGTTAAGCGGCGGGGCCAATTTCGTCGTCGGCATGCGGGAGTCATCCTAGCATCCTCGACCGCAAGGATGCAATCGCGCGGGCGCCTACTCCGTTTCGATCCGTTTGTCCCCGCAGCAGTAGACGGCAAGCAGCGCCATGCAGGCGGCTAGGGCGAACCACAGAAGGTAGGACACGGTCCTCTCAGCCGGCGCTCTCGGCGGGCAGGAGCAGGCGGATCTTCTCCAGGAGGATTGAAATGTCGAAGGGTTTGGTGAGGCGGTCGTCGGTCGGAATGGCATGCACCGTCTCGGGGGGCAAGGCCGCCGTGCTTGCCGACAGCAGGATGACCGGGATCGCCCGCAGCGCGGAGTCGGCCTTGATCTGCAGGCAGATCTCGTCGCCTTTCACGTTCGGCAGGAAGTAGTCCAGGATCACCAGATCCGGCTTCGTCTCGCGCACGAGAGCCAGCACTAGCGAACCTTCCGCAGCCTTCACCACGTCGTAGCCCGCCTTGAGAAGACGCAGAGACAGCATGGCCAGGATGTCCGGGTCGTCGTCCGCGATCAAGATCCTGCGCTTGGGGCTCATGCGCTCCGGTCCACCGGGAGCGTGAAAAAAAACGTGGCGCCGTCACCGACCTTCGACTGGATGCCTATCTTGCCGTCGTGGCGTTCGATGATCTTCTTCGAAATGGCGAGTCCCAGCCCCGTGCCGCCCTGTATCGATCGCGTCCCTTCGAGTTGGACGAAGCTCTGGAAAAGCCGCGTCTGGTCCTCGGGGCTGACGCCCGGTCCCGAATCCTTGACGCTGACGCGCACGTCGCTGCCGTCCATCGCGGTCGACACCGTGATCGGCCCGGCGGTGAATTTCAAGGCGTTGCTGAGGAGGTTCGTCACCACTTGGGTGATCTTGTCCTTGTCGCAGCGGACCTTCGGCAGATCCTTGGCGACGTTCGTCAAGAGCGTGATGGACCTGCCTTTGGCAACCGGCTCGAAGCTGATGACGACCTCCTGCACGAGGCGGTTGACGTCCGCCTCGGAGACCCGGAACTCCATCTTTCCGGACTCGAGCTTCTGGAAGTCCAAGGTCTCGTTGATCAGCCGCGAGAGCCGGTCGATGCTGCGCTGGGCGGTCACCAGCGCCGAGTTCTGCTCCTCGTTGACTGGACCGAGCGTCCTGTCGACGATCATATCGATGACCAGCTTGATGGCGGTGAGCGGCGTGCGCAGCTCGTGGGAGACCATGGCCGCGAAGTCGGCTTTGATCTGGGCGGCTTCCTGCAGCTTCTCCTCGGCGGCCTTCTGCGCGGTGACGTCCCGGGCGATGCCGATGACGCCGACGATCTTTCCCTGCGGATCGCGGTACGGCGCCTTCGACGATTGGAACGTCTTCGTCCCGGCGGGAAGGGCGACCGAGTACTCATAGACCTTGGGCCGGCCGCTCTGGATGATCTCCTGGTCGCTGGCCTTGAGCCGAGCAAACGTCTCCGGCGAGAATAGCTCCGAGTCGGTCTTGCCGATGATCCCGTCGAGGGGGCGGCCGATCATCTTGGCTCCCGAGGTGTTCATCATCAGGTAGCGGCTTTCGGCGTCCTTGACGAACACCGAGTCGCTCGAGCCCTCGATGACGACCTCCATGAGGACGGTGCTGTTGCGCAGGTCCAGCTCTTTCTTCTGGCGGTCGGCGATCTCTTTAGAGAGCCTGAGAAGGATGACCAAGATGATGAGTCCGCTGGCCATCGTCAAGGCGTACTGGAGGATGCGCGTGCGGCGGTAGCCGATCTGGCCTTCCTCCGCGCGCAGCTGCAGGACTCCCTCCTCGTATCGCGTCATCGATGTCAGCAGCCCATGGATGCGGGTGTCTAATGTCCGTGCCCTCGCCATCAACGAGGCGCTCTTGCGAGGGTCCAGGCCTCCCCGCGCCTGCGCCTTCAGCAGATCGTCCATGACCGAGAGTCTCGCGCCGACCAGGTCCTCGAGGCGCAAGACGTTTTTCTGCTGGAAGGCGCTGTCGCGGGTCAAATCCCGTAGCGCGGCGAGGGCCGAATGGGCGTCGGCCGCGGAGTGGCGGTGCTCGAGGATGTAGCTCGGCTCTCCCGTGATCTGGTACGCCCGTCGGTTGGCGGACGCGCGGGAGACGGCCGATGACAGGGATTCTATGGTCCGGATCACGTCGTAGGTGTGCTCCACCCAGAGGGCGCTTCGCTGCATCCCCTGCGAGTATCGATTCAGGGCCCGCTGGCCGAAGGCGAGCAGCAGCCCCGCGACGGCGAAGCCGATACCCGGGTACCAAAGGCTGTCCTTATCGAAGCGCATTCTTCGCCCAATCTAGCAAAAAGAAGCCGCCCCTGCGCGAGGCGCAGGGGCGGTGGGTGGTCGTGCTGGAGTAGGTCCTAGAACTTGCGGTGCGCCTCGATCAAGAACGTGACGGTGTCCTTCCCGCCCGGCACGGTCAGCCAGCCGTTCATCTGGGCCACAGTCGACTCATCGGCGGCGCTCCAGACTCCGATCCGGTTGGCGGCCACGCCCGTCGCGGCCACCTTCTCGATCTTTAGCGACTCGTGCGACGAGAGGCACGCGCCGTAGTAGAGGTTGAAGTCTTCCGCGGTCTCGAGCGCCCGGATGAAGTGAGGGATCTCGCAGGAATCGACCACGGTCTGGAGCGAGCTCTGGACCTGGGTGTGGACCTTGTCCGCCTTGAGCACCCGGACCGGGTGATTGAACACCCGTCCCTCGCGGATGGCGAGCGAGTGGTGGATGTCGCGGATGAAGCGGCTGTCCGACGCCTGCGTCACCTTCTCGATCCGGATCTGGATGCCGTTGGTCATGTTCGGCCCTTCGCTGATAGGGCCGGACTTGGCCGCCGCGGTCATCGCGTAGCGCTGCGAGATCGCGACCATGCAGGGCTGCAGCTTTTCGACGCTCTCGGCGAGCGTGAGCGGGCGATAGGTGCGGATGTCCACGACGCGGCACTCCGCGACCTCTTCGAACACGTCGACGGGGTGCAGAATCTTCGCCGGCTGGGTCATTTCCTTAGGAAAGGCCGAAACGGTGTTCAGATCGGCTTGGCGAGCCAAGGACTCAAGGCTCGCGGCGCGTGCCGCCGCTGGGATCAAGATCACGAGCGCGGCCAGCGCAAGGTTGTGGCGTACTTTTTCGTTCATCGGTGCTGCCTCCTGTGGGGCCCGAAACATCCTGGGTCTCTTCATGCCTGGAGTTTACCCAAAGGTCCCATAATGTAAGTACGATCTAGGTCAATGCCGTCAGTTGATCGAGATCAATCATGCGTCCGTCACATGGGCGTGACGTTTTTGTTGATCGTCGACGAGTGCGGGCTATTTTCTCTTTAGTTTGCGGATGAAGGCGAGGGCGGCGTCCTTGTCCTTGACCTCGCCGGCGGCCTGCGCTTCCTGCAGTTTGTCCAGAATCCGGCCGACCGCGGGGCCGGGCTTGATGCGCAGCGCGCGCATGACCACGTTTCCGTTCAGAAGCCGCGGGGGCGCGACGACGGTCTCCCTCAAGTGCAGGTAGTTGCGCAGCAGGAAATTCAAGACTTGAAGATGCTTGAGGGTCTTCAGGGTGTCGGGATGCCGCTGCGTGCTCCGGGGCTTGTACGTGTTTGGATTGGCCGAGGCGTCCGGGACGATGGCGCGCAGCTTGGCGGGCGTCAGGTAGCTGGCGTGGTCGGCCCAGCAGACGAGAAGGAGACTGACGCCCCTTGGGCCGAGGTCCTTGAAGAAGCGGTGCACCGCCTTGTTGGAGACGGTCGCGTTCGCCGCCAGGTTCCCCGGCCGAAGGTGGTGGCGGATGCATAGGGCGACCGTGTCGATCTCGTCGCGGGAGCAGCGGAGGGTCTTGAGAATCTCCGTCGCCATCCTCGCGCCGACGCTGTCGTGCAGGAAGAACCGGAGGCGGCCGCCGATGCGTTTGGCGGTGGCGGGCTTGGCGACGTCGTGGAGCAGGATCGCCAGGCGGAGGAGCGCGTGCTTCGACGCGATGCCCCCCTCCGCGGAATAGTGTCGCAGGAGCTCCTCCGCGAGGCCCGGGAACGCGAAGTTCGGGTTCTGAAGGATCGTGTCCATCCTCTCGACGCAGTCGAGCGTATGGCGCAGGACGCCCCCCTCTCCATAATAGACGGTGGCGCAGCGCCGGGACGCCTCGAGGTCCGGGAAGAGCGCCGTCAAGAGGCCGGTCTCGTCCATCCTCCGAAGCCACACGTGGCAAGGGGACACCGAAAGTAGCGCCATCAGCTCCTGGCGCACCCGCTCTCCCGCCGGCGCGCCGACGCGCTTTCGATGGGCGCGGATGTGCTTGAGCGTGGCGGGCTCGATGGTCAAGTCGAGCTGGGCCGCAATCCGAAAGGCGCGCAGCAGGCGCAGCGGATCCTCGATGAAGACCTTGGGGTCGTCCGCGCGGAGCGTCCTCGACCGGACGTCCTTGAGGCCGCCGCGCGGATCGATCAAGACGCCGCCCGCGATCGGCGCGGCCATGGCGTTGACCGTGAAATCACGCCGCAGGAGATCCTCATGGATGTCCTTGCCTTGGACCTCCGCGACGTCGATCTGCCGCAGCGGCGCGAAGACGCCGTCGCGCAGGACGATGCGGTAGACGCGCGTCTCCTCGTCCAGAGCGACCAGCGTGCCGCCGGCCTCGCGCGCGATCGCCTCGGCCAGCGCGCGGGCCGGCCCCTGGTAAGCGAGGTCCAAGTCGGCGATCGGGCGGCCGAGCACGGCGTCGCGGACGCTCCCTCCGACGACGAACAGCGGGCCCTGAGCGAGGGGCCTGAGGAGATCGAGGACGGGCCCGAGCTCCCGCGCCAGGCCTACGCTTTCTCGAGCTCGCGTTGCCGTAGCACCCTCTTGAGCACCTTTTGCAGAGCGTTCTTCGGCAGGCTGTCGATGATCTCGATGTCCCGCGGCCGCTTGTAGGCGTCCAGCTTCTGGCGGCAGAACTGCATGAGCTCGGACTTGGTGGCCGAAGATCCTTTCCGGAGGACGATGAACGCTTTGATCAGCTCGTCGGCGTCGGGGCCGGGGATGCCGATCAATGCGACTTCCTCGACGTCCGGGTGCGCCGCGATGACCTGCTCCACTTGGGCGGAAAACACCTTGAGCCCCTTCACGATGATCATGTCCTTCTTCCGGTCGCGCAGGTATAGGTAGCCCTCTTCGTCCAGGACGCCGATGTCCCCGCTTTTGAACCAGCCGTCCTTGGTAAATGTCTCTTTCGTCGCGTCCGGCTTGTTGTGGTAGCCGAGCATGATATTGGGGCCCTGAATGCACACCTCGCCTTCCTGGCCGACGGGCAGCGGCGTCTCGTCGTCGGCGATGATCCTGAGCCGGACGTCGGGGATCGCCTTGCCGACCGAACCGGCGCGAGGGCCTCCGGGAGGGTTGATCGTGGCGACGGGGCTCGTCTCGGTGAGGCCGTAGCCTTCCAAGATGGGCAGACGCATCGCGGCTTGGAACGCCTTGGCCGTCTCGACGCCGAGAGGCGCCGCGCCGCTGATGCAGAAGCGCACCTTGCGGAAGAACCAGTAGCGGAGGACGAACTTCTTGAACCCGCATGCTTCCTTCGCGATGACCGAGTAGACCGGCGGCACGGCGGCGAACACCGACACGCCGTGCTTGCCCATCTGCTTGAGCCACGGGGTCGCCGGGGCGATCGCCGGCGAAATCACGTTCTTGGCGCCGGCGCTCAGCGACACGAGCACGCATCCGGTCCACGCAAACGTGTGGAACATCGGCAGGATCGTCAGGGCGACGTCCTTATGGGTGACGCCGAGCCATTCGCGGGAGGCCTCGCAATTGGAGTGGATATTGGCGTGGGTTAGCATGACGCCCTTTGGAGTGCCCGTGGTCCCGGAGGTGTACAGGATGGCGGCGACGTCCCCCGCCCGAGCGGCCGGCGCGGGCGCCGGCTCGGCCGGCGCACCGTCGACGAAGGCCGCGAAGCTCTCGACGCCGTCGGCGGGCGCGCCGTCCGTCGTCCAGACCGACTTGAGCTTGGGCAGCGCCTTGCGGGCGGCGAGCAGGCCCTTGAGGAACTCCTGCTGGGTCACGACGCCGGCGGCCGAGCAGTCGTCGAGCATGAAGCGGAGCTCCTCCGGCTTCGTCACGAGGAAATTGATCGGGACGGCGACGGCGCCGATGCGCGCGAGGCCGAAATAGGCGACGATGAACTCCGGCGAATTGCGCAGCACGATCGCGACGCAGTCGCCCTTGCCGATGCCGCGGGCGCGGAACGCCGCGGCCGCCCGGTGCACTCGCTCCCGGAGCCGTTCGAACGTCCAGCTGTCCTCGCCGATGACCAGCGCCGTCCGGGTGGGCCAGCGGGCGGCGGCGCCGTCGATGAGCCGGTCCAGCGTGGCGGCGCCGTCGGAAGGCGTCCCGTTGCGGGTCATGGGTTCCGCGGGTGCGGGCCGGGATTCGGTCGAACTTGGCATGCATCTACCCCCATTGGCTTAAGGTGAGATTATTTCTGTCTCGGATCGAGGATGTCTCTCAGCGCGTCTCCCATGAGGTTCCAGCCGAGCACGAAGAAGAAGATCGCGGTCCCCGGGATGAACAGCGTGTGCCAGAAAGCGAAGGGATTGCCCGAGCTTCCGAGGATCCAGTTGCGCGACAGCGAGATGAGCTGTCCCCAGTCGGCGTATCCGAGCGGCGCGCCGAGACCGAGGAAGCTCAAGGCCGCCGCCGTGATCACGATCGAGCCGAGCTCGAGAGACGCCACCACGAGGAGCGGGTAGATGCAGTTCGGCAGGATGTGCCGGAACATGATCCGGAGGTCCGTCGCGCCGAGGGCCTTGGCCGCGAGCACGTATTCGCGCTCCTTGATGGAGAGGACGTCGCCTCTCAGGAGGCGGGCGTACGACGGCCACGCCACGACCGCGACCGCGATGAGGACTTTCTGTAAGCTCGGCCCGAGCACCGCCACGATGACGACCGCGAGGATGATCCCCGGGAGGGCCAAGATCACGTCGGTAAAGCGCATCAGGACCTCGTCGACCCAGCCGCCGTAGAATCCCGCGAGGCCGCCGATGAGGATGCCGATGAGAAGGGCGGTAGCCGTGACCGACAGCGCGACCTGGAACGCCGTGCGAGTTCCCCAGACCATGCCGTAATAGAGGTCGTACTGCTGCTCCGTCGTGCCGAAGCGGTGCTTGACGGCCTTAGGGCCGTACCAATCCGCCAGCGTCGGCTTCACCGGGTCGGGGCTGTAGCCGTCCTGCGGGATGAGGTAGTTGTCTCGCGAATTGGGCGCGGGCGGCGCGAGCACCGGGGCGAGCGCCGCGACGACCACGAACGAGAGGACGATGCAGCAGCCGAGGATCGACATCGGCTTCTTGCGGAGCTTCTTCCAGATCTCCTGGAGCTTTTCCTTCATTGCACTCGGATCCTCGGGTCTACGACCGCGTAAACGATGTCGGAGATCATGTTCGCGACGACGAAGAGCATCGCGGAAAGGAGCGCCGAGCCGAGCACGCCCGGGACGTCGAGCTGCTGCGCCGCGTTGACGCCCCAGCGGCCGATGCCGGGATAGTCGAAGACGGTCTCGGTGATGACGACGCCGCCGAGCAGGCGAACGAACAAGAGGCTCGAGAGCGTCACCACCGGGATGAGCGCGTTCCGGCGGGCGTGCTTGCCGACCACGACCCGCTCCGGCAGGCCCTTCGCCCGCGCCGTGCGGACGTAATCCTTGCTGAGCTCCTCGAGCATCGACGAGCGAGTGATGCGCACGAGCAAGGCCACGCTGATGTACATGAGCGTCACGCCGGGAAGGATGAGATGCTTTAAGACGTCCCAAAAGACGGCCAAGTTTCGGTTCAGCAGGGAGTCCAGAAGAAGAAAGCCCGTATAGTGGTTGAACTTCGCGGCGTCATGTACGAGCATGTCGATGTCGAGGCTGTATCGCCCCGGCGGGAAGTACTGCAGCTTTCCGTAGAAGATCATGAGCAGCAGGAGGCCCAGCACGAAGGACGGCAGCGAGTATCCCGTGATGGCGATGAACCTGGACAGGTGATCTACGAACTTGTCCTTGTGAACCGCCGACAGCGTCCCGAACCAGATGCCGAACGCCATGATGGGAATGAACGCCATGAGCGTGAGCTCGAGCGTCGCGGGAAAGAACGACTGTATCGCCTCGAACACGGGCATCTTCGCCGTCTCGGAATAGCCCAAGTCCGGCGTCTTGAACTGGAGCGGGAACCCCTTTCCGTCTGCGGGGGCTCCGATCGGCAGGACCTGCTTCAGCCAGACCCAGTACTGCACGGGCATGGGGTCGCGCAAGTGGTACTTCTGGATGACCTGCTCGAGGGCGGAGAGCTGCCGCGGGTCCTTGACGTAGAGCGCGGCGCGCATCTCCGGCGAGAGGAACTGCAGCAGCGTGAACAGCAGGATGGTCACGCCCGCCATGACGAGCGGGAGCATGGCCAGCCGCTTGGCGAAGAACTTGATCATGTCCGGTCCCTCAGCGGGCCTTCTCCACGGGCATCGCGCCCTTGGGGGCCGTCTTGGGCGCCATCTTCTTCATAGGCGCCGCGGCGGTCTCCGACTTGTACATGGGGTAGTAGTAGCTTCCCCACGGCGACTGCGGGAACACCGGGTTGAACACGTAGCCCCGGACCCAGTCGCGCTCGGGCCGGTAGCGCACCGTGTTGATGAACACGAGGTGCGGCACGTCCGCGAACTCGATCGTCTGCAGCTTCGAGTAGAGCGCCTTGCGCTTGGCGATGTCCGTCTCCGACTTCGCCAGGTCGATGAGCTTGTCCGCTTCCGGGTTGGCGTAGTGCTGGACGATGGGATAGTTCCCCATCGAGTGCATCAGCGGATGCGCGAAGTTGTGGGGGTCCGGATAGTCGGCCTGCCAGCCCATGACGAAGATGGGCAGCTTCGAGGCGCGGTAGGCGTCGAGGAACGTCGGCCACTCCACCGGGCGCACGTCGATCTTGAACTTGGGGTTCAAGCTCTCGACCGCGCGCTTCATGATCGCGCAGACGTTCTGCCGCGCGACGTTGCCCGAGTTGTAGAGCAGGGTGAACTGAAACCCCTTCTCCCAGACCTGGCCCCCCCACGCTTTCTTGAAGTGCTCCTCGGCCTTCTTCAAGTCGAAGGAGTGCGTCTGACCGGTCGTGGAATGGCCCGGCAGCGTCTTCGGGATGCACCCGTTGGCCTGGGAGCCCTTGCCGCGGTATACGTCCTTGATGAGGCCCTGGTAGTCGAAGGCGTACGCGAAGCCCTTGCGGACGTTCACGTCGTTGAAGAAATCCGCCGGGATGCCGTTGCCGTCCAGTTTTCCGGATCCCAGGTTGGGATTGCCGAGCGTATTGATCTTGAAGGTGAAGAACGCGACCGGGTTGATCTCGATCGTGGCCAGGTCTTCGGTGATCCGCACGCCGTCCATGCCCTGCAGCTTGCTGTAGTCCGGCCAGTCCGCGTAGATGTTGTCCGCGTCCGCGGCTTGGAGCATGAGCTTGCGGGTGCTGAACTCGTTGATGCCCTTGATGATGACCTGCTTGAGCTTCGCCGGGCCTCTCCAGTAATTTTCATGACGGGACAAGATGAGCTCGTGCGTCTTTCGGTCCCAGCGATCGAGCATGAACGGGCCCGTGCCCATCGCCTTCGCGTGGAAGGGAGAGTTCTCCTTGTTGGTCGGGTTGTTGAACTTGACCCACGTCGCCTCGCTGCCGTCCCACGCGCCGTTCTTTGCGGCCCACGCTTTCGAGAGGATCGGCGAGTGCGAGCAGAAGATGGTGAGCAGCGGCGCGAACGGCTTCGGAAGCTTGATCACGACGTTGTTGCCCTGGACCTGCACGGCCTTCTCGGCGTCCTTGAAGGCGTTGGGATTGAGATTCCCCTTCTCGTCCCGGGTCGACGGATATCCCAGGATCGGCTCGAGGAGCAGCGCCGAGGGTCCGGCGTTGCGGTCGAGGAGCATGAAGCGGACGATCGAGTACTTCACATCCTCGGGCGTCAGCGGGGAGCCGTCGAAGAACTTGACGCCCTTGCGGATCGGGATGGTGTAGGTGAGGTTGTCGGCCGTGATGAGGCCGTTGGCCTTCGTGGGCACCTTCTCCGCCAGGAGCGGGATCATCTTCTCGGTCGAGCTACCCTCGAACTGGAAGAGGGTGTCGTAGATCTCGAGGATGGCTTCGTGGCTTGCCGTGTCGTAGGACCACGCGGGGTCCATGCTGTCGGCGTCGCTGATGTCGAGGTAGGTGTACGTGTCGGGGTTCTTCACCGCGGCCGCCGCGGGCGTCGCCGCGCCGGAAAGCAGGCTCAGGGTCAATGCGATTGCGAGGGTGCGCTCCATCATTTTGCCTCCTTGGACAGATCGTAGTAGTAGTCGCCATACGGCGCGTCCGGCTCAACCTTCCTGAAAATCCAGCCCTTCACCCAGTCGCGCTCGATGCGGAAGCGGAACCTGTCCGCGATGAGCATCTGGGGCATCTCCTCGAATCCGACCCGTTGGATCTCGCGATACGCCTTGTCGCGCTTTTCGGGATCGAGGATCACGATGGCGTCCTCGATCATCTTGTCGAGCTTAGGGTTCGAGTAGTTCTGGCGGAACGCCCAGTCTCCGTGCGTGTGGTAGTACGGGAAGACCATGTTGTGCGGGTCCGGGAAGTCGGCGCTCCACATTGCGAGGAACATCGGCAGCTTGTGGCTGTGCCCCTGATCCAGGTAGGTGGGCCACTGCACGGTCCGGATGTCGATCTTGAACTTGGGGTTCAAGGCTTCCACGTTCTTCTTGATCATCTGGAACATCGCCTGGACGTTGGGCTGGGTGTCGTTGTAGACCATCGTGAACTGAAACCCCTTTTCCCAGACTTTCCCGCCCCACGCCTTCTTGAAATGCTCGGTCGCCTTCTCCGGGCTGAACGTCACATTGGCGCCGTCGGCGTTGTAGCCGAGCATCCCCTTTTGGATGAGCCCCCGCGTCGGGCTCCCCTTGCCCCGCAGGATGTCCTTCACGTACGTCTCGTGGTCCATCGAGCGGGCGAACCCCAGGCGGATGTCCTTGTCGGAGAAGAACTCCGGAGGGATCCCGTCTCCGTCGAGTTTCCCGGATCCGAGGTAGGGATTGGCGATCGTATTGAGCTTGAAGGTGAACGCGATCCCGATGGGCGTCTCCAGCTTGGAAAGACGATCGTAAATCTTTACGTCCTTCATGTCCTGGACCTGCGGGAAATTCCCGATCGGGACGTACGTGGTGTCGGCGTCGCCCGCCTGGAGCATGAGCTTGCGCGTCGCGAACTCCTCGACGGACCTGATGACGATGGTCTTAAGCGCGGGAGGCTTGCGCCAGTACTTGTCGTTGCGGCGGAGGACGACTTCCTTGTTCTTGCGGTCCCACCGGTCCAAGGCGTAGGGTCCGGTGCCGTTGACGTGCTCCAGCAAATAAGAGCTCTGCTTCTGGGGGTTGTTGTGCTGCATCCACGTCGCCTCGGTCCCGTCCCAGCAGCCGTTCTTGACGCACCAAGACTTCGAGATGATCTCGCCGTGGCTCGCCAGAATGCCGAGAAACGGGCTATAGGGCCGTGCCAGCTTTATCGAGACCTTGTCCCCCGCCACGGTGATCGCCTTGTCGGCCCTCTGAAAGAGGTCAGGGATGGGCTTTCCGTCCTTGTCGCGCGTGGCGTTGATGCCGAGGATGGGGTCGAGGAGCAGGCTCGAGGGCCCGCCGGCGCGGTCCTGAAGCATGTAGCGGATGAAGGAGTATTTCACGTCCTCGGGGACGAGCGGAGTGCCGTCGTGGAAGACTACTCCTTTTCGGATCGGGAACGTGTAGGTGAGGCCGTCCTTCGAGATCAGTCCGTTGCTCGTGCTGGGAATCTGCGCCGCGAGGAGAGGCTCGAATTCGATCAGGCTCGTTCCTTTGAACTGCACGAGCAGCTCGTACACGTTCCTGAGGATGTGATGGCTGCGGCTGTCATAGGACCACGCCGGGTCCAAGCTGTCCACCTCGCCGATCGTGGCGTAGATGAACGTGTCGGGATTCTTCACCTGCGCGAAGGCGGCGGGGCGCGTCGCGGCTATGGCGGCGAGGATCGCGGCTGCGGCTCGAAGTCGGCGCGTCATGGAGTCGCTCCTTTCATTACCGGGTAGAAGTAGCCGTAGGGCATGATCGGGTTGTAGTAGCCGCCCTTGACCCACGACTGGTATACCTTGACGTATTTGGTGTCGAGCGTGAAGATCTGAGGGACATCCTCATAGGCGATGCGCTGCAGTTCCGCGTACAGCGCCTTGCGCTTGTCGGGCTCCGCCTCCGCCACGGCCTCGCTGATCACGCGGTCCGCGCGAGGGTTGCTGTAGCCGGCGACCTTGGCGTAGTGGCCCTGGCTGTGGAGGAACGGGAAGACGGCGTTATGCGGATCGGGGAAGTCCAGCGCCCATCGCGCATTGACGAGCGGCAGCTTGCCCGCCTGCCAGGCGGAGAGGTAGGTCGACCACTGGATCGCGCGGATGTCCACCTTGAACTTCGGGTTGATCGACTCGACGCCCTTTTTCAGGATCTCGCACGCGAGTTGGCGGTCGGCCCGCCCCTGCATGTACGCGACGGCGACGCGGAATCCCTTCTCCCAGACTTGGCCCTTGTGCGCCTTCCTGAAATGTTCCTCGGATGCCTTGGGATCGAACGGCGTGATGGACTGCCGTTCGTTGTACCCGAAGACGCCGACCGGGATGGGGCCGCGCGCGCGGCTTCCCTTGCCGCGGTAGCCGTCGCGGATGTATGCGTCGTAGTCGAAGGCGTTGGCGAAGCCGCGGCGGACCTCGATGTCCGAAAAGAAGTCCGAAGGGATGCCGTCGCCGTCGAGCTTGCCGCTGCCCACGTACGGACTGCCGGTCGCGTTCACCTTAAAGTTGAAGATGAAGGCGTTGTGAACCTCGAGGAAGGGCAGATCGTCCTCGACCTTGATGCCGGCCAGGCTCGCGATCTGGGGCAGGAATTCGCGCTCCAGCAGCGAGGCGTCGGCGTCGCCCGCCGCGAGCATCAGCCGCCGCGTCGAGAACTCGTCGAGCGTCTTGTAGACGATTCGTTCGAGCTTCGCCGGTCCCCGCCAGTAGTCCTCGAATCGCTTCAAGATGATCTGCTTCTGCTTCTTGTCCCACCGCTCCAGCATGAACGGGCCGGTGCCGTTGACGTGATCGTAGAGAAAGGGCGCTTCCTTCGACGGATTGTTGAACTGCGCCCATGACGCGGCGCTGCCGTCCCAGCCTCCGTTGGCGATCGTCCAAGGCTTGGAGACGATCGGACAGAACGCCGCGAGGATCGACAACAGCGGCGCGAAGGGCTGCTTGAGCTCCAGGACGAGGGAGCCTCCCTCAATGCGTACGGCCTTGTCCGCCTGCTCAAAGAGCCCGGGCACCGGCTTTCCGTCCTTGTCGCGGGTCGTCGCGATGCCGAGGATCGGCTCGAGCAGGAGCACCGAGGGCCCGCCCGCGCGGTCCGACAGGAGGAAGCGCATGACCGAGTACTTCACGTCCGCGGGAGTCAGCGGCGATCCGTCGTGGAACTTGACCCCTTTGCGCAGCGGAAAGCTATACGTGCGCTTGTCCGCCGAGATGAGGCCGTTCGACGTTGACGGGACGATGGTCGCGATCATCGGCTCGAACTCGGTGATCGACGAGCCCTTGTAGAAGATCAGGGTCTCGTAGAGCTGGAAGATCATCTCGTGGCTAATGCCGTCGTACTGCCAATGCGGGTCGAGCGAGTCGACGTCGCCCATGATCGTGTACATGAAGGTGCCCGGATTGCGAATCTGCGCGTGCGCGGCCGGGGTGAGACCGGGAAGCAGCGCGCTCAGCGCCGCCACGGCGACGGCGAGGGACTTGGATCTAGCCACGCTTGGACTCCTTCTCCGTCAGTATCTTCTCGCTTCCCGCGAGAAGGAGCAGCACCGTCAACGCCCCGAAAGCGACGAGCGCCGTCCCGTCGCATTGAGCCAGCGCCGGGAACGCGCCGCTGAGGTCGAGTCTCTGGGCCCATGACGGGCTCAACGACAGCATCGCTATGGCGATGCCGGCGATGGCGCCTCCCGCGATGTATCCGGAGGAGAACAGGATGCCGGGGCTCATGTCGGATTCCGCCGCGGATTTCCGCGTCCAGCGGTCCGCCAGCCAGCGGACGAGACCGCCCACGAAGATCGGCGTGGAGGAGGAGAGAGGCAGGTAGACGCCGACCGCGAACGGGAGCGACGGGACGCTGCATAGCTCGAGCACGAGGGAGATCGACACGCCCAAGAGCACCAGGCCCCACGGGAGCTTGTTCGTCATGATGCCGTCGATGATGAGGGACATGAGCCGCGCCTTCGGCGCGTTGTACTTCTGGGCCGTAGTGCCGTCCATGCGCTTGGTCTCGACGCCGTTGATGCCGGGGTCGACGAGGTAGCGGATCACGCCCCCGTCGTCGACGAGATACTGGCCCGACGGCAGCGCGGGCACCTCGCCCTCGCCGACTCTCCAGACCTTGAACGCGACGCCCGCTTCGGCCGCCGGCGCTTCGGAGCTCCGCATCTTGTGCGTCTCGGTGAGCTCGTGGACGGGCGCCTTGACGGCAGGGAAGCTTCGGGGCGCGTAGACCGTTCCGGCGTCGTTGAGAAGGAGCAGCGTGGCCCCGATCACGAGGGCCGACGTGAGAGCGCCGACGAGCACCGCGATCTGCTGGTAGCGCGGAGTCGCCCCGACCAAAAATCCGGTCTTCAGATCTTGGGCGGTCGTTCCGCCGTTGGAGGCCGCGATGCAGACGACCGCCGCGATCGAGAGGGCGGTCAGGCGCGCTCCCTTGCCGATCCAGGCGCCGTTGGGATCGAGCTTGCTCATGAGCACGAACGCGAGGCAGGTGAGCAGCAAAGTCGCCACCGTCATGCCGGAAATGGGGTTTGACGAGGAGCCGATCTCCCCCGTTATCCGGGAGGACACCGTCACGAACAAAAACCCGAAGACGACGATCAGCAGCGCGCCGAGAATCCCGCGCAGACCTAGACCCAGTCCGAGAGCGGGCGCCGCCGCGATCAGGAAGACGAGCGCTCCGCTTCCCGCGACGACGATCCAATTCGGCAGGTCGTTCTCCGTGCGCAGCTTGACCTTGCCGGACGCCTGTCCCGCTCCGGCGGCGATGTCCGACAGGCCCGACTTGATCGAGCCCCAGATGGTCGGCAGCGCCTGGAAGAGGCTGATGATCCCCCCCGCGGCGACCGAGCCGGCGCCGATGTAGAGCACGTACGACTTCCAGATCTCGGCCGGGGACATGTCCTTGATGAGCTTCGCGGCGGGGAACAGCGGCGCCGCGGCGTTCTCGCCGAAGAGCTTGATCGCCGGGATCAGGACCCAGGAGGCCAGGATGCCGCCCGCGACCATCACGCAGGAGATCTGCGTCCCGATGATGTAGCCGACGCCGAGCAGCTCCGGGGCGACTTCGCCGCTGATCGTGGCGCCCTTGAAGAACGAGAGCAGACGCTCGGGCGTGTCGTTCCAGAGCTTGAATCCGCTCATCATAACCTTGTAGGCGGTCGCGAGGCCGAATCCCGCGAACACCGTCTTGGCGCTCGAGCCGCCCTTTTCGCCCACGATGAGTACGTCCGCGCACGCCGTGCCTTCCGGGAATTGGAGCTTGCCGTGCTGCTTGACGATGAAGACCCGCCGCAGCGGGATCATCATCAATACGCCCAGAAGCCCGCCCAAGGAGGAGACGATCATAACGCGCGCGATGTCCATCTCGTAGCCCAGGATCATGAGCGCGGGCATCGTCACGCCGACGCCGAAGGCGATCGACTCGCCGGCGGAGCCGGTGGTCTGCACGATATTGTTCTCGAGGATCGTCGCGCGGCGTACGCCCGGGATGCGGCTGAACAGCCGAAACAGCGTGATGGACAAGACGGCGATCGGGATGGAGGCCGAGACCGTCATGCCGACCTTCAGCACGAGGTAGAGCGACGACGCGCCGAAGACGATGCCGAGGATCGCGCCGACGACGACGGCCTGCCAGGTGAATTCGGGGAGCTTCGCGGAATCGGCGACGTACGGCTCGTGCTTGGCCGCCGTGGTCATTGCTGAATCAGCGCGGCCTCGCTGGGCTTTCCCTTGAACGGGAGCGGCGGGCAGGCTGCCCAATGCTTGGGCTTGGCCTCGAGCAGCGGGGGCGGATCCGTCTTGCACGTCTCGACGGCGTAGCGGCAGCGCGGATGAAAGTGGCAGCCGGAGGGCGGATTGATCGGGCTCGGCACGTCGCCGGACAAGAGCACCCGCTTGCGTTTGCGCTCGATGAGGGGGTCCGGCACGGGCACCGCCGACAGGAGCGCCTCGGTGTAGGGATGCTGCGGGTCCTGGAACAGGTCTTCCCCTTCCGCGATCTCTACGATCTTGCCCAAGTACATGACCGCGACCCGATTGCACAAGTGCCGTACCACGGAGAAGTCGTGCGAAATGAACAGGTACGTGAGATGGAACTCCTCTTGGAGATCCTTGAGCAGGTTCAAAATCTGCGCCTGGATGGATACGTCGAGCGCGCTCACGGGCTCGTCGGCCACGATGAGCTTCGGATTGAGCGCCAGCGCGCGGGCAATGCCGATGCGCTGGCGCTGGCCGCCGGAAAACTCGTGGGGATGCCGCTCGAGGTGGGCCTTGGCGAGCCCGACGACGCCCACCAGGTGGTCCAGTCGCTTGGCGCGGTCGGCGGGATTCTTGTACTCCCCATGGATCTCGAAGGGTTCCGACAGGATCTCCCGCACGGTCATGCGCGGGTTCAGGCTCGAGAACGGGTCTTGGAAGATGACTTGGACTTCCTTGCGGATCGCCCGCTGCTCGCGGCGGCTGAGGGCGAAGATGTTCTTGCCTTGGACGCGCACTTCCCCTTCCGTTGGCGTCTCGAGCGCGAGGACGAGCCGGCCCAGCGTGGATTTTCCGCAGCCCGATTCCCCGACCAAGCCGAAGCTTTCGCGCGGATAGATCGAGAAATCGACGCCGTCGACGGCTCGGACCGTCTTCTTGGGGCCGAACATCCCTTCGTGAATATGGAAATGCTTCTTGAGGCCCCGCACCTCGACGATCGGCTCGGCCCTGGCGGAGGTCGTCATGATTCGGATCCTGCAGCCGCGGCGGGGCGCTCGTCGTACCGGTGACGGCATTCCTTCGTCTTCTCCCGGTAGAGGAGGCAGTTGGCCATGTGCCCGTCGGGGAAATAGTACTCGTCGGGATCGGTCGTCTTGCAGATCTCGCTGACCTCGGCGCAGCGGGGCGCGAAGGGGCAGCCGACGAACGGCTTGTAGAGCTCGGGCGGTTGTCCGGGGATCGCGGCGAGGCGGTGCTTGCGGCCGTAGATCGACGGCACGGAGTTGAGAAGTCCCTTCGTGTACGGGTGCTTCGGGTCGCGGAAGAGGTCCTCGACCGGGGCCTTCTCGACGGCGCGCGCCGCGTACATCACGACGACGTCGTCGGCCATGCCCGCGACCACGCCGATGTTGTGCGTGATCAGGATCACGGCCATATGGAGTTCCTTCTGCAGGTCGCGAATGAGCTCGAGGATCTGCGCCTGGATCGTGACGTCCAGGGCGGTCGACGGCTCGTCCGCGATGAGGATGTCGGGATCGCACGAGAGCGCCATGGCGATCATCGCGCGCTGCCGCATGCCGCCGGAGAACTGGTGCGGGAAGTCCTGAACGCGCCGGTCGGCGTTGGGGATGCCGACCTTCTTGAGCAGCGTGACGGCCTTTTCGAGGGCCTTGTCGCTCGAGAGCTTCTGGTGCAGCATCACGGCCTCGGCGATCTGCTCGCCGATCGTCAGCACGGGATTGAGCGACGTCATCGGCTCCTGGAAGATCATGCCGATGCGGTCGCCGCGCAGGCTGCGCATCTCGGACTTCGGGAGCGTGAGGAGATTCCTGCCTTGGAAGAGGATCTCCCCTCCCACGATCTTGGCCGGAGGCTCGGGCAGGAGCCTGAGGATGGAGAGCGCGTGCACGCTCTTGCCGCTGCCGGATTCCCCGACGATCGCCACCGTCTTGCCGGGATAGAGGTCGTAGCTCAGCCCGTCGACCGCTCTGACGACGCAGCCTTCGAGGTGGAATTCGGTCCGGAGATTCCGGACGGAGAGGATCGGCTCCATCAAATGGCGGTAGTGACCAAAGACTCCGTGGAGAGCACTCCGGGGATCGAGCGGATGTTGTGGACCACGACGTTGGAGAGACTAGGAAGGTCTTCCGTCTCCATGTCCAACACGAGGTCCCAGCGGCCGAAGACGGCGGAGACGTGCGAGACGCCTTTCGTTTCCTTGATCTTGGCCAGCGCCTGTTTTTCTTTGCAGGCCATCAGCCTGACGAGAACGAGCCCGGTAACCATGCTTGCTCCTCCGCGAGATGTCAAGAACTGCAAAGATCGTCGAACAAATCGGAGTATACTAAATTATGTAACATTAGCTCGTGCGCGTTTTGATCCAGAGAGTCCGACGGGCGCAGGTGTCGTTCCCCGAGGATGCCGCGCTCAAGCCCAGGGCCATCGGAGCCGGTCTCTTGATCCTCGTGGGCGTAGGCGAGAAGGACGACGCCTCCGCGGCGAGACGGCTCGCGGAGAAATGCGCGCAGCTCAGGATCTTCCCCAATGACGACGGCAAGTTCGACAAATCCCTGGGCGACGTCCGCGGTTCCGCGCTCGTGATCAGCCAGTTCACGTTGTTCGGCGACTGCAGAAAGGGTCGCCGCCCGGATTTCACGTCCGCTATGGCGCCCGCGTCGGCTGAACCGCTGTATCGCGCCTTCGTCGGCGATCTCAAGTCGCTCGGCGTCCCGGTCGAGACGGGCGAGTTCGGCGCGAGCATGGACGTCGAGCTCGTCAATCACGGCCCGGTCACGCTATGGCTGGACACGGAAAGCGCGTAGACAAGCGTCCCGCCCACCGAAGCGCCTCGCGGTGGGCCGGCCCCGGATTCAAGTTCGTCCTCGGCGTCGCCGCGTTCTACGCGATCTTCTTCGGCTCGTGGCACGCCTATCATCAGTGGCCGCGGGACGTCCGCTTGGAGCCCTCGAAGGCGGCGTATTTCCATTACGAGTTCATCGAGCTGCGCCTGCGCGGCGGCGAGCGTTCGCTTCGGGAGCGGTGGAAGGCGTCGCCCCCGAGGGCCGTGGTCAAACGCGACGGCGCCGTCGTCCCGACGGTGGGCGGGATCACGGAGGTTCCGCTCGTCTGGGACGAGGCGCGGCAGGCGTTCTCCGGGAAGTGGCCGTGCCCGTGGAACGCTCCGGCGGGGCGGTATTCTCCGGAGTTGTTGGGCGAGCCGAACCTCGGCGACAAGCTGAAGGTCAGGTCCTTCCGCATCGAGTACCGCAAGCCGAGGCCGCTGCCGCGGCGCTTCGTGGTGCTCACGATGGAGACGATCGCGCCTCTGGCGACGCTCAAGATCAAGGGGCCCGACGGCGCGCAGACGGGATGGGAAGGCCTGTTGGACTGGGTCAAATACGTGGAGGCCGACGCGTTTTGGATCCTGGCGGGACAGACGCCGGGGAAGAAGCCCGGCGAGACGTGGGTCGCGCACAATCTTCAGATCCTTCCGCAGATCGCCAAGGAAGCGCATCGCCGCGGCCTCAAGTTCGGCGTTTGGGCGATGTGCTATCTCACCATGTCGAAGGAACCGCTCTCGAGATACCGGTACGCGATGGACGTCACCGACGGCAAGCCCGTGCCGACGCGCGCGATCAGCATCGCCGATCCGAAGCGGCCCGACGACGTGGCCGACTTTCTGCGGACCTTTCGCGACGTTCCGGAAGTCGACTTCCTCGGGCTCGACTACATCCGCAACGCGCTGGGCGGCTACGAGCTGGTCGACGAGTTCGTGGCGGAGATGCCCGGCCTGAGGCTCCCGGAGGAATGGCACAAGCTCACGCGGGACGAGCGCATGGTCTGGCTCGCTCGAAAAAAGATCATGCGCAAGGATCCCGCGTTCATCGACGCCTGGCAGTGGTGGCGCGCGCATCGCGTCGCCCTCATCGTCCGGCGCATCCGGGAGCGCCTCGGCGACTCGAAGGCTCTGTGGGCGTTCACGCTGACCTGGGAGAAAGGTTGGCATCACGGGCAGGATCCCGTCATGATGAACGACGCGGGCATCGACGCGGACTCGCTGATGCTCTATGAGGCCAACGCCGCCCAATTCGGCTGGATGGTGCGTGATTGGCATACGTACGTCCGGACCAAGGACGTGCAACTCATCGTGGGAGACGTGGTCGACTGGCCCTTGCACCAGAAGTCCGAGAAGGGCCCGGGAGAGATGGTCCGGCGGCTGTCCCGCGCGTCCACGCGTATCTATAAGGATGGGCCCGCGGCGGGAATCTTCATCCACGACCTGGCCCGAGGTCTTTGGGGGCGCCTCGGGCCGTACTCGAGCCTGGAGTGGATGAACGCGGCGCGGGACTACGCGCGAGCGTTCCGCGCGCTCCCCGACGCCGCCGGGAAGAAGGAAGCCGCCAAGAGCGCGGCGCCGGAGCCGGTGGGCCTGCGGCCTCCGCCGCCGGAGGAAGGCGTAAGGACGGTGCCGGCCGAAGGCGCGGCGCCGTCCGAGGCGGCGCGATGAGCGACGCCTACGAGCGGCTCCGGGCGGAGATGGTGCGGACGCAGATCGCCGCGCGCGGCGTCGCCGACGCCTCGGTGCTCGCCGCGATGCGCGACGTCCCGCGCCATCTGTTCGTCGACGCCTCGCTCGCCGCGCGCGCCTACGAGGATCATCCCGTCGACATCGGCCTCGGGCAGACGGTCTCGCAGCCGTACATGGTCGCCTTCATGGCGCAGGAACTTGACCCCTCCGGAAGGCGCGTGCTGGAGATCGGCACGGGCTCCGGCTACGCGACGGCGGTTCTCGCGGGCCTGGCGGAGGAGGTTTGGACGATCGAAGTCGAACCCGACCTTTCGGAACGGGCCCGCCGCTTGCTTCAGCGCCTCGGATATACGAACATCCGCTTCAAGGTCGGGGACGGATTGGCCGGCTGGCCCGAGGGCTCGCCGTTCGACCGGATCGTCCTGACGGCGGCGGTCCCGGAGATTCCCGCCGCGCTGCTCGAGCAGCTCAAGCCCGGAGGCTGGTTCCTCGGCCCGGTCTGCCGGGAGACGGAACAGCGTCTGCTCCGCGTCCGGCGGGCGGAAGAAGGGTTCGAGACGAGCGATTTGATGCCGGTCGTGTTCGTGCCGGCGCACCGACGATGAGACGATACCCTCTGATTCTTGCCGCGATGTGCGCCGCCGGGAGCGTCCGCGCCCAGATCGGCGTCGGCACGGGCGTGACTCCCGAGACGTTCGGCGTCGGAGCGGAGGAGCGAAAGAAAGAGGCGCTCCCCCCGGTGGATCCGGTCGCGCTCGCCGCGAGCCTGGCATTCGACGCGACGACGTGGACGCAGCTCCAGGTTTCGACGACGGCTCCCCAAGAGATGACGCGGCTTCTGCGCAAGGGCTACTACCGCTTGGAACTGGTGCAGATGACGATGCTGGCGAAGGAGTCCAGCGCCACGTTCAAGGCGATCGAGGCCGATCGCGAGAAGGGCGTCAAATTTCGGGACATCGCGGCGAAGAGAGGCGTGGACTACGAAGCGCTTTACGAAAGAGCTCTCGCCGAGGATCGGCGCGTCGAGGAACGCTACCTTCCCGCCGTGTTGTCGATCAGGATATCCACCTCGCCGGCCGCGGGCAAGCGGCCGAAGCCGGACACGGGTCCGCGCTGACGCGTCCGGACGCTATTTAGCGGGAGCCGCCGCGTCCAAAAAGGGAAGGCCCGCTTCCTTCCATCGAAGGAGGCCGCCCTTTAGCACTTTCACATCCTTGCGCCCCAGCGACTCGAGCAGCCTGCCCGCCGCGGCGCTTTGGCCGCCGGCCTGGCACACGACGATGGTCGGCTTGCTCGGCAGCTGCTTCGCCTTCGACGCGAGCTCGTCGACGGGAATGTTGACCGAGTCCTTCAAATGGAATTTGGTGAAATCCTCCGGGTCGCGCACGTCCACGATGAAGAGGTCGCCTTTCTTCTTGAGCGCCTCGACGACCTCCATGCTGCTCACGAGGGTCGGCTCCGCGACGGCCAGCTGCTTGCCGGCGGTCCTTTGCTTCGCCATGCCCCACGCCGCGAGGCCCTCTTCGTAGGCTCTGACTTTCTTGTAGCCCAGCGCAGCGGCATCGTCCGCGGCCTGCTTGACCTTGCCGAAGCAGACGGGGGCCCCGCAATACAAGACGAGTTCGCGATCCTTGTCTTTGACGAAGGCGGCGAGCTTTTCCTTGAAGAGCCGCGCCGGAAGATTGGCGGCGCCGTCGATGTGGGATTCCTCGAACTCCACGCGGCTGCGCACGTCGATCAGCGAGAACTTCCGCTCCGACTCCGAGATCTTCATCTTATCGATGAGGTCGCCGGTCTTGATGATCGAAACGGTCGCGGGGTCTTCCGCCATGACGGCGGGTGCGGCCAGCAGCGTCGCGCAGCACAGGATTCTAGCGGCGGAATTCATGCGTGTGTCCTCCCCCGATGCGCGATGAGTATAGTCCCGAAATGAAGAACTTTCAAGGTCCCGCATCAACTCATTTAAGATGTTACCGAACGAGCCTCGGTCGCCTCATTTAAAATGTTACCGAAATGGACGGTTTAAACCGTTTTTTCGGGAGCACTTAGATGAGTCCAGCCGCCAAACGAGAGTACATGAACTCAATA
>JACQBA010000016.1 GCA_016194745.1 Elusimicrobiota bacterium
CCCGCCCCGCTTCAGATTCCTTGAGGATGCCGATGATCTGCTCTTCGCTTCGTCGCTTTCCAGCCATTTTGAGTCCTCCGTTTGTGGTTTTACCACTTTGGACTCAACCTTCACATGGCCCAGTTTCCGGGGGGAACGTCGGAAGCTACAGAACTAGGGCGCCACCAATAGATTATTGGTGTTTTCTTAGCCAAAATTCGACTCCTGGGAGTTGCCACTCGTAGTCCACGTCGCAGCCACCCCAGGATTTGATCGGCAGGATTTTTTGCCCCATCCACTTCTGCGGGAGTAACCCCTCGCGCACGTTCTCCAAGGCGCGCGGCCGACAAACGGAGACGCCCATGTCCGCGTACCAGACGTCGCCCTGGGAGTCGCGGTCGCAATTGAGGGTCTTCGGGTCGCCGAACGTTTCAAACGGCACGAAGGGCTGGAGAAAGCCTTCCTTCGTCTCCTTTCGAGCTCGTAGCGGGCTCCACATGTTGTAGCGCGACACGCTGACCGCCGAATCTGCCTCGGGGCGCGCGCGGAGCGCGGCGATGCCGTCGTCGATGAGCTCCGTGCTGACGGTCGCGGCGTTGCAGAAGAGCAGCACGATGAGTTCGAGCTGCTCGCCTTCCTTCAGCAGCTCGTCGCGGATCACCCGGTAGCCGTGCGCGAAGGCGTCCTCGCCGAGTGCTTGGGGCGTGCAGAGCTCGGCGGGACGGTCGATGACGCGGGCGCCGAACTGGCGCGACACCGCCTTGATCCCGGGTGAATCAGTAGATACATAGACCCGGCTCACGTGTTTTGAGCTCTGGGCGGCCAAGATCGGATACGCCATCAGCGGTTTGCCGAGGACCGGCATTGTGTTCTTTCCCGGAAGCCCTCGGCTGCCGTCCCGGCCCAGCATGAGCGCGCATATCATGATGTGATTATACAACTTCGGGCGTCGCGGCCTCGCAGGCCTGGCAAATTGCTAAAATGTGCGGGTTACCGATGGCGAAGCTCCGACTAATTCCACATAAAACGTATAAGGAAATCTACCGCCGGATTCCCATCGCCTGCGTGGATACGGTCGTTTCTTATCGAGGGCAATTTGTTCTCGGGAAGAGGGTCGAGCGTCCTTGCCGCGGCCAATGGTGGGTCGCTGGAGGACGAGTCTTCAAACACGAACTTCTTGCCGAAGCAGCCAGCAGGACGCTTCGGGAAGAATTCCACATTAAAGCCGCCCCAGACCGGCTCAAGTTCTTGACGATCGGAGAGACAACCTTTCGAGACTCCTCTCATGGCGGCTCGAAGCACACCATCAATCTCGTCTTTTCACTGAAACTCAGCCGCAGGCCCAAACTCCGAATCTATCGGCGCCATCATTCCGAGGCGCGATGGTTTTCCGAGTATGAAGCGGACTGGCATCCCTACCTCAGGATGATCCTCGAGGCTGCGGGCTTTCGTCAGCGCAAATAAGCTATAATTGCTGGTCTAAGCCCTCGTCGTCGTCGACGAGCGGCCAGTATCTCCGCGATGCCAACCTCCGAAAAATCGGTCTCCGTGGTAATGCCGTCCTATAATGAAAAGGACAATATTACCGAGGCTATTTCGCGCATCGAAGCGACCGTCGGCAAGACCCTGCTCGAGATCGTGATCGTCGATGACGACAGTCCCGACGGCACTTGGAAAGTCGTAGAAGAATTGAAGGATCCGCGGGTCCGCCTCATCAGGCGCACCCAAGAGAAGGGTCTCGCGTCAGCATTGGCCCGCGGGACGTCGGAAGCCAAGGGCGACGTCGTCGTTTGGCTCGACTGCGACCTCGGAATCCCTCCCGAGATGATACCGAAGCTTATCGAGCCGCTCGACGAATTCGACATCGCCATCGGGTCCCGGTACGTCGCCGGTGGAGCCGACAGCCGCCATTGGTTTAGAGCGTTCTTGAGTTGGCTGTTCAATTTTTGGGCGCGTTTGCTGCTTGGAGGCAAAGTCCGCGATTATACCTCCGGTTTCGCCGCCGTGAGGCGTGACGTGCTCGTGGAGACTCCGCTCCTGCCGAACGGATTCGGCGAGTATTTCATCGACTGGTCCTACCGGTCAGTCAAGGCCGGGCACAGCATCGTCGAGATCCCTTACCGCTACGGTTACCGAAAGACCGGCCTGTCCAAAACAGATTCCGACTGGCTTCAGTTCTGCAAACTGGGCGTCCAATACACGAGGCATCTCTTGAAGACCCCGTTTGTGTATGGACGAAACGTCGTTCGGCGGGTCAAGCAGAAGGCTCGCGAGCGGATTCAAAAGGAGCGCGTATGACCACATCGCCTGCCGCACTCGAAACCACTCGCCGCACGACGTGCCGGATTTGCGGCTCCAAGAAGTTGACGGAGCTGTATTCGCTGGGAAACCTCTGCATCTCCGATTTCGTCGCCCCTGGCGCCGAAGGCCGCCGTGCTCCGCTGGAAATGATCCTATGCGAGGAGTGTTCTTTGGTGCAACTCCGACATACGGCTCCCCAGGAACTCTTGTACTCCAGGTTCTATTGGTACCGCTCAGGCGTGACCGACACCATGAAGGCCGCCCTGGCCGAGTTGAGCGGTGCGCTCAAGGCCTGGCCGGGTCTCAAGGCGGGCGATGTTGCCCTAGACATCGGTTCGAACGACGGTACTCTGCTTCGGACCTACGGCATCCCTGGACTCGTCACCGTCGGCTGCGAGCCGGCTACGAACCTTGCGGAGGAAGGCAGAAAGGGAATCTCCCATTTCATCGGCGATTTCTGGTCGTACGATCCCTATTGGAAGGCAGTAGGCCGTGAGGCGAAAGTCATTACCGCGATCGGCATGTTCTATGACATGGAGGACCCGAACCAGTTCATCGGAGACGCGGCGCGTTCTCTCACCGACGATGGCGTGTTCGTCGCCCAGCTCATGTGTCTCAAGAACATGCTCGATTCGAGCGACCTCGGGAACATCTGCCATGAGCACCTCGAGTTCTATTCCCTTCCTTCTTTGGACGCCCTCTTTGAGAGAAACGGGCTCAAGATCGTCGACATCGAGCACAATCTCGTCAACGGCGGAAGCTACCGGCTCTTCTGCACGCTCAAGAACTCGACGCTCAAGCCGCGGCCCGGCGCCGCCGAGCGGGTCGCCAAGTACCGGAAAGACGACGAGATGCTCCGCAAGCCCGAGGTGCACAGGGAGTTCTTTCGACGAATGGAAGCCAACAAGAAGAAGTGCGTCGACTTCATCAAGGCGGAGCATGCCAACGGCAAGAAGATCTGGGTCTACGGCGCGTCGACGAAGGGCAATACTATCCTCCAGTACTTCGGCCTAGACAATACGGTGATCGAGGGGGCCGCCGAGCGCAGCCCGGAGAAGTGGGGGAAGGAGACGGTCGGCACGCGGATCCCGATCTTCTCCGAGGCTGAAGCTAGAAAGGCGAAACCGGACTATTTCCTCGTGCTTCCGTACGCGTTCTTCGACGAGTTCTATCGCCGCGAGGCAGAGTGGCGCAAGGGCGGTGGGAAGTTCATCGTCCCGCTGCCAGAGATGCGTGTAGTCGCGTGAGCAAGAAGAAACGCGCCCTCGTGCTGGGCGTCACGGGCCAAGACGGGAGCTACCTGGCCGAACTCCTACTCGAGAAGGGCTATGATGTTCACGGTTTCGCCCGCCGCACTTCCACTGGGAACACACAAAACATCGCTCACCTCCTCGGCGATATCAAGCTTCACTACGGCGATTTGGCCGACGCGAATTCTTGCGCTCGAGCAATCCGGGAGAGCAGCCCGCAGGAGATCTACAACGAGGCCGATCAGGATCACGCCGGTTGGAGTTATCACGCGCCTGATTATTCCTCCGACATCACCGGTGCCGCCGTCGGTCGCCTTCTTGAAAACGTCCGCGCTATCGATCCGACCATCCGGTTTTTTCAGCCGTTGACCTCCAACATGTTCGGCATCCTCGAAAACCCAGTCCCCGCCAACGAGGCGACGCCGCTGAATCCGCAGAGCCCCTACGCCTGCGCGAAGGTCTATGCGTGGATGCTCGCGCGATATTACAGGAAGGTCCACAAGATGCATGTGTCTTGCGCGATTTTCTTTAACCATGAATCGCCTAGGCGTTCAACGGAGTATGTGACGCATAAGATCACCAAGGCGGCCGTACGGATCGCGAAAGGCCTTCAGAAGGAATTGCTCATTGGGGATCTATCTCTTGAAGTCGATTTCGGCTGGGCGAAGGAATACATGGAAGCAGCGTGGAATATTCTGCAGCTGCCGGAGCCGGATGATTTCGTGATTGGCACCGGAAAAGCGCACGCGATTCAGGAGTTTCTGGATGAGACCTTCAGAACAGTAGGGGTCGACCCAAGAGTCTGCGTCAAGTTCGACCCTCGCTTCACGCGGCCGGGCAAGACGAGCGCGCTCGTCGCGGACCCCGCCAAGGCGCGCAAAGCGTTCGGGTTCAATCCCAAGGTCGGATTCAAGGACATTGTCCGCATTTTGGTCAAACATGACCTGCGGGAGGCCGAGAAGGAAGCAGCATTGAAGCAGCAGGCGATAGGAGGTCTGGCATGATCCGAGAGATCAAGCACGATGGAGAGTTGGTCGCCATCATCATCAGCCATGACCACGACCAGGACGGCCTCAATTTCGTGACCGACAAAGCGATGACCCTTCAGATGGGCTATATGAAGTATCCAAAGGGGTATCGAATTCTTCCGCACGTGCACCATCCGGTCGAGAGGAAAGCCCTGCTCACGCTGGAAGCTATCGTGGTCAAGTCGGGGCGAATCATCGTAGACTTATACTCCAAGGATCGCAAACACATCGGGGATGTAGAGCTTCAGGCACTGGACTCAATCCTATTCGTTTCGGGCGGTCATGGGTTCAAATTCCTGGAAGTGGGCGAGCTCCTCGAGGTCAAGCAAGGTCCCTGCGTGCCGCCGGAGCAGGACAAAGCCAAGTTCCACGGCGCACACGACTGATGTCGGGGAAGATCTTCGTCTGCGAGCCGTTCCTTTCCGGAAACGAAGAACGCTATGTTTTGGACGCCCTGCGGTCCGGATGGATATCCTCGGCCGGGCGCTACCTGACGGAATTCGAGAACAAATTCTCGGCGTATTGCGGGTCGAAATACGGCATTTCTACCAGCAATGGCACGACGGCGCTTCATCTAGCGCTCAAGGCAATGGGCGTCGAAGAAGGCGACGAAGTGATCATGCCGGATTTCACAATGGCGGCGGTCCTGTTTGCCGTCCTCTATTGTCGGGCAAAGCCGGTTTTCGTGGATGCCGAGCCGGACACCTGGAACATCGATCCGAAGCAGATCGAGCCCAAGATTACGAAGAGGACGAAAGTGATCGTCGTCGTCCATACCTACGGCCATCCCTGCGATATGGACCCGATCCTCGCGCTAGCCAAAAAGCGCAAGCTCAAGGTGCTCGAGGATTCCGCCGAAGCGCATGGCGCCGAGTACATGGGAAGAAAGTGCGGCTCTATGGGAGACGCAGCCGCTTTCAGTTTCTACGCGAATAAGATCATAGCGACCGGAGAGGGGGGCATGGTCGTCACGTCCGATGATCGCTTGGCGCAGCAGGCGAAGTACTACCGCAACCTTTGTTTTCCGATGAAGGGGCCGCGCGACTACCGTCATGACGACGTCGGTTACAACTACCGGTTTACCAACATTCAGGCCGCAATCGGGCTGGCGCAGTTGGAGAAAATCGAGGATGCCGTCGATCGGCGACGCGCCCACGCTGCGTTCTACAACTCCCGGCTTGCCGGTTTGCCTGGTCTAACGTTGCCTGTAGAGCGCCCCTATGCTAAGAACGTCTATTGGATGTACGGCGTGGTGGTCGACGAGAAGAAAGCTGGAGTCGACCGCGACGGCCTTGCTAATCGGCTCTTAGAGCGCGGGGTGGAGACCCGGCCTTTCTTCAAGCCGATGCGGCGACAGCGGCCCGTGGTGGAGCGGTTCGGCGCGTCGAAGGCGAAGCATCCGGTGACCGACAGGATCGCTCGCCAGGGCCTGTATCTGCCGTCCGGAACGGGCCTCACGAATGAAGAGCTCACCTCCATTTGCGGCGCCGTCCAAGATTCTCTCGGGCGCGGCTGATCCAGCCGAACGTGCCTTCACCGATCGTCCATTCCGCCGTCGGTGTTTCCTTCATTCTGGCGGCGCGTCGGTCGTTTTCGCTGCGGCTCTTCGTGCTTTCCATCGCGGTCGCGATCGTCCCGGACTTGGACCTTCTTCCGGGTCTGATTGCGGGTGATCCGAATCGATACCATCATCTTCACACGCACTCGGCGCCATTCGCCTTGTTCATGGCCCTTTTCTTTGCGGCGCCGGCATGGATGCCCGAGTCAGTCTCTTATTCCGCGAGGTTTAAATACTTCCTTCCTTTGAGCGCTACGCACTTTATGTTGGATTTGTTTAACGATGCCCGGCACGAGATCGCCATGGGACTCTATGTTCCCGGAATCGCCGTCGGGTGGCCGTTTTCCTCGCGCCAATGGGATGTTCTCTATCCCCTGTTCCCCACGGCGACAATGCTCGCAGATTGGAGGACCTGGTTCTCCCCGGAGAATATCAAGGTGTTCGCGATTGAGGGCACCGTGGCGACCTTGATCCTTGGAGTAGGGCTGATTGCACGAGGCGTTCGCTCCGCGGCTCCGGTAGGGTCGCTGCAAACCGGAGCGGAGCGCTAGGCGGGTTTCTTTCCGGCGACCAATACGACTTGAACGAACATGTCGCGCCAGCCGAAGTAGTACTCCATCATCTGGAATCCGGCGCGCTCAAGTAGCGATCTTGCGTGTTCACGCGAGCGGATGTTGGTGATTTCGTCAGGCGAGAGCTTGAGGTTCCTCCTCAAGAGATCATTGGCGATGAAGTAGATGAGCTTGAACACGAATCCGCTGAATCCAAAACTCGGCGGCCAGAAAAGCACTATCTTCCCATCGTGACGGAGCACGCGCTTGAACTCCAGGAGCGCTTTCTGAATCTCCTCCGGAGAAAAGTGCTCCATGACGCCGAGGTTGAATATCCCGTCGATGCTCCCGTCTTTCCGGGGAATCTCGAACAGGCTTCCATGCAGGAGCTGGGCGCTCTCTCCGTTAACGCCGCGGTACAGCTCTAACGCCGGCTCGGAGATATCCATCGCCGTCAAGCGCATCGTCGCCGCGATTTCGCTGTCCAATTGGCCGGACCCGCAGCCTGCGTGCAGGAGCTCGGAACCGGGTTTGAAGTACTTAAAGATGAACCGCTCGAGATTGCGCTTGATGAAGTACTTGCGATAGACGCCGGCCACGAACTGATAGAGCCATCCGCCGCTACTGGCATGACTCTGCTGCCAATAGTGGTCCCACTCTCGCGGATCTACGACGGGGATTTTACTCTCCAAGGGAGCGAAAAAGAGAGGATAGCATTTTTATAGAATCGGGTAATGGATCACGCCGAGCGGGTGCGCAGCCTATTCGACTATGTCGCCGCGCACAAGGAGTACCGCATTGACCTTCGGCGATTCATCGACGGGCTAGACGTCGTATTCGGCGGGAAAACGGTCTTGGAGGCTGGCTGCGGTCAAGGTCTGACCGCGTGCCATATCGCCTCAACCAAGGGAGCACGCTCCGTAGTCGGCTTCGACATGAGTCCGGTCAGCATCGAACGTGCCGATCAGCTGAGGGCCGAGCTCCATTTGGGCAATGTTCGCTTCGCCGTGGCGTCGATCGAGGAGTTTCGTTCGCCCGAACGATACGACGTCGTCTGCGCGTTCGGCGTTCTTCAGTACGTCGAAGACGTGCTGGGTTGCATCGATCGGCTCTGCGGGCATCTCAACAGCGGTCCCGAAGCGACGCTTATCCTGACCATGTCCGAACCGACCGCGATGAGCCGCGTCGGCTCCATCGTCCAAGGGGTGCTGTCGAAGCTTCCGACGGCGTGCATTCCTCCGGCCGTCAAGATCATCGCGCTGGTCTTGTCTCCGCTCAATATCAACGGCCGGTACGGAGATCGTCCTTTGGAGAATCTGGTGCGCGAAG
The DNA here is from genome assembly GCA_016194745.1 of Elusimicrobiota bacterium. Taxonomy (GTDB): domain Bacteria; phylum Elusimicrobiota; class Elusimicrobia; order UBA1565; family JACRDR01; genus JACQBA01. Next base: position 7,997 of record JACQBA010000016.1, read on the forward strand.
CCTTGTTCCCGCCGAGCTATACCTTCGTCCCGGCCGCGACCGTGACCGCGCATCTTGAGAAGGTGGGCTTCACCGCGTCCGCGGGTCCCTTCTTGGGAATAGACGGCATGTATACCGTCACGGCCCGCCGACGCGTCTAGCGCCGGCGCATCACATAGAAGTCGTTAAGTCCGATGAACGGAGGGCCCGTCTTATGCACATATTCGGCGATTGGCTCGTAGTGGTCAGCGATGTGCGCGTATACTCGTCTTAGAGTGCGATTGGAACTGCCGGGGTCTTTCCGCCAGAGGTCCAAGTCAGGCTTCTCTACTATTAGAAACGGATAGCTTGATAGGATGCGGACGAGCTCTTCTTCCGCGCCGGGGTTCAGATAGCCCTCACGCAAATCAAGGTAGTAGTTGGCGAAGTCCGCATCCAATAGCCGGTAGTACATGCTCATGTCGCCGCTTGAAGACCCGATGATGTAGAACCTCCCGTGAATGTTCGATCGCAGGACGTTGACGCTTCGCTCCAGTTCGCCTGCAACGGGCAGAGGCAGGAATATGCCGGCTTTCCCGGGGAACCACTTGAACAGCGCGTCCTTCGATTGCCAGAGCCGTGCGTCATGCTGAACTCTACGGACCAGAGGGACGAGCGCGAAGGGGCACAGCAGGATCGCTGCGATCAATGCCGCGCGTCGGCCCCTGGTGCGGGCGCCCAACTGGGCCGCCAGGGCTATGAATGGCAGAAAGAGCTTTGTCTGCAGGTTGAAGAAGCTCTCTAGAGGGAAGAAGGTAAATACACCGGTGATTGCCAGCGCGGTGTACGCTGTCGGTGATATCTCACCGTCCGTTGCCTCGGATTCATTTTTCGCGCGGATCGCCAGCCACAGATTCGCGATGGCGGGAGCGAACCATAATGCGAGGGGTTCCAGCTTGCGGATGTTGCCGAGATCAAGGCGGCCTCCCGTCCCGTAATACAAGAGACCTCGGTGGAATACTCCGTGGAACAGGATGTTGTCCTCCAGGGAGTTCATGAATAGAATCTGAAAGTACTTGATGAAACCGATGTTCCAGGCGTACTCGACGAATCCGACGGCGATCGTCAGACAGAACGGCGCGGCGAACAGGATGGCGTCTCGAAGGAAAGCAGCCGCGTCAAGAGCGTCCTCTTTTCGAACGAATCTGACGGCAGTCCTTGTCCAAAAAATCGCGAAAGGGAGCGTAAAGTAGGCCACGTTGTCCCATCCGCGAAATAGGGAAGTAGCAATTGCGGCATAAGCGGCGAACAGTGAAACGAAGGCCAGCGCGGGGACAGGCGATTGAGGGGATTTTTTGTCGGCTCGCTTCACGTTTTGAAAGAACAAAAACGCCGTGACGGCAGGCGCCCACGCCAATCCGATGTTGTGTTTTAGGATTACGTTGATCGCGCATAGGATTCCCGCAAGGACGATTCTTCCGCGGGATTTGCGATCATGCGCTTGGATCAGCAGCCACAATGAGGCAAGCATGAGCACTTGATTGTAGAAATCCGGAATCGTGTAGATGAAAACGGAATGGGCAGTAACGAACCAGGCGGCCAGAAACGCCCAGAGACGCCCCAGAAACCTTCTCAGGATCAGGAAACTTAGGATCGGCGTGAGGAGTTGGGAAAGGAAGAGCAGCAGATTCAGATGAAGAATCGTATCTCCCATGGCGAGTTGAGCTGCGCGGATCATGATGAAAAGTCCTGGTGGATAGACCAGGCTTACCAGCGCCGCCGAGCCGACCACGTCATGTATGGCTGGATTCGCCAAGCCCCCTTTAAAGAGCGTGGTGCTGGATGCATAGGACATCGACAATGGGAGCGTCAGCTTTGGGATGTTCTCACTGATGAAAATTTGCGGCAGATAAGAGAGGAAGTACAGAGTCGCAAGTAGCGAAAGGGCGGCTAGCTCCAGAGTATGGGATGCGGATTGATTCAGCCGATGCGCGGCATTTTCGATATCGTCGAAGACTCGGCGATATCGTCCGGTCACGCCGATCCTCGCGCTTGCACCAGCGTGCGAGAAACGTCGGAGTGCAGCTTCGAAACGGAGAGCCCAAGCGCGTAAAGGCATGCGATGCCGAGGAGCGTGACCACGGAATATCCGACGGCATGGGACAGCGTCGCATATCCGAATGCGGAAGATGCTCCAGCACCCATCTTCATTAGGATTGTTTGTACAGCCGCCTCGAACGGGCCGAAGGAGCCGGGCGCCGCCGGAACGGCCGTGCCGGCACCGGCCCATGAGACTATCAGCATCGCCCGAGGAAACGTGACGGTCGTCTCGATAGGGATAAATCGGGCCGCTGTCCAATAAAAGGCGATGTCGACCGACCAGAAGGCGATGGTGAGCAGCGTGATCTGTGCCGCGGATGCCGTAGAGCGTAGGGCCGAGGCTCCATCGGATAATTGCCGTGCAAGTTCGAGAATTCGAGGCCAACGCATCAGCACGCGATGAAGGATGCCTCCGGACGCTAAAGCGCGTTCCGACGCCGCGATTGCAGCGATTCCGGCGAAGGCTGCGGCGGCGATTCCCATGGCGGCGTGCCGGGCCGACGACGGAACGAGATCGGTCGCCAGAGCGGACGCCAACGCGAACACTGCAAGGAGCGCCGATAGATCGAGCGCCCGCTCGATCGCGATGCTGGAAAAAACGGTGGCGAGCGGAATCGCCAGACGCCTGGAAGCGAGTACGCCGCGGGCGAACTCGCCGATTCGGAGAAACAAAAGGTTGTTTACCGCCGCTCCTATGGAGTCGATCCGGAAGAGTTCCCATGTGCGGGATTCTGATCTCGTGGACAACAGTACCGTCCAACGTTTGGCGCGCAGGGCCATCTCAAGTAGGATCATTGCGATCATGGGAGCGAGCCAGCCTGGGCGGACCTGTGTGAGGATGGAGCGAAGCTCCTGGAGATTCACGCGACTGAACGCCACGCCGAGTAGAGCCGCCGTGATTCCCAGCGGAAGGACCCAGGTCTTGAACACGAGGATCCGGCTAGGACAGCCGGAAGTCGATGTCGTTGAAGTCGACGAGCAGGATGTTGCGCTCGCCGTTTCGCTGGGGGGGGCACGGCTCCGGGACGGCGTTGAAGATCACGCGGCTGTGCTCCGGCACCTCGGCGAAGGAGCGGACGTAGACGGGACGCAGGTCCTGAAGGTTCAATTCCTGCACCGTCTCCCGCACGAGCTCCAAGATCTCGTCCTGCGCCACGATCACGATCTCGCGCTCGCCGCGCTCGTACTCCCTGCGGAAGGCCACCTGGATGTTCTCGCGGATCTGTCGGAAGATGCGGATCGTGTAGAGGCTGTAATCGTAGGATTTGCGGCTCTTCTCGACCGCGCCCTTGATCGTCAGGAGATACTGCATCCGGTTCAGATCGAGGGACTTCACCTTGATCAGCCCCTTACGCGCGAGACGCTTGATCAGGAGGTTCGTCGTGCCGAGCGAGAGGCCGATCGAATGGGACAAGTCCCGCTGGCTGCGGGTCGGGCTCTTCGCGATCTCCTGGATGAGGCTGAATTCTTTGGCCGCGAGGTCTTTCACGATGCTAGGCGTGCGCCAGGAGCCCCTTGAAGCTGCGGAAGGTGAACCGGGTCATGCCGCGGAGCGTGCCGAACGGCTCCTTCGCGATGCGGGTGACGATCGTCTTGAGCGTATCCATCGGGAACGCCGCGAGCGCCCAGAGATGGGTGATCGTGTTCTCGCGATCGACGAGCGCCATGAGCTGCTGCGGCGTCCACTCGGGCGTCTGGAGCTGGAACTTCTGTATGATCAAATTGTCCCAGTCGAAGCCGGGGACGAGGTAGCCCTTCGCCTTGGCGATGTCGAGCACCTCGGAGCCGGGATAAGCGGTCAAAAGCGACGTGTGCGGATACACCTTCAGCTTGCGGGCGAAGCGGAAGCTGTCGCGCACCTGCTCCAAGGTCTCGATCGCCTTGCGCCCGATGTTGCCGACGACGAGGTACGTGCCGACCTCCATCCCGTGGCGGCGGATCGTGTCGACGACGCGGGGGACGTCTTTGAGCTTCACCGGCTTGTCGATGATGTTGTCGAGCACCCACTGGTTGCCCGACTCGATCGCGATGTTGATGCGATAGCAGCCCGAGTTCTTCATCTTGGCGATGATGTCGTCGGTGAGCAGCCAGGGCGAGACGCCGTTCGGCGTGTCCCACTGGAGCCCAAATTTGGCGATGGCGTCGAAGAGGTCGCCCGCGCGGCGCTGCTTGGCGATGATCTGGTCGTCCTCGAAGAAGATCTCGTCGATGCCCCACTTGGTCTTCATCAGCTCGATCTCGGCGACGACGTTCTCGATGGAGCGCATGCGCGGCTTGCGCGTGAACACCTTGAAGGCGGTGCAGAAGTTGCAGCGGTACTGGCAGCCGCGCGAGGTGATCATGGACGCGGCGCGCTGTCCGCGGCCCTTGCCGCCGTGGCGGATGCCGGCCGAGAAGTACTTCTCCATCGGCAGGAGATGGCGCGCGGGGAAAGGGAGGTCGTCCAGGTTCTCGATCTGGGTGATCTTCTGGATCACGACGGGCGCGCCCGAGGGATCGCGAAAGCCGATGCCGTCGAGCGAGCGGATGTCCTCATTCGCCTCGATCTTCTGGAGCAGGGGGACGATGACGTTGTCGCCCTCGGCGAGGACGGTGATGTCGACGCAGGGGTCCTCGAGCACCGACTCCGTGGCCGAGGTGACGTGGGCGCCCCCGGCGACGACCAGGATCTCGGGGTCGACTTCCTTGGTGAGCTTGGCGATCGCGTGCGCGTTCTTGCGCTGCGACGTGAACATGCTCGTGATGCCCACGACGTCCGGGTTGTAGTCGGCGACGACCTGCTTGATCTGCGCGAAGGACAGACCGACGCGGATCTTCTCGTGGTTGATGCGCTCTTCCTGGTCCCAGCCCTCGATGAAGGCGTCGAGGATCTTCACCTCGTAGCCGTGGCGCTCGAGCATCGCCCCGATATAGGCGATCCCGAGCGGCGCGTTCGGGTTCATGTTGCGGCGGAAATTGTCGGAGTATGCGGGCGGCTGGATCAGGAGGACTTTCTTCAGCTTGGAGCGGTGGCGGATCGGCGCCGGGACCTGGCTGATGGCCGGCTTGACGTGGCAGTCGGACTCGTCGTGGTGATCGTCCTCGACGTCGGTGACTATCCTAATGTTCATTCAGTGAATAGGGCCCCAAGCGGGGTGTTCAATTCTCGAACATTATAACAGAAGCCCGGATAGGGGTCAAGGAAACGGGTGTCAGCAGGCGACAGGGGCGCTTATTTGCCCGAGAAATCGAGGGCGAAGAAGAGCCACTTGTACGTACCTATATAAGCGATCCCTAGGTACAGCTCGGGGCCGACTTGGCGGATCTCGTCGCGAACGCTGGTGAGGATCGGGAACGGGATCGCGGTGTGCTTGTAGTCGATGATGATGGCCTCGCGCCCGTCGAGCTGGCTCTTGGCCTTGTAGACCTTGGCGTCGGCCATCTTCATGCCGAGGACCTTGTTGACCAGGTCCTTCTCGCCGTGGCCGAAGATCTTGCCCTTCCAGACGCCGCCGAAGAACTTCTCGGTGACCTTGCCGCGGAGGGTGCCGGGCACCATGCTCGCCTTGCCGCGGGAATCCCCGTTCGGGATGGGGCCCGCCTGGCTTCGTATATAAAGGAGGTCCAGCTCGTTCTCGCTCATGGACATCAGCTTCTCAAGCGTCAGCACGGGCTCGGCTACCATGGTCGTGGTCATAAGCGCATTCTACCACGCCCCACCCCGTCGATCAAGCGGCTTTCGAGGGGGTATCGGCCAGGGTCTCGGCTAGGCGGAAATCGGAGGCGTCGTTGATCGTGAAGGCCCGCTCGGAGGGCACCTCGACGATTCCCGCGCTGTCGCCCACGAGCTTTTCGTAGTCGAAAAGGACCGCCCGGCGGGTGGCGACGACGCCGCCGGCGGGCACATAAAGGGAGGATTGTTCCCCGTCCGAATCCGGCTCGGCGCGCAGGAACGGCACCGCCCGGTTGTCCTTGACCCGGATCATCGTGTACGGGAGGTCCCGCACCGGCCGGACCGTGTAGGCGGAGTCCAGATCGTGGTTCTCGAGAAGCAGGTCGATGCACCGGTCGATGTCGGCGGTCGCGCAGAAAGGCGCCGTCGGATACAGCGTCACCGCGATCTGGACCATCCCGCCTTCCTGCTTTTCCACGTAATCGACCGCGTGCCGGGTGATGCGGTCGGCCGGGATGTCCTTGGTGAGCGGCGCGGGACGCACGAAGGGGGCCTCGGCTCCGCTTTCCTTGGCGATCCGTATGATCTCCTCGTCGTCCGAGGAGACGATCAGGCGGTCGATCTTCTTGCTCGCCTTCGCGGCGCGCGTGATCCACGCGACCAGGGGCACGCCGCGGATGGGCTTCAAATTCTTGCCGGGCACGCGCGAGGACTCTCCGCGCGCGTGGACGACGGCGACCACGTAGGGTTTGTCTTCCATCTCCGACGAGAATCTTAGGATATCGGAGTCACGGCCGCAATCGCGTTGACGAACGTGCGGTCCAAAGACCCAGAGAATCGTAGGCCTCAATACTCGGCGTGAAGGTCCCCATGGACTCATAGGGTGCCGCCCGGTCGCGTGGTATGATTCGCCTCGTAGTCCGAAAGCATCTACCCGTTGGAGGGGAGAAAATGAATCGACGCATCCTGCCGTTGAGCTCCGCGACGCTCGCGACCTTGTTCGCGCTCGGCGTAGCGGCCCACGCCGAGACCGGCGCGGCGCATCACATCACGACCACCTTGGAGAACCAGGTCGGCGTGCTTCAGCAATTCTACGACGGCGGCCGGCGAACGCCCTCGGCGGTCCCGGTGAACGCCGGCGTCGCGCCGGTGACGGCGACGCAGGCGACTCCCGTCGCGGATTCGGACGAGGAAAAAGGCCTCACCCTCGACCGCGCGACCAAGTTCTTCATCCGCCAGGGCCTCCAGGCGTACGCGACGGTCTACCGCGCGATCAAGAACAGCGACCGCGCGCTTCAGTGGCACGATTATCCCAACAAGTACCAGCAGCTGATGGCGCTCGAGATCCTGCGCGACGATCTGCGCAAGAACAACCTCATCGAGACGCACCAGCTCGACGCGCGCTACCGCCAGACCGACCCGGCGACCTGCAAGCGCTGGGAGAACGCCCGCTCTCCGAACGGGGCGTGCACGGACGGGAGCGATCCCGACATGGGCCGCGCCGGCGTGCCGTTCGGCCGCCAGAACGCGATCCCGGTCACGGGCGATCCGTTCGGCGTCAACGTGCCCGATCCGTACCAGATCAGCCGCGAGCTGATGACCCGCAAGGAATTCAAGCCGGCGAAGATCGTCAACAATACCGCGATGATCTGGATCCAGTTCGAGACGCATGACTGGGTCCGCCACGGCCACGACTACCAGCGGCCGCTGCGCATCGAAGGCGCTCCTCCGGGCGAAGGCGTGGCCCCGAGCGTCGAGCGCGTCGGCCCCAACGGTCCCGCGTCGCGCGTCAGCGTCAACAAGGTCTCGCATTGGTGGGACGCGTCGCAGGTCTACGGCAGCAGCACCGAGGAGCAGCATCGCCTCCGCACCTTCAAGGACGGAGAGATGAAGATCGACGCCAACGGGCTCCTCCCGATCGACCCCGCGGTCCAAGACCGCCAGGGCCGCACGGGCGTCGACATGATCGGCGACGACGGCCGCGGCTTCTGGCTCGGCATGAGCATGATGCACACGCTCTTCGTCAAGGAGCACAACTCCGTCGCCAAGATGTTCAAAGCGAAGCATCCGGACTGGTCGGACGACGACATCTTCGACAAGTCGCGGCTCGTGGTCGCGGCCTTGATCGCCCGGATCCATACCATCGAATGGACGCCCGCCATCCTTCAGCACCCGGCGCTCCAGGACGGCATGGAAGCCAACTGGTACGGCCTGGGCGGCGTGCTCGCCCGCAAGCTTGGCAAGGACCCGAACATCTTCAAGAAGTCGGGCCTCTGCGAGGAGTTCGAGTCGGAGATGCGCGACGTCATCTGCGGCATCGTGGGCAGCGAGCAGGACCACCACGGCGCCGGCTACTCGCTGACGGAGCAGTTCGACATCGTCTACCGCATGCACCCGTTGGTCCCGGACACCTTCGACATGTACAGCGCCAACGACGGACGCTTCGTCCGGCGCTACGACTTGGCGGAGATCCAGGGCGCGGACACCCGCAGTTCGGTGATGGGCTCGGGCGGCATGGCGAACCTTTGGTATTCCTTCGGCATCAGCCATCCGGGCGCGATCGTGCTCGGCAACTCGCCGCGGGGACTCCAGCAGTTCAAGCCGATGAACGGACCGATCCAGCAGGGCGACCTGGTCGCCCTCGACATCGTCCGCACCCGCGAGCTGGGCGTGCCGCGCTACAACCAGTTCCGGCGCGACCTCCGCATGCCGGCGTTCACGAGCTACCTCGAGATGGCGAACGGCGACGCGGAGATGGCGGCGAAGCTCGAGAAGGTCTACGGCCCCGCGCCGGAAGGCCTCGAGAAGGTGGACACGATCGTCGGCATGTTCGCCGAGAAGCCGCCGGAGGGCTTCGGCTTCAGCGACACGGCGTTCCGCATCTTCATCCTGATGGCGTCCCGCCGTCTGAAGAGCGATCCGTTCTTCACGGACAAGTACAACGCGGAGACGTACACGCAGGAAGGCCTCGAGTGGATCGAGACCAAGAGCACCATGAAGCAGGTGCTCCTGCGCCATTACCCCGAGCTCTCGGCCTCGCTCGGGAGCGTCGACAATGTCTTCAAGAATACTTGGGGCAAGGTAGGACAGAGCCAGCAATAAGCCGTCGTCTCGCCGCTCCTCCCTCCCCGGACGAACGGGGAGGGAGGCGGGCGGGACCCAGAGAGAAACCATGAAACGAACCATCCTTTGTCTGCCGCTCTTGGCCACGGCGCTTCCCGTCGCGGCCTTCGACTTCGACGCGCGCAACGTCCATCCGGCGCGCATCACCCACGATCTCGACGTTCCGATGATCCCGACCTCTTCCGCGGTCGACACGCCTCCCGTGGCCGCCTCCGAGGGCGAGACCTCCAACTTCCGCGAGGTCTGGTCCGTCCTCAAGCAGAAGCCCCTGGCTCCGAGCGAATACGGCCGCCAGGAAGTGACCTGGGACGACATCAACGAGCTCGGCGGCGCGGCGCGCCGCACGTTGAGCGAGCACCGCGACCTCGTCGCGGACCGCAAGAACCGCCTCCGCCCCAACGGCATCGCGCTGAACGGGCAGTGGGAGATCACCGAGGAGTCCGGATTTACGGGAGCCTTCGCCAAGGGCGCTAAGTCCCTGGTCATCGCGCGGGCGTCGACGTTCTCCGACGCGGTGAACGCGGGCGACATCCGCTCCTTCGGCCTGTCTCTCAAGCTCTACCCGACGGCCGACGCCAACGACGCCGGGCGCTACAAGACGGCGAACGCGTTCCTCATCGACAACAACGCGGGCTCCTCGGCGCGGCACTTCACGGACGTCGAGCTCAAGACCGAGGCGGGATTTCATCCCGAGCCGGCGATGGCGACGAACCCGTCGATGATCGAGCGCGTCCTCATGCTGCGCATGGTCCAGGAGCTGCAGCAGCGCGCGGACTCCAATCCGGAGTATCGCCAGCTCTATCCGCTCTCGGAGCTCGGCCTCTCGGGCGACGCCCTCAAGGCGGCGAAGACCCCGGCGCGCATGATGCTCAAGGCGGCCGCGGGGACTCCCAAGGTCAACGCGATCGACTTCCGCCGCGAGCTCGACATGCGGTACTACCCGGGCGGGCTCGTCTACGAGATCTTCATCAAGGGCGACAAGGAAGACAAGGACTGGAAGAAGGTCGGCCGGATCCGCTTCATCGACAGCGTCGTCTCGCGCGCGGTCGACTTCAACCTCAACTTCCCGCATCCGCGGTACAGGAAATAACCCATGACCACCCAACACTCGATCCGCACCGCGGCCGTCTGCCTGGCGCTCGCGCTTCCCGCGAGCGTCGCGCTCGCGGAGACGCCGTCGATCGCGCAGCAGGCGCAGAAGGGCCTCGAAAGCGTCATCGGCGACCTCACGCAGCGCGGCGCCTCCGTCCCCGGGATGGAGACCGTCGGCCCGATCATCAGCTCGCTCCTCGAGCTCTTCGGCGGCAACGAGCCGACGGACTACTGCAAGAAGAATCCGAATAGGGCCTGCGCGCTCGTGGAGAAGCCTCTCTCCGAGCTCGACGCGATGTACCGGGGCGCCAAGGCGGGCCCGATCCCGACGGGCGAGTCCCTCGGGGCGGCCAACCTGGGCAGCTTCGGCCCGGACCGCCTGGCGCGCTTCTGGCAGGGCAAGACGTTCCGCCCGGCCGACGCCAAGCATCCCAAGCCCTGGCTCGACAACAAGACCTTCGACGGCAACATGGTCTCGGCCGAGGTCGAGTACGGCGAGAGCCTGGTGGACCACCAGACCTCGATCATCCTCGACTACACGAACTCCGACATCCGCCTTGCGCGGGGCATCCGCGACGAGATTCGCGAGGTCGCGCCGGGCCTCTACCTCGGCTTCGCCTACCAGTGGAGCCCGATCAAGCGCTCGTACAACAGGGTGCTGCCGTTCGCGCTGGACTTCAACAAGCCCGCCGCGCCGGCGCCGCAGAAGTAACCCGCTCGAAAAAAGAAGAACCCCTCCGGGGAGCGATCCCCGGAGGGGTTTCTCTTTCGAAACCTTATTTCAGGCTGACCTTCTCGACTTCGAGAAGCTCCTGCATCGCGGGGGAGACGTTCACGACCTTCGTTCCCTCGAGGCCGGCCTTGGGGATCCGGTCGAAGAGCGCGGAGATCTTCGTCACGTCCTCGCCGCGGCAGCCGTCGTCGGGGCAGCGGTTCGAGACGCGGCAGCTGCCCTGGTAGACGTAGTCGTTCTCGCCGCGGACGAGGATGCCCTCGACGAGGCCGGACGTCGCGTTGAAGACCGCGCTGCCCGAGTTGCCGCCGTAGGTGTCCAGGTTCGCCACGAAGAAGCCCGTGCCGTCCGCCTTGCGGACTTTCGAGTTGCCGGCGACCTTCGTCGGAAGACCGGCCGGGTGGCCGATGACGACGAGAGGCGTGCCGACTTCGATCGTGCCCGCGCGGTTGACCGCGAGCGGCTTATGGTTCGTCACCGGGCGGTCCACCTTGACCAAGGCCCAGTCCGCGCCGTTGCCGACCTGCTCTCGTCCGAGGAGTTCCTTGCAGCTGTAGACCTCGCCGGCCGGGACGCTCGTCGGATACGCGCGCTCCGCCTTCACGTTGTAGCCGAAGACGAACTTGGTCGTGTTGCAGGCGTCCTGCGACACGATGCAGTGTCCCGCCGTCATGATGATGTCGGGGGCCACGAGCGAGCCGGAGCAGAAGGCGCCGATCGGCTGGTCCGAGAAGGGCTCTTCTTTACACATGTTTGCGCCGGCCTGGAACGTCGTGGTCGGCAGGCCCATGCTCTGGCCCGAGGCGTCGGCGGTGAGGGAGGTCCCCCGGAACAGCGCCACCGTCGAGTCGGCCAAAGATAGGAGCTTCGCGTCCTTGACCTGCCAGATGTCCAGGCGGTCGTCAAGGCCGTAAATGACTTGGGGCCGAATGTTTGCTCTGCGGGATTGGCTGCGGGGGGCGGCGGCCGCGAAGGAAGCCGACAGGACGACGATTCCTAACGCGGTGGTGGTGATGGAACGCGCGTCGATTCTCATGAACCCTCCATGCCGGCCCGCAGGGGTGAACCTCGCGGGCCTTTGGACCTACCCACCCGTAGGTCCTATGGGCATTCAACACAATCACGTTCCCGATTGCAAGCATAAAAATCATGATCTTGAACAGGATGGCGGACAACCTGCCAACGTCAGAATCCACGACGAGCCGGGTAGGCAATTGACCCTTCCGGGGTCGATCGCCTCCGAAAGCTCGCTGCGGCTCGGGCCGCGCTGCATGCGGTCAGCGCGGTCCTCCACGTCCCCGGAAGGGTCAATTGCCTACCCGGCTCCAGCCCGCAGACTGGAGCATATGAATCGTGCGGGAACTAATTTCGGCCTCGTTCGTATACGTGCTTAGGTCTTGGGAGGTCGTCTAACGGTAGGACCGGCCACTTGCCAAGCGGCCGATCTCGGTTCGAATCCGCGCCTCCCAGGCCGATGGTTCCCGTCGACAGTGGCAGTCGACGGGAACCGCCTTGCCTTTTTGGATCCATCTGCTACAATTCAGATACTTGGCAAGTGGCCGTTAGACGACCTCGGGCTCCGGGAAACCGGGGCCCGTCTCGTTTAGCCTGGCAGGGATGGGCCCCATCCCTGCCAGGACCCGTCCGACCTATCGGGGGCCGTTCTTGCAGAGGTAGAGCAGGTATTCGATGTTGCCGCGGGCGCCTTTTAGGGGGGATTCGATAAGGCCGTGCTCTTTGAGGCGCAGGCGGCGCGCCGCGGTGCGGACGCGGTCGACGGCCTCCTTGCGGAACGCGTCATCTTGGACGATGCCTTTCGGGACTTTCTTCGGCTCGAGTTCGAATTGGGGTTTGACGAGGGCGATCATCTCGGAGTCTTCGGCGAGGCACGCGAGGACGTTCTCGAGGACCTTGGTGATCGAGATGAAGGAGAGATCCATCACGCACAGGTCCGGTGCGGGATCGAACTGGCCCTCGCGGAGGGTGCGGGCGTGGGTGTTCTCCATGACGACGACGCGGGGGTCGTCGCGGAGCCTCGAGTCGAGCTGCTTGGTGCCGACGTCGACCGCGTAGACTTGCTTGGCGCCGCGCTGGAGCATGCAGTCGGTGAAGCCGCCGGTCGAGGAGCCGACGTCGATCGCGACGCGGCCCTTCGGGTTCACCTTGAACGCATCGAGCGCGGCCGCGAGCTTGAGTCCGCCTCGGGAGACGTAGGGGCAGGCGTCGGGCGCGACGGTGATCTCGGCGTCGGGGAGAAGCGCCAAGCCGGACTTGGGTTTCGGATGGCCGGGGACGACGACTTGTCCGGCCATGATTGCCGCGAGCGCCTTCGACCGGGTGGGGAACAGGCCGCGCTCGACGAGCAGGATGTCGAGGCGCTTCTTAAGCTTCAGCGTCGACGTCCTCGAGCGGGCGGGCCTTCAGCTTGTCCTTGCCGTCCTTGACCAGGACCTCGACGCGCTGCTTGACGTCCTCGAGCCGCGCGGTCAGCTGTTTCGAGAGCTTGGCGCCGTCCTCGAAGAGCTTGAGCGAGTCCTCCAGCCCCTTCTCGCCCGACTCGAGCTGGCGGACGATCCCTTCGAGCTGCTCGAGCGACTGCTCGAAGCTCTCCTTCTGCGGCGCCTTCTCCTTCACCGTCTTGTTCGTGGTCATGTGGGTCACCTCTAATACTCGCTCGGCCAGCCCAGTTTGACGGGCTCGGCGCGCAGCCCCGCCTTCTCGGCGGCGGGCTTGCCGACGCGCTCTTGGACGGCGCGCGGGTGCATGTTCGCCCAGTTCGTGTACATCCGGTACGAGTAGATATGGTTGACATGGCGCAGCAGCGCGGCCTTGTCCTTTTCGTCGATCTTGAGCGCGCGGATGTCCCGCGACATCTGCTCGGCCACCGACTTCTGCGAGCCCTCGATCGACTCGCTCAGCTTGAAGATCGCGTCGACGTCCTTCTTGACGGCGGGCGTCGCGGCGGCGATCTTGTCGTCCGCCTTGCGGACCTTCTCCTTGAGCGCCTTCCAATCGGGCGCGCTCGGGAGCGGGACGTAGCGCTGGAAGAACTCGGCGAGCCGGGGGTCCTTGTCCTCGAGGCCGCGCTTCTTGGCTTCCGCGAGGCGGGTCCAATGCGGCTTCCAGGCGGCCTCCTTCGGATGGAACGGCACGCGGTCGCGCACCAAGGCGCCGAGGGCCGCGAAGACCTGGAAGACCGAGAAGCGCCGGGCGGGCGACGGCGGCTGCTTGAAGAGCTCGTCGAGCAGCGTCAGGGACTGGTCCGCGACGTTCCAGAACGCCTGCGGGGACATGGGTTCGTTGAACTTCTCGTTCCAGAGGATGGCCGCGTCCACCTTCTGCGCGTCGGTGCCCGTGAGGATCAGTCCCCGCAATTGAGGGAACGTCGTCTCCTTCGAGCCGGCGCTGCCGTTTCTCATCGAGACGCTGACGGGAAGGGAGTACTTGTCCGGAATCTCGGGGACGTCCGGAGTCGCCATCTCCTTGAGGACGTATTTGGGCGCGTCGCCCGTCGCGCCCTTGGACTTCGGCTTCTCCGCGGCCGCGAGCGACCAGCTCAGGCACAAGGCCCCTGCAAGTGCGAGTCGGTTCATGTGAGATCCTCCACGACGGCGCCGAATTCTCCCTCGTGCACGCGCACGCGCAGCTTGTCCTTCGGCTTGACCCCCTTGGACGAGCGCACGGCGCGGCCCTCGGGCTCCTTGAAGACGATCGCGTAGCCCCGCGAGAGGCAGCTGACGGGGCTCAGCGCGGCGAGCTTCTCATTCTGGAGCTTTAAGTCCTTCTCCGCGTGCCGAACGGTCTGGTCGAGCGACTGAAATAGCTTGCCGGTCAGCTCGTCGATGCGGCGGGCCGACTCCTCGAAGAGCCGGCGCGGGCTGAGCAGCCAGGGGCTTTGCGAGACGTAGCGCAGGCGCTCGTCGTAGCGCCGCACGAGATGCAGGAGCCCCGTGGGCAGCCGATCGCGCAGGCCGCGCAGATGGTCGAGGACCTCCTCCTTGTTGCGCACGACGAGCTCGGCCGCCGCGGACGGCGTCGGGGCGCGCAGGTCGGCCACGAAGTCGGCGATCGTCACGTCGGTCTCGTGCCCGACGCAGGAGATGATCGGGATCTTGGAGGCGGCGATGGCGCGGGCGACGATCTCGGTGTTGAACGCCCAGAGGTCCTCGAGCGAGCCCCCGCCGCGGCCGACCAGGAGCACGTCCGTGTCGTCGCAGTGCCTGTTGAAGTCCGCGATCGCCTCGGCGATCTGCGGCGGGGCCTCGTCGCCCTGCACCGCGACCGGATAGATGCGGATGTGCAGGCCCTTGAAGCGGCGGTTGAGGACATTGAGCATGTCCCGCACGGCCGCGCCCTGGAGCGAGGTGACGATGCCGATACGCTCCGGAAAAGTCGGGATGGGTTTCTTGCGAGACTCCTCGAAGAGGCCTTCCGCCAGGAGCTTGGCCTTCAGCTGCTCGAAGGCGAGCTGGAGCGAGCCCTGCGCCTTGGGCTGGACGGAGGTCACGATGAGCTGGTACTGGCCGCGCTTCATGTAGGTCGACACGCGGCCGCGCGCGACGACGAGGAGCCCGTGCGTCAGCTCGAACTTCATCGCGCTCGCCGCGCCTTTGAAGAGGACCGAGGAGATCTGGGACTCCGCGTCCTTGAGCGTGAAATAGGTGTGCCCGGAGGGGAACGTCCTGGGGTCCGAGATCTCTCCCTCGACCCAGACGCTGGCGAAACTCTCCTCGAGGAGGTCGTGGATGTCGCGGTTGAGCTGGGTGACCGACAGCACGCGCGAGCGCGCCTGGGTCTCCGGCTCCAGCAGCGGCAATTCGTCGTTCATGACGGTCCTATTGTACCTAAATGACGGGCGAGGCGAGGCGCCCCCGTAGTCATACGAGTTGGAGGCCCAAAAGGTTCCCTTCCGGCTCTCGCCTGAGAGGGTGCGGACGGGGGGGCGATCGGAGCCTATTGCGGCGAAGCTTCGGTCGGCACCATCTCGTAGAGCTGGTCGGCCGGGAGCGTTTCCCAGTACTCGTGACGGGCTTTGTCGGCGGTGTTGTATTTTTCCTGGAGCTGATCGCACAGGGCCGCCTGCGCAGGCGTTATCGAGGCGACGCACGCGTCGAGGTCCTTATGGGCGCGCACGGCGTCCTGATGGAGCGCCGCGAACTGCCGGACGAAATCCGACACCACTTTCGGGAAGGAGCCGAGAAACTCCTCTTTCGTGCTGACCATGGCCGAGTAGTCGAGGTCCTGCGCGACGATGACGAGGTTG
Organism: Elusimicrobiota bacterium; assembly: GCA_016194745.1. GTDB lineage: Bacteria > Elusimicrobiota > Elusimicrobia > UBA1565 > JACRDR01 > JACQBA01. Next base: position 23,918 of record JACQBA010000016.1, read on the forward strand.
TTGCCCAGGAACGAATTCAGCTTGGTGACCTTGACCTGCTGCTCCTCGTCGCCGTTCTCCCGGACTTTCTTCGTCGAGACCGAGACGGCTTCGCGGCTCATGCCCCAGCCTCCGGTCGGATCGGTGAATTGAATCCTGCCGTCGCCGAGAGACTTGCCCTGGACGCTCGCGTCGGTCGTCTCCCGCGTCAGCTCGCTCGCGCCCGCCGCGTACATGTAGCTTTGATGCGAGCGCCATTCCTTGAACTCGTCCGGGCTCGCGCCCGGCGTGCGCATGTACTCCGACAGGGTGAGCACGACGGAGGGGGTGTCCGTGTACAGCTTAGTGAACGTGAACTGGTAGGAGGTCGGTCCGTCGCCGAACTTCGCCGTGAGCCCGGTGCGGACGATCGGGCCGATCTTGGGACGCTTCTTGCGCGTCGTGGACTCGACGACGTAGAACGTGAAGGTCGTCCGAGTACGGTAGTAGGCCTCGGTGGGGATCGGCGTCTCTTTGGTCCAGTCGGGCTTCGGCGCTTCGGTCTTCGCGGCGGCGGCCGGGATCAGCGGAGCGGCGGGCAGCTCGCGGGTGCCGGAAAACTCCAGGGCTTGGCGGAGAGCCGGGGCGGTCTCGATGGGACCGGCGTGGCTCCAGGCGTTGATGGGAAAAGCGACGGCTGCGGCGGCGGCGAATCGAATCACGTTCATGTGAATCCCCTCCGGCGATACGACCGATCTAGTCTCATGATACAACCGGACCTCCCGAGACAATATGGGCCCGGGGGGCAGAAATGCGGCTTCAATCGGGACCCTGGCGCCTAGGAAAATAGAGCCCCCTCTTCCGCGGTCGCGGAAAAGGGGGTGGCGGTGAGATCGCGGCTTAGTCTTGCGGGATCGGCTCGGTCGGGACGAGCTGGCCGAGGTCCTGCTCGTTGAGAGTCTCCCAGAACTCGTGGCGCGCCTTGTCGGCGGCGGCGTACTTCGCTTGGAGCTCGTCGCACTTGGCCTGGGTCTGCGGCGTCACCGACGCGTTGCAGGCGTCCGACTCCTTGTGCAGCCGCACGGCCTCCAGATGCATATCCGCGAACTTCCTCAGGAAGTCCGACACGGGGGTCGGGAAGGAACCGAGCAGCTGCTCCTTCGTGCTCACCTTCGCGGTGTAGGAAAGATCGTGCGCGACCACGACCTGGGCGTTGCCGGCGAATATGTTCATGTTCGTCGTCTTGACGGTCTGGGTCTCGTCGCCGTTCGCCTGCACTTTCTTCGTCGAGACCTGCACGGCCTCTCGGCCCAAGCCCCAATCCCCGGTCGGATCGTTGTAGCGCAGCGCGCCGTTGCCGACATCCTTGCCGAGCACGTTCGAGGTGGTGATGGGGTCCTTGACGAGCTCGGTGGCGCCGGCCGAGTACGAGAAGCTCTGATAGGACCGCCACTCCTTGAACTCATCCTTGCCGGGACCCATGGTGCGCACGATCTCGGAGAGCGAGAGCACCGCGGAGGAGTCCTCCGCGTAGAGCTTCGTGAAGTTGAACTGATAGAAGGTGTTGCCGTCGCCGAATTTCGCGTTGAGGCCGGTACGCGTGATCGGCCCCTGGGCGGGAAGCTTGCGCCGGGTCGTCGCGTCGACGAAGTGCATCGTGGTGGCGGTGCTCGTGCGGTAGTAGCCTTCCACCGGGACCGGGAGGATCGCCTTGTTGTCGGCGGCGGCGGTCTTGGCGGCGATCGGGATCAGCGGGATGGACGGCGCGGCGTGATCTCCGGCGAGCTGGACGGCGTGTTGGAGCGCGGCGGCAGACGTCGGTATTTCAACGCGGCTCCAAGCGGGGGAGCAGTAGGCGGCTGCGACGACAAGGGCGAGCGACGAGAATTTCATGAGACCTCCTGTAACGCGATGGCCCCCCCTCGTTGGCGATCATAACACCGGCGTCGCATGCAACAAAATAGGCCCCCGGACGCATTTCGGACGGCGTCCGGAGGCCTTGGAGTCCCTGGTTCCTAGCGCGGGCAGCCCCAGTGGAACTCGATGATCATCCGGCTCATGCGGTTGGGGAACACGCGGACGAGCCGCGAGGCGGCGCAAGCGTTGACGTCCGCGCTGGGCGTCACCGTGTACTCGCCCGGCGCAAGGCGCGCCACGAACTCGCCGTTGGCGTCGGTCTGCAGCACGGCGACCGGCTGGCGGTCCTTCCAAATCTTGATGACGGCGCCCGCCAAGGGCTTCGACGGTCCCTGGCCGACCAGGTTCACGTTGCCCTTCAGGCCGGTCGTAAACACCTCGCCGGCAGACGCGTCCGAACCCGCGACCTTCTCGAACGCCGGGACGACCTTGGCCGGGTGGCCGAAGAGCTGGTCGCCGCGCTTGGAGAGCGCGAAGACGAGGTCGTTGATGAGGGCCTGGTTGCCGCTCGAGCGCGGGTCGATCAAGAGGATGAGTCCCCAGTCGCGCTCGTTCACCTTGTTGACTTGGGCGGAGACGCGGGCCTGGTACTTAGAGGAAACGGCCTCCATGCAGCGCGCGAGGTACGTCTCGCTCTCCTCGAGCGTCGGCTGGCGGAAGTAGCTGGCGTCCACGACGCGGCACTCCTCCAACCCCTCGAAGGCGTCCTTCACGAAGGCCTGCGGCATGCGGCCGCTGATCTGGTGGGCCTTGAACTGAGAGCGCTGCGGGGCCTGGTAGAAGCCGACCGAGGCGTCGTTCCACTGCGTCTCGAGGCTCGCGGCCTGCCCGAGGGCCGGCAGCAACACGGTGAGCGCGGCGATGCTGGCGATGAGGTTCATGGTGGGTCTCCTTTACTGTGCTGTAGGCATCTTAGCGGGAAGCGGATTCGCCCCGTAATGCGCGTGCTCAAGGAACGCGATTGATCCAGATCAAGCCTGATACCGCCCTGTCACCCTCGGCGCGCATGCTATCGGTGGGCGCGGAGGGAGAGACCATGATGCCCCCTCGCGAGCTCGATTCGATCAAGGTCGCCACACCGTGCACCCAGTCTTGGGACGCGATGGCGGGCGACGACAAAGTCCGGTTCTGTTCCTCCTGCCGCCTCAACGTCTACAACCTGTCCTCGATGTCCCGCGCCGAGGCGGAGTCTTTCGTCGCGCTGTCTGAAGGGCGCATGTGCGTCGCGTTCTATCGTCGCGCGGACGGAAAGATCCTCACGCAGGACTGTCCCGTCGGCATGGCGGGCTTCCGCCGGCGGTTGTCCAAGTTGGGGGCGTTCGCGATCGGCCTTGTCGTCGTGGTAATCGTCGGCGCGATCGAGCTGCTCAGAGGGAAGGCGTCCAACGGATTCATCGGCTGTTTTGCATCGGATGGAAAATCGATCGGGATAGACACTCCACGGTTCATGCTAGGGAGCTCCGGAGGCTTCGTAGAGACCTTCCCATCCGTACATCGACCCGCAGCGAACGCAAACGCGGCGATAACGCCGCTGATGGTCGGGTCGGTCTCCGCTGAGACTCCGGGCGCGGCGCCGGAGAAGCCGAAAGAGGACGCGTTCCTGGACAAACCGGTGCCCCTGTTTCGGACCGGGAAGGAATGGCGCTGAACCGATGGGTTCCCCTCGCGAGCTTGACGCGCTGACCCTCGCTTCGCCGTGCACCCAGTCCTGGGACGCGATGGAGGGCGACGAACGGGTCCGCTTCTGCGGGCTGTGCCGGCTCAACGTCTACAATCTCTCCGCGATGCCGCGCGCCGAGGCGGAGGCGCTGGTAGCCTCGCGCGAGGGCCGGCTGTGCGTGCGGTTCTATCAGCGCGCGGACGGCACGATCCTCACCCGGGATTGCCCCGTCGGCTTGGCTGCGTTCCGGCTGCGGGTCCTCAAGCTCGCGGGAGCTGCGGCCGGTCTCTGCGTCCTGCTGGCGCAAGGTGCCATGCGGCTGCTCGGGGCGGGCGGAAGGAGTGACAGGCCGGCGTGCGCCGCGATGAAGTGGAGCCCTTCTCCGGCGGCGCGGGAAGGAGCGGTACGGGACTCTCAAGACGAAGAGAGCCGATCGTTGGGCCGCGCGAGACGCAGCGCCTCGGGCGAGGTGGAAACCAACATGCCCCGTGTGCCGCGGGAGCCGGGGGTCTCCGTCGATCCCAATAGCGCGCCGCCCGGGCCATTTACGAGCCTCATATCTGCCGTGGCGAATCCGCTCCTGTCGGCGGGCCAAGTGCCCCCGGTGCCGCCTCCTTTCGAAGTGGGGACCCATCGCATGGGGGGTCTTCCGATGATCCGGAACCACGCGAAATCAGGAAGAAACACCGATGGGACTCCCGCGGAGAAAAAAACTCTGAAGCGGCTTAGACCGGTCTTCGGGAGTTGGCCCAGCTTTGCCGACCGCAAGTCGGGCGACTCTAACCCGTAGCGGTTATCGCTTGGATTTGCCGGACTTGAGAGACTTCAACCGATCCGCCAAACGCGCCTCGTCGCCCTGATCGGTGGGCTCGTAGAGCTTGACCGGCTTGGGCAGGTACTCCTGGTCGACGTAGTGCCCCGGGAAGTCGTGCGGGTACTTGTAGCCGACGCCGTGGCCGCGGGACTTGGAGTCCATGTTCGCGTCGCGCAGGTGGAGCGGGACCTCCCGCGCGGGGCCGCTGTGCACCTCGCTCGTCGCGTTGTCGATCGCAAGGTAGGCCGCGTTGGATTTGGGCGCGCAGGCGACGTAGATCGCCGCCTGGGACAGGGGGATGCGCGCCTCGGGCATGCCGACGAACTCGACCGCCTGGAACGCCGCGTTGGCGACGACGAGCGCGCGGAAGTCCGCGTTGCCGACGTCCTCCGACGCGCAGATGACGATGCGCCGCGCGAGGAAGCGCGGGTCCTCCCCGGCCGCGAGCATCTTGGCCATCCAATAGACCGCCGCGTCGGGGTCCGAGCCGCGCATCGATTTGATGAAGGCGGAGATGTGGTCGTAATGGTCGTCGGACTTGCGGTCGTAGCGGAGCGAGCGGCGCTGGATCGACTCCTCGGCGACCGCGAGCGTGATGCGCCGCTTGCCGTCCATGCCGACCGGCGTCGTCAAGGCGGAGAGCTCCAGGGCGTTCAAGAGCTTGCGGGCGTCGCCGCCGGCCATGCGGGCGAAGTGGTCGCGCGCGTCCGGTTCGACGGCGAGCTGTTGGGCGCCCAGGCCGCGCTCCGGGTTCGAGGCGGCGCGGTCGAGGATGGCTTTCAGGTGATCCTCGGTGAGCGGGTGGAACTCGAAGGAGGTGAACCGCGAGAGGAGCGCCGCGTTCACGTAGAAAGACGGGTTCTCCGTCGTCATGCCGATCAGGATCACCTCGCCCCTCTCCACGGAGGGGAGCAGGACGTCCTGCTGCGTGCGGTTGAAGTGATGGATCTCGTCGACCAAGAGCAGCGTGCGGCGCCCGGTGTGAGCGGCCAAATGCTTCGCCGATTCGAGGGTCTTCTTGAGCTCCGCGACGCCGGCCAGGACGGCGTTGAGCTCCTCGAAGCGCGCGTTCGCCTTCGACGCGATGAAGCGCGCGAGCGCGGTCTTGCCTGAGCCCGGGGTGCCGAAGAAGAGGGCGGAGGTCACGCGGTCGGACTCGATGAGCCGGCGCAGCATCTTGCCGGGCGCCAAGAGATGCTCCTGGCCGACGAATTCCTCGAGGGCCGCCGGCGCCATGCGGGCGGCCAGCGGCAAATGATCGGCGGGCGGGGTGAACAGCTCTCCTTCGGGCATGGGGCCTACTTCTTCTCGGCGATCGAGTCGAGGGTGTTCTGGAGCGAGATCGTCATCTGGTCGAGGCTCCGCTCCTCGGCGGCCTTGTGCAGGTCCTTCTCCGCCTTGAGCCTGGAGTTCTCGACGAGGACCTCGAGCGCGGCCAGGATGGCGAGCTTGGAGGTGTCGACGATCGCCGTCTCCTGGGCGATCTTCTCCATGCGCTGGGTCAGGTCCTTGGCGAGCGCGGGCAGCTCGATCGGCGTGATGCCCTCGAACTCGACCGTGAAGCGGCGGCCGTAGACTTCCAAGTCGACTTTTTCGTTCAGCATGGACGGATTCCTCTCCGACGAGCTCGCCGTCAGATTGTACTAAAACCGCGCCGTCTCGGTTGCAACACGGCATATGACCTTCGGGGCGGTCGAAACCCGGGACTTGTGGCTCTATTCGCGGCGCCCGGCGTCCCGCTAGAATCCGGACATCAACGGCGTACGGAGGATCATGAGACTAGGACTTGCGGCGGCAGTGGCGGCGATGGCCCTCGGCGCGTCTTCGGCGCGCGCGACGGAAAAGGTGTCGTGGGACGGCATGTCGGTCGAGAGGGTGCTCAACGCGGCGCGGACGCAGACGTTGTCTCAGACGTCTCCGATGCCGGCGCGGCGGTCCGAGCGGCCGACGCCGATCGCCCCTTCGTTCAAGGTGCTGCTTCCCGTCTGGAAGGAAGGCACGGTCCCGTCCGAGGAGCAGCTCCTCGGGAGCTGGAAAATGGTCGTGCAGACGCCCCGCCGGCCTACGTGCGCATTCCTCGGCGAGGACCTCGTGAACGAGGGCGGGCTGAGCGACCTTTCCGGCCAGGTCGTCAAGCTGTCCTTCGATAGGCGCAAGGTCCCGGGCATCCCGGGCGAAGTCCTCTCCGTCTCGCTCATGTCGGGCGATCAGCTGGCGGACGGCCCCTTCCGCGTCAAACTGACGGAGCCTCAGTTCTCGCTGTGGGCCTGGCCCGCGGGCAGCTGGATGCATACCCACGCGCACTGGAACATGAACTGCCGGCTGATCAAGGGCAATGCGAACCAGCTCATCTGCGCGGAAAAGGTCCGCCTCGGCCGGGGCCACAACTGGGATCCTAAGACGCTCGCGTGCTCGAAGTTCGATCACTCGATGATCGAGGTCTACCAGAAGTAGCGGCGCTCAGCGCGGTTCGATCGCGCGGTACCACGGGCGGCGCAGCCAGCCTCGGCCGATCGTGAAGCGCACGGCGCCGCCCTCGCGCGCGGAGTCGTACGTGCTCCGGGCTACGGCGACCGAAAAGTTGCGCGGGATGCCCTGAGGCATTTCGCTGTCGGCGAAGTGCAGATGGTAGGAATACCAACGGCCGCCTCTGCTGCCCCGATGTTCGCGCTTCTCCTTGCGCTCGACGGTGCGATCCGCCACGACGGATTCGGAGGTGTCCAGAGTCCGGTTCACGTCGGAGGCGAGCTGTATGCCCGCGGGCGCCCCGCAGACGATCAGGATGATCCCGCACTCGACCAGGACCCGGTGTGCGCGCGAGGAGCGGCCGAGGACGAACGGGATCGCGACGACGAGCGCCGACAGGAGCATGCCCGCCAAGATGAGTCCCGGGAATATCAGGGACGTCGGGGCGACATGGATGTCCTCGTACGCGAACGCGACCTCGATAAACGCTCCGATCGCGTATGCCGCGATCGACCACACGGCCGATTCGACCACGAGCGCTCTCCATAGAAAAGGATCGACGAACTGGTTGGTAAGCTCGGCTTCCAGGCTCCTCAGCGACTTCGTGAGGTCGGCGAGGACCTCCAGCTCGCGCTCGTCGGCGCCGTCTTTCAGCTTCGAGTCGGTGCGCAGCCACAGCGCGTTTCCGTCGCTGTAGACGATGGGGAACCCCATGTCGGCCGCTTCCCGGATCTTCGCGCGCGCGTCCGGACTGCCCATCAGCGTCACCGCCAGGAGCGGATGGTCGCAGACGACGTACACGCGGCGGTCGAACTCCTCGTCGCCCGTCTGCAGCTCGTCGATGAAGCCGAGCGCCTTGAAAAAGCGGTCCCAAAGCCGCTCCGGGTGCATGCGGAACACGACCGGCGTCGTGAGCCGCATGCCGAGTTCACGCCGGACGATGCGGCCTTTGTTCCTGTCGACGCGGACGAAATAGGGCCGTCCTCGGAACGCGCCGCGCGCAGCAGGCAGCGAGGCTCGATAGCGGAGCTTCAGCAGAAACGTCCCGGCGGCAAGCAGGAGGCGGGCCAGGACCCACATAGGCTAGCGCGGGGCGGGCACGCTACTGGACGGCCTTGTCGAGTTTCGCGACGAGGCGCTCGAGTTTAGCCTTGACGCGCTCGTGGCGGGTGCCGAGCGTGCGATAGCGCTTGATCTCGTCCTCGAGGCGGTCGTTTTCGGCGGAAAGGTTGGCCTTCTCGGCCTGGAGCTTGCGGTTCTCATCGGACATCTTCTTGAGGCGGGCCGCCGCCTCGTGCACGAGGGACTCGAGCGATTTGATCTTCGCGTTCATCCCCGGAGGACCGCGCCGCAGTCCTTGGCCAGGCGGTCGATCGCCTGCTGCATGACCGCCTGAACCTCGGCGTCTCGCAGGGTCTTGTCGCCGGGCGACAGTTCGATGCGGAGAGTGAGGCTGCGCTTGCCAGCCGGGATCGGCGCCTTCTCGTAGACGTCGACGAGTTCGACGCTCGACACATGGGGAAGCCCTGCGATCGCGTCGTGGATATTCTTGAACTCGACGGCGGCGTCGGTAACGATCGAGAGATCGCGCACCACGGTCGGCAGAGTCGAGTACGGGACGAACTTGGCCGGAGGCGTCTCGAGCGCCGCGAGGATGTCCAAATTGAAGAGCATCGCGCCCGCGTGGTGGCGCTCGAGGCCGAGGGACTTTAAGATCGACGGATGGACCGCTCCGTAGCGGCCGAGCGGCCGGCCCGCGGCGCGGACGACGACCGAGGCGCTCGGGTGAAACAGGGCGTTCCTTTCGCCCGGCGCGCGCTCGACCTGCTCGTGCCGAGAGAGCACCGCGTCCGCCGCGCCCTTCATCGCGTAGTAGAAGTAGGCGGACGGATCGTCGCGCCAGGAGCGCCACGTCCCCTTATCGGAAAAATCGCCGAGTTGGAGAGCCGCGAGATAGGTGCGCTCGACCGGCTCGCGCTGCTCGTTTAGTTCATAGACCCGGCCGATCTCGAAGAGCCGCACGCCGCTCGCGCCATGGTGCATGTTGTATACCGCGTTGTTGAGCAGCCCGAGTACCAGCGAGGGACGCAGGTAGGCTTGGTCCTCGGCGATCGGGTTCAGGACCTTGATCGGCCGCTTGGGCGCGTTCGCGCCGAAGAGGTCCATCTGCGCCTGCGAGACGAAGTCCGTGTTGTACGCCTCGTAGAAGCCCGCGGCCCGCATGGCGTCGCGCAGGGAATCGACGAGGTCGACGACCGGGATCGACTTGGGCCGAAGCGGCTTGACCGGTCCGGCCTCGGACGGGATGCGGTCGTAGCCGAGGTGCCGAGCGACTTCCTCCGCCAAGTCCCATGGCGTCGCCAAGTCGCCGCGGTGAGACGGAGCGAAGAACTGGATTCCGTCCGCGAGGGGCGAGGTTCGCGTCGCCAGCGCTTTCAAGAGGGCCTCGACGCGATCGGCCGGAAACGCGGAGCCTAGGATCCTATTGATGCGCGCCGCGCTGATCGAGATGGGGGCGGCATCGCGGCGGCCCGGATAGGCGTCGGACGGCTCGGCCGCGGTCCCGCCGGCGATCTGAAGGATGAGGTCCGCGGCGCGCGCGGAGGCCGCTGCGGCGGCCTCGGGGTCCGCGCCGCGCTCGAAGCGATAGGACGAATCGGTGCGGATGCCCAAGCGGCGCGCCGTGCGGTGGACGGTCCCCGCGTCGAAATTCGCCGCTTCCAGGAAAACCTTGGTTGTCTTGTCGGTGACGCTCGTCGCCTCGCCGCCGATGACGCCCGCGATCGCGATCGGCCCGGAAGCGTCGGCGATGACGAGATCGCCCGCTTCAAGAGCGTGCTCCTTGCCGTCGAGCGTCTTGATCTTCTCGCCCGTCTTGGCGCGGCGGACGACGACGTCACCCTTGAGTTTATCGGCGTCGAAGGCGTGGAGGGGATGCCCCAGCTCGAAGAGGACGTAGTTCGTCACGTCGACTACGCTGTTGATGGGGCGCAGCCCCGCGCCCTCCAGGCGTTTGGCGAGCCAGCCGGGAGAGGGCGACACGCGCACGCCCGTGAGATCGCGGCCGACGTAGCGGCCGCAGCCGTCCTTGGCCTCGATGCCGACCGTCCGCGAGGCGCCGTTCGCGTTGACCGCGCCGGCGGCGGGCGAATTAAGCGGCAAGCCGAAGTGGATCGACAGCTCGCGCGCCAGGCCGAAGTGGGAGAGTAGATCGGGACGGTTGGGGGTGATCTCGACTTCGAGCGCGTGGTCGCTCCCGCCGAGGAGCGCCGCCGCGTCCTGTCCGATCGGAGTGTCCGCGGGGAGGATGAGGATGCCCTCGTGGCTGCCGTTCGGCAGCCCGAGCTCCTGGGCCGAGCAGATCATGCCCTGCGACTCGGTGCCGCGGATCTTGGCTGGGCCGATCGCCCGGCCGCCGGGGAGCTTGGCGCCGATGCGGGCGACGGGTACGCGGGCGCCGATCGCGACGTTCTTCGCGCCGCAGACGATCGAGAGCGTCTCGCCGCCGACCTTGACCGAGCAAAGGTTGAGCCGGTCCGCGTTCGGATGTTTGCCGATCTCGAGGATCTCGCCGATCACGACGCCCTCGAAGCCGGGGCCGAGCGTCTGGATCTCGGCTACCTCAAAGCCCATCAAGAGGAGATGCTTCGACAAGTCCTCGGGCGACACCCCGGGATCCACGTACTCCTTGAGCCAGCTGTAGAGGATCCTCACTTGAACTGCTCCAGGAACCGGAGGTCGTTCTGGTAGAAGAGGCGCAGGTCGGTGATGCCGAGCTTGAGCATGGCGATGCGCTCGACCCCCATGCCGAAGGCGAAGCCGGACCAGACCTCGGGATCGTAGTCGACGCCTTTGAACACGTTCGGGTGCACCATTCCGGCGCCGAGAACCTCCATCCAGCCGGTCCGCTTGCACGCGGGGCAACCCGAGCCCTCGCACAGGATGCACTGCATGTCGACCTCGGCCGACGGCTCCGTGAACGGGAAAAACGAGGGGCGAAAGCGCATTTGCGCCTTGGGCCCGAATAGGCTCTGAATAAACACGAGCAGCGTCCCCTTCAGGTCCGCCATCGTGACGCCCTTGTCGACGTAGAGTCCTTCGATCTGGTGGAAGACCGCGCCGTGAGAGGCGTCGACGGCCTCGTGCCGGAACACGCGCCCCGGGGCCATGATGCGCAGGGGCGGGCGCTGCGCCTCCATGCGGCGGATCTGCACCGGGCTCGTTTGCGGGCGCAGCAGGATCGAGCCCGGTACGCCCGAGCCGGCGTCCACGTAGAAGGTGTCCTGCATGTCGCGAGCCGGGTGGTTCGGCGGGAAGTTAAGCGACTCGAAGTTATAGTGATCCGTCTCGACGTGGGGGCCTTCGGCCCACGAGAAGCCCATGCGGCTCAAGATCCCTGTCATCTCGCGCATGACGAGCGTCAGCGGGTGCAGGCGCCCTTCGGCGGGAGCCAAGCCCGGGAGCGTCAAGTCGAGCTTCGTTCCCGCGATCGCTGCGTCTTGGGCGGCGCCTTCGAGTTCCGCTTTCTTCGCGTCGATCGCCGCGGACAGTTCCTCTTTGAATGCGTTGGACGGGCCGCCGAGCTCGCGCCGGTCGCCCAAATCGAAGTCCTTGAGGTCCTTAAGAAGGCTGGTGAGCCGTCCCTTTCGGCCGAGATACTCCAGACGCAGCGTCTCGAGACCGTCTAGGGACGTCGCGGAGTTCACCGCCACGAGGGCGTGGCCGGAGACCTCCTTCCACTCCTTTTCCCAGGATTTTCGATCGGGCATGGCGTAATGAGTCATTAAAGCAAATACTCCGGCGCCTAGGAATCAGCGCGTCCGCAATGCCAACGCCCCGCGAGGGCGGGGCGTTGGGGGACGGCGCTTGGTCTCTTCCGACGGGAGCTACGGAGTCTTGTCCCTCGGCAGGCGCGCCCGAGAATCAGGGTCTATTCCATTCGCCTTCATTCTGGCATCGGTAGGGCTGAACGCTTGACTGTTGTGGCGACTGTAGTCTCCGTAGAGGGACGTGCCGGTTCCAAAACCGGCGGCATGAATGGCATGGCCGCCGTCGAACGTATCGATATGGGTCTTGTCGTTCCGTTTGAAATCATCCATGGACAGTTGGCCGGAGGCGAGCGCTGTCATCGCTTGGACGGCGAGCATCTCCCTGACTTTCTCGGGAGTAAGGCCTTGCCGGTGCATCTGCGCGGCGACACGTTGGAACTCGCTGTCGGCCCGTTCACGACTGATCGTGCCTTTGCCCAACACCATCGGGTAGAGTTGCAGAGAGTTCAAGCTCTTGTCGATGTCTCCGGAGGTCAATGCACCGGGCCGGCTCGGCTTTGCCTCGAAATGGCCCATGTACGTGTATTGACCGTTATTGAGCTGGAGCACTCCCTTTCGATACGCGCCGTCTCCCGAGGGAGCCCATGGGAGGTCTACGAACAGGAGCTTCTTTTCCCGGGCCACGTCCGCGAACGTCGATAGGTCCCTTTGCAGCGGAGTGATGCGCTTGCCGATCTGATGGCTGAATCCTGCGACCGGCGCGAAACCTATTGCGATTGCTCCCGCCACCGTCGTCAGAGTCTTTTTCATCGCTGGCCTCCCTTGTCCTTCCATCAAAGGATGCCAGACTCGAATAGGGAATACCTGAGGAGTAACTATCGGCTCTCTATCGACGAGCGGCGAAGATGGCTAATTGCAGATCGACTCGCCCCAGCGCTCGCGGCCTTCCGCCGTGCAAGCGGCTTTGGCCATATGCCCGCCGCGGGGTTCTCCGAAGACGCCCTCGTTGTCCAGGCGCACGATGCTCTGGGGGGCGTAGGGCCGCGGCTCTTTCCCGGCCTCGCTTAGCGTGCCGCTTGGGAAGTCGAATTCCTTGCCTTCCGCTCTGAGCTTGGCGAGAACTTCGGCCGGGTCCTGGTCATCGGGGATGATGATCCTCGCGTTTTTCCCTTGCCGGTATCCCTCGTCGTTTTCCTCGCGCATGCGGGCTACGTCTTCGGGGTTCGGGTTGGCGTTATCATGCTGTCCGACGTACACCCAGCTCCCACGCTCGGAGTCTCTCTGGAAAATATTGTATCGCCCGTTGGGCGCGAGGAGAGCCTTGAAGCCCTCTTCGACCGGCGCCCCCTGTACCGGTTCCGCCGCCTGGCAGGCTGCGCGATGGATCGCCCCCAGAAAAACCGCCGCCAGCGCGCCGCTCATCGCCATCGACAAGATCCGATTCATCGGCCCCCCCGTTCCTCCGGCCCAATTCGAGAATGCCTCGCCGAATGCAAAACAACACATGTCCTTAGACCTAATCATGAATAGGCCTAAAGGCCCACAGCGTGCGGGGCAGGAGCCGCGATCTCGGAACGGGACGGCGCCGCGCGCGATCCGGTCGGCGGCTTGAAATGTAGGAACCCCGGGCAGCGTCGCCCGGGGTTCCTACGTAGACCGCTCTCGAGCGGCTAAGCCGCTTTGGAGAGCGAAACGAGCTTCTTAAAGGAAGCCGCGTCGCGGACGGCCATCTCGGAGAGCATCTTCCGGTTCAAGGAGACGCCCTTCTTCTTGAGGCCCGCGATGAACTTGCTGTAGCTCATGTCGTGCTCGCGGCACGCCGCGTTGATGCGGGTGATCCAGAGCGTCCGATAGTCCCCTTTCTTGTCCTTGCGGCCGGTGTAGGAGTGCGTGAGGGACTTTTCGACCTGCTGGATGACGGCTCGCCAACGGTTGCGTTTGTTGGAGTAATAGCCTTTGGCGAGCTTAAAGTATTTCTTCTTTCGTTGACGGGTGGAAACGCCGCTTTTGATTCTCATGGGAACCTACTTGTACGGGAGATATTTGCGGAGAATCTCGCCCTGAACTTTGTTGAGATACGCCGCCTTGCGGAGATGGCGCTTGCTTCCCGACGAATCGGGAGTGAGCAGGTGCTGGAGCCCCGCCTTCTTGTACTTCCACTTGCCGGACTGCGTCTTGCGGAACCGCTTCTTGGCTCCGCTGTGCGATTTGATCTTTGGCATAGAATCCTAGTGCGTCTTCGGTATCAGAGTCATGAACAGACGATTGCGGTCCGTGATGGGGGTCTGTTCGACGGACGCGATCGCCGCGAGCCGTTCTTGAACCTGCTTCAGCAGGTTCATCCCCAAGTCCTTGTGCTGATTCTGCCGGCCCCGGAACACGACTGTGATTCGGACCTTGTCGTGCTCGTTCAGGAACTCTTCCACGTGCTTCAACTTCACGTCCAGGTCGTGAATCCCGATGACCGGGCTCAAGCGGACTTCCTTGAGCATCCCCGCCTTCTGCTTCCGGCGGGACTCCCTGTTCTTACGCTCCATCTCATACAGATACTTGGAGTGATCCAGTATCTTGCACACCGGCGGGTTCGCCTGCGGCGCGATTTCGATGAGATCCAAACCCTTGGTGCGCGCGATCCCTAGCGCTTCAGCGATGGGCCGGATGCCCAGCTGGGTGCCATCGGAATCGATGAGACGTACTTGTGCGGCAGCAATGCGCTGATTTACGCGCAAATAACTCTTACCCTGTGAAATTGAGAGAATCTCCTCCGCGTTGAGTTTTACGACGAAGACAAACTATATCAAATACCGTCGGAGAAGGCAATAGAAACTACCGGGGCGATCGCGCGGGAACGACGCCCAGCTTTCTATTGGAACCTGCAGCAGACGGCGCTGGCGGAGCCGTACACGAAGCTGCCGCCGATCGTGCTGAATTTGGGGGGCGAACCCGTGGCCACCGTGCCGTCGGGATTGCCCGCGTTGATGCCGCATGCGTTCACGTCCAGCGCGACGATCCTCCAGCCGACGGGCACGCCGTCTTCGACGATGCCGCCGCTGGTCTGAAGCGCGTCGTTTCCGCCGTTCCACATCCCGCCGCCGACGGCGACCTCTCCGGCCAGGCAGCGGATCTCCGAGTGAAAGCCGCACGGGCCCTTCGTCGACGTCGTCGCGTTGCGCTGCACGCACTGGGCGAAGCCGCCGACGCCCATGGGGACCCAGGCGCTTCCGTTGCACGATTCCGTCTTCCTGATCGCGGCGTTGTAGCGCAGCGTGCCCGCGTTCGCGCTCGAGCACGCCGGTGCCTGAAGCTCGTTTCCGAGCCTCACGCCACCGGCCACGTCCAGCTTGGCCTGCGGCGACGGCGTCCCGATGCCCACCGAGCCGCCGTCCCGGGCCAGGATCGTCTGCTGCGTGGAGGTGAGCGCCTTGTAGATGCCCGCAGGAGAGGGATAGTAGGTCGTCAGCGTCATGGTCTCCGAGCCTAGCTCGAAGACGCCCGCGGCGAAGATCGCGGCGGCCAGCGTGCCGACCAGATGCCGGCGCCGGACGTGGATGTGGATCGAGATCGTGCGGTCGGGATCGCCCACTGCACCAAGCGTAGGCTGGGCGGCTCGACCTGTCAAGAGGGGTCTCGACGGGGAGCCTCGGATGAAGAGGGGGCGGCGGGTCCGATCCGGCCCGGAGCGAAGGACCTAGGTTGCGCCGGAGGTCCTAGGCGCATACGAGCCCAATGGCCCTTTCGTGGGGCATCCTGCGCCCTTATTATCCTAGGAACAATGAATAAGGGAGGGCTAGTCGCCCGATTCTCCGCGCTTGGGTTTGTATTGCTGAGCGCCGTCGCCGCCGTCGCCGGGCCCGTCGTTCAAGCCCCGGCGTCCGCCCCGACCGCCTTGACGCCGCTCGTGGGCATGGTGCTCGCGAACCCGGGCATCCGCCTCGAGCTCAACCAGACGATCCTCAGCATCGGCTCCTTGGCGCAGCCGTCGTTGTCGTCGCTCGTCCCGGCGGCGGGGGTCAGCGTGGAGAGCCTCAGCTTGGCATCGAACCAATTGCAGGCGACCCAAGTCGCGCGCATTCTGTACGCTCACCCGCGGCTCGTCATCAAGGGGAAGGAGCAGCTGTCCGAGATCCTTACGCCCGAGGCGATCGAGTCGCTCGAGACCTCGGTCCGGGCGATGTCGAAGACGGCCTCGAAGGACCCCGAGTCCCAGCTCGCCAAGGACTTGAAGCACATCCAGGCCATCACCGATCTGCCGTCGATGAGCAGCGTCGCCGACGTCGACGGCGCGATCCGACGCCTCGTGGAGAACCAAGTGCCGCTCGGCGGAAATCCGTCCGGCGGCGCGGCCGCCGCGCCGGTGATCGTCGACAAGGACTCCGGCGGCCGCGCTCCGGTCGTCGCGCTGACAAAGCCCGCGGGAGACACCCGCCGGCCGGTGAGCGTCGTCCCCGCGCCGAACGAAGTGCCTCCGGGCCAGGCGCCCCGCATGAGCGAGGCGCAGCTCGCCGAGTACGTGCGAGCCCACACGATGAAAGAGGACCGGATCGCCAAGACGGAGCAGGGCGGACTCGTTCGCGTCAATTTCGAGTCGGGCGTGTATCGCCCCGAGTACGCGCCGATCCTCAAGAAGATGGGCGTCGATCTAGTCGCGATCATCGCGCCCACCAAGGCCGAGATCGAGACGTACGACGAGGATCGGCAAGGCTTTTTCCTTAAGACGGAGTATACCCGCTACGTTACTCCCGCGCGCACCATCGACGAGTTCATCGACCTTCTGCCGGGACGCGAGAGCCGGCGGACGTGGAAGAATGAGATCCAAAAGAGCGAGGTACTCGCCAGCAATCCCGAACTCATGAAGGTCGTCCCGCTCACCGTGGAACTGTTCGAGACGTGGTATCAGATCTACGAGGAAGAGGTCGTCCGCAAGGGAGGCGGCAAGCGCAACATCCCCCGGTCTCACGCGCGCGATCTTCTCGCGAAGGGGGAGTTGAGCAATTGGCATGGGCTCTTCTACATGAACCCGGATAATCCTTCGGAAATGCTCGGCGGCGTCATTTTCCTGGAGAACAAGCCGCGCAAGATGCTTGTCGCGGGCTATGCGGCGTACCGCAAGCGGCTCAAGAACGGCTACTTCATCACCGAGCGGACGGTCATAGAAGGCAACCGGCTCGCGCTGAAGCTCGGGTACAAAGTGTTGAGCCTCGGGCAGGACACGAATTTCTACGGTTACGATTATCCGCTCGGCCTGCGCTACAGCAAGGCGAAGTTCCGGGTCTCGGCGTACCCGGAGGACCGGCTAATCCTCCTCAACGTGATCAATCCGGCGAAGATGTACGCCATCACGCACAATAAGAAGCGCGGCGGCTACCTCTTCGACACGATCCGCCGCGACTCGCCGCTTCTCGCGCGCTACTACGCGGCGCTGGAGAATGACCCGAAGTCCGTTCCCGAGGCGCAGGATCTGCTCGGCAGCGACTACTTCACGCCGAACATACTGCCGTCGCCGGACGTCCTCGTCGTCAACCATTTCAGCTGGGACGATATCGATATCCTGCAGCCCGTAGGTCTCGGGAATGTCCGAAAGCACTCCTTGCCTCCCCCCGAGGATTCGGGCGGGGGAAGATAGGAGATGCTGAAAAAAGCCACGGCGGCGCTCCTGTCCGCCATCATCGTCGGGGTGGCGCCGGGCTTCGACGCGTATCGCGCGGTGGCGCAGAATACGCCTCGAGCCGGCGACGTGAAAGGCGGGCTCGGCGAGGCGACCGGTCTCGGCAACGGGACGATGAGCGTTCCGTCTCTCTCGTTCTCGCTCTCCAACAATCAGAGCCTCGGGCTCGACCTCAACGGCAGCGGTCTAGCGGGCGCGACCCTCACGTACGAGAAGGATCGCGGCGGCATGCTGGCGTCGGCGAGCGGACTCCGCTTGAACGCGTCCGTTCCCGGGCAGGTGACCGGGACGCTGGGCGGGGTTGCGACGTCGGCGAATCCAGCCGTCATGAACGCTTTGCCTCAAGGGAACGCAATGGCGGCGAAGCAGGACGGCCGGCAGGGCTCTACGGACGCCGCGGGCCGGGGCGCCCAGCCGCACTCGCTCAAAGGCGACGCGAAGCCCGCCGAGGAGGGAGGGACCTTCATTGGAAGGCTCTTGTCCGTTGCGAGCCGGTGGCGCGGCGACGCCGGCCGCGGTTCCGACAGCGGCATCCGCAAGGCGTACGAAAACGCGGCGCCGGGCGTTGCCGAGACGGGCGTCGCCACGACGCAGTCCGAGAACGCGGTCCACGGGCCGGGCCTCGCGCCGGCGGCGCAGACGGCCGAGCCCGCGCGCGCGGCGGAGATCGTGCGCGCGTCCGTCCCGTCGGGCGGAAACGGCGCCCCGGGCGGCTCCCGCCGTTCCAAGACCCGCACGCTCTTGGGCGACTTCTACGAGATCTTCGGCACGCCTCTGGTGGACGCGGCGCGCACGGGCGTCAACGCGGCCAAGGCGCTGGTCTGGCCGTTCCTGCATCCGCTCCAATCGGCGCGGGCCCTCGGGGGCTTCGTCCTCCATCCCGTCGCCTCGACGCGGCACGGCATCGACGGCCTCAAGAAGACCCTGACGGGCGGCGCCGGCCTCGCCGACCTGGACGCGAGCCAGAAGGCGTTCCTTCTCGCGCAGGTGCTGTTCCTCGTGGGCGTGACGATCTACCTGACGTCGATCCCGGTCCTCGCGGCGGCGCTGACCGGCAACGCGGCGTTCATGGGCAACATCCGCGCGACGCATTACATCGTCTTCGGCGTGACGTCGCTCATCTCGGGCCGGATCGCGCGCAGCATCTCCATGAAGAACAACCTCGTCGCGGGCGCGGTCGGCCGCATCTTCGTCCTGACGAGCATGGCGGCCCTCGCCTTGTCGACTCTCTCCGTCTCCATCACGTGGCCGCTCATCCTCGCCCTCGTCGCGCTGAACTCGATCATCGTCGCGATCAACCATCTCGTCGACATCGACACCGACGGGGCGCGGCTCGTTTTCCGCGACGACAAGAAGATTGAAAAGTCGATCTACCTCTTCGAGATGATCGACATGGCGCTCATGCTCGCCTTCCCGCCGCTCTTGGGCCTCGGGATCGACGCGCTGGGCCCGCTGCTCGGCTCGACGCTCGGGCTGCTCACCTTCGCGGCGATGATGGGCGTCAGCGGCTGGCTCTACAAGAACAAGGTGCACATCGTCGGTGACGCGCCCCAGAAGTTCAAGCTCGAGACCACCAAAGGCTTGCCGGGTGCGATCGGCTGGACGGCCCTGGCGGCGAGCGCGGGCGCCATGGCATGGGGCGGCTTCCTCTATACGACCGGCGCGGCGGGCGCGATTGCGACGCTGGGCCTCGGAGGCGTGCTGCTGGTCGCGGGAGGGGTCCTTCTACTGCACTGGGACACCCTCGGCGCGATCTTCGGCAACGGGACCGTGAGGAACCGGTGGTTCTCGGCCACCGCGGAAAAAATCCTGGAGGACGCGCTGCCGAACGTGATCTATCCCGCGCTGGCGCTCCAGGTCCTCGTGGCGGGCGCCTTCGGCGTGGGTCTGCTCCAGGCCTCGGTCGCGCTCGCCGGCTTGATCGTGATGAACCGGCTCCTGTCCTACGCGCAGAAGTTCCAAGAGGAGAAGGGCCTCAAGCGCTTCCTCTCGGTCCTGACGCTCGGCGCGAGCCTCGCGGTCATCCCGTCGATGGGGTTGTGGCTGGCCCCGTCCATGGCGACGGCCATCGGCGTCGCGTTCCTTATCCAATATCTCAGCAAGCCGATCCAGTCGAGGATGCGGTCCATGCTCCAGATCGCGATCAAGGACGACCCGAGGGCCCGCGAGAAGGCTAAGGACATCTGGAGCCTGATGGAGATCGTGCAGGGCGTCGTGAAGGGACTCGGCGCCTTGGGATTCGGCTGGCTTCTGCTCAACTCCGGCGTGGGCACGGTCGCGTTCGCGCTCCTCGGCGACATGGCGGCGCTCAAGGCCGTCTCCATCACGTTCGGGGCGATGATCTTCGTCTACGTCTACAGCCTGCGGCAGATCATGAAGCCGCGGCGGATGACCTTCTACGCCGACCCCGATCAGGCGAAGGCGAAGGAGATCGAGGCGAAGGGCTGGGAGAAGCTGCAGAAGACCCTCAAGCTCTTCGGCCACGACCGCCTGCCCGTGAAGAAGATCGCCGCTGCGGACCCGAACCGTCCGACGGTCGTCGTCATGGCGCACGGCTCGCACCATAAGTTCTCGATCCTCCGCGAAGGAGGCCGCCAGGCGCCGGGCGACGTCTTCCTGGCGATCGATCCGTCCTGGCTCGAGCAGGAGATCGACCCCGCGACGGGCGTGGCGACGAACTACCTCAAGAAGGGCGTGACCTTCGACGAGAGAGGAAAGCCGGTGCTCGTGGAGCACGCGACGCCTCGGCGCATCCACTATTTCGGCGATTGGTTCACGCCGGGCGCCAACGACCGGAGCGACGGGCTGCCGCTCGAGAAGAACATCAAGATCCCGACCTCGAGCTCGCGCCAGCTAGAGATGTGGATCGGCGACAAGGCGCGTCAGACCTTGATTCTGGCCGCCAAGGGCATCGCCATCCCGGCGACGCTCATGTTCATCATCGCCGGCAACCCGCTGGCGAAGGACGCGAAGGATTTCCCCAAGGCCACGGTCTACGCGGGCTCGATGCCCGAGGAGAACGCCCGGCAGCGCGACGAGATCCGCGGGCGGCTGAACCAGTTCATCGCGAAGCTGGCGAAGGACAAGGAAGAGATCGTTATCAAGCCGTCGGGCTCCCAGTTCCACTCGGGCCGGGGCGTCGGCTTCTTCAAGCGCGGGCAGGTCGAGCAGATGATCGACCACGTCGTCATGCTCTCCAAAGACGAGATGATCCTCCAGGGCGACGGTGCCGTCCTCATCAACGAGCGCATCGAGGATCCCGCGGTCTATATTCAGGACAAGGACGACGGCAGCGGGCTATTCAACCTCCTGTGGAACAAGAAGAACCCGATCCATCTCATGACGCGCAAGGAGATCCCGAGCGCTCTCCCGCACGAGATCAAGGATTGGAATTTCCGCGTCCAGGTTCACCGGACTCCGTGGGGCGGCGCCGAGACAGCCTCGATCCTGGCGCGCGCCGGCACCCGCGGCAAGCCGACGAACGCGGAACCCGAGGGCAATCCGCTCGACGCGGCGGGCGCTTTGAGATGGGAGGACATCGTCGCGGCGCTCCGCCTGCAGCACGGGCTCCTGAAGACGGACGCCGAGGCGGCGGCCTTCATGGCCGAGGTCAAGGCGCTCGGCAAGAACGCCCTCGAGGCCGTCATCGAAGCGGAAAAGTCACGGGTGCGGGAGCCGGGCGAACCGGCGCAGTCCCAGACGGACTACATCGGCTTGGACGTGATGGTCGATTTCGTCGACGGCAAGCTCGTCCCCAAGATCATCGAGATCAACGACCACGACTCCGGGCTCCAACCGCATTACGATTGGCTCAATCCGGGGCAAGAGGGGCTCTCTTCCCGCGGCTGGATCGCGAACATGCTCGCCCGAGCCGCGCGCGAGGCGATGCGCGGGAAGCGCCTCGTGATCGTCGGCTCGGGCTACGAGAGCAAGCGCTTCTTCTTCGAGAAGGCGAAGGAGCTCGGCATCAAGATCGTCCTCATCGCCCCGCCGGACTCTTGGGCGAAGGACCTGGTCGAGGAGTTCATCCCGGTCGATAGCACGAACCATAAGACGGCGGTCCCGGCGGCCGTGGCGGCGCTTCGCGAGATCCAGAAGAGAGGCAAGCTCGACGGCATCACGACGTTCTGGGAAGACGACGTCGTGCTCAAGGCCAAGGTGGCCGAGGGCATCGGGCTGCCCTCGTACTCGGTCGAGATGTCGGAAGACTCGCGCGACAAGTTCCGGATGCGGCGGCGCTTGGAGAACGCGGGCATGGAGATGCCGTCGCGCTTCCGCGTCAGCGACGACAAGGACCTGGAGGCGGCTATCCGGAAGCTGGAGGGACGCGGAGGACGCCTGAAGCGGCCGATGGTCGTCAAACCGGCCGAAGGCGCGGAATCACAGGGCAACCTCCGCGTGAATACCGTCGAAGAGTTGAGGAAAGGCGTCGCACGGACGCGCGCCTACGTCGCGGCCTCCGACGATCCGATCTTCGCGCAGAGCAGAGACGTCTTCATCGAGGACTATTTGGGCGGCCGCGAGTGGGACGCCAACATCGCCGTCCAGAACGGCAAGCTGATCTGGGGCGCCGTCACCGACAACTGGCCGACCCGCGAGCCGTATTTCACGCCGACGGGCTTCTCCTCGCCGACGCGGCGCCTGAGCGCGACGGAGCGGCAGGCGGCGCTGGACTACGCGCTCGAGGTCGTGTTGAAGGCCGGATTTACCGACGGCGTCTTCCATGTGGAGGGCAAGACCGACAAGACCCCCATGCTGCTCGAGAACAACATCCGTCCCGGCGGGCACTATGTGGTTCCGACCGATGAGGCGGTCACGGGCGTGAGCCAGGCCGAACTGCTCTACGCAATCGCCCTTGGAGTGCAGATCCACCCGTATTCCTCGCCTACGCCGCTGGTATACAAGGAAGGCGAGTTCGTGTTCCCCGACACCGCCGGAGTGTTCCTGGGCATCGACGGGGTCGAAGAAGCCAAGAAGATCACGGGCATAGACATCGAAGTCTTGGTCAAGCCCGGCACTCCCGTCGAGACTTATAACCGCGTCGTCATGATCGACGCGACGGTGGGCGCGGCCGGGGACATGAGCACGATCGAGCTCGCCAAGTCCAAGCTGCGCATCCGCATCGGCCCCAAGTCCTGACCCGCCGCCTTTAATCCAACTTTTACGAAGCCATAATCCGGCGTTAACGGCCGGCGGCTAACCTGTCCTTAGAAGCAGGAGGCCGATATGAGACTGTCCACCGTGACTCGCGCGATCTCCCTGATGCTGACGTTCTCCATGATCACCAACGCCGTCGGCGCGGCCAATGTCGCCGTGATGTCCGGTATGCCGGCGGGCCTGCGGTTCGCGGGACGTCCCGCGGCATCCGCGCATCGCTTCTTGGGCGACCGATCCGGCAGTGCGGCTCCCGCCGAGGTCGCAAAGGGCTCCGACTGGACGTTTTCGGGAGTTCTTGCCAAGGGGAACTCAATGCTCGGTCGGTGGAGCGGGACATGGCGGAAGGCGTACGAATCCCTGACCGCCGGGGCGCCCCGACCGGTCGAGGCGCTTCCCGCGCCCTGGAAAAACGAAAGCGCCCCTTCGGCGCCAGCGCGCGTGCGGCGGCCTGAGACGGCTCCGTCCTCTCGCCCGGAGGCGGGGGATTCGCTGAGCCTGATCATCCCGCTCGCGCAGGCGCTGCTGGGCGCGCAGAGGGACGACGCCGCTTCGGGCTGGAACGCGCGCGATCGCGTCCAGCATTCGCCGCTGGCCAACCTGGAGCTGAGATCCGCGGCGAACTCGACTCCGGTCATTCGTCCCCAGGACATGACGCGGCCGCAGCGCTCCTCCGACCCGCTCGTCTTCGACTTGACCGGCGACGGAATACGCACGAGCGACCTGCGGGTCGTCTTCGATCTGACGGGGGAAGGAAAGATGTTCCGCGTCCACGACGTCGCCTCGAACGTGGGCGTGCTCGCCTTCGACGCCGACGGGGACGGCGTCTCCGGGGGGAACGGAAGCGAGCTGTTCGGCGACCGCACGGACTTGAACGCGTGGGGACGGCCGGACGGGTTCTCCGATGGCTTCCAGGCCCTCGAGGAGTTCATTTTCAAGGCGGAGCGGGAGGGCGTGCTGCCGCGCGGGATCGCGCGCCGCGGGAGGCTGGGCCCCAAGGAACTGCGGGCCCTTGAGAAGGCCTACGGGCTCAAGATGCGCGTCGGCAGCTTCCTTCAGGAGGCGGTATCGCTGCGGACAGCGGGCGTCCGGGAGATCGTCCTCTCGAACGCGGCGTCGGAGTTCCAGCCTAACTTCGACGGGCAGAACGACGACGCGCTGACGCGCGCCGGAGCCCATTTCGTCCGCGCCGATGGAAGCCGGGGCGAGTATTGCGACGTGTTCTTCCGGGGCGTCGAGACCCGGATGACGTTGGTGGCTTCTACCTTCCGCAGGCCCTAGCGCACTGCGGACGCTACATCGGCAAGTACGGCCCGAACTCCTTGTCGATCTGCTCTTTCGTGAGGCCGTAGCGGTCCAGCAGATAGTCCGCCTTCGGCGTCGATACGGTCTTCATGAAGGTCTCGATGTTCTTCTTGAGGTCCGCGGATTCGGTGTAGCCGAAGTGCTTCTTGATCCGCGAGACGACTCCTACGGGATCCTTCATCAGGTCGTCGAAGGGGACGTCCAGGCGCTTGGCCGCGCCCGGCTGCTTGCGGGCCGCGTCCGCGCGCTTGAGCGATTCCAAGTGGAACTTGATCGCGAAGCGCCCGATCTCGTGCGGGTCGACCTTGTCGCAACGCGTCAACCGGTCCTTCTCGATGAACGCGCACCACTCGGCCATGGCGTCCGCGGCCCTGCGGTGCGTCTGGACGACGCACGCGTCCGGGAAGACCTTCTGCAGCGCGCCTAGGTTGTACAGGTTGTTGACCTGGTCGTACATCACGACGTAGCCCTCGTCGGGGCAGGGGCGTTGGGCGAGCAGGACCTGCATCTGCAGCCGCAGGTACTCGTAGACTTTCGTCATGTCCTGCTTCGCCAGCCATTCCTGGTAGCTCGGGATGGAGTACTGCACGGCATGGTGCCTCGTCGCGAAGGAGTTCGCCAGGAGGTAGACTCCGCTCGCGGGCTTGTCGTACTCGGCGGGACGCTGCGTGCGCATCTGCCGGTAGGACTCGTTGAGCAGGCTCTCGAGGATGAAGTACTCCTTGGCCACGTTGATCCTAGCGTCTTCCCCGTTCGTCTTTTCGGAGGGGAAATGCGGGATCATGAGTTCGTACAAGAGGAATGGCCGAGCCTTCGGGTCCCGCGCCAGCAGGCTGTGCAGCAGCATGTCGCCGGTCCTCTGCAGGCAGGCGATGACCAGCGGCCGCTGAATCTTGATGTTCTTGACCTTGGGATTGTTCTTGACGTACTCCTGGATCAGCAGACGGTTGACGAGGAGGGTGCACAAGGAATAGGCCACCGCCGTGGAGTCCTTTTCCCGGACCGCCTTGTCCTTCGTCATCGCGCCGAGCAGGCTGTCGAAGGCCTGCCAGAAGGAGGTGTCCTCGCCCCAATCGGTCAGTCCGTTCGACTGTTCCGTGGCCGCGGCGACGATCGAATCCTTGGTCAGATTGATCACCTTCGTGACTTTCGCCGTCGACGTGCCCGAAGTCGCGCTCACGGCGCCCATCGTGACGAGCTTGGCGCGGAACTCCTCGGCCGTGAACGGCTTGTGCAGGATGGCGTTGGCGCCGAGGTCGATCACTTCCTTGTCCAGCCCCGCCTGGCCGCTGGCCGTCACCACGATGACCTTTGCCTTCTTGTTGGTCTTGCGGATCTGCCTCAGGACGTCGACGCCCGTGCCGCTCGGCATCACGACGTCCAGCGTCACGAGGTCGGGAGAGAGGTCCTCGAACGCCTTAAGGGCAGGTCCTACGTCTCCTGCTTCCCCGACGATGGTGTGACCTAGCGCCGAGAGCAGGTTTTTCAAGAGGCCGCGGGTGAACACGGAGTCGTCTACGACCAAGCATTTGGGCATGCCCGGAGTGTAGACCCGGTTTCGTGATTCGTCAATAGGACTCCCCCGAATCTTGCGCCGTTGACATCTTTGGACGGCTTGTGGTATCGTGGTAATTCCTCCCATGATGGACTCGGACAACATCCTCATTCTCGTCGGGCGCGTCTTCCTCGCGGCGGTGTTTCTCGCGTCGGCGTTCGGCAAGATCACAAACTTCGCCGGCACGACCCAATACATGGCGGCGCATGGGGTCCCGCTGCCCGTTTTCCTGTGCGGCGCGGCGGTGGCGGCGGAGGTTCTGGGCGGATTCTGCCTCGTCCTGGGGTTCCAGGCACGGTGGGGAGCGATCGCGCTCTTCATTTATATGGTGCCCGTCACCTTGGTCTTCCATTTGGCCCCGGAGCAGCGAATCCAATTCTTGAAGAACTTGGCGATCATGGGCGGCCTCCTGCACCTTGCCGGCTCGGGCCCTGGCCGCATCAGTCTGGACCACCGCTCGGACGCCTGAGGCAACGTGACCAAGGAAAAGGCCGCCCCCCACGCCGGATTCGCGAGAAAGCACCGTCCCCAGGCGTTCGAGCAGATCATCGGGCAGGAGGCCGTCTCGACCACCCTGAGGAACGCCCTCGGCGAGAAGACTCCCGCTCACGCCTACCTCTTCTTCGGCCCGCGCGGCATAGGCAAGACGACGACGGCGCGCATCCTCGCCAAGGCCCTCAACTGCAAGAAGGGCCCGACGCCCGAGCCCTGCGGCAAGTGCGACGCCTGCCTGGAGATCGCCTCCAGTTCCGCCATCGACGTGCTGGAGCTCGACGCTGCCACCCATACCCAGGTCGACCGCATCCGCGAGATGATCATTGAAACGGTCTCGCTCGCCCCGGCGCGGGACCGCTTCAAAATCTTCATCATCGACGAAGTCCACATGCTCTCGACGGCCTCCTTCAACGCGCTGCTCAAGACCCTCGAGGAGCCCCCGCCGCACGTGGTGTTCATCCTCGCGACCACGGACCCGCAGAAGATCCCGGCGACCATCGTCTCGCGATGCCAGCGCTTCCGGTTCCGTCCCATGCCGATGGAGCTCCTCGCCCAGCATCTGCAGAAGCTATGCAAGGAGGAGGGCATCTCCGCGGAGCCGGCGGCCCTGGAGCTTTTGGCCCGGGCGGGCGGAGGGTCGGTCCGGGACGCCGTCAGTCTGCTTGAGCAGGTCCAAGCCTACGCCGACGGAAAGCTCTCTACGGAGAAGGTCCGCGAGCTGCTGGGTTCGCTGCCCGACAAGATGGTGCTCGATCTGGCGCAGGCCATCGTCTCCAAGGACGCCAAAGCGGTCGGGGCGGTCCTTGAGGATGTTTGGAAGGAAGGGTTCGATGCCGGGCAGCTTCTGCGGGATCTTCGGGAGCGTCTGCACGAGGCCTATCTCCACCGCTTAGGGGTGGGGGAAGCGGTGACGCCCGAATGGAGAGCCTTGGCCGGAGGGCATTCGCCCGAAACGTTCGGATTCTTGGTCGGCCGCACGAACCGGATCTTGGAGTCCCTAAGAGGGGCGGATTCGCCCCGTCTCTCCGTGGAGCAAGGGCTCTACGGCATGCTGGAAGCGGCCTATGACCTGAGGGCCTGGGTGCAGCGCTTGGAGGCACTGGAGCGACGATTGGCCTCCGGAGGGGCGGCCGCCGCCATGCCGCCCATGGCGGAGCCTCCCATGGCTGCCCCAGCGCCGCCTCCGCGCGCGGCCGCGCCGTCTCCTGCTCCCAAGCCTGCTCCGGCGCCGGCCGAAGCCGCATCCGCGGGGGGCGCGGACACGTGGGCGCGTCTATTGGCGGGTCTCGAGGCGGACCGGCCCGCTCTTGCCCAGGATATCCGATCCGCGGCGCGGCTTCTCGGCGCGGGGACCGAGTGGAGGCTCGTTTTCAAGAACTCGTTCTATCTGGAGAGGGCCAGAAACAATCAACCCCAGATTGAGGCCGTTATGGCCACGCTCTGTGGCCGATCTGTCCATTTGCGCTTCGAGATCGACGAGGGGACGGGCAATACCTCGGCGCCGGCCGCGACCCGGCAGGCGACCGCTCCTACGGACGACGAGGAGACGCCGGCCGCCAGAGCCGAGGAGGGCCAGCCCGCCCAGGATCCGGGCATCAAGCGGGTGCTCAATGTCTTCGGCGGCAAGGTCCGGCAAGTGAAGAAGAAATGAAGGCGTTCGAGAAGCTCATCTCGTCCCTCAAGCGCCTGCCGGGCCTGGGGCCCAAGCAGGCCGAGCGCATCGCGCTTCACCTTCTCCGCGTCTCCGGCGCCGAGTCCGAGGCGCTGATCGGCGCCATCCGCGAAGCCAAGACCAACATTCGGACGTGCGCCGTGTGCTTCACCTATTCGGAAACGGAGATTTGCGCCATCTGCTCGGACGAAGCGCGGGACCGGGCCACGCTGTGCGTGGTCGAGGAGCCCTCGGACGTTTCCGCGATAGAGCGTTCCCGCAGCTTCCGCGGGAGATACCACGTCTTGCATGGGGCGCTGTCCCCGCTGGAGGGGATCGGTCCGGATATGATCCGGACGAGGGAATTGTTCGAGCGCGTACGAGCCGATTCCGGCGTGCGTGAGGTCATTTTGGCCACAGACCCGGACACCGAGGGGGAGGCGACGGCGCTGTATCTTCACGAGGCGCTGGCAAAATTCCCCGTGAAGATCACCCGCATCGCGCTCGGAGTGCCGATGGGTGGGGATCTGGACTACGTGGATGAGCGGACCATGTCCTCCGCGCTTCTGGGCCGCCGCGAAATCGTTCATAAGGAGTCTTAATCCCATGCTCTTCAACAACATCCTCGAGACGATCGGCAAGACTCCGATGATCCGGCTGAACCGCATCGCGGAGGGCTTGAAGCCCAAGATCTACGTCAAAGCCGAGTTCTTCAACCCGGGAGGCAGCGTCAAGGACCGCATCGCGGTGACGATGATCGACGACGCGGAGCGGCGGGGCCTCCTCAAGCCCGGAGGCACCATTATCGAGGGCACTTCCGGCAACACCGGCATCGGCCTGGCGCTGGTCGCCGCGATGCGGGGCTACAAGGTCGTTTTCACGATCACCGACAAGCAGTCGCGCGAGAAGGTGAACCTGCTCAAGGCGCTCGGAGCGGAAGTCATCGTCTGCCCGACCGCGGTGGAGCCCGAGGACCCGCGCTCCTATTACTCTGTCGCCAAGGCGCTGGCCAAGGAGATCCCAAACTCCTATTACCCGAACCAGTACGCGAACCCGGAGAATCCCCGCGCGCACTACATGACGACGGGGCCGGAGATCTGGAACGACTCCGAGGGCAAGGTGACCCATTTCGTCTCCGGAGTCGGCACGGGCGGCACGATCAGCGGGGTGGCTCAGTACCTAAAGGAGCGGAACCCGAAGGTCAAGACGATCGGCGCGGATCCGATCGGCTCGTTGTACTATGAGAAGATCAAATTTAATCGCGTCGGCAAGGCGAAGACGTACGTCGTGGAGGGCATCGGCGAGGACTTCTTCCCGACCACCTGCAACCTGAAGACCATCGACGACATCCTGCAGGTGACCGACCGCGACAGCTTCATCGTCACGCGCAAGCTCGCGAGAATGGAGGGGCTGTTTTGCGGCGGCTCCGCCGGGTCCGCGGTCTGGGCCGGCCTCAAGTACGCCGAAAAGCTCACGGCGAAGGACTTCATGGTCATCCTGCTGCCCGACACCGGGATGCGCTATCTGTCCAAGATCTACAACGACGAGTGGATGCGCGAGGGGCAGTATTTCGAGTCGGCCATTCAGATCAAGGCGCAGGACGTCATGGACTTCAAGCGAAAGGAGCGGGGAAAAGAGCGCAAGCTCGTCGTCGCCCAGCCGCAGGACACTTTGCTCAACGCCTTGAGGCAGATGCGCGCGCAGGACATCAGCCAACTTCCCGTGTTCGAAGGAAAGACACTCGTCGGCGCGGTCTACGAGGACGCGATCCTCGGCCTTCTCTTGAAAGGACGGGAGATCAAGAAGATGGTCATTCGCGAAGTCATGGCGCCCCCGCTGCCGGTCGTGGCGCCTCAGGCGCGCATCGAATCGATCCTCCGGCTCGTCACGCCCGAGTCGCCTGCGGTGCTGGTGCAGGTCGCCAAGACCAACTATCAGATCATCACGAAGTACGACATCCTGCACGCGGTCGGCAGCATGGCCGAGGGTCAGAACGCCCGGTAGACGAAAGTCCTAGAATTCCTGGGGCCCATCGGCACTCGCGGGGCGCCGGAAAACGCGGCATGCTGTTCGCGGGAGGGGCAGATGACTATCCTCCCGTTTCTCCTTCTAGTCGCATGCGCGAACGCCGCGCCGGATCCCGGCGTGGCGGCCATCGAACGGGAATGTTCCATCGAGCGCCCTCAGTTCGCCGCGCTTCCATACGGAGACATTCCGAGCCACCGGGACTTCCTCGCCGCCGCGCCTAAGGGAAGGGTCGACTACTCCGATCGCAACCGGCAGCAAGCCTCCAATCTCGAGACGGCGGAGACGAACATGCTGCTTCAGGAGCGCTACCTCCAAGCTCTCGGCGCCTGCATGGAGCGGCGGCGCGAAGGATGGACGCCCGAGGAGAGGTCCGCGGCCCTGCAGGCGCACTCCGAGGGATGGGTCGAATTGAACCGCCGCCGCAGGGAGGCCAGCCGGCTGCCTCTCGTCACGGACGACCTCCACTTCAGATTCCGCTCCAGCCCCATCCGCAATAGCTGGGTGGATCGGCTCCGCGGGCTGACCTTGCCGTCCGGGTTCGACGGCCGTCCCCAGCGCTAGAACCCGTCCCGCGGCCGACCAAAGGCCCATAATTAATCGTGGGCTACTGCGCCTATGCGGCGCTAGGATTCTTTTCTTGCGTCAACGCCCCTCAGGGCCCTTATTGAAGGGACCCGTTCCCTGGGATAATAGGCGCACATGATCCCTTCCCGCCGCCGTTTCGCCAAGTTTATCGCCGCCGCTCTCAGCGCGGCCTTGATCGTCACCTGTCCCGGCTTTCATGCCTTCGAAGCCGCGGCGCAAGTCATGGGCCGGGGCGGCCCGGTCGTCGAGAACGCGGCGACGACCGTCGGCGGCGTCAATCTTTCCGGCGGGATCGGGACGCGCCAGATCCAGAACCTGGACGCCCTCGGCGGGCTGTCGACGCTCGCGCCGCTCGGCGCCTCGGACCTCGCGACTCTTACGGTCAGCCACTCGGCCCGCCTGGGGCAGAGCTCGCTCGGCGGAGCGCCGGCGGCGCTCGCGACCGCGCGCGGGTTGTCTGCCGCGGCCTCGCTCCAGGGCCCCCTCGTCGAGGCGACTCGAAACGCTTTCGCCGCGCCCAGTTCTCTGGCGACCGCGCGGCAGACCGGACTCGCGCCGTACGCGGGCGGCCTCGCGCCGCGAGGCGACGCGAAGGAGTCCGCCGCGCTGCGGCTGAGCGACGCCGCCCTCGGAGCCGCGAAAGTCACTTCTGGCGCCGATCGGATCGGCGTCGGCGAGGCGAGAGCTCTTGCGGACTTCACGCAGCGCCCGCGCGGCGCCGCGCCGGGCGATCCGGTCGCAGCCTCGGACGCCGGCTCCCTCGGGACGCTGCCGAGCGCGCTGGGCAGAGCGGACGCCGCCGGCGCGCCGGCGCTTCCCGCGGTCTCGGGCGCCGCCGCGGCGGCGGAAACGCGCGAGCTCGAGACGAGCGCCCGCGGCCAGCTGGGCTGGGGCGTCGGGTCCGCCAAGGTCGCGGCGATCCTGGGCTACTTCGGCTATAACGCGCTGCCCGGCGGCTTTCTCGCCGCGGCGCCGTGGCTCGCCGCCGCCGCGTGGCCGATGCTGGGCGTGGGCTTCGTCGTGGCCGTCGGCGCGGCGGGATATCTTTCGCTCGGCACGCGCATCGCGGCCGCGATGTGGCGCGAGGCGTCGGTCGGAGGAGCGTCCTGGACGAAGCGCCTCGCCGCGGCATTCAATACGCCGATCGCGACGCCGACCACCAGCTCTCCGGCGCTGGCGAGGCTCCCCGAATTCTCCCGCGCCGTCGTCGAGCGCCACGAAGCGAGCCACCGGCGGGGTCACGGCGAGTTCTACGCGTATCTGACGCAGGGCCTGCGCTACCCGTTCGCCCTCGTGGGGCGGCTCGGCCGCGCCGCCGCCACCGTCGCCTCGGCATTCCGTTCGATCGGGCCGAGCCTCCGCGGCATGTTCCTGGGCGATCCCCAGGTCGCCTCGGTCATGAAGCCTTACCGCAAGAGAATGAACTTGGTCCTGGGAATCCTGACGGCGGACGCGCTGCTCATGCAGGCGTTCTCCACGGTCATCAGCCCGTTGCTCAACGTCGCCTTGGGAGCGACGGCGGCCACGGTGACGCCCGTCCTGTGGACGATCGCCGCGTATTTCGGCGCGCTGGTCGCCATCTTCGGCGCCTACGTGGCGGTAGAGTTCTGGCATTCGTATGTGAAGCAGAAGGCTCAGGCCGAGGTGGCGCGGGACTTCCGCGTGAAGGTCGCCGAGCGCCTGCTCGAGCACGAGATGGATTTCCACCAGCAGAAGGGTCAATCCTCGGGCGACCTCGGCAACCGGGTCATCGACGACGTGAATTACGCCGCGCTCAAGGAGTTCACGGTCCCGATCTCGTCGCGCTACGCGGTCGTCGTGCTCGCGACGAGCGTCGGCGTCCTGGCCTACTACGCGAGCTCCCTCGGGTTCATGCTGGCGTCGATCACCGCCGGCTACTTCGTCGCGCTGCCGCTCGTCATCGGTCTCGCGAGCGGGTATTTCGGCAGCAAGATGATCACCCTCTCCTTCGAGCAGACGCGCGCGAAGGCGAAGCTCTCCCGCAAATCCAAGGAGATCTTCCAGCAGATGGCGGCGGTCAAGACGCTCGGTACACGAGAGCAGGAGCTCGCGCGCTTCGCGTCGCACGCCGACGAGGTCCGGGAGCTGCAGGAGCGCGCGGTCAAGATCGGCGCGGTCAACGGCCTCTTCTCGTCGCTCACCGGCCTCGTGACGATCTACGCGATCTACGCCGCCGGCGCGCTGCTCATCGCGGCGTCGATGGGCTTCACCTTCGGGCAGCTGACGAGCATGGTCATGATCGCCGGCCTCGTCGCGGGAGCCTTCCGCACCTTCTTTAGCGAGTACTTCCAGTACCTGAGCTATACCGGCAGCGTGCGGACGATCTACGAGTATCTGAAGCGGGAGCCTGCGATCAAGGACGCTCCCGACGCCCAGACGATCGCGAGCGTGGCGGGGCGGATCTCGTTCGAGAACGTCGTGTTCGGCTATCCGTCCCGCAAGGGCGCCGATCCCGTCCTCAGGGGAGTCTCCTTCGATATCCTCCCCGGCCAAACCGTCGCGTTCGTCGGCACGACGGGCTCGGGCAAGAGCACCATCGCGAGCCTCCTCGCGCGGCTGTGGGACCCGGACTCGGGCCGCATCACGGTGGACGGACGAGATCTGAAGGGTCTCGAGCGGCAATCGCTCCTCAACCAGGCGGCCTTCATCACGCAGAGCACGTGGCTCTTCAACGGGACGATCCGCGACAACATCGTATTCGGCACCGACAATCCGAGCGAGGAGCGGGTCCTCGAGGCGGCGCGTCTGGCGGGCTTGGACCTCGCCCTGTTCGAGAAAGGGCTGGATACGCCGGTCGCCGAAGGCGGCCGGCGGCTTTCTGGCGGCCAGCGCCAGCGGGTGGCGCTCGCCCGGGCGCTGCTTCGCAACGCCCCGATCCTGGTGCTGGACGAAGCCACGCGCTCCCTCGACAATAAATCGGAGCGCGAGGTCCAGGCGGCAATCGACAGCGTCGTCTCCAAGACGTCGGGCGGCAAGCGGACCACGCTCGTCATCGCGCACCGCCTGAGCACCGTCGCGAAGGCGGACCGGATCTTCGTTCTGGACGGCGGCAGGATCGCGGAGGAGGGCACGCATCAGGAGCTCATCCGCCGAAAGGGTCTCTACGCCGAGCTCGTCCGCGAGGACAAGGTGAAGCAGGCCTCGGAGACCGGCGCGGCGACGAACGCGCTGCGGCAATTCATCGCCGCCGGCGCGGCTCTCGGAGCGACGGGAACTTTGGTCGCCGCTTCCTTCGCGGCCGCTCTCTTGCCGGCGACGGCCGCCGTGGCGCTTCCGATGGGCGTGGCCGCTTCCTTGTTCGGGCTCCCCGTCGCGGCGGCGTTCCTGCTCGCCGGCGTCCGGGTACGCAGCGCCGTGAGCCGGCACCTGGCGTCCATCGAGCAGGAGGGGACCCGCGGCCCGACGGGCTGGCGGAACTCCCGATTCGTCCGCTCGTTCGTCGAGCCCATCGCCACCGCCGCGTCCAATTCTCCCGCCTACGCCTTCCTCTTGAAGCACATGAAGCGTTTCATCGATCGCCACGAGAACGCGCATCGCGCGCGCAACGCGGGCGAGTTCCGGGCCACGCTCGCGCAGTTCGGCGGGGTGGTCTCCCTGCTGCGCGGAGAACTGCGGGCGTTTCGAGCGGGCTGGTACCTCTTCGAGGCCGGCGTCGCGGGCCTGGTCAAGGGCGACTCGACGGTGCGCCCGTTCTTCAAGCCGTATCGAAGGCCGTTCTGGATCTCTCTGGCGCTGACCACGTACGGCGCCGCGGTCGCCCTCGCGATCCCCGTCGCCATCCAGGCGCTGTTCGACCTGGCGCGAACGACCGCGCTGACGTCCGCGTTCGCGATCAACGCGCCCGCGCTGTGGTGGCTCGGCGGCGTGGTGCTGGCTCTCGCGCTCAGCAAGGAACTCGCGCACTACGTTACCTCGCGCATGGCCGGCCTCATGCACAAGCGTTTCTTGAAGGATCTGCGAGTCGCGCTCGTGGACCGGCTCACGCAGCGGAGCATGCAGTTCTTCCTCGGGCAGTCGTTCGGCCGCCTGGCGACGCGCGTCACCAACGACACGGAGGCGATCGCGACCCGAAACTCGACCTTGCGCCTGTCTCTGCTCCCCAACGCGCTTCTCGTCGTCGGCGGCGTGTTCATGATGGCGCAGATCCATCTATGGATCACGGTCTTCTTGGGCGCGGTCTTGTTCGCGCTCAGCCGGGCCAACGGATACTACTCCAACAAGCTGGAGAAGACGTACGAGGAATTCGCCGAGAAGCGGGCCGATCTCGGCCAGACCGGCAACGAGATGTACGAGCAGATTCGCATGATCAAGCTCTCCGGCAACGAGGGGCGTGCGGCGCGGGTCTTCTCGCAAAAGGCCGACGCCCTGCTGTCGGTCCGAAACGGCATGTCGTGGATCCTCGCCAAGAGGCACATCGCCGGGAGCTCGCTGACCGATTTCTCCAAGCACCTGGTCTACATCATCGGCGCCGTGCTGCTCGTCCTCGCGGCCGGCGGCTGGGGCGCCATGACGATCGGCCAGGTGACCGCGCTCGTCCTGTTCGCCGACGCCGTTCGCGCCGGTTCCGAGGGACTCTTCGAGAGCTGGCTCCAGTACAAGTCTTCGAAGGGCGAGACGCGCGAGGCCCGACGCATGCTGGCGGGCGACCCCGAGATCAAGGACATCCCGGGCGCCAAGCCGCTGCCCGCCCTGCGCGGCGACATCCGCTTCGAGAATATAGATTTCTCCTACGACGAGGAAGCCTCGGCGCGGGAAAAGCGTGCGCGCCGGGAGACCCTTATCGGCATTTCGTTCCACGCGAAGGCGGGCGAGACGATCGCGATCGTCGGCACCTCCCAGTCGGGCAAGAGCACGGTCCTCAATCTGCTTCGCCGGTTGTGGCAGCCTAGGAGCGGGCGCATCCTGGTGGACGGGCACGACATCAATCAGGCGACGTTCGCGAGCTTTACGCGGCAGATCGCCATCGTGGACCAGGAGCCTCGCCTTTTGGATACGACGATCCGCGAGAACATGCTCTATGGAGCCGGAGACGTGAGCGACGCCCAGCTTCGCGAGGCCATCGCCGCGGCGCAGGCCGATTTCGTCTTCGTCAAGAGGGATTTCCCCGACGGGCTCGAGACCCGGGTGGGCGAGGGGGGGTCGCAGCTCTCAGGCGGCCAAGTCCAGCGCATCGCCATCGTCCGCGCCTTGCTCCGTCGAGCGCCCATCCTTCTCTTGGACGAGGCCACGGACCAGTTGGACAAGGAGACCGAGCGCCGGGTCCAGCAGGCGTTCACGAAGTTCGCCGGCTCCAAGCCGACGATCCTCGTCGTCGCGCATAATCTCGAGACCATCCGCGACGCCGACCGCATCCTGGTCATGGACAAGGGTCGTATCGTCGACTCCGGGACGCACGACGAACTGATGAGCCGCGACGGCCTCTATCGCGAGCTCCAGCTAAAAGCGCAGGCCCGCTAGTCTTTCCGTCCGCCGGGCGCAGGCCCGAGCCAAAATTGGGTCTTGACAGTTTCCTGAAATTCCGTTATATCCCGGAAGTACAGGAAATCTAATCGGAGGCGATATGCGAGACCTGTGGCTGCCGGACGAGATGCGGAACGCTCCCCTGCTGGACCCGCATGCCCCCGCCCCGCCGCCCACGAAGCGCTACGCTCTCCTGCTCAATCCATTTTACGCCAAGGACCCGCACGCGAGCTTCGGCAAGCACGTTCTGACCCCGAGCCTCGCGCTGACGAGCATCGCCGGCGCGACTCCCGAGGGTTGGACCCTGAAGTACTGGGACGAGAATCTGCTGCAGGGCCCGCCTCCTTTAGATCCGATGCCGCAGGTGGTCGGCATTTCGGTCCATCTCACCTTCGCCAAGCGCGCGTACGCGCTTGCCGCATGGTATCGTGCCCGAGGGGCGGCCGTCATCCTCGGCGGTCTTCATGTGCTGTCCTGCCCGGAGGAGGCCGCGCCGCATGCCGACGCCTTGGCGATGGGGGACGGCGTCCAGCTCTGGCCGCGGATCCTCGCGGACTTCGAGGCCGGGCGCCTCGACACGCGCTACTGCGCGACCTACGAGACCGAATACCGCGATGACCCCGCGCCCCGGCGAGACCTGCTGCCCCGGGAGAGCTTCCTGACGACGACGAGCATGATCGCCACTCGGGGTTGCCACAACCGGTGCGGCTTCTGCTACCTTGCGACGGACGGCTTGCGCATGCCGTACCGCATGCGCGATCCGGAGCAGATCGTCCGCGAGTTCGAGGCGGACGGCCAGCCGTACGGCGTCTTCGTCGACAACAACCTGGGGTCCCGTCCCGATTATCTGCTCAAGCTCTGCCGGGCGCTGCGGCCGATCAAGAAGATTTGGAGCGCGGCGGTGACGATCGACGTGACGGACGACCCCTCGCTGATTCGGGAGATGGCGCTGGCGGGCTGCACCGGGGTCTTCGTCGGCTTCGAGTCGCTGGCCGATGGAAACCTCGAGGCGGCCCACAAGAAAACGCCGCGCACCGAGGACTACGCGCGGCGAGTGCGCATCCTGCATGACAACGGCATCCAGGTGAATTCGAGCTTCGTGCTCGGGTTCGACGAGGACCGACAGGACGTCTTCGAGCGGACCGCGGCGTGGGTGGAGGAGAACCGCGTAGAGTGCTCCACGTTCCACATCCTTACGCCGTACCCGGGAACGCCGTTGTTTCGGCAGATGGAGTCCGAGGGCCGGATTCTGCACAAGGACTGGGACCTCTACGACACGTCGCACGTGGTGTTTCGGCCGAAGCACATGACGCCCGAGGAGCTCGCCGAAGGATACTCCTGGATCTATCGACGGCTGTTCTCGCACGCGTCCATCTGGCGACGGCGGCCGGAGGACTTGAGCGCGGTCATCCCGTACCTGTTCATGTCGTACCTGTATAAGAAGTCCAATCGCGTCTGGCACCGTCTGATCCAAGCTCGGGCGGTCCACGCGGTCTGGCGGCCGTTGGTCGAGTGGTCCCGCCGGAGGCATCTTGGTTTTCGCCGCCGCTTGGAATCGACGCCGGTCCGGCTGCATCTCGAAGCGCTGCGCGCGCCGTCCTTGGTTTCGGCCGGAGTCTAGAAAGGAGAATCATGCCCAACCTACCCGAAAAAACACGCAGGTTCCTCTCGCAGTACGGAGAGATGGCCAGTCACTGGGGCCTCAACCGGACCGAATGCCAGATCCACGGCCTCCTGTTCCTCTCCGAAAAGGCGCTCGACGCGGAGGATATCTCGCAGACGCTGTCCATCGCCCGTTCGCACGTCAGCGCGAGTCTGAAGGAACTCCAAGGATGGGGCATCGTCCGCGTCGTCCACAAACCCGGCAGCCGTCGGGAATTCTTCGAGTGTCCGCAGGACGTTTGGGAGATCTTCCGGACCGTGGTCAACGAGCAGAAGCGCCGCGAGATCGACCCATGGCGCCGAATCCTGCGCGAGACCGCCGCGGCGATG
Source organism: Elusimicrobiota bacterium (assembly GCA_016194745.1). GTDB lineage: Bacteria > Elusimicrobiota > Elusimicrobia > UBA1565 > JACRDR01 > JACQBA01. The sequence goes on from JACQBA010000016.1 coordinate 61,413, forward strand.
GAAGACGGGGGCAAGGAGACGGCGTACGCGCGCAGGCGCGTCCTTGAGATGCAGGAGTTCTTCGAGACCTGCTCGGGTTGGTTCGACGAGATGAGAGGCATTTCCACACCGATGATGAAGAGATTCCTGACCCTCGGAGGGAAGGTCGTTTCGATGCTGGGGCTGCGTAAGGGGTAAATATGAGCGAAGAGATCATTCCGGCGATGGGGCACTCGACGTATCGTGACGGCTTGGCTAGAGCCATGGACCTCGTGTGGAAGGAGAAGCTCCGTCACCGCGTGATCTCGGAGGCGTTCTTCGCGCTCGACAAGCTCTGGATCGAGCTGCGCGCCGAGAAAGAGCGCGAGGAGGGCGGCCCTTCATGACCAGCGGGCTGAGGGTCTATATCGGCGCGTGGGCCGTCGCCTTCCTCGCGGCATGCGTCCTGCTCGCGCGCAATCGCGGCAGGTGCGCGCTGTTCGAGAAAGGCTATTGGAGCCTGCTGGCGCAGCCGTGGAAGCTGCTCACCTTCGCCGCGGCCGCGTTCTTGATGATCGACCTCGGCTACCCGGGCAACTGGGACCCGACGTGGGATCGATTCGACGCGACGGTCATGTCATTGCTGACCTTCACGACGGCGCCGTGGGCCGTGGGAATCGCCTACCGCGCGGCGAAAGGCCGCTCGGCCCCGTGGGAGACGTACGCGGCGGGGTGCGTCTGGCTGTTCTCGGCGAGCTGGTTCTACGACGGCTACATCCTTCTGCGCGACGGGCGCTATCCGCCCACGTGGGCCGCCAACCTCGTGGTTTCGTCGGTCTTGTACATGGCCGCCGGCCTTTTGTGGAGCGTCGACGCGGGCGAGGGCAAGCCCTTGTACTTCTCTTTCGAAGGCGACGCCTGGCCCCAGGTGGAGCCCGCGCCGTTCCGGATGGTGGTCTGGCCCGCGTTGCTTTTGATCGCGGTCGGGGCGGGCATCATGCTGCCGTTCGTGTGGAGTTCGGGTCTCTCGAGGTATCTGCCGTGAGCGCGGCGCCGCCGCGCGACGCCGGCGGACCGTCTGCGTAGGGCTCGTCCCGGACCGGGTATTCAGCTCCGCGCAATAGAATCTTCGCTATTATTTCTCACTGCTGGCGGCTCGGCGATCGGGCCTATTTGATACAATGTCGCGCGATGGCTGAAAACACGGAGCCCGACAAGGCGAAATTCGCGACGCGCGCGGTGCACGCGGGGCAGACTCCCGATCCAGCGACCGGCGCGATCATGACGCCCGTCTACCTAACGTCGACGTACGTGCAGGAGGCGCCCGGCAAGCATAAGGGCTACGACTACTCCCGCACCGTCCACCCGACGCGCCTCGCCCTTGAGCGGAACCTCGCCTCGCTCGAAGGGGGGAAATACGGTTTGTGCTTCGGTTCGGGCATGGCCGCCACGACGACGATCGTCCAGGCGCTCAACTCGGGCGATCACGTCGTCTCCTGTAACGACCTCTACGGCGGCACCTACCGCGTCTTCACGAAGGTATTCGAGCGCTTCGGCCTGACGTTCAGCTTCGTGGACACGTCGGACATCAAGGCCGTCGAGAAGGCGATCACGCCCAAGACCAAGCTCTTGTGGCTCGAGACGCCCTCGAATCCGCTTCTCAAGATCTCGGACATCAAGGCGCTGAGCGAGCTCGCCCATTCGAAGAAGATCCTCGTCGCGGTCGACAACACCTTCGCGACGCCGTATCTCCAGGAGCCGCTTGCGCTCGGCGCCGACCTCGTCGCTCATTCGACGACGAAGTATCTCGGCGGTCACTCGGACGTGGTGGGCGGCGCGATCGTCACTAACGATAAGGAGCTCCACGACAAACTCAAATTCCTACAGAATGCGGTGGGGGCTATTCCCGGCCCGATGGACTGCTTCCTCGTCCTGCGCGGGACGAAGACGCTGCACCTGCGCATGGAGCGCCACGGCGAGAACGCGATGAAGATCGCGGAGCATCTCTCGAAGCACAAGGAGATCGCGAAGGTTCACTACCCCGGACTCAAGACGCATCCCGGCCACGAACTCGCGAAGCGTCAAATGCGCGGCTTCGGCGGCATGATCTCCTTCGAGCTCAAGGGAGACCTTGACCGTGCGATGCGCATGATTACGAAAACGAAGGTTTTCTCCTTGGCCGAGAGCCTCGGCGGCGTCGAGTCCTTGATCGGCCATCCCGCGAGCATGACGCACGGCTCGATCCCGCGGGAAGAGCGGCTCAAGGCGGGTCTCGCCGATGGACTTATACGACTGTCAGTGGGCGTGGAGGATGCCGGTGACTTGATTGCAGATTTGGACGCCGCGATCGCGTCGGCTTAGCCGACGCTGCCATCGCCGCCGCCTTCGGCCACTTCCAGCTGCTTGTCCGCGCCTTTCTCGTCATCCTTCCAATCCGAAGTCTTAACATCGTCCTCTCTGCGGACTCCTTCGGCGCTTCGAAGGTACTCGTTTGCCCCTTCTTCATAGTTCGTCACGCGATCCCCGGAGTAGGCCGATCCTAGGCCCTCGTTGCCCTCCTTCACTTGTTGACCTTGCCCTGGGCTCGGAGCTCCCCCTCCGCCGCCCTTGCCCATCGCGCCGATCATGGCGGACGCGACTTGTCCGGCCGCCTGGATCGCGGCGGCGGCGATCTGCGCGTTGGCCTGCACTTGGGCCGCCTTCAGCTGCCAGGAGCCCTTCGTGTTCTCTTCGTCGTGCATCTTATCGCGGCCGAACTCGTCCCACTCCTTTTTCTTCCATTTTAGATCGATGCTCTTCTCCATCTCCATCTTCGTGCGGAGATAGATGAGCGACTCCTTCTGCTCGGTCTTGTTGTCCTTGGGATTGGCGCCGTCCTTCTTGTCGCTCGCGGCGATCGGCGAGCTGGCTCCGTAGCCGCCGCCTCCCGCCGCGGCCATCCCGCCGCCGCTGTTGAGCGAGTCCCGGACCATCTCGTAGCTTCCGCCGCCCGCGCCGGTGCCGTTGCGGTTGAGCAGGCTCGCCTGCAACGAGGCGGAGGCGCGCAGGGAGTCGATCGAGCCGCTGACCTGGCTCGCTCCGCGCGCGGAGACGCCCTTATATCCGGGCGCCGACACGACGGAACTGAGGGAGCTGTGCGTCGGGCTACCGTGGGGCACGTTCTTCGCCGACAGCGGCGTCAGCGCGGACGCGCTCGCGCTGGCGGCACCGGAGCCGCCGCCGCTCGGTCCGCCGCCCAAGCCCTTGAGCGCGGTCGTCAATTTGCTCGCGACCGTGGACTTGGACGCGCTGAACGCCGCCTTGGCGCCGTCCCGCGCCGCTTCCTTCACGGTGGAGCTCCAGCCGGTATCTTTGGGAGCCGGCGCTGCCGCGTCGGCCGTCTTGGGGATGGCGTCATCGCGGTCGGGGATGATGAGATAACCCGGGTCGCGGACGTTGAGGGGCGTGATGCGCCCGTTGTTGACGCCGTTCGCGGAGGAGCCCGGAGCGCCGTAGCCGCCGGCACCCGGCTCGAATGGGCTGCCTGCGCCGAAGCGGGGATCGTTGAGCCCGCCCCCGGGACCGATCGATCGCGAGTCTCCCGGCGCCGAGATGAAGTGCTCGACTATCGGAGCGAGGAGGAGCACGCCCAGAGCGGACGTGATCACGGCCATGTCCTTCTTGTAGAAGCGGAGGATCAGTTCGCGCAGCGAGCTTCCCTTGGAGGCGCCGAGCTTCATCCGCGAGATCACGCCCACGGCGGGGGGCTTGCCGAGTATTTGGACCGGCGCCACGCCGACGGCCGGCTTGTCCTTAGAGGTCTCTTGCCCGGGCTTTTTCAGGAACAGCGGCATAGAGCTGCCTCCGCCACCATGCTGCTCCCGCTCGCCGAAGCCGATCCAGGGTGTCTAGGCGTCGAGGGAGTCCCCACTCATACGAATAGCCCCGGAGGAAATCGATTCGGTAACAAAAAAGAGGCCCCTGGTCTCGCGGTCTCCATTGGCGGAGATCCTACTGCCAGGGGTTTCTTACTTCCGCCCTATGCGCTCCACATATTCTTCGCGGGAGCGTCCCTCTAGGGCTTCACCAATACTATAGCTCCAGAAAGTCCCGACGGCAAGGGGGCGGCTAGAGTTGCGTCTTGAGCATCCACTTCGGGCGCTCGACGATGCGATTGACCCCGTCCTCGCCGATCCATAGGCGGCCGTCCTTCCAGGCGAAGCAGGACATACCTAAAGGAAGGTCCCTGAAGCCGAGGATGTCGCGGACGCGGAGGATATTGCGGGGGGAGAGCTCCGGCGGGAGAGACTGCTCGTAGAAGAAGCCCGTCTGCGGGTCCATCGACCAAAAAGAGCCGTCCTTCGATTGGCCCCCCGTGGGCGGATAGGGAAGCGGATACGACGCCAAGACCGAGAGCGACTCGTCGAGGTTGTGCTGGTAAATCCGGCGCGTCTCCAGATCGGACGTCCACAGGTTTTTTCCGTCGAACCAGATCCCGGAGGGGTTCGGTCCGGGCGCGGGCCAGTTCTGCTCCACGCTCAGCGCGTTGTCCTTCTTGTGGCGCCAGATTCTCCGGCTCCACCCGTCGATCGAGAAGACGTACTGCCCGGAGGCGGCGACGGCCTTCAAGCGCGAATTGGGAAACGGATATTTCTTGGCGATCTGCAGCTCCGAGCCGGCGCGGCGCATCTTGAAGATCGCCTGTTCGCTCCAATCCGAGACCCACAGATCGTCCCCGTCCCAGCTCATGCCGCTCGCGTGCGCGAACGGAACCGCGTAGTCGCGCCCGAGGGGCGCTTGGGACCACGCGAAGGCGGCCGCGAGCGCCGCGGCGAGGGCGAGCGCCCAGACGATCCGGATCCGGCGCCGCGGCGACGGATGCGCGACTGGGGCCGCGGAGGGAGCGGACGGATGCTCCAGCAGCCTCTGCCGCTCCCGCCTCAGATCGTTGGTCTCGCGGACGGTCGCGACGAGCTCCCGCTCGAGCGACTCCGCTTTGGCCTTGGATTCCTTGAGCAGGCGCTGCAGGTTCTCGGCGCCCTCGCTGTGTTCCTTCTCGGGTTTCGGCACGGCGGCGTCCGCCTTGAGCTTTTGGTTCTCCTGGCGCAGCTCGCCCAGCTCCCTCGCGTGGTTGAAGAGCTCCAGGCGCAGCTTCTTCAACTCCTCGATCTGCGACTTCGATTCCTGCTTCTGACGCACCTCGTGGATCTGCGCCTGCCGTTGCGCCTCGCTCGCGCGCAGTTCCTCGGCGATGCGCAGATGCTTCTCTAGCTCGCGAAACGCCTGCTCCTTTTGCGCCGAAAGCTGATTGCGCAGGTCGCGCTCCTCGTCGAGGTGCTCGCGCAGCTTCTGTTCGAACTCGTCGGTGAGGTGGCGGTGTTCCTCCGCGTATTTCTCCTGCAGCTCGACGATCATGTCGCGATGGCTTTCCCGCAAGTGTCCGATCTGCGTCTCCAGCTTGCGGACCTCGGCCTGGTCGCGCTCGTTGAGATCGTTTTCCTTTTGGCGGAGGCCCTCGTGCCGGGCGTTGAGCTCTTCTTGATGCGCGCGCATGCGTTCCTGAATCTCGGCGTTGACGCGCGCCTCGAGCGCGAGGATCTCGGTCTGGTGCATCGCGGCCTGCTCGCGGCGGTCCTTGAGGCGTTCCTCGAGCTCCTGTTCCAAGCGGGTCTCGAGCGAGCGGACTTGCTGCTCGTGCGCGGCCCGGAGGGCCTGCGATTGGGCGTCTTGTTCCGCCCGGCTCGCGAGGAGCTCCTGGCGGTGCCGGTCGTCGCGCTCCGCGGCGGCCTGTTGAGCGGCCGCGAGCGCCTGCTCGAGCTCGTGCAACCGGGCTTCGCGCGCCCTCAGGTCCGCGTCGAGCTGGTCCTTCTCCTGGCCCCAGCGCGTCTGGGCGACGCGGACGGCGAAGCCTTGGCGGGCGTCGAGCTGGCGCGCTTCCTCGAAAAGCCGGGTCTTTAGGCGCTCGAACTCCTTGTGGAGCTCTTCCCGCTTCGCCGCGTACTCGTACTGCATGAGCACGAGCTTCTGGTGGTATTGATCGCCTTGCTTTTGGAGCTGCTCGGTCAGGTCCTCTCGGAAGCGCGACTCCTTCTCGCTTTGGAGGATCGACTCTTCCTGGCGCTGGCGGGCGACGTCCCGCAACTGGGCGTCGTAGCGGCTCTGCGCCTCCGAAAGCGCCTGGGCGTGGGAGGCCTCCATCGCCGCGATCCGCTTGGCGTACTCGTCTAGATCCCGCTTGTGCCGCTCCTCGGCGTTGTGGACGAGGCGCCGCGCGTCGGCTTCGATGTCCGCCTTGAGGCGGTCGAGCTCCTGGCGCTGCTCGACGAGCTCCTGGACGTTGATCTGCCCGTTAAAGACGCTTTTCAGCATCCGCTCCAGCTCGTTGACGAAGGATTCCTTCCGCGCGACGTCGGCGCCGCGCTTGTCCAGGGACTGCTTGGCTGCGTCGAGAGCCTGCGCGGCTTGGTCCCGCGCCTGCTGGGTGTGGCGGAGGAGCTCCAGGGTCTCCGCTTGGGAGCGTTCGAGATGGCGCACGCGCTCCAGGGCCCAGCGCAAGGTGAGGCGCGCGGAGTCCAGGCTGGACGCGGTTTCCAGCACGCGTTCGACGTTTTCGGGTTCGTCGGCCATGCGGGATAAAGGTAACAGGGACCTTCACTTTTCGCAAGACCCGCGTAACAAAATGTTCACGCCCTTCTCGACGAGGGAACGATTCCGCTCCTAGCTCGTATTAGGTAGGGCGTGAACCCGGAATTTTGTATACTTTGTCCTCCGTTGGATAACACCCTCGCCATGGGCGGCGCCATTTCTTCGGTCCACAAGGACAAGTTCATTCGTTCCGTCGTCCTATTCCACAACGAGCAGAAGCCACAAGCCGTCCGCTGGGTGAGGTCCGTCCGTTCCCTGCTGCAGGCGAGGGGCGTCCAGGTGTGGATGGGCCACACTTCCGCCATGCGCCATCTTCCGCAGGCGGACATCGCCATCGCGCTCGGGGGAGACGGGACGATGCTGCGGGCGGCAAGACTGCTCGCGCCGAACTCCGTGCCGCTGTTGGGCATCAACACGGGCGGACTCGGGTTCTTGAGCGGCACCGACGCCGCCGATTTCCGCAAGAACATCCACTCCATCCTCGACGGCGGCTTCGTGATGCAGGAGCGGTGGATGCTCTCGGCAGAAGTCTTTCTGGGGGGCAAGTGCATCTTCGGGCCCCATATCGCCCTCAACGACTGCGTGATCCGCTGCGGCGACACGGCGCGCGCCATCACATTGCAGGCGTCCTGCGAGAACCTGTTCGTCGCGGACTACTTTGGCGACGGGCTCATCGTGTCGACGCCCACGGGCTCGACGGCGTACGCGTTGGCGGCCGGGGGCCCCGTCGTGGACCCGCGGCTGGACACGTTCCTCATCGTGCCGATCTGCCCCCACACGCTGACCCAGCGGCCGCTGATCATCCCGGCGAAACACCCGGTGTTCGTCCGGCTCGCGCAGCGCAACCGCAACGACAGGCCCGCGGCGCTCCTATCGCTCGACGGGCAGGTGAGCTGTTCGCTGAAGGTGGACGCGGAGGTGCGCATCCAGCGCTACGAGAAGCCCTTCAAGCTCCTGGTCAATCCGAAGCGCTCCTATTTCGAAGTGCTTCACAAGAAGCTGAAGTGGGGGGAGCGCTGAGCGCTGAAATCCCATGCTAAGGTCCCTGCGCATCAAAAACTTTGCCGTGATTTCGGAGCTCAAGCTGGAGCTTTCCAGCGGGCTCAACGTGTTCACCGGGCAGACGGGCGCGGGCAAGTCGATCCTCATCGAGGCGCTCGGGTTCCTGCTCGGGGCGCGCGGCAGCCTCGATTGGCTCCGGTCCGGCGAGCAGCGCCTCGAGGTGACCGGGGTCTTCGACGCGGCGGATTTCTCCAAGGAGACCCTCTCGGGGCTCAAGGTCCAGGAAAAGACGGTCGCGGTACGCCGCGAGCTCGACGCCTCCGGGAAGACGCGCGCCTTCATCCACAATCAGACGGTGAACCTATCGGTGCTTTCCGAGATCGGGGATTCTCTGATCGATTTTCACGGCCAGCACGAGCACCAGACCTTGCTCAAGCCCTCGCTGCAGCTCGATTTCCTCGATGCGTTTGGGGGCCTCGAGGAGCTCCGCGAGAAGCTCGGCGAGGCTTATGCCAAGTGGACGAGGCTCGTCGAGGAGCAGAAGTCCCTGCAGCTCTCGGACGAGGAGCGCCTCCGACGCCTCGATTTGTATCGGTTCCAGGTCAACGAGATCGACGAGGTGGCGCTTAAGGCCGGTGAGGAGGAGGAATTCGAGGCCCTGCTTCCCCGGCTCAAGAACGCCGAGCGGCTCAAGATGCTGTCGCAGCAGGCCTACGGCCTTCTCTACGACCAGGAGGGCTCGGTCCAGGAGAACCTCCTCAAGGCCGAGCGCGCGGTGGAGGAACTCGTCCGTCTCGACGCGGCTTTGGCGCCGGACCAGGACGCGCTCGCCCAGGCCCGCGCGCAGGTCCAGGACGTCGCGACGCGCCTGACCGCCTACCGCGACAAGTTGGAGGATCCGGACCGCATCGACGAGATCCACACGCGCCTCGACCGGATCGGACGCCTGAAGAAGAAGTACGGCGCTACGGTCGCGGACATCCTGGCATACCGGGAGAGAATCGCGACCGAGCTAGCGTGGCTCGAGGACTCGAGCGCGCGCACGGCGGAGCTTGAGTCGGCCCTGAACGAGGCCCAGAAGGCGCTCGCCAAGCTCTGCGGCCAGGCTCACAAGAGCCGCATGGCCGCGGCTTCCAAGCTTTCCGAAAAGATCGCCGCCGAGATCCGCGGGCTCGGCATGGCGGGAGCGCGCCTATCGGTGTCGGTCGAGATGGAGGAGGACCGCTTCGGCCCCACGGGCTCCGATGCGGTCGAGTTCCTCATCTCCCCGAACGAGGGCGAACCCTTGAAGCCCCTCAAGTCTATCGCGTCCGGCGGCGAGCTCTCCCGGATCATGCTGGCGCTCAAGACGGTGCTCGCCCGGGCGGACCGCGTCCGCATCCTCGTGTTCGACGAGGTGGACACCGGCGTCGGCGGCGAGGTCGGCCGCGCGGTCGGCAAGCGTTTGGCGGACGTCTCGCGCTCGCATCAAGTTTTGTGCGTCACCCACCTGCCGCAGGTTGCGTGCTGGGCGGCGAACCATTTCCAAGTCTCCAAGGACGTGCAGGGCGGCCGGACGTTCGCCCTGGTCGAGTGCCTCGAGGGCGACCGGCGCCTCGAGGCCATCGCGAGGATGCTCGGCGGGAAGGAAGCCACCGCCGTGAGCCGCAAGCACGCACGGGAGCTTCTCGAGGAGTGCAGATGAGGCCGGGGGTAGGGGATCGGGGGTCGGGGGTCGACACGGCTCTTCATGAAGAGTCGATCGCCGTTTCCGATCTCCGACCTCCGACCTCCGATCTCCGAACCAAAATCATATGACCAATATTCGAGTACGATTCGCGCCGTCGCCGACGGGATTTTTGCATATCGGAGGCGCGCGCACGACGCTGTTCAATTGGCTCTTCGCGCGCCATCACAAGGGGACGTTCGTGCTGCGCATCGAGGACACCGACGAGGTGCGCTCGACCCACGACTCGGTCGACGCGATCCTCGACAGCCTCTCGTGGCTTGGGCTGGATTGGGACGAGGGCCCGGCTCCCGGGTCCTTCGACGGCTCCGGCTGGAAGGAAAAGGGACCGCACAGCCCGTACTTCCAGATGAAGCGCCTCGAGTTCTACAACAAGTACAAGGACCAGCTCCTGTCGGAAGGCAAGGCGTACCGCTGCTACTGCACGAAGGAGGAGCTCGACGCGATGCGCCGCCAGGCGCAGCTCGAGAAGCGGCCGCCGCGCTACGACGGCCGCTGCCGGACGCTCACGGACGCGCAGCGCAAAGCGAACGAGGCCGCGGGCCGCGCGGCGTCGATCCGCTTCCGCATGCCCGACGACGGGGCGACGGTCGTGCCCGATCTGATCCGCGGCGACGTCAGCTTCGAAAACAAGCTTCTGCAGGACTTCGTGATCGTCAAGACGGGCGGCGGGCCGACGTACAACTTCGCCTGCGTCGTCGACGACCACATCATGGAGATGTCGCACGTCATCCGCGGCGACGAGCATCTCCCGAACACCCCCTCGCAGATTCAACTCTACCGCGCGCTCGGCTGGGAGCATCCGCAGTTCGCCCATCTGTCGATGATCCTCGGCCCGGACGGGGCCAAGCTCTCAAAGCGCCACGGGGCGACGTCGGTCCTCGAGTACAAGACGCAGGGATTCTTGCCCGAGACGATGCGCAACTACCTGGCGCTCCTCGGCTGGTCGACGACCGACAGCCAGCAGCTGTTCGAGGCGAAGGAGCTCGTGGACCGCTTCGACCTCGAGGGCTGCCAGAAGAACCCGGCGACCTTCGACCCGGTGAAGCTCTTGTGGATGAACGGCACCTATATCCGCAAGATGACGCCGCAGCAGCTGTCCGACGCCGCGGCGCCGTTCTTGAAGGAGGCCGGCCTGGACGCGGTCGCGCCCGACGCGCTGTCCAAGGCCGTGTCGCTCGAGATCGAGAAGACGAAGCTTCTCTCCGAGGTGCCGAAGCTCGTCGACTTTTTCTTCAAGGACGCGGTCTACGACCCGAAGGCCGTCGACAAGGTGCTCAAGGGGCCGGTGCCGATGCAGGTGCTCCAGAAGCTCGGCGACGCGCTCAAGGACTTCTCTCCGTTCACGGAGAAGCCGCTCGAGGAGCGCATCCGCAAGTTCTGCGCGGACGAGAACCTCAAGCCCGGCCAGGTGTTCCACCCGATCCGCGTCGCCGTCAGCGGCCGCACCGAGGGCCCGACTCTGTTCCTCATGCTCGAGCTTCTCGGCCGCGACAAGGTGATCGAGCGCTTCGAGCTGGCGCGCAAGCAGTTCGCGACGGCGGCCTGATCCGGGAATGAAGGCGCTGCTCGCCGCGCTCCTCATGACGTCGACGGCCTGGGCCGCTCCCGAGAGCGAAGCCCAGCTCAAGACGTTCCTGGACGGGCTCGACGCCAAGCTCGAGGCGATCGACACCGCGCGGCAGCTCGAGTTCTACTACCAGCTGCGCGGGCTGCCGGCGTCGAACCTCCAGCGCTACCAGGATCTGCACCGCGAGTTCTTCTCGGACAAGGACGCGGCCAAGACGCTCGAGACCTGGCAGACCAAGACGACCGACCCGACGCTGTTGCGGCGCATCGAACTCTACCGGGACGTCTACCTCGACTTCATGTACGACACGTTCCGCCTCGCGTCGGCCGACTCCGCGACGGTCTCCACGTTCACTGCCCTGCAGGTGCAGCTCAACGCGGAGATCACCGCCTTCAGGCCGACCTACGGGGGCGATCGCGTCGGGCGCGCCGTGGTTTCCAACGCGCTGAGGAACGAGCCCGACCGCGCCAAGCGTCGGGAGGCTTTCTTGTCGAGCCGGGAGATCTCCCAGCGCGTCGCGCCGCGCATGGTCGAGCTGCTCCAGGCGACCGACGCGATGTACAAGCAGATGGGATTCTCGGGCACCGTGGAGGGCCGCCTGAGGGGCTCGGGGCTCACCCGCGAGACGGTCGAATCCCTGTTCTCGCGTCTTGAGACCGAGACGAATTCCGAATTCCAGACGATGCTCGGGATGATCCGCCGCGATCTCAAGGTGGACAAGGTCGAGCCGTGGGACATCGCCTATTGGATCGAGAAGCAGGCGGGATTCCCTTCCGAGCTGTTCAAGCGGGAGTCCGCCATGCCGCGGCTCCTGGGCGTCGCGCGAGGGCTCGGATTCAAGCCGGAGGAACTCCTCATCACCGTCGAGCACGCCAACCTGGCCAACCGCGGCTGGAACGTCCCGATCCGCATGGGCGTCGAGGCGAGACTGGTGCTGAGCCCGCTGGAAGGCAAGATCTATTACGACACGCTGTTCCACGAATACGGCCACGCGCTCCACGAGACTCTGATCAAGCAGGACGTGGGCACCTTCCGGACCGACCGGCCAGGTCCCTTCGCCGAAGGCATGGCCGAGGTGCTCGCGCAGTTCGTGCGGGACCCGAGATGGCAGGCGCAAGAGCTGAAAATGTCGCCCGAGATGATCAAGCGGGGCGCCGATGCCGAGCGTTGGCGGCGCATCCTCGAGGTGCGCAAGATCCTCTTCCTTTGCATGTTCCAGTATGAGGCGTTGACGCATCCGGAAGCGGATCACGCGGGGACTTACGCGAAGCTCTACAAGCGCTACTACTTCATCGATCAGCCCGAGGACCCGGCGTGGGCCGACGACATGTTCCTGGTGCAGCCCCAGGTCTATATGCAGAATTATCTGATCGCGGCGCTGATCGCCTCGCAAGTCCACCGGGCCATGCGGCGAGAGATCGGACCGGAGCTCTTCGGCAATCCGAAGGTGGCGGCGTTCCTCACGGACCATTTCTATAAGCACGGGGCGGCGAAGGATTGGAAGGACATGGTTCGCGAGGCGACGGGCGCGCCGCTGGGAGTCGACGCTCATCTCGCGGATCTTTCGATCAAACGCTAGTCTGCCGGACGCGACCTTTACCTATACCAGGGCGCCTATCCCGCGCCCAGCTTCACCTGCGGCGGTCCAAGTCAGCGTCTCCGGCGCGCCGCCGCAGTGCGAAGTGAAGGTGACGACCGGCGATTAGCCGAGTCAGGGGTCCGCTGCGGACGTCATCAAACCGTGACGGGACTTTCATATACTTGACTAAATTTGTCAAGTATACTATCATCTCCTCAGCGCGCATGAATTGTTCTGACTGTAATGGCCACTTCCGTCGCGACGGCGTCGTCCTCTATTTTTCGGTCCTTCCAAACCTGGGGAGTCGGTAACACCCCTCTTCTCGAGATCAGCGGCGTATCGGAGTTCCTAAGCGAGCGCGTTCGCCTGTTCGCCAAGGCGGAATGGGTGAACCCCGGGGGCTCGGTCAAGGATCGCGCCGCTCTCGCCATGATCCTCGAGGCGCTGGCGTCTGGCGCCCTGCGGCCCGGCAAGACGCTGCTGGACGCGACGTCCGGCAATACCGGCGTGGCGTACGCATGGATCGGCGCCCGGCTCGGATATCCCGTCACGCTGGCGGTCCCGGCGAGCATCAACGAGGAACGCAAGAAGGTGCTGCTCGCGTACGGCGCGAAGCTGGAACTGACCGACCCGCTGCAGGGCTCCGACGGCGCCATCCTCGAGGCGAGGCGCCTTTTCGAAGGCGATCCCGAACGTTACTTCTACCCGGATCAGTACGCGAACCCGCTCAATTGGCGGGCGCATTTCGAGACGACGGGGCGGGAGATCTGGGAGCAGACCGCGGGCGCCGTCACGCACTTCGTGGCGGGGCTGGGGACGAGCGGCACGTTCGTCGGCACGGGACGGCGGCTCAGGGAGTTCAATCCCAAGATCGGCCTCGTGTCGATCGAGCCCGACTCCCCGTTCCACGGCCTAGAGGGACTCAAGCACATGGCGAGCGCGATCGTGCCGCCGATCTACGACGCGCGGCTCGCGACGGAGACGCTCGAGGCGTCGACCGAGGACGCACAGCGCTGGGTACGACGCTTGTCCCGGCGCGGGATTCTGGCCGGGATCTCGTCGGGCGCGGCGCTGTCCGGCGCCCTGCAGGTGTGCCGGCGCCTGGCGCAGGCCGGCGAGGCGGGCACGGTCGTGACGGTGTTCCCGGACTCCGGCGAACGGTACTTGAACGAGCCCTTTTGGAAGGACGCCGAATGACGCTTCGCCTATCCCAGGCGCTGTGGGCCCAAATCGGGGAGCACGCCGCCCGGTCGTATCCCGAGGAATGCTGCGGCGCGCTGATCGGGCCGGTGCCGAAGGACTTCGCCGCGAGCGGCCGTTCGGTCACCGCGACCGCCCTCCGCTCCTTCGACAACGCGTGGGAAGCCTCGACGCGCAAGACGCGCTACCAGCTCGAACCCGTCCAGCTCGCGAAACTCGAGCGGGAATTCCTCGGCACCGGGAACGGGATCGTGGGCTACTATCATTCCCATCCCGACGTGCCGGACTGGCCGTCGCCCTTCGACCTGCTGCGCGCCTGGCCCTGCTACAGCTACCTCATCGTGTCGGTCGCCGGCGCTGCGGTCGGCGGCGGCCGCAGCTGGGTGAGGTCCGACGACGGGAGAGAATTTCACAACGAGCCGCTGATCATCGACGGAGCACCTATATAAAGGAGGACGCATGAGCATCCAGATCCAATTGCCCACGGCCCTGAGGCCGTTCGCGGAACAGAAAGAGACCGTCGAGTTGGACGCCGACACGGTCGGGTCCGCCCTCGAACAGCTGACCTCGCGCCACGCGCAGCTGCGCAAGCATCTCATCGGCGACGACGGGAAGCTGCGCAACTTCGTGAACGTCTACGTCAACGACGAGGACATCCGGCACCTCAAGGGCCCGGCTACGCCGGTCAAGCCCGGCGACGTGCTGATGATCGTCCCCGCCATCGCCGGCGGCTCGACGGGCTGCGAGGCGGCGCCGGCGAGCGGGACCGCGCCGACGGAGCTCAACGCGGAGGAGATCAAGCGCTACGGGCGTCACCTGGTCCTGCCCGAGGTCGGCCTGGAGGGCCAGAAGAAGCTCAAGCGCGCGAAGGTGCTTACGGTCGGAGCCGGAGGTCTCGGCTCCCCTTTGGCGACGTATCTCGCGGCGGCCGGCGTCGGCACGATCGGCATCGTCGACTTCGACAAGGTCGAGTTCTCCAATCTGCAGCGGCAGATCCTCTTCTCCACCGACTCGGTCGGAAAGCCGAAGATCGCCGAGGCGAAAGCGCGGCTTAACGCGCTGAACCCGAACGTCCGCGTCGTGGCGCATGAGACGCGGCTGTCGTCCCAGAACGCGCTCGAGATCATTAAGGACTACGACGTCGTGGCGGATGGAACGGACAACTTTCCCACGCGCTACCTCGTCAACGACGCGTGCGCCCTAGCCGGCAAGCCGAACGTGTACGGCTCGATCTTCCGTTTCGAAGGGCAGGTCTCCGTGTTCTACGCGAAGGAAGGGCCGTGCTACCGGTGCCTGTATCCCGAGCCGCCGCCGCCCGGGCTCGTGCCGGACTGCGCGACCGGGGGCGTGCTCGGCGTCCTGCCGGGGATCATCGGCGCGATGCAGGCGGTCGAGGTGATCAAGGTGATCCTGGGCATCGGACGCCCTCTCATCGGACACCTCGCGCTGTTCGACGCTCTCAAGATGGAGTGGCGAAAGCTGACGCTGCGCAAGAGCCAGGATTGTCCGCTGTGCGGGCCCAAGGCGACGATCAAGACGCTGATTGACTATGAGGCGTTCTGCGGCGTCCCGCCGCCCTCGGCGGCGAAGGCGGCCGCGGGCATCCCGGAGATTTCGGTCGAGGATCTCAAGGCTCGGATCGACCGGCGCGACGACTTCTTCCTTCTCGACGTGCGGGAGCCTCACGAATTCGCGATCGCGAGCATCCCGGGATCGACGCTCATCCCGCTCGGTCAGCTGCCCGACCGGTGGAAGGAGATCGAGCCGCACAAGCGCCGCGAGGTGCTCGTGCACTGCAAGATGGGCGGCCGCTCCGCGAAGGCGGTGAAGTTCCTGCGGGAGCAGGGATTTGAGACCGCGACGAACGTGGCGGGCGGCATCAACGCCTGGTCGGAGAGGATCGACCCGGCCGTCCCGCAGTACTAGAGGACGCGAAGGCCGGAATGATCTAGAAGACGAGCCGGAACACCATCGTCATCGAAAGGGTGCTGACGCCGGCGACGCACGTCCACGCGGTCCACCGAAACCAGCGCGGGTTGACGTAGGCGCCCATCAGGTCCTCTCGGCTGGAAAGCTCCACGCACAGCGCAAGAACCGCGGGAAGGAGAAGGCCGTTGAGGACCTGCGACCAGTACATCACCCGGATCAGGGGGAACCCGGGCCAGCAGACCGCGACGGCCCCCGCCGCGATCATCAGCGTGTAGAGCCCGTAGAACTGAGGGGCCTCCTCGAAGGAACGGTCGACGCCCGTCTGCCAACCCATGCCTTCGCAGACGCTGTAGGCGGTGGACAGCGGCAGGATCGACGCCGCGAAGATCGACGCGTTGAACAGGCCGAAGGCGAAGAGCAGCGACGACCCCTCGCCTGCCAGCGGTTTGAGCGCCATCGCCGCCTGCGTCGCCTCCTCGACGCGGATTCCCGCCTTGAACAGCGTCGTCGAGCACGCGACCACGATGAAAAAAGCGACCACGTTCGTCATGATGCAGCCGGCGACCACGTCGAGCCGCGCGTATTTGTAATCCCTCGCCTGCAGTCCCTTGTCCACCATCGCGGCCTGCTGGTAGAACTGCATCCACGGGGCGATGGTCGTGCCGATCAAGGCCACGAGCATCGTCAGCGACTCCCGGTCCGTCTTGATGAGGGGGGTGAAGGTGTCGCGGAGCGTCGCGTTCCAATCCGGCTTCGAGTACCAGCCGGAGAAGATGTAGGTGAAATAGAACAAGCAGGCGACGAGAAACACCTTTTCGACGCGTTTGTAGTCTCCCTGCGTCACGAGCCACCATACGAACAAGGCGGAACACGAGACGCTCAGGACCTTCGGGACGCCGAAGAGCCCGAGCGACGCCGCGATGCCGGCGAACTCGGCGACGACGTTCCCGAGATTTGTCCCGATCAAGCCGACCATGAGATAGAACGTGATCTTCACTCCGAAGTTCTCCCGGATGAGATCGGCGAGGCCCTTGCCCGTCACGACGCCCATCCGGGCGACGATCTCCTGGACCAGGATGAGGAGAAGCGTGATCGGGATCATCGTCCACAGGAACTGATTGCCGAAATGGGCGCCCGCGAGCGTGTAGGTCGTGATGCCGCCGGCGTCATTGTCGACGTTTGCGGTAATGATGCCGGGGCCCATGACGACCAGGAAGATCTTGACCCGGTTCCAAAAGGGGCTGCCTTGCGAGAGTTCCCCGAGCTTCATGGCTGGGACCCCACAGTCCGCGTGCGTCGCCGCCAGGCGAGCGGAATCACGCGCACGAGGATGTCGTCGATCGTGATCACGCCCTGCAAGACGCGGTCCTTGCCGTTGTTGACTACCGGGATGGAGGAGAGCTTGTATTTCTCCATCACGTAAGCGACCTCGCGCAGGCTGTCCTTCGCGCGCACGTACACGGGCCGGGGGTAGGCGGAAGACGCCACGGGATCGGACGGATTGGCCAGCAGCAGACGCTTGAGCGGCACCTGGCCCGTGAGGCGGTTCTCGCCATCGATGAGATAGACGTGCGTCACGATCTCCAGGCTGTCGAGAGTCTGCCGGAGACGCTGCACCGCGTCGGCGACGCTGGCCGTGGACGGGCAGGTCACGAGCTCCGTCGTCATGAGGCCGCCCGCGGAGTCGCTCGTGTAGCCGAGCAGGGCGGAGAGTCGTCGCGCTTGGGTCGTCTCCATCAAGGCGAGCAGGCTGTCGGCGACGGATTTGGGTATCTCCTCCAGGAGGTCGGTGCTTTGGTCGGCCGGTATCTTGGACAACAGCTCGGCCGCGTCCTTCAGATCGGTATTCTCCAGCAACTCCCTCTGCATCGGGATCGGCATGTCAGAAAAGACCTTCGGCCGGAAGTCCGCGGAGATCGAGTTGAACAGCGCGAGCCGCTTGTGGACGTCAAGCTCCTGCATCATCGCGCCGAAGTCCGCGTGCGGGATCATCGACAGCTGCTTCTGGTTGATGGTCAGCTTCAGGCGGCCCTTTTCCGGGTTGATCGCCAGGGGCTGGATGAACCGCCAATTGATCAGCCGGTCCTTCATGTAGTCGGTGCGGGCCAGGAACGTCTGGACGAAGGGATCCACCCACCACTGCCAGCCGAGCCGGCGCACGATCCCGCGGATGCCGACGTCGACGTGGGAGATGCGCATCTCGGAGCCCACCTTGAGCAGGTGCACGTCGTTGACGCGGATGACCTTCTGGCCGCTTGTGTCGACGACCTGCTTGTCGAGCACGTCGCGCGCGATCGTGAAATCCAGGTTCGGATACTCCGGTTCGAAATTCACCTGCTCGAGCGGGAGGGACAGCTGCACGGTCAGAAGTATGCGGTCGATCGCCTCCCAGGATACCGCGGCGAAGGAGGACCGCAGGCGCCCGGAGCGGATCACCAGGACGCTGGCCTTGGGATACGACTCGTTGAGCCCCAGCGACAGGTCATGCACTCTCCCGAGAACGCGGCCCTCGCGATCGATGACCTGCTTGTTGAGGAAGTCGGCGAAGAAATGAAATTCGGTGGGTGGCAATTCTGTCGACGTCATCCGGGCCAAATCCTAACATTTTGCGAAACGGGATCGGCATATCGTCCCGCGAGAGATCGCCGCCCTGGGGAGTCTCAGCTTTGAACATGGGCCGGGGGCCCAACGCCCCTAGGGCCCAAAGATGCCATAGGTCTGGGCCATACGGCCCGCGCTCTAATTGGGAGCATGCCTTAGAATGAATTTAGAGGCTATTTTTGAGCGTGGGTATGGAAAAAAGCCAAAAAAGGGCGGTTTTCGGCGCCATTTCCTTCATAATGGCCGCTGCGTCCCTTCAAACCGCCCGTCCGCCCGTGGCGATAGCCCAATTGGCGGCCAATCGGCCGGCGGCGCCGTCTCCGGTCGCATCGGCACCAGGAATCTCCGCCGCGGCGGGCCTGAGTATTCCGTCCCTTTCACTCTCGCCGCTCGGTCTGCGGCCGGGACTGGCGGGCGAGTCGCACCTTGGAGCTTCGCTGTCTCTGGGGAATGCGGCTCTTGCCGATCCCATGCTGTCGCTGGGCTCCGGGCTGCTCTCATTAGGGAGCGCGATCGGTCCGTCGGCCCGGCTGTCCGCCGGAGTAGAGCTCCCGCGAACGATCTCCTTGCCCGCCGGCGTCGGTCATGGCCCACAGTCCGGCCGGTCCGGGCCTGTCGTTGCGCTCGCGCTGGCAGCGCGCTCCGGAGCGCTGCTTCCTGCCCTCGAGGCGCTGGCCTTGCCGCTGCCCGACTACGGGCGAATGGATGCCTTCTCGATCAAGAATAAGGCTGATTCGGATTTCAAGGACAGGACCGGCGAGTCGTCGTTCCTGACGCGCCTTCTGACGGGATGGCGGCCTCCGTCGGGACCGCGGACGGCGCAGGCGAGCGCCTCGGCCGAGGACGCGCGGCTTCCGGAGTCCCGCGAGACGGCCAGACTCCTCGTCGCGCCGCCCTCGGGTGGGACGATCTCCGCGGACGCTCACGAAAACGCGATCGACAGCAAGCCGGCCGGTTTCGCGCAGCGCTACGCGGCGCTTCAAGAGGACATGCTGAAGGATCTGGAAGCGGCCGGTCTGCCGCGCGATCTCTTGGCGGCCTACGGCGCCGTGCCGGCCGGGACGTATCACCGGCTCAATCTCGCGACGATCCGCTTGCCCGCGCTGCAGAAAAACGCCCTGAGTGCGGTGCTGCGCAACCGCGGGTTCACGGTCTATGAAGACGCGCCGTGGGCGCGAGTCCAGGAACCTTCGAGCGCCGCCGAGTTCGTCGCGGCGTCGGGACTCGATCACGTCCATGCGGCCGCGCGCCGCGGTTTCGGCGAGCCGCCGGCGGCCGAGGGGGCGGTCGCGGGCGCCGCGGAGTCCGTTCTCCGGGTATTCGGGGCGGCGATGCCCCGCGTGGACCTCGCCGTGCTCGACTCCGCGCGGGCGTCGGCGGCGCTCGCCGTTCGGGAGTTCGCGCCGTGGGCCGGCGCTCCGCTCGCGTTCCCGCCCTCGGAGGGCGCAAGCGCCGCCCTCGACGACGTCCTCCGGTCGCTCGCGGCGGCCGGCAGGTCGAAGCCGGCGATCTTGCTCAATCCATGGCGTCCCGCCGATCCCGCGCACGAGGAACTCTACTCCCGCGCCGCGGCGGCGCTGGGGGGCGGCGCGGTGCTCTCGTCGTCGCCCCGGCATGCCGGGACGCTCCTGATGCTGGCTCAGATTTTCGGCGTCGCCTCCCCCGGGCGCGAGATGGACATCCTCGCGCGCCTGCTGGCCGAGGCGGGGGACGCTCCCGGCGCGGCGCGGGCGGCGTTCGAGCGGGCGTTGGACGCGGGACTCGCCCCGGTTGAGCCGGGCGGGCTCGCGCGATGGGTGACGCAGCTGTTGGGAAGGACCGGCGCATGAGCGCCGGCGGAGGGGGGGCCCTGGACAAAATGCGGAATTTCCTTTACGCTTCACCTGCCGAAACTATCTACCCATGAGAACCAGCACGCGCACGTCCATTCTCATCGTCGAAGACGACGACCATTTTCGCGAGACGCTCGTCGACGCGATGGCGCTCAAGAACATCGAGGCCGTCGGAGTCGGCACCGGCGCGCTGGCTCTTTCGCGCTTGAAGGAGCAGGTGCCCTCGCTGATCATCTTGGACGTCCAGCTTCCGGACATGCACGGATTCGAGATCTGCCGGCAGCTCCGCCGCATGCCCGAGCTGGCGGAAGTCCCGATCGTCTTCCTGTCCGCGCGCTACACCGAGCCGGCGGACCGGGCGGAGGGTCTTCTCGCCGGGGCGGACGCGTTTCTTTCGAAGCCCGTCAATCTCGAGGCGTTGTGGGAGGAAGTCCAGTATCTTCTTGACAGAAAACCGTGATCCTGCTATCATAGTTTAGAGCCGCACGCAGTCTGCAGTCCCAACCTCAGCTCCAAAAAAAGCCTTGTCTTATCGATCAAAAGCGTTGGATGGCTTCACAATCTCGCACCCATAGATTCCCGCCTTTGGCGGCGGTTTTTTTCGCCGCTTTGGTCGCGCTTTCCGGCTGCGGCAAGGGCTCCGGACCAAGTTCCGACGCCGCAAAGACGGCGCCGGACTTTGCCCTCAAGGATCTGAGCGGCAAGACTCTCACGTTAAGGGAACTCCGGGGCAAGACGGTCTTAATCGACTTCTGGGCAACGTGGTGCGGGCCGTGCGCGGAAGCGATCCCGTTCTATGAGAAGATCTACGAGAAGTACGAAGGGAAGCCGTTCGCCGTTCTCGGCATCGACGAGGACGGCATGACGGACGTCGTGGCTCCTTTCGCGAAGAAGAAAGGCATCCGGTATCCGATCCTTCTGGACGCGGACAATAAGGCGTTCGACGCGTTCGGCGTCCGAGGCCTTCCGACGGCGTTTCTCGTGGACTCCGAAGGGAATATCCGCGACAAGTGGATCGGCTTCGACGCGGGAGTGGAGTCGGAGATCGAGAAGGCGGTCGGCGCATTGTTGGAAGCGAAGAAGTAGACGCACCTTGGCGCACCTGGCATAACACGTGTCCTCGACTGTGACGGCGCAAGGCCGATTGTTCCTGGTGGACGCACACGCGTACCTCCATCGGGCGTATCACGCGCTTCCCCCGCTTCGGAATTCCTCCGGGGAGCCCGTGGGCGCGCTCTACGGCTTCGCGCGGATGCTTCTCGGGCTCATCAAACGCGAGAAGCCCGAGTTCATCGCGGTCTGCTTCGACACGCCCGGCCCCACCTTCCGCCACAAGGCGTACGAGCCGTACAAGGCGACGCGCAAGGAGACCGACGAGGATCTGAAGTCTCAGTTGTCGCTCGCGCGGCCGCTCGTCGAAGGGCTGGGCCTCTCCTGCGTCGAGCTGGAGGGGTTCGAGGCGGACGACCTCATGGCGACGCTTGCCGTGCGCGGACGCAACGGCGGCCTCGACGTGGTCCTGGTCACGGGCGACAAGGACGCGATGCAGCTCGTGGGCGAGCATGTGCGGGTACTGCACGAAGGAAAGAACCTGATTTTCGACGCGGCGAAGGTGTCCGAGAAGTACGGGGTCAATCCCGGACAGATCGTCGACTACCTCGCGCTCATCGGAGACACCTCCGACAACGTGCCCGGCGTGCCGGGCGTCGGCCCGGTCGGAGCCGTGAAGCTCCTGACGCGCTACGGCAGCCTCGAGGCGGCGCTAAAGGCGGCGAAGTCCGGGGACCCGGAGCTTTCCGCCAAGCTGGCTCAGATCCTGCGCGACAACGCGGAGAAGGCGAGGCTCAGCCGCGGGCTCATCGAGCTCAACTGCGAGGCGCCGCTGGACCTGGGCGTCTTGGAGTGCAAGGTCAAGCCCGCCCCGCCGGAGACGCTGCTGGCGACGCTGCGTCGCTTCGAGTTCACCTCGATGATCCGCGAGATGTTCCCGGACGCCGCGGCGTCGGAGCCGGCGCTGCCCAGCGGCCCCGGCGAGCGTCAGGCGCCCGTCGATCGGAGTACCTTCAAGCCGCTTGAGATCCCGGACGCGAAAGTCCTGGAGCTCAAGGCATGGCTCAAGGCCGCCGCCTCGGCCAAGCGCGTCTCGCTCAGCATCGTCCGGATGCCGCGAATGGAGCTGCTCGGCGAGTCGCCGTGGTCGCTCGCCGTGTCCCTTCCGGACGGCCGCTGCGCGATGGCGGAGGAAGCCGACGCCAAGGTTCCCGCCTTGCGCAAGATCCTCGAGGGCGGGGCGACCAAGATGGGCCACGACCTCAAGGCCGCGGCCACGGAGCTCGAGCGCGCCGGCCTCCGGCTCGGAGGCGAGCTCTTCGACACGATGCTCGCCGCCTACTGCTTGAATCCCTCCGCCAAGTACGACATCGCCACGTTGGCGAACGAGTATCGCGCGGGAACGCTTCCGGACGAAAAAGGTGACCCGCGCGGAGCCGGGCTGTGGCGGGCGCGCGCCGTCTTTCCGCTGGCCGACGTCCTCAGGGAGAGGCTCGCTCAGGAAGAGGTCCGCGAGCTGTTCGAGGACTTGGAGATGCCGGTGCTCTCGGTCCTCGCCGAAATGGAGGCCCGGGGAGTCGCCGTCGACGCGGATTACCTCGAGCGGCTTGGCGCCGAGTTCGAGGGGAAGATCGCGGAGCTGCAGAAAGACATCAACAAGATGGCCGGCGGCGAGATCAACCTGAACTCCCCAAAGCAGCTCGCCAAGCTCCTGTTCGAGGACTTGAAGCTCAACGTGATCAAGAAGACGCCGAAGGGCGACCCGTCCACGGACGAGGAAACGCTGATCGCGCTGCGGGCCCTGCACCCCTTGCCGGCGAAGATCATGGACTTTCGGGAGCTCTCGAAGTTGTGCTCGACGTACATCCACGGGCTCCTCGAGCGCCTGGACTCGCGGACCGGCCGGGTCCACACGCATTTCAATCAAACGGGTACCGCCACGGGCAGGCTCTCGAGCGTCGATCCGAACCTCCAGAACATCCCGATCCGCACGCCGATGGGACAGAAGATCCGCCGGGCCTTCGTCGCCTCGCCGGGCCGCGTGCTCCTGTCGGCCGACTACTCGCAGATCGACCTTCGCGTGCTCGCCCACCTTTCCGAGGACCCGGCGCTGGTGGAGGCGTTCAACAGCGGCGAGGACGTCCATCTGCGGACGGCGTGCGAGATCTTCAACGTGACGCGAGACCAGGTCGACGCCGAGATGCGCCGGCGCGCCAAGGCGGTGAACTTCGGCATCGTCTACGGGCAGACCGCGCACGGCCTCGGCCAGACGCTGGGCATCCCGTTCGGCAAGGCGAAGGAGTACATCGACCGCTACTTCGCGCGCTGCGCGGGCGTCAAGCGCTGGTCCGCGGAGACTCTCGAGGCCGCGCGGCGCGACGGCTGCGTGCGGACGATCAAGGGGCGCGTGCGGTGGCTGCCCGACATCACGGCCAAGAACACCGCGGTGAGGCAGTTCAACGAGCGCGTGGCCGTCAACACCCCGATCCAGGGATCCTCGGCGGACATCATCAAGGTCGCGATGATCGACATTCGCCGCGCGATGGACGCCGCGCCGGACAAGTGGGGCGCCCGCCCCGTGCTCCAGGTGCACGACGAGCTTGTCTTCGAGGTCCCCAAGGCGGAGGCGCATGCGTTCGCCAAGTGGGTCTGCAAGACCATGGAGTCCGCCGTGAGGCTGAAGGTGCCGCTCGTCGTCGACGCCAAGATCGGCGACAACTGGCAGGACATGGAGAAGCTGAAATGACGCGGACGTTCGGCCACTCTCCGCTGGACTACCGGTACATGCCCCCGGCTATCCGCTTTCTGATCCTCTCGAACCTCGTCGCGTTCGCGGTCTGTTGGCTCAACGGCGGGCAGATGTTCGACTTGTTCGGACTGGTCCCGGCGCACGTCGTCAAGGACAGGTGGGTGTGGCAGCCGATCACGTACCTATTCATTCACGGCTCGGGCTGGCACCTCTTCTGGAACCTGCTGTCCATCTGGATGTTCGCGCTGCCGGTCGAAGGGCAATGGGGCGCCAAGGAGTTCCTGAAGTACTACTTCATCTGCGGCATCGGCGCGGGGCTGGTCAGCGTCGCGATCCAGCCGCACTCGCCGGTGCCGATCATCGGCGCGTCGGGCGCGATCTTCGGGCTGCTCGTCGCCTTCGCGATGATGTTCCCGGATGCCGTGCTCTACCTCTATTTCTTTTTTCCCATCAAGGCCCGCGACATGGCGATCCTCTACGGCGTGATCGAGTTCTTCGCCGGCACCGCGAGCACGACGCCCGGCGTCGCGCGGTTCACGCATCTCGCGGGGATGCTGATCGGCTTCGTGTACCTCCGGTATTGGGACGAGCTCAAGATCCACGCGAAATGGCATTGGCGGAAGCTGACGGGGGGCGGCGAGGACGACGACGCTCGCCCGTACTCGTCCTCCAAAGCCAAGAAGAAGCAGCCGGCCGCGCCGGACCCCATGGAGGAAGTCGACCGCATCCTCGACAAGATCTCCGCGCACGGTAAGGACTCGCTCAGCGCCGAGGAGCTCGAGGTCCTGCGGCGCCTCTCGGAGCGCAAGGACCACTGATGAGGGCACTTAGGGTCGGATTGACCGGAGGCATCGGCACGGGCAAGAGCGAGGCGCTCCGGGCGTTCGGGCGCGCCGGCGCCGGGACGTTTTGCGCCGACGAGATCGTGCACGCGCTCTCGCGCCGGGGCAAGCCCATGCACCGGGCGATCGTCCGCGCGCTGGGCGGCCGCTTCCTCGACGCGCGGGGGGAGCTGGACAGGCCCCGCCTCGCCGAGGCCGTGTTCTCGAGCCCGGCCCTGAGGCGGCGGCTCGAGAAGGCCACGCACCCGCTCGTCTGGAAACGCATGGCGCGGGACATGAAGGTGAGCCGGCGCCCCGTGGTCGTGGCCGACGTGCCCCTGCTCTTCGAGACCCGCGCGCAGGGCCGCTTCGACGTCACGGTCCTCGTCTCCGCGCCGCGGCCGGTCGCGCTGCGGCGCATCCGCCGGCGCGACGGGCTGAGCCGCGGGCGCGCGCTCGCGCGCATGAAGGCGCAGATGCCCGTGGAGTCGAAGGCGCGCTTGGCCGACGTCGTGATCGAGAACACGAGGGGCATCGCCGAACTCCGCAGGAACGTGAAGAATTGCTACGACGCATTCAGACTCATCGCCGATTTTCGTTGCCGCAGCTAGCATCGTCCGGATAAGGAGGCTACATGGAAACGCAGTCCGCAGTGCCCGCGCAGCAGATGGACGTGACGGCCCTCTCGAAGCTGACCATCGCCGAACTCAATAAGGTGGCGGCGGAGCTCAAGCTCGAGGGCGTCGGAGGCCTGCGCAAGCAGGAGCTCATCGCCAAGATCATCGAGGGCCAGGCGAAGCAGAACGGGGTCATCTACGATGAAGGCGTCCTCGAGGTCCTGCCGGACGGCTTCGGCTTCCTCCGTTCCGCGGACTACAACTACCTCCCCGGCCCGGACGACAT
The DNA here is from genome assembly GCA_016194745.1 of Elusimicrobiota bacterium. Classification (GTDB taxonomy): domain Bacteria; phylum Elusimicrobiota; class Elusimicrobia; order UBA1565; family JACRDR01; genus JACQBA01. The sequence continues at coordinate 86,957 of JACQBA010000016.1, forward strand.
CTACATCTCGCCGTCGCAGATCAAGAAGTTCGGCTTGCGCAAGGGCGACACCGTCAGCGGCAACGTGCGCGCGCCGAAGGAAGGCGAGCGCTTCTTCGCCCTGCTTCAGGTGAAGAGCGTCAACGGCATCCCGATCGAGACGATGAAGGACCGCCCTTTCTTCGACAACCTGACGCCCCTGCACCCCAACAAGCGCTTCACGCTCGAGACGACGCGACAGGAACTGACCACCCGAGTCATGGATCTCATCTGCCCGATCGGCATGGGCCAGCGCGGACTCATCGTCGCGGCGCCCAAGACCGGCAAGACGATCATCCTGCAGAAGCTCGCCAACGCGGTCACGACCAACTATCCGAACGCGTTCCTCATGGTGCTCCTCATCGATGAGCGGCCGGAGGAAGTCACGGACATGCAGCGCTCCGTCAAGGGAGAGGTCATCGCCTCGACGTTCGACGAGCCCGCGGACCGGCACGTCCAGGTCGCCGAGATGGTCTTGGAGAAAGCGAAGCGCCAGGTCGAACTCGGCAAGGACGTCGTCGTCCTGCTCGACTCGATCACCCGCTTGGCGCGGGCATTCAACACGATCACGCCCTCGAGCGGCCGCGTCCTCTCCGGCGGTCTAGAGGCGACGTCGCTTCAGCGCCCGAAGCGCTTCCTGGGCGCCGCGCGCAATATCGAGGAAGGGGGAAGCCTCACGATCATGGCGACCTCCCTCGTCGAGACGGGCAGCCGCATGGACGAGGTCATCTTCGAGGAATTCAAGGGCACGGGCAACATGGAAGTCTGCTTGGACCGCAAGCTCTCCGACCGGCGCATCTTCCCGGCCATCGACATCAACCGCAGCGGCACGAGAAAGGAAGAGCTGCTCATGTCCGAGGACGAGCTCAACAAGGTATGGATTCTCCGCAAGGTCCTCGCGTCGCTCAATCCCGTCGAGGTCATGGAGCTCCTGCAGGAGAAGCTCTTGGCGACGAAGTCCAACAAAGACTTCCTGAAGTCGATGGAGCTCTCGAGCCTGAGCTAGCTCGCGCGCGTCGGCACGACCCGGAGGCGGTCCTTCGGGATCTCGTGCCGCGCGATGATCGCCGCGTTGCGCGGCGATCGACGCAGGAAGACGATCGCCCCGTGCTCGGCGTAGACGGGAGCCCACTCCGGGTCCTTCGCCCTGCGGATCAAGAACGATTGTCCCCAGGGCGTGTGATCGTTCAGGTTGAAGACGATCGCGTTGAAGCCTCGCCGCCCGTCCTCGCGCTTCCAAACCGCCTCGTTCTCCTGCATCGGGACGTACACGTCCTTGAAGAAGGCCACCTCGTACGCCTCAGGGCGGTTGTCGACGAACACGCGTTCCTTGGGATACAGGTGATAGATCAGGTAGCCGCCGATGTCGTAGTCGTTGAAGATCGGTCCCTGAATGCCGGAGGCGCGGAGGAAATCGGCGGGCGCCGAGTCGCCGGACTTGAGCCCGAGACCGAGCGGATAGCGCACGTGGAAGGCGTCGGGAGCGCGTCCGGTGATCGCGGTGAACACCGCCGCCTGCGCGCACGCTAGCGCGGCCCGCCGCAGGAGCGTCTCCCGCTTCTCGATGAAGGCGCCGAGCGCCGAAGCCAGATTGCGGCTGATGGCGACCGCGGCGAAGAGCCCGAACAGGGCGAAATTGCGGATCGCGAGCCAGCCCGCGGCGCACGCGCCGATCCCGAGGGCCACCTCGACCCAGTGGGGCTCCCGCTTTCCCCAGACCCACCGCACCAGAAAGCTCGCCGCCAGCGCGGCGGACCAAACCTTGAAGAGCATGAAATTCGGATCCGGAAGTATCCGTTCCACCAGCCAGACGGGCTGGTTCTCCGCGACGCGATACCCGTACCGGCTGAAGATCGTCATCGGGCCGAGCGAGCCCCGAAGGCCCGCGGGATTGACCAAGGACGCGGCGGCCGAGAGGAACAAGGTCAGCAGCAGAACCTTCTGGAGCTCGTGGTCCTTGCGGAGCCGCGCCTGCACGAGGAACAGGAAGATCAGCACGGGGCCGAGAAAGAAATAGATGTGCAGGTTCGCCCAGACGGCGGTCAGCGGCGCGAGGGCGTAGAGCCACAGGCGCGAGTGGCGGCCGTCCTCCGCCCACGACAGCGCCCCATAGAAAACGGCGCAGAAGAAATAAGTGAAGGCCTCCGGACGTATTTCCGTACGCTCCGCGAGAAGCGGCACGGCGCACAGGGACGCCATCAGCGCGATCCCGGTCCCGGCCCCGCGGCGGGCGATGAGGAAGAACCCGAGGAGAGCGGCCGCGCTGAGCGCGATGAAAAACAGCTGCAAGCCGACGAAGCCGACTCGACCGAGGATCAGCTGGAACAGCACCCCGGTGCCCCAATGGTGATTCGGGACATGCAGGTCGGGCTGCGTATAGGAGAAGAGATTCGTCGTGACCGGGTGCCCCGAGTTGAGGAACAGCTCTCCGGTCTTGAGGTGCCGTCCGAGGTCCGCCGTCAGCATGTCGATCGGGTGGGCGAAGGTGAGCGCGTAGGCGATCGCCAGGGCGGCGGCGGCGGGCCCCCAAGGATCGCGGCGCAGCAGGGCGCGGTCGATGGCCATGAGCGGGTACGATAGCATCTCCCGGACGCTCTGGACAATCCGCGGAAGGCCCGCTATAATAAGAAAGATGGTCCTCGACGAGAAGAGCCCCGATTCCGGCAAGTGGGGGTCGTTTGCCCGCGCCGGGAAATTCGCCGCCATCCCGGTCGGGTGTCTGGCGTTGCTTCTGTCCCTGTCGAGGCCAAGCACGGAGGCTCCGGTTTCCGCAGAGTGGGCTCGATTTTCGGTCGTGACGCCCGCCGGGCCCGCGGAGCCGAACCCGGAGGTCCTCAGGCGCCTCAATCCGCTCGTGTTCTCGACCCACAAGATCGGCCCCAAGGAAGCCAACATCTGGGCTCTCGCCAAGCGCTACGGGACGACTGTCCCGAGCCTGCAGGTGACCAACGACAACGAGCTGTTCCTCATCCATCCCGGGATGACCATCACGGTGCACAACAAGAAGGGCATGCTCTACACCGTCAAGAAGGACGGCGAGAGCCTCGATTCGATCATCGGCAAGTTCCGCAGGGACGCGAAGGAAGCGCGCAAGCTCAAGGAGCAGGTCGTCGACTTGAACGAGCTGCCGGGCACGGCGCTCCTGGGAACCTACGAGCTCTCCAAGGGCGAGTACCTCCTTTTGCCGGGCGTGTCGAAGGAGTTCGACACGTATCGCTTCCCGTTCGGCGACGGCGGCTGGACGAGGATCAGCTCCGGATTCGGGCGGCGGCGCCATCCCATCTTGAAGACGACGAAGTTCCACGACGGCTGGGATCTCCCCAAGCCCTACGGCACGCCCGTGTATCCGTCGCGCAGCGGCCGCGTGGCGTTCGCCGGCTGGAAGGGCGGCTACGGTCAGGTCGTCGAAGTGCGCCACAACGACGGCGCGAGCACGCTGTACGGCCATCTGTCCCATATCAGCGCGTCGGAAGGCCAATGGGTGGAGCGCGGCAAGAGCCTGATCGGCCGCGTCGGGTCCACCGGACTCTCCACCGGTCCGCACCTCCACTTCGAGGTCCGAGACAAGGGCGGCCACGCCGTCAATCCGCGCTCCAAGATCGGCCGCAGATAGCGGCCGGCTCCGCGTGACCGAAGTCCTGCTTGACAGATCCGAAGACGGCCATTATCCTTAGAGCCGTTCCGGTCTATGAATAACGGTAAGACGAAGCGGACTCGCGCCCGGTCGAAGAAGACGCAAGTCAACGTGGCGCGCGTTCAGATCCTGTCCGAAATCGTCCAGAAGGCCAAGGGCGGCGGCGGCCTCGCGCGCGTCCAGGCGCAATGGGAGAAGGGCAAGTTCACGGCGCGCGAGCGCATCAATTACATCGCGGACGAGGGCAGCTTTCAAGAACTGGACCTGCTGGTCACGACGCGATGCAAGTCGTTCGGATTGGACAAGACGGAGGCGCCCGGAGACGGCGTCGTGACGGGGTTCTGCCGCGTGGACGGGCGCGAAGTCGCGATCTTCGCCCAGGACTTTACCGTGCTCGGCGGCTCGCTCGGCCGCGCGCACGCCATGAAGATCTGCAAGGTCATGGATATGGCCTACCAGAACCGGGTGCCCGTCATCGGACTCCTGGATTCGGGAGGAGCGCGCATCCAGGAGGGCGTCGAATCGCTAGACGGATACGCGGAGGTCTTCTACCGAAACGTCAAGTACTCGGGCGTCATCCCGCAGATTTCGCTCATTCTCGGTCCGTGCGCGGGCGGCGCGGTGTATTCTCCGGCGCTCACGGATTTCGTGTTCATGGTCGAAGGCATCAGCCACATGTTCATCACGGGCCCCGATGTCGTGAAGGCGGCGACGGGGGAGGACGTGACCTTCGACAGCTTGGGGGGACCCAAGGTGCATGCCTCCAAATCCGGCGTATGCCACTTCGTCGCCAAGAGCGAGCCGGACTGTTTCCGGCAGTTGAAGGAGCTCCTCTCCTACCTGCCGCAGCACCGGTGGGAGAAGCCGCATGCCGCGCCGACGCCCGATCCCGTCGACCGCGAGACCCCATTGCTCGAGACGTTCTGGGGAGTGGACCCGAAGAAGGCGTACGCGGTCCATCCGGTGATCTGGCAGGTCGCCGACGAGTTTAAATTCTACGAGGTGCAGGATCATTACGCCAAGAACGTGACGGTCGGGTTCGTCCGGCTGGGCGGCGAGGTGGTCGGCGTCGTCGCGAACAATTCCGGCTACATGGCCGGAGCGCTCGACATCGACGCCTCCGACAAGGCGGCGCGCTTCGTACGGTTTCTCAACGCGTTCAACATCCCCATCCTCACCTTGGTGGACGTCCCCGGCTTCTGGCCGAGCCTCGAGCAGGAGCACGGCGGCATCATACGCCACGGCGCGAAGCTGCTGGCGGCCTACGCCGACGCCACGGTCCCGAAGGTGACGGTCGTCCTGCGCAAGGCATACGGCGGCGCTTACATCGCGATGGGCTCGAAATATCTTCACAGCGATTTCAATCTGGCGTTCCCGGCGGCGGAGTTGGCCGTGATGGGCCCGAAAGGAGCGGCCGCGATCTTGTATGCCAGGCAGATCTCCTCCTTACGGGATCCCGCGGACCGCGAAGCGCTCCGGGACAAGCTTGCGGCCGAATACTCCTCGATGTTCGCGACGCCCTATCAAGCCGCGTCGAGCGGCTCCGTCGACGAGGTGATCGAGCCGGCGCATGCGAGGGCCAAGATCATCCGCGCGTTCCGCTTTCTGGATTTCAAGCGTCGTCCGGGATCGCACGAAAATCGCGGGAATACCCCGGTATGACGTTCATGATCGAATTTGGTATGCTCAAGACAAACGAGGCGAGGGAAAATCCATGAAACAGCGAGTGCTGATCGTCGAGGACGAGGAGTACGTCCGAACCCTTCTCAGGGAGAACCTGGAAGCCGAGGGTCTCGAGGTCGTTTGCGCCTCGACCGGGAAGGAGGCGCTGGATCTGGCTAAGAAGAACCACCTGGATCTTGCCGTCATCGACATCGGCCTGCCGGACATCACGGGATTCGACGTCTGCAAGGGACTGCAAGCCGACTATAGGACGTCCAACGTCCCGCTGGTCATCCTGAGCGCCCAGAAAGAGAACAAGTACCGAAAGGAAATGAAGGACTTGGGCCTGAAGAATTTTTTCAGCAAGCCGTACGATCCCGTGGCGCTCGGCAGATATCTGAAAGAGCTGCTTCCGGTCGCGGGCTAACTACTCTCCCAGCTTTAATCTTCGGGCCAACTCGCGCGGCACGCAGAAATGCGTCACGCTGATCGAGGGGTTGCCCTTTGCCTTCGGCCGCCACGGATAGATCGGCCGGCTTCTGCGGGAAAACCGTTCAAGACGGACGTAGCCTCCCGCGGCCGCGCACGAATGCCAGCTGGTGCGAAGAGGCGGTCCGACGCGGGGAGCCCCCGCGTCCTCCGAGGGGCGCAGGACCTGCCCCGATCTCTCGTGAACATACCGAAAGCCCGCATGGTACGTGCTCCAGCCGGTCTCCAGGAGATCATCAATGGACAAGGCGCTCTCCTCGATGAAGATCAGGACGATGCCGGCGTCGTGATAGGCCTTGAACACCTTCGACATGCTCTCGTCCGTCTGTCCTCGGACCTCCTGAAAGCCGTTGCCGACGATCATGACCGCGTCTTTGGAGTCGATTCCGCGGCGCTGCAGAGCCTGCAGGAACGCGCCTGGCGCTCCGATGTCCGAGCTCCCGATCACTGCCAGCGAGGCGGGGAGGCCGCCCCGGTCGCGCTCCGATAGGCAGGCCTGGATCGACTCGTCCTCGAAATCGGCGGCGACGTAGGCGATCCCGCCGCCGGACCTGGCGAATCGCTGGCGGATCGCCTCGCCTCTTCCGGCGGCGTGCTCGATGAAAACGGAATAGGCGAATCCCGTGGCATGGCAGAACGCGTCCAGGCAGTCGTTCGCCCTGATGAAGGTCACCCGATTCGCGTCCTGGCTCGCGGAAATATCGTCTCCGCGCCTCACGTGCGTCTCGATCTTTTCGCCCGCCCAGATGGCGGGCAGGTTGGAGAGGTAGGGATGGTACGCCTCGATGATCCCCATCGGCCCCGGACCTTTCTCCAGGATGCGCTTGCCGATCTGCGTGACGGCGAAGCCGCGCGGCTCCCGCGCCTCGACGACGCCCGCGTTCGAGAGGATGCGCAAGGAGGCGTCGGCGCACGATTCGTGCCGAGGAGCCAGCGAGCGCGCCGTGCTCAGCGCGTCGACGACTTCCTCGATGCGGCCGGCGGCCCGAAGGCCGATGACGACGGGAAGCAGTCGATAGTGCAGCTCGATCTCGTCGAAGGTGGGCAGCCAGGTGTCTTGGAACCAATCCGAGCGCATGGGCGAGCCGGCGCCCGCGCGCGTCACGATCGCCTCGTCGGCCGGGCTCAGACGTTCGCCGGAGAAAACGCCCCGCCACAATCGGGAGATCGCCGCGGGCTGATCGAAGTCGGCCCGGGTCATCGCCTCGAGCACGGAGCGCGCGCGGGGATGGCTCGCGAGGACGTACTGGCGCCCGCCCGCCGGCTCGAGGAGCCCTCGTGAAGCGAGAAACAGCAGGTCGATCTCGATCTCTCCGGGGATCGCTCCCCTCTTTCGACCGTCGACCGAGACGAGGCAGGTCTCGGGCCGAAGCGCCTCACCCGTAAGGAGCGCGCCGAGAAATCCTTGGTCCCTGAACGTGCGGAGGATGGCGCCGAGCAGCCATAGATCGGAGGAGCACGCGATGGACGCGGATTCCACGTAGCTTCGCGCCGCGGCGCACGCGTGCGAGATGTTCTCTTGGAACGCGAACGATCCTTGGGCGACCTTCTTCGAGCGATTGATCGCGTCCAAGGCCTTGAGGACGCGCTCGCCCGCTCCCGGGATGTAGGGAATCGTATCGCGCAGGAGGCGGTAGCCGTCCTCGCTGAGATGCGGATAGCCGTCGTCGGAGATCCCGCAGGGTGCGGCGACGATCGGCAGGACGCGGTCCAGGAAAGACACGGGCGCGGGGGCGGCGGGATGCGGTTGGGGCGCGGCGATCGGCGCGGCCGCGTCTCGGCTTTCCATTGCGGTTACTGTAGGGGGATATCCATGCAAAGTCAAGACGGCGGCCTTGACAATGCCGGGCCGGCGGCTTACATTGTTGGCTGAGCGGCGTCGATTGTTTTTCTACTGCGCATGCATATCACAACACCCTCACGCAGCGCGTCCGATCTTCGGCCTATCGTCGCCGGAGAAGTCCATCTTTGGGGGCTCAGGATCGCGCGCAAGCGCGCCGGAGTCGCGCCGGACCTGCTCCCCGCCGAGCGCGCGCACGCGGCGCGATTTCGATCGCCCGACGACCGTGATAGGTTCGTTCAGTGCCGGTCCGCGTTGAGGAGGCTCCTGGCGGGATATCTGGGACGCGCGCCCTCCGGCATCGACTTGGAGCTCTCCCGGTTCGGCAAGCCGTTTCTTGCGGGTTCGCCGCTTCGATTCAACGTGTCGCATTCCGGGGCCATCGCTTTGCTCGCGTTTGCGCGGGACGCGGACGTGGGCGTCGATATCGAGCGGGTGCGCGAGATGCCGGACGCCCAGGATATCGTCGACAAGTACTTCTCGCAGGCCGACAAGGCGGCGTTTCGCCGGAGCGCCTGCGATACGCGGGCCTTTTTCGAGATCTGGACCCGCAAGGAGGCGCGGCTGAAGGCGGAGGGGGTCGGACTCTCGGGCGCGCTGGACGCAGGCGACGCCGCCGGATGGGAGACGGTCGGCATCGAGACCGATCCCGGCTACGCGGCCGCGGTCGCGGTCGCCCGGCCGGGCGCCGACGTGCTTGCGCTGCGGTGGCTCGCCTAAGGTGCTCGCCGCGAGGACCGCGGTCTCATGACTAAGAAGATCCTGCTGCTTCCCGGAGACGGCATCGGCGCGGAAGTCGTCGATTCCGCCAAGGCGGTGCTGCAGGCCCTGTCGACAAGGTTTCCCGACGCGACGTACGAGTTCCAGGAAGCTCCGATCGGGGTCGCTGCGTTGAAAGCGGGGAACGATCCGCTCCCGGAAACGACGATAGAGGCCGTGAAGAGCTCCGACGGATGCCTGTTGGGCGCCGTCGACGAGGCGGCTCTTCCCAAGGGTACCAGCGCGCTCGGCCGCTTCCGCCGCCGATTGCAGCTTTATGCCAACGTGAGGCCGCTCAGGGCCTATGCGGGCGTGGCATGCCTCTGTCCGGATCTCGACATCGTCGTGGTCCGGGAGAATTCGGAGGGCATGTACAGCGGCACCGAGTACGCCGTCGGGACCGACGCCGCCTGCGCCGTGAGGATCATCACCCGGGAAGGCTCGCGCCGCATCGCCAAGGTCGCTTTCGAATTGGCGGCCTCCCGCCGAAAGCGCCTGACCGTCGTCCACAAGCTCGGGGCGTTCAAAATGACGGACGGTCTGTTCCTCGAATGCGTCCGAGAGGTGGGAAAATCATACCCGGGAGTGGCCCTCGATCCGCGCAACATCGATGCGGCCGCCATGGACCTGATCCAGCATCCCGGACAATTCGACGTGATCCTCGCCACGAACATGTTCGGCGACATCTTGTCCGACGAGATCGCGGGCTTGGTCGGCGGACTCGGGCTCGCCGCGTCGTCCGTTCTCGGAGACAAGTACGGCTACTTCGAGCCCGTGCACGGCAGCGCGCCCGACATCGCTGGCAAGGGCATCGCCAATCCGATGGCGACCATCCTTTCCGCCGCCATGCTGGTGGATCATCTCGGCCAAAAGAAGGCCGCCGCGGCGATCGGCGAGGCGGTGACGTCGGTCCTGGCCGCGGGCAAAGTCCGCACGCCCGATCTCAAGGGGAAATCGAGCACCCAGGACGTGACTCGGGCGGTCATCGACCAATTAATGCGATAGCCCAGGTCCGAGGACCCAGGCTATCGATTGTCGGCTTGCCTTACGTCGTGCCGGCGGCGCTAGCTAATCTTCCCACTCCTTGTATTTGACCGGCTTCCCGTCCTTGACGACGGTATAGAACACGGAGTCGGTTCCCATGTGGCGGGTGGAACTGAAGTTGATCGCTCCTTTCTTTCCCAGACCGAGGTCGAAGTTCTTCAGCGATTCCAAGCCGGCCAGGAACTTGTCCTTGGTCACATTTCGGCCGGCCTTCTTGAGGCCCTCCGTCACGATCATGGCCTGGATGAAGCCCTCGAGACCCATGTATCCGATCTCCGCTCCTCCCTTCTCCGCCAGGCCTCTGTACAGCGCGACGGTCGGTAGGGCAGTGTCGTTGATGTCGGGCACGACCTGAGCCTGGACCACGCCTTCCGCTTGGTTCACGGCCGGGTCGGTCGTGATCGTCACGAACAGCGGGTCCCATCCCATCGCCTTCGCGCGCTTGACGATGTGGGCGATCGGCTTGCCGACCGTGCTGAGGATGATCACCTCAGCCTTCTGTTCCCGCTCGGTCTGGATGGCCTTGTCCACGTCCGTCGAGTCCTTCACGAAGAACGCGGAACTCACCTCGAAGTAGCCGGGGTGCTTCGCGCTCGCCAGCTTGGTCCATTTGAGGCCGTTGGCGCCGAAGACGTCGTCCTGGTAGATCACGCCGATCTTCTTGTACTTCGTCTTCGTCTTGATGGTGTCGACGATGTCCTGGAGCTGAAGCTGGTAATTTACCCGGTAGTTGAAGACGGTCGGAACGACCGGCTCGTAGAAGATCTCCGCGCCCGAGACGCCGACCAGGGGGACTCGCTTCTCCTGGACGGTCGGGAGAATCTTGGCGAGACCCGCCGAGAAGATCGAGAATCCGGCGGCGAAGACGTTCTGTCCCATCAGCCGATTGAAGCACTCCACGTGCATCTCGGCGTCGTAGCGGTCGTTGTCGATGATGAACTTGATCTTGCGCCCGTGGATCCCGCCCTTTTCGTTGATGTAGTCGAAATAGGACTTGGCGGCGCCCGTCTGCATCTTGCCGCGAGCCTTCGTCGGACCGTCGAGGTCGTTGCACGCCCCGATGATGATCTCTTTATCGCTGACTCCCGTTTCCGCATGAACGGCGGTTTGGGAATAAAGGACCACGGACAGCGCGACGACCGCGGCGTTGATAGCTTTCGTGAATGTCATTCAACCCCCATGTCCAGCTTCGCTTGCCCAGCAAATCGCGCGCAGATTCGATCCGGAGCGCGCGACCGGGCATAATATAGCACTCGCGCAAAAAACTCGCAAGGGCGCGTCACATTTCGCTCAGGCGTCGCCGGATGTCTTGACAAACACGGAGTGGACGGCTAACCTTCACTAGCCAGCCTGGCGCGCATGAAATTCTCTTATAAGAACCTCAGCCTCCAGAACCAGCTCGCCTTACCGTTAGGCGTGCTGTTTCTGCCGTTGGTCGTCATCATGAGCTTCACGTTCATTCGCTCCGAGAGGGCGGCGCTCTTGACCAGCTTGGATAAGAAGGCGCAGGCCCTGGTCAGGAATATGGCCGATATCTTCGGCGACAAGATGGCGCTCGGCGAGTATTCCCAAGTCCAGCAGGCGGCGAACTTCGCGAAGCAGGCGGACGAGGACATCGCGTACATGCACGTCGTCGGAGTGGACGGCCGGGTGATCGCCAGCACGGACCCGAAGATTCGAAACGTGCTGCTGAAGCGCAACGAATTCGACAATGAAGCCTTCACGGCCGCGGGTTTTGTCAAGCACTACGAGGGGAATTCAGCGGACTTCGAAGTGGCCATGCCGATGATGTTCCAGAACAAGCGCCAGGGCGTGCTGAGAATCGGCATCCTGACCACGGCCGTGGACAAAGCGTTGCGTGAGGCTCGCCTGACGATCCTCATCATGGCGTCATTGGCGCTGATCATGGGAGGCGTCGCGTACCTGCTCGTCATACGCAACGAGCGTCTCAAAGACCTGGACCAGGCTAAATCGGAGTTCATCTCGATCGTGAGCCATGAGCTCAGGAACCCGATGACCTCCGTCAGCGGATTCGCCACCACGCTGCAGCGCAAGGCGGACAAGCTGCCGCAGGAGAAAAAGGACGAATACTTGTCGATCATCATCTCGGAATCGGCCCGGCTCACGAGACTGGTCGAGGACCTTCTGGACGTCACGAAGATCGAGCTGGGCAAGTACGAGCTTCGCAAGGAGCGCGTGAAGATCCTTCCGCTGGTCTCCAAGATCGCCGAAGGCCTCAAGATCCAGAACCCTCATCTCAATTTCCCGGTCGAGTTCCACGATCAGGAATTGGAGCTTTCCGTCGACGGGGAGAAGCTCCAGCAGGTGTTCATCAATCTCGCCAGCAACGGCGTGAAGTACTCCCCCGAGAACGGCAACATCACGTTCCGTTCCAAGACGTCCGGAGCGCAGGCCGTCTTTTCGATCGAAGATCAGGGCCCGGGCATCCCGGCCGAGTTCGTCGGCAAGTTGTTCCAAAAGTTCTTTCGCGTGGAGACGGCGAATCCCAACGCCTCCAAGAAAGGGCCCAAGGGAACGGGCTTGGGTCTTACGATCGCCAAGAAGGTCGTTGAGATGCACGGCGGCAAGATCTGGGTGGAAAGCGAGGTCGGACACGGCGCCCGATTCTTCTTCACCCTCCCGCTGGCGGAGAGCAACTAGCCCTGATTTAGGTCCGCGATAAGGAGAAACCGTGGCGACAGAGGAAGTTCCCGTCATCATCGTCGGCGGCGGAGCGGTGGGGCTGACGTGCTCCGTGCTCCTCTCGTCGTTCGACGTCCCGTCGCTGTTGGTCGAGCGGCACCCCGGGACCTCCATCCATCCGAAGGCGCGCAGTCTCAACGCCCGGACCATGGAGATCTTCCGCCAGTGCGGCATCGAGCAGGAAGTCCGCGCCGCCGGTCTTCCTCCCGAGTTCCGCTTTCTGGTATGGGCGGAATCGCTCGCGGGAAAGGAGGTGGAGCGGCGTCAGCCGCTCCGCTCGAGGAAGGAAGCATTGGACCTAAGCCCCGTGCGCAACTGTTTCTGTCCCCAGGACCTCTTGGAGCCCTTGCTGCGCAAGAGGGCGGAGTCCTTCGGGGTCGGTGAACTCAAGTTCAGCACTCAGATGACGTCGTTCCGGCAGGACGAGGAGGGCGTCGTCGCGACGCTTCTGGAAGACGGCCGCGAAAGGCAGGTGCGGGCCCGCTACCTGATCGCCGCCGACGGCTCGCAGAGCTCCATCCGGGATTCGCTCGGCATCGCGATGAAGGGGCGGGCGAACTTCCTGCAGAGCGTCAACATCCATTTTCGCGCCGATCTGACGCGGTGGATCGTCGACCGGCCCGCCTCGCTGTATTTCATCGAGCGGCCGGATCTCAAGGGCACTTTCCTCACGATCAACGGCACCGATCGGTGGTGCTTTCTCCTGTACCTGCCCCTGACCGCCTCGACTCAAGAGTATACGCCCGAGAAGTGCGCCGACGTCGTGCGAAGCGCGGTCGGGGCGCCCGATCTGGACGTCAAGGTCCTGGGAATTCTGCCGTGGAAGGCGTCGGCACACGTGGCCGAGCGCTACTCCGGCGGCCGCGTGTTCCTCGCCGGGGACGCCGCCCACGTGATGCCCCACAGCGGAGCCATGGGCATGAACACGGGCATCCAGGACGCCATCAACCTGTCTTGGAAAATCGCCGGCGCGGTCCGGGGCTGGGCCGGGGATTCCTTGATGGAGTCCTACGAAAAGGAGCGGCAGCCGCACGGCCGCGCCGCGACCGAGCAGAGTTATATCAACGCGCTCTCGCGAGGGTTCGACAATACCTCGGTCGCCACCGCCCGCAAGGAGTTCCTAAACGAAATGAACCTGATCTTCGGGGCGACGTACGAGTCCTCGGCGGTCTTGCCCGACGGCACGGAAAAGTCGGTGGGAGTAAACGAAGTCATGGACTACATCCCGAGCGCCCGTCCGGGCTGCCGCGCCCCGCACGTCTGGCTTCTCCGGGGAGACCAGGACGTATCGACGATCGATCTTTTCGGGGCCCATTTCACTTTGCTCGCCGGCTCGCAGGGCACGCAGTGGCTCGAAGCCGGTCGCGCCTTGGCCAACGAGTTCGGCCTGCCGATGAAGACGCACGCGATCGGGCCGGGGGGCGAACTGATCGATCCCGAGAAGAAATGGGAATCGACCTACGGCGTGGCGGCGGACGGCGCTATCCTCGTGCGCCCCGACGGTCACGTGGGCTGGCGGAGCCGGAGCGCGGTTTCGGACGCGCGCGCCGAGCTCAAGCGCGTCTTGTCGGGGATCTTGGGTCGGCAGGGACGCCCGGCTCGCAGCGGGTCCTGAGCCTTAGGGCTCTTTCGGCGAGTCGATCACCCGGGATTCGGTCGCCGCCGCCTTCTTGACGAGCCTCTTGGACCGCTTCTTCCGCTTCGGCGGCGCTTGGACCTCTTCTTTGACCGGCTGCTCACCCCAGCGAAGAGTCTTCCAATCGGTGAAGAGGACAGGTTTCCCGCCCTTGATCACCATGTACTGCGTGTTGCTGAAACCCTGGTGGTTCGTCGGGGTGAATGTCACCTTGAACTCGGGACCGAAGCCGAGGTCGACGTCCCGCATCGACTCGAGCGCCTTGATGAGCTTCTCGCGAGTCGGGTTCTTTCCGGTCCGCTCGAGCGCCTCGACGAACAGGACCGCGTGGAAAAACGCCTCCTCTTCCTTGATCGAGCCCGTGGCCTCGGGATAGTACTTCTTGAGCAGCTCTCGGAACAGGGCGACCGACGGCAGCTCAATGGAATCCGGGTGGGGGAAATTGATCGCGAAGACCACGTTCTCGGCCATTTCGCCGGCCAGCTTCGACAACAGCTCCCGGCCCGGCAGGATGATGTAGAGCGGGCGGGTCCAGCCGCTCGACTTGGCTTTCTTGACGATCTCCGCGGTCTTGGAGAACGTGGCGACCACGAAGACGACGTCGGGATCCGCCGCGCGAGCCGTGGCGATCGGCTGCGTGACGTCGGTCGTAAATCCGATGGGGTATGAGACGGTGACCGCCGGGGAGGCCCCGCGCGCCGCGAGCGACTTTACGATGCCGTCGAACCCGGACGACCCCATGATGTCGTCCTGGTAGATGATCGCGAACCTTCGCAGACCCAGATCGTCCCAGACGTGCGCGACCTCCGCGCTGATCTCCTCCTGGTACGTCGCGCGGGCGTTAAAGATGTAGCGGTTGAACGGCCGGTAGAGCTGCTCGATGCCCGCGGAGACGCCGACGATCGGGAACTCGTGCTTCTCAGCCAAGGGGACGTACTTGCCGACCGTTCTCCCGCCCGAGAAGAATGCCCCGCAGAAAAGGTCCTCCTCGTTGACCAACTTGTCGAAGCACTCGACGGCCTTCTTCGTGTCGGCTTCGTCGTCGAACGCGACGATCGAGATCTTCCGCCCATGGACGCCGCCGCTGTCGTTGATGTGGCGGATATAGGCGCGCGCGCCGGTCAGCTCCTCCTGTCCGACGATCTTGGGAACGCCGCTGAGCGGCAGGCAAGTGCCGACGCGGATCTCCTTCGTGCTGACTCCCTTCTCCGCGAACGCCCACCGGGGGCAGAGCGCGACGCAGCACGCGAGCGCGATCGAGGACAATCTCACCATTCGAATCTCCCTTGGCACTCCCCTAAGTTGCCTTCCTCAATGATGTCGCGGCGTCAAGGACAATGGTACATGTCGCCAAAACTGGCGAGAATCTCGCGCGGAGGCACGACGTTCAGCCTGCCGTGCATCGTCAGGACGTTGTCGATGAGGAGGATGTCTCCCTTCCTCCAGCGGTACATGACGGAGTGCCGCCACAGGGAATCGCAGAGGGACCTCATCACCCAAAGGGGGATCGGTTTGCCGTTGGCGAGCCGCGTGCGCAGGCTGCTGGTTCCCAGCGTCTGTCTTACGAACGCCAGCGCCAGGTAATAGAGGTTGGCCAGGTTGTTCCCGCGGTCGGAGAAGTCCTTGAGATTGCCGACCCGCTGGTACCAATGGCAGACGTTCATGTTCACGCACTTGGCCTTCGTCTCCGGATGTTCGACCACCGCGGGGGCGATCGTCTCAAGCTCGAGGACGTCCCCGGGGCGCCACGAATAGGCGACGTCATACTTCTTGCAGACC
Organism: Elusimicrobiota bacterium; assembly: GCA_016194745.1. GTDB lineage: Bacteria > Elusimicrobiota > Elusimicrobia > UBA1565 > JACRDR01 > JACQBA01. Next base: position 102,521 of record JACQBA010000016.1, read on the forward strand.
TTGTCGACTTCCTTCTTGTCTTCGGTCTCGAAGACTTGAGGCCACGGGGCTCCGGAGTAGAGCGGGAACGTGGTCCGTTCCTTCGTCATGTAGCGGTAATATTTGATCTTCTCGGTGGACAGGAAGTCCTTCGCTTCGGGATCCATGTCCTCGAACGTCGTCTGGCAGTTGAAGATCGGCGTTTCCCCGTAGACTTCGGGGGCCTGCATGCAGACGAACGAGATCCACTTCGGCCTCATCGAGAGGTACGACATCTCGTTGTGCGGCCCTAGGATGAAGTTGTTCGCCCCTTCCCGCGCGGTGAAGACGTAGTTCGTTACCTTGGTCCTCGGCGCGGTGCCCAGGGGATATTCGGGCGAAAGGTCGAGCCCCAGCGTCTGGAGCGTGTCCTGGAACTGCTGCGGGCGGGCGATCGGGAAGCCTCGAAATAGGACGCCCCCATTGCGGGTCACGCTCTGCTGGATCTGCTTCTTGTTCTTCTCGACCAGCTTCAGGAACGACGGGAAATCCATGTCGCCCTTGGCGCAGATGACCTGAGGCAGGCGGCTCTCCACGGTCGGGCGCGCGAGTTCGGCAGCTTCCAGGGAGCGGAGGGTGAACCCATCCGATTCCGAGGCGGACCAAGGGGGGTCCGAGGCCGCTTTCTGATTGGTCAACATTGGGTCTCCGTGCCTTCTGGCTAGTATTGTGCCGAGGGGTGGAAATGTCAATAGTCATGACGCAATCCCGTTACAATATATGGTGCCCAAGCCTTGATAAGTCGGCGTTTGCCTGTTAGAGTCTTATCCATGATACTGGCCTCCAAGATCCTCTTGACTCTCTTTCTGCTGATGCGCGCGGCGTTCGGACAGTCTCCTGCCAAGCACCTTTTCTACGTTTTCGGTGACAAGGGCGGCGGGCTATTCGTATTTGACATCGATGCGGGTCATAAACTGATCAAGGAACTCCCTCTTCCCACTCGCGACGCGGTGCTCGGAGCGGCGGTGGATCCGGCGGCAGGCATGCTTTTTCTGGCATATGGGGCGCGGGGCGAGGCAAAGAACGAGCCTTCCGGATTCGGGTCCTTACTCAAATACGATCTTTCCAAGGACAGAGTTGTGTGGAACAGGGAGTACCATCACGGCGTGGACAGCATGGCGATTACTCCCGACGGCAAGACGATCTATCTTCCGATCGGCGCCGAGTCCGCGGACGACGTTTGGTATATAATCGATACGTCGAGCGGAGATGAAAAGGGACGGATACACGCGGCGGAGGATCCGCATAACACTATCGTGAGCCAAGACGGACAGCAGGTGTTCATGGGCGGAACGACCGACAGCTTCCTATATGTCGCGGATACGTCGACCAATAAAGTGACTCGACGAATCGGACCGCTGAATACCGGGGTGCGGCCCTTCGCGATAAATAGAGACGCCAGCATCGTCTACACCATCGGGACCAAGTATTTTGGCTTCCAGACAAGCGATGCTGTTTCCGGCAAGGTGCTCTATACGACGCCCATTTCCGGCTTCTCTTGGGAGCCCGTACACCCTCGAAAACGCCACTTGCCCAATCATGGGATGTCGCTGTCGCCGGACGACAAGGAGATTTGGATCACGGACAAGACCAATGCCCATGTCCATGTCTTCGATGTATCTAAAGTACCGGCATCTCCACCGGTACAAGTGGCCAGTGTACGATTGACCCGACCGTTCGAGAAGAACGGCTGGCTCCAGCTTAGCCGCGACGGCCGATTCGCCTATGTTGGCGACCAGGGCGATGTGATCGATACGAAGACGCGGAAGGTCGTGACCAACCTGCCCGCTCTTCGCAAGACAAAGGCGTTCCTTCAGATCGATTTCAAGGATGGAAAGTGCGTCGCCGCCACGTCGCGGCACAGCCCCGGATTTTTCAGCGCGAACAAATGAAGGAGGCTAAGTCCATGAGCGGGCCCATACACGTCGCCGTCGCCGTGATTATTGCGACCGCTTGCGTAGCCATCAACGGTCGTCATCCTGCTCATGCGGCCGAAAATGCGGCCCTAACCGGCGTGGTCTCCTCGAAAGAGGAAGGGCGCATGGAAGGCGTCCTCGTCAGCGCCAAGAAGAAAGGGTCGACCATCACCGTCACGGTCGTCAGCGATCAAGAAGGTCGGTATCGATTTCCGCGCGCGAGGCTCGCGCCCGGGACGTACTCGATACGCATCCGCGCGACCGGCTACGATCTCGTCGGAAGCCCGCAGCCGACCGTCGCCGATTCAAAAGTCGCGACGCTGGACCTTGAACTGGCGAAAGCCAAGAATCTAGCCTCTCAGCTTACGAACGCCGAGTGGCTGATGAGCATACCGGGCTCGGAACCGCAGAAGAAGTTCCTGCTCGGTTGCGTCGGCTGCCACACATTGGAGCGAATCGTGAGGTCCAACTACGACGCGGAAGGCTTCACGGGCGCCCTGCGCCGCATGAGCACATTCTCCAGCGCCAGCACTCCGCTGAGCAAGCAGAAGCGTCCCGCGCGCGACACGGACTTGATCGGCGAGGACAAGGTGAAGTTCCAAAAGTCGCAGGCCGAATTTTTGGCTTCCATCAACCTCGGTGCGGCCAAGACGTGGAAGTATCCGCTTCAAGTGCTGCCGCGGCCGAAAGGCAAAGCCACGCGCGCCATCATTACGGAATACGATCTTCCACGGGCGGTCATTCAGCCTCACGACGTCATCGTGGATTCCGACGGCATGGCCTGGTACTCCAACTTCGGCGAGCAGAACATGGGCAAGCTCGATACGAAGACGGGCAAGGTCAAGGAATACGTCGTGCCCACCGTGCACAAGGACGTCCCCACCGGCGCTCTTTCCATCCGCTTCGACAGGAAGGGCGATCTGTGGCTGGGCCTGATGTACCAAGGAGCGATCGCCAAGTTCGATCGGAAGACGGAGAAGTTCCAGTTGTGGAAGATGCCTGCGGAGCTTAACAAGTCCGGCACCCAGGTCAACATGACCAGCCCGATGAACTATGACGTGGACGGAAAGATCTGGACGCAAAACAACGGCGCGTCCGCCGTCCATCGCGTCGATCTGAAAACTGGGAAGTGGGAGACGTGGAAGCCCTACGAGAAAGCGCCGAAAGGTCACAACATCTACGATACCGTGTCTGATTCCCAGAACAACGTCTACTTCACCGATCTGGGCAACTTCAGTGCGGATGGAATGGAGGACATCGGGCGGATCGACGCGAAGACGGGAGAAATCGCGATCTACAAGACTCCCACGAAGAACTCCGGTCCTCGTCGAGGAAGCATGGACGCCCAGGATCGCTTCTGGTTCGGCGAGTTTCGCGTCAACAAGATCGGCATGTTCGATACAAATACCAAGGAATTCACGGAGTGGATCATGAATCTTCCTTGGTCCAGCCCCTATGACGCCGAATTGGACAAGAACGGAGACGTCTGGACCGGCTCCATGTTCACCGACCGCATCTCCCGGCTGAATCCGAAGACCGGCGAGGTGATCGATTACATGCTGCCGCGGTCCACCAACGTGCGGCGGGTGTTCGTCGACAGCTCCACGACTCCTGTCACGTTCTGGGTCGGCAGCAACCATGGTGCGTCCATCGTCAAACTGGAGCCGCTGGACTGACGGCAGCGCTCGCTATAAGGGTGACGTACCTACGGCGAGTCTTGACAAAGTTTGAATCGCCTCATACACTCACACCCGAAGCATAAACATCGATATTACCGACGAGAATAGGGGATCGCGCCGCCCGGAATCGCCGACATGTCCACCGACCGTCCAGCCCGCCCTCAAGGATACCTGCTGCCGATTTCGGCGAGCAGCGCCCCGATCCTTGCGTCGTTCGTGCGGGCCTATCAGGAGTTCTTCAGCTATTCCAAGGAGCAGATCTCACTAAGGGACCTCTGCTACACCGCAAGCGTTCCGCGCGGCCATCATGACTATCGGATCGCCGTAGCGTTCCAGTCGCACGAGGAACTGGTGCAGCGGCTGGCGGCGCACGAGAGAAACGAGCCGAATCCCTACGTCCACATGGGGCGAAAGAGCGCACGCCCGCTCGTAAAACTGGCGTTCGTCTTCAACGGCCAGGGCAACCAATATTGCGGCATGGGACGGGAACTGCTCGAGCGCAACGCCGTCTTCCGAGCGAAGCTGCAGGAATGCGACGAGATCCTAAAGCGCCTCGCATCATGGTCCATCGTCGAGGAGCTGGGCAAGGACGGCGCGGCCTCCAGGCTGATGCAGACCGAGATCGCCCAGGTGACCCTCGTGGCGCTGCAGGCGAGCTTGACCGCCCTTTGGCGAAGCTGGGGAGTGGAGCCCGACGGAGTCGTCGGCCACAGCGTCGGGGAGATCGGCGCGGCGTACGCCTGCGGCGCGGTCGATCTCGAGACGGCGATCCGCATCGCCTACCATCGCGGTCGGTTGATGCAGCGCGCGGCGGGCCAGGGAAAAATGGCGGCGGTGGGACTTTCCCTGGAGGAAGCGAGGACGGCCGTTTCGGAGTATTCCGGACGCCTGTCGATCGCAGCCGTCAACGGGCCCAAATCGACGGTACTGTCCGGGGAAGTCCAAGCCCTGGAGGAAGCGGTGAAGCGGCAGAAGGAGAGGCATATCTTCGTCCGCATGCTGAACGGCGATCACGCGTTCCACAGCCACCAGATGGACCCCGTCTTGGACGAATTGGCGGCGTCCCTTCAAGGGCTGAAAGCGAACTGGTTCCGGTGCCCAATCTTCTCCACGGTGACCGGCCATGCGGCCACTATCGACGATTTCGGCGTCGAATACTGGACGAGAAACGTCCGAGAGCCTGTCCTGTTCGAGAATGCCGTCGGAAGCATGATCCGCGACGGTTTCAATACCTTCATCGAGATCGGTCCTCACCCCGCCTTGGCGCTCGATATCACCAAAAGCCTCGAGGAGAGAGAGACGGAGGGGACCGTGGTCCCTTCGCTGAAGAGAGACGAGGGCGAGGAGTTGACCTTACTGAACTCTCTCGGAGCGTTGTACGCCTCGGGTTTCGACGTCGATTGGACGCACTATTTCCCCGCGAGAGGCAGATTTCTGCAGCTCTCGACGCAGGCGGAGCGGCGGCGTCTTTGGGCGAGCGAAGAGGCGAGACCTCAGGTGGACGCCGGCGGCCATCCGCTGCTCGAGCACGACAGGATCGTGGCGACGTCGGGCAAGGTGATCTGGAATATCGAATCGAACGTGGTCTCCGCGCCCTATCTACAGGAATATTTGGTGCAGGAATCCGCGTACACCGCGGCGATATTGCCGGCCACCGCCTATATCGACTTGATCTTCTCGGCGGTCCGGGAGCACTTCGGAGCGGAGCCGGCCGCTCTTGAGAAAGTCAGGCTGAGGAAGATCTGCCCCGTGGATGAGACGGGACGCATCTCCTTTCACCTGGTTCTCTCGCCGAGCTCGGGCGGCGTCTATTCCTTCGAGATCCTCGGCGGCCAATACGAGCAAGGCGCAGACGATTCCAACGCCGGCAAGAACCGGGAAAGCCCCCAGGCTTTAGTCGACGGGGAGATCAGGCTGAAGGTGGCGGCGGACATGCCGGCTTGCGATTTGAATGCCATTCAGAAGAGATGCTCGGATGTCCTTCACGGCGCGGTTCATGACCAGATCCTGAAGCGGCAAGGACTCATCCTTGGACCCAGTTTCAAAGGAGTCGAGCAGGTCTGGAGAAGGGACGGAGAAGCGCTCGCCAAGGTCAGGATCACCGAGGCGGTTTCGTCGGAGATCGACCGCTATCGATTCCATCCTGCGGTCATGGACGCCTGCATCCAATCGGTGTACGCGGCGCTGCCCAAGGAGTTGGGTTGGTCGCTCAAGTCCAGCCCGTTTCTGACGACGGGATTGGCGAGCATGCGGGTATACGGTCAGCCGGTGTCCAGCAGCGGCTATTGGGGGCATGCGGTCCTAAAGGGCTCCAAGGATGAAAGCGGCCGGAGCATCCAAGCGGACGTCGAGATCATGGACGAACGCGGCGAGGTGTTGGCCTCGATCTCCGGCTGGACGCTTCACCGGGTCGACGACCGCAAGTTGGGGAAGCGCGACGACGCGGAGAAGGACGCAGCGAGCGCCAAACCGCTCCAAATCCCGGAGGAGAACCGGGCGCAGTGGCTCGTGCAGACCATCACGGGACTTTTGGAGGAGGCGGTGGGCGCCGGCATCGATCCGACCCAGCCCATCATCACCCATGGCATCGATTCGCTGCGGGCGGTGTCGATCAGAAATCAGGCTCGCGCACGGTTCGGCCTGCAGCTGCCGGTAGTAGGGCTTCTCGGCGGCCTGAACGTCCCCCAGCTTGCCGCGGCGATCCTGAAGAGGCTGGAGGCCCAGCCCAATCTGCCTTCGTCGCCTTCCAGAGCCGCTCGTGCCGACGGCCAACCCGCCAGAAAAAAGAAGATCGGACAATTCCCTCTCTCCGAGGGGCAAAGCGGTCTGTGGATGATCCATCAGCTGTCGCCGAACAACGGAGCGTACAATACGAATTTCGCCGTGCATATCCGCTCCGAGATCGACATCCCGGCTCTTCGCAAGTCCCTGCAGGCGCTCGTCGATCGGCATGAGATGCTGCGCACCACCTATCGGCTGAACAATGGAGTGCCGACCCAGGAGATCCACGAGCGCCTCGAATTCATCCTGAAAGAAGAGGACGTGTCCTCGCTTTCTCGCGAGGAAATCGAGAAGCGTCTGTCGGCGGAGGCGATGGAGCCCTTCGATTTGGAGCGCGGTCCGGTGATCCGGTCGAGCCTCTACGTAAAATCGCCGAAGGACTGCTACTGGATCCTCACCGTGCATCACATCGCGTGGGACCACTGGTCGCTCGGTATCGCGCTGCGCGAGCTGGAGGCGCTTTATGTCGCGGCGAAGTCGGGCTCATCGGCGAGCCTCCCGGCCGCGGAGGTCGACTATGTCGACTACGTCCGATATCAAGACGAGCTGATGAAGGGGCCGGAGGGCGAGCGCCTTCGAGACTATTGGCGCAAGCAGCTGGCCGGAGAACTGCCGATCTTGAACGTGTCGACGGATTTCCCGCGGCCGCCGGCCGAGTCCTTTCGAGGCGCCACGGCCAGATTCGAGTTGGATGAGGACCTGACTCGCCGTTTGAGGGCTCTCGCCGCGAACGAGAAGAAGACTCTGTATACCGTCCTGCTGGCGGCGTTCCAAGTCCTTCTGCGGCGCTACAGCGGCCAAGAGGAGATTCTCTTGGGCTCTCCGATGCTCGGCGCGCGGAGTTCCGACTTCAAGGGCGTCATCGGCGACTTCATCAACTCCGTGGTGCTGAGGGCGGACCTTTCGGGCGATCCCTCCTTCTCCAAGTATCTGGAGCGCACTCAGCACGTGGTCCTCGAGGCGATGGACCACCAAGACTATCCCTTCCAACGGGTGGTCAAGGACGTCCAGCCGGCCCGCGATGCCAGCCGCTCGCCCATCTTCCAGGTGATGTTCAACCTCCTCAAGGAGCCGACGATCGAGTTCCGGCTCGGAGGCCTCGATATCGAATCGGTGCCCTTGCCGAGGCAGGAGGGGCAGTTCGATCTCGACCTGATATTGGTCGAGGGCTCCTCCGTCATCAAGGGCGCCCTCGCGTACCGTACCGATCTGTTCAAGAAAGAGACGGCGGAGCGGATCATCGGCCATCTGCGGGTGCTTCTCAACGGCATCGTCGCGCGGCCCGACTCCGCGCTCACGAAGCTCCCGATCATGTCGCAGGAAGAGGCCCGCCGCATGCTGGTCGAATGGAACGACACGCCGATGACGGTGTCGCCGGAGCTGACCGTGCATCGGATGTTCGAAGAGCAGGCCGAGCGCACCCCGGACGCGATCGCGGTCGAGTTCGAAGGGGAGACGGTCACGTACGGCGAGCTGGACCGCAGGGCCGACCGTCTGGCGGGCCAGCTGCGGTCGCTGGGCGCCGGTCCGGAGGCGCTGGTCGGCATCTGCGTCAAGCGCTCCGTCAACATGATCGTCGGGCTCCTGGGGATCCTGAAGTCCGGGGCGGCCTACGTGCCGATCGACCCGGACTATCCCAAGGATCGCGTCGCCTACATGCTCGAGGATTCGCGGGGCATCGTGCTGATCACGGAGAAAAGCCTAGTGGACAACCTCCCTTCGCACAATGCGAAGGTCCTCGGCGTGGATTTCGACTCGGGCGTTAGCGGGGAGGCCAAGGCCGCCGACCCCGCGAGGCGAGTCTCGGGCGAGAGCGTCGCGTACACGATCTACACTTCCGGCTCGACCGGCAAGCCGAAAGGAGTCCAGGTGCTCCACCGCGCGGTCGTAAACATCCTGGAGTTCATGAAAAGGAGCTTGTCCGTCGGCGATCGGGACAAGCTCTTGGCGGTCACGACGCTGTCCTTCGATATCGCGGGACTCGAGCTCTTCCTGCCGCTGGTCTCGGGGGCGCGGCTGATCGTCGCGACGCGCGAAACCGCTCTCGACGGGACGCGTTTGGCCAAGGAGCTCGAGCGGACGGGCGCCACGATCATGCAGGCGACTCCGGTGACGTGGCGGCTCCTCCTCGGCGCGGGTTGGAAGCGCGGAGCGGGACTGAGGATCCTCTGCGGCGGAGAGGCCTGGCCTCAGTCGCTCGCGAGCCAGCTTCTCGCCACCGGTGCGTCGCTCTACAACGTCTACGGGCCCACGGAGACCACGATCTGGTCCACGTTCCACAAGATCGAGGAGGGCCGCCCCGTGGTGATCGGCCGGCCTCTCGCGAACACGCAGATGTACGTCTTGGACGCCCACATGCAGCCGGTGCCCGTAGGGGTCGCCGGCGATCTCTACATCGGAGGGCTGGGGCTCGCCCGCGGCTACTTCAACCGGCCGGAGCTGACCGCCGAGAAGTTCGTGGCGAATCCATTCGGCGAGCCGGGCTCCCGGATCTACAAGACCGGCGACGTCGCCCAGTATCTCCCCGACGGCACCATCGATTTCATGGGGCGCATCGATCATCAGGTGAAGATCCGCGGGTTCCGCATCGAGATCGGGGAGATCGAGACGGCGCTCGGGCGGCACCCATTGATCCAGCAGCAGACCGTGATCGCCCGCGACGACGGCTCGGGAGAGAAACGGCTCGTGGCGTACCTCGTCGGCAAGCAGCAACCTGCGCCGTCGACCTCCGAGCTGCGCGAATTCTTGAAGCAGACGCTCCCGGAGTACATGGTCCCGGCGTCGTTCATGTTCTTGGACGCGATGCCGCTGACCCCGAACGGTAAAGTCGACCGCCGCGCCTTGCCGGAGCCGTCCATGGAGGCTCGACCGACGCTCACCGTCGATTTCGAGAATCCGCAGGGCCAATTGGAGACGATCATCGCGGGCATCTGGCAGGAGGTCCTGCACCTGAGCCCGATCGGGGTCAACGACAACTTCTTCGACTTGGGCGGCCATTCGCTGTCGCTGCTGCGGGTGCACAATAAGCTCAAGGAGCAGCTCGATCGCGATGTGCCGGTCGTCGAGATGTTCCGGCATCCGACGATCAGCGCCCTGGCCCGGTATTTCCAGCAGGGCTCCGGCGAGACGGCCCAAGCCGTCGCCAAGAAGCGGGGGCCGACCGCGACCTCCCACCGGGACCGCCGGATGGAGCATCGTAAGAAAAAGGAAGGTTCTTAAAAGCGCGCTATGGGTTCGATCGAGTCCGACTCCGCGATAGCGATCATTGGCATGGCCGGACGCTTCCCCGGCGCCAAGAATGTCGACGAGTTCTGGCGCAATCTCCGGGACGGCAAGGAAACGATCTCTATCTTGTCGGATGAGGAGCTGCTCGCCGACGGGGAGACTCGCGAGCGCCTAAGCAACCCGAATTACGTGAAGGCCGGCGGGATCCTGGAGGACTCGGACCAATTCGACGCGGCCTTCTTCGACATCCCGGAGGAAGAAGCGCGGATGATGGATCCGCAGCACCGCCTCCTGCTCGAATGCGCGTGGAACGCTCTCGAGGACGCCGGGGTCGACCCTCGGCGGTACCCTGGGCTCATCAGTATCTATGCGGGCGTCGGGCGGGAAGCATATCTTGCGACGCACTTGCGGGAGTTCTCCGATCCGGTGAAGGCGCTCGAGTTCGCGGCCAAGAATGACAAGGACTATGCCGTGACCCGGGTCTCCTACAAGCTCAACTTGCGGGGCTCGAGCATGCTCCTGCAAAGCGCGAGCTCGACCTCCCTCGTGGCCGTCCATATGGCGTGCCAGAACCTGCTCAACGGCGAGTCCGACGTAGCGCTGGCGGGCGGCGTCTCGCTGCACACGTTGGGGAAGCGGGGGTACTTCCGCTACGAGGGCACCATTCGCTCGCCGGACGGGCATTGCCGGTCCTTCGACGCGGGAGCGAACGGCACGGTTCCCAGCAGCGGCGTGGGCATCGTCGTGCTGCGCCGGCTGGCGGACGCGATCGCGGACGGCGACCCGATCCACGCCGTCATCCGCGGCTCGGCGGTCAACAACGACGGGTCCGCGAAGCTCGGGTTCACGACGCCGAGCGTCGAGGGCCAGGCCGCCGTGATGGCCGAGGCGCTCGCGGTGGCTCAAGTCGAGCCCGAAACCGTCACCTATATCGAGGCGCATGGGACCGCCACTCCGCTGGGCGACCCCGTCGAGATCTCGGCGATGACCCAGGCGTACGCGGCCGAGGGTACGGCGACGCCGGGGCGTTGCGCGATCGGCGCGCTCAAGCCCAATATCGGACACTGCTACGTGGCCGCCGGGGTGGCCAGTTTGATGAAAGCGGTCCTTTCGCTGAAGCACCGAACGCTGGCGCCGAGCCTCCATTTCGCCAAGCCGAACCCGAACATCGATTTCGCCAAGAGTCCGTTCTACGTGAATACGGCTCGAAAGCAGTGGGATACGGGCGGCGCCCCTCGCCGCGCCGGCGTCAGCGCCTTCGGCATGGGCGGCACGAACGCGCACGTGATATTGGAGGAAGCGCCCGATACGGAGCAGAAACCGGAGCAGAAGGCCGCCGACGCCTTCATCCTGCCGCTGTCCGCCCGGACTCCCGCCGGGCTCGCGGAACTCGCCCGCGCGACGGACGCGTGGGCGTCCTCTGAGCCGAGTTTCGCCTTGGGCGACATGTGCTACTCCGCCGCCGTCCGCAGGGCACATCACGAACAGCGCATCGCGGCGGTGTTCGGCTCGAGGGAGAGCCTGAGCGAGCAGCTCCGGGCGTACGCTCGGGGCGAGAATCTGCCCGATCTGCCGTCGGGCCGCAAGGACTCGGTCGGCGTTCCCAAGCTGGCGTTCGTGTTCTCTTCCCGCGCCAAAGACACGTGGGACTCCGGTCGGGAACTGATGGCGAAGGAGCCGACGTTCCTATCGGTCGTCCAAGAATGCGACCGCGCGCTGAAGCGGTACGCGAGCTGGTCCTTGGCGGAGGAGATGAGAGCCGAAGGGGCCAAGTCCCGCATGGGGCAGACGGAGATCGCCCAGCCCGCGATGTTCGCCCTGCAAGCCGGCCTCGTCGCGGTGCTCCGTCAGTGGGGCATCGCGCCGCAGGCCATCGTCGGGCACAGCATCGGCGAGATGGCGGCCGCCTACGTCAGCGGCGCGCTCACTCTGGAAGAGGGAATTGCGGTCGCGTTCCACCGCGGCCGCGTCATGCAGCGCACGACCGGGCAAGGCGGCATGCTGGCGGTCGGACTTCCCTCCGGCGAGGTCCAGGAGATCCTGCGCGGCCGCGAAGGGAAGGTCTCCATCGCCGCGGTCAACAGTCCAAGGTCCGTGGTCCTCTCGGGCGAGCCAGGCGCGCTCCAGGCCCTGGCGGCCTCTCTCGAGGCCAAGAAGATCTTCGTCAGAATGCTGAAGGTGAACTACGCCTTCCACGATCATCATATGGATCCTCATGTGGGGGACTTGGAGAAGGCGCTGGAGGGTCTCAAGCCCAAGGCTCCCAAGATCCCCATCTTCTCGACGCTCCACGGACGCATGGGAGGCGAGAAGGACTTCGACGGGAAATACTGGGCCCGAGAAACGCGCGAGTCCGTCCTGTTCGCGTCGGCGATGGAGCAGATGATCGGGCGCGGCTTCAATCTGTTCCTGGAGATCGGGCCTCACCCGGTGCTCTCGGTCGACATCGGCCACTGCTTGGACGCGCAGAAGCGCCCCGGCGCGCCGTTGGTCTCATTGCGGCAAGGGGTGCCGGACACGACGGCGATTCTCCACGCGCTTGGGAATCTCTATGTGAAGGGCTTTCCGGTGGCGTGGGAGAAAGTATACGCTTCCGGCCGGCTACTCTCGATGCCGGGCTACCCGTGGCAGAGGAAGAGCTATCGGATAGGCGACGCGCCGGGCGCCGCGAACGCCGCGCCGGCGCCGACGCGATTGGAGGCGTCAGAAAGCCTCTCCCGCGAGACGGACCCGGGCAAGCGGCGGGCGATGCTCGAAGAGTATCTCTCGACCACGGTGGGGAAGGTGCTGAACTCGAAGACTCGCGTCGACCGCAAGGTTTCCCTGCTCAAGCTGGGCGTCGATTCCCTGATGGCGGTCCGGCTGAAAGGCCAGATCGAGGCGGACCTCCAGATCACTGTCGCCCTGGTCGACCTGCTGAAAGGCTTCGATATCGAGCAGCTGGCGGGCCGATTGGAGAAGTCGCGCGCCGGCGCCACGAACGGGACGGCCTCGCACGGCCCGGCGGCTACGCCGCCGGGCCCGCAGCCGCTAACGGAGCAAGAGCGCGCGTACCCTCTGTCCCACGGCCAGCAGGGACTTTGGTTCCAGCACCAATTGGCGCCGAAGGCGTACAACAATCCCGTCGTGCTGCGCGTGCGCGCGGCGCTCGATGCGGCCAAACTGCGGACCGTCCTTGAAGCGCTCGTGGACCGCCACGAGTCGCTCCGGGTCACATTCGCCGCTCAAGACGGCAAGCTGACCCAGGAGATCCACGACCGCGTCGAGGTGCCGTATCGCGAGCAGGACGCCTCCGGCTGGTCGGACGAACGGTTGGATCAGGAGCTGAAAGCCGAATCGAACTTCACCTTTCAGCTGGAGCAGGGCCCCGTCTTCCGCGCCGCCGCGTTCGTCCGGGGTCCCGCCGACTTCTATCTGCTGATGAACATGCCTCACATCATCTTCGACGGCGTTTCGAAGGGCGTGCTGGTCGAGGAGTTCGCGGCGCTCTACGCGGCGACGGGCGACCCGCGCTCCGTCCTTCCGCCGCCCCAAGGCCGGTTCTCCGGCTTCGTGAAATATCAGAAAGACCTGCTCGAGAGCCCCGACGGCGCGCGCATGCTGGCGTATTGGAAGCGGCGTCTGGGAGGCGAGCTTCCCGTGCTGAACCTGCCCGCGGATTTCCCGCGCCCGCCGGTGCAGTCGGACAACGGCAGCCGCTATACGTTCTCGGTGGACGGTCCCGTCGTCGAGCGGCTCAAGGCCTTGGCGGACGCCGAGAGTGCGACTTTGTTCATGGTCTTCCTCGCGGCGTTCCAGGCGTTCCTGAGCCGGCATGCCGGTCAAGAGGACATTATCGTCGGCTCCTCGATGACCGGAGAGGGCCGGCGCCGGTTCCCCAGGGTCCTCGGCTATTTCATCAACATGGTCCCCCTGCGGACCGACCTCTCCGGGGACCCGGAGTTCAAAACGCTGCTCGACAGGACGAAGGCGACCGTGCTCGAGGCGATCGAGAACCAGGAGTATCCGATCTCTCTCCTGGCGCAGCAGCTGAAGACCTTCCCGGACCCCGCTTTCGCGCCCATCTTCCAGTCGTCGTTCACCTATCACAAGCGGAGCTCCTTCCTGAGCGCGTCGACGCTGGAGCAGACGGGCCTGGACGTCTCGCGCTACGACATCCAGCAGGGAGCCGGGCAATACGACTTGAACCTGCGCGTGAGCGAAGGAAACGACTCGATCTCCTTGGCGCTGCAGTACAACAGCGACCTTTTCGGCGAGGCGTCGATCGCCCGTATGGCGGAGAGCTTCCAAGCCCTGCTGCGCGCGATCGCCGGGGACGCGCGGTGCCGGCCCTCTTCGGTCGCGATGCCGTCCGCGAGCAGCCGCCGGCCTAAGGCGTCTGATCGGCGGTTTCCCGTCCGCGGGTATCACGTCGACCTCATGTCGATCGAGTCGGCGCTCAACCAGGTGCCCGGCGTGACGGGAAGCCGCGTGATCCCTTGGAGCGGCCTGCCGGCGGGAAAGTTCTTCGCCGCGTACGTCGTGCCGGCCGCGGCGCCGGCGGACGCCGAGCTCGTAGCGTCCTTGAGAGCGAAGCTCCCCCAGTTCATGATCCCGGCGGCGTTCACGAGGATCGACAGGCTGCCGACGACGTCCTCGGGGGACGTGGACGAGACGCGGCTGCCTCCGCCCGTCCTCGCGAGCGCGGCGGTGAAGCATGAGGCGCCGCGCAACGAGACGGAGGAGCTGCTCGCGAAGGTCTGGGCGCAGACGCTGCGATTAAAGGAAGTCGGCATCCACAGCAAGCTCTTCGAGCTCGGCGGAGACTCGATCACGGCGCTCCACATCGTGATGAAGCTCAACCAAGCCGGTGTCAACCTGACGCTCGCCCAGATCTATCAGCATCAGACGATCGCCGCGCTGGCGGAGCTCGCGCGCTCGAGCGTCTCCCAGGCGGAGCAGGGGCCCGTGACGGGGCCGGTCCCGCTCACGCCCATCCAGCATTGGTTCTTCGACCAGAACCCGGCGGACCCGAACCACTACAATTCCATGTCGCTGTGGGAGACGAGCGAGGAGTTGGAGGTCCCGCTGCTGGAACGGACCGTTTGGTATCTTTTGGGGCATCATGACGCGCTCCGTCTCCGCTGCGTCCTCGAGGGCTCCGAATGGAAACAGCGCTTCGCCGATCCCGACGAGTCCGCTCCTTTCGTACACGTCGAACTGGCGAAGAAGGAGCCGGCCGAGCAGGAGAAGATCCGAGATCAGAAGATGCGCGAGATGGCCGGTTCGATGAACCTCGCGCAGGGCCCCATCGTGCGCACCGCTCTGTTCGACTACGGCCCGTCCAGGCCGTCGAGGTTCGTCTTTATGGTGCACCACCTGGCGGTCGACGCGGTGTCGATGGAGATCCTGCGCCAGGATTTCAACACCGCGTACCGGCAGCTGAGCAACGGCGAGGACGTGAAACTGCCCGCGAAGACGGCCTCCTTCAAGGTCTGCGCGCAGAAGATCTTGGAGGTCGACGCGGGCAAGGAGAAGTCCTACTGGCTCTCGGCGGCCCGCAAGGTCGTGCAGCCTATTCCCGCGGATTTTCCGGACGGTCCGAACTCGATCGAGCGCTCCCACACGGTCTGGTCGGAGCTCGAGAACGGCGTTACGTCCGCGCTCGTGACCGAGGCGCCGAAGGTCCTCCGCGCCGAGATCAACGACGTGCTCTTGGCCGCGCTCCTCCTGACGTTCCGACGCTGGACCGGCAAGTCGTCGCTCCTGATCGACATGCACGGCCACGGCCGCGACGCGTCGGCGGGCGATTCGAACATCGCCAGGACGGTCGGGTGGTACGGCAATCTCTTCCCGCTGCTGTTGGACGTGGAGGGCTGCGCGGACCTGGAAGCCGCGGCGAGCCGGGTCAAACGGCAGATCGCGGAGATCCCGAACCACGGCATGGGCTACGGCCTGCTGCGGTACCTGAGCCGGGACCTCGAGACGCGGGAGCAGTTGAGGAAGATGCCTCAGGCGGAAGTCCGCTTCGACTATATGGGGCGGCGCGAAAAGCCAGTCGGCGACTCGGGCTGCTTCCAGCCTACCTGGGAGCCCGGGCGCATCGGCCCGCTTCGGGCGAACGGAGGGAACCTCACCAGCTCGATCGTCATCTACGCGCGGGTCCTGGAAGGGCGGTTCCAGACTGCGTGGGTGTACAGCGAAGGCCGCTACAAGCGGGAGACGATCGAGACGCTCGCGCGCCGATACGCGGACGAGCTTCGGGCGATCGCCGATCGCTGCCGGTCGACGGCGGGAGCCCGGTGACGAGCGTCATGGCCGATACCCGGCAGCCCATCGTCCGCCGAATCTTCGAAGCGGCCGAGAAAAACCCGGCCAAGGACGCGTTGGTCTACGGCGCGACGCGGATCCCGTACGGAGCGCTCGCCGGCAAGATCCTCGCCGCGAAGGCCGCCCTCGAAGCGCAAGGGGTCAAGCGCGGCGACAGGGTCATCCTCTCGGTCAGCAACAGCCCGTCGTTCACCTACGGCTATTTCGCGTGCCATCTCATGGGCGCCGTCGCCCTTCCGGTCGACCCTCAGATCAACGCCGCCCATCTCGAGTACATCATCAGGCAGACCGAGCCCGCGATCTCGTTCGTCCCGGTCCCGCAGGGCGTCTCGTGCCGCTTTCAGCCGATCGACAGTCTGGACGGGACCGCGCCGTCCGGCGCCGCCCCGGCGTCCGCGATCACGCTGGAGGACACGGCGGACGTCATCTTCACGACGGGGACCACAGGCCGCCCGAAAGGAGTCGTTCTGACTCACCGCAATATCCTGGCGGCCGCCACGAACATCAACGAGTTCATCGGCAACACAGCCGAGGATCGCGAGGTCGTCCCGTTGCCGTTAAGCCACTCCTTCGGATTGGGAAGGCTCAAGTGCAACATGCTTCTCGGCGGCACCGTCATCGTCGCGTCCCAGGGATTCTTGGCGCCGGAGCAGATTTATTCCGCCATCGAGAGCAATCAGGCGACCGGATTTTGCTGCGTGCCCGCGGGGCTGGCGCTTTTGTTCCATCTGACCGGCGATAAGCTGGGGAACTACGCGTCCCAGCTCAAGTACGTCGAGATCGGCAGCGCCTCCATGCCGTACGAGCACAAGAAGCGACTGATGCGCCTGTTGCCCAAGACCCGGCTTTGCATGCACTACGGCTTGACGGAGGCATCCCGGTCGTCGTTCATCGAGTTCCATGGTTCGAAGAGCAAGCTGCAGTCCGTCGGCAAGCCGTCTCCGAACGTGGAGCTCAGGGTCGTCGACAAGGATCTCAAGGACGTGCCCGCGAAGGAGCCGGGGCAGATCATCGTGCGCGCCGAGACGGTCATGAAGGAATACTGGAAGGATCCGGCCAAGACCAAGGAAGTCCTGGCGGACGGATGGCTATTGACCGGGGACGTCGCCTACAAGGACGAGGAAGGATTCATCTTCATCCAGGGCCGCGCCGACGAGATGATCAACGTCGGCGGGCTGAAGGTGTCGCCTATCGAGATCGAGGAGATCCTCAAGACGCACCCGGGCGTGAAAGACTGCGCCTGCGTCGGAGTCTCGGATCCGCGCGGCCTGAGCGGACAGCTCGTCAAAGCCTACGTGGTGGGAGCGGCGCCGCAGGGCCGGCCGAGCCCGGACGAGCTTACGACGTTCCTTTCGGCGAAGCTCGAGCCGTACAAGATCCCGACCATCTACGAATGGACGGAGACGATACCGAAGACGGCCTCGGGGAAGCTGCAACGGAAACTTCTGGGGACCAAGGGATAGTCCGATGATTTCCCTCGCTCTCGCAGCCCTGCTCTACAAATGCGCGGTGTCGTTGCTGATCTTCGCCCTCGTCGGCGGCTCCCTGTACTATTGCATCAGGAGGGACGAGGATTGGCCGTTCTCATGCCTTGCGATGTTCTCCTACCAGCCGAGCCGCGAGCTCTATCAGTTCGGGTTCTTCGCCGGCTTCGGGACGGAGGAGCGCCAACTCGTCACGCAGGACGTGGGGCTGTCCGGAGACCAGTTCCGGCGCATGTTCTTCATCCGGTACTACGGCTCGACGAGCGCCCGCCATCCTTGGGGGCAGCGTAAGTCGGACTCCCTTCCTGAATTCACGGCGCGGCTGACGGAATTCTGCCGGGCGCTGACGGAAGTCATGAAGCGTCGAGGGCGAGGCGAGCCGGAGTACATTCGAATCGAGATCGTCGGCGTCGTCGCGGAACCGAATCCCGTGCCGTTCGAGCGCAAGAAGATCGGGACGTACTTCGCCAATAAGGGCATCTTCGAGCTCGGCGGCGCCTCTGCCGTCGCGAAGAGCGGGAGCGCGGCGTGACGCTGCTCGAGCCGATCCTGCGGTGGTGGGACGCCTATTGGTTCGCCACGAGCACCGAGTACAACTACGGCTTCGTGCGCTTTTTCCTTCTAGGCGCGGGCTTCTATTTTCTTCAGACGCGGCATCACTACAAGCGCTTTTTCGAACAGCCGGGCAAGCGGGCGATCGACATCTACGCCGAAGTGCCGCTTGAGCTCCTCCAGCCGAGCCTCGCGACCCGCCTTCTTCCGCCCTCTCCTGCGTTCATCCAAGCGCACATCTACACGATCTGGAAGGTGCTGAACGTCTTGGCCGTCATGGCGATGCTCGGCATCTGCACTCGCCTCTCGGTCATGGCCTTTGCCTACCTATTCATCGTCTTCTTCGGTCTGCACGACTCCTTCGGCTGGTTCAACCACAAGTCGTCGATCTACGCCCTGTTCCTGCCCGTCATCGCTTTTGCTCCCGGCATTGACAGCTTTTCCGTCGATCGGATCTTGGTCTCTGCCTGGAGCGCCGCCCACGGCGTCCCGTTTCGATGGGCGGACATCGCGGCGAGCGGCCCGGTCTCGATTTGGCCGATGCGGCTGGTGATGTGCATGGTCGCGATCAACTATTGCTCGTCGGGCATGATGAAGCTCTTCAACACCGGCTGGCCGTGGGTCACCGGAGACGTGCTCGGCTATTACATCACTCGAGGGCATACGAATACCGTCGTCGAAGCCCGCGGGCTGAACTCAGGGTACTTTTCGGTCCGGGCCGGCACGCGTCCCGAGGAGAAATGGCGGGACGGGATCGGGCTGGAAACGTATGTCCACCCTCATTCCTGTCCGAAATCCCTGCAGTTCATCGGCAAGTACCGGATCATGATGTTCGGCGCCGCCGCGTCGGCGCTGGCCTTGGAGATCGGCGCGCCGGTCGTGCTCATCTCGCCGGTGGTCGCGATCGGCTACGTCACGGTCCTGACGGTGTTCCATCTCACGATCGGGGCGTCGCTGGGCCCGGTATTCATCGAGCTGTACGGGCCCGCCTTCTTGGCCTGCGTCCCCGTCAACACGATCCTCGCGACGTGGGTCTTCACTCGCCCGTGATCGCGGCGCGCGCGCGGGCGGAGTGACCGGCGCCGCGAACTATGGCCAATCGATCGACCTGCGACGCGGTGGTGGTCGGCTCGGGGCCCAACGGCCTTGCGGCGGCCGTGGCGCTGGCCCAGGCAGGAAAGTCGGTGGTCGTCTACGAGGCGCAGGATGCGCTCGGCGGCGCGACACGGACGCAGGAGCTGACGCTCCCGGGCTTCCAGCACGACTTGTGCTCCGCGGTGCATCCCTTGGGCATCGCCTCGCCGTTTTTCCGGTCGCTTCCATTGGAGCGGTTTGGCTTGGAGTGGATCGTCCCGCCGTCCGCGGCGGCGCAGACGCTGGGCGAAGACGGGGCCGTTCTGTTGGAGCACTCCGTCGACGCCACGGCGTCGGGCCTGAAGGAGGACGGCGCCCGCTACCGGCGGCTGATGGTCCCTTTCGCGGATAATTGGGAGATGTTGTTCGACGAAATTCTGAGACCGGCGGCGCACGTTCCGAGGCACCCCTTTCTGCTCACCCGGTTCGGCCTGCCGTCTCTTCTTTCGGCGAACGCCTACGCGCGGTGGTTCTTCAGGGGAGAACGGGCACGGGCGCTGTTCGCGGGCATCGCCGCGCACGCGAACGCGCCGCTCGACTCCGCGGGGACGGCGGCGATCGGTCTCATGCTCAATCTGGCCGGACATGCGCGCGGATGGCCCATTCCCAAGGGCGGCTCTCACAGGATCTCGCGAGCCTTGGTCGGACTGCTTAAGGAACTCGGCGGCGAGATTCGGCTGGGCGAGCGGATCGAGTCGCTGGACCAGCTCGTCTCGAGCCGGTGGGTCTTCTTCGACCTTACGCCCCGGCAAGTGGTCAAGCTGCTGGGCGACAAGCTGTCGGGGAGCGGCCGCCGGCAGTTAGAGCGCTACCAGTACGGCCCCGGCGTTTTTAAGATCGACTGGGCGCTGTCGTCGCCGATCCCCTGGAGGGCCAAGGAAATCTCGCGCTCGGCCACCGTCCACGTCGGCGCCGACCTCGAGGAGATTTCCTTGTCGGAGACTCTCCCGTCCAAAGGGCGATGTCCGGAGAAGCCCTACGTTCTACTGAGCCAGCCGACCTTGTTCGATCCTTCGAGAGCGCCCGCGGGCAAGCACATCGCGTGGGCGTACTGCCACGTCCCCAACGGTTCGACGCAAGACATGACCGGAGCGATCGAGGCGCAGGTTGAGAGGTTCGCGCCCGGTTTTAGGGACACGATCCTGGCTCGCTCGACCTTGAACACGCGTCAGATGGAAAGCAAGAACGCCAATATCATCGGCGGAGACATCGCGGGCGGGGCGGTCACGTTGCGGCAATTGATCTTCAGGCCCTGGATCAAGCTCGACCCGTACGCGCTGGACGGGTCCCGCTACTTCATCTGCTCTTCGGCCACGCCGCCCGGGCCGGGGGTGCACGGGATGTGCGGGTACAACGCGGCGGTCTCGGCGCTGGCCGGGGACGACGCTTGAGAGGGGCGGACAAATCCGTCAGAATCACTGAAGATATGCCGGTGAACGGGCACTCGCGATGGACGCTCCTCGGCAACGTCCTGCTGGGTCAATTCCTGACCTGGCTCGCCGCCCGGGCGTTCGCCGTGTCCCTTCCGACCATCGCGCAGGCGCTGGACTCGAGCATCCTCGCGATGACGTGGGCGTTGATCGCGTATCAATTGGCCGCCGTCGGCCTGTCGATCGTCTTCGGACGCCTCGGCGATATCTACGGCCATCGCAAGGTGTGCAACGTGGGGTTCGTCACCGTCACCCTCAGCTCGCTGTTGTGCAGCTTGGCGCAGAGCGTTCCGCAGCTCGTCTTGTTCCGGTTCGTCGAAGGCGTGGGCGGAGCCATGGTGCGCTCGACGAGCCGCGTGCTCGCGCTGGACGCTTTCCCGGAGCGCGAGCAAGGCAAGGCGAACGCCTACGTGAACACGGCGAACTACTCGGGGCTGTTTCTGGGGCCCGTCATGGGCGGCTTCCTGATCGAGTACGTCCATTGGCGCGCGCTCTTCGTCGTCCTCTTTCTGATGGGCCTGGCGGGCGTCGTGTTCAAGCCGAAGCTGGAGGAGGAAACGTCGTCCTCCGAAGCGTCGTCCAATCCCGTCTCCGTCGACTACGTGGGTTCAGCCTTCTTGCTTCTCATGACGCTCTTGGTTACGCTGCTCCTGGACCGGAAGGTGACGGAGCTCTTCGGCGCGGGCATCAAGGCGCTCGTCGCGCTGGCTCTGGCGGGCTCTCTGTTCGCCTTCATCCGGCACGAGGGAAAGACCGCCAATCCCGTCGTCCATCTTCCGATCTTCAAGAACCGCTTCTTCACGCTCAGCATCACGAGCCACCTCATCGTCCAATTGATCACCGGGCTCATCGTCTTCATCATGCCTTTCTATCTTCAGAACGTCATCGGCATGTCGCCCTCGCGAGTGGGGACCATGTTCCTTTTTCATCCGCTGATGACCATCCCGTTTTCTTGGATCGGGGGGATCATGACCGACAAGATGGGATCGAAGGTGCCCGCCGCGCTCGGTCTCCTGGCGACGTTGACCGGCGTCCTCTTGGGCAGCCTGCTGCGCGTCGATTCCCATTGGATGCTGCCGGGCGCGATGCTGTGCCTGACCGGCATCGGGCAAGGGTTATTCTTCCCATCGAACCAGACGGCCATCATCGGCTCGGTCCCGAAGGAGTTCCGGGGGTTGGCCAACGGCATGCTCCTGACTACGTCTCAATTGGGCTTGCTGCTGGGGACGTCGTTCGGGGGCTTTTTGTTGAGCTGGGGGTTCGGCTACTTCTCGGGGAACTTCAAGACCGCGTTGGACGTGAAGAACGGACCGCTTTTCGTCTCGGCCCTGCATTTGAACTATTACGCGGCCGCGGCGCTGTGCCTGTTCGCGATCGCCGCATCGAGCCTGAGGGGTCGCCTTCCTGCCAGGGTAGGCGGCGAGTAGGGTCAAAAGCCGACGATCTCGACCCAGCTCGACTTTTTTCCGGTCGGGACCTTGCCGATTTCCTTGAGTCGGCCGTCGGGTTCGATCGCGTACGATGTGATCGTGTCGGATTTCTCGCCGGAGGCTATCAGAAAGCGTCCGCTCGGGTCGATCGCGAAGCTCCGCGGCTGCTTCTCGGTCGGCGTGCTGTGGAGATACGTTAGGACGCCGGTCTTCGCGTCGACGCTGAAGGCCGCGATCGCGGTGCTCGTGCGCTCGGCGGCATAGAGGAACTTCCCGTCCGGCGTGAGGTGGAGATCGGAGGCCCAAATGTCGGCGCTCATGTCGCGCGGCGACTGCTTGGCATCGACGGCGGCCATCCCGTCGCGCGGCACGCCGGGGACGAGCTTGCTGTCGGTGGGGAGCATGCTCGCCGAACTTGTCTCGCTCAGAGTCCCCGTCTTCGCGTCGAGGGCAAGGGTCGTCACCGTGCCGGTGAGCTCGCTCAGAAGATAGAAGAACCGATTGTCCGAGGATACGATAAGGTGGCGGGGTCCGGTCCCGGCCTTGAGCTGGAGGACGGGCGGTGTGTTCGCGGCGAGGCGGCCGCTCTTGGCATTGAAAAGGAATTGAAAGACCTGGTCGGTGCCGAGATGCGCCGCGAAGACGTAGCGGCCCGTCAGATCGGCCAGGATCGAGTGCGCCTTGCGTCCCGTCGGCATCACTTGGCGCGGCTCCCCGACGAGGCCGTCTTTGCCGACAGGGCTCACGCTTACGAGACCCGCGCCGTAGGCAGCGGCGAGCAAGAACCGCCCGGTGCGGTCGAAGGAGACGTAGGGGAAACTCTCGGCGAGAGGCCCCTTGCCGACCAGCTTGAGCGAGCCCGAGACACGGTCGATCGCGTAGGTGTAGGCGCCGTAGGGTTTGGATCGTACCGCCGCGACGAGAAAGCGCTTGTCCGGGCTGATCGCCATCGGCATGACGGCTTTTTCGGCCTTGAACCGATCTCCTGGCTTTAGCGAGCCGTCGTCCGCGAGAGTGTAAAGGCCGATGTCCCCGTCGTCCGCATTGGAGACGTAGACGAAGGTCGCTCCGATGGCCCGCCCGTCTAGAAGGGTTCCGGACAACACGAAGGCGGCGGCGATCGCGGATAGGCGCATCGTTTTCGGGCGGGTCAATCGTTCTTGCGGATCGGGGATAATCGTTTTTCCGGCATCTTCACCACATAGGTGGTTTCCTTTTCCCGGATATGGCAGCGATTGCAGGCCATGCGCAGTTTGGCGAAGGCGGCCTCGACCTCCGCGGGATTCTTCCTCTTGAGGACTTCTCGGAAGGCCGGGAAGTCCTCCTCCAAGAAATAGCGGGCGGAGGCCGCGCGGTGGGGCCGGCGCTCGATGCCTTGCCGGACGACTTCGTCGATCATCTTCGCGTGCCGCTCGGCAACCGGCCAGTTCCCTTCCTTTCCCGCGAAATAGAGCTCGGTATAGCGATACCCCACCTCGGCCATCGCCCTAGGGAAGCCTCCCGTATGCAGCCTAAGCTGCTTCAGCTTCTCGTTGACGGTCCCCTTGAGCCAGTCGTGCTCGGGTCCCGTGGCGGGGCTGGGGGGAACCTCGCCGATCTTCCCCGTCAGGCCCTCCACGGACGCGCGCAGCCGCGAGAGCTGCCGGCGCGAATCCCACCAGCCGAGGAGCGACAGCGCGCAGGCGACGAGGGCCAAGGCGAGCGCGCGGCCGCCGCGATCTTCCGTCACGGGGCCAGTGTTGTGGATGGGCCGCGAATTGTCAATACCTCCCGTCCGGGAGGGTTCATGCAGCCGCAAAAAATACCCTGGCAAAAAAATCGCATACCCTTTATACTCCAGGAGTCTTTTGAGCGACGCACGTAAGGAAAAGAAGAGAATGGGCGCCAAGATCTTAGTGGTCGACGACGAGGAGAGTCTTCGGATGCTCCTCTGCGACAATTTGGAGTTCGAGGGCTTCCAGAGCCTCTCGGTCGAGAACGGCAAGAACGCGATCGACGTCGCCCTCCGGGAGATCCCGCAGCTCGCGGTCATCGACATCGGCTTGCCGGACATCGACGGCTGGGAAGTCTGCCGGCGTCTTAGGGAAGACGCCAGGACCAAGATGATGCCCGTCGTGGTGCTCTCGGGGAGCATCGGCGGGCAGATCGACAAAGTCGCCAAGGACAACGGAGTCCAGTACTGCGTCGCCAAGCCGTACAATTGCGCGACGCTCATCGACCTCATCAAGAAGATCTTGAACGTGAAGGCATGAGGAGCCATCCATGAACGCTCGGCGCATCTTGATCCTGCTGACGGACGACGACGAAAACCTGCGCGGCCTGATGAAGGACACGCTGAGCATGGAAGGCTACGAGATCGAAGAGGCCCGGGACGGCGTTCAGTGCCTCGAGAAAGCGCAGGCGAACCGGCCGACCGTCATCCTGATGGACATCGACATGCCCAACATGAACGGTCTGGAGGCGTGCCGGCGGATCAAGGCGTCGCCCGAGACCAAGGATATCCCCGTGATCTTCATCTCCACCAACCCCAAGTCCGAGGCGCAGAAGAAGGCCATCGACGTCGGGGGGGCTTACTATTTCCAGAAGCCGGTGAGTGAGGACGAGCTGATGCCCCTCCTTAAGAAGCTTGCGGGCGAGCCCGTCTGACGGTCGGCGTCAGCGCGCGAACTGCTCGATAACGGCCTTCAAGTCGTCGACGACCTTCGCCAATTCCTTCGTGCTCGCGGTGACCTGGTCGATCGATTTGGTGTGATTTGCGTCGGTGGCGGCCGCCTGGCGCAGCGAGGTGGCGACCGCTTCAACGTGGGCGGCCATCCACTTCGTCTGCG
Organism: Elusimicrobiota bacterium; assembly: GCA_016194745.1. Taxonomy (GTDB): domain Bacteria; phylum Elusimicrobiota; class Elusimicrobia; order UBA1565; family JACRDR01; genus JACQBA01. The sequence continues at coordinate 127,307 of JACQBA010000016.1, forward strand.
ACGTCATCTGGGAGATCTCGCTGGCGATGACCGCGAAGCGCTTCTGCGCCTCCTGGGTCATGCGATAGCCTTCGGTGACCTTCCGGCTCCCCTTGACGGACCGGTCGATGGCCAGCTTCGTGTCCTCCTGCATCTTCTGGACGAGCTCCTCGATCTGCCGGGAGCTGTCGCCGGAGTGTTGAGCGAGGCGGCGGATCTCCTCCGCGACCACGGAAAAGCCCGCCCCGGCCTCTCCGGCGCGGACGGCCTCGATGCCGGCGTTCAGGGACAGGACGTGGGTCTGTGTGGAGATCTTCGTGATCGCGTCGAGGATTTTCTGGATCTCCATCGATCGCTTGCTCATGGCGCCGATGTAGCCCGCGGACTCGGTCACCGAGAACTGGGCTTCCTTCATTACGGTGACCATGTCGTTGACCAGCGCCGAGCCTTCCTGGGCGTTCGTCACCGTTTGCTGGCTGGAATTGGAGGCTTCCTGCGTCGTCTGCGACACCGAACGTATATTGTCGGACAATTGGGAGATGGCGTGGGAAGATTGGGTGATGCCCTTGCCGGCCTCCTCGATGACCGCCCGGAGGGCGCCCGTGGACGACGACACCCGCTCGGAGGTGTCGCGAACGTAGCGCATGAGCATCGTCTGGTTCGCCGCCATCTCGTGGACGGTCCTCCAGAGCTCGTCGATTTCGCGCACAAGGATGTTCTGGTCCATGGTGCGCGCCGCTCCGGTTCGGCCCTCCGCCAGGAGCTTGGCGGCCGCGACGAGCCGGCTCATCGGATTCCCGATCCAAGCGTTGAGCGCTATAGAGGAAATGATCAGGCCGGCCGCGGCGGAGATCGCGGCCGCGACGGCCAGGCGCAGCAGCAGATCGCGTCTTGCGAGGCCTCCGGCCACGGCGGATTCGGGAAAGCTCGTATAGACGCCGAACAAGAGGGCCGCGGCGACGCAGGCGGCGGTCAACGAGGCCGCCGCCAACAGGAGGGACTGGAGACTTGGTTTCTTCGCCACGGCCTGTTCTCTTACAAAAAATGGGTTCGACACGCAAACCGTCCGCGATCCAGCCGACACGCGCCGCGCGCTGACGGAGCCTGACATTGGCCTTGACAAAATCAAGGGCGTCCGTTACATAGAGGCTCCTGGCGCCAATGCTGGGTTATGACAAGGGTATCTGGATGTGATGACGGTTGGATGAAGAAATTTCTTGACATTGCCAAAGGGTGTTGTTTAGAATCGCTACGCTTCTGAAGGACGCGCCGTTGGCGTTCGATAGGGCAATGCGCGGAGCATTCGCGGATACGCGCCCGCGAAGCACGCGGCAGAACACTAAGGAGGACAACATCGCATGAAGAAGCTCTTGGGTATGGTGCTCAGCCTGGCCCTATTGATTCCTTCCGGGCCGGCTAGCGCCGAACTCTTCAAGAACCTGAAAGTCAGCGGAAGCATGGATTTGAGGATGAACTCCTCAAACAACTCCCGCGACTTCTCTACGCGGAACGCAAACGCCGGCGCCAATGCATGGGGCAACAACGACCGCATCGGAGCCGCGATCACGCGCACTGTCGTCACTGCGGGATGGGATCTGTTGGATGACATCCACGGAAAGGTGACGCTGCGCAAAAACGACCGCACGTGGGGCAACACGGCTGCTACTGCCGGTACGGCGGGCGCCAGCGGTAGCCCGTCCGTCATCGGCGCGCCCGGCACTGCCGACGTCGCCAGCAACGTCATGGTCGACGAGGCCAGCGTGAAGATCGATAAGCTCTTCGACAAGATCGACACCACGGTGGGTCGCCAGTGGTTCCAGGACGAAGAGAACGACTTCTTCGCCCGGTGGGGCAAGAGTGGCAGCATTCGCTACGCCACGACCCAGATCGACGCCGTCAGCGGCATGTGGGATACCGACTGGGCGAAGCTCGTCGGGATCGCCGGCAAGACGACCGGTCAGGCGAGCTTGGCTGGCAACGGCACGGCCCAGACGGCCGACGTCGACGTCCGGGGCTTCTACGCCTGGATCAAAGGCCTTCCTGTTAAGGCGTCGGTGCAGGTCTGGAACCGGGTCACGCACGGGACGTTTGCCTCGGGCGCCGATACGAACGCGGGCGCCACGGCCACCGGTAAGAACGACAACCTGTGGGTGTACGGCTTCAAAGTCCGCGGCGAAGGCATGGGCGCTTGGTTCAACTTCGACCTAGCCTTCAACGGCGGCGAGAACCGGACGCTTCAGTCCGCGGCGTGTAACGCGGGCGGCGTCTACTGCTCGTCCTCCGCGAACTACGTGGGTAAGGCGTTCTGGCTGCGCACCGGCTATAAGGCCGACGTGTCCAACGTCGCGACGTTCGCGCCGTGGTTCCACTACGGGTGGGGCACGGGCCGCGCAAACACGAACTCGAACCATAACCAGGACTTCACGTCCATCACGAACAGCCCTCGCCAGGGTCTGCTCTACGGGAAGTTCGGTGAGGGCACGACGAACGTCGTTGCGCTCGGATCCTTGCTTCCTTTCTCGGCGGCGTCCGGCGCGGCGGCGTATGACGGTGTGGCGCAGGTCGGCCGCACGGGCTTCACGAACCGCATCATCTGGGGCCTCGGCTTGAAGGCGACTCCGGCGGGACTCAAGAAGCTCACGACCGGCTTCGAAGTGTGGGACTACTGGTATCAGAAAGCCACGGTCCACAACTTCGGCAACGCCAACGCCGCGGTGTCCTCGCCTCAGGCGAAGGGCAACCGGCACATCGGCTACGAATACGGCGTGACGGCTGACTGGAAGCACTCGGACAACCTGTCCTTGGCGCTGCAGATCGCGCGCTTCCAGCCCGGCGGTTACATCAACGAAGTCGTCGCGGCGGCCGCCCCCGGCACTCAGCAGGGCGTCAACCCGGCGAACATGGTCAACCTGGACTGGAACTTCAAGTTCTAAGCTAGGCCGATCACAAGAACCCCCTTGCGGGCTTGCCCGCAAGGGGGTTTCCTTTTGGCCGCAACGTTCAAGCGCTAGGCAGGGTCGATAGCAAGAACCCCCCGTGGGCTTGCCAGCAGGGGGTTCCTTCCTCTGTGAGGCGTCTTAAGGCTTAGGGAACGTACTTTTGGATCGAGGTGCGGTCGTTCTGGCTCACGACGGCGGCCCAGATCTCCCGGATCTTGCCGTCGTCCGTCCGGATCCCCGCGATATCGGCGACGTAGCCGCCGAGCTGGCTGATGTTCCAGTCGGGGATCATGCTCATGGCGTTCCACTTGAGCCTGTGGATCTCGCCGTCGTCGAAGGTCCCCAGGCCGAAGCGCGTCGTCAGCTGGCCCAGGCGGCCGTGATTTAGGGGCAAATAAAGAGCCTCGAGACCGTTCGGACCCGTTTCGAGGATCATCCGTGGATAGAACGTGAAGAGGTCGTCGCGATCCTGCCAGCGGATGCGATTGGGCGTCTGGCCGTAGCTTTCCTTGCTCATCCAGTTGTTGCGGGAGAACTGGACCTTGAGCGAGTAGTTCTTGGTCAACGTGATCGGGAAGGCGTTGCCGTTGGAGGCGTCTTTCCCGAAGGAAAAGCCGTAGAGCCACTCCAGGCGCTTGCCCTTGATCTCAGAGCCTCTCACGTATTTGCCGTCCCGATAGGCGAAATCGGTGATCCTGTCGAAGGAGAACATCTGGTGGCGCTCCAGGCCCTGGGCGGCCAGCTTCTGGATGCCGTCCGCCTCTTGGTAGGAGCGGACCATGTAGGGAAGGATCGTCTTTACCTTAAAAGAGCCGCCCTCGCAGTCCAGGACGGCCGTCTCGACGCGATCGTAGGCGACGTTACGGTAGGTCGCGAAGACTTCCGCGCGGCCGTTCTTGTCGAGGTCCACCGCCTCGAGGGACAGGTTCTGGGAACCGGTCGAGTCGTTCTTGAACTGGCAGAACGGCTTCCATTCGCCCGCCCCTTCCGTAGGATAGGCGTAGACGTGGTCTTCGTCGGCCATGACGGCGTCCAGCTTGCCGTCCCCGTCGACGTCCCCGACCGCGAAGGCGATCGCGATGAAATCGGTCAGAGGGCTCTTCCAGGCGGCCGCGCGAGGCTGCGGGGGGGCGGTCGTCGTCGGTGACGCTTGGGGCGCCGCCGGCTGCGTCGGAGGCGGCTGGGTGATGAGGCGGACTTTCTGGCCCGCCGAGGGAGCCGCCGCGGCGGCTGCCTTCGCGTCGAGCTGGTTCAGGATGCCGACGGAGTATTGATCCGTGATCCGCATGATCTTGCCGGAGGCGATCTCGTCTTCGACATGGCCGAGGGAAGCGCCGGTGACGGGGTGCTTGAGCTCGCGGCCGTCGGTGAAGATCAGGAACTCTTGGCCGACCGCAGCGCCGCTCGCGGCGTTGAAGTCGAGGAAGACCCGGCCGGAATCGACGCTGACGACGTAGCCGATCGGCGCGGCATTGAGGGTGGACGACAGGGAAAGCGCAAGGACCAGCCAGTGGGCTCGCATGATGCTGATTTTAGCATTTTCCCCGTTCCGGGACACGCGGCCCCTGGCGGGAGTGCCCGCGCCAGAGGCCGTCGATCGTCCGGCTGAAGCTCAGTTGTTCTTCTCGCTCTCGTAGACCTGACGCTTGAAGTTCTCGATCTGCCGGTTGTCGGGTACGGTGAACAGGAGCCGTTCCGAATAGTTCGAGGATCGTCCTCGCAGCGCGACCATATTGGTCCGCACGTACGCCTCCCTTGCGTCCGCGATCGCCCGGCCGCGGTTGAGGATGTCGTCCGCGAGGTTCAACGCCAGGACGTTGGATTCTTCCGTGTCGCAGTAGGACGTCAATTCCGCGCGCACCTTGTCCGTCTCGACCTTGCACTCGGCGAAGTCGTAGAAGCCCAAGGCGTCGTGCGGGACCGGATAGTTGATCGTCTGCTCCAGCGCGTAGAAGTGCTTGTCCGGGAACCGGTGCACGATGATGCGCTTGTACGGACCCCTGTCGCGCCAGACGAGATGGCCGATCGTGTGCTCGTCGGGCTGCCCGTACCGCCCGACCATCAAGTCTCCGACCCGCTTCGTGAAGTCCGGCCAGTCGGTGGTGAGCTTCTCCGATTTCGAAGACGACGTCGTGTTGTCGGTGTAGTCGTCCGCCCGCACGGACGCGGACACGATGCAGACCGCCAGCGCCGCCATGGTGAGAGTTGCCTTCATATTCATGGAAACCTCCTATCTAGAGAGACACTCGCAGTGTAATCCAACGGCTTCCTTCCGAACAATGATAGGCGGGTACACCTTTCTTGTTCGACTCTTGACGGACCCCGCAGGACCCCGCAAGGCGTTGACAACGGAGAGTTCGGGGCCTATACTGAGCCCGCGCCGCTTCCGGCATACACCAGGAGGACAAGATGAGAATAATCGCCGCCCTTGCCGTCGCATTGACCGTTTCGTCTCCGGCGTTCGCCGCCGACAAGATCAAGGTCGCCGTCACCGGACCGTTTTCCGGAGGCTCTGCCAATATGGGAACCTCCATGAGAGACGCGGCCAAGCTGGCCGTGGCCGAGCTCAACGCGGCGGGCGGCATCGATGTCGGCGGCAAGAAGATGCTCATCGAGGTCATCGAGCGCGACGACCAGGGCAACAACGACGTGGGGGGCAAGGTCGCGCAGGAAGTCTCCGAGATCCCGGAGCTCTCCGGCGTCATCGGCACCGTCAACACGGGCATCGCGCTCGCGGGGGACAAATACTACCAGGAGAAGGGCATCACCAAGATCATCGTCCCTGCGGCCGGAACGGGCTCGATGACCCCATGGACTCAGGGCGGCGGGGTGAAGGACCTTTTCATCTTCCGCTTCTCGCTCAACGACGGGATCCAGTCGGCCATGGTCGTCGAGGAGGCGGTCAACCGCGGCTACAAGAAGGTCGCGATCCTCACTGATTCGACGAACTACGGCGTCTCGGGCTCGCGCGACCTCTTCAAGCAGATCAAGAAGCAGGGCGACAAGCTCGAGGTCGTCTCGGCCGACACCTTCAACATCGGCGACAAGGAGATGTCCGCGCAGGTGAAGCGCGCGAAGGAAAAGGGCGCCGAGGCCGTCCTCATCTGGGGGATCGGGCCGGAACTCGCGGCCGTGGCCAACAGCATGGCCGCCGCCGAGCTCAAGGTGCCGCTGATCGGCGGGTGGCCGCTGTCCATGTCCAGCTTCCTCGACAACGCGAAGGGGAACGCCGACGGAGCGGTGATGCCGCAGGCCGCGTTCTTCGAGGACGGCGTCAACCCTCGCTGGAAGAAGTTCATCGACGCCTTTCACAAGGCGTACAAGGTCGAGCGCATCCCCTCGGCCATGGCCGCCGCCGAAGGCTACGACGCGATGCTCCTCTTCGCCGCCGCCGTCAAGCAGGCGAAGAGCGCCGACTCCCAGAAGATCAAGGAGGCGCTCGAGGACTTGAAGGAGCCGGTCAAGGGCGTGATCGCGACCTGGCGCCATCCGTTCAGCAAGTGGGACCCCGCCAACGTGGAGACGCACGAGGCCTTCCGGCGCGAGCACGGCATCATGGGGACGGTCAAGGACGGCAAGGTCGTATTCGCCAACAAGGCCGACCGCCAGAAGATCGCCTCGAGGGGCGCCCTCACGGAGTAGTCCGCTCGGCAAGAGAGTTTTTGTCGTCCGCGCTTCACGGACCGGACGCCCCGGGGAGGAATTCCCCCGGGGCGTTTCTTTTCACGTCTCAAATTTGCTACACTTACCGACGATGAAACCAGGAATACACCCCCACTACGTCACCGCCCATGTGAGCTGCGCGTGCGGTACCACCTTCGTCACGCGCTCCACGCGGCCGGTCATAAAGCTGGAAATCTGCTCGGGCTGCCACCCTTTCTATACGGGACGCCAGAAGTTCGTGGACACTGCCGGCCGCGTGGAACGCTTCAAGAAGCGCTTCGCGACGACCGGAGGCGCCATGGTGGAGCGCAAACCCGTGGCCGAGGTCAAGAAGAAGCTGGATTCCGTGAAGCCCAAGAAGGTCCTGCGCTCCGCTCCTATTACTAAGGAAAAGGACGCCAAGGGCGCCAAGAAAAAGGCGTAGCGTTCCCGGCGAGAAAACCCCGGCCCTTTCGGCCGGGGTTTCTCATTTATGAAAGACAAAATCGAGGCGATCGAGAAGGAGTTCGCGGGCATCGAGGCGCGGTTGGCCGCCCCCGAACCGCCGTCGAACGCCGAGCGGCACGCGCTGCTCAAGCGCCATTCGGAACTGGCGGCCTTCGTCATGCGCGTGCGCGAATGGCGCAAGGTCGAGCGGGACCTGGCCGACGCGGAGGCCATCCTCAACGGACCCGACGTCGATCTGCATGAGCTTGCCAAGGCCGAGCGCGAGGAGCTCTCCAAGCGCCAGGCGGAGCTGGCCGCGGAGATACGCCGTGGGCTCATTCCGCGGGACCCCAACGACTCCAAGAACGTGTTCCTCGAGCTCCGCGCCGGAGCCGGGGGAGACGAGGCGGCGCTCTTCAACGCGGAGCTTCTGAGGATGTACCAACGCTTTTGCGCGACGAAGGGCTGGAAGGCGGAGATCGCCGAATCCACCGAGACCGGGCTCCACGGGATGAAGCAGGCCGTGCTTTACGTGAAGGGCGCCGGCGCCTACTCCTGGCTCAAGTTCGAAGGAGGGGTCCACCGCGTGCAGCGCGTTCCGGCCACGGAGGGCTCGGGGCGCATCCACACCTCCACCTGCACCGCCGCCGTGCTTCCGGAGGTGGAGGAAGTCGAGGTCGAGATCAACCCGAAGGACCTTCGCATCGACACCTACCGCGCCGGCGGCGCCGGCGGGCAGAACGTAAACAAGGTCGAGACGGCGATCCGCATCACTCATATCCCGACCAACGTCGTGGTCCAATGCCAGGACGAGCGTTCCCAAGGCCAAAACCGGATCAAGGCCATGGCCATCCTGCGCTCCAAGCTTGCCGCGGCCGCCCGCGAGGAAGAGGAGAAGAAGCAGGGGCAGAACCGCCGCAAGCAGGTCGGAACGGGCGACCGTTCCGAGAAGATCCGCACCTATAATTTTCCGCAAAATCGCCTGACCGACCATAGGCTCGAAAGGTCCTGGCATAATCTGCCTACTATAATGGAAGGGGAGATCGGGTCTGTTCTCGAGGCGCTGCGCGAGGAAGAGGAGCGGCTCCACCTCGAAGACGGGTCATGACGCCCGGGGAGACGGTCGGCGCTCTATTAAAGGAAGCCGAGCGATTTCTCGACGAGCACAAGGTCCCGGAGTCCCGCGCGAGCGCCGAGTTCCTAATGGCATCCGTCCTCGGCGCGGGCCGCGGCGAGGTCGCCGCGAGGGCCTCCGGTTCGGTCGACGAGCGCCGCCGGCTCCGATTCTGGGGCTTGGTCCGCAAGCGTTCCCGGCGCCTTCCGTTGGCCTACGTCCTGGGGACGCAGCCCTTCATGGGCTTGGAGTTCGAGGTCACGTCCGACGTCCTCGTCCCCCGGCCTGAGACCGAGGAGGTCGTGGAGTCGGCATTGAAGCTGGCCGACGGGATGCGGCCGTCGCTGGGCCGCGGCGTCCGGGCTCTCGACATCGGCACCGGCTCCGGCTGCATCGCCCTCGCCTTGGCCCACCGCCTGCCGGACGCCTTCATCGTCGCCACCGACATGAGCCGCGCCGCGCTCAAGGTCGCGACGAAGAATGCGGAGCGTCTCGGGCTCGAACGGCGCGTGCGCTTCATCGAAAGCGACCTGTTCAAGCCGACGCGGGAGGTCTCCCAATCGTGGGCGGACCTCGCCGTGTCCAACCCGCCGTACATCCCGTCCTCTCGGATCCCCCGCCTGGCGCCGGAGGTCCTCTGCGAGCCGCGTTTGGCCTTGGACGGAGGCAAGGACGGCCTGGACGCGATACGAGCCGTCATCCACGAGGCGCCGTCGATGCTGCGCGCCGGGGGCTGGCTCGTACTCGAGATGGACGAGGGACAAGGTGCCGCGGTGCGGGCGCTCTTGGAGAAGGGCGGCTTCGGCGACGTGGATATCCGGCGCGACGTCGCCGGCCTCGAGCGCGCCGCGTACGGCCGTCTTCTGCCAAAATGATATATTTCCGCGTCGGCCGGCGTATATAAGCATGGACCATTTTATCGTCGACGGCGGCAGACCGCTTCGCGGAACGATCCGGGTCAACGGGTCGAAGAACGCGGCGCTGCCGATCCTCATCGCAACGCTGCTGACGGACGAACCGTGCGTCATCCGCAACGTGCCGGACCTGCGGGACATCCGCACCACGTTTCGGCTCATCGAACAGCTCGGAAAGAAGGTGAGGCGCGAGGGCAAGACGGCGTACGTGGAGTCGAAAGGGACGCTGAGGACCGGCGCTCCGTACGATCTCGTCAAGCAGATGCGCGCCTCGACCTTGGTCGCGGGGCCGCTCTTGGCGCGGTTTCAGAAGGTCAGCGTCGCTCTGCCCGGCGGCTGCGCGATCGGCATGCGGCCTATCGACATCCACCTTCACGCATTCAAGGAGATGGGCGCCAAGTCCACGTTCTCGCACGGCGACGTGGTGCTGACGGGAAGGCTCAAGCCGCGGACGATCCGCTTCCGCTTCCCGAGCGTCGGCGCGACGGAGAACCTCATGATGGCCGCGGCGGCGCTCCCCGGCCAGACCACTCTCAGGAACGCGGCGCGGGAGCCGGAGATCGTCGATCTCGCGGATTTCCTGCGGAAGATGGGCGCGGAGATCTCCGGCGCGGGGACGTCGGTGATCCGCGTCCGCGGGGCCAAGGCGCTGCACGGCGTCGTGCACGACGTCATCGCGGACCGCATCGAGGCGGGGACGTTCCTCATCGCCGCCGCGATGACGCAAGGCGACCTCTTCCTCGACGGCGCGCGGGAAGACCATTTGAAGGCCGTCGTCCGCGCGCTCTGCGCCTCGGGGGCGAGCATCCGCGAGGAAGACGGCGGCCTGCGGATCAAGATGAGCCGCCGGCCCAAGCCGGTCAGCGTCGCGACGGCCCCGCATCCGGGGTTCCCGACGGATCTTCAGGCCCCATGGATGGCCTACATGTGCCTGGCGCGCGGCGGCTCGCGCGTGCGCGAGAAGATCTTCGAGAAGCGTTTCATCCACGCCGCCGAGCTCGCCCGCATGGGCGCGTGGCTGCGGACCGAGGGGAGCATCGCGATCATGGAGGGCGTGCCGTACCTGCACGGCGCTCCGGTCATGGCCTCCGACATCCGCGCCGGGGCGGCGCTCGTCTGCGCGGCCGTCGCGGCGCGCGGACGCAGCGTGATCCAACGGGTCTATCACATCGACCGCGGCTACGAGCGCGTCGAGCGCAAGCTGCGCGCCCTGGGCGCTGCGATCAGCCGCGTCAAGCGCATCCCACGGCTAAGGACGGCATGACGTATCGGCGCGCGCTCGAGCTTCTCGAGGCGCGGCAGGAGACGCGCATCCGGCTTGGGCTCGGGCGCATGCGGCGCCATTTGCGCGCCCTGGGCGACCCGCAGGAGGCCTGCGTCTCGGTGCACGTCGCAGGCACCAACGGCAAAGGTTCGGTCTGCGCGATGTTCGACGCAGTCCTCCGGGCCAACGGCTGCCGCACCGGGCTCTATACCTCGCCCCATCTGCGCGATGTGCGCGAGCGCATTAGGGTGGACGGACGGATGATCCCGCCCAAGGCCTTCGCGCGCGGCGTGGAGCGGGCGCTGGGCGTCGAGCGCTCGTCGCCGCGCGACCGCCTCACCTACTTCGAGCTCGTCACCTCCGTGGCCTTCCAGCACTTCCGGGATGCGGGAGCGCGCGTCGTCGTGCTGGAGACGGGTCTCGGCGGCCGCTTCGACGCGACGAACGTCGTGCGCCGCCCCGCGGCCGCGGTCATCCCGTCGATCGACTGGGACCACATGGATTTCCTGGGCGGCTCGCTCGAGTCGATCGCCTTCGAGAAGGCCGGCATCTTCAAGCGGGGCGCTCCCGCGTACTCCGCGGAGGACAAGCCCGCGCCGGCGCGAGCGCTCGAGCGCGAGGCGCGCCGGCGGCGCGTCGGTCTGCGGCGCCTCGAGGCGAAGGACGGATTCCGGACGACGGCCGTCGATTGGAGAGACGGGCGTCAGACCGTCGCGGCGGCGGACGGGCGCTCCTACCGCCTCGGCATGCTCGGGGGGGCCCAGCCGCGCAACGCGGCGCTCGTCGTCATGGCGTCGGAGGCGCTGCGCCGGCGCGGCGTGGCCGTGCCGGAGCGGGCCCTGCGGGAGGGACTCGCCGCGGCGCGCTGGCCCGGGCGCTTCGAGGTCGGCCGCGACGCGCGCGGGCCATACGTCCTGGACGGCGCGCACAACCCGCAGGCGATGACGGTTTTCCGGCGCACGCTCGAGTCCTCGCCCTGGGCGCGCTCGCCAAAGCTCTTCGTCCTCGGCATGCTCAAGGACAAGGAGCACGACCGGATGGCGCGCGTCCTGGCGCCCTGTCTCGCGGGCCAGCGGGTGGTGGCGACCCGGCCCGCCAGCCCACGAGCGCTCGAGCCCGGCGCGCTCGCGCGGGAGGTCGCGCGGCGCGCGCCGTCGGCCCACGTCACCGTCCTGCCGAGCGTCTCGGACGCGCTGAGTCAGGCGCGAGGCGGCCGGGTCCTCTGCGTCGTGGGCTCGTTCTACCTCGTCGGCGAGGCCCGGCGCCTGCTCGGAGCTCGCGATGAGCTCTAGGCTCGGCGCCGCGGCGGCGCTCTGCGCCTTCCTCGCCGCGTCGGCTGCGGCGGAGGACGCCCCGTTCACCTTGCCTCCGGCCACCTCCGCGCCGCACATCGAGTTCACGGCGGACCATTTCGATTACCGCGAGTCTTCCTCGCTCATGCGCCTGCAGGGGCACGTGACGGTCCGCGAGGCGACGTGGACGATCCGCACGGACCAGCTGCTGGTGGACTTGAGCGACCGGCGCGGGGAAGCCGCGGGATTTTTGGAGCTCGACGACGGCGTGAGCGTCGTCTCAGGTAACGCGGGCACGTTCTATTTCACGGGAAGCACGGGGACGGTGCTCGGCGCGGCGGCGGGCTACGCGCCGTGGAGGATCCGCAGCGGCATCGGGCGCGTCGACGAGAGGCGGCGCATCCACTTCTCGCACGCGTGGTTCACGAGCTGCAACACGGACCCGGCGCCGCATTTCCTCTTCCGCGCCTCGTCGGTGCACGTCCGGCCGAAGAAGTTCCTCACCGCGTGGAACTCCGTGCTCTACGTCGGCAAGGTTCCCGTCTTCTACACCCCGTTCATGTGGAAGTCGCTGCGGAAGAAGCACCTGCTCCGCACCCGGGTCAATCCCGGCTACGACCACCGCAACGGCATGTTCGCCAAGTCGACGACTCAATACGAGCCGTTCCCGTACATGGGCGGCCGGTTGTACCTGGACTACTTCGGGACGCAGGGACCGGCGTTCGGCAACGAGCTGGAATACCGGCGGCCGGGCGTGGCGAACGGCGGACTGTTCGGCTACCGGATCATCGAGCGCAAGACGGGGCGGCAGCGCTGGGCCGCCGCGGGGGACCATTATCAGGCCGTGGCGTCGAGCGTCAGTTTCCACTCACGGGTCCAGGCGCAGTCCGACGCGAGCTTCAACAACGACTACGTGCGGGCGCACTCGCTGCCGATCAGCCCCGAACTCGTCAACCAGGCCGCGCTGGTCCGCCGCACCGCCACGACCACGACCCGCCTCATCTACACCCGCTTGGACCAGGGCGATCCCTCCACGCAGCGCTATTTCAAGAGCCGCGAAAGCGCTCCGCGCGTGGATTGGCAGACGACGCCGCGGCCGCTGCGGACGCCCTTCCTCAACACGTTCAACGCCTTCGCGGACAACGTCTACGATCACGGCCTGGGGTTCCTGCAGAAGTCGGTGGGCGCCGGCTGGGAAGCGACGCGTTCCATCCCGATCGTCCCCGGCGTCAGCGTGACGCCCGTCGCCGGACTGTCGGAGACGTTTCAGGACCGATTCGACGAGTACACGGGCGTAGCCTCCTCGCGCACCTATGTCGACTCCTTCACGAGCCGCTACTCGATGGGCGGCACCTTGCGCGTAGCGACGCTCGCGGGCGATTGGGACCTGGGTCAAAGCTACGTGCGCCGCCTGCGGCCGAACACGCTCGCGCCGAACCTCGAAGCCAACGATCACGGGGTCGAGAAGAACCTACTCACGCTCCAGGACATGTTCCGCCCGACGCGGAAGGTGTTCGTCCGGGTCCTCTCGGGCTTCGACTGGCGGACCTACCGCGACCACGCGCTTGGATTTAGGGAACGCGTCCAGCCGATCGTCGGCGACGTCGTCTGGACCCCGCGGCCCTTCTTCGACGTCTCGGTCCACGACGCTTACGAGCTCACGCGCGGAGACCAGGCCTTCGCCATCCAGGCCGACTACGGCGAACGGCGCAAGCGCTTCTTCGGCGCCGGTGTCGGAAACAACGTAGCGAGCGCCAACCACTACTTCATCAGCCAGGAGTTCGCCTGGACGCCCGAGCACGGGCGCTGGTCGGCGGGCGGCGTCCTCCGGCAGGACCTGCGCTCGACGCGCGGCGGGCTCCATTTCGACAGCGTCCAGCTCTTCGACAAGGAGATGTGGATCGGCCGCGAGTGGCACGACTTCTACACACGCTTTCAATTCCGCATCCGCCCCGGAGGCGTCAAGGAGGCGCAGGTGCGCCTCGAACTCCGTCTCGACAAGGAGCGCCCGCTCCCCGTCAACGACGCGCCCTGGCGCCAATGGAACGACCGAGGAGAGAAGTAGAGGGGCCTAGCCCAGGCCGAGAGAGACGACGGCGTCCCTGAAGGCAGGGTCGGCGCGGACGCGGTCGAAGTGCTTCTCCTTGAGAATCAACCCGGCTGTCTCGCGATCCAAGGCCGCTGCGGTCTTGAGCCAGTGGGCCGCGCGCTCCGGGTCTCCCAAGCCCGCGTACGATGCGGCGGACGCGCAGGCGACGCCGGCGTCCTTGGCCTCGTTGAACAGGGACCGTCCGAGCGAGATCGCCCTGTCGTAATCGCCGGCCTCGCAGGCCAGCCACTGCAGGACCTTGCGGCTGGAGGGAGCCAGCGACGCCTCGACGCTCGACAGGAGCGGATAGGCCGCCCCGACGTCTCCGGCGCGGAAGAACACGCAGCCGAGCTGCTCGGTGGCCGAGGCGTAGATGAGGCCGGCCTTCGCCAGCTTGCGCACGGCGATGAGCTTCTGCGCCGCCGCCGCTTCGTCCTTGGCCAAGAGCGCCTGCGCCTCGTCGTACGCCGCTTGGATCTGCGGATCGTCGTCTTGAGGCGAACGCAGGGTGAGCTGCCGCAGCTTCTGGACGATGCCGAAGGCGAAGGTGCCGAGCATCACGGCCATGATCATCTGCCCCGCCAGCAGCTTGTAGATCCCCAATCCCGCCGCGGTCGCGATGCCGAGCAGGTATGCCGCCTTGAGGCCGGGGATGCCGAAGCGCGCGTGCAGCGCCCGGGACGCGAACTGACCTCCGTCCATCGGCTCGATCGGCAGAAGGTTGATGGCGTTCCAATAAAGCGCCGCGCGCCAGGAAAACTCCACGAAGAGATAGGCCTGCCACGGCGCGTGGAGATAGCACCAGCGCCGGGACGCAAACGCCGCCAAGCCGAAGAGGAGTCCGAGGACGGGCCCGGCCGCCGACACGGCCAGGTGCTGGCGGGCGGTGAAGGGGGTCGTCGCGTTCACCGGGCGGGTGACGCCGCCCATGGTGTAGAAGGTGATATGCGCGGAGCAGCCGAAGCGGAGCATCAAGAGGGCGTGCCCGAGCTCGTGCACGAGCACCCCGATGAAGCAGACGGCGAGCCACAACAGCATGGCCTGCCACTGCGCTCCGGTGCTCGCGGACCCCAGGATGAGCGCGGTGATCCAAAAGGAATGTTCAACGGTCAGACCGATCCGCGGGCCCAAGCGGGCTTCGAGCGCCATGCCCCCAGTGTATGAGAGACGCCGCCCATGCGCAATAGCGGCGGGCGCTCGGCGCCGCCGCGGGACCGGGCGCGGGCGAAAATGCTAGACTACCGCTTCCATGAAGGCCTTGGTTCTTGCCGGCGGAAAAGGCACCCGCTTGCGTCCGATCACGCATACCTCCGCCAAGCAGCTGATCCCGATCGCCAACAAGCCGATCCTGTTCTACGGCCTCGAGGCGATCGCGCGCGCCGGGATCACCGAAGTCGGCATCATCGTCGGCGACACCCGCGCGGAGATAGAAGGGGCGATCGGCGACGGCAGCCAATTCGGCTTCAAGGCGACGTACATCCCCCAGGAAGCGCCGCTCGGCCTGGCGCACGCGGTCAAGATCTCAAAGAAGTTCATGGGCGACTCTCCGTTTTTGATGTTCTTGGGCGACAACCTATTGAAGGAAGGGCTCAACGACCTGGTCGACGACTACAAAACGAAGAAGCCCAACGCCCAGATCCTGGTCGCCAAGGTGCCCAACCCCCAGCAGTTCGGCGTCGTGGAGATGAACGGCGAGAAGGTCGTCCGCCTAGTCGAAAAGCCGAAAGAGCCGAAGAGCGATCTCGCGCTCGTCGGCGTATACCTTTTCGACAAAACGATCTTCGAGGCCATCGACAACATCAAGCCGTCGGCCCGCGGCGAGCTCGAGATCACCGACGCCATCCAGTGGCTCGTCGACCAGAAGCGCACGGTGATCGTCAAGCACATCTCCGGCTGGTGGAAGGATACGGGAAAGCTCGAGGACCTGCTCGAGGTCAACCGTCTCATCCTCGAGACAGTCGAGAAGTCGATCCATCCGGACGCCGTGGTGGACGACAAGTCGAAGATCGAGGGCCGCGTCGTCCTGCAGGAGGGCGCGCGCGTCGTCCACTCCACGATCCGCGGCCCCGCGATCATCGGCAAGGACGCCCGCATCACCCGCTCCTACGTCGGTCCGTATTCGTCGATCTATTTCAACGTGCACATCGAGGACAGCGAGGTGGAGCACTCGGTCGTCCTCGAGCACGCCCGCATCCACGGCATCAAGCGCGTGCAGGACTCCCTCATCGGCCAGCGCGTCGAGGTCGTCAAATCGCACGCGATGCCCGAGGCCTACCGCATCATGGTCGGCGATTCCAGCCGCGTCGAGGTGCCCTGATGGCCTCCGAGCGGGTCTGGCTCGTCACGGGCGGCGCCGGCTTCATCGGGTCGCACATCGCTGAGCGCCTGGTGCGGGAAGGGAAGCGGGTCCGCGTCCTGGACAATTTCTCGACCGGCAAGGAGTCCCACATCGCCGGCTTCCGCGGCAAGATCGAGCTCGTGCGCGGGGATATCTCCCGGCCCGAAGACTGCCGGGCGGCGATGCGCGACGTCGACTACGTGCTCCACCAAGCCGCCATCCGCTCGGTGGCGAAATCCGTGGACGACCCGACGACCTCCCACAACGCGAACGCGACGGGCACGCTGAACATGCTGATCGCCGCGCGCGAAGCGAAGGTGAAGCGCTTCGTCTACGCTTCGACGTCCAGCGCCTACGGCGACGCGACGCGCTTCCCTCAGAAAGAGGAGTACAAGCCCCAGCCGATCAGCCCGTACGCGGCTTCCAAGCTCTGCGGAGAGCACTACGCCATCCTCTTCACGAAGACGATGGGGCTCGAGACGATCTCGCTGCGCTACTTCAACGTATTCGGCCCGAGGCAGGACCCCGAGTCCCTGTACTCCGCAGTCATCCCCAAGTTCATGGAGCAGGCCTATCTCGGCAAGACGCTCGAGGTCCATTGGGACGGCAAGCAGAGCCGGGACTTCACACACATCGACAACGTCGTCGAGGCGAATCTTCTGGCCGCGAAGTCCAAGAAGGGCGTGGGCGAGACGTTCAACGTCGCCAACGGCAAGACGTACAGCCTTCTCGACATCATCCGCGTGATCGAATCGATCGTCGGCCGGAAGCTCGAGAGGCGGCATTACCCGCCGCGGGCCGGCGACGTGCGCAAGACGTGGGCCGACATCTCGCGCGCGAAAAAATACCTGGGCTACAAGCCGGTCATGAACTTCGAGCGCGGCGTGCGGGACACCTGGAACTATTTCGAGCAGGACTATTTCAAGCGCTTGAAGCCCGCCCCGGCGAACGGAGCCTTGACCGTTCCCTCATGAAGCTGCTGGTCACCGGGGGCCTCGGGTTCATCGGCTCCAACTTCGTCCGCTACTTCCTCCGGCGCCATACGTCCGCGTCGATCGTCAACCTCGACAAGCTGACGTACGCCGGCAACCCCGCAAACCTCAAGGACCTGGACGCGGGGAGTCGCTATCGCTGGATCAAGGGCGACATCACCGACGCGGCGACGGTGGACCGCGCGATGAAGGGCGTCGACGCTGTCGTCCACTTCGCAGCAGAGTCCCACGTCGACCGCTCCATCATCGACGCCTCCGCGTTCCTGCAGACGAACGTCATCGGCACGCAGATCCTTCTGGACGCCGCGCTGCGCCATGAGATCGGGCGCTTCGTCCACGTGAGTACGGACGAGGTGTACGGCAGCGTGACGAAGGGCCACTCGGTGGAGACCGATCCCCTCGAGCCGAACAGCCCCTACGCGGCGTCGAAGGCCGCCTCCGACCTGCTCGTGCGCTCCTACGTGGTGACCCACAAGCTGCCTGCGGTGATCACGCGGGCGTCCAACAACTTCGGCCCCTACCAGTTCCCCGAGAAGGCGATGTCGCTCATGATCACCAACTTCCTCGACGATCTCCCGTTCCCGCTCTACGGCGACGGCAAGAACGTGCGCGACTGGCTCTACGTCCTGGACCACGTCCGCGGCATCGACACCGTGCTCCGCAAGGGGGAGACGGGCGAGATCTACAACATCGGCGGCTCCTTCTCCTGCGAGAACCGGGAGCTCGTCGAGAGCGTGCGCAAGATCATGGGCAAGCCCAAGGACATCGTGCGCCGCGTCCCGGATCGCAAGGGCCACGACCGGCGCTACGCGCTCGACTGCGCGAAGCTGCGCCGCCTCGGCTGGCGGCCCGAGACCGAGTTCCGGCGGGCCCTCGTCGACACGATCGGATGGTATCGCACGCACGACGCGTGGTGGCGTCCGCTCAAGCAGAAGATGGATTTCCGCCAGTACTACCGCAAGGCGTACGGGAGGAAGCGATGATGCTCCACGCAGCGCCCTCGGCCGGCGAGTCTCAGCCGCACCCGCCGGGCTGGCCGTGCGGCTGGATCGAGGTCATCGTCGGCAGCATGTTCTCCGGCAAGACGCAGGAGCTCATCCGCCGCCTGCGCCTGGCGTCGATCGCCAGGCAGAAGGTGCAGGTGTTCAACTCCGCGCTGGACGTCCGCTACGGCAAGTCGCACATCATCTCGCACGACCAGGCGAAGATCGCCTGCCAGGCGGTCAAGTCGGCCCGCCAGATCCTCGAGCTCACGCGCGCCGACACCCAGGTCATCGGCATCGACGAGATCCACTTCTTCGACCCCGACGTCGTCGAGATCTGCGAGCGCCTGGCCGACTCGGGCCGAAGGGTCATCGCGGCGGGACTCGATCAGGACTACCGCGGGACGCCCTTCGACGTCACCGCGCGGCTCATGGCCGTCGCGGAGTTCGTGTCGAAGAACCTCGCGATCTGCGTCGTCTGCGGCAACCCCGCCAACAAGAGCCAGCGCCTGTCGACCGCCAAGAAGCGCATCGTGGTCGGCGCCGCTGAGAAGTACGAGGCGCGCTGCCGGCGGTGCTTCAGCCGATGAGGCTCCGCCGCGCGTCGCTGGCGGCCCTGTTCCTCGTCCTAGGCGGTTGCGCGCGCGCCGAAACGCTTAAGACGGAGGCGCGGCCCAAGCGCTCGATCCTCTTCACGATCGTGGACCAATGCCTCGACTCCAGCAGGCCCGGCTACTGCGACCGAACCTTCTGCCCCGCGCCCCTCGTGGGGACCTGCCCGTGGGCGACGGCGTGCAAGCAGACGAACCGCCTCATCCGCCAAGACGCGGAGTTCGCGGCGATCCGGGACATCAAGTCCTGCGAACCGACCTGCCCGAGCCGGTATCTCCACGCGCTCGTGATCCCGAAGGCGTTCGTGTCGGGCGTGGAGGACCCCAACCGTCCTCGGGACTCCTGGCGCTTCGCGTGGGAGACGCTTGCCTCTCTGACCGACGAGCAAGGGCGGACGCTCGTCGTCGGCGAGGAGAGCCGGGACGTCGCGTTCGTCATCAACCCTCCGTTCGCGCGGAGCCAGCATCAGTTCCACATCCATATCGTACGCCTGGCGCCCGGAGGCAGGGACCTCCTGATGCGCCGGAGGCCGGAGCCCGAGCGCGTCAGCGACCTCCGGGACGTCTGGACCGCGGCCCAGGCGAACGCCTCCAAAGCGCAGCTGCCCGGCGCGGCGGACTTCCGTTTCGGCGTCATCGTTTTCCCGGAGTCCGACCAAACGGCGTTCCGCGTCGTCGCGTTCGCCGACAAGGCCGGGTCCGAAGCGACCGACTACGCCTGCCCCAAGTCGGAGCCGGAAACCAAGTAATCTCGTCGAAATAGTCCGGCCTCGCCGCGCGTAACGTCGGCATGCGGGCGACGGCGATCCGTCTGGCGTGGGCGCTGGCGGCCCTCTCGTTTTTGGCGCTCGGCGTGCGCGCCGCGTCCCAAAGGCTTTCGGCGGCGCTGTCGTCCGGGCTCGACCGGTGGCGCGCCTTGACGCGCGCGCAGCTGCAGGAGCGCACGCGCGAGTTCGTCGCCGGGATCCCCCGCGTCGAGGACGGCGCCCATCTCGTCGTCTCAGTGGTGGACGTCCACAAGACCGTCGCGATGGAAAGCGCCAAATCCCTGCTAGGCGTAGACCTGGGCACGACCAAGGTGACCGTGAGCGTCCCGGCCCGCGTTCATTACGCGATCGACCTGTCGGGCCGGCGCCCGCTCGCGTTTCACGTCGACGCCTCCCGCGGACGCTTCGTCGCGACGTTCCCGCCGCCGCAGGTGCAGGCGGTGGAGGTGATGTTCGAAGGGAGGCAGGCCGTCGTGGAGACGGGCTGGGGCCGCTCGCGGCATCATTCGGGACGCGCGATGGAGGAGGCCATCGACCGGCGCCTGCGGCCCGCGCTCATTCGGGACGCGGCGGCGCCCGAGGCCATGGAGGCCGTGCGCTTCCGCGCCCGCTGGGCGCTCGCGCGGCTCTTGGCCGGCTACCTCAAGCGGCAGGAGGCGTGGGACGCGCCGGGGGGATTCCGCGAGATCGTCGTGCGCTTCGACGGGGAGACGTCCGAAGAGGAGGGCTTTTGGCTCAACGGCTCCCTTGTCCCCGCAGGAACTGCTGCGAGATAGGGTACATGAAGATCTCGCCGTCGGCGTCGCGCCAGCGCACCCAGCCCGCGACGCAGCGCGGCATGAGGGAATCGAACACGGCCGTATCGGCCGCCTCGCTGCGGCATTCCCGGGTCACGAGCTCCACCCTGATCCACGCGCCTTGGATGCCGAGATAGCGCAGGGGGAAGACGTTCGGATCGAACCGCGGCGCGTTCACGATCCGGCGCGGGTTCTGGCGCACGGCGTCGATGGCCGACGGCTGGGTGTCCACGACTTGGGCGGTGGTGCTCGGGGAGTTGTGGAGCATGACGGAGCCGAACGCGCGGTACGGGCGCCGGCGGACCGCTCCCGTCGAGCCGACCCAACGCCCCAGCGATACGAACTCCATCGTCGGCTCCTGTCCCTGCATCCGGGTCGGCTCCAGGCGGAGCCAGCTCCGCTTGTCGTCGTCGGGATCCCGCACCACTTGGAGCCAGAGGTCCTTCCCCTTGCGCTGCGTTCGCGTCACCGGCAGCTGGATGCGGTCGCCGCCCTCGTCCTCGTTCCAGCCGAGCAGACGGACGTCGCATGCCTGCTTGCCGACGGGGCGGCCGGGCGCGTCGGGCTTGACGTCCCTCAGCGTGAAGTTGCGGCAGGGAGAATCGGCCGGGCCGTCGGGAGACTTCTTGAAGTCGAGCGCCTTCACCCCTCTGTCGTTCGGGTTGCCTTCGCGGTCCGCCAGTATCGTGACGACGCCCTCGACGGTTTGGTTGAACTTCGAGGACGTGTTCTCGAAGTAATACGGGTCGATCGCCATGTCGCCGGGCTCCGCGGGGAGCGGCGAGGCCAGTGCCATCGAGAGCAGTGCCAGCGCGGCGGCCCGCATCGCCTTACGGAGACCAGGCCGGCGTGTAGGAATGGCCGGGGAAATTGCCCAGGAGGCGCGGCGCGCTGCCGTCGGCGTCCATGATGTAGACCTTGCGCTTGCCGTCGCGGTTGGACGTGAAGGTGATGAAGCGCCCGTCCGGCGACCAGGCCGGGTCCTCGTTGGAGCCCTCGTTGTGGGTCAGCTGGCGGATATGGCTTCCGGTGACGTCGACGAGGAAGATGTCCATTCGGTCGAGGGAATTGGCGCGTCCGGCGAACACGATCCATTCCCCGGTCGGCGACCAGGAGGGGGAGTCGCACCAGTTGAGGCGAGTCAGGCGGTGCGCCTTGCCTCCCGACAGATCCATCGTATGGACCTGCGGGTTGCCGCTGCGGTCCGAAACGAAGGCGATCTGCCGGCCGTCCGGCGAGAAGGTGGGCGACGCGTCGACGCCGAAGTGGTTCGTCAATTGGGTCAGGTTTCCGCCGCCGACGTCCATCAGGAAGACGTTCGGGCTCTTGCCGCGCGACAAGGTCAGCACGAGCTTCGCGCCGTCCGGCGAGAAGCCGCCGGCGAGGTTGAGCCCCTGCTTCTCGGAGATCGGCCGGATCGTGCTCTTGGCCAGGTTGAAGGCGTACAGATCCGGGTTGTGCCGGCGATAGCTCGTGAACATGAGTGTCGAGCGGTCGGGGCTCCAGCGGGGCAGGAGATTGATCGAGTTGTCCGCCGTGAGGCGCCGGAGGCTCTGCCCGTCGTAGTCGGCGAGATAGATCTCCTTGTGCCCGGTCGAGTCGTTGACGAACGCGATCTGGGTGTGGGCGACGCCCGGCTTGCCGGTGAACTGCTTCACGATGTCGTCGGCGATCTGATGGGCCAGCGCCCGGACATATTGGGAGTCCTGGCGGTAGTACCGCTCGAGGATGGCCTGTCCGGAGGCGAGGTCGTGGACGGTGATCGAGACGGAGATCTTGGGCGGCGTATCGGAGACCTTCGCCGTGAGCACGAAGGCCGCGCCGGCGGCCTTCCATGCCGCCGCCTGTCCCTTCGGGTCGGCCGCGGCCTCGCCGGACGGCGGCTCGACGGCCTTGAACCAGCGCGAGAACAGAAGGTCGTCGCGGACCACCTCGCGCAGGCGCAGCGCGGTCTCGGCGCGGCCCGCCTGGCCCTGCTCCATGAGGAAAGGCGGCAGCCCGATCGTCATCTGGCGCGACTCGTGGCTGCCCGCCACGCCGATGAATACGTCGGTCGCGGCGGAAGCGCCGCGCGGCGCCACGCCTAGGAACGCGGCGGCGAGGAGCCCTCGGAGGCTCATCTCGATGGGGCGGGTTTGGTCGCGAATTTCTTAAGCAGCCGCTCGGCCTTCGCCGCTTCGGGGCTCTTGGGGAAATCTTCCGGGATCGACTCGAGGTAGCGCTTCGCCTCGTTCATGTGCGAGTTCATCTTGATCAGGCACATCGCGTATTTCAGCCGCGCGGCCGGGATGATGTCGGCCTTCGGGAACTTCTCGATGATGCTCGCGTACTGGCGGGCCGCGTCGGAATACGCCTTCTTCGCGTACAGGGACTCGCCCAGGAAATACGTCGCGCGGTCCGCCTGCGAGCTTTTCGGGAAGCGCTCGATGAAATCGGAGAAGCCCTTGGCCGCGGCGTCGTATTTCTTCTCTTGGTAGGCCTTCTCGGCCGCGCGGTAGACCTTGGCCGGCGCGGCGGCCTCCTCGGCGGCCTTAAGCGCCGCCTTCGTGGCGGCCTCCTGCGCGTCGAACTTCTTCTCGAGATCGGACTGGTGCTTGGCGATGTCCTCGCCGACCGCGGCCACCTTGCGGCCGAGCGCGGCCTGAAGGTCGTCGAGCTTGGCCGAGAGCTTCGCCATGCTCGTCTCGGAGTCCTTCGCGGCCTCGCTGAAGGTCGTCACGTCCGAGTGGACCTGGTCGAGCTTCGTCGCGAGATCGGCCTGGTTGGCCTGGAGCGAAGAGATCGTCTTCTTAAGGTCGGCGATCTGCGCCTTGACCTCGTCCGTCTGCTGAGACAGGTCCAGGACGTCCCGCTGGGTGGCGACGCAGCCGCTCAAAAGCGCCGCCGCCGCGATGGGCGCTAGACGGCGAAAGACCATCTAACGCGCGCCGGACTTTGCGTCCCGCACGCCGCCGCCGGGAGACTTGCGCATGAGCGTCTCCGCGCGGCGGTTCTTCGTCCAGCATTCCTCGGTGGATTCGTGGCAAGAGGGTTTCTCCTTGCCGTAGGAGATCGTCCCGATGGTCTTGGCGGGGATGCCGAGCCGCGCGTAGTACTCGCGGACGGCGGTCGCGCGCCGCTGGCCGAGCGCCAGGTTGTATTCGATCGTGCCGCGCTCGTCGCAGTTGCCCGTGACCAGCAGGCCGGTGGTCGGGTGCGCCTTGATGTACTCGACGTTCTTCTTGAGGGCCGCGCGGGCGTCCTCGGAAAGGCTGTAGGCGTCGTAGGCGAAGCGCACGGGCGCCAGGTCGGGGATCGGGGTGAAGTCCCCGGTGCGGATGTCCACCTCGGCGGTCTCGGCCGCCGGGGCCATGGCCGAGTCCCCTTCGCGCTGCACGGGGGCATTGGACGCGTCCGCGGTGGACTGGTCCTTGACCGACTTCCTAGGGGCGCAGCCGGCGACGGCGACGGCCGCGACGAATAGCGCGGCCAAGGCTCGGCTCGTAGACAGTTTCATGCGTTTCCTCCGAAAAATTTCGTCGTTTGTCGCCGTCAGCATACTCCTTTGACTTACTCGTGTCAAATGCCGTCCCGTGACGAGAAAATTGATACCATGCGACATCGCATGAGCGTCTCGAAGGCTGTGAAGGGCCCCATCTTGCTGGCCGCGCTGGGCTATTTCGTCGACATCTACGACCTCATCCTCTTCAGCATCGTGCGGATCAAGAGCTTGAAGGCGATCGGCGTGCCGGACGACGCCCTGCTCTCCAACGGCGTGCACTTGATCAACATGCAGATGATCGGCATGCTGCTGGGCGGCATCCTCTGGGGCATCCTGGGCGACAAGCGGGGGCGCCTGTCGGTGCTTCTTGGCTCGATCCTGCTGTATTCCCTCGCCAACATCGCCAACGGCTTCGTCCATTCCGTCGAAGCGTACGCTATCTTGCGTTTCATCGCCGGGCTCGGCCTCGCGGGAGAGCTAGGGGCGGGCGTGACCTTGGTCAGCGAGATCATGCCCAAGGAGACGCGTGGCTACGGGACGACGATCGTGGCCGGGGTCGGCATCTTGGGCGGCGTCGCGGCGGGCCTTATCGGGGACCTCTTCGATTGGCGGACCGCCTACTTCATCGGCGGAGGGATGGGCCTGGCGCTCCTCACGCTGCGCATCGGGGTTTATGAGTCCGGGATGTTCGAGCAGCTGCGCGAGCGGCC
Organism: Elusimicrobiota bacterium; assembly: GCA_016194745.1. Lineage (GTDB taxonomy): Bacteria > Elusimicrobiota > Elusimicrobia > UBA1565 > JACRDR01 > JACQBA01. Next base: position 151,666 of record JACQBA010000016.1, read on the forward strand.
CGTCGCCCGCGGCGACTTCAAGACGATCCTCGCGAGCCCGGCGCGGGTCCTCAAGTACGTCTGCTCGATCTTCATCGGCCTGCCGATCTGGTTCATCCTCGGTATCTTGGTCACGTTTTCGCCGGAGTTCGGCAAGGCGCTCGGCATGCCGGTGGTCCCGAGCCCGGCGAGGGCGGTCATGTTCTTCTACATAGGCTGCACCGCGGGAGACTTCTTCAGCGGCGTCCTGAGCCAGTACTGGCGCAGCCGTCGTCGCGTGGTCCTGCTTTTCCTAGTCTTATCCGGCGCGCTGACGGCCGTCTATCTTCTGGTCCCGCTGTCGTCCCTTCCCCGCTTCTATTTCCTGTGCTCGATGCTCGGCATCGCGTGCGGCTACTGGGCGATGTTCGTGACGATGGCCTCGGAGCAGTTCGGCACCAACATCCGCGCCACCGTGACGACCACCGCGCCCAACTTCGTGCGCGGCGCGCTCGTGCCGACCACCCTCGCGTTCCAGGCGGCGAAGGGGCGCTTCGGCATCCTGGCGGGCACGGGTCTCGTGGGCGGAGTCACGTTCGCGCTGGCGTTCTTGGCCTTGGCGCAATTAGAGGAAACGTTCGGGAAGGATTTGGATTACTGCGACTAACGGCAGCACGGAAGGCGCGCTATCCGTGCTGCCGTATGAAGACCCCGTGATGCGTTTGCTATCATTGCCTTCATGATCTTTCGCCAACTCAACCCCGGCGCCTGCCGCACCTATTTGGTCGCCTCCGAGAAGACCAAAGAGGCGCTGCTGATCGATCCCGTGCTGACCAAGGTCGACGAGTACTTGAAGCTCCTGAAGGACGAGGGGCTTCGCCTGAAGGTCGCGGTCGACACGCATACTCATGCCGACCATCTCTCCGGCTGCACCGCGCTGCGGGACAAGACCGGCGCCTCCTACGCCATGCACTCGAGCGCCGGCGTGGTCCGGGTGGACAAGCGCCTCGAGGACGGGGAGACGCTCGGCTACGGCGACGCGACGCTCCAATTCCTGCACGCGCCGGGGCACACGCAGGACAGCCTCATCGTCCTCGCTGGCGGACGGCTCCTGTCGGGCGACTTTCTCTTCATCGGCGAGGGCGGCTCCGGCCGCCTCGATCTTCCCGGCGGCAGCATCCATGCGCATTACGACAGCTTGAAGCGCCTCGACGCGATGCCCGGCGGCACGCTGATGTTTCCCGGCCACGACTACCGCGGCAACGCACAGTCGACGCTCGAGGCGGAGCGGGCGAGCAATCCCGTGCTCAGTCCTCGGTCCCGCGAAGAATATCTCAAGTGGTGGGAGAGCCTGCGCCTCGGGCCGGCCGAGTGGATGAAGGACGTGCTCAAGGCGAACGTCGCGTGCGTCTGCGATCCGAACGCGGTCAAGATCCCGCAGGGCGTCTCGGCCTGCGAAGCCTGCGCTCCGGCCGGGCCTTCGGCCGGACCCGCCGTCCCCGAGTGGAGCCCGCAGGAAGTGAAGCAGAAACACGCGGGCGGAGGCGTCTCGCTCGTCGACGTCCGCGAGCCGGAAGAATACTCGGGAGATTTGGGCCATGTGCGGGGGGCGACGCTCATCCCGCTCGGCCAACTGGGCGATCGGCTTGCCGAGGTCCCGAAGGGCGCGGTCGTCACGATCTGCAAGAGCGGCCGCCGGTCCGCCCGGGCCGGTGCGCAGCTTCTGGCGGCGGGCTGGAAGGACGTCCACTCGATGGCCGGCGGCATGGAGGCCTGGAACGAGGCCGGCCTTCCCGTCGAGTTCACGGCCTCCGTCTAGGGGCGATATCGACCTCCGCGCCGGAACAAATCGTCGTCGCCGGTGTCCATTGGATGTGAGCGTCCGCGCCGTCGCGTCCGCCGTTCTCGCCGCGGGACTGTTCACCGCTTCTGCGCCGCCGGCAGGCGCCGCCGATCCCCTGGTCGTTTCTCCGGCGTCAGGCGCGGCGCCGCTTACGGTGGCGATCACCGGCCCGGGCCCGATACTCGAGCGCATCTCGAGATGCCGCTTCGGAGTCCACGGCTGGTCGGGGCAGGGAGGCCACGGGCTGCACGTGGACTGGGGGGACGGCAGCCAGATCTTCGCGCCCGGCCTGAGCGGCAGCTGCGCCGAGGCGCAGCGCCGACACGTCTACTCCGTGCCCGGCACCTACCGCGTCCGCGTCAAGGCGTGGCATCCCGGTCCGACCGACGCCGCGGTGACTGATTGGGCGGGAGAGGCGTCCGTGACCGTCGTCGGCATGGGCCCGGACGATCGGCTCGAGCTCTTGGAACCCCAGGGCGGAGAGTCCTTCCGATACCAGGAGTTTCCGAAAGTCCGCTGGAGGGCGGCCGCGGCCGGGCGCGCGAAGATCCGCCTCGAGCTTCTGTCGAGCGACGGCGCCGTCGTCACCCGGATGGACGACATCGAGTGGTCGACCGTCGGCGACGGCTCCGCCGTGGTTCGCGATTCGCGCGGCTTCGGCGCTTACGACGCGGCGCTCAAGGCGGGGCATGAACGATTCTTCGTCCGCGCGACGCTGCTTCGGGACGGAAAGCCCGTCGCGTCCAAGGACGGCCCCGAGTTCTCCATGACGGCGCGGTATCCGGACTCCATCCGTCTTCTCCAGCTCTTGCGCGTGGAGGGAGACGGCCCGTTCAAGGCCGCGTTCTCGCTCAATCTGTCCCTTCGGGACTGCAGCTCCTATCGCATCGATTGGGGCGACGGAGAGGTCGCCGAGGTGATACTGCCGACGGCTACCCGGTGCCCTCTCAACTCCACGTCGCGCGAACTGTCGCATGAATACGCCAAGGCCGGGAAATACAGGGTCACCATCCGCACCAACGACTTCGCCCTGGGCCGCCCTCTTGAGTCCGTCGTCGGGTACGGCGCCCTGGAGGTCGACGTGACGGCTTCCGGAAGACGAAAGGTCCGTCTCGAGAAGATGATGTCGGGAGGCTTCCACGCGGAGCGTTGCGCGATTCCGGGCTTGGCGCTGCCCGACGACGTCGTCGTGTGGGCCGTGGGCGGGCGCGGCCGGCTCCTTGGGCGGCAGATCGACCAAAGCGGCTCGGAGGCCTCGGAATTCGACGTGACCGTGAAATCCGGCCGGCCGGTGGCGCTGATCCTGTCGTCGTACGATCCCGCGGTCTGGAAAGTCCGGCGCGAGCGCGGCACCAAGATCGCGGCCGTCCTCGTCGCGGGATTCAATCGGCAAGGCGTCGCGGGCTTGCCCGAGGGGACGCCGCTTCTGCTCAACGTGAAGGTGTCGGGATTTCCTTGCGGCTATTTCGGCGTCCATCTCCACGATCGCGCGAAAGGAGACGCCGTCGCGGAGCACGTCTTCGGACGACCCATCGACCAAGTCTTCGATGGAGACGGCGGCCGCGTCGAGGCGGGAGACCCGATCGCCGAGGGCGACGACCTCCTACCGCGAACGGTGAATACCTCCGGCTTCTTCGATCCGAACATGCCGCCGGCGGGCGAGGCGGGCCTCAAAGACCTCGTCCGAAAGGGCGTGCTCCGGCCGGCGACCGAGAGCGACGTGCGGCGCGCGACGGGCGTGGCCGCGGACAAGCCCGTGGGAACGCACAAGGCTTTCGTCGTCTTGAAGCCGATGGTCTATCCAGCGGGCCTCTTCGGAGGACATTCCGCGACGTTCTTGGTGGAGGAAGGCGTGCCGCTGCCCACGGGAGACCCCGGGCACAGCTCGGTCTGGGACATGGTCAAAGCCCGCTGCGTGCGCGGCCCCCTCTGCCGCTGAACCACCCGGCGTCTAAAACCGAAGCTCCCGGCGCACTTGACAGAAAAACGGTCCGGGTCTATGCTATCGACAGTTCGTGGGGCGACAGTGACGCGGCCTGGAGGAGACTCTAGGCCGCGCTCTTTTGAAGGATCTTCCCCGACGCGTCCATCTCGTAGGTGATCGGCCGGCAGGTGCCGATGTTGAGCTCCATCACCGTCTCCTTCGTCAGGTTGTCGAGCGTCATCACGATGGCGCGGAGGCTGTTGCCGTGCGCGGCCACGAGGATGTTCTTGCCCGCCCGTACCTCGGGCATGATCTTCGACTCGAAGTAGGGGATCGTCCGCGCGGCCGTGTCCTTGAGGCTCTCGCCGTTGGGCGGCGCGACGTCGTAGGAGCGACGCCAGACGTGCACCTGTTGGTCGCCGAACTTCTTCGCGGTCTCGGCCTTGTCGAGGCCCTGCAGGTCGCCGTAGTGCCGCTCGTTGAGCGCCTGGTCCTTCGTGATCGGGATGCCCGTCTGGCCGAGCTCGCCCAGGATGATGTCGAGCGTCTGCTGGGCGCGCTGGAGGAGGGACGTGAACGCGGCGTCGAAGCGCACACCTTGGAGCAGCTTCCCCGCCTTGTGCGCCTCTTCCTCTCCGAGCGGCGTGATCGGCACGTCCACCCACCCGGTGAAGCGGTTCTCGAGGTTCCACTGCGACTGCCCGTGACGGACGAGGACTAGCTTGGCCATGAGGCTATTTTAGGAAATTTCAGGCACCAGACTTTGCCCGGACAAGGGGGGAACATTTCTCGGTCCGTAAGTCCCACGGTCACTCGGGACCTTTACCCCTGACGCGCGGCCATGATCTGCGTCACACTAGTGTCATGAACGCAGTGTCCAAAAAGGGCGCCCAGCCGCTCGACTTCGGCGACCCGCTAGTCTACCTTTCGACCCACTATATCCAGGCGAAGGAATACCTGGAAGCGATCGTCGGCTCGACCTCCGACGCCATCTGCACGACCGATATGAACGGCCGCATCATTTTCTTCAGCCCCGGCGCCGAGAAGATGTTCCGCCGAAACGCGAGCCAGGTCGTCGGGACCACGGTGGACCGGTTCTACGAAGGCGGCCGCAAAGAGGCGGAGCGCGTGATGCGTCTCCTGACGAGCCAAGGAAAACTGGACAATTACCAGGCCGTCATGTCCGTCGACGGGCGCCGCTTCCACGTCAGCATGTCCCTTGCGCTTCTTAAGGACAAGACCGGCAAGTGCATCGGCACCTTGGGAATCTCCAAGGACGTCACCGAGCGCGTGCAGCTCGAGGAGAAACTCCGCGAGTTGTCGATCAAGGACAACTTGACCGGGCTCTTCAACCAGCGCCATTTCCACGACCGCTTTTCCGACGAGGTCCAGCGCTCCCGGCGGCTCCGCCAGCGCCTGGCGCTCGTCTTGATCGATCTCGACCACTTCAAGGAAATCAACGATACGGTCGGCCATCTCGAGGGCGACCGCATTCTCCGCAAGATGGGCGACGCCGTGACGCGGTCGATCCGCGGCGGCGTGGACGCCGGCTTCCGTTACGGCGGAGACGAGTTCATCGTCCTCCTGCCGGGCCAGGGCGAGAGGCGCGCGAGCATCGTCGCCGGCCGCATCCGCGACGCGTTCCGGTCCCTCTGCGCCGATTCCAAGGTGGACTTGAGCTACGGCATCGCCTCGCGCCGCACGCAGGAGTCCGCGGAGCAGCTCCTCGGGCGCGCGGATGGGCTGATGTACAAGCAGAAGCGCTCCAAGAAGCGCCGCTAGTCGCTCCCGCCTTCCCTCCGACTTGACGTCTCCCGGGGCCCGACACCGGGGGCTTGGTCCGCAAGCCTTGACTTTGACTGCAGGATGCTATACATTTCATCCCGATGCCCGAAAAAACCAGCATCCTTGTGGTGGACGATGACGAGAACGTCCGCGCGTTGGTCACCGACCTGCTCTCGAACGCGGGCTATAAGGTCAAGTCGGTCACCAACGCCTTCCAGGCGCGCGGCGCGCTTCTCAAGATCCATCCCGAACTGATCGTCCTGGACCGCGTATTGCCCGACGCCGAGGGCACCGAGTTCGTGAAGGAGATCCGGGCGCAGGAAGGCTTTCAAGCGGTGCCGGTGCTCTTCCTGACCGCCCGCGGTAACCCTTCGGACAAGGCGGAAGGCCTGCGTTCCGGCGGCGACGATTACCTCGCGAAGCCTTTTTCCGGTGTCGAGCTTATCGCCCGCGTCGAGGCCCTGCTGCGCCGCGTGACGCGGCCGCCGGAGCCGACGCACGTGCTCAAGGCGAAGGGCATCATCGTCGACATCGACCGCCACGTGGTCGAGGTCAACGGCAAGACCGTCAAGCTTTCTCCGAAAGAGTTCGAATTGCTCACCGTGTTCCTCGAGAAGCGCGGCCGCGTGCTCAGCCGTCGCTTCCTGCTCGAGCGGGTTTGGGGCATGGGCATGGACCTGCGCATGAACGTCAAGACGGTCGACGTCGCGGTGGGCCGGCTCCGGACCGCACTCGGGAAGTGGGGCGAGCGCATCGTCGCGGTGCAGGCGTACGGCTACCGCCTCGACGCGGACGACTAGACGGCCGGTCCCCTCAAATACTCCAGTAATCCCGTCGGACCTGCGGTCCCGTGTTGACGGCGGTGCGCACGCGGTCCACGAGCGCGCGGAACCTATTCTCGGCCGGCGAGCCCGCGTGCATGCGGATGGTGAGCCCGTAGAGGTGCAGCTTGGGATTCTTCGCGTCCCTCCCGGAGTGGCGCGTGACGACGGCTTCGGCGTAGAAGCCGCCGTGCTCCTTGGGGAACTCGAGCATCACGGAGTCGCCCTCGAGCTGAGCCTCGATCGCGGCGAGCGCGCCGCCCATGCCGACGTTCAGCAGCACGGCGTCGAGCTTGTTCTTGTGGTTGATCTGCACGATGCGCACGGGGATGCGGCAGGGGAAGCGCGCGTGCAGGCGGCGAGACGGGGAATTTCCTTTGGAGTCAGCCATCGTTCCTCACGAAGACACCGACGTGTACTGGTCGATCGAGCGTCTCCAAAACCATAGGCTCGCGCCGAGCGCGGCGGCCGCCAGCGCGATGGCGTAGCAGGCCCATCCCAAGGACAGCGTGCCCAGGAGCGCTTGGGACGGGAACGACGTCATGACTCCGATCGGCACGAGAAGGACGAGGGTCCAGCGCAGAGGCGCCGCGTAGATGTCTATCGGGAATCGTCCCAAGAACATCAGATCGCGATAGATCCAGATCGTGTTCTCGAGCTCCTGGGTCCTGACCGCGATCCCGGCGACCAGCACGTGGATTGAGAAGGCGATCGCGAGACCGTTGAGGATGAGGAGGACGTAGGCGGCGGCGTGCCAGACGCCCACGGCCGGCAAGCGGTGCCAGGTCGCCGCGAGAAGGCCGAGCACCGGAAGGACGGTCACGATGTCCAGGAAATCCACCATCGTCGCGGCCATGCGCATGAGGGGGGAGCACGGCTGGATGAGGTAATAATCCAGGTCGCCGTCCTCCACCGCGCGCCGCGCGCTGTAGATGCCCCGGAAGAAGATCTGCGCGACGATGTCCACGAGATTGAAGGTCAGGAAAAAAACGGCGATGTCGGTGAGCGAGTAGCCGGCGAGCGAGTTGGTGTGCTTGAAGATCGCGACGAGGTACGCGAAGAAGAAAAAGAGCCGGATCAGCTTGCCGAGCAGGAACCCCGCCGCCCCGACGCCGTAGGAGAGCTGCTGACCGAGGCTCATCCACGCCATGCGCCGCCACACGCGGAAGTGCTTGCCGAGGGACGCCGTCATCCTCCCTCCGCGGCGTAGCTCTTGAGTCCCCGCGCCCACACGAGCCGGGTCGCGAGGAAGATCGCCGCGAGCCAGCAGCCTTGGATGAGGAGCAGCTTCGCCGCCTCGCCGCGCGATACGCGTTCGAGAAAAATGTTGATCGGGAAGAATACCAAATACGGAAAGGGCGTCATCCGAAGCGCCGCCTGCAGCCCCGCCGGGAGGACGTCGATGGGGAAGAACGTGCCGGCCGCGAACTGAAGGAACAGCTCGAAGCAGAAGAGGGGGCCGCCCGACTGGGACGTCCAGAAGGCCAAGGACGACACCATGAACTCGAGAAGGAAAAAGATGAGCGAGGAGGCGGCCGTCGCCGCCGCGAAGAGGAGCCACGTCTCGGCGCGCTGCGGCACGTACACCGGAGCGCCGACCAGGTACACGAGCACGGCGACCTCGAGGACGGCGGAGACGAGGTGCACCGTCTTCTGCGCCATGTCCAGGGACAGTGTGTAGCCGATGTAGCTGATCGGCCGGAGAAGATAGCTCGAGATCTTGCCGGAGGAGATCTCGTTGACGAGCTCCCAGCCGCGGCCCGTGAAGACGAAGGCGCGCAGCAGGTTCATCGCGAGCACGTAGGTCAGCATCTGCGCCCGGGAGTAGCCCAGGAACGCGTCCTTCGAGCCGAGCACCGCCGACCAGAAGAAATAGATTGCGAGAAACGCGGCCAGCCCGCCGACGCGGTCCATTAATAGGGAAGCGCGCCGCTGCAGGACGTTCTGCAGGCTGATCGAGAACACGTGGAGGTACTTCCTCATGCCCCGCTCTTCCCGCCGGCGATGAACAGGCGACGGACGACCTCCTGGACCGGAGTCTCCTCGATCGTCAAATCGACGACGGGGAAGCGGGAGAGGAGCTCCGCGGCCTTCGCCGACACGTCGTGCCGCGGGACCTCGAGCGTCGCGGAGGGACCGCGGTTCTCGAGCACCTTCCCGATCCGCTCGAGATCGGCGGTGACGACGTCGCCGCTGAAGTCGGCGCGCATGAGCTTGAACGGCGCGTAGCGCTCGACCACGCTGCGGAGCGCGCCGTCGTAGAGGAGGCGTCCGCGCTCGATGATCAGAATGCGGGGGCACAGCTCCGATACGTCGTCCATGTTGTGGCTGGTGAGAAGCACCGTCGCCTTGTATCGGCGGTTGTACTCGAGGATGAACTGCCGGACCTTCTTCTGCATCACGACGTCGAGGCCGATCGTGGGCTCGTCCAAGAGCAGCAGCTTCGGGCGGTGCAGGATGGCGGCGGCGAGCTCGGCCTTCATCCGCTGGCCGAGGGATAGCTTTTTCACCGGGATCGACAAACAGTCCTGGAGCTCAAGGAGGTCGACGAGCTCGTCGATGTTGCGCTTGTAGTCCGCCTCGGGGATCTCGTAGATCTCCTGGTTCAGGCGGAACGTCTCCTGCGCCGGGATCTCCCACCACAGCTGGGTGCGGTGTCCCATGACGAGCGAAAACTGCTTTTGGAACGCGGGCTTGCGTTTCCACGGCTCGAAGCCGAGGACCGACGCCGTGCCCGTAGTGGGGTGCAGGAGGCCGGAGAGCATCTTGAGCGTGGTCGTCTTGCCGGCGCCGTTCGCGCCGAGGAAGCCGACCAGTTCGCCCTCCTTGATGTCGAAGCTGACGTCGCTTACCGCCGGGACGGTGCGGAACTTTCTCCGAAACAGCGACTTGAACGCTCCGCCGAGCCCAGGCTCTTTCTCCGAGACGCGGAATACTTTGCTAAGATTCCTCACCTCGATAGCGGGCATGCCCCATTGTACAAAACGCCCGCGCCCTTCGACGGGATTCGATCAATAAGGGGATTGCCTTGCCCCGTCTATTTTTGCTAACATTACTTTCTCATGTACGCTATCATTGAAACGGGTGGAAAGCAGTTCTGGGTGGTGCCCGGCGAGACTATCCAGGTCGAGAAGCTCGAGGCGAAGGCGGGCCAGGAGATCACTCTCAAGGCTCTCTGGGCAGCGGGCGATTCGGCCGGGTCTACGGGCGACACCAAGGCGCTTCCGGCCGCGAAGGTCAAGGTAGAGGTGGTCCGTCACTTGAGAGGCCCGAAGATCATCGTCTTCAGGAAAAAGGTGAAGAAGGCCTACCAGAAGTGGCAGGGACACCGCCAGGATCTCACCGAGATTCGGGTAAAAGAGATTTCGCTCAACTAACCTATGGCGCATACCAAAGCACAGGGTTCCTCCTCCAACGGGCGCGACAGCCACGGCCAACGGCTCGGCGTGAAGCGCTACGGCGGCGAGCTGGTTCAGGCGGGCGCAGTCTTGGTCCGTCAGCGCGGAACGAAGATTCTACCTGGATCCAACGTGGGACGGGGAAAGGACGACACGCTGTTCGCCAAGATCGACGGCGTCGTCACTTTCCAATGGGCGAAGAAAGACAAGAAGCGTCTCTCTATCTTCCCGGCTGCTTCCAAGAACGCCTAACTCCGCGGTCACGCGCGGCAAGTGCTGAGTCCTGAGTCCTGAGTCCTGAGTGCTCAGTGCTGAGTTTCCTTTATGAGAAGCGCTAGACCCTCGGCCGCCCTTCCTTTGTCGTCCTCAGCACTCAGCACCCAGCACTCTGCACTGTCGTTATGAGCTTTGTCGACAAGGTTCGCATCCACTGTAAGGCGGGCGCGGGCGGCGATGGTTGTCTGTCCTTTCGCCGCGAGAAGTATATCGAGTTCGGCGGCCCGGACGGGGGCGACGGGGGTAAGGGCGGGGATATCGTCCTCCTGTCCGACCGCAACTGCAACACCCTCCTCGACTTCACCTATTCCCCGCATCTGATCGCCAAGTCGGGCGAGAACGGCAAGGGCAGCCAAAAGACCGGCGCCGGCGCCTCCGACATGGTCGTGCGCGTGCCGGTCGGCACGGTCGTATTCAAGAACGGCGCCTTTCTCGCCGATTTGGACAAGGACGGCGAGCAAGTTCTGATCGCCAACGGCGGCCGGGGCGGGCGGGGGAACCTATCTTTTAAGACGCATCGCAACACCGCCCCCCGCATCGCCGAAAGGGGGGAGCCCGGCGAGGAATCGGAGGTCGACCTCGAACTCAAGCTCATCGCCGACATCGGGCTCGTCGGATTCCCGAACGCCGGCAAGTCCTCTTTGCTCGCGCGGCTGTCCAACGCGCGGCCCAAGGTCGCGGCGTACCCGTTCACGACGCTCACCCCGCACCTGGGCCAGGTCAAGCATAAGGAAGTGGCATTCGTGATGGCCGACATCCCGGGTCTCATCGAGGGCGCCCATCGCGGCAAGGGCCTGGGCGACGAGTTCTTGAAGCACGTCGAACGCACCCGCCTGCTCGTCCATTTGGTCGACCCCATGGGGTTCGGCGCCGTCAAGCCGGTCGACGGCGTCCGGACGATCGAAAACGAGATCAAGTCCTTTTCCCACATCCTGGCGTCGAAGCCCCGCGTGCTCGTCGTCAGCAAGACGGACCTGCCGGAAGGGCCCGAGATCCTCAAGAAGGTGAAGACCCGCTACCGCGCGCGCAAAGTGTTCGGCATCTCGAGCGCGACCGGCGACGGCCTGGACAAGCTCCTCGATTTCCTCGTGCGCGAGCTGGCGCGACTGCCGAAGGACGATCCGGAGCGCGGGGCCGGGACCCGGACGAAGAAGCCCGAGCGCGAGGTCGTGCGGGTCAAGCGCAGCTTCGAGGTGTTCCGCGAGAAGTCCGGCGTCTACCGCGTCGTCGGCGACGACGTCGAGCGCCTCGCCACGATGACGAATTTCGTGCAGCCGGAAGCCGTCGAGCGGCTGCAGAACATCATGAAGCGCATCGGGGTCGACAAGTTCCTCAAGAGGGCGGGCATCCGCGAGGGGGATATGGTCCGCATCGGCTCGGTCGAGCTGGAGTGGTCCGAGTGAACACGCTCGAGGCCTACCAAGCGAAGATCGAAGACCCGAAGGACGTCCAGGCCGCGTTCCGTTTCTGCCAAGACCTCGCGCAGCGGCACTACGAGAATTTTCCGGTCGCCTCGCGCCTTCTCCCCAGGCACAGCCGCAAGCACGTCGCCGTACTCTACGCCTTCGCCCGGATCGCCGACGACTTCTCGGACGAGATCGAGTACGAGGGCGTGCGCCGCGAGCGCCTCGAAGACTGGCGCCGACAGCTCCACGCGGTCGGCAAGGAGCCGCCGAGGCATCCCGTTTTTTTCGCGATGGAGGCGACGCTCAAGGAGCTCGACCTTCCCAAGGAACCCTTCGACGATCTCTTGAGCGCGTTCCTGCAGGACACCGAGAAGAAGCGCTACGCCACCTTCGACGAAGTCCTCGACTACTGCCGCCGCTCGGCGAACCCCGTCGGGCGCATCGTCCTCATGATCCACGGCTACCGCGACGAGGTGCGCTTCAAGGAGTCGGACGCGATCTGCACTGCGCTTCAGCTCGCCAATTTCTGGCAGGACGTGGCCGTCGATCTCAAGAAAGACCGCATCTATATCCCGGAAGAGGACTTCAAGGAGTTCAACTACACCGAGGCCGATCTCCGCATGGGCGTGGTCAACGAACGCTTCAGGAACTTGATGAAGCACGAGTGGAAACGCACGCGCGCCCTGTTCGAGGACGGCAAGCCGCTCTGGAAGCGCCTGCGCTGGCCGCTCTCTTACGAGATCCGCCTGACGTGGGCCGGCGGCAACGAGATCCTCCGCAAGGTCCAGCGCATCGGTTTCGACACCCTCCACACCCGCCCCGTACTGACAAAGCTCGATTGGGCGGGCTTGGCCCTCAAGGCTCTCACGCTGTGAGCGCGCAAGCTCCAGAGACCCGCTCGAATTTCTATCTCGGCTTCCTCTTCCTGCCGAAGCCCAAGCGCGCCGCGCTGGCCGACGTCTACGGATTCTGCCGGCACATCGACGACATCGTGGACTCGGGTACGCTCCCGAAGGAGGAGTCGCAGAAACTCCTCGACACCTGGCGCGAGGAGATCGAGAGACTCTACGACGGCGGTCCGACGCAGCCGATGGCCAAGCGCCTGCTGCCCCACGTGCGGGAGTATTCGTTGCCCAAGGCCGCCTTCCTCGATGTGATCCGAGGCTGCGAGATGGACTTGAACTTAAAGCGCTACGCGACTTTCGAGGAGCTCGAGCCGTACCTGCAGGGCGTCGCGGTCGCCGTCGGCCGGCTTTGCATCGAGATCTTCGGCTACCCGAACTCGTCCAAGAAGGACGCGCAGGACTACGCCAAGAACATGGGCTACGCCTTCCAGCTCACCAACATCATGCGAGACGTCGGCGCCGATCTCGAGCTCGGTCGCGTCTATCTGCCGCAGGACGAGATGAAGGCGGCGGGTTACACCTCGGAGATGCTGCTCAAGCGCAGCCACACGCCCGAGTTTCGCGCCCTCATGAGCTTCCAGTACGACCGCGCGAAGGCCTACTACAAGCGCGCCCGCAACTGCATCAGCCCGAAGGACCGTCGCAGCGTCCTGCCCGCCGAGGTGATGGCAGCCGTCTACGAGGACGTCCTCGATGAGATCAAGTCGACCGACTACCGCGTCCTCTTCCACCGGGTGAGCCTGTCCCGGTGGCGCAAGGCGCAGCTCGCATTTAAGGCGTGGATGAGGTCGCGGAGCCTGATCTAGGCGCCATGGCCGAGCGATCCGACGTTCTCGTCATCGGCGGTGGGTTCGCGGGGCTCTCTTGCGCCGCGGCGTTGGCTGAGGGCGGGGCGAAGGTCACTCTTCTCGAGAAAAAACCGCATCTTGGCGGGCGCGCGTTCTCTTTTAAGGATTCGAAGACAGGAGAGACGGTCGACAACGGCCAGCACCTGTTCATGGGCTGCTATTGGGAGACGCGCAAATTTCTCAAGCGGATCGGCTCGGAGCATTTGCTCTCCTTTCCCAGGGACGTCCGCGTCGCCTACGCGGATACCGCCGGCCGACGCACTGTCCTGAATTGTCCGTCGTGGCTGCCTGCGCCGCTCCACCTAGCGTTCGGCATCGCTCGTCTCGGTGGCATCTCGTGGGGCGATCGCGCCGGGCTCGGCCGTTTCGACCGATACATGAGACAGCACGCCTTGAACGGGGGTCTCCCGACGGACTTGGACCGCATGACGGTGCGCGCGTGGCTCGATTCGCTCGGCCAGTCGCGGCGCATCCAGGAGAGGCTCTTCGATCCGATCGCGCTGGGCGCCTTGAACGAGCTGCCCGAGCAGGCGTCCGCGCTCGGCTTCGTGCAGGTGCTGCGCGAAATCTTCTACCGGGGCCAGGAGAGCTCGCGGCTCGGACTCTCGACCGTGGGGCTCAGCGAGCTTTACGTCGAGCAGGCGAGGGCGTTCTTCGAGTCCCGCGGCGGCAAAGTGCTCACTGGCCGCAAGATCGTCAAGATCGGCGCGGCGGCCGGCTCCGCGGTCGACGTGACGACGGACCTCGGAGAGACGTTCACCGCCGGCTCCTTCGTGGTCGCGGTCCCGCACGGCGCGCTCAAGGCGCTCGAGCGGCCGCGGGCGATCCACGGGGATTGGGAGACGCTCGGCGCGACGCCGATCCTCGGCATCAACCTCTGGCTCGACCGGGAGGTCGTCGCGGAGCCGGTCACTGGCTTGCTCGGCACCGAGATCCACTGGGTGTTCAACAAGAACCGGCTCTGGAACCGCCGCAAGGAGGGCCAGTATCTTTCCCTGGTGATCAGCGGGGCGCACCAGCGCGCCGGCGCCTCGCCGAAGGAGCTTTTCGACCTGGCGGCGGCCGAAATGTCGCGGTGCTTTCCGGGGTTTGAAAAAGCTAAAATAACCGCCTGGAGCGTGATCAAGGAGCCTTACGCCACCCCGTCTCCCGTCTGCGGCACGGACGCCCTGCGCCCGCCGCACGCCACCGCCCTGAGCAACCTGTTCCTGGCGGGAGACTGGACCGGCACCGGGCTGCCGGCGACGATCGAGAGCGCGGTCGCGAGCGGCCATCGTAGCGCCGAGCTGGTCCTGCGCGGAGCCGCCTGACTCAGGAGAACCCCATGCTTAAAGCCGACAAGTGGATCCGGAAGATGTGCCTCGAGCAGCAGATGATCGACCCATTCGTCGAGAAGCTCGACGGCACGGGGAAGGTCTCCTACGGCCTCTCCTCCTACGGCTACGACATCCGGGTGACCGACGAGTTCAAGATCTTCACGAACGTGTTGGGCGCGGTCGTGGACCCCAAGGAGTTCGACCCGAAGAGCTTCGTCGACTTCAAGGGCCCGGTCTGCATCGTGCCGCCGAACTCCTTCGCGTTGTGTCGCTCGATGGAGTACTTCCGCATTCCGCGGAAAGTGCTCGGCCTGTGCATCGGCAAGAGCACCTACGCCCGCTGCGGCATCGTGGTGAACATCACCCCGCTCGAGTCCGAGTGGGAGGGCCACCTGACGATCGAGATCTCCAACACGACCCCGCTCCCGGCCAAGATCTACGCCAACGAGGGCATCGCCCAGCTGATTTTCCTCGAGTCCGACGAGGTCTGCGAGACGTCCTACAAGGACCGCAAGGGGAAGTACCAGTCGCAGAAGGGCATCACTCTGCCGAGAATTCTCGCGGGCGCAGCGCGATAGACCGAAGTGACGAGTAACGAGTAACGAGTAACGAGTGATGAGTGATGAGCCACGGCAGTCCTTCATAAGAACTCATTTCTCATTACTCATCACTGCCGTAATCTTTTCCGTCTCGGGCACTCTGTCCGCTCAGACTGGTTTAAGCCCTCAGGATGTCATCCAAGGCGCGACGACCTACGCGCCCGGCCTCGTGGTCTCGACCGCGGCTCGCAAGGCGTCCGGCGCGGGCCCCGAGACGCCTCCGCCGCCGGTCGCGCCGCCTTCCGTGGTCACCGTCTCTTCCCAGCAGGTGCTCGCCGAAATGCGCGAGCGCCGCATCATCGACAAAGGAGTCGAGACATGGACGGCCGACGATAAGGACATCCTCGAGCGGGCGCGCCTTGCCGAGAACATGGGCGCCTTCGATTTTCTGCGCGAGGCGCGCGGACGCCGTCTTCGCGGGCTTATCGTGATCCGCAAGGAGCCGGGCGAGGGCCGTCGTCCCTTGCTGACCAAGGCGGGGTTTCAGGAGTACATTTTCATCAAGTCCCAGAAGGCGCGGACCTTCTTCGAGAAGCGCACGGATGCGAAGTTCGTCTTCGGCGTGACCACGATGGACGGCAAGAAGATCTTCGACAACCGGGGGCTCCTGTCCGCGGACGGCGATTTCCTGTTCAATCAGATCCTGGGCGGCTCCATCGTGAAGTGGAAGGAGCCGAACGGGACCGAACGTTCGAACGCCGCGCGCAAGCCGTGAGACGCGCCCGCCTCCCGCTCGCCGCGCTTCTTCTCGCCGCGTCGGCGCCTCGCCCCTGCGCCGCGCTGGACTTGGAGAAGGCCGAAGCGGAATGCCCCGGTTCGTCATGGCCCTGGAAGCGGCAGGGGCCGCTGGTCAACATCCCCGCGATCGTCGCGTCCCAGCCCGTCAAGCAGACCGTCGGCATGGCGCTTGCGCTCACGATGGTGCCGATCGATCTCGTGGCGCAGGCCGTGCGCGGCAAGCCGCAGGACGACGCGCCCATCCCGAAATACGCGCATATCGGACTCTGCGGCGGCGTCCTCCTAGGCAAGGGCGTCGCGCTCGCCGTCGGGACTCCGTTTTGGCTGCTCGAAGGGATGTTCTGGACCTGGCCGCGGGCGCTTCTCCGAAAGGACGCTCCGCCGCCGGCCCAGACGCCATCCGCGCCTTCCTAAAGTCCGGATTCCGAAGCGCCTAGAACGGTCCCGAGGTGGACTGCTGGAGAAAGTTCAGCATTGCAGCCGCGGCGTCGGTGGGAGACCCGGCACGCGTCCATTCGGTGAGGTGTCTGCGGCGTTCGTTGGCCGGCAGGGTGCTGAGAATCCGGGAGATCGCATCATTCTGCTGGGCCGAAAGCTGCGCGTCGCGGAAGAGCTCCCGCAGCGCCGCGGTCATCGCCGGCAGGCCGGTCGCGGCGACGGTCCTCTCGAGCAGGTTCGTCGGTGCGGGCGCAGGCGGAGGCGGTTGAGGCGGGGGCGTCTCGTCTCCCGACCCAGGCGGAGGAATCGTGCCGCGGTGGGGCTGACGGCGGCGTCCGGGCCCCTGCCGCGCCATCGCGCGACGACCTCGCGCGGTCCATTGGTCGAAATTATCGATGGCTCTCCGCGGGTCGGTCGTGGGCCGAAATCCGGGAAGTTGGAAGCGGCCGTCCGGCGCGCGGCAGACGGAGTTGCTGCCCTGTCCGCAGGGCCGCATCTCCCTGAGGAATTCGTCAATCCGCCCGAACTCGTCGAGGGACAACCCTGCGGTCGATCGCACGCGGCAAATCCAATGGGCGCTGGCGCCGCTGCAGCCTCCGTCCTCCTCTGCCTGCTGCCGGCGGCAGGCGCCGTACTCCCCGTCTCCAAAGACGGATCTGTGCAGGCAGTTGTCGGCGCGGGCGTCTTGGGGCAAGAGGGCGATTGCCCACGCGCAAAGCGCGAGGCGCATCGCGGCCTGCTTCGTCGTCCGATCCCACTCTCTGGCAGTCATGCTCGAAGGATGTCCGGACCCGGCGGATAAAGCATGGGCGAATTCCGTGTTTTTCCGTAAGACGCCCGTCCCGTTGACGCCGGGCGAGTTCCCGGATACACTCAAAGCCGGTGAACGAGCTCGACGGGATACGCTACGTCCTCTATCAGGCGATCATGCTCTACGGAATCGGCTCTCTGGTCTCGGTATTCCTGTGGGGCGGGACCCGCGAGGTGTCAGAGGGGCTCTGGCTCGTGCTGGGCGTCGCCATCCCGATCGCTTCGTGGCTGTTCTCGACCTTCGCGGCGGAATCGACGATCATCATGCCGGCGGGTCTCGGGATTCTGTTCGTTCTCCTCCTGTTCCGGGGCTTGATCGACGGCGCGGCGCAGCGGTCCTTGTGGCGCCAGGAGCATCGCTCCGCCGAGCAGCTCATCGATCAGGACCCGAAGAACGCCGCGGCCTATTGGGCCAAAGCGAGGACGTACGAGGCTCAGGGAAGCTACTCGCGGGCGCTCGAGAATTTCGAGCGGGCGCACAAGCTGTCGGAGCGGACCGTCTCGTCCATGGAGATGGAGGACATCCGCGACCGCCTCGAGCATCAGATGAGCCAGCGCCGCCGGTTTTTCATCTCCGGGCCGCTGCGTCTGCTGAAGAAAGCCCTCAGCCTCGAGGCCATCCTCTTCGTGGTGGGCCTATCGTTCTCGCAGTGGAGCGTCGTCTCGTCGATCAACATCTGCAGCCTGATGCTCTTCAACCTCTGGTTCCGCAGCCGCGAGCGGCACGCCTAGTGGCTCGATCCGCGGCCGGCGGCGGGCGACCGCCCCGCGGCTTCGGCTTCGATCGCCGCAAGCTCGCCTTGAAGCGGCTCCAGATACGAGCGTTCTTTGAGCTGGCGGGAGAGCCACGCCGCGGCCTCGTCCTTTCGGCCGTCCGCGAGGAGCTTCTTGAGATGCCCCCGGGCGATCGCGACCGCCCTGCCCCGCAGATCGACGTTGATGGGATCGTGACGGATCGCCTGATCGAGCAGGTCGAGCGCAGAGAGCGGCTGTCCCTGAACGACGAACTCCTCCGCGTGCATGATCGCGAGACGCTCCATGTAGGCGTGGACGCCGAAGATCCCGGCCGCTCCCGCGGCCAAGAGCGCGGCGAGTCCGGCGGCGATGACGGCGGGTCTGCGGTGGATCGGCGCCCCCGCGCGCTTGAATCCCGCGATCACTACTCCGGATTTCGTGACCTTCACCGCCTCTCGGATGCGGCGGGCGCTTTCGGACGGCACGTCCAGGGACGTCTTGTAGACCCGCACGGGATACGGGATTCCCTTGAACGTCCGCTCGCCGGCGTCGACGGCGGACACCTCCTTCCTGTTCATCGAGAGATACGCGGCTTCCGTGAACCATACCTCGCCGGCCTCCGCGACGCCTTCCAGGCGCGACGCGATGTTCACGGCTTCGCCGAGCACGTCGCCGTCGGCGAACTCCACCTCTCCAAGATTGATCGCGACGCGGACCAAGATGGCCTCGGCCTGCGGGACCCCGGCGTTGCGCTGCCGCAGGACCTCCTGGATCGCCAGGCCGCACAAGACGCCGTCCGTCGGGCTCTCGAACCAGACGAGGAACGCGTCACCGATCGTCTTGACGACGCGCCCGCCGAAGCTCTCGAAGACGGGCTTGAGCAGCCGCTCGTGCTCCGCGAGCAGCTGCTGCATCCCCTCCCGGGAGGACTCGGACGTCCGGGCGGTGAAGCCCTTGATGTCCGTGAACATGATCGTTAGAATCTTGGTCGACATGAGACGCTCGCGCCGCAGTGACGAGTATGCCCCTCTCGAATAGGAGTGTCAAGATCGCCGCGGCGCTGTCTTTGGCCCACTTCGCGGCGCTCCTCTGCTTCTTCGCTCCGGCCATCTCGACGCCGGACGCCAACAGCTACTTCGCGCAGACGCGTCTCCTCGCGACGACGGGCGCGGCGAGCTTCGTCCCCGAGTCTCCGGTCCAGTTCATCGGTCCACACTGGCGGCGCGGCTCGGGCGGACGGTACTACTGCACGCATGCCCCGGGCCTGCCCGCGGTCGCGGCGGTGCCCTATCGTCTGTTCGGGCCTACGGCGGCCCTCCTCGTGAGTCCGATCGCGGCCTCGCTCACGCTGTTCGGCCTCTTCCTTCTCGGCGCAGCGTGGCTCGGCGCCGAATGGGGCTTGCTTGCCGCGGCGCTGATGGCCGCGAACTCCTTCGCCAACGAACACGCGCTGTTCGGCGACGCCCATACGCTCGCGGCCTTCTTGCTCGTATGGAGCCTAGTGCTCGTCGAACGCTGCGTTCGAAAGCCGTCGCCTCTTCTCGCCGTCGCCGCGGGAGCTCTTGCGGGCCTGTTGCCCGCGGTGCGCTATCCGGAGGCCGTCTTTCTGCCGGCGCTCGCCGTCTACGCGTGGCGCTCGATGCCGGGCTCCCGGGGCCAGCGAGGCGCCGCGCTCGCGGGGCTACTCCTGCCGCTCGTTGCGCTGGCGGCGCGCAACCACGCGGCCTACGGCGCTATCTGGCGCACGGGTTACGCCGCCACGGGCGAGCAAAGCGCTTTCGGGCTCTGGTTTCTCGCGCGCAACGCCGTCCCGTTCCTGCTGATGCTCGTCGCCGTCGGCGCGGGTCCGGCGCTGCTCCTGGGGGCCGTCGGCGTTCGGGACCTCTGGCGTCGCCCCGAGACGAGACGCCGCGCTCAGCTGATCGCGGGGATCGCCGTGCCGACGACGCTGCTGTATGCGAGCTATTACTGGCCTCCGGACCCGCAGTCGATGCGGTTCCTCATCCCGACGTTTTTTCTGTACGCCCTCGCCGCCGCCTGCTTCCTGGAGCGCTACGTACGGGAGCGCCCCGACCGCCGCCGCGCGGCCCTCACGGCCGCGTTGGCCGCCGCGGCGCTTTGGGGACTGCCGCGATCTTTCCTGACCTTGGCGCACCTCAAGTGGACCAACGCGGCCGTCGCGCGCGCGACGGCTCTGCTCGACGCGCGCGCGGAGCGCGGCGCCGTCGTCGTCGCTCCGTTCGGGCTGCAGCAGCACCTGGATTTCGTGGGCCGCTGGCGACTCGCCGCGCCGCCGCGCGACGCCGGCCCCGAGGAATTCGCCGCCGCCGCGCGGAGCTGGGCCGGGACGGGAGGCCTGTACGTGCTCGCGAAGGAGAAGGACCTCCGCGGGTACGACGCGCTCCTGGCGCCCGGGGAGCGCTTCGATAGGATCGGCGAGACCCGCCTCGTCGACGCGCCGTTCTTTCTTCCGGAGCCGCCCGAGCCGGAAGGCGCCGAGCGGCTCGGCCCGATGGGGCCGGACCGCATCTTCGACCTCAAGCTGGACGCCGAGCCCCTGGTCCTCCTTCGCCGGGTCCGCGGCTGAGGCGGCGACGAGTTCGGCTAATTTCCTCTTTACCTGTCGACGACAAATTTGATATAGTTTCCCTCTATGCCGCAGAAAACATTTTATCCCGAAGTAAAATCCGTACAAACGTCACGGCGCTGGCACCACATCGATGCCGACGGAAAGGTGCTCGGCCGGCTGGCGACGCAAGCCGCCAGCTTTCTTAAAGGAAAGCACAAGCCGATCTTCACCCCGAACGTCGACTGCGGCGATTTCGTCGTCGTGACGAACGCCAAGAAGATCAAGTTGACCGGCAACAAGATCGAGCAGAAGGTCTATTTTTCCCACTCCGGCTGGCCGAAGGGCGCGAGGCTGACGCCCGTGAAGCGCCAGATGGAGAAGGACCCGCGGAAGGTCGTGTATCTCGCGGTGAAGCGGATGCTGCACGCCAACAAGTTCCGGTCGCGGCAGCTGAAGCGGTTCAAGATTTACACGGGCGGAGAGCATCCCCACGCGCCCCAGGTCTCGGAGGTCTCCTCGTCCAATGGCTAAGCCCGAATTGACGCGTTCCACCGGCCGCCGCAAGACGTCCATCGCCCAAATCCGGCTCGTCCCTCAGGGCGCCGGCAAGATCACCATTAACGGCAAGCCCCTCGAGGACTACTTCCGCGGCTACGGCCGGCAGGTCCACGAAGTCTCGGCGCCCCTTAGGACCGAAGGCGCCGGCGGCTACGACGCGTTCGTGAAGGTCGAAGGCGGCGGCATCACGGGCCAGGCCCAGGCGGTCCGGCACGGCATCGCGCGCGCCCTCGCCAAGCTCGACACCGGTTTCAAGAAGACGATGCGCAAGGAAGGCTGGCTGACGCGCGACCCCCGCATGGTGGAGCGCAAGAAGCCCGGCCAGCCCAAGGCGCGCAAGCGGTTCCAGTACTCCAAGCGCTAACAGAAGTCCTGAGTGCTGGGTTCTGAGTGCTGAGCACGGCACTCATGGTCACGGCTAATGGCACGTCTAGTTGCAGTTTCCATGGAGCCGGAAGTTTTATAGACTCCAAACGCTATGGTCTTTTCGCCGTCGCTCAGCACTCAGCACTCAGGACTCAGGACTTGGGGTTTCCGTTAATGGAGACCATCAGAGCTCGCGGTCTTGTGACCGGCCCCGCCTGGGCGTTCGCACTCTGGGGCGCCGTCGTCTCGATCAAGAGCTTTTACGATCTGTTCGTCGGCGAGCCGGAGGCCAACCTCTACGCGCCGACCAAGTGGGCGTTCGTCACGCGCGAGCAGTGGATGCGCTACGCGGGATTCGAGCTGACCTACGGCATCGCGGCGATCGCGATCGGCGTGTTTCTGATGCGCTACGCGAAGTTCGTGCCCGAGACGATACGGAGGCGCCGGCAGGAGCCGGATCTGAAGCTGTTCCCATGAGCCCCCTTCCTCCCTGTTCGAAGTCCCTGTCGAACCTGCCCCCCTATCTGTTCGTCAAGCTCAACGCCTTGAAGGCGGAGGCGGTCAAGAACGGCCTCTCGATCATCGAACTGGGGATGGGGAACCCGGACCAGGCGACGCCGGACCACGTGGTCGAAGCGCTGTGCAAGTCGGTGCGCGAAAACCCGTGGACGCACCGCTATCCCGAGACCAAAGGGACTCCGCGCCTTCGCGAGGCGATCGCCGGCTGGTACCAAAAGCGCTTCGGGGTTACGTTGGATCCCGCGACCGAGGTCCTTCCTCTGGTGGGATCCAAAGAAGGCTTGGCCCACCTGTTCTTCGCCTACCTTACGCCGGCCGACTACGCGCTCATCCCGAGCCCGTGCTATCCGGTCCATTACAACGGCACGCTGCTGACGGGGACCCGCGTGCACCTCATGCCGCTGACCGAGGAGAACGGTTTTCTGCCGGACTTGGAGAGCATCCCGCAGACGGTCGCGAAGAAGTCCAAGATCCTGCTCGTCAACTACCCGAACAACCCGACAGGCGCGGTGGTCGAGGACCTCTCGTTCTTCAAGAAGTGCATCCAGTTCGCGAAGAAGAACGGCGGTTTCGTGATCCACGACAACGCCTACTCCGAGATCTCCTTCGACGGGTTCGTCGCGCCTTCCTTCCTACAGGCGCCCGAGGCGAAGAAGTACGGGGTCGAGTTCCACTCCTTCTCGAAGACGTTCTCGATGGCAGGCTGGCGCGTGGCGTTCGCGGTCGGCAACGCGGAGATCCTGGCCAACCTCAACAAGTTCAAGTCCTTCGTCGACTACGGCATTCCCGGGTTCATCCAGGAGGCGGCCGTCGCGGCGATCACCGGACCGCAGGATTACGCCGTGAATGTCACCGAGATTTACCGCCAGCGGCGCGACGTCCTCGTCCGGGCCTTGAACGAGATCGGCTGGCCCGTGCAGACGCCCCGGGCGACGATGTACGTGTGGGCCCGCGTCCCGGAGGCGTTCCGCAAGGCGGGCTCCTTCGCCTTCGCGGAAAAGCTGCTCCTCTCCGAGGGCGTGGTCGTCGCGCCGGGCGTCGGCTTCGGCCCCGGCGGCGAGGGCTACGTGCGATTCGCGCTCGTCGAGGACGAGAAGCGCATCGAGGAGGCCGTCCGGCGCATCGGCCGCTTTCTGCATACCGCGAAGGCGCCGCAGGCCTCTCCCAAGTCGGGCAAAAGCGTCCTGCTCGTCGACCACTGAGCCGCGGTGGTCAAGATCGGCTGCTCCGGCTGGCCCGTCGGTCGTTCCGAATATTTCCGCCGGCTCTCCGCCGTCGAGATCAGTTCCTCCTTCTACAACCTGCCGCTCGTGGCCACCGCGTCCCGTTGGAAGGAGGAGGCGCCGGAAGGCTTCGATTTCTGTCTGAAGGCGTGGCAGCTCGTCACGCACACGCCGTCGGCCTCCTCCTATGAGCGGCTCACGGGCAAGATGTCCGACCGCCGCCTCTCGCAGTGCGGCCACTTCAAGGGCACCGAAGAGGTCTTGTCCGCGTGGCAGCGCACGCTCGCGGTCGCGCGGGCGTTGGGGGCGAAGTGCGTCCTGTTCCAGACGCCGCGCAGCTTCTATCCCCAAGCGGACCATCTTCGGGACATGTACCGCTTCTTCAAGGCGGTCCCCCGCGGCAAGATGCTTCATGCCTGGGAGCCGCAGGGACCCGGCTGGACGACGGCCGCGGTCAGAAAAGTCGTCGGCGATCTCGGGCTGGTCCTCGCGGGCGATCCGTCGCAGCGCAACGCCGAGGACCCGCAACGTCCCGGCGCCCTCTCGTATTGGCGCATCCGTGGAAAGGGCGCGGGCGCGAGCGACTACAGCGACGACGATCTGCGCAAGCTCGGCGACGGGCTCGGCCGGCGCAGCGGGTACGTCATCTTCGGCAATCGCGCCATGTGGGACGACGCTCGGCGTTTTCAGTCGTTCTTCGAGCGCGCCCGCGTCCTGTAATGTGCGGCATCTGCGGCCAGCTTAGCCTGGACGGCGCACCGCTCGATCCCGCGCGCGTCGCGGCGGCGAGCCGGTACCTCGAGCATCGCGGCCCGGACGATCAGGGAGCTTGGACCGAGGGCCCGGTCTCCTTCGGGTTCCGCCGGCTGTCGATCCTCGACTTGGAGGGGGGGCATCAGCCGATGCTCTCCGAGGACGGCGCCGCGGCGATCGTCTTCAACGGGGAGATCTACAACCACCCGGAGCTCAAGGCCGAGCTCGAGGCGGAGGGCGTCCGCTTCCGCACGCGCTCCGACACCGAGACGATCCTCCATCTGTACGCGCGCCGCGGCGCGGCGGCGTTCGAACGGCTCAACGGGATGTTCGCCGTCGGGATCTGGGACCGCGCGCGGCGCGAGCTAGTCCTCGCGCGCGACCCCGTCGGGGTCAAGCCGCTCTACTACAGCGTGGCGGGGGGCGTGCTGTCTTTCGCGTCGGAGCTCAGGGCGCTGTTGGCGGCCGGAATCCCGGACGCCCTCGATCCGGCGGCGGTGCAGGAGTACCTGGCCTTCGGCTTCGTCCACGGTCCGAAGACGATCGTTTCCGCCGTGCGCAAGCTGCCCCCGGGCCATCTCCTGATCGCCTCGTCGGCGGGCGTGAGCCTGCGTAGGTATTGGGACCTGCCCGCGCCTCCGCCGCCTTCGCGGTCCATGGACATGGACGAGGCGGAGTCGAGGATCGAGGCGGCGCTCAAGGGCGCGGTCAAGCGTCAGATGCTCAGCGACGTCCCGCTCGGCGCGTTCCTCAGCGGCGGCGTGGACTCGAGCTTGATCGCGGCGTTCATGGCGGAGTCGGCCGGCCGCGCCTTGAAGACGTTCACGATCGGATTTTCCGGCGCCGCGAAGGGGCTCGACGAGTCCAAGAACGCGAAGGCCGTCGCCCGGCATCTCGGCACGGACCATCAGGAGCTCGTCTTGCCCGCGGACGTGCTCGACCGCATCGAGGACCTCGCCCCGAGCCTCGACGAGCCGATCGCCGATTCCGCGATCCTGCCGACCCACCTATTGGCGCGCTTCGCCCGGAAGTCGGTCAAGGTCGTCCTCACGGGCGAGGGAGCGGACGAGCTATTCGCCGGTTACAACCGCTATAAGGCGGCGCATCTCTCGGAATGGGTCGACGCGCTGCCCGCCGGCGGGAAGCTCCTGGCCAAGCCGCTCGCGCGGAGGCTGGGCAAGGGGCCGATCTTCAAAGGCTTGCCGTTCCCGTCCCTCGAGGAGTGGGCGCGGGCGGGCGCGCACGCCGACCGGGCCTGGCTGGCGCCGATCCTGGATGCGGAGTTCCGCCGCTCGGTCGCGGGGGAAGACATCCTTCCGGAAGCGGCGCGGCGCCCCGGGCGCTTCGGGCTCGACGCGGCGCTGGCCTTCGACTTCCGCACCGTGCTCGCCGACGCCTTGCTCATGAAGGCGGACAAGGCGACGATGCGCGCCTCGCTCGAGGCGCGAGTCCCGTTCCTCGACCGCGAGATGGTGGACGCGGCGTGCGCCTTGCCGGCCTCCCTCAAGATGAGGCGGCTCAAGGGAAAGTTCCTTCTCCGGCGCATCGCCGCCAAGCGGCTTCCGAAGGCCGCGGCCTGGCGCCGCAAGCACGGCTTTGTCGTCCCCTGGGAGGAATGGGTCGTCAGCCCGAAGAATCGCGTCGTGGACGATCTTTTGGCCGGCTCGGCCCTCTCCGCGCGCGGCGTCTTCGACATGGACGTGCTGCGCCAGATGAGGCGCCGGCTCGTCGGGGCCGAAACGGGCGGAAAGACCGTCGATCGCGGACTCATGTTCCGCGTCGCGGTGCTGGGACTTTGGCTTGAGTCGATAGGGCGCTAGCCCGAGATGCTGCAGACGTGGCTCGCGTTGCATTGCGCGACGCCGCAGCATTCAGCGGTCGAACTGCAGGCGCCGCCCGAAACGGTGCAGGTCACGTCCGTGCTGCACTTCCCGCCTTTGCAGATGTTCCCGGAGCAGCACAGCTTCCCGCCGCCGCCGCAGCTTGCGCTCGTCGGCAGACAATCGCTGAACTGGTCGGAGTTCGAAGGAGAATCGGAGGTGGTCGTCGAGCCTTGGGGCGGGTTGTCGCCGCCGCCCGGAGACGAACAGGATGTAAAAAGGATGAGTCCGGTCGACAGCATGAAGCTCAGTGAGAGGACCAATAGGACGTTGTTATTCGCCCGAGAGTTCATGATCGGCTCCTATCTCCATGCCCTGCAAAAAGTGTAAAGAAAATCGATGAATCGCGCAAGGGCCCTCTAGGCGAGGTAGGGGGATCTCTTTTCCGGGTGCAGTTCCACGAGCCCTTGGCGCCAGAGGATTACCGAGGCCCCCGCCAATGCGCCCAAGGAAATCCACTGCGACGGCGACAGTGCGGCCGAGATCAGCATTCCGCGGTCGTCTCCCCGGAAGAACTCGATGACGAACCGAAGGATCGAGTACAGGATGATCCAGGAAAGGAAAACCGATCCCGCGGTAAATCGCTTCTCCCGGACCCGCTTCATCATGAAAAAGTAGAGGAAAATGAATATCAATACGTCGCCGGCGGCCTCGTACAATTGGGTCGGATGCAGCGGGGTGCCCAGCAGCCGTCGCGGCACGATGCCGGTCGGGTCTTGGAAGCGCACTCCCCAGGGAACGCTCGTCGGGCTCCCGTAGCAGCAGCCGCCGACGAAGCAGCCCACCCGGCCGATCGCGTGGCACAGCGGCGCCACGAAGCCGAAGTAGTCCGCGACGGGAAGGTAGCGGCGCGGCCGGTGCGTCCGGTTCCAGATGCGCACGAATATGAGGCCCGCGCCGATGCTGCCCAGCGCTCCGCCCCAGAACACCCAGCCGTTCCTCCACTGGAGGATCATCGCCAGCGGATGCGCGGCGAACGAGCGCCACTCGACCAAATAGTATCCCAAACGCCCGCCGATGAGCGCGCCGAGGAACAAGGAGTAGATCATCGCCCAGAAATCGGCGAGGGTGTCCTCGGGCGCCTTCATCTCGGAGCGAAGCCGCGCCAGCCATAGCGCGCCGATCGCGTAGCTCATGCTCGTGAGCAGGCCGTACGTGCTGAATTCCCGCCCGAGAAGATGGACGTGAGGCCACATGGGAGCGTCAGGATAACATCAATTGCGGAGCCCTGCCAGGCGTCCGACGGAAATGTGATAGAATTTTTCCGGTGACGACTCTTCCGCCGCCCGATGCGGGCAAGACGGCCGCGAAGGAGACCGCCGTCGACTGGACGATCGCGATCGACGACTCCGCTTATCATCTCGCGCCGGAGTACTTGAACCTATACGGGACGCCGGCGTGGGAGGCGATGTCCGAGCCCGCCCGGCGCGCCTACAGCCGCCACGAGGCCGCCGCGTTCTACAGGACCGTCATCTGGTTCGAGAACATCCTCATCCACGGCGTCATGAAGTACCTTTACGCCGAGCCGGCCGGCGCGGCGACGGCGAAGTTCCTGTTCCTGGAGGCGTCGGAGGAATGCCGTCATACGGCGATGTTCGGCGAGTTCATTCGGCGCTCGGGGACTCCGCCGTATCTTCCGTCGCCGCGCGTGCTCCGGCTGGGAAAGGTCTTGAAGCGCCTCGGCATCCGCGTGGTCTATTTCATGGCCATCCTCTGCGGCGAGGAGGTCGTGGACGCCTGCAACCGGGCGACGTCCCGGTTCGAGGGCTCGCATCCGGTGTCGAAGCAGATGGCCCGGCTGCACATGATCGACGAGGCCGCGCATATCGCCTTCGCAAAGGACCGCATCCGGGAGCTCTGGGCGCGACAGGACGCCAAGCGGCGGTGGTGCGCGCGCTGGAACATGCCGATCGTCGTTTACGCGATCGTCGAGGGGCTGGTCAACGAGGGCGTCTACCGGGAGCTGGGCATCGCCGGAGGCTATCGCGGCGCGTGGGACAACGTGAAGCGGCGGGAGCGCGTGATCCGGGACCTCGCGCCGTATCTCCAATTTCTCGCGTCCCTCGGCGTCATCACGCCGGCCTACGCGCGCGTATACCGCTGGCTCGGATTGATGAGGTGAAGCTCGCCGCGCCTCCGCTGTTGAGGGAGGACCGCTTCCTCGTTTATTGCAATCTCGTCCTCCTCGCGGCTGCGTTCGCGCTCACCGGCGTCAACAAGGCGTTCTTCCACTACACCGGCATCCTGTACTTCATCAGGCCGTTGCAGCCCTGCGTCGTGCCGCTCGCGGCCGCGCTTCTGTACGGTCTCTACGTCCGGGACCGGCGTCCCGAGCCGGCCTTCGTCCTCGTGAATATGGGCTTCTACGGCGTCACGATGGTGGCCCAGGCGCTCTTGGTCACGGGCATTCAATATACCCCCTTTCCGACGATCGACGCGGCACTGGTGCGGTGGGACGCTCTCGCCGGCTTCAACGTGCTGGACCTCATGGCGTGGACGCACCGCCATCCATATTTCCTCGCGTTCATGCGCCGCTGCTACGCGACGGTCGACGTCCAGCTCGTCGCCGTGCCGCTGATCGCGGCCCTTCTCCGAGACCGGCGGACGATGCGCGTTTTCTTGTACGCGATGGTCTATTCGTTCTTCATCGGCTGCCTGTTCTATTACGTCTTTCCCAGCTCCGGCCCCGCGAGCGTGCTCCAGAGCCCTCACTTCTCGTGGGGCCAGCGCATGACGGGGCAGAAGTTCCACGCCGTCCACCATTTCAAGCCGGTCGAGACCATCGCGGGCGGGATGATCGCGTTTCCGTCGTTCCACGTCGCGTGGGGCGTGATGCTCCCGTACGTAGTCCGCCCCTGGAAGGCACTGTTCTGGCCCGTCGCGACGCTCAACGCGCTCATGATCGCCTCAACGGTGTTCCTGGGGTGGCACTTCCTCGTGGACGTTCCGTCCGGGATCGGCCTGGCTCTCCTGAGCCTGTGGCTCGGCGAGCGCACGCACCGACGGCTCGAACAGGCACCGGGCGGGTCGTGATCCGCCCCCAAGTCGGGGGCTATCATCCCGTCGTCTAAAAACTGTTACAATGCGCGGCATGCAGGCGCGTTGGCTACGCCTCCTCAACGCTCACGCCGCCGCGGTCGCCGAGACGTTCCGCAGGCTCGAGGAGTATTTGGAGAACCCGACTCACGCCGCGGCCTCGCGACTCAACGGCGCGGCGAAGGACGCCGCCGGACGCTCGGCCGCCGTCGAGCGGGAGATGGAGGGGCCGGCCGGGCGCGACGCGGACAAGGAGGCGGCGTTCTTGACCACGCGCGCCTTGGAGGATATGACGCTGCGCGCGCGCGCCGCCGTCGAGGAGATGATCAAATTTCAAGTGGGCTCCGATAGATTCCTCCGCGACATGGCGAGAGCCGGCAGCGACGGCTGCGGACACTTGGTCGGAGCGCTGGAGGAGTCCGCGCACCGCCGCCGGCACGCCGGGGAGAGGGTGATCGAGGCCAAGAAGTCCTTCCAGCGGCTGGCGCAGGTCTATCGCAGAGCCCGCGCCGCGATGCTCCGGCATCCCAACGCCGTCGAGGCGATGAAAGTGGGCGCCGTTTACGCGCAGCTCCATGAGGCCGCGCACGGCGGCGACGGCGCCGCCGAGGCGGTCGGCGACATGCTGGTGCGGGCCGCGGTGGAGCGCTGAGCGATGGCGATCTTCGAGAAGGCGACGGCCAAGGTCCAGAAGGGCTGGAGCATCTGGAAGAAGATGTTTTCGTGGATGTGCATCTGGGGCCTCATCTTCAGCCTCGTCACGATCGGCCGCCTTCGGGTCGGCTTCGATTACGACGACACGCTCGTCTTCTCGACGCCCGCGTTCAACAAGGCCTTCAAGAGCGGCGTGCAGGCATTCTCGCCCGAATTTTGGTCCATCGTCAACCAAAGCTACGATCTCGAGAGGCCGAAGTACTTTACCAACGCGTTCGCGTGGTTCTTCCGTCTCCTCGGGTTCAGGATCACCGTCATCGCGGCGCGCCCTCCCGAGGGAGGGGACCCGCTGAAGAAGGAGTGGCGGCACCTCGTGCACGGAGCCGACTTCCAGTTCGTCCCGGACGCGGAGAAGAAGCCTTCGATCCTGCGGCAGGGCAACTACATCCTTTATTTCGGCGACTCGGATTCCGACATCGTCGTCGCCCGGCGGGCGGGCATCTTTCCCTTGCGCGTGCGCCGGAGCGTGCAGTCCTCGAACAAGGACGAATATCATCCCGGGACGATGGGCGAGCTCACCATCCCGCTGTCCCAGTTTTGATGCGGCGAGCGAAGGCGTTGTCGCGGCTTCTTTTTTCGGCCGCCGCCGTCGCCGCGGCCGCCGGCTCATCCCGCGCCGAGTTCAAGGTGCCCGGGTACGAGCTCGTCTATTCCTATCCGGTCGAGTCGACCCTGGCCGAGCCGGACCTGCGGAGCGCCCACGAGGTGTGGCCGAAGATGATCGACGCGGCCAAAAAGACGGTCGACATCGAGCAATTCTACGTCGTCAACTCCACGGGGGGATTCCTCGAGCCGACGATCCAGGCGATCGAACGCGCGGCCAAGCGCGGGGTGCGCGTGCGCTTCATCATGGAGAAGCTGTTCTTCAAGATCGATCCCGCCTCTCCCGCCTCCTTCGCGCGAATCCAGTCGATGCCCGGCGTCGAGGCGCGCGCCGTCGAGTGGGCCAGGGTCTTCGGCGAGGGCATCGTCCACTGCAAGTTCATCGTCGTCGACGGCAAGACCGGCTACCTCGGCAGCCAGAATTTCGACTGGAGGTCCCTCGAGCACATCCACGAGCTCGGCGTGAAGACGGACGACGCCGGCGTCGTGTCTCAGATGCAGTCGGTGTTCGATCATGATTGGGGAATCTCCCTCGCGACCGCTCCGGTGAAGGCGGAGCGTGCCGCGAAAGGCTCTCCGGACCCGGCGCGGCGGTCGTACCTCGTCGCGAGCCCATGGGCGGTCAATCCGGCCGGCGTCGAGGATTCCGAGTCCGAGCTCGTCCGGCTCCTGGGTTCGGCCACCGCCGAGATCCGCGTCCAAGTCCTCGACTACAACGCGCAGACCCGGTCGCGGCCGCCGCGCGCGTACTCGCCGATCGACAACGCCCTGCGGGACGCGGCGCTTCGGGGCGTCAAGGTCAAGCTCCTCGTGTCGCATTGGAACACGGATACTCATTCGCTGCCCCATATCAAGAGTCTCGCCGCGCTCCATAACGTCGAGATCCGCGTCGCGACGATCCCCGATCCGGCGTCATGGCCGGAGCACGTCCCGTTCACGCGGGTCGTCCATTCCAAGTACATGACCGTCGACGGCAAGACGCTGTGGCTCGGCACGAGCAACTGGGCCGGCGGCTACCTCGACAACTCGCGCAACCTCGAGGTCGTGGTCAACGATCCGGCGCTCGCGGAGCGGGCGGCGAGGATACACGCGCATCTGTGGGATTCGCCCTACTCCGCGCCGCTCGACGTCTCCAAGGACTACCCGAAGCCCCGCCGATGATCCAGCGGCTCGGCGCGCTCGCCCTCCTCGCGTTGCTCGCGAGTTCGGCCGCGGCGGAGAACATCCGCTTGAGCGTCTACCACACCAACGACGTCCACGGGAACGTCTCGGCTCGTCCCGCTCAGAAGGAGTTCTATCCCGACAGGCCGGGCCGCCCGATCGGAGGGTTTCCCGCGCTCGCGGCGTTCCTGAAGAAGGAGCCCTCCGGGCCGCGCCTGCTCTTGGACGCAGGCGACTGGTTCCAAGGCACGCCTGAGGGCAACGGGAGCAAGGGCGAGGTGATGGCGCTCGCCTTCAAGACGCTGGGCTACGACGCCGTCGCCATCGGCAACCACGATTTCGACTTCGGCGCCGCGCGATTGGAAGAACTGATCAAGATGATGGGGATCCCCGCGTTGGGCTCCAACATCCTGACCGCCCAGGGCGGCTACCCGGAATTCGTCACCTCCTGGCTCGTCAAAGACGTCGGGGGCGTGAAGGTCGGCATGTTCGGGCTCATCACGAGCAACATGAAGAACCTCAGCCATCCCGACCTCTACGGCACGCTCACGTTCGAGCGCGAGGCGGAACTCGCGCGGGAGGCGATCGGCGTCCTGTCCAAGCAAGGGGCGACCGTGATCATCGCCGTCACGCACGTCGGCGTGCGGGGGCGCCTCGAGGACTTCGAGGACGACCTTTTCCTGGCGAAGGAGGTCGAGGGGATCGATCTGATCGTGGGCGGCCACTCGCATACCTTCTTATCGGCGCCCTTGCGCGAGCCGACCCACGGCACCTTGATCGTCCAGGCCGGCTCGACGCTCGCCCGGGTCGGCAAGGCCGTTCTCGAGATCGACCCGGCGACGAAGCGCGTCGTCTCCTCTACCGCGACGCTCGTCCCCTTGTGGGTCGACGATTACGGCGAGGACCCCGCGGTCAAGCAGGCTCTCGCTCCGTTCGTCGAGCGCGCGTCCAAGCTCTACGACGTCGTGATCGCGACGGCGGCGGAGTCCCTGATGCGGGACCGCTTCGCGGAGTCGGCCCTCGGCGACTGGATGGCGGACTGCGAGCGGGACTGGGCGAAGACCGACGTCGCCATCCAAAACGGCGGCGGCATCCAGGCGGACATTCCCGTCGGCCTCGTCACCCTCCGGCAGATGCTCAACGTCATGCCCTTCGAGAACCGCATCACGCGGCTCACGATGAGCGGCGCGCTGCTTCGAGATACGTTGGACTACGGGATGATCCGCACCAAGGCCATGATCCAGGTCTCCGGCGCCTCGTTCAGCTACGACCGGGACGCGGAGCCGGGCAAGCGCGTGGACGACGTCCGGATCGGCGGCAAGCCGCTCGACCCGGCGGCGCGCTATTCGGTCGCGGCGCTCGACTACAACGTCCGAGGCGGAGATGGATTCACCATGTACCAGCGCGCCGACAAGACCGAATTCACTCAAGGCTACGCCCGGGACGTCCTGACCGAGTGCGCGCGACGGCAGCAGTCCCTGCGCCGCCCCGCGGGCGGGCGGATGACGCCTCGATCCGGATCGAAGGACGCCGGGCCGGCGAAGTGACGGTCGCCAGCGCCGCGGCCGTATTCATCTTCGCCGCGCTCTCCCTCCGGCCGGCGTCGGCCGCAAAGCTCATCTACAAGGCCCGCATCGTGGAGGAAACCGGCGTCGTCGACATGAAGCAGGAATTGAAGCACAGCATGGTGGCTTATTCCGGCGACGGTTACCATGTCGCATACCTCCTTCGCGGGAGCGACTTTGAGACATGGCACCTCGACGCCGGCAAGGTCGTGACGGTCGCCCATGACGTAACGCAGCCGTATCCCAGTCCGGTCATCACGTATGACGGCTCGATCTTCGCGTTCGTCGGCGAATTGAGGGACGCTCTCGGCGCCTCGGCGGGCAAGACGGTATACGTCAACGGTACCCCGGGCTCGGCGTTCGACCGGGTGTCCTCGCTCGAGGTCAGCGAGGAGGGCAACCATCTCGCCTTCAAAGCGCTGTCCGCACCGGGCTGGGCGGTCTTCTGGGACGGCTCGCCCGGACCGACCTTCCAGGAGCCTCCGACCGACCCGATCATGAGCCGGGAGGGGATCAATATCGCTTACGTCGGAGAGTTCTCGGACGGCAAGCACATCTTCCTCAATCACAAGCCCGTCGGCAAGACCAAGACCGATCGGCTGTTTCTGACGCCCGACTTCAGCGGACAAGCCTCCGAGGAGGTGGATTTCGACGGCCGGAAGGAGCGCCGCTCGATCGGGCTCACGGGAGGAGGCAAGCGCTATTCCGGCTTCAAGGACGCCACGGAAGTCTTGTTCAGCGACGACGGCAGGAAGATGGCGGTCGTCGACCATCCGTCGGCCGGTGAATACCGGGTATTGATCAACGGCAAGCAGGTCGGGCCGGCGTTCTACAGCTTGAGCGGGAAGCTGCGATTCAGTCCTTCGGGCCAGGCGTATTGGATCGCCCTCGACGAGTCTCTGAAGGTTAGGACGCTGTATCGGGACGGCGCGGCGCTGGACACCGCCGAGAAGTTTTTCGGAAGGCGTCCACCGGCCTTTAGCTCGAGCGGCAGTCGCGCCGCGTGGATCTCGAAGGACGAAGGGCAGAAAGCCCGTCTGGTCGTCGACGGCGCGACGGTGATGCGCGTCGCGGACCCTCCGGAATTAGGATACGTCGCGTTCGACAGCGACCGAGAGCTTCACTGGATCAGCGTGAGCAAGCGCGGCTTCGACGTCAACTGCGTCCTCCTCGACGATGGAGACGAGGACTCTTCCGTCTGCATGAAGACCGTTCGCCACCTGTTCCCGCAGGCCGTGTCCCTGCTGGAATAGACTATAATGCGGTCCATGCGCACGCCGGCGTCCGCATGACCTCCGCGCGAGAAAGCTCGAGCCGCCAGGACCGGGAGCGGGTGTTCAAGGGCTTCTTCTTCGCCCTTCTCGGCCTGCTCCTCTACCAGCTGTTCCGCATTTTCTCGCCCTTCCTGACCGCTCTCATGTGGTCGGCGACGCTGGCTCTCGTGTTCTATCCCCTTCATGCCGCGATCACCGCGCGCGTCAAGCAGAGGCACACGGCGGCGTTTCTCAGCACCGCGACGGTGGCGGTCATTTTCGTGCTGCCGCTGCTCGTCTGCGTCTGGCTCCTCGTGAAGGAGTCGGCCGAGCTCTATCCCATCGCGGACGCGCTGGTGAAGCGGACGAAGGACGCCGGCGTCTCCTCGCTCGAGACCTCGGTGCCGCCCGCGCTCCTGCCGCTGTGGCTCAAGGCCAAGCCCATGCTCCTCGGGATGCATATCGACCTCCAGAGCATGATCGCGCGCAACGCCGGGCTGATCGGCGAGACCATCGGCGAGGTCGGCGGCGGCATCGCGCGAAACGTGGTGCTGCTCGGCGTCAACCTCGCGATCTTGTTCCTGAGTCTCTTTTTCTTCCTCAAAGACGGCGGCGCGGTCGTGCGGTGGCTGCTGGATGTCGTGCCGATGGAGACGGCGCACAAGGAGAACCTCGCCCGGCGGCTCTACGACGCCGTCACGGCCATCGTCCGCGGCGCGGTCCTGACGGCGGCCGGGCAGGGCCTGCTCGCGGGAATCGGGTTCGCGGTCACCGGCGTGCCCGTGCCGGTCGTCCTCGGCTTCGCGGCGGCGCTGACCGCGCTCATCCCGCCGTTCGGGCCCATGCTCGTCTGGGTGCCGGCGGTCCTGTACCTTTTGACCAAGTCGACCTCGGCCGGTCTGGTCCTATTAGCGTGGTGCGTGCTCATCGTCAGCGCGGTGGACAACGTCGTGCGTCCGATCATCATCGGCAGCAAGA
The DNA here is from genome assembly GCA_016194745.1 of Elusimicrobiota bacterium. Taxonomy (GTDB): domain Bacteria; phylum Elusimicrobiota; class Elusimicrobia; order UBA1565; family JACRDR01; genus JACQBA01. The sequence continues at coordinate 186,644 of JACQBA010000016.1, forward strand.
CCAAGCTGCCGTTCCTGCTGTTGTTCTTCGGGATCATGGGGGGCATGCGGGTGTATGGGTTCCTCGGGATCATCCTGGGACCGCTCTTGATCACGATGACGCTCGCGCTGATCCAGATCTATCGCGAGGAATATTCCGGCGCGAAGGCGGCCGGGTCCGCCTCCCGGTCCTGATCGGCCGCCGGGCGCGCTCCTGGAGCGGCAGGACGCGTCATCGGCGCGTCGATTTTATGCTATAATTTAGTCCGCTCGATCCTAGGAAAAGGAGCAAAGTGTGGCCAATATGTCCACAGGTTCCGCGAAGTCCCTCCGCCGTCCTCTTATCGCCGGCAATTGGAAGATGAATTTGGGCTTGAAGGACTCGGTCGACCTCGTCCGCCAGCTCGTCGACGGGGCGCCGGCCGGCGGGTCGGGCCCCGAGATCATGGTCGCACCGCCGTTCACCGCCCTGACTGTGGTCGCCGAATTGCTGAAAGGCAAGTCGATCAAACTCGGCGCCCAAAACATGCACCCGGAGGCCTCGGGCGCGTTCACCGGCGAGGTCTCGCCGAGCCAGCTTTTGGACGTCGGCTGCAGCCACGTCATCCTCGGCCACTCGGAGCGGCGCCGGATGTTCGGCGATACTGACGCGTTCATCAAAAAGAAGCTCCAGGCGGCGGTCAAGCTCAAGCTCGTCCCGGTCCTCTGCATCGGCGAGACGCTCGAGGAGCGCGAATCGAACCGTACGTTCCGGGTGCTCGAGACGCAGATCAAGGGCGCTCTCGAAGGATTCGCGCCGACCGACTTGGCGCAGCTTGTGGTCGCCTACGAGCCGGTCTGGGCCATCGGCACCGGCAAGACGGCGACTCCGGACCAGGCGCAGCAGGCGCACGCGTTCGTCCGGCAGCAGCTCAAGGGACTGTACGGAGAAGGCTGGGCGCAAAGCGTCCGCATCCTCTATGGCGGATCGGTCACCCCGGAAAACGTCGACGAGCTGATGTCGCAGCCGGACGTCGACGGCGCGCTCGTGGGCGGCGCGAGTCTCAAGCCGGTGGGATTCTTGCGCATCATCAATTTCAAGGCGGGGACGAAGGCCTCCGCCTAAGAGGGATCATGGACCAGAATCCGGAGTTGGCGCAGCAGATCACCGCGAAGGTCGTCGAGCGGATGGAGCGCTCCAAGACGCAGATTCCGATCGGCGTGTCGAACCGCCACGCGCATCTCTCGCAGGACCATTGGGACGTGCTCTTCGGCAAGGACACGCAGCCCCGGAAATTCCGCGCGGTCAAGCAGCCCGGGTTTTGGGCCGCCTACGAGACGATCAAGATCGAGGGACCGAAGGGCGAGGTCAACAATATCCGCCTCGTCGCCCCTCACCGGCCCAAGACGCAGATCGAGATCTCGAAGACCGACGCGTCGGTCCTCGGACTGCGGCCCCCGGTGCGCGACTCCGGACAACTCGACGGCTCGGCGCCCGTGCGCATCATCGGGCCGAAGGGGACCATCGAGATCAAGGAAGGACTCATCATCGCGCGCCGCCACATCCACTTTCATCCGCTCGAGGCGCAGGCGATGGGCGTCAAGGACGGCGAGGTCGTGCGCGTGCGCGCCGGGACGGGCGGGCCTAGGGCGCTGATTTTCGAGGACGTGCTCATCCGCGTGTCGGACAAGTTCAGCCTGGAGCTGCACTTGGACACGGACGAGGCGAACGCGGCGTGGGTCAAGTCGGGCGACATAGTCAACATCTGCTGAACGGGGGAACATTCATGGACGCATTGGGCATGATCGAGACGCGCGGGCTGGTGGCGTGCGTGGAAGCGGCGGACGCGGCGGTGAAGGCGGCGAACGTGCGCATCGTCGGTTACGAGAAGGTCGGCACGGGCCTCGTCACGGTCCTCTTCCGCGGCGAAGTCGCGGCGTGCCGCGCGGCGTGCGACGCGGGCGCGGCGGGCGCGCAGAAGGTGGGCGAGCTCGTGGCGGTCCACGTCATCCCGCAGCCGCATCCCGATCTCGAGGGAAAGATGCCCATCTCGCTCCCCGAGACGATGAATCGCGGCCGTAAATAGGCTCCGGTGATCTTCGCCAGGGTCGTAGGCAACGTCGTCTGCACTCTCAAGGACGAGAAGCTGGTCGGCACCAAGCTGCTCTTGGTGCAGCCGGTCGACCTCGAGGGGCAGGCGAAGGGCAATCCGATCGTCGGGGTCGACGCCGCGGGCGCCGGAGAGGGGGAGCTCGTGCTCCTAGTCCAGGGCTCGAGCGCGCGACAGACGACGCGGACCGAGGGGAGCCCCGTCGACTGCACCATCTTCGCGATCGTCGACTACATCGAGAAAGACCGCAGGATCGTCTTCAACAAGAGCGAAGACGGCGTCCCCGCGAAGTGAGCCTTGCGACTCGGGGATCGCAACGATCCATGGTGAGCTGAGACCAACTGTATGCCGATTGGGAAGGACGACATCGCTCAGATCGTCTCGGAGGTGCTCAAGCGCCTCGGAGATTCGTCGTCTTCTGTCGCCCGCTCTTCATTGGGAGCCGTCGCCGCTCCGCCCCCCGACTCCCGTCCCCCGATCCCCGATGCCTCCGACGTCGTGTTCTCCTCGGTGGACGGAGCGGTGAAGGCGGCGGACCGCGCGCAAGCGGAGTTCCAGGATCTGGGGCTCGAGACGCGCCGCGCGGTGATCAAGGCGATGCGCAAGGCCGCGATCGCCAACGCCGAGCGCTGGGCTAAAATGGCCCGCGACGAAACGGGCATGGGGCGCTGGGAGGACAAGGTCCAGAAGAATCTCGTCTGTGCCACCAAGACTCCCGGCGTCGAAGATCTCCAGTCGCGGTCGTACACCGGAGACAAAGGCCTCACTCTCGTCGAGTATGCGCCTTACGGGGTCGTGGCCGCGGTGACGCCGTCGACCAACCCGGCGGCCACCATCATCAACAACTCGATCTCAATCCTCTCGGCCGGCAACAGCGTCGTGTTCGCCCCGCATCCCGCGTCGCGAAGGGTCTGCCAGGACGCGATGAAGGTCCTGCACGACGCGGCGGTCGCGGCCGGCGCGCCGCGCTCGGTGATCACGACCGTCGAGACGGCCTCGCAGGAGAACACCAAGGCGCTGCTCGCCCACCCGGACGTGAAGGTGAACATGGTGACGGGCGGCCCGGCCATCGTGAAGGTGGCGATGACGACCGGCAAGACGTGCAAGACGATCGCGGCCGGGCCCGGCAATCCGCCCGCCGTCGTCGACGAGACCGCGATCTTCCCGAAGTGCGCCCAGGACATCATCTTCGGCGCGAGTTTCGACAACCAGGTGCTTTGCACGGCCGAGAAAGAAGTGATCGTCACCGCCGCCGCGCGCGACGGCTTTCTCGCGGCGATGCGCGCGGACTCGAGGGCCTTTGAGCTCACGGGCGCGCAGGTCGACCAGGTCACGAAGCTGGTGATCAAGGAAGGCGGGCGCGGCTGCAAAGACCCGGTCCTGAACCGGGATTACGTCGGCCGCGACGCCGCGGTGATCGCCAAGGGCATCGGTCTGACGGTGCCCGACTCGGTGCGCCTTCTCTGGGCGGAGGTGCCCAACGACCATCCGCTCGTGTGGACGGAGCAGTTGATGCCTCTCCTTCCGGTGACCGTCTGCCCGGACGTCGACTCCGCGATCGAGCTCGCCTATCACGCCGAAGGCGAGAACCATCACACGGCTTCGATGCATTCCATGAACGTCGCCAACTTGACCAAGATGGCGCGGCGGATGCAGTGCTCCATCTACGTCAAGAACGCGCCGACTTTGTTCGGCCTCGGCATGGGCGAAGGCTACGCCACGATGTCGATCGGCACGCCGACCGGCGACGGGCTCACCAAGACGTCCCACTTCGCCCGTCCGCTCCATTGCAGCTTGGTCGGCTACTTCAGGATCGCGTGATGCATGAGCCGACAATCCGGATGGAACCCGCAAACCCGATCGGAGTTGGACGGGCAGATCGTGATGAGCGCGCTGGCGATCTCGGTCTGCGCGTTCATCGCGTGCACGTTATTGGCGGAATGGGTGAGCGCGCGCTGGATGCATGTGCTCTTCGCCGGCATGGCGATGCCGTGGGCCGTCGTCCTTCTTGCGGTCTTTGCGCAGAGGTACCTGCCCCGCATGGCCGATCTGTGCGGGGCGAAACGATTCGGCTCTCCGTTCGCCGCGTTTCTGCTCGTGACGGCCGGGGTCGCGGCGACGATCGGACTTTGGCAGAGCGTCGTCTCTCTCGAGCTGAGGCTCGAACGGAAAAGCCACGCGGCGCCGTTTCCCTTGGGGTGGCGCTTCATGGACTCGGAGACGAAGTGAACGGACTCGCGTGATGCATGAGAACCGTTCGAATGCCGGAGTCTCAGATTCGGGAGATAAGCGCGCTGCGCAAAATCGGGATCGCGGGTTTCGCGGGATGGGGCGTCCTGCACTTCTTGGCGGTAACTTTCCTTCTTCCGGTGCCGGAGGCATTCGTCGGCGTGTTGCTGATGGCCGCGTTCACTTCGGCGGCCGCGTCCTTGCTTTGGCTTACGGACAGCGGGATGTATGCGTACGCCTCCAAACGGCAGATTCTCAGGACCCGATGCGTTCTGGCGGCGGCGGCGGCCGTGCTCTCTCTACTTACGATGGTGGAGATCTTGGCGCCCGGCGTCACGCGCGAGTTGATCGGCCTTCCGTTGGCGATTTACCGAGGGCACGGTTCTCGGGAGCACGCGGCTCAGTTTCCGCTCGGCTGGCGGTTCGTGGATTCGGAGAAGGGAGCACATTGAAAGCGATTCAAGGAGCCTAGGATGCAAGCCAATATCGCCATCGGACTGCTGGAGACCTCGTCGATCGCCAAGGGCATCGAGGCGTCGGACGCCATGTGCAAGATGGCCTCGGTGACGCTCGCCAAGACGAACATCCTCGCACGCGGCAAGTACACGATCCTGATCAAAGGGCCCGTCGGCGAGGTCGAGTCGGCCCTGCGCGCCGGCGCCGAGATCGCGAAGGACTCCGTCGTACACAAGGTGATCATCCGCAACGTCCACCAGCAGGTCCTGGACGCCTTGGACAAGCGCCAGCCCGTCGAGGCTTTGGACGCGTACGGCATCATCGAGACGAAAGAAGCGATCGCGGCCATCCACGCGGCCGACGCGGCCGCCAAGGCGGCCAACGTCAAGCTCATCGAGGTGAAGTCGGTCGTCGGCGGGGGCAAGGGCTACGTCGCCATGACCGGAGAGATCGGCGCGGTGCGCGCCGCCGTCGCGGCGGGGATCGCCGAGGTGCCGCAAGGGATGCTCGTGACCCACGTCGTCATCCCCCAGCCGGACGCGCAGCTTCTGGGAACGGTCGGCAAATGAGGATCGTCATCGGGTCGGACCACGGCGGTTTCGAGGCCAAGGAGAAGCTCAAGAAGTTCATCCAGGGCCTCGGGCACGAGGTCGTCGACTTCGGCTGCTATTCGCTGGAATCGGTCGACTACCCGGACGTGGCGCAGCTCGTCGGCGAGGCGGTGGCGCGGGGCGAGTTTCAAAAGGGCGTGCTCTTGGACGGCTTCGGCGGCGCGGTCGCCATGTCCGCCAACAAGATCCCCGGCGTGCGCGCGGTCTGCGCCTACGACCAGATCAGCGCCCGCTTCGCCGCGGCCCACGACGACGCCAACGTGATCTGCTTGGGCGGAAAGACCCACGGCGAGCTCGCCCTGCAGGAGATCATGAAGCTCGTCTTGTCGACGCCGTTCGAAGGCGGGCGCCACGAGAAGCGCCTCGCCAAGGTCCAGGCCATCGAGAAGAAATACACGCACGCATGAAGCTCGCCCAAGTGATCGGCCGCGTTTTCTGCTCCCGCCAGACCGAGACGATCGACGGGAAGACGCTCATGCTCATCCAGCCGCTCGCGTGGGAGGACGGCAAGCCCAAGGGCGATCCGATCGTCGCGATGGACGCGGTCGGGGCGGGGGCGAGCGAGAAAGTGTTTTGGGTCGCGTCGCGGGAGGCGGCGGTGGCCTTCAAGGACCTGCCGCCTATCGACGCGGCCGTGGTCGGGATCGTCGAAGGGCATCAGACGCGGGATTTTAGGTCGGCCGCAAAGCGGGACGAGTAGCGGAAGGATATACTTATGTTCATCGCCGAAGTCATCGGAAACGTCTGGGGAACTCGAAAGCACCCGTCGCTCGAGAAGCGGCGGCTTCTTCTCGTGCGCGCCATCGACCCGATGACCGAGAAGCCCCTCGGCGAGGCCCAGATGGCGGTGGACGGCGGCGTCGGCTCGGGCCCCGGCTCCGTCGTGCTCGTGATCGACGAGGGCGGCTCGGCGCGCCAGATCTTGAAGGACAAGGAAGCGCCCATCCGGGCGGTCGTGTGCGGGATCGTCGACAGCGTCTCCATGGGAGGCAAGACCAAGCGCTATGCGTGAGAGCGAACTGAGGGCGGTCGTGGAAGCGGTCGTGCGCGTCCTGTCCGATAAGGGCCTGCTCAAGAGCGATTGCGGCTGCGGGCCGGAGAAGCCTGCGGCGGCGAAGCCCGGCGCGTCGAGGAAGGTCGAGGTGACCGTCGGCACGGCCGGCAAGGTGTTCACCCCGAGTTGGACGTCGCCGACGGCCAAGGTCAATCCACCCCGCGCGCTCCCGCAAGCCGGAATTGCGGCGAAGGTCTCCGCGAAGGCGGACGACGGCGATTCGGACTGCACGAGCGCCCCCGGCTGTCCGCACTGCGACCCATTGTCCAAGTGCAGCGAGTCGCAGCTCCGCGCCTTGGGCGCCGACCGCATCGCGGTGTGCCACCCGACGCAGGGCTGCTCCCCGGTCGCCAAGCTCGTCGACCACACCTTGCTCAAGCCGAACGCGACGCAGGAAGAGGTCGCCAAGCTCTGCGAGGAGGCGCGCGCCTACTGCTTCGCCTCCGTGTGCGTCAATCCGAGCTACGTCGCGCTTTCGGCGAAGCTCCTGGACGGCAGCGGGGTCAAGGTCTGCACCGTCATCGGATTCCCGCTCGGCTCGACCACGCCGACCGTCAAGGCGATCGAGGCGCGGGACGCCATCGCCAACGGCGCCGGCGAGATCGACATGGTGATCAACATCGGCGCGCTCAAATCCGGCAACGACGAGGTCGTCTATAACGACATCGAGGCCGTCCGCGAGGCGACGCGAGGCCGCGTGCTCAAGGTCATCTTGGAGACGTCTCTCCTAACGAAGGAGGAAAAGGTCCGAGCGTGCCTCCTGTCCAAGAAGGCCGGCGCCGATTTCGTGAAGACCTCGACCGGCTTCGGCGGCGGCGGCGCGACGGTCGAGGACATCCGCTTGATGCGCGAGACGGTCGGACCGCTCCTCGGCGTCAAGGCGTCGGGCGGCATCCGCGACAAGGCGACGGCCGACGCCATGATCGCGGCCGGGGCCACGCGGCTCGGCACCTCCGCGAGCATCGCGATCGTATCGCCCGAAAAGGCCGGAAAATCGGAGGGGGGCAAGTACTGATGCGCATGTCGGTCCGCAAGTACGGGCGCAAGAGCCCTTCCATCGTGGCGCCGGAGGCCTCGAAGGCCTCGGCGGCCCGGCAGATCAATTCCTCCCGCGTGCTGTCGGAGGGGCAGCGGCGGACGCTGCTGGAGGCCGGCCTCGCGTTCGTCCAGGCGTCGAACGAGATCATCCTTCGCAAGATCGCCCGAGGCTTCAAGGTGGAGACGAAGAGCGACGGCAGCTACGTGACGGACGCCGATCGCGACGCCGAGCGCCGGCTCCGCGGGGCCATCGCCGAGCGCTTTCCGGACCACGGGATCCTGGGAGAGGAGTTCGAGCCGGTCCGTCCGAAGGCGGAGTTCCAATGGATCATCGATCCGATCGACGGGACGCTCAGCTTCGTCAAGGGCATCCCGACCTTCGGCACGATCCTCGCGCTGCGCTACCGCGAGGAGACCGTCGTCGGCATTATCGATCTTCCCGCCGTCGGACGCCGCTACAGCGCCGCGGTGGGCCTCGGCACGAGCCTCAACGGCAAGCGCATCGAGCTCAAGGACGCCGCGACCGAGTCGGAGATCAAGGACGAGATCGTCGCGGTGTGCGACCGCCTGCAGTTCGAGCGGATCGGCAAGGAGGCCGCCTTCGAGCGGCTCTTGTCGATGAACCCGCGGGCGCGCGTGTACACCGACTGCTTCGGGCACGCGCTCGCCGCCCAGGGCGCGGTGGGGGCCATGGTGGACGTCGGCGTCCGCCTGTGGGACATCGCCGCCACGCAGGTCCTCGTCGAGGAGGCGGGCGGGCGATTCGAGGTGTTGCAGGGATTCGAGAAGGCCGGAACCGACACGCTTTACAGCATCGTGTGCGGCAAACCTGGAGTCGTCGGCTGGCTGCTTCAACAGTTGAGGTGAGTGACATGGCGATCAAGATGACGGTCGATCTGCAATGCGGGGCGTGCGCGGCGCTGGTGCACCTGACGGAGCCGGGGCCGAAATTCTGCCCATGCTGCGGCGCGGGGTTCGACCGCTACTGCCTGAAGTGCCGCAGGAAGGTCGAGATGTTCTTCGAGGAGTGGTGGCCGGAGGACAACGAATGCGTGCGGACGTATACGCCCGCCAAGCGCTGCCCGACGTGCAACTCGGGCCTCGAAGTCGAGACGCGCGAATCGTCTCGCGACGACACCAAGTACAACCATTGAGGAGACAACATGGCCGAGATTAGAGAAGCGCTGGGACTGGTCGAGACGAAGGGCTTCGTCGGGATGATCGAGGCTTCCGACGCCATGGCGAAGGCGGCGAAGGTCCGGCTCGTGGGCTACGAGAAGGTCGGAAACGGCCTCGTCACCACGATCTGCCGCGGCGAAGTCGGCGCGGTGCGCGCGGCGGTCGAAGCGGCCGCAGCCGCGGCGCAAAAGGTGGGCGAACTGGTCGCGGTCCACGTGATCCCGCGGCCCCACGATGACCTCGAGCGGTATCTCGACCAGATCGCGATCAAGGTCAAGGCGTAGCGCTTAGCGCAACGCCGCTGGGCCGGGAAAGCCCATGCTGACTCACGACGACCTCATCGACGCCGTCATGGAGGTGCTCTCGCCTCTGTACGCCGGCGCCGCGCGGCCCGGGATCCCCGCCCCCGCCAAGGCGGCGGCGCCCCGGGGGCGGCCGTTCCTCAGCGAGCACGACATCAAGAAGGCCCTCGCGCCCGGCGCCACGCAGCTGATCGTGCCCAAAGACGCCATCATTTCGCCGCTCGCCCAGGATTGGCTTGCCTTTCGGGGCATTCTGCTGGTCCGGCAATAGGCCCGCACATCACTATTATGTGTCGGGAGCATTGACTCTTTAGACTCAACACCCTACAATAAGTCCAGACGCGCCGAAGGCCGTTTTCGACTTAAAACTCGGACGACTATAAGGAAAAAAGGAAACTCCTATGGACGTGAAGGCATTGCTGAAACTGATGGTGCAGCGCGACATCTCGGACATCCATTTCAAGGCGGACTCGTTTCCGGCGCTCCGCGTTCACGGCAAGCTCGTCCCGGCCACGAACCTGCAGAAACTGAGCGCGGACGACGTCAAGAACGTCGCCGCCCAGCTGATGACGCCGGAACAGGCGAAGACCTTCGAGACCGAGCACGAGCTCGACTTGGCGTACTCGCTCGAAGGCGTGTCCCGGTTCCGCATCAACGTCTATCGCCAGCGCGGCACGATCGGGCTGACGTTGCGCCTCGTGCCGCTCAAGGTCCGCACCTTCGAGGAGCTGAACCTGCCCAAGGACGCGTTCGTGCGCCTCGCGCAGGAGTCGCGGGGCCTCATCTTGTTCGCCGGCATCACGGGCGCGGGCAAGACGACGTCCATGAACAGCTTTCTGCAGCACTTGAACGAGACCTTCCAGTACCGCATCATCACGATCGAGGACCCCATCGAATACTACCACCAAGACGTGAAATCCTCCGTCGTGCAGCGGGAGGTCGGATACGACACGAAGTCCTTCGGCGTCGCGCTCCGCCACGTGCTGCGGCAGGACCCCGACGTGGTCGTCATCGGCGAGATGCGCGACATCGAGACCATCCAAGCGGCGCTCACCGCCGCCGAGACCGGACACCTCGTCCTGTCGACGATCCACACGATGGACGCGGTCCAGACGATCGACCGCATCATCGACTCCTTCCCCGCGCACCAGCATCCGCAGATCCGCCAGCAGATCATCAACGGCCTCAAGGGCGTCGTCGCGCTGCGGCTCGTCCCCACCGCCGACGGACGCCATCGCGTGCCCGCGTCGGAGGTGCTGATCAACAACAGCATGATGCGGCGCAACGTGGCGGAGGGGAAGATCCAAGACCTCTACAAGGTCATGGAGAACGGAGCGTATTACGCGATGCACACTTTCGACCAGGACCTCGTGAGGCTGTTCCAGGAGCAGAAGATCGATCAGAAGACCGCGATCGACAACGCGTCGAACGCGGAAGACCTGACCCTCAAGCTCCGAGGAGTCTCCGCCGCGGCGTAACGACGAGCCGCAGCGACCGCTATGAGCGACGCGCCGCGAAAGGACGAGAACGCGGACATCGAGGCGATCCTCGCCGATCTCGACAGCATTCTTCAAGGTCCCGGGGGAGCCCCCGGCGTTCCTCCCGCGCAAGCGCCGGCGCCCGCGGCGTCCGCGCCGGCTCCCAAGCCCGCAGCGCAGCCGGCGCAAGCGGCCCCTCCCGCTCCGGCGCAGCCGGTGCCCGCGCCGTCGCCCGAGCCCAAGTCCGCGCCGGCCGCCGCAGCCCCGATCATCGAACTCAAGACCGCCGCGCCGCCTCCCCAGGCGCAACCCGCTCCGGCCCCGGCGCCGGTCCCGGCGCCCACGCTCGCTCCGGAGCCCAAGCCTGCTCCGGCATCCGCCGCCACGGCCGCGGCGCCCGAGCTGAAGATCGAGCTTCAGCCGCGCGAGGGCATTATCGCGCCCGCCAAGCCCGCGCCGGCGACTCCACCGCCGGCGAAGAGCCCCGCGGCCGGCGAGATCAAGCCTCCCCTCGAGCTCGGCGGCAGCGCTCCGAAGACGCTGGATGCGGCGCCTGCGCCCTCGACGCCTTCGATTCCGGCGCCCGTCGCGGCGCCTGCGCCCGCGCAGCCTGCCGCGGCGACTCCTCCCGCCCCGGCACCCGTCGTCCAACCTGCGGCCGCGGCGCCAGTGCCCGCGCAGCCTGCCGCAGCGGCCCCTCCCGCGCCGGCGCCCGTTCCCGCTCCAGCTCCAGCTCCCGTCGTTGCGCCGGCGGCCGCGCCTCCCGCGCCGGTTGCCGCCAAGCTCCCAGCCGCCAAGGCGCCTGCGGCCGCGGAGACTCCGGCGCCGCAGGGAGGAGCCTCCAACTTCGTCGTGCCGCCGGACAACGTCCCGGCGCAGGCCCCGAAGGAGCAGATCCGGAGAGTCGCCCTCGTCTACGCGGGACCCAAGTCCTCGTTGGACAGGTTCGTGAAGTTCATCGACAACATGGCGGAGCACTTCACGAAGAAGCCGCTGTACCTGCGCAAGACTCTCGTCTGCGAGATGAGCCCCGGCGAGTCCCCGCAGAACATCTTGGAAGCGGTGAAGACGTCGGGCGCGGTCGCGGTCTTGGGCGTGGTGCCGGCGTCCGATTCGAACCTGAAGATTCTCGAGGAGGCGGTCGGCGGCGCCGGGCTTTATTTCCGGAGCGTCGCCCCGGAGGACGTGGAGAAGCGCTCCGCGGTCGTGGATATCCTGGTCGATCTCACGCTTCTGAGCGCGGGGTGAGCATGTTGGAGCGTTGGGACATCGTGGCGAGCCCTACGCCAGCGGATGCCCGGCGGCATCAGCTGCTGGTGAAGGCCGATATGCCGGCTATCCAGGCCCTGGTCGGCAAATTCGGCGCCGTCTGCGGCCGCCCTCAGCGGGAGCGCGTCCGGCCCGGATTCAACTACAGCCTGTTCCTCCACGGGGTCACGTTCGGGGGCTTGGAGCAGATGCGCGCGCACCTCTCGTCTTTGGCGCCGCAGGCCGCTCCCGCGCCGGCCGCAGCGGTCGCCGCCCCCGCCGCGCCCGTCGTTCCCGAGACGGTTCCTGCCTCGAAATCTCCGGCCGTCGAGCGCCGCGTCGCCCCGCCGGAGGCTCCTCCGGCGCCCGCCGTGGACAAGACGCCCGCCGCGGAACCCGACGTCGAGATCCCCAAGGGAGTGCAGATCGTGACTCCTTCCTCGACCGCCCCGAAGGCTGCCCGGCCTCCGGAACCGGTCAAGTCTCCGGCGGTTCCCGTGCCCGCGCCGGCCCCCGCCGCCGCTCCCGTCGCGGCGGGCGAGAGCATGCTCTGGGGGGCCGTCGTGCCGCTCGATCCCAACAACGTGTTCGAGACCCTGTCGGTCGGCCCGTTCAACCGCTTCGCGCACGCGGCCAGCATGGCCGTCGTCTCCAATCCCGGCACGATGTACAACCCGCTGTTCCTATACGGCGCGCCTGGTTCCGGCAAGACTCACCTGCTCATGGCGATCTCCAAGAGCATCCAGGACGCCTCCCCGGGAGAGACCGTGCTGGTGACGACGGGACCGCGGCTCTCGCGGGCGGTCCGCCAGGCCGTCTCCGCGGGAAAGATCGAGGAGCTTCACGCCCGAGTCAAGAAGTCGAAGGCCTTGATGATCGACGACATCCATCTCATGGCCATCAACGACAAGACGCAAAAGCCGCTCGTGGCCATCTTCGACCATTGCTTCAAGTCGTCGAAGCACGTCGGCATGACGTCCGCCTACGCCGCGCGGGCGTTGGGCGGGCTCGAGGAGGCCCTCAAGTTCCAGATATCCTCCGGCTGGTCCGTCGAGCTCAAGCACCCCACGACCGAGGCGCAGCTCGGCATCGTCCAGAAAGGCCTCGCGCGCGCCGGCGCCGTGCCCGAGCCCGGAGAGGAGAAGACGTTTCTCGACGGCGTCACGGGCGGTTTCGCGGAGTACGCCCGGTGGCTGCGCCGTCTCCATGCCGTGTTGGACCTGCGCAAGCGCACCCAGCAGCCCCAGGCGCTCTCCGAGGTGCTGCCCGTCTTGTTCGCGCCGATGGGGGAGGGCGGAGAGGGCCTTTCCGCCGAGCAGGCCAAGGCGCTGAGCGACTTGGCCGGCGAGCCCCGCGACGGCGGCGCCTCGAGCCGAAAGCTCGCGGTCTTCTATCCGGGCGGGACGGAGGAGCAGGCGAAGTACATGGTCGCGCAGTTCCGCTCCATCGCGGAGCGAAACGGATTCCCCTTGGCGCTGCGGCAGACGGTCATGGAGCCGTATGATCCGAATCAGCTCTACGGGGTCCCGTTCTCGCTCGCCGACGTCGCGGACCGCGGCGGCGCCGAGGCGGTCCTTCTCCTGGGCGCGCCGCCGGGCTCCGGCTTGGGCAGCCGGGAGGGCGAGTTCATCCACGCGGTCGAGCATATCCTCGGAGACTGGCCTCTCGCGTGGATCCCGTACGCCCGCATCCAGGACACGGTCGCGTATTTTCGCGCGGCGCTGGACCTACAGCCCGTGTGGACGAGGAAGGCATGAGCGAGCTGTGGATCGTCTGGGCCGCGACCTTCGCGCTCGGCGCCATCCTGGGCGTGTGGTGGATGCTGACGCGGCGCGTCCTGCCCCTCGAGCGCCAGCTCGCCGAGGCCCGCGAGCTCGCCCGCAGCCAGGAGGCGTCCGCCAAGGAGCTGCGCCAATCGCAAGAGAGGCTCGAGGGCAGCTTCACCGTCCTGCAGCAGGTCGCCGCGACGATCTCGGGGCATCCGAGCCAGCCCGCGGAGATGTTGGGCGCGGTCGTGTCGATCGTTGCGCGCGCGATGGAGGCCGATCTCTGCGCGTTCCTGCTCTTCGACGAGCCGAGCGGGGAGCTCGTGACCCAGCCCGGCGCGTTCGGTCTCGGCGAGGACGAGGGCTCGCTCTACCGCGTGCCCGTCACGAACCACCAGTCCTCGAGCGTGCGCGTGTTCTTGAGCGGCGAGCCCTTCATCACCGGCGACGCCCAAAACGACCCGCGCGTGCAGGGCGCCTTGTCGCGGCTGTGGCGCTGCCATTCCCTGCTCGTCGTGCCCCTCACGCTCGAGAGCAAGCGCATCGGCGTGATGCGGGTGGGCAGCTTCCGGAGCAATTTTTTTACCCCGGATCACATCCGCCTGTCGGCCGTCATCGCGGAGGAGGCGGTCGTCCTCGTCGAGAGTGCGATGCTCAACCGCAAGCTCTCGGAGGCGAACCAGCGGCTTTCCGAGATCAATCGTCTCAAGGACGACTTCGTCTCGACGGTGAGCCACGAGTTCAAGACGCCGCTCACCTCGATCAAGGGATTTCTGTCGGTGCTCTTGGACGGAGAGGTGGGTCCGGTGAACGAGGAGCAGATGCGGTTCCTCAAGATCGCCAAGTCGGCGGCCGACCGGCTGACCGACCTCGTGTCCGATCTCCTCGACCTCGCGAAGCTCGAGTCCGGCGCGCGCATGGATTTCGTCCCCATCGAGCTGCGCGACATGATGGAGCAATGCGAGGACGACCACGCGCCTCTGGCGGAGGTGCGGCAGATCAAGCTCAAGCTGGAGGCGCCCGCGCAGCCGATCCATGTCCGCGGCGACCCGCGCTGGATCCGGCAGCTGCTTGATAATCTTCTATCCAATGCGCTCAAATTCACGCGCCCGAACGGCACCGTCGTGATCTCCGCGGCCGCGAAGGGCGAGACGGCGGTCGTCACCGTCCAGGACGACGGCATCGGCATCGCGCTCGAAGACCAACAGCGCGTCTTCGAGAAGTTCTACCGCGCCAGCAACCGCTCCGCCATCAACGCGCCCGGCACGGGGCTCGGCCTGGCGATCGCGAAGTTCATCATCGACAAGCACGAGGGCCGCATCTGGGTGGAATCGGAGCCGGGCAAGGGCTCCCGGTTCCACGTGGCTCTCCCGATTTCCCGCGAGGCTCCGGCCGGCGAAGCGCCGACGGAGTCCAACGGGAGCGCCGGAAAGGAGGAGAAGGTCGAGTCGTGACGCAGGCCGTAAGGAGGAGCACAATGAACGCACGGGTAAGAAGTCTGCCGCTGATCGTCCTCGCGGGGGCCGTCGCCGCCGCGGGCTGCCATGGGGTGTCGAGCCGGGTCAAGAAGGGGCAAGTCGAGCAGACGCTCAACCAGTCCCCGACGCAGGGCGGGTTCGTCGAGGCCCTCGGCATCGGCGCGTCCGATCCGACGCTTCCGACGGACACGCAGCGCAAGGCGCTGGCCCGCGACGCCGCCATCGTCAAGGCGCAGTACGAAATGCTCTCCATGGTGAAGGGCGTGCAGCTCGAGGGCGGCGTCACCGTGCAGCAGGCGATCGAGACCAACTCGACGCTCGAGGCGAGGCTCAAGGAGTCGATCCGGGGCGCGGAGATCGTCAAATCCGAGTTCACCTCGGATAACGGCTGCGTCGTCACGATCCGGATCCCGCGCAAGCGCCTCGAGGACTTGATGGGCGTCAAGTTCAAATGAGCCGATGCCGGGGCGCCGCACTGGCCCTTCTCGCCGTCTCGCTAGCCGCGTGCTCCCACGCGCGGCTGAAGAACGGCCCCGCCAAGGACGGCGAGGTCGTCGAGGCGGAGGGCTGGTCGCCCGTCGACCCGAAGGACCCGATAGGCACCAAGCAGCGCGCGCTCGCGGAGGCGCAGAAGAAGGCCGTCGAGCGCGTGGTCGGCGTCTACATCTCGGCCAAGACGCGCGTGGACAAGGCCGTCACCGTCGACCAGCGCATCCTCGCCAATGTCGGCGGTTACGTGAAGAAGTACGACGTCCTTTCGGAGACGGAGGAGGGCGGTTTCCACAAGACCCGCATCCGCGCGTTCGTGCTGTACGGAAAGGTCGGCGACGACTTGCGCGACGCGGGACTCCTCCGGCCGCCGCCGCCGCCCGGAAATCCCAAAGTGGCCGTGATGGTCCGTCCCGCGGCGGGCTTGGCGCGGTCCTTGGGCGACGGGGCGTCCGCGGCGATCCGCAAGGCGCTGCTCGAGCGGGGGTTTTCCGTGGTCGACTTGAACGATCCGGAGGAGCCGAGCCTCGCCGTGAAAAGCACCGACACCGCCGTAGCCGCCTCGGCCGCGCAGCGGCTGCGCGCGGACCTGCTCGTCCTCGGCGAGGGCCAAGGACAGTTCCTGTCCGAGATGCGGCTCGGCGACTTCCGCTCGTATCGCGCCAGGCTCACGCTGCGCGTCGTCAAGGCGGCGAGCCGCGAGGTCGTCGCGGAGAAGACCCAGGAGGCGTCGGCCATCGACCCGTCCGCGGAGATCGCCGCGTCCAAGGCCATGGAGAACGCGGGGCAGCTCGCCGGCGAGACTCTCGCGGCCGAGCTCCTGTCGAGCCTGAAGAGCCGCCAAAGCGTCCTCGTGCGCGTCGCCGGGTTCACCGGCCTCGACAAGGTGCATAAGCTGGCGGAGGACGTCCGGGGATACCCGGGCGTCGCCAGCGTCTCCTTCTCGGGATACCTTGGAGACTCCGCCGCGCTCGTCGTCTCCACCGACGACATGACGGGCGAGGAGGTCGGCGCCCTGCTGATGCGCTTGCCGGACCATCGATTCCGCATCGTGTCGCTCAGTCCCTACGAGGTGAGCCTGGAAGGTTCGTGACGCGTCCGCCGCGCCGGCTCCTCCTCGTCCCGATCCTCCTCGCGGGCTGCCATCACTACGAAGCCGTGCGCTTCGTCGCGCCAGATTTCGCCGCCCAGGCTCCGGCGAAGGTCGTCGTGCTGCCGTTCGACAACCACAGCACGGACCTCGTCGGCCCGGAACTCCTGCGCGGCATGGTGGCGCAGAGCCTGCGCGAGCACGGCTACGAGCCGGCGCCGGTGCAGGAGGTGGATGAGAAGCTTAGGACGATCGGAGTCACCGACGGCGGACAGCTGCGCGCGATCAAGGCCGACGTGCTCAATAAGGCGCTGGAGGCGGACGGCTTGGTCTACGGCGTCGTCGAGGAGTTCGCCTTCCTCAACGTGGGGTTCGCGGTCCGGCGCGTCGTGCGCCTACATCTGCGGTTCGTCCGTGCGTCGTCCGGCGCGACGCTTTGGGAGGATACCGGCCAAGGCCTGACCGAATGGTTCACGTTTAACCGCAAAGACGCCGAACGGGCGTTCATGGAAGGCGTCGTCCAGAGGGCGGCGGAGCTCGCGTTTCGGACGCCGCTCATGCCCGAATCCAACGAGGCGGTACGCCAGCTTTTCCTTAGACTGCCCAGGAAAAGCGCCGTCCGCGCGGGCTGACTCCCTATTAAGGAAGCTTGACAGATCAAAAGATAGCTGCTAGACATATTTGGGAGGAGATGACCATGAGATACCGCACATTGCTGGCCGGGGTGATCCTATTAGGAGGGTGCAGCGGGACTTCGCTGCGCCGCGAGTCGCCCGTGACCGCCACGGACACCAAGAAAACCGATTCCAAATATACCGGTCCTCGCCGGAGGATCGGGGTCGTCGACTTCGAGAACAAGACGGCCTACGGGGCCCGCCTGGGCACGGCCGCCTCCGATATCCTGATCACCGAGCTCGCGAAGACGGGCAAGTTCGTGGTCGTGGAGCGCGACAAGCTCAACCGGATCATGGAGGAGCAAAAGCTCCAGACGTCGGGGGCGATCGACCCGCGCACCGTCGTGCAGATGGGCAAGATTCTCGGCTTGAACGCGATCGTGACCGGCGCGGTGTCGCAGTTCGGCGTCAACACGGAAGGGACCGAAGCCCTGATCACGCAATCCAAGAAGCAGACGGCGACCGCGACCGTCGACATCCGCGTCGTCGACACGGAAACGGGCCAGGTGCTCCTCGCCGACTCCGGCCGCGGCGTTACGAAGTCCTCGAAGAGGACCTTCTTGGGCTTGGGCGCGAGAGGCGGCTACGACGAGACGCTCGAGGGCGACGCTCTGCGCGCCGCGATCGTGAGGTTCACGGAGAACATCGTCAGCCAGGTGAACAAGAAGCCCTGGTCCTGCCGCATCGCGGGCGTCAACGGCGAGCTCATCTACCTCAACGCCGGCGTCACGATGGGCGTGGAGAAGGGCATGGCGCTCGAATGCTTCCATTTGGGGAAGGAGATCCGCGACCCGACGACCGGCCTGCTCCTCGGCAACGAGGAACTGCCGATCGGGCGGGCCGAGGTGCAGGGCGGGTTGGGCGACACGGGCGAAGGTTCCGTGGCGAGGCTCGTGCGCTCGGCCGGTTCCGTCCCCGAGATCAAGGATATCTGCCGCTTGGCCGACTAGATCCTGCGAAAATGACAGGGAACTATTTCGAGGGACGCTCGTATATTGACCATGCTCGCAAAGGTGTGGTCGGCGGCCGTCCGCGGAATCGACGGGTACCCGGTCTCGGTGGAGCTGGACTTGGCGAACGGGCTCCCCAACTTCGTCACGGTCGGATTGCCGGACGTGGCGGTGAAGGAATCGCGGGAGCGGGTCGTGGCCGCGCTCAGGAATTCGGGCTACGAGTTTCCCTGCAGGCGCGTGACGGTCAACCTGGCTCCGGCGGAGCTGCGCAAGCGCGGCACCCAATTCGACCTGCCGGTGGCGCTGGGGCTGATGGCGGCCTCAGGCCAGCTGGCAGCGGGGGATTGGATGGGGCGGTACTGTCTCATGGGTGAACTCGCGCTCGACGGTACCGTCAAGCCCGTGTCCGGCGTCCTGCCGATGGCGGCGGCCGCCCGGGCGCAGGGGATGGCGGGCATGATCGTCCCGAAGGCCAATGCCGCGGAAGCGGCGGCCACGGGGATCCCGAGCTTCGGCGTGGGGTCGCTTAGGGAAGCGGCGGCTTTTCTCTCGCGCCAGATGGACGTGGCGCCTGCCGCGCGCCCGATCGCCGCGACGGACGGCGGTCCGGAACACGACCTTTCCGAGGTGAAGGGCCAAGCGCGCGCGAAGAGGGCTCTCGAGATCGCGGCGGCGGGCGGGCACAACATCCTGTTCGTCGGCCCTCCCGGCACCGGAAAGTCGATGCTGGCGCGCCGGCTTCCCGGACTCCTGCCCCTGATGGACGACGACGAAACCCTCGAGGTGGCGAGGATCCGTTCCGCTCTCGGTCACTCGCAGGCGGGAGGCTGGTCCGCAAGGAGACCCTTTCGCGCCCCGCACCATACCGCGACGCTCCAGGCCCTCGTGGGCGGCGGCGTCCCGTGCCGTCCGGGCGAGGTCACGCTCGCGCACCGGGGCGTGCTGTTCCTCGACGAGCTTCCGGAGTTCAAGCGCGAATGCCTGGAGGCCCTGCGCGTTCCCTTGGAGAGCGGCCGCGCGAGCGTGTCGCGCATCCGGGACTCGGCGGAGTTCCCCGCGTCGTTCATGCTGGCTGCCGCGATGAACCCGTGCCCGTGCGGATACGCGGGCCATCCGATGAAGGCGTGCGTGTGCACGCCGCCGCAGATCGACCGCTACCGCTCGCGCGTGTCCGGCCCGCTCTTCGACCGCATCGACCTCCGGGTGGAGGTCTCTCCCTTGTCCTTCGAGGCCTGGAACGCGGACGCCGGCGGAGAGGAGCGCTCGGAGGCGGTCCGCGAGAGGGTTCTGCGGGCGAGGGCGATCCAGTCGGAGCGCTTCGGCCGCGCCGAGCGGACGAACGCGAGGATGTCCGCGTCGAGCCAGCGCAGGCTGTGCCCGATGTCCGCGGATGCGCGGGCGCTTCTCGAGTCCGTCTCCAAGCGCTTCGCGGTCTCCGCTCGGGGTCTCGACCGCATCGTCCGCGTCGCGCGGACAATCGCCGATCTGGAAGGCAGGGCGTCTCTCGACATCGGACACGTGTCCGAGGCCGTGCAGCTGAGCGGACGTGAGCAGCCGGAACGCGCAGGAGGAGGAATCTGATGATCCGTACCTTGGTCGTCCTGATGATAGGCAGCGCGTGGCTGAGCGCCGGCGCGGCCGCGCAGGACGCGGCGAAAGCCCCGGCTGCGGCCGCGGCGAAACCCGCGCCGGCGGCTCCGCCGGCGTCCGCAGCCGCCGCGCTGACGCCCGCGAAGTCGTCCTCGTCCCCTTCCGTCGAGGCGCTGCCCGAGCTTCCGGCGCAGCACACCGTCGTACCCACCGACACGATGTGGGATTTGGCGAAGCGCTATTACGGCGATCATTTCAAGTGGCGCGTAATCGCCGAGGCGAATCCCGCGCCGAAGGTGAAGGACCCCCATTGGATCTATCCCGGCCAGATCCTCATCATCCCGGCGCTCGCGGCGAAGGCCGAGGCGCCCGCCCCGGTCCCGGCGCCGGAACCGGAAGTAATGGCCGAGGCCCCGGCTCCGCCGGAGCCGCAGCCCGTACCGGAGGTCGCCGAGGAGCCGCCGGCTCCCAAACCGTCCGGTCTCGAGGAGCTCACCGAGTCCCTGTCTCGGAAGATCCCCGAGGGCGCGGTCTCGGGATACCCGTCCACGCCCCGGCTCAAGGCGCCCGCCGACTGGAAGGAGGACGGCAAGGTCGTCACCTCGGACCAAGCGGAGATCGTCGCGGCCGCCGGCGAGACCATCAGCGTCGAGATCGAGGGAAAGCCGACGCAGGGCGCGCGCTACACGATCTACCGCAAGGCGACGGCGACCGACGCCGACAAGGACCTTTCGGCGACGTATCTCGTCCGGGTCGGCACGGTCGAGATCCGGCGCCCGCACAAGAAAACGATCTATCGGGCGCGGGTGGTCTCCTCGTCCGACCCGATTGAGATCGGAGACCTGCTGAAGAAGGAATAACATGGAACTCGACCTCAAGAAGCCGCTCATCTTCCTGGTCGTCGTTATCGGCATCGGCTGGTATCTCTGGGCAAACTATACGGCGCAGGACGTCTTGAAATACCAGCACAAGAATTTGGACCCAAAATGGGGGCCGATGGTCGACTACTACATCGGCGTCGGCTACTTGACTCGCAGCGAGTACGAGCCGGCCGTCAACGCCTTCAACCAACTGCTGACCGACTTCCCGACGACGCAGTACACGGAAGACGGCCTTCTCAAGATGGCCGAGGCGTATCAAGCCATGCGTAAATGGGACGACGCCAAGGCCGTCTATCAGCAGTACAACGAGCAGTTCCCGGACGGGAAGTACAAGGCCATCGTCCAGCGCAAGCAGGATTTCCTGAGGCAGCGATGAAGAACCGCCCGTTGCCGTTCGCCGATCGCGTCCAGTCGCGGATGCGCGAGCGGGGCCTCGGCCTGAGGGAACTCTGCCGGGCCGTAGAGCTCGACCCATCGTTCTTCTCGAAGGTCCTCGCCGGCAAGCGCAGCCCGCCGTCGGACGAGACCGACTTGCGCCGCATCGCGCAAGTGCTCGAGGTCGACGCGCCGAGCCTCATCGTCGCGGCCGGCCGCATCCCGACGGAATGGCGGAGGTTGTGGGACGACCGGGCGCTGTTCGAGCGGATTCACCGTCTCGCGATGGGCGCGGACGCGGGCGTCGTCCGCGAGCGGCCCACGGAGCCCGAGCGCGCGCCGCGGCCGTCGTCCTGGGACCGGCGCGAAACGGCCGCCGCCGCGCCCAAGCAGCTCGGGGAGGAGCTCCTTTGATCACGCCCGAGACGGCGTCGGTCTTGACGGCGAACGCGGCCAAGTTCGCGCAGACCCCCGCCCCGTTCGACGCGGGCGCCGAATGGCGGCGCTGCGAGGCCCGGGGCTGGCGCGTGCTCCTGCTTGGCAGCGCGGAATATCCCCAGCTTCTCGCCTCCGTGGACGACGCGCCCCAGGTGCTCTACGCGCGCGGTGAGTTCCGCCACGAGGAGGCGGCATGCCTCGCGATCGTCGGGTCCCGGCGCCCCACGGCGTACGGCCTCAGCATGGCGCGCCGCATCGCCACGGAAGCGGCGGGAGCGGGGCTCGTCGTCGTCAGCGGTCTGGCCAGAGGAATCGATTCGGAGGCTCACCGGGCGGCCCTCAAGGCCGGGGGCGTCACGTGGGGCGTCCTTGGCTCGGGCCTCGAGCGGCCCTATCCGGGAGAGAACAAGGGGCTCATCGACGAGATCGCGCGGCAAGGCGGCGCGGTACTCAGCGAGGTGCCTCTCGACGGGCCTCCCATGCCCGAGAATTTCCCGAGGCGCAACCGGATCATCTCGGGGCTCTCGTGGGCGACCGTCGTGATCGAGGGCGGCGAGAGGTCGGGTTCGCTGATCACCGCGCACATCTCTGCCGAGCAGGGGCGCGGCGTCTTCGCGGTCCCCGGCCGCGCCGACTCCCCCATGAGCCAAGGGCCGATTCGCCTGCTGTATGCGGGCGCCGCCCGGGTGGCGACGCGCCTCGAGGACATCCTGGAGGACGTGGCGCCGCTCCGCTTGGCGGCCAAGCCGAGGCCGGCGGCGGAAACGCCGCGCGCGCCCGCCGCGTCGGCGCGGGAGAAACGGATTTTGGAGCTGACCGGCGGAGAGCCGGCGCATCTCGAGACGCTGCTTCGGGAGACGGGGTGGGGACTGCAGGCGCTTTCTCGCGTCCTGCTGGAATTGGAGCTCAAGGGGCTGATCGAGGAGATGCCAGGACAACGATATGCCAAGCGCTAAACCTAAAACTACGAAAAAGAAGACCGTCGTCGCGGCCGAGACGCCCGAGGGCGAGGCCGCCGCTCCCGCCGAGGTAAAACCGGCGAAGGCTAAGGCGAAGAAAGCCGCCAAGCCGGTCGCCGCGAAGTCCAAGGGGGGAGACGGCGCGGCGCTCGTCATCGTCGAGTCG
This sequence comes from Elusimicrobiota bacterium, assembly GCA_016194745.1. GTDB lineage: Bacteria > Elusimicrobiota > Elusimicrobia > UBA1565 > JACRDR01 > JACQBA01. The sequence goes on from JACQBA010000016.1 coordinate 209,166, forward strand.
CCGGCGAAGCAGCGTACGATCTCGCGCATCCTGAGCAGCGGCTTCGTCGTCCGCTCCTCCTACGGGCACGTGAGGGACCTGCCGGAGAACAAGCTCGGCGTCAACGACAAGAAGGACTTCGAGCCGAGCTACGTCCTGCTTCCCCGCACCAAAAAGATCCTGCCGGAACTGCAGAAGCTGGCCGAAAAGGCCTCGCAGGTCTTTCTCGCGACCGACCACGACCGCGAAGGGGAGTCGATCGCCTGGCATCTCGTCCATATCCTCGAGCTGTCGGACGAGAAGGCGCGGCGCATCACCTTCCACGAGATCACGCCGTCGGCGATACAGGAGGCGATCCGCGCGCCGCGCAGCATCGACGTGAATCTGGTCCACGCCCAGCAGGCGCGCCGGGTCATCGACCGGCTGGTCGGCTATAAGCTCTCGCCGCTTCTTTGGAAGAAGGTGCGGCGGGGCCTTTCGGCCGGCCGCGTGCAGTCGGTGGCCGTCCGGTTCCTCGTCGAGCGCGACAAGGAGATGCAGGCGTTCCAATCGGCTCCCTACTGGACGCTCGCGGCGATGCTCGAGAAGCCGGGCGCTCCGCCTCCGTTCGAGGCGCGCCTGACTCTGTGGAAAGGGGAGAAGGTCGAGGCGGTCCAAGTCCACGAGCTGTTCTCGGAGACCTACCGGGTGCGGTCGACCTCCTTCAAGTCGCGCGAGGAGATCGAGGTGGTGACCAACGCCCTCTCGGCCGCCGCATTCAAGATCACCGCGGTCGACCGAAAGGAGCAGAAGCGGCGCCCCGCGCCTCCGTTCACGACCAGCACGCTGCAGCAGGCCGCGTCCCAGAAGCACGGGATGGCGGCGGACCGAACGATGCGCATCGCGCAGAACCTCTACGAAGGCGTCGACATCGGCGGGGGAGAGCCCGTCGGTCTGATCACCTACATGAGGACCGACTCGGTCTCCGTCGCCCAAGTGGCGCAGGAGGCGGCGCGCAAGCTTATCACGGAGAAGTTCGGCAAGGCGTTCGCCCCGGCCGAGGCGCCCGTCTACAAGACGAAGTCGAAGGGAGCTCAAGAGGCTCACGAGGCGATCCGCCCGACCGACGTCGCGCGCCTGCCCGAGGACATGAAGCAATTCCTCGATCCGGACCAAGCGAAGATCTACGAGCTCATCTGGCGGCGATTCACGGCCAGTCAGATGTCGGAGGCCGTCTACGACACCGTGGCGGCCGACCTTCAGGCCGGCGATGCCCAGTTCCGGGCGAACGGCCGCACCCTCAAGTTCGAAGGGTTCCTCAAGGCCTATCAGATCGCCTCGACCCAGTCGAAGCCCGAGGACGAGGAGATCGAGGCCGAGAAGGACGACGAGCCGAAGGAGGGGATCCTCCCGGAGCTGTCGGTCGGCGACGTCTTGAAGCTCGCCGAGATGAAGCCCGAGGAGCACCAGACGAGCCCGCCGCCCCACTACAACGAAGCGAGCTTGATCCGCGCGCTCGAGAAGCACGGCATCGGCCGCCCGTCCACGTCCGCCCCGACGGTCAAGACGATCATCGACCGCGGCTACGTTAAGAAAGGGCTCAAGGACCGGACGCTCACGCCGTCGGAGCTCGGGACGCTCGTCACGGAGAAGCTCAAGGAGCACTTCCCGGACGTCGTCAACCTCACCTATACGGCCGAGGTCGAAGAGCGCCTCGACCACATCGCCGAGGGCGACGAGCGCTGGCAGAACGTGGTACAGAACTTCTACGAGCCGTTTCAGAAGGCGCTCTCGACCGCCATGACGGTGATGGAGGACACCAAGCCCATCCCGACGGACGAGAAGTGTCCTCTCTGCCAGTCGATGATGCTCATTCGAGAGAGCCGCTTCGGCAAGTACCTCTCCTGCTCGAAGTTCCCGCAGTGCAAGGGGAAAGTGCGCCTGACCGAATCCGGCGAGAAGATCGTCCCCCAGTTCACGGACGAGAAGTGCGAGGTGTGCGGCAAGCTCATGTGCATCCGCATGGGCCGGCGCGGGAAGTTCCTCGCGTGCTCCGGATATCCGGCCTGCAAGAACACGTACTCGCTCGACGAGAACGGCAAGAAGATCGAGGGCTCCCGGCCTATCGCCACCTCGCGCAAGTGCGAGAAGTGCTCCTCGATGATGTGGCTCCGTCTCGGCAAGCGCGGCTTCTTCATCGCCTGCTCGGGATTCCCGAAGTGCCGCAACCTCAAGCCCGTGTCGAAGGACGAGGCGGCGAAGCTCAAGGCGGAGGCGGACGCGAAGCCCAAGGCGGAGGCCGAATCGAAACCTGGATCGCCCGCTTCCTAAAGGAACTGGGCTCGGAGCGCAACTTCTCGCCGCACAGCCTGCGGGCGTACACCGCGGACCTGCGCGAGTTCGCCGCGTTCTGCAAGGACCTGAGCGTGGCCGAGCCTCAAGGGATCGATCGGAGGCTGGTGCGTTCCTATCTCGCCAAGCTCCAATCGGGAACGCTGCGTCGCGCGTCGCTTCTCAGGAAGATCTCGAGCCTCCGTTCGTTCACGCGGTGGCTGCGGGACGGCGAAGTGCTGCGCAAGGACCCCTTCCTGAACGTCCCCATCCCCAAGAAGCAGCGCCGCCTGCCGCGATTCCTGACGGAGCCGGAGGTCGAGGCGGTGTTCTCGGGAGAGTCGCCGACCAAATCGCCGTACCGCGAGCGCGACCGGGCGCTCCTCGAGCTGCTGTACTCCTGCGGCTTGCGGAGGAGCGAGGCGTCGGGGCTGAGCGTCGGGGACGTCGATTTCTACGGCGGGACCGTGCGCGTCCTGGGCAAGGGCTCCAAGGAGAGGATGGTGCCCGTAGGGACCGTCGCCCTCAAGGCGCTCAAGGACTATTTGGATGTGCGTCCCGGGGCGCAGGCCCGCTCGAGCCCCATGTTCATCAACGCCAGAGGCGGCCGTCTCTCCTCGGAAGGGGTGGCGCTGATCGTCCGGCGCTGGGCGCGGGCCTCGGGCTTGCTCAAGCCGCTGACGCCGCACGCCTTGAGGCACAGCTTCGCGACGCACCTGCTCGATCGCGGCGCGGATCTTCGCTCGGTCCAAGAGATGCTCGGCCATTCCAGTCTGTCGACCACTCAGATCTACACGCACACCTCTCTCGAGCGTCTGAAGAAGGTGTATGAGGACAGCCACCCGAAGGGAAGTGGTGAGTAATGAGTGATGAGTAATGAGGAAACGGCCGAGCGGTAGGCGCAGAATCACTCGTCACTTGCCGTCATGAAGGACAAGATCACCCTCTTGATCAAGGAGACGGGCTGCACCCGGGGCGAGGCGGAGCTTGCGCTCGGAATGTGCGGCTACGACGTCGAGCGCGCCGTCGGAGCGATCCCGCGCCTCTTCCAGAACGTGGTCGTACTGAAGGGAAAGGCGCGTGTCGACACCGAGACGCTGTACGTGCTGTTTCTCGCCATCTTGGACCTGAAGAACCGGGCGCTGGTGCGCGTGCGCGCGGTCGCCTCCTACAATCCGGCCGCGCTGGCCGTCGAGAGCAGTCTCGACTGGTATGGGGTCGAGAAGCACCTCTACGCCTGCCGGCTGCGCGACGGGGCGGTGCAGCCCCTGAGCCAGGAGATCGAGCAGGTCCTGACCGACTTCTTCTCCTCCGCCGCCGGAAAGCCGTTCTATTCGGAGGCGCACGGCCAAATCCGCGGTAAGGGGATTCAGGCGCTTCGCGAGCTCCTGTTCCGGCGCTTCTCCCCGCATCGCGTCGACCTCTCGATCACCAAGGACGTGCTCGACATGGGCCAGTTCCAGGAGATCGGCGGCGCGGCGCCCAAGGGACAGCGCGGCGCGCGCGGAGGAGCTCCCGACCGCCTGTGGGCCGCGGCGGCCGTGCCGGGATCTCTCGTCTTGAAGGTGGCCTTGGACGGCGACCCGCAGGGTACTCCGGCCGGCGAGCTGCGGGCGGGGGACCTGGTCTACGCCTACATCACCGACACACGGGACGTGGCGCAGTATCTCGCGCGCCTGTTCGGGGCGCACTTCGGCGACGGCGGCCTTCTGCTGGTTCCCGTCGAGGCCGTCGAATCGGAAGGACCGGCGTCCGCTCTGTACATCCGCGTCCGCTTCTCGCTGGGCGTCTGCGGCGACGTGGACCTCCCGCCCGGAATACGGCTTCGCAGTATCCGCAAGGCGGAGGCGCGCTCTTGGTGGAAGAAGCTCTTTGGAGCGTGAGAGTGCTGAGTCCTGCGTGCTGAGGAACGGCAGAGGACATCCGAATAGAAACAACGGCTGCAAAATGGTAGAAAGATTCGAAGAGTTGATCGCTTGGCAGAAGGCAAGACGTTTCACTTCTGAGATTTACAAAGTAACCGGGAAGGAACCGTTTTCGAAGGATTTTGGCTTATCCAGGCAACTGCAAAGAGCCGCAGTATCCATCATGTCCAATATCGCTGAGGGATTTGAGCGTCATCGGCTGGGTGAATTTCATCAGGCGCTCTCGGTAGCCAAGGCGTCTTGCGCGGAAGTGCGATCTCACCTATATGTCGCCTTAGACGTAGGAAATCTGGATCAATCCAAATTCAATTCTTTGGATGCCGAAGCAAAAGAGGTAGCCCGAATAGTTGGCGGCATCAGGGGCTCCATAGAGAAGAAGAGGCAATCATGACCATGTATTCCGTTGACGTTACTCAGCACTCAGCACTCAGCGCTCAGGACTAATCTATGCCCTCTTTGGTCGTCGTCGGCGCGCAGTGGGGAGACGAAGGGAAGGGGAAGATCGTCCACTTCCTGAGCGGCAACGCGGACTGCATCGTCCGCTACCAGGGCGGCAATAACGCCGGGCACACCGTCGTCTTCGACGGGAAGACCTTCGCGCTGCACCTCATCCCCTCGGGCATCCTGCTTCCCGGCAAGACGAACGTCGTCGGCAACGGCGTCGTCGTGAGCCCCCAGGCCTTCTACGACGAGGTGAAGATGCTCGAGCGGCGGCAGATCAAGGTCCGCGGCCGCCTCCATCTCAGCTCCACCGCGCACGTCATCCTTCCCTATCACATCCTGCTCGATTCCCTTCGCGAGGACCGGGGCCGGGGCATCGGCACGACCCGCAAGGGGATCGGCCCGTGCTACGAGGACAAGGTCGCGCGGATCGGCGTCCGGATCTGCGACTACCTCGACCCGGTCGTGTTCAAGCAGCTCGTGGAGCAGAACCTCCAGGTGCGGCGCGTCGAGCTCGGCTCGGGACCGCGGCCCATCGCCGAGGTGAGGCGCGAGGTGTTCAAGGATTACGACAAGCTGCGCAAGTTCCTCGCCCCGTTCGTCTCCGACTCGGCGCACGTGATCAACAAGGCGCTCGACGCCAAGAAGCGCGTCCTGTTCGAGAGCGCGCAGGGCGTGATGCTCGACCTCGACTTCGGGACCTACCCGTTCGTCACCTCCTCCAATCCCGTCGCCGGCGGCGTCTGCGCGGGCGCGGGAGTCGGGCCGACCCGCATCTCGGAGGTGCTCGGAGTCACCAAGGCGTACACCACCCGCGTCGGCCTCGGGCCGTTCCCGACCGAGGTGGAGGGCACCGTCGGCAACTACCTGCGGGAGAAGGGGATCGAGTACGGGACGACGACGGGGCGGCCCCGGCGCATCGGGTGGTTGGACCTCGTGCAGCTGCGCCGCGTGATCGAGATCAACGGCATCACCCGGCTCGCCATGACGAAGCTCGACACCTTGTCCGGCGTGCACCCCATCAAGGTCTGCGTCACCTACAAGACCGGCGGCAAAAAGGTCTCCGAGTTTCCGACCGGCCGCCAGGCGCTGTTCGAGTGCGAGCCCGTGTACGAGACGCTCCCCGGCTTCAGCGGCGACCTCTCGAAGGCGCGGACGTTCTCCGGCCTCCCGAAGTTCGCCCGGGATTACGTGGAGTGGGTGGAGAAGGAGCTCAAGGTCTCCATCGACATCGTCTCCGTCGGCCGCAGTCAGGAAAACACGATCATTCGCGACAAGTCTTTCGCCTGGGCGCGGTAGCCTCTCCGCCCCTCGAATAACCCCGTTAAAACTTCATTAACTGGGCCTTGCGCGATTTTGGGCGCCCCTGTATATAGTAGCGGGCGCCCGGCCGCTACTCCATGCAGACACCATCGATGACCGCGGGATCGTACGATTTCGGCGCGCGCCGCGGCGGACCTGCGGCCGCCTCGTCGGAGAATCCCCGCTTCGGACGCTGGGTCTTGACAAGTCAACCGCTTCTGCTATACTCCCGGTGTCGGACGTGTCGTACCGATAAACCGGCAAACCCGCTGCAAGGCGGGGGCGCAAAGCGTAGGGCCCCGTCGTACCGGGGTCGCCTGGCTGCCGAAGATGACATGTTGACGTGCGGAGTTGCGATTTCCGCCCGGCCTCTTACTGGCTATCTTCGGGATAGAGGGGTGAGATAGTCAGTATCGGCAGAGGCCGGGCCTCATATTTACCATGAGCGGAAACGCGACGAGAAAGGCGAGACGGACGGTCCTCCTGGGGATACTCTCCCTCGGCCTGGGAGCGTCGGCGCGGGCGCAGGCGCCCGCGCTGTTCATGTCTCCGGCCCTGATGGCGGGCGCGCTGCGGCCGGCGATCATCGGCATCGAGGCGATCGGCGTGGCGCCCGAGGTCGCGCTCCGCTACGCGGGCCGGCTGGACGTCCGCGACGCGCTGGGCCGCCAGGTCTCGGCGCGGCTCATCGAGCGGCAGGTGGGCGCGGGGATCAAAGCCATGGAGGCCCAAGGCGAGGCGGCGAGGCCTCCCGCCGTACGGCGCCTCCTGCGCCTGCTCGAAGCGCTGGTCCACCACGCCAAATCGTTGAGACGCAGCCAAGCGCCGTCCGCCTGCAGCCGCGAGGTCGCGGCGCCGCGCGGGTCCCGGACGTCCTGGCGCGCGGCGGCGTCCGCCGCCGCGGCGATCGCCGTTCCATCGCTCAAATCTCTCTTGCCGGTCGTTTGCGCGGCTTGGCCGCGCGATCCCTCCTTCCAACGCTCCGCCATCCTCCGCTGCTGACCCTGCCGGGTCACAACCCCATACCGCCGCAACAGTAATCCGCAGACGGTCGGACGACGAAGGGCTTCAGACGGGCTTCCACGGGAGGGAGCCGAGTGATCAGAGCCGAGACTCAAACTCAAGCGCCTATATATAACATCGCGCGCGCCTGGCGTTTGCCCACGCCAGGCACCGTGCGTTCATTCGGCGCGCGCGATACGACGAGCCTAGTCTGGCGGGTGTTCGCCTTTCACGTCGCCGTGGCCGCGCTCATGACCGTCGTGACGATCGCCTTGGCTGCCGGCCGCGCCTCGGGGCAGGCCTTCTCGCCTTCCGCCGCGATCGCCGACTTGAAGAGCGACAAGCCCGAACTCCGCGGCGCGGCGGCCCAAGCCTTGGGCAACAACCAGGCGAAGGGCGGGGTCGGGCCCCTCCTGGACGCCCTCAAGACCGAGAAAACGCTTTCGATCCGCGCCGCCATGATCGCCGCCTTGGGCGCGATCCGGGACGCCAAGGCGTCCGCGGACCTCCTCCAGATCGCGAAGACCGACGCCGAGCCGGGGCTGCGCGCTGCGGCCGTGTCCGCTCTCAACCGCATCGGTGACGCCGCTTCGCTCAACGCCATCGAGCGCCTGGCCAAGGATCCCTCCCAGCCCGTGGGAGTCCGGGTACAGAGCTTGGAGATCGTGGGCGCCAGGAGGGGACACCGGGGGATCCCGACGCTCTTGAACGCGGCGGAGGAGAAGGACCCGGTGGTCCGGCGCGAAGCCCTACGGGCGCTCGGCAAGATGCGCGATCCGCTGGCGGATTCGGCTTTGGAGAGGGGTTCGAAGGACGCGGACCCGGAGGTCCGCAAGGTTTCCAAGTCGCTGATCGATCGCCGCACCAAGAAGCAGGACGACGGCTCGGGCAAGGACAAGAAATAGATGACCGACGCGCGGGGCATGATGCAGGGTCTGGTCGGCCGGGGAGCGGCGCTCCTCCTGGCGGCGGGCCTGCTCGCGCCGGCGCGCGGTGCCTTGGCGCAGACGACGCGCGGCGACGAATATCAGGCCAGCCAGCTGGCCCAGTTGTGCGTTCGCCCCAACTCCGCGGGGTGTACGAACCGCCCCGGCATCATCGCGATGCGCTTCAAGGTGCCACAGGACGCGATGAACGGCGCAGCCACGACCGATACGATCGACAAGGTCGGGGCCTTGATCCTGCAGAACGCCAACGGCACCGATTTCATCATCGGCTTGCTTGACGATAACGCGGGCGTACCGGTCGGAGCGCCATGGCTAAGTTCCTTTACCTACACCTCCTCCGGCGGTGCTGGCTACAAGTGGGTCTCCGGCAACCTTGGAGTGCCGCAGGCGATCAACGTCAACGACGTCTTGTACGTAGCCATCGCCACGCCCTCGGTCGATAGCTCCGCGCAAGGCACGGTTTTGCATAAGCTCACGACCACTAATCCGGTCGAGTTCATCTACGACCAAGGTCTAGGCACACAACCGCTCAACACCATCAGCGATTCTCAAGGCGCGGTCTACACCTACGACACGACGGGCACGGGCAACCCGTCCTGGAACCAAAAGTCCGGGTACCAGACCGTGTTCATGGTCCACTTCCAGAACTCGAACAAGTGGTTGGGCGCGCCGTATATCATTAGCGAAGGCGTGGGCACCCCGGCGCTCGTCAACAGCGGCGCCACGACCCGGATGCCGAACTTTCTGCTGCCGTACGCCATCTCAAACGGCGCGGTTCCCTATCAAACTCTGTGGGCGGGCATGGCGTTCAAGCCGAATCCCACGATCCGCGTCGCGTCGATCAACGCCGTTCTGGGCTTGAACGGCGCGCCGCCGGCGGCCGCGAGCCTGATGTATCAGATTTACAACTGCGGCGCGACTTCGGCGTGCACGACCCAGGTGTTCATCGAGTCCGGAACGTTCACGACCGGCGGTCTCGCCACCGGGCTCACCGACGTCAACGTGACGACCGGTAGCTACAAGACGATCTCGAAGGTGCTCTCCTACCCTCGCGCCTTCGATTCCTCTACTTGGTACCAGATACTCTTTAACTGCCCGAGCTGCGGACTCGGCGTGTCGTATCGCTTGATGCGCTTCGACGTCGGGCAGAGTACCATGACGACCACGGAGGTGCCCAACACTAAGTGGCTCGGCTCCAATGCCCAGTACATCATCTTCGGCTCTAGCATCACGACCTCCGACGCTGCGGTCAACTTTACGCTGGACGTGACCTCGCCGACGGCTGGCATGCTCGGACCGGTCAACGGCGACGCGAGCACGATCTACGGCGTCGGGGGATTGTCCTTCCTAACGGGTACGGCTAGCGACTCGAACAGCAACCTGCTCCATACGCCGGGCGGCGTCAAACTGATGATCCACGACATCACCGGAGCCGCCGTGACGTGCGCCGGCCAGTATTGGAACGGTTCGGGCTGCCAATCGGCGCCGATATGGATCTCGACCGAGGTATTTGGCGCCGGCGCGGGAGGGACGTGGAACTACAGCACGAGCTCCTGGATCACTTCCGACCACCAATACAACATCATGGCGGTGCCCCTGGACTCGTCCGGAAACACCGGATACGCCAGCGTTCAATCCAGCACGTTTACCTACGAATTGTACACGGGAGGCGCTTCACAGCATCCCGACTCGAACATCACGAGTCCGCCCGCTTCAAACTCACTGAGCACCCGGACGACATGGTACATCAACGACCTCAGCTTGATCAGTCCGCTGAAGGGTTCGATCGTTACGAATACGAATCTTTCGTCGATCAGTGCCGCCTATCTCTTTATTTCCTCCTCCGTCAGCCAAAACAGCGGAACTACCTGGTGGTGGAGCGGAACGCAATGGCTGACGACGCCGCAGCAGCTGCCCATCTCCTCGCCGTACAGTCCATTTTCCATCAGTCTTGGCGCATCGTTCCTGTCGATCAATAATAACTCGCTGTATGACGGCGCCACCTATTATTTCCATACATACGCCTACGACGATGCGACCATTTGTAGTCCGAGCTGCCCGAACGGAAACGCGCAGGTTTCCCAATCGACGGCTGTCGTCATTGCCGACTTTACGGCGCCGGTCGCGGCATCGACCTATACGGTCTCTCGAGTCAAGACGCTTCCATCTATCGTAGGTACCGCGGTTGACGGCACAAATACGCATACGAATACGCGCACCAGCGGCGTCAGGCTCGTCCAGCTGCAGGTCCAACGCACGTCCGGCAATTTCGGCGACAGTAAGTACTACGACGACGGCTCGAACTCGAACAGTTCCCAGTGTCCGACCGCCGCGGGCGTCCCGGCGAACGCCGGATGGGGCACTTCGCCGTGCTGGATCAACGTCTACTCCACCAACGTTCCGACGGCCCTGGCGTTCCGGCAAACGATGATGGCGGGTACGACCAACTGGGTCTTTACACCCGCGTCCGGCGCGTCGCTTTTCAATACGGACACGACCTACACGCTCAAGTTCTTCTCGGTCGACGTGGCGTCTAACTCTACGACTGACTCCGGGTATAGCGTCATCTACGACACGACTCCGCCAGTGGCCGTCGTGACAAGCCCCACCAATGCGATCTACATCAGCTCGAGGAACATCTCGGCCATCTCCGGCACTTCGAGCACCGACATCGGCTCCTCGGGCGTCACGATCACGATCAAGGACAACTCGAACAACACCTACTGGGACAACGCCACGGGTTTCGGCGGCTGCACGGCGACGCGCGGCTGGTCCGCGTCTGTCTGCAACAACACCACGGGGTCGGCGCCGAACTGGACGTTCACGATCGGCCAGTCGACCTTCACGAACGGCCACAGCTATACGGTGGTGCCGACCGCCACGGACAGCGCCGGAAACGTCGAGGTCGACAACCCGGCCGGCAACACGTTCACGATCGACAACAGCACGCCGTCCTCCGGCTTCACGACTCCGACCAATAACTCGGTCCAGGGCGCGGCGATCGCCGCCATCGGCGGCACCGTGCAGGAGATCGGCAACGGGCAGGTGAGCGGCGTCGACCTCTACATCCAGCGGCAGACGGACGGCTTCTACTTCATCCCGCAGAACTCTACCTGCATCAACTCGCCCAGCACGGTGAACTGTTGGAGCGGCACCAAGACCTGGTTCCCAGTGACGTACAGCTCCCCGTCGTGGACCTACTCGATGGCGTCGACGGTCCCGGCGGCCGCCTTGCAGACGAGCTTCGTGTACCTGCTCAAGACCCGCGTGACGGACAACGCGGGCAACGTGGAGGACGAGACGCTGAAGAGCGACTTGTCGATCACCATGGACTTTAGCGTCCCGAGCTCGAGCGTGACGTTCCCGGCGGTGACGACCGTGGCGAACACGGCGCCGGCGATGACCGGCTCGGCGACGGACAACCAGAAGCTCCAGCAAGTCGACATCATGATCCAGGCGAACACGACGAACGCATCGTGCTCGTCGCCGCCCTGCTATTGGAACGGCAGCTTCTGGGGGACCACGCCGACGTGGATGCTGGTCTCCTCGGGCACGTGGCTCGGCGCCTCCTTCATCTGGGTCTACCCGGGACCGGCCCCGGTGCCGACGTGGTTCTCCGGCAGCTTCAACGTGAAATCGCGAGCGACCGACGCGACCGTCGGCGGCAATCTGGTCGAGACGCCCTTGACCGCGGGTACGACCTTCCAGTACGACACCACGGCGCCGACGTCCGCGATCGACAATCCGGACGACGGGGCCTACTACAACAACACGCATAACACGATCACGACGGCGCAAGGCACCTCGGCGGACAACTCCGGCGGCTCCGGCGTCGCGGCGACCTTGGTCACCCTCTCAAGCGGCCCGTTCTTCACCACGTGCTGGACGGGCGCGGGATGGTCGACCTGCCCCCAATGGCAGGGTACCAACGGCACTCCGATCGCGTGGACCTATGCGCTGCCCACCACGCAGTTCGTCAATGGACAGCGCTACCGCATCCAATCGCAGGCGACGGACGCGGCGTCCAACAGCGAAGGCACCTCCGGACAGACGAACACGTTCACTTACGACGTGGAGCGCCCGACCGGCACGATCCTGGTCCCGTCGCAGGGGCAGTCGGTCGTGACTCTGTCCACGATCTCGGGCACGGGCTTCGACGCCTGGCTCTCGACCGCGCCCGGCAGCTTCCGAAGCGTCGCCGAATTCAATCTTTTCGACTCCAACGCCGCCGGCGGATCGCAGTACTGGGGCCCCGGAGGCTGGGGCGCGACGCTGACCTGGTTCCGCGCGTCGTGGCAGGGCGGCAACATCTCGAGCACCTCGAGCTGGGCTTGGTCCTTCAACTCGTCGACGATCCCGTGGACCAACGGGCATAACTATCAGATCGTCTCGCGCATCCTCGACGGCGCGCAAAACTACCAGAGCGTCTATTCGACGGTCACTTTCCTTATTAATACGAGCGCGCCGCAGTCGATGATCACGACGCCGGTCGACTACCAGAGCGATTCGATCTTCGTGGACAAGGTCTCCGAGATCCGCGGAACGGCCTCGGTGGCCGGCGGCCCGAGCATCACGACGGTCGAGGTCGCCATCCAAAACAAGCAGAATCTGAGCGCCGACCAGCGGCAGTTCTGGACCGGCGCCGGCTGGGGGCCTGCGGGCGGCGTGGCGCAGTGGACCACGGTCTGCACGAGCCCGCCGTCGAACTGCAACTATTGGTCCTATGCGCTCCCGAACTCCTCCGAGTTCACGAACGGAACGCCCACCGACACCCCATATCGAGCCATGTCCCGCGCGACGACCTCGGGCAGCGTGACCGAGACGGCGGGTTCGGGCATCGCCTTCGACGTCCATCCGGGAGGCCGCAACGGCACGAGCGGCGCGACCTCGATGCTGGTCCCGGCGCCGAACGGCTCGGGGCCGTCGCAAGGCGCCTTCCTTAATGTCTTGAACCCGATCTTCGCCCGCTCGTGGTGGGGGACGAGCATCTCGGTCGACGCCGGCTACCCCAAGATCTCGATCTACAACGCGACCGACCAGACCTACTGGACGGGCGGCGGCTGGAGCGTGGCGGGCGCGGCCCCGACGCTGATCAGCATGACGCAGGGCCTGTGCGGCGACGACCCGGTCAACAGTGCCTACAAGGTCTGCTATTCGACCTACAGCACGGCGGTCTCGTGGATCAACAACAAGGTCTACGAGATCCAGACCCAGGTCTCCTACGCGGGCGCGACCGCGGTCGAGACGCAGCACGGCGGCACCTTCATCACCTTCGACCAAACCATTCCGACGCTCTCGATCACCTACCCGGTGACGAACAGCTACTACAACAGCCTGTCGGCCATCACGGGTACGGCGGCCGACAACCTCGCGGGCGTCCAGCAGACCTTCGTCGTCATCTCGACGGCGCCGATGTACAGCAAGTGCTGGGACGGCGGCGGCTCGGCGTGGGTCGACTGCGTGAAGCTCAACGCGGTCTCGGGCTCGCAGACGAACTGGAGCTACTCGACGCTGCCGCCCCTGACGGACGGCCTGACGTACCGCCTCCAGGCCTACACGACCGACTACGCGGGCAACGCTTCCGCCACAGCGACGTCGTCGATCACCTACGTCACGAGCGGCCCGAACTCCCAGATCACGGTCCCGCCGCAGAACGGCGTGGTCGGCTCGCTCTCCACGATCCAAGGCACGTCCGTCGCGGGCTACATGTCCGTCTTCGTGACGAGCGTCTCCCTGCAAGGCAGCGGAGTCGGCGCGTGTCCGTCGGGCTGCTGGACGGGCTCGGCGTGGGGCGGCGCCTGCCCGACCTACCGCGCCGGCACCGCCGGCAGCCCGTGGACGTACAACGCCTCGGGCGTGAGCTTCACCAACGGCTGCGTCTACGCGGCGACGTCGATTGCGGTCGATCCGCTCGGCAACATCGGCCCGGCTAGCACGGTCATCTCCTTCACCTACGACAACGCGGCGCCGACCGCCTACACCGTGGCGCCCGCCAACGGCCAGGCGTACAACACGATGCCGACGATCTCGGGCACCGCGATCGACGGCTCGCGCCTCGATCCCGCCGTGGGCACGGTCCAGATCCGCATCCGCTCCAACAACGGCGCGACCGCGGGCTTCGACTACAATCCGCTGACGAGCCTCTTCGACGCGACGCCGCCGACCTGGCTGAGCGTGACGTACTCCTCGGGCTCGGTCTCGACCGGCCCGTGGATCGTGGCGAGCTCGACCGTCCCCTTCGCGGACAGCGCCTCCTACTCGATTCTGGCGCGGGCCATCGACGCGGGCGGCAACGTGGAGGCGGCCGACGTCTCGACGAACACCTGGCAGTACGACATCACTGCGCCCGCCTCCGTCGTCCAGAGCCCGGCGAGCAACCCCGGCTTCTACAACGGGACCGGCCCGTCGATCTCGGGCACGTCCAACGATCCCAACTCGGGCTCGACGGTCAGCGACGTGCGCGTCTTCGTGCAGGACCTGAGCCAGGGCGCCAACGTGTTCTGGAACGGCCTCGCGTGGCAGACGGGCTCGGTGCCCCTGCCGGTCGACGCCGGGTTCGCGCCGTGGACGTACACCGCGTCCAACCCCTCCTATATCAACGGCAACGAGTACCGGATCTATTCGCGCGCGACGGACCGCGCGACGAACCAGGAAGGCGGCGGCGCGGGCAACGCGGGCGTGCTCTTCTACTATACGACCCAGGTGCCGACGACGACCGTGACGTATCCGATCGACGGGCAGTACGTCTCACAGCTCGGCGTAGTCCAAGGCACCGCGGTCGCGTTCTCGACCGCGGCCGTCTCCCGCGTGGAGGTCCGCGTCTCCACGAACATGGCCTCTTCGCCGCTCTACTACTTCACCGGCTCCTCCTGGACGACGAGCACGGAGACCTGGCTGACCGCGACTCTGTCGGCGAACGCGACCGCGTGGTGGTACCCAAGCTCGCCGTGGGAGACGAGCACGCCCTTCCGCGCGGAGTCCCGCATCGTCGACAAGGCCGGCAACCGGGGCGTAGCCTATTCGACCTCGAACTTCACCGCCGACTTCACGGCGCCGGCCGCGACGGTGACGTGGCCGGTGGGCGGGCAGACGTACTCGACCAATATCTCTTCCGTCCAGGCCATCGCGTCCGACGCGATCAGCTTGAGCGGCGTCTCCTTCTCCTATTATCTGACGGCCCTCTGCTCCGGAGACGGACCCGGCTACTGGAATACCGCGACGCACCAGTTCAATTCCGGTTCGCCCATCTACTACCCGGCCGCCCTCGGGGCGGGTAAGTGGACCGCGACGGGCAGCTCGACGCCGACGTGGGTGACGAGCGGGACGGGATGCATCTTCCAGGTCTTCGCCCGCAGCGCGGACGGCGCGGCCAACGTCAACAA
Source organism: Elusimicrobiota bacterium (assembly GCA_016194745.1). Classification (GTDB taxonomy): domain Bacteria; phylum Elusimicrobiota; class Elusimicrobia; order UBA1565; family JACRDR01; genus JACQBA01. Next base: position 224,454 of record JACQBA010000016.1, read on the forward strand.
CGCCACGGACAACCCGTCGGCGCAGGTGAGCTTCACGCTGCAGACGCCGGTGCCCGCGTCGGCGCTGACGAACCCGGCCGCTTCCGGCGGGCACTTCCGCCTCTCCGCTCCGAACGCGATCGGCAACTTCACCGGCACGGTGATCAACGCGACGACGGAGCAGATCCGCATCACGAACGGCGGCTGCGCCAACGATGCGGTCGGCTCGGGGAGCTGCACCGACCAGTACTGGACCGGCAGCATCTGGGTCGCCACGAACACGGCGCTGACGTGGTCACCGAACGCCGACGGCTTCCTCGGCGTCACCGGGCTCTCCAACGGCGTCTGGAACTACGTGAGCGCCGCCTTGGACGCGGGCTGGCAGGATCAGTTCAACTATAAGGTCGAGGTGAAAGGCTTCAACAGCGCGATTCCGGAGCCGAGCCCGTTCCCCAATCAGAGCTTCGTTATCGACGGCACTCCGCCCTTGGCGAGCGTGACCTCGCCGGCCCTTTCCTATATAAAGCAGGGCGTCTTGATCCAGCTCTCGGCCACGGGAAGCGACGCCTTGCCGGGCACCTTGCAGCCGCAGACGGGCCAGTTCATCCTGCGCCAGTCGTCCGCGACGCAAAACAGTTGGAACGGGTCCTACTGGTCCTCCACGGCCGCCGTCCTCCAAGCCGGATTCACCGGCACCTTCGATTACACGGACACGGGGATCAACGGCAACACGGCCTTCGTCGACGGCTACGCCTACACGGTCCAGTTCCAGGTGCAGGACAAGGCGGAGCTCGGGACCGCGATCTTCGGGCAATCGGCCGTGGCGCCGTTCCGCTACGACGTCACGGCGCCGACGGCGACGATCACCTCTCCCGCGCCCGGCGTGGCGTACGTGAACACCTTGCCGGTCCTCTCCGGCCTCAAGAACGACCCGAACCCGCGCCCGAGCGACGTCGAGTCCTCGGCGTCGGGCATCGCCTCCGTCGCGGTCTACCTGCAGAGCTGGGCGAACGGCGCCTACTTCAACGGCACGGGCTTCCTTTCGGCGAGCGCGTTCCCGCTCGCGGCGACCGTCCACTCGAGCAGCTGGTCCTACACGTTCACCACCCAGCCGCTCGACGGCAAGTACACGGTCTACGTTGTCGCGACGGACGCGGCGGGGAATCAGCAGACGTACAATCAGGTCGATGTCACCTCGATGACCTTCCGCGTCGACAAGACCTCGCCCACGGTCACGATCACCTCGCCGGTGCAGAGCCAGGGCTACACGCCGACCACGATCGCCGCCGCCGGCGTCACGGGCAACGCCGCGGACCCTGTGCAGGGCAACGTCGCCGCCGGGCTCCTCAGCAGCGGCATCGACGCCTTGATTTGGTACCTCAGCGGCAATACGAGCTTCTACTGGGACGGCTCCTCGGCCTGGAGCGCGACGGTCACCACTCACTCGGCCACGGGCGGCGGCTGGACCGTGCTGACCGCGCCGGACGCCACGAAGTGGGCGGTCCCCGGAGACCAGACCTTCTACGTCGCGGCCCGCGCGCACGACGCCTCCACGCTGCCCAACGGCGGCGTGAGCATCGCGACCGGCAACCTGAGCGCGTTCACGACCGTCTCGTTCTTCATCGACGGCACGGCGCCGACGTCTACGACGACGTGGCCGACCAACGGCCTCTTCGTAAACTCGGTGAGTTCGATCACCGGCACGGCCGCGGACAACCTTTCCGGAGCGGCGTCGGTGTCGATCCGCATCACGACCAACCCGACGACGGGGCCGGACTGGGACGGCTCGGCTTGGACCTTCACCGGCGTGCCGTTGTTCAGGACGACGACGCTCACCGGCAGCAACTGGGAATATCCGGGCGCGACGGGGGAAACGCTTGCGGGCGCATTCGCCGACCACAGCGTCTACTACGTCTACTCGAAGGCGGCCGACGCGGCGGGCAACCCGCAGTCGGGAACGACCGCGATCGGCTTCATCTACGACACGACGAAGCCGAACGTCACGATCCTCTTCCCGGCGTCTCCGCCGGCCGTGCCGCCCTACTCCAACAATACCGAATCGGTCCGCCAGAGCACCTATACGGCGGGCAACGTGACGGACCAGGGACCCAACGCCGCGGGCGTCGCCCAGGTATGGGTCGCGTACTCCCAGGGCTCGAGCAAGGACGTGTGGTGGAGTTCGACGACCAACAACTTCTCGGTCAACCAGGCGAACATCCATTGGTCGACGCAGGTCTATGTCGCCGGCACGAACTGGAACTACGCCCAGTCGACGTTGGGCGGCGCGTTCGCGGACGGCAACGTCTACAACGTCTACGTGAAGGCCTACGACCGGGTCGACAACTCGACGAACGCGGTGACCGGGCCGCTCGACGCCGGGGTCAAGACGTTCCAGTTCAAGTACGACGTCAGTCGGCCGACGGCGGCGGTCACCGCGCCGTCGAACGGTTCGATCGGAAACGTCTCCTCCTTGGCCGGTACGGCGCACGATAATGGCTCGGGCTTCTCCGGCATCTATCAGGTGTACGTCGCGGTGGAGCACATCTCGGGCGGAGCGGCGCAGATCGGCTGGTGGAACTGGACGACCGGCGCCTTCGACAACACGCTGCCGGCGACTCCCGCGGACCCGACGATCGCCCTGCCGGGCGACGCGTGGGGTCAGGCGTACAACAGCGCGACGCAGAACCAGCAGGACATCTCGTGGTCCATCGGCGTCCCGGCGACCATGCTCGAGGAAGGCGGGCGCTACCGCCTCGTGCCGTCGGCCTTCGACCAGGCCTCCAACCGCCAGACGACCCCCGCGGCCGCGGGCGCGGGCTCGACCTTCGTGTATCAGGTCCTGCAGCCGACCACGACGATCACGGGCCCGGTCAACAACAACTACGTCACGTCCTTCTCCTCGATCACCGGCAATTGGTCCGACCCGATCGGCATCTCGACGATCCAGGCGGCCGTGCAGGACAATCTGACCGGCGACTTCTGGAACGGCGCGAGCTTCGGCTCGTTCGCCTCCGGGACCTCTTGGATGGGCGCCACGGTGTTCCCGTCGAGCTGGGCCTTCCTGAACGGAAACTTGGGCGCCTTCGTGGCGGGCCTTACGCAGCCGCGCAGCTTCACTCTGTACGTGCGCTCGGTCAACCTGGGCGGCGTCGAGAGCCGGCCGAACACGCTGCCGTCGACCGGCGGCTCTACCATGAAGATCGACTTCTTCCCGCCGGTTTCGGGCGCCAACGCGCCTTCGGCCGCGGCCGTGGCGGGCGGGATCACGCCGATCTCCGGCACCGCCGACGACCAGTCGACCACGGGGACGCCGGGCGCGGGCATGTCCCAAGTCAAGCTCAAGCTCTTCCGCTACGGGCTCAGCGGCACGACCGAGTATTGGAACCTGACGACCTGGGTGGCCGGTGAGCAGATGCCGAACATCGGCACGACGCTCGTCGGCGGCCCGCAGAGCGTCAACACCTTCACGAGCAATCCGGCGCCCTTGCCCGAGTCGACGTTCGAGGACGGCTACTATTACAAGGTCTCGGCGCAGGCGACGGACAGCCTGACGACCGTCCAGACCGCCATGTCGACCCTCACGTTCCTGGTCGACAAGACGACGCCGACCGTCGCCTTCGTCACGCCGAACGCCGCGGCGCTTTACATCAGCACCTCTAACTTCACGTTCTCATCGGGCACGTTCTCCAACCCGGCGGGCGCGGGCGGCCTCGCCTCGAGCATCGTGCAGATCGAGGTGGAGATCCAGGACGTCTCGAACGCGGCGTCGACTCCGCATACGATCGCCGGCTGCCCGGGCGCGTGCCAATCGTGGTGGAATGCGCAGACTCAGTCCTGGCAGTCGACCGAGGTCAGCACGAAGGCGTATATTTTCTCGAGCTCCTGGAGCTTGACCTCGACGCAGCTGCCGGCCGACTGGACCCGGGGCGACTCTGCGCCGGACGGCCGCCAGTACTACATCCGCGTCCGGGCCGTGGACGCGGCGGGCAACAGCGGGCTCTTCCCCAACATCAATACCGCCGAGCGCCTCGTGATCTTCGACGGGACGCCTCCGGCGGCCAGCGTTCAGACGCCGGCGCACAATACGACGGCCTCGAGCCTCGGGACCATCACCGGCGCGGCGACGGACCCGGTCGGCGCCACGGCCTCTTCCTCGGCCGTCAGCGCGGTGTACCTCAGCATCCAAAGCGATCCGACGAACTCGCTCAACCCGAACTTCTACTACAACGCCGCCATGAACTCTTGGGGCGGCTCGGTCGTGTGGAACCCGACGACTTGGGACGGCAACAACTGGACCTTTACCTCGGGCTCGATCAACGCGACGCTGCAGAACGACGGCAACGCGCACTACATCCTGATCTCGACGGCGACGGACCGGGCCGGCAACATCCAGACGCCCTTGCCGACGTCCGGGCAGGGCGGCTACTCGCGCGTCCTCTACCAGCCGCCGCCGGCGTCGATCAACGTCACGCTGCCGGCGGTCGGGGGGTATTACAACCAACTCCTCAGCTTCCAAGGCACGGCCAATCCCAACACGTCCTACGTCCGCCTGCGGCTGAAGCGTGAGGATACCGGCGACTGCTGGGGCGGCGGCGCGACGGGCTTCGGCTGGGTCGCCTGCGGCGTCGTCAACTCGACCAACACGCGGACCACCTATCCCTCGGCCGGGACATGGAGCTATCCGATCGCGGGGGAGAACCTGCCGACGTGGGTCAACAACACGACCTTCACGCTGAACGCCTCGGGCTTCAACTCCGAGAACATCGAGACCGCGATCGCTCCGATCACCTTCCGCATCGATCAGTCGTCGCCGATCACCGCGGTCACGTTCCCGACGGCGGGAGCGCATATCGGCGTCCCGCCCATCCTGGGCGGCACGGTGACGGATCCTTCGATCAACGGCGTGTCGTCGGGAGTGCTCGATCCCGCCGGCGTGTCGATCATCCTGCAGAGGACCGTCGACAATCTCTTCTGGAACCAGACACTCTCGACGTGGTCCGCGTCGCTTCCCTTCGGCAGCAGCTCGGCGACGTACTATCCGGCCGGGAGCTCCTGGACGTTCGTCTCCAACGTCTCGACGCTCACCTGGCAGAACGGATCGACGTACCTGCTGACGATGCAGGGCCGCGACAACGCCTTGGGCGCGGCGACGGGCAACACGGAGACGGCGCCGGCCGCGATCACCTTCATCTACGACACGACTCCGCCGGTGGCCGTCTCCACTCAACCCGCGGGCGGCGCCTTGTCGAGGCAGGGACAGGTCGCGGTGATCGCGGGCACGGCGTCGGACGCAGCTCCCGGCACGCTCTCCCAGGTCCAGGTGCGCGTCCGCAGCGAGCAGCCGCTCCTCTACGCCGATCCGGCGAACGGCCTGCCGTTCTCCCTGCCGGGCGCGAGCGCCGAGTCGGCCTGGTTCGCCGCGGCGACCTCCGGAGTCAACTGGAGCACGGCGAGCGTGGCGTCGCTCACCCAGGGCACGACTTACAGCTACATGGTCCGCTCGCGCGACGTGGCAGGCAACTACTCGACGCCGTACTCGACCTTCACCTTCGTCTACGACAGCAGCAGGCCCGTCACGGCGGTCACGGTGCCGGCCAACGCCTCCGTCCTGAGCGCCGTCGCGCAGATCAAGGGCACGCTCGTTGATTATCCGACCGCCAACCCCGGGACGATCGCGGAGACGAGCTTGCGGGTGCGGCGCTTGGACACGGGGGAGTACTGGACCGGCGCGGGCTGGACGAGCTCGCTCCTCACGATGGGCGTGGCCCAGGGCGTCGAAGTCTGGCCCTCGAGCTGGACGCTCAACTCGTCCTTCATGCTCACGACCGGCAACGGCGGCCTTGTCTCCGGAACGTCGTATTACGTCACCGCGGCGAGCACCGACAACGCGATCCCGATCAATCTGGAGGGATTCAACAACGTCTACTCCTCGACCTTCACCTACGACGACACGGCGCCGACGTCCTTCGTGGGTTCGCCGGCCCCCGGCTCGGTGCTGAACACGCTGGGCTCGGTGTCCGGCGGCTCCTTCGACGCCGTGATGGGCTCGACCGTCGCCGTGAGCATCGAGGATACGTCGATCGGGGCGCCCAACTGCTACGCGCCCGGGTCGAACAACTTCACCGCGGCGTGCCCGAACTGGTTCGCGGCGAGCGGCTCGACGAACAGCTGGTCGCGCGCGTTCGGCGTCCAGCCCTGGACCAACGATCACAACTACGTCGTGCGCTCCTCGGCGACGGACCTGGCGGGCACCGCGCAGGTGGCGCAGAGCTCGGCCGCGTTCACCGTGCACACGGCCGCGCCGAGCATCGGCCTCATGACCTCCGGCACGATCAAGGCCTCGGTCACGGCGATCGCGGGCACCGCCTCCGCCTCGCCGTCGCAGGTGACGAGCGTCCGAGTCGCGCTCTCCTCCGGCATCGGCGGGGTCGGCAGCTGGTGGGACGGCGTCTCGGCGTTCACGAGCCCGACGCCGGTCTATACGACCACGACGACCTTCACCGGCGGAAGCCCGGACAACTGGACGTGGAACCGCCCGACGCTGTCGAACGGCACGCTCTACACGGTCGCCGGGAGCCTCAACGACACGGCCGGCAACTCGAACACGGTCAACCCGCTCGGCACCTTCACCTACGACGACCAGGCGCCGACCGCCGGAGTCTCGGTCCCCGCGCACCTTTCCTTCTACAACGCCTTGGCGACCATCTCGGGCACGAGCACGGACAACATCGGAGTGTCGACCGTGTCCCTGAGCGTCCAGGATCTCGGCACGGCGGGCCCGAACAACTGCTTCGCGATCGGCTCGGGATTTACCGGGGCGTGCCCGGGCTGGTTCCCGGCGCAGGGGAGCGTCAACTCCTGGACCTTCACGGGACTTCCCTTCGCCAACGGCCACCAATACGTGGTCGCCTCGCAGGGCACCGACCAGGCGACCAACGTCCAGTCGACGTTCGCGGCCGGGACGAGTTCGAACACCTTTACCTTTACGAGCGCGCAGCCCTCGGCCGCCATCACCGTGCCGGTGATCGATCTGACGCCCCAGAACAACCTGCCCCAGTTCTCGGGTACGGCCGCCCCCGGCGCGGCGCCGCTCGCGATGGTCCAGGTGCGGATCTTCGACACGAACCTCACGCAGTACTGGGACAATCTCGGGACGTACAACATCGCGAGCCCCGGTACGCCCGCCTTTGACGGCGCGACGTCCGAGAACGCGTGGTACGCCTCGAGCGCGACCGTCCTCGACTGGACGCAGTGGCACGCGACCTTCACCTTCGTCAACCAGCATACCTACCGTGTCGAGGCGCGCGCGCGCGACACGGCGGGCAACCTCGGCCTGACCTACTCGACGCGCACCTTCCTCATCGACTCGGACGCGCCGCTGAGCTACACGACGGGCCCGGTCAACGGCACCTTCGTCAACAGCCTCACCTCGATCGCCGGCACGGCGACGGACGGCGCGATCAACTACTCGGGCGTGGTCTCGGTCTCCGTGGCGGTCAAGAACCTGGCGACCGGCAAATGGTGGGACGGCGCGGTGGCCTTCAACAACGGCTCCTTTAGCCCGTTCCTGACGACCCTCATCGCCGGGCCCGGGCCGACCTACCCGTGGAGCTACGGCTCGCTGACGGGCGCGGCGCTGACGAGCGGCACGTCCTACTACATCACGACGTTCGCCGCCGATCAGGCCACCAATCAGGAGTTGCCCTACAGCATCCGGGGCTCGACCTTCAACTTCGACAACGCCGCGCCGACCGCGGGCATCACCTTCCCGAACCTCGGCAGCGTAAACAATCTTTCGACGCTGCGCGGCACGGCGACGGACGACTATGCGGGCGTCGTGGACGTCCAGGTCGCGCTGCATGACGAGACCCAGCCGTCCAACCAGGGCTGGTGGAACGGGGCCAACGCGTTCAACCAGCCGAGCATCCAGTGGTTCTCGGCGTCGACCGGCGCGGTGTCCCAGCTGAACTCCACGTGGACCTACACGGCCGGCGGAGGCCTTGCGTCGGCGGTGCAGTCGGGCAAGAACTACCTCCTCGTGACGCGGGGCGTCGACTACGCGAGCAACCAGCAGACGAGCTTCACGGTGGGTGTCTCGTCCAAGATCTTCATGTTCGACAACCAGAAGCCGCTGTCTTTGGTCGAGCTGCCGCTGAGCGCGACGTCCTATTCCTCGCTCGGCTCGATCAGCGGCACGGCGGCCGACCCGGCCGGCTCGCCGGGCGCCAGCGGCATCATGGGCGTCACCCTCAAGATCATCGACTTGGGCGCCAACAACGTCCTGGGCGGCGGCGACGACATGTACTGGGACGGCGGCGGCTTCGTGGCCTACCAGGCGACGGTGACCGCGACCGGCACCAACGCGTGGAACTACCTCACCTTGCCCCCGTGGCAGACGAACCACACCTACGCCGTCGTCTCCATCTCGACCGACAACGCCTTCAATGCGCAGAACCCGCCCTCGACGAGCACCTTCGTCCTCGACACGACGCCGCCGACCTCGACCGTGCTCACGCCCGCGGAAGGCCAGGGCTACGGCGGCTCGACGCCCTTGGACACGATCCTGGGCCAGGCGACGGACCAGGCGGCGGGCTCCAACATCTTGTCGCTCGTCGTCTCGATCAAGCGCGAGTCGACCGGCCTCTACCTCAACGCGGTTCCGCCGGGCGGCACATTCACCTCGCCGAGCGAGGTCTTCTTCTCGACCTGGATCCCGAGCAACGCGCCGAACTGGTCCTTCACCTCGCCGAGCTGGGTCAGCGGCTCGAGCTACACGATCCACTCGATCGCGACTGACGGCGCGCTGCCGACGGCCAACGCGGAGTCTCCGGGGAGCTTCCGCCGCTTCTCGATCGACATCGCGGCGCCGACGTCCGTTTCGACGTCTCCCACGAACGGGTCCGCGTTCCAGACCCTCACCTCGATCGCCGGCACGGCGACGGACGACCTCTCCGGCACGGGCAAGATGGAGATCTGCGTCAAGAGCTTCGGCGTCGACCAGGTCGAACAAACGGCCGGCTGCGCGGTGGGCGCCAACGATCAGGTCTGGAAGGAGGGCGTCGGCTTCCAGAACGTGCAGGCGACCTGGACGACGGTCACCGTCTACAGCACCGGCCCGGCGAACAGCCCGTGGTCGTACGGCGGGGTCACGTGGCCTCCGACCGGCGTATTCAGGCTCCTCACGCGCGGCACCGACCAGGGCGGCAACGTCGAGTCGCCGGGTACGGGCTACGTCTTCTCCATCGACAACAACCCGCCCAACACCGGCTTGACGACGCCCGTCAACGGCGGCGTCTACCGCACGCTCTCGAACCTTGGCGGCACGGCATCGGATCACAGCCAGCCCGACGGCACCAAGAGCCCCGCCGACGCCGGCTTCCTGCCGACCGGGACGATGTTCGTGGCCATCAGCTCGGGACCGAATTACACGAACTGGTGGAACGGCTCCATCTGGATCGCGCAGTCGGCGCCGTTCTGGAACCAGGCGACGCCGTTCATCGGCGACTCCTCCGGCACCTGGACGTACTCGGCGCTGCCGCCCTTCGTCTCCGGCGTAAGCTACGTCGTGCGGTCCTCCGCCACGGACTCGGCGAACAATACGTCGACCTACACCGCGGTCGGCATCAGCTCGAACGTGTTCACCTTCGACACGGCGCCGCCGATCTCCTTCGTCGGCGTGCCGATCGGCAGCCGCTTCTACAACTCGCTGCCGACGCTGAGCGGCGGCTCGGCCGACGATCTCTCGGTGTCGACGATCGCGATCAGCGTCCAGAACGCGAGCATCGCCTCCCCGAACTGCTACGACCGCTCCCTCAACACATTCACGGCGGCCTGCCCGAGCTGGTTCGCGCCGGGCGGCTCGCCTTCGGCGTGGACGTACACGTTCGCGGCCCAGCCGTGGACGAACAACCAGGTCTACGTGGTGAAGTCCTCCGCGACCGACCTCGCGACGAACGTGCAGGTGCAGCTCAGCTCGGCCGGCTTCACCTTCCACACGGACGTGCCGACGGCGACGCTGACGACGCCGTCGTACATCAACGCCTCGGTCCTCTCCCTCACGGGAACGGCCACGGCTTCTCCGGCGAACATCGACAGCGTCAAGATCGCGATCTCCTCCGGCATCGGCGGCAACGGCAGCTGGTACGACCCCGGCGCGACGGCTTTCAACTCGAGCGTGCCGGTGTGGTTCGGCACGAGCACCTACGTCTTCGGCAGCCCCGACTCATGGACGAGGCTGCTCCCGTCGCTCACGAACAGCGCCTTCTATGTCGTCGCGAGCTCGGTGACCGACACCGCGGGCAACGTGCGCGGCTACACGCCGTGGGCGAGCACGACCTTCGGCACCTTCACCTTCGACAGCCAGGAGCCGGTCGCCGGAATCTCGGTGCCGCAGCACAACTCGTTCTTCAGCAGCCTCTCGGCGATCACCGGCACCTCGTCCGACAACGTGGGCATGTCGACGGTCGCCGTCAGCGTCCAAGACTTCGGGACGTCCGGGCCGAACAACTGCTACGCGCCGGCCACGGGATTCACCGTGGCCTGCCCGAACTGGATTCCGCCGCAGAACACGGGCGGCGGCACCTGGAGCTTGGGCGGGATCACGTTCCTCAATCAGCACACGTATATGATCCTGGCGCGAGGCACGGACCTCGCCTCCAACGTCCAAAGCTCTTTCGGGATTGCGGTCAGCTCGAGCCTATTTACGTTCGACACGGACACGCCTGCGGTCCTCGTCACCGTGCCCTCGGTCTCGCGCTCGACGAGCGTCGCGATGCAGATGGGCACCGGGTTCACGCCCTCGCCGGGCGTGCTGGCGAAGGTCGAGGTGCGCGTTCACGGCGGCACGCCGGACCAGTACTGGAACCCGCCGCCTCCCGGAGGCACGGGCACGGGGAGCTTCGACCTCCCGCTGGTGAGCCGCGAGTCGGCCTGGTTCACGGCCGCCTCGACGCATACGCCGACATGGACGGGCTGGTACGTCTCGAGCGCGGCGCTGACCGCTCAGATGACGAGCGGCCAGACCTACACCTTCGAGGCGCGCTCGCGCAACGCGGCCGGCACCTATTCCACGACCTACTCCACCAAGACGACCATCTTCGACAACCTGCCGCCGGTGACGCAACTCACCTTCCCGGTTTGGAGCAACGGGTCGGTCGTCATCGTCAGCTCCTTAAACGTCGTCTCCGGCTCGATGCAGGACCATACGAACGCGGTCGGCGTGCTCGACGTTTCGACCGGTCCGGTGCTGAAGGTGTGGGTGCAGCTCAAGCGCCTCTCCGATGGCCAGTTCTGGAACACCGGCGTGTGGGTGGGCGCCTATACGCTCCAGTCCGAGAACAATCAAGTCGAGGTGTACCAGAGCTCGTGGGCGATCAAAACGGGCCTGCCGGCGGGCGCCAACCTGACGAGCGGCGCCTCCTACTACGTGACGTCCTCCGGCTTCGACGACGCGGTGCCCGCGGGCAACCAGGAGGCGTTCTACAGCGTCCGCGGCTCCACCTTCATCTTCGACGACACGCCGCCCACGACGGCGATCTCGACGCCGGCGGATGCCTCCTTCTATAAGACTCTCGCCTCCTTCGGCGGCTCCTCTTCGGACAACGTGCTGGGCTCGACCGTCGCCCTCAGCGTGCGCGACTCGAGCATCGTCTCGCCGAACTGCTACGACCCGGCGGCGAACACCTTCACGGCGACGTGCCCCAACTGGTTCGGCGCGCAGGGCTCGACGAACTCCTGGACGTACTCCTTCGGTTCGCAGCCGTGGACGCACAACCACACGTACGTGGTCCTGTCCTCCGCGACCGACATGGCGACGAACGTGCAGGCGGCTGTCAGCCAGTCCTCCTTCACCTTCGACGTGCAGGGCGCCACGGCCGCCCTGACGACGCCGGCCTTCATCAACGCCTCGGTGACGGACGTGACCGGCACCGCCTTCGATTCCCCGGCCGTGGTCTCCAGCGTCCGGATCGCGCTCTCCAACGGCGGCGGCGCCCCCGGCACCTGGCTCAGCGGCGGCCTGTTCAACGGCGCGAGCCAGGTCTACACGGCGACCGCGTCCTACACTCCCGGCAACCCGGACGCGTGGACGTGGAGCATCCCCGTGACGCTCGTGGACAGCCAGGCGTACGCGGTCTGGGCGCAATCGACGGATCGCGCGGGCAACGTCCGGGCCCAGTCGCTCGGCTCCTTCACCTTCGACGACCAGGCGCCCACGGCATGGGTGAGCGTGCCCGCGCACAACGGTTTCTACGGCGCGCTCGCGACGATCTCCGGAACGAGCCAGGACACGGTCGCGGTCTCGACGCTGTCGGTCAGCGTCCAGGACCTATCGATCCCCGGGCCGACCAACTGCTACTCGCCGGCGTCGGGCTTCGCCGTCGCGTGTCCCGGCTGGTTCCCGGCCCAAGGAGCGCCCGCGAACTGGACGTTCACCGGCATCCCGTTCGTTAACACGCACCGCTACATCGTGGCGGCGCAGGGCACCGACTCGGCGGGCAACGTGCAGTCGACCTTCGGGCAGAGCGTGAGCTCCAACACCTTCACCTTCGACACGGGCGTGCCCACGGTCGGCGTGACCAAGCCCAACACCTCGGGCAGCGCGCGCGACCGCATCCTGCTGAGCCCCGGCGAGATTCACGGCACGGCGTCCGCTCCGGGCGCCGGAGTCATCGGCAAGGTCGAGGTGCGCGTGCAGCGCCTCACGCCCCCGGTGCAGTACTGGGACGCGGCGGGTCCGGGATTTAGCGGCACGCTGACGGCGGAGCAGGCGTGGGTCACGGCGGCGTCGACGTATACGCCCACGTGGAGCCAATGGACGGTGTCCAGCCCGACGCTCCTCGGCAGCTTCGTGGACGGCCAGCAGTTCAGCCTGCAGACGCGCGCCCGCAACCTCGCCGGCAGCTACTCGACGACCTACTCGACCGCGGTCTTCGTCTGGGATCAGACGCCGCCGGTGACGAACGTGCTCTCGCCGGTCCAATCGAGCTCGATGTCGATCCTGAGCGTCGTCAGCGGCACGGCGTACGACTCTACGGCGTTCAATCCGGGCACCGTCTCGAACGTCAAGGTCCAGCTGCGGCGCGCGTCGGACGGCAACTACTGGAACGGCAGCGGCTGGGTCGGGACGCAGTCGTTCATCGACACGGCCGGCGGCGCGGTGAACGTCCACGTCGCGGCCTCCTCCTGGAGCTGGACGTCGAACCTGCCCTCCAACCTGCAGCTGACGTCGGGCGGCTCCTACTCGCTCCTGGCCTTCGGCGTCGACGACGCGAACGACGGCGGCAACCTCCAGACGTCCGCCAGCACCGTGACCTTCATTTCGGACCAGGAGGCGCCGCTCTCGCACATCACGCAGCCCTCCAACGGCGCCGTCCTCCCCGCCCTCACGCAGATCCGCGGCACCGCGATGGACTCGCTTTCGGGCATCGGCGGCGCGGCGAAGATCTCGGTCGCCATCGGCGAGGTGTCGCCGACCGGCGGCTGCTGGAACGGCACGGTCGCGGGGGGGACGTTCACCCTGACGGGCTGCCCGATCTTCTACTCGATCACGAGCTCGGACCTGGGCGGCGCCTTCACTCCGGCGCTGCCGGGCTCGACGCAGACGTGGACCATGAACGCCGCGGGCGCCATGTTCCGCACGCAGACGACGTACCGCGTCTGGGTCAAGGCGCAGGACGACGCCTCGCCGACGGGCAACGTCCAATCCGGGGCGCAGATCTCCTCGGTCACCTTCACCTTCAACACGACCGTCCCCGGCGCGGCGATCACCTCCCCGGTGTCGCTGCCGGCGGCGAGCGGCAACCTGAACAGCTCTCCGTTCCTCGTCGCGGGCACCGCCTCTGACTCCTTCGGCGTGGTCGCGACCTCGGTCGCCTTCCAAGAGGCCGACACCGGCGGTTACTACGGGGTGATCAGCTCGACGTTCGACGTGCCGTCGACCAGCACCGCGATCTGGCACAACGCGCCGCTGTCCGGAAGCGCGCCCAACTTCACCTTCAGCGTCACGGGCAATCCGCCCGTGCCCGCGATCGCGGCGTCGACGGGCCGCAACTACAACGTCTACGTCAAGGCGATCAACACCGCCGGTCTCGAGTCCACCCCGACGTCGATCTCGATCAAGTACGACACGACGCTTCCGACGTCCGGCGTGGGCTTTCCGTCCACGGGGACCTATCTCAACAGCATCAGCTCGGTGACCGGCACGGCCTCCGACGCCGGCGCCGCGGCGTCCGGCGTGGCGGGCCTGCAGATCCAGTTGCAGCGGGTGTCGGTCGTCGGCGTACCGGACGGCACCTGCTGGAGCGGCGCGGCGTGGGGCGTCAGCTGCGCGGCGGCCACGAGCTGGCTCAACCCCGTCTCGGTCGCGGCCGGCGCGTGGACGCAGACCACCCAGCTGCCGCCGCTCAACAACCAGAACACGGGCCTGCAGGACGGCGGCATCTACGTGGTCGGCTCGCGGGCCTTCGACGTCGCGACGAACACCCAGACCGTCACTCTGAGCAACTCCTTCACGGTCGACATCACGACGCCCGCGGGCCAGATCGACTTCCCGGTCAACGCCCAATACTATAACTCGATCCCCGCCGTCTCGGGCACGGCCGGCGATCCCTCCCCGGGCCGCATGACGCTGCCCCAGGTCCGGCTCGTCGACATCCCGCTCAACCAGTGCTATCAGGGCGGCACGGGCTGGATTCCGTGCGGCGTGGCCGGTAACGTCTGGAACATGGCGACGTCCTCTTCGCCGGCGGGTCCCTGGAGCTACGATACGAGCGCGGTCGTCTGGCCGAGCCGCGACCAGCAGCTCCGCGCCGACGTGCGCTTCCAAGACCTCGCCGGCAACTACCGGCTCGCGACCTCGACGTTCGGCTTCGCCGTAGCCGCCCCGACCTCGATCGTCACCTACCCGACGCCGAACGGACAGTACTTCTCGTCGATGACGGCGATCATCGGCACGGCGAACGATGCGATCGCGCCAATCACGCAGGTCTCGGTCCAGATGTGGTATGTGACCGGCAACACGTCCTACTACTGGTCGCCCGTCCCCGGCGCCCACTGGGTGGCGAACACGCCCGGCTTCTTTCCGATCACGGCTTCGGGGGGGACTCAGGGAGCGCCCTACCAGTGGACGTTCACCAACGGGGACTTCACGAACCCCGGGAACGCCGCGTTCGCCTGGCGCAACAACACGCACGACGCCGCAGACGGCCACCTCTTCAACATCCTGACGCAGGCGGTCGACTCGGCCGGCAACGTCCAGACGTCGATGTCGACGGCGACCTTCCTCTTCGACAACGTCTCGCCGACCTCGGTCATGACGCTGCCGGTCTCGAGCGGCGCCTACAACACCGTGTCGAAGCTCGTGGGAACGGCGGCGGACGACGCGAGCGGCAAGCAGGCCGTGGTCATCTCGGTCCTCGATCAGGACACGACGAAGTACTTCGACGGCGCGACGGGATTCAACTCGGCGACGATGGTGACGCTGCCGACCTCGCTCTTCCCGTCGACCTGGAGCTACCAGAGCGGCTCGCTCGGCCTCACCAACGGCCACCACTATCTCGTGACGTCGACCGCGACCGACAACATCGGCAACGTGCAGAACCTGGTCGGCCTCTCGACCTTCCTCTACGACACGACGAGCCCGAGCTCGAATGTCCAGGACCCGGTGAACGGCGCGACGGGCGAGAGCGAGACGCAGCTCGTCAGCGGCGTGGCGACCGACCCGGGATATTCGGGCGGCATCACGGGCACCGGCGCGGGCGTCTATCCGAGCGCGTCGCCGACTTGGCAGCAAGGCAAGATCGAGATCGCGGTGTTCATGGACACGGCGCCCACTCTCGCCGGCCCTGGGCCCCTGCCGACGAGCGCCGCGGATTCCTCGGGCTACTGGTGGGACGGCTCGACCTGGACCACCACGGCGACTCCGCCGATCTGGGTCGCGGCAACCTATCGCGTCGACGGACTCGGCGGTTGGGATTACGCGGGCCTCCAGTGCCCCAATCCGAACCCGCCGCCGCCCAACCCTCTCCACCGGGAGTGCTGGCAGAACGGCAAACAGTACCTGACCTGGGCGCGCGCGACCGACAACGCGGGCAACACGCAGACGTCGTTCTCCAACGGCCCGCTCTTCTTCATCGCGGCCCCGGCGAAGAGCTACCGGATCACGCCGAGCGTCAACCCGCAGACGGCCGGCGGCTCGATCAATATCCTGGTCGAGTCGGTGGACGGCTTGGGCGGCACGGGCAACCTCTCGCCGAGCTACAACGGCACCGCGAACTTCTACATGGACTCCTTCCCGCCGAGCAACGGCCCCGAACTCATGGGCAGCGGCCTGCCTGGCGCCTACCCGTTCACGACCGGTTCCGGCGCCGACAACGGTTCGCACACGTTCTCCGTTACTCTGCGCAAGGCGGGCACGCGCACGATCCTGATCCGCGACGCGAGCAACCCCGCCATCTTCGGCAGCGTGACGGTGACGATCAACCCGGCCGCGGCCTCGCAGATCCAGGTCGTCGCGGACTACGCGGGCGGCGGCGGCGCGGTGACGCTGGCGCCCGGATCGGCGTCGGGCACCTCGGGCTCCCCCGGATCGTACCAGGACGGCCAGGCGGTTCCTTTCCTCCTGCAGGTCGTGGACCAGTACTGGAACCTCGTCGCCTCCTCCGTGACGATGGTCAACCTGCAGAGCGCGGACCTCTACGACGGCTACTTGAACGCGACGACGCACTACGCCTTCACCGGTTCGCAGGCCTTCAGCCACACGTTCGTGACGGCCGGCAACCAGTCCCTGGCGCAGACCGGGGCGGGCGCGCCCTACAACACGTCGCTCACGGTCCCGGTCGTCCCTCGATCGGCCGACCGTATCCTCGTGGTGATGCCCGGCGAGACGATCGCGCAGGGCAAGTCGAGCGGCGTCGGATCGAACGGAAAGAACGGCACGCCCTCGGCGCTGCAGGCGGGCCTGGCCTTCACCGCGACGGCGTACGGCGTCGATGCGTTCTACAACGTCAACCCGGCCGCGAGCTTCAACATCACGATGTCCTTGGTCAGCGACCAAAACGCCAACACGCCGGTGACCCAGCCGCTCTCGAGCGGCGCGACGGCCTTCGTCCTCACGGGCGTCACCGCGAGCACGGCCGTTTACGTTCAGGCGCAGAACGGGACGCTGACGGGCGCGACGAATTACATCACGCCCAATCCCGCGACCCTCTGGTGGGCGGCGCCCGAGAAGCTCCAGCTCATCGTCGAGGGCCAGTTCGCGCGGCCTGGCGTGGCCCCCTACACCGCGGACCCGACGCTCGGCGGCCGCGGCGGCGGCGCGGCGGACCTCTTCGCGGGCACGACGAGCTATCTCACGGTCAACCTCGTCGACCACTACTACAACGTGGTTCGCGGCACGACGCCGTATCTGACGCCGACGACGCTGCCGGTGTCCTCCTACACGCCGCGCGTGCAGATGAATTTCCCGGGCGACCCGAACATCCAGCTCCGCAACCTGGCGCCGAGCCCTTACCAGATCGACCTGGTCGCCGGCACGACGGTATTCAGCGCGATCCCGGTGACCCGCAACCTGACGCCCGGCACGAGCGTGCAGATCGTCGACACCGGCTCCTCGGGCACGAGCTACAGCACCGACACCGTCACCGGCATCGTGGTGCGCGCCGGCTCGCCCGTCATGATGCAGGTAATCGTCCCGCCCGAGCAGGCGGCGGAGGGCAGCCCGACCGGCAAGAGCGGCTCGCCGGGGCCGCTCGTCGCCGGGAGCCCGTACTCGGTCACGGTCCGCGCGGTCGACCAGTTCTGGAACCGGACGACCGACGGGCGCAACGTCGGCTTGACCACCAACGACGCCTTCGCCACAATCCCGTCTCCGAACCCGAACACCCTGAGCGCGGGCGAGGCCACGTTCGCGGGACTGATCCCGAGCATCGCGACCGGCAACCTCACCGTGACCGCCTTCGACGCGACGACGGTCTTGCCGTCCCAGACGGACTCCAATATCGTCGTCAACCCCGGCGCCGCCTCGCGCATGGTGTTCGTCTATCCCGGCCAGACGCAGGCGAACGGCAAGACGTCCCAGCCGACGCCCGGCGTGTCGGGCCTCGTCGTGTCGACGCAGACCGCCGGGTCGACTTTCAACGTCGGCCTCTACGTGACGGACAGCCGCTACAACTGGGTGACGTCGGCCGCGCCCACGGTGACGATCGCCTCGGACGACCCGTTCGCGAGCAACCCCTTCAGCCCGGGCTCGAACGTCTTCTCGATCACGGGCGGCAGCGCGACGATCACGATCCCGAACACGACGAGCGCGACCACGATGAACGGCCAGCGCTCGGCGGCGACGCGCATCCTGACCGCCTCGGCGGGGGGACTTTCCACCTCGACGGGCACCTATCTCTTGGCGGCCAACAACGCGACGAACCTCCGCACGCTGGTGCCGAGCCAAATCGCGGTCTCGGGTTCCACCTCGACCGGCCGCAGCGGGCCCGCCTACTCCTCGCCGGCCGGCTCGCCGTTCACCGTGCAGGTCGACTTGACCGACTCCTTCTGGAACCTGACGCCGGGCTCGTCGCAGTACGTCACGCTCTTCACCGACGACCCGTTCGCGACGGTCGACATGTCGTCGGCCGCCGCCAACCCGTCGGCGTACTTCCTGGTCACCTTGAAGCGCGCGGGCGTCACCGCGATCTGGGCGAAGATGACGAACGCGATCCCGCCGTGGGGCCCGGTCGTCGCCCTCGACTCGGCGACCCCGGTCAACGTGGGCGCCGGCACCGCGCAGCGGCTCCTCGTCACGCTGCCGGGCGAGAGCTTCGACCAGGGCAACCCCACCTTCAAGAAGGGCACGCCGCAGACGGCGACCGCGGGCCAGGCGTATCCCATCGTCGTGGGCGTGATCGACGGCTACGGCAACCTCGTGCCGAGCTACGCCGACACCGTCGAGGTACAGACGCCGAACGACCCGTATGCGCCGGCCATCGCTCCGGCGGCGATCAACACGACGGTCGGCTACACGGGGACGATCAACGTCATCCCGCACACGGCGTCGAGCCAGACCTTCCTGAGCGCCATCGACTTCATCGGCTCGGGGCTCTCGGCGGATCCGCAGTCCTCGACCTTCACGGTGCAGCCGGGCCTGCCGCTGGGTCTTCAGATCGTGCTGCCGGGACAGGTCGCCGTGCCCGGCTCAGGCAGCTATCCCAACGGGGGCATCGCCAACGCCGTCTCGACGCCCACGGCCGGCGCGGCCTTCAGCGTGACCGTCAACCTGGTCGACCAGTTCATGAATGTGGTCACGAACCAGGGCGCCTTGCCGAACATCTACGTCAATTCGAACGACGCCTACGCGGTCAATTCCGCGACCTCCCCGCTCTCGAACGGCTCGCTGACCTTGCCGATGACGTTGGTCACCAAAGGCACGGGCCGCACGATGTCCGTTTACCCGCGCGACACGGGCGCGGACCAGGTCTGCACGGGCAACGTCCCCACGAACGTCTGCCTTGCGACGTCTCCCGCGGCGCGCTCGCTGCCCTTCAAAGTCTACGCCTCGACCGCGGTCGGGCTGCAAGTGCTCCTGCCCGGCGAGACGCTCGCGCAAGGCAAATGCACGGTATCGCCCGGCTCGATCTGCCGCACTCTCGCCGGGTCGGAAGGCCCGGCCGGCAAGGACGGCTACGCGACGCCCTTCACGATCGCCAATCCGCTGACGAACATGGTGGTCGACGTCAACCTGGTCGACGCCTACTTCAACAAGGTCGGACCGGCGTCGGCGCTGGATTCCAATCCGCCGGCCGTGATGCCGACCGTCAAACTCTCGCTTTCCCTGGACCCTCTGGCGACGACGCCCGCGCCGCAGACGCTCTCGCTGGGCAACTTCCCATTCACGATCTCGCCTCTTACGGCCCTGTCCTCCTACACGGTCGTCGCGGCGACCGCTCCCGGCTCCGCGACCTACTTCCCGCTCGGCGTCTCGGCGCCCTTGTGGGTCAACCCCGGCCCGGCGGATCACCTTAAGTTCGACAACGTTCCGGCGGTGGCCTCGGCCGGCGTGCCTTTCAACGTCGGCATGACCGCCTACGACCAATACAACAACGTACTGTCGACCGGTCTCAACGCGTATACGGGGACGGTAAACTTCACCGCGGAGAGCTTCCCGGCGCCGCAATCGGCGAACTTCGTGCCGACGCCCGTCACGTTCTCCTCGACGACGGACCAGGGCGTCAAGGCGATCGTGACGCAGGTGACGTTGTCCAAAGCCGGTTCGCGCTGGATTCGCGCGACGGACAACATCGCCGGGATCACGAGCGATCAGCCGTTCATCACGGTCAACCCCGGCATCTTCAACTCCGTCATCGTGAGCCCGACGCAATACACCGAGGTTCCGGCGGGCCAGATATCGGCGCCCGGCTTCATCACGTTCACGGGCCAGGTGACGGACGCCTTCAACAACCCGATCACCTCGGGCCAGACGCTCATCATCTCGACGGCGATGATCTCGGGGACGACCGGCTACCTCGCGGTCAACCAGGGCGGCTGGATCAACGTCGGCGGCTCGACGGTCGTCGTGACCGACGCGTCGGGCCGCATCGGCGTGAGCACCCAGATCGCCTACTTCCCGTCGACGACCGCGGGCGACTCCGCGCGCGTCTGGGTGAGCACGTACCAGGCGCCCGTCAACCTCGTCTTCGGCGGGCAGTACATCGACTTCTCCGGCAACGGCATCAAGGACATCTCGGGCTCGCTCGTCACGGTCGGCGGCGTGGCCTCGCAGCTCGTCTGGATCTCGTCCACCTCGCGCGCGACGGTCGGCGTGACCGTGCCCTCGGGCAGCGGCGGCACGTACTCGCTGCAACGTTTGGACGACTTCAACAACGTGACGCGACAGGGCAACACGATCGTGACCCTTCAGGTCGTCGAAACGGCGGCGCACACGACCAACGGTTTCACGCTCGGCACCTTCGGGCCCAACGGCGACTACGGCTTCCGCGACGCCAGCAACGGCGCATTCCTGTCCGGATTCACGATCGGCAACGGGTTCACGGGCGGCGAGACGACCTTCCGCTATCACGACAAGATGAGCTCCTATTCTGGCGTCGATCCCGCGGGCAACACCGCGGAAGGGTCGCGGCCCGGGACGTGGACGCTCCAGGCCTTGGTCAGCGGAGTCCTGAAGGCTTCGGCCCAGGTGCGCATGGACCCCTACTTGGCGAGCCAGCTCAACTTCAACAACCCCATCCGCACGATCGTCGCCGGCAAGGTGAGCGACACGCTGGGCAACCCGCAGCCCTTCCGGCCCGAGCTGCAGGACCTCTTCGCCAATCCCGTGGTCGCGACGCAGACGGTGACGATCGTCATCTCGACCGCCTCCCGTCAGCCGTCGTCCGCCTTGGAGTACTTCGGGTTCTCCGCCTCGACCAATTCGACCCTCGGCTCGCGCGGCGTGGTGCCGTCCTTGGTGACGACGACCGGCACGATCGCGATCCCGCTCAACGCCTACCAGGCGACCTTCTACTATATGGACTCGACGGCCTCGACGAATTACTCGGGCTCGCCGCGGCCCACGATCCAGATCTCGGCGCTGGGGCTCGCGCCCGTCAATCAGCAGGTCAACGTGCTGGCCGACGTGATCGACCAGATCGTCGTCACGACGAGGCCCGCGGCGGCGCTCCTCGCCGGCACGACGTCGAGCGCTTTCGTCCTCGAGACGCAGGACATCTACGGCAGCCCCTCGCCGCTTCTGTCGGGCCAGGACAGCGGCGACGGCAACACCTACTTCGGCCTCAAGTCCAACTCGACCGGGGGCGTGCAGTTCTCGACCCAGACGGCGGGCAACGGCGGCTTCAAGCTGCAGCCGAGCACCGCGACCTTGCCGATCGGGCGCTCGAGCGCGACGTTCTACATGATCGACACGCTCCTTTCCGCGCCCACCCATCAGATCACGATCTCGACCTTGGCCGTCTCGTCGAGCTGGCTCTCGGGCAAGGCGTTCTATTCAGTCATCGCCGGCCCGCCGGCGGGGATCCAATGGGCTACGCCGTCGCGGCGCCTCGTGGCGGGCACGACCGTCCAGTTCGAACCGAACTACACGGCGGGGACGACCACGAACACCTTCGTGGCGGCGCAGCTCGTGGACGTATTCGGGAACGTGACCACCTCCGGCACGACGATCAGCGTTCTCTACTACTCGGACAAGGGCACGACCTGGATGGCGGGCTCGCCGCCGCCCGTGATCAACAATCCGCTTAATCCGTCCGGCTGGACGCCGATCGGCCCCACCGTGTCCTTCACGGCCAACATCGCCGGGGGCCTGGGGATCAGCGCGGCGCCCGTCCAGTTCTTCGACACGATCGCGGGCACGACGACGATCACGGCCCAAGCGACGACGCTCGGCGGCTCGACGCTGTATAGTCCGATCTCCCAGTCCCATGTCATCACGCCGAGCACGGCCTCGTACTTCACGGTGCACCACGCCTTCACCCTCGCTTCGCCGCTGCGCGTGACGGTGCCCGGCGTCCTGTCGCGGCCCGGGGACATCAACGGCGTGACGACCCAGTGGGGCATCAACGCGCGGGACCTCTTCGGCAACGTGGCGACGGGGGACGCGATCAACGGCCAGTACTACACGGGCGTCGTCAAGTTCGCGACGACGGGCTCGAGCGGCAACATCACCCTGAGCGACCTCGCGGCGGGCACGACCTACCACGTGTTCGCCCCCGCGGAGCGCGGCATGTTCGCCGGCCTCCAGCTGACGGACAAGGTGCAGGAGTCGCTGCAGCTGAGCGTCACCGACTTCCACCGCGCGACCGTCTACGGCAACACGTCGGACGCGTCTCGGCCGGGACTGCCCGCGGACCCGACGCGCCGGTCGGACCAGGCCATCAACCTCGCCGGCGTCGTCATCACCCCCTTCGACATGGCGCCCGAGGCCTCTCCTCCGCCGAACGGTCCCATCCCGACGGAGAAGGCCAATGCGGGCGTCACGAAGAAGGTGCTCAATCAGGGCGACGGCGAATCGCCGGGCTCGCCCTTCCCGATCCCGATGCTGCGCATGACGATGTCCGTCATCCCGCAGACGGTGCCGCCGTACAACGCGGAAATCTCCCAACTCAAGGTCGGCGTCAACCCGACCGGCAACTTCAATCCCGCGCACGTGACCGAGCTCGCGCTCTATTACGACAACAACAACACCGGCATCTTCGACCCGAGCTACACCAAGATCGCGACCGGCACCTACGACGCCGTGGACAACGCGTGGTGGTTCGGCAGCGCCTCGCACGGCGGAACGCCGCTCGAGCAGGGCGCCTTCCCGGCGCTCGTGACGCTGCCCAGCTCGCCGGCGTCCAAGAACTACTTCATCACGGTCAAGATCGCGACCTCCGGCTTCGGCATCAACGAGCTGCCGGCGACCTTCGGCCTGCAGATGCTGAGCCCGTCCTTCGTGATCCTCTCGGGCGGCAGCCAGGTCGGCGTCGCCATCAACAACTTCGGCATCTTCACGACGACCACCTCGGTGCTGCAGACGCCCGCCGACATCTACGTGCAGGGTCTGGACATCAACGCCTGGTGGCAGCCGCCGTCGCTCGCGCTCGGCCAATACACCTACGTCAACCAGGGCGTGCCGAACGCGGGCGTCGCGGGCTTCAAGGCGTGGACGCCTCTCTACTCGGGCGTGCTCCAGTCCGTGACCGTCACGGACGCCGGCACGGGCACGCCGTCGAGCGACATCGGGGTCGTCAAGCTCTGGCTCGACGCCTCGGCGGGGGGCAACCCCGACGCCGGCGACGGCATCTTCGAGCCCGGCTTGGACATCCAGGTCGCCTCGGCGACGTTCCCGATCGGCCAGAACAGTACGACCCTCGTCATTAAGAATCCGACCGGCATCAACGGCACCGTGGCCACGTCGACGCATACCTACTTCGTCAGCTACGACTACAACTTCACGGCGACGCCGTCCCTCTCGCACAACGCGCAGATCGTCGGGCCCGGCAGCGGCATCGCGGCCCTGGTCGGCAACGGCACGATCAAGCCGTTCACGCCGATTCAAAGCGCCCAGGCGACCGTGATCGCGACGAGCAACCAGATGCAGGTCGCCGGCTGGAACACGCCCGGCGTCGGCAACGTCCAGTCCGTGCCGTCGCAGATCGTCCAAAACGGCGTGAACCAGCCCGTGGCGAAGATGGTCCTGCAGACGACGAGCGGTTCCGTTCCGTGGACCGGACTCAAG
The DNA here is from genome assembly GCA_016194745.1 of Elusimicrobiota bacterium. GTDB lineage: Bacteria > Elusimicrobiota > Elusimicrobia > UBA1565 > JACRDR01 > JACQBA01. The sequence continues at coordinate 248,653 of JACQBA010000016.1, forward strand.
ATCGACCGCTGGATGACGTCCGCCCTGAACTCGAACACGACCAGCTTCAACACGGGATTCGAGCTGGTGAACAAGGCGACGGACGTCGTGAACATCCGCGTCTGGCTCGACTCCGACAACAACGGTCTGCTCAGCACGTCGAGCGACGTCGTGATCAGCCCGCTCGCCACCCAGCTGCATACCTTCCCGATCGCGACGCTGGGCGCGGCGCTCACGGCCGGCGTCTCATCGACGACGCCCGTCAATATCATCGTCAACTCGGCGCAGAGCCTCTACCACGCGGACAACCCGTTCACGAACGACCAAGTCGAGAAGCTGATCCTCGGCGACGACCAAACCGACGAGACCAAAAAAGAGGTGATCATCTGCTCGGGCGGCGTGGATTTCAACACGAACACCTTCTTCAACTGCCTGCGCGGCCAGGAATTCTCGACCGTAGCGGCCTGGTCGACCGGGACCGTCCTCTCGGGCTCGGCGCGCATTCCGATCAACGGCACGCTGGGGCTCAACAGCCAGGTCGTTTCGACGAGCGCGATCAACGTGTTCGTGACGTACGATTTGGCGCCCTTCGCGACCGTGTCGCCCAAAGCGAATCTCGGACTCATCATTCCGAACACGACCTATCTCCAGGTGACGGCGCCGAAGACCGTGTCCAACCTCAACGTCGGCATCCCGACGACCGGGTTGACCGTGTCGCTCGTGCCGAGCCTGTCGCACTATCCGGACCTGGTGAGGGTGGTCTCGACCAACACGGTCGACACCTCGATCGGCGCGGCCGTCCAGCAGAACAGCACCGCGGCCGTTGCGGCCTTCACGCTCAACACCCAGATCTCAGACGCCCTGTGGCGGTTCCTGGTCATCCAGGCGACCGGCTCGGCGACCCTCGGCGGCGCCGTGGCGCCCGACGTCGACAGCGTCGGCGTCTGGTACGACGCCAACGGGGACGCGATCTTGGAGCCTTGCACCGGCGGCCCGCCGACCTGCGACTCGTTGGTCGGCTCGGGAACGTTCGGCAACATCTCTCAGCCCTTGATCGCGAAGCTCACGCTGTTCAGCCCGATCCGCATCGTGCCGTCGGCCATCGCGCCGCAGGCGCAGCGCTACTTCATCTCGTATCACATCACGCAGAACGCGCTGCCGACCGACCCGAACACCTTCGAGCCGCGGACCTTGGGCGTCCAGCTCCTATCGGGCCTGACGAACGGCTCTTTCCCGACCGCGAGCCCGACGCTCGATTCCGCGCCGCAAAACGCCTTCGCCTTGCCGGTGACGTATGACCCGATCTCGCCCTTGCCGTTCACTTCGAAGACGCGGGCGATCATCGCCTCGCCGCAGACCATGTTCGTCAAAGCGACGCCGTACTTCAGCTCCTCGAGCGGTACCTTCGCGGCGCCGACGCTGCAAAACGCGGTGCTGAGCCTGCCGGCCGGGACCGTAGAGAACACGTGGGTCATCTCCTCCACGGCGGGCTTCCCCGTGCCGCTGCCCGGAGCGACCGCCTACGCCCTCATCGACAACGAGATCATCAGCTACACCGGCTACAGCTTGGTCGGACCGCCGACGTACCTCCTCTTCAACGTCAAGCGCGGCGAGCTCAACAGCATTCCGTCCGCGCACTCGCTCGGGGCGGTCATCGCGCCGTCGATCGAGCAGGGCATGCTCAACACGGCGACGATCAGGCTCGAAGTCTGGTCCGGCGGGTCGCAGATCCAGTGGTCGGGACTCACGCTGAACCGTCCGACGCCGACCGGGCTCAACTCGCAGGACCCGGATGTGACGGGCGTGCGGCTCTGGCAGACGGTCACGACCGACCGAGTATTCCATCGCGACCCCGTGACCGGCGCCAACGCGGCGGACGTGTCGATGGGCTCGTCGATCCTCGGTCTGCCGGACAACCCGGCGACGAAGGCGATCATTCCGATCTCGGATCCGTCGCTCGGCGGGCAGCCCTACGTGCTGATCACGCCGACGACGAAGTACTTCTACATTTCGATGGACGTGTCTCAGCAGGCGAAGTTCTCCTACCCGACGCTGATCCCGCCCAACGAGGTCATCGGGCTGTTCGCCTCGGGTGCGAACCAGTTCCAACTGACGCCGGCGGCTGCCGGACACCAAGTGCAGTTCCTGACCCCCGTCAACAGCCCCGAGTACGTCCTCCGGCCGACGGTCAACACGGTCACCGTGGTGATCGACCAGGTGTCCGGCCAAACGGTGCTTCAGAACGCGAAGAACGTCCCGATGATCCGCTTCACCGTGAGCACGGACCGCAACACGGCGGAGATCCAGCGCATCAAGCTCGATCATACGATCGCCAACGGCGCCATCGACAGCGACGTCTCCGCGGTCAAGATCTGGCGCGACTTGAACAACGACGGCGCCTTTACCGCCTTCGACTCGACGCAGGCGCCCGATGGGAGCTTCCCGGGGCTGGCGAGCTTCGGCAGCGACACCTTCAGCTCGGGCACCGTCACGGTCCAGCTGCCGCCGACCAAGCCGATCGTCGTGAGCACGACGCCGATCTACTTCTACGCGACCTACGACTTCCTCCAGTTCGCGGCGGAGCATAGCCAGGACGGTGTCTTCATCGGCGGGCCGTCGTACTTCACCGTCAAGGTGCCGAACGCCGTCGTCTTCACGACGCCGACCTTCACGACCAATCCGATGATCGAAGTGACCAAGGTCATCTCGCACGTCACCTTGGGCGTCAACGACATCGCGGGCTCGATCCCGGGCGTCGGGCAGGCGCAAAAGGACGTCGGCATGCTGCGCTTCAACCTCGCCACCGACGTCGGTGTCGCCCCGTGGAGGAGCCTGCGTGTCGAGCGCGGCGGCCAGTCCGCCGACGTGGGCTTCGGAGGCGGGCGCAACACCGACGTCAAGTTCGTGCGCATCTACAAGGACCTCAATCAGAACGACCAGCTCGACGCCGGAGACCTCAACATCTCGGAAGCCGTGACCTCCCTGAACGTCGCTGTCGCGGCCAACGCGGTGCCGCCCTTCGACATGGTCGTCTCCTCGATTGCGGGCTTCCCGGTCGACAACATCGGCCAGTACATCGGCGGCCAGGTTCTCGTGGGCGGCGCGGAGCTGATGACCTTCTCCGGCCAGGGCTGCGCGCCTACCGGCTTCTCCGGTACGAGCCCCTGCATCCGGATCATCTCGCGCGGCAACAAGCTCGGCAACTCGAACTCGCCGACCTTGGCGTGGCCGGCGGGCACCGGCGTCAAGAAGGTCGACGTGTTCAACCAGAACGACGACCGCGACGTCCAGCACGTGATCACGCTGACGACCGACCAGTCGATCAGCCCCACCGCGTCCGTGTTCTTCGTCGCCTACGACATCAGCGACTCGGCGGTGATCAACGACCAGGTCGGCGTCGCGATCCGCGACCAGTCCTGGATCGGCCTGCCGTCGGGCGACCAGGCGACGGCGGCCTATTATCTCGGGATCACGAGGGGCCAGGGCGCGACGGGCACGGGCTCGGCGGGCTTCCCGTTCGTCGGCTCGATCCCGGCGATCACGCCGATCACCCTCTCGGTCACCGGATTTACCATCGCCCCCGCGGGCGCCTCGCAGGGCCAGGTGAACGTGCCCTTGATGGAGCTGCAGCTCAAGACGAACCAGAACTTCGTCAACATCTCGCGCCTGCACCTGACCCAGCTCGGCACGATCGCCACCTCGACGACCCCGAGCCGCGGCGACGGCGACTTGAGCAAACTGAGCGTGTGGTTGGACAACGGCAACGGGGTGTTCTTGCCGGGCGTCCAGACCCAGCTCGGATTCGTGATCCAGGGCTCCTCCTTCTCCGGCGGCTCGGCCTTCATCGATATGGCCAAGGGCGGCATCCCGTACATCACGGTGTCGACGAACACGACGATCCTCTACGTCGCCGGCAATATCGGATTTACGGACGTGATCAGCTCGACGACGTTGGGAGACTCCGTCGGCATCTCGCTGTCGCAGTTCACGGACTTGATCGCGCCCAACGGCTCGCCCGTCATCGCGGCGGCCGACCCGACGAGCCAGCCGCCCGTGTCGTCGGCCTTGGTCGGCATCGTGCCCTTAACCGTGCCGGCGGTGTCGATCAGCTCGGGACTCGTCCCGGTCATCATGACGAAGGAGCAGACCGGCGTGCCGAAGGTCGCGGTCGGTTATCCCGCGTACGCCAAGGTCAGCGCCGCGGCCTGCAACAACGGAAAGGACCCGAACAACCCGAGGAACAACATCTGCCGCGACGGCAAGGGCAATCCGATCCCGGACCAGACGAAGTGGATCTGCGCCGACGGCTCGCCGTGGCTGACGATCTGCCCGACCCAGCCGCCGCTCCTCGACATTAACGGCGACGGCTTCCCGGACAACTTCAAGTTCGGCGAGGAGAAGGACCTCCTGTCCGTCTCGCTCGTCGGCGACCGCATGCCCTCGCGCGACATGACGGGCACCGGCATCCTCGACATGGACTTGAACCGCGACGGCATCGTCGACATGATCTTCAACAACGGCTTCGGCGGCTTCCAGATGGTTCTCGGCAACGACGTCGCGGACCAGGGCAACGCCGCGAAGACCGTGCCGGTGCCGGACCAGGGATTCGTGCCGTCCGCCTGGAGCCCGACGATCGACCGGCTCTTCGCCACGCTGCCGATGATCCAGAGCGGCGGTCATTACGAGGTGTCGGTGGGAGCGTTCTACGACAGCCCGACGAGCTTCAGCACGGTCTGGTCGTCGGCGACGGCGCCGGTGATCACCGGCATGGGTATCGCGGCCTACCGAACGCTCGCGGCGTCGACGGGCCCGATCACCTCCGCCCTGGTGGGCAACCTAAGCCTCCCGGTGCCGCACGTGACCTTCCTTTCAGCCTCGGCCACGCCGGTCGACACGGTGATCCAGGTGGCCGACAACCGCATCTTGAACCTCCCCGGCCTCCTTTATCTAGGCAGCGAGGTGGTGCGCGCGCAGCGCTGCGCCGACGTCCACACGATCAACATCATCTCCGAGGCGCAGGACCCGGCGCCGGGCACGGGCCGCGGCCTGCGCGGCTCCTCTCCGATCTCGCACCTGATCAACGAGCCGGTCTCCGACGGCGCCGCCATCTTCTTCTCGCGCTTCGTGACCGACACGGGCGTCGTCTCCTCGATCCGGCCGATGCTTGTCTATCGCCCCGACCCGACGCCGCCATCGGCCCCCGGAGCCGCGCAGGTGCTCGGCACGGGCGGACAGCCGTCGTACGCGGTGCAGTGGAGCGTGCCGACGTCGATCCCGGTCTCCGGTCTCTCGCTTTACGAAATCCAGGAGCGCGGCGGTCCCGCGACCGACCTGCCGCTCAATGTGGTGTGGCAGACGATCAACGTCGTCTCCGCGGTCAAGTCGAACGCACCCAATACCCTCTACACCGTCGGCGACGGAGCGACGAACCCGGGCGAGAAGCCGCGCGATTCGGGGCTCTTCTTCAGCTACCGAATCCGCGGAATCTCGGGTTCGGGCGTACCCGGCGCCTGGTCGCCGCTTTCCCAGAACGTGAACACGGGCGTCGTGACGTCGGTCATGACGGGAGTCAGCAACTACCCGAACCCCTTCGACACGCGCAAGGGCGGCGCGGAGGGCAAGACGAACATCGTCTACACTTTGGGCGCGGATTCCGACGTCTCGATCACGATCTACGATCTAATGGGCTACGTCGTGAAGACGTTCCACTTCGTCCCGGGCCAGAACGGCGGCTCGGCCGGTCCGAACTTCGTCGAATGGGACGGACGCAACGGTGCGGGACAGCTCGTGGCCAAGGGCGGCTACGTCGCCCGCATCAAGGCCGGCTCCTCCTTGGGCACCCAGACCGCAATTAGGAAGATCGGCGTCATCCACTAGCGCCGAAACATTTCTGACATATTCTGACGACCCCCTTGACACTGCCAGGGGGACTGCTATACTAGTCGAGACTTCCCGCCAGGGGTTGTGATTTAAGGCGGGCGACAATAGCAAACCCGTTGAAAGACGGGGGCGCAAAGCCGTGGTCCCGTGAGTTTGTCCGGGGTGCCAGGCTGCCGAAGAGAGTGAAACACACGCGAGCCAACTGGGGGCCGTTCCCCAGCACTGAGACGCTCCGCATAGCGGCCATAGGCGCCGCGATGTGGAGCTTCGTCGTTTTGCTGGCCCCTCGGACCTCCATGGCCGGGGAGACGGGGGGCCAGCCCGGCGCTTTCATGCAGTACGGCGTCGGCGCCCGCGCCCTGGGCATGGGCGGCGCCTTCTACTCGATCGCCGACGACGCCTCCGCCGCCTACTGGAACCCGGCCGGCCTGCCCCAGGTGAAGCGCCAAGAGATCACCACGATGCAGGCGAGCCTTTTCGCCCAGACGAGCCTGACCTACCTCGCCTACGTCCGGCCGGCGGGCAGCGGCACGTGGGGGCTCAGCATCCTGCAGCTGCAGTCCGCCGGGTTCGAGAAGGTCGACGCGAAGTTCGACAACGCCGGCAACGCCATCGAGGTCAAGCCCTCCGGCTCCTTCAACGACGCCCAGCGCGCGATCGGCATCTCCTGGGGCAAGGCCGTCACCGACAAGCTCGCATTCGGCGCCAACGTGAAGCAGGTCACCCGCCAGCTCGCGGGCTCCTCCGACAGCCAGCTCGCGATGGACGTGAGCATGATGCGCACCTTCAGCCCGCTCTACCGAATGGGCATCGGCATCCAGAATGCCTTTTCCAAGCGCGGCGGCGATACCGACGACAAGATGCCGGTCACGCTCAAGGTCGGCAACAGCCTCCACCTCTTCAAGGACCGCCTGGTCTTCGGCGCGGACATCTCCAAGTCCCAGACGAGCGACCCGAACTTCCGCTTCGGCGGCGAGTTCTGGGCCTCGCGCTGGTTCGCCCTGCGCTTCGGCCTCATGGGCAACCCGACCATCCAGGAGACGGACTTCGGGTTCGGCTTCCACTTCCGGAGCCTCAGCATCGACATCGCCAACGGCATCCACGACCTCGGCGCGTCGACCCGGATCTCAGCGAGCTTCCGCTTCGGCCGCTCGCGGGAGGAGAAGTCCGACGAGCAGACGAAGGTGCTCATCCAGTCCGGCTTCGAGGCGTTCAAGGAGGGCAACTTCGCCCTGGCGAGCGTCCGCTTCCAGCAGGCCCTGGACGCCGACCCGGCGAACGCGCAGATCAAGGCGATGATCGCCCGCCTGCAGGCCGTGGTGAGCCTGATCCCGCAGGCGCAGGGCGGCGAGGAGTTCCAGACCTACGTGCGCAAGGGCGTCATGTCCTACGTCGACGGCCGCGACCTGCGCGTCGCGGTCAACTCCCTGCGCTACGCCTACAACAAGAATTCCAAAAACGAGAAGCTCCTCAATCTCCTCAACCAAGTCGAGCGCGAGGCGGGCGTGGGCGAGCTGACCCGCCGCATCGACGGACCCGAGATGCTGACCATGATCGACCAGAAGATCTACGACGCCCGCCAGTCGATCTACGAGGGCAAGTACGACCAGGCTATCCGCCGGGCGCAGGATGTGCTGGACCTCGAGCCCGCCAACATCGTCGCCCTCGAGATCATGGGCAGCGCGTTCTTCCTGATGGAGGAGAAGGCGAAGGCGAAGGCCGTCTGGAAGCGCGTCATGGAGATCGACCCCAACAACAAGGTCGTCTCCGAGTTCATGTCCCAGATCAAGTAATCCGCGCGGGCCCGGCCGTTATTGAAAATTTAACATGGGACCGTTACTCTTATCGCGAGTATTAAGGAAACCGAGCTGCGGGCGGAGGGGCGCTTCCGTCGGCAGGCCGGTAATTTATGACTAGACGGCAATGGATGCTGCGGTCGGTCCTCGCGTTCGCGTGCCTCGGGCTAGGCGCGTCGCGCGGCGCCGCGCTGTTGGACGCCCCCGAGGTCGAGCTGCTCCGCCAGCAAAGCTCTCTCAAGACGCACCTCGAGGACAAGATCCAATCCGCCGTGCTCGACCCCATCCTCGGCAAGGAGCGCGCGAAGGTCTTCGCCAACGTCGAGATGGAGTACGTCAGCCAGCGCGAGGACAAGACCAAGATCGGCGCCGGCATGGCGCAGCGCTACAAGGAGAAGGAAGGCCCCAAGCCCGGCGGCGGATTCGCGGACGACTTCATCCTGCCCGGCGTGCCGCGGCCGAAGGCGATCAGCGCCAACCCCGGGCCCGCGGGGCGCCCCGCGGCGGCGACGGGCCAGATGGCGTCGCAGGAGCAGGAGCAGAAGGAGCAGGTCTTCGCGCTCCGGACCAACGTGAAGAGTCTCCTCGTCACCGTGATCCACGACGAGAAAGTCCCTCAGCCGAAACTGGACGCGGCGCGCGAGCGGATCGTCGACGCGCTGTCGGAGTACAAGGCCACGCCGGAGCAGATCGTTTTCCGCAAGGCCAAGTTCGATTTCGTGGACCATAAGTGGCAGGACGACCTCAAGAATCCGAACGTCTACCTGCCTCTGTTGTACGCGCTGCTGCTGCTCTTGTTCCTGCTGTTCTTGTTCGGGCCGCTGTGGAGCTTTTTCCGCCGGTACATCCACTCGCTCGGCGAGACGAAGAAGCAGGAGATCACCAGCGCCTCAAAGGTGGAGCAGGAGGGGGAGAACGAGGGAGAAGGCCTCGGCGGTCCCGGAGGCCCGGAAGAGAACAAGAGCATGCTCGACATCATGCTGGGACGCAAGCCGCCGGAACCGCCGCCGCCGCCGCCCGAGGAGGATGAGATGAAGAAGTTCGAGCCGTTTTCCTACATCACCGAGGAGAATCTCAAGCGCCTCGTGAGCTGGTTCCTCCTGCGGCGCGAGGAGCCATGGCTCATCGGCGTCGTGCTGAGCTATCTACGGCCCGACCTCGCCCGGCGGGTGCTGACGTCGCTGCCGCTGGAACTGCAGGCGAAGGTCGCGCTCGAGGCGCTCATGGTGCGCCAGGTGACCCGCGAGCAGGTCGTCGCCATCGACAACGAGGTGAAGGAGAACATCGACTTCGTCGTCGGCGGGCTCAAGCGCCTCACGCAGCTTCTCGAGGAGGCCGACGGCCTCACGCGCTCGAACATCATGGATTACCTGAAAAACCAGAAGCCGGCCGTCTACGATCGCGTGCGCAAGCTTGTGCTCACCTTCGAGGATGTCATCGGCTTCCCCGACCGGGAGATGCAGGTGGTCGTGCGCGAGCTCAAGACCGACGTGATGGCGCGCGCCCTGCAGAACGCGACGCCGGACGTGGTCAATAAATTCTTCACGAACATGTCCCCGGGCGCGGCGTCGCTGCTCAAGGAATCGATGGAGTACACCAAGGGTCTCACCCATTTGCAGGTCGAGGAGGAGCGCACTCGCATCGTCGACCATATCAAGGGCATGGAGAAGGAAGGGCGCATCACGATCCGGGAGCGCCTGGATATGGAGAATTTTCAGGAGGAGCTGGCCGTCGACCGCGAGGACCTCTACGTGCGCAAGAAGACCCCGGCTCAGCCCGCCCCGAAGCCGGAGGCGTCCGCGCCGGCGGCCTTGCCCGCTCCGGCGCAGGCCGCCGCGGCGCCGGGGCAGGATCCCGCGATGGCGCAGCAGTACTTCGAGGCCGCGGCGGCCTCGATGCAGTCGGGCGCCTCGGAGCAGGCGATCCAGTATTTCCGCCAGGCGGTCCTGCTCGACCCGAACCTGTGGCAGGCGTACCAGTACATGGGCGGCCTGCTCTACCAGATGGGGCAAGTCCCCGAAGCGATGGCGTACTACGAGGAAGTGCTCAAGTACAACCCCGATCCGCAGCTCAAGGCGTGGGTGGAGAGCTATAAAGCGCAGGCGCAATGACACCATGAGGGACATCTATGGCTGACGACAAAGACAAGGATCGAAGACCTGGAGGCAAGCCGCTGCCGCCGCCCGCGGGACTGGCGTCCTCCGGCCCGACGCCTCCTCCACCGCCGCCTCCTCCGGGGGGAGGCGCGCCCAAGCCCGTCATGCCGCCCATGGGAGCTCCGGCTCCGATGAGTCCGCCGCCCGGCTTGCCTGCGGGCGGAGCGCAGCCGCCCTACTCCGGGATGCCGCCGCTGCCGTCGATGCCGCCGGCGCCGAAAGGAGGGGCTCCCTCGTTCCCGCCGCCGAACCCGGGCAACATGCCGGGGATGCCGAGCATGCCCAATTTCCCCGGCTTGCCCGCGATGCCGAAGTCCGCGGGAGGGCCGCCGCCCATGGGTGCATCCGGAATGCCGCCGTTTCCCGCGAGCCGGCCCGGCCTTCCGCAGCTTCCGGGCATGGGCGCGCCGCGCCTGCCCGCGGCCCCGTCCTACCCCGGCGCTCCGTCGGCCGGAGGCTTCGAACCGCCCAGGCCGGCCGCGCCGGTGCCGCCGCCGAACCCGCCCGACACGAAGGCGGCCGACGCGGGGAAGGAGATGGAGCGCAAGGTCCTGGACCTCGAAAAGCGCCTGCAGGAGGAGCGCGAGAAGGTGCTGCTCGCCAATCTCAAGTCGCAGGAGGAGGCCACCTACGCGGCGAAGGTCGAGACCGCGATCAAGGACGTCCAGGACAAACTGCGGCGCGACCGCCGCGATGCCGAGAGCGAGGAGACGCGGCTCAAGCTCGAGGGCAAGATCCAGGAACTCGAGGCGCGCATGGCGCAGGAGCGCGAGACCTGGGTCAACACGCTTAAGGGCCAGGTCCGCACCCGCGAGACGCAGGACAAGGAGATCGAGACGCATTTCACGCTCCGCCTGCAGGAAATGGAGCGCCGCTGGCTCGAGGAGAAGGCGCACTGGCAGAAGGTCATCCTTTCCAAGGACGAGGAGATCCGCAATCTCCGCGCGCTCGCGGAGAAGCTCAAGGGCGTCGAGATCGACTACCAGAAGGGGGTCCAGCAGGCGAAGTTCCTGGAGGAGCGCCTGACGGCCGCGACGAACGACGCGGCGACCGCCCACGCGCGCGTCAAAGGGCTCGAGGACAAGGAGCGCGAGTATTTCCAGGTGAAGGCGGAGCTCATGACGGCCCGCGAGCAGGCGCGCCTCGTGCAGGAGCGCCTCGAGCACGACGTCTCGGCGGCCCGCTCGAGCGCCAAGGACCGCGAGGAGCGGCTCGCCGCCGACAACCAGCGCCTGCAGCGCGAGATCGACGTCGTCGGCGAGCGGATCCGCCACGACATGGAGCTCGAGGTGCAGAAGCACAAGGCGGAGGCGAACCTCGCCCACGCGGCGCTCCAGAAGCTCCGGGCCGTGGCGGGCGCCTTGGAGCGCCAGACCGCCGCCCTCAAGGTCCAGGCCGAACAGGGCGTTCGCGCGAAGTCCGAATTCGACAAGCTCGCCGAGTCCTCAAGGCTCGAGCTCGAGCGCACCCGCGCGGCCGCGGCCATGGAACTCGAGCGGGTCCGCGAGGAGAGCCGCAAGGAATTCGAGCGCTGGCGCGAGGAGGCGAAGGCCGAGAAGGCGATGCTCCAGCGCCGCATCGGCGAGCGGGCCGACGAGGTTCGCCGCGAGATGGAGGAGGAGAACAAGCTTCAGCTCGACCAGAAGTCCAAGGAATGGCAGCGCACGTTCCTCATGGAGCAGGAGCGCCTGCGCCTGGCCAACGAACAGGCGATCCGCACCCAGGTGCAGAAGGCGGAGGAGGACGCGCAGGCGCGGGCCCGCCAGGCGATCGAGGACGCGCGCGGCGAGGCCTCGCGGCTCAAGCAGGAGCTCGAGACGAAGTTGCTCCGCTCCAGCGAGGAGGCCCACAACCGCCTCGAGCAGCTCCGCGTCGAGTCGCAGCAGGAGCTCGCCAAGACCCGCGCGCTGGCCGAGACTCGCCTCACCGAGGCGGTCGCCGACCGCGAGCGCAAGGTGCGCGACGAGCTCGACCGCAACGCGGCCGCGCAGCGCCAGCAGCTCGAGCAGGGGCTGCGCCTCGAGATCGAGAATCTGACGCTCCGGCTCAAGGCTCGAGACCAGGATCTGGCCGACAGCGCGGCGGCGATCGAAAAGCTCCGCTCCACCTGGGCGAAGGAGGAAGGCGCGCGCGCGGAGTGGGTGCAGGAGCGCGGACGCATCGAGGCGGCCGTGCAGGAGCTCAAGGACCAGGTCTCCGGGGGCAAGACGACGCTCGCCTCGGTCCAAGCCAAGCTGGCCGAGGAAGAGGCGCGCAGAAGGTCGGCCTCGGAGGAGCGCGACGATCACCTCCGGCAGCTCAACCTTATCAAGGGCCGGGTCGACAAGCTGGAGGAGGAGAGACGCACCTTGGCTCAGGCCAAGGCGGACCTCACCGCGGCTTTGGACAAGACCAAGGAGGAGCACCGGAGCGTCGACGAGCTGTGGCGGCGCGAGGAGCACCTGCGCCGGGACCTCGACGCGAAGGTCGCCTCGATGGAAGCGGAACTGAAGGTCGCGAAGGCAGAGGCCGAAAGCGCCCGAGCGGAGGCCGCCCGCGCCCGCGTCGGGGCGGACGCCCCGGTGCCCGTGAGACGGCCCGAGCCGCCGGCGCCGCCGCGGCTTCCCGAGGCCTCATGACGGCCCAGGCGGCGCGCCCCCTGGCGGGCGGAGGGGAAGTCCCTCATACTACCGCAGTCGGTTGCGAGACTATATAGAGGAAGAGATGATCACGGTCACCCGGCTCAACGGCACGGTCTTTACCGTCAATGCGGAGCTCATCGAAACGGTCGAGCGCACGCCCGACACGGTCATCGCCCTGGCGACGGGCAACCGCTACATCGTCCAGGAGCCCGTAGAGGAAGTGGTGTCCCGCGTCCTCGAGTATCGCAAGAAGATCAACGCGGAGCGGCCGGTGCAGAATCCGATCCATGGCTTCGAGAGGAGCAACCCGTGACCCGCAGCATCCCTGAGGAGCTCAACTAATGGATATCGCAACAATCATGGGGATCTTCGCCTTCCTGGCGATGGTCATCGCGGCCATCCTGGTCCAGGAGGGAGTGAAAGGGTTCGTGCCCTTCATGAACATGGAGGCGCTCCTGGTCGTCATGGGAGGCACCTTCTGCGCGACCTTGGTCAACTATCCTCTGCGCCAGGTCGTCGGGCTGGGCGGGATATTGAGGAAAGTCCTGCGTTCCGGGGACGAGGACACCTCTCAGATCGTCAACACCTTCGTCACGCTGTCCCAGAAAGCGAAGAAGGAAGGCTTCCTCTCGCTTCAGGCCGACGTGCGCGCGATCCCCAACGACTTCCTGCGCCGGGGCGTCCAGCTCGTGATCGACGGCTCCGACCAGGAGTTCATCCGCAACATGCTGGAGACCGAGCTCGGGTTCATCCGCGAGCGCCACAAGGTCGGCCAGGAGATCTTCAACGCGATGGGCACCTACTCGCCCGCGTTCGGAATCATCGGCACCGTGCTCGGCATGATTTTGATGCTGTCGACGATCAGCGACGTGGCGGAGGTGCCGCGGCGCATGGCCCTCGCCCTCGCCGCCGCGTTCTACGGCCTCGGGTCGGGGTACCTCCTCTTCCTGCCGATGGGCGGCAAGCTGCGCCGCCGCTCCGAGGAGGAACTCCTCGTCAAGGAGATCGTCATCCGCGGCGTGCTGCTCCTCCAGAGCGGCGCCACGCCCAGCGTGGTCGAGGCGAACCTCAAGGCGTACATTGAGCCCGCCAAGCGCGTGCTCATCAAGGCGACGGTCGTGCCGAACGACTCGGGAGGCCGCTAACGCCTTATGCCGATCCGGCCGCCCAAGGGCTTCATCGACGAGAGCGATCCCAAGGTATGCCAGATCGGGCATCCCGCGCCGCCGTGGCTCGTCAACTACGCGGACTTGATGACCGAGCTCGTGTGCTTTTTCATCATCTTGTACGCGCTGTCCGCCGCGCTCAATAAGAACGTCCAGAACGCGGCGGAGCAGGTCAAGGACATGATCGAGAGGAAGGAGATCGCCGGCGAGGCGAAGATCAGCAAGGAAGGCCTGCAGATCAGTCTCGAGGAGCAGGGCAAGAAGGTGTTCTTCCAGAGCGGCTCGGCGGAATTGACGACGGAGATGGAAGGCCTCCTCGACAAGCTCGCGCCCGTGCTCCAGAAGCTCGTGGACAGCCACGATATCGTGATCGAGGGGCACACCGACGCCATCCCGATCAAGAACGACCTCTACCAGTCGAACTGGGAGCTCTCGGCGGGGCGCGCGACCAACGTGGTCGAGTACATGATCCAGAAGAAAGGCTTCCCGCCCGGGCGCATGGCCGCGACCGGCTACGGCGAGTTCCGCCCTCTCTGCAAGGAAGATACGCCGGAGTGCATGTCCCGCAACCGCCGCGTCGTCTTCCTGGTGAAGAACTCGCCGACGCCGCCTCCGGCCGAAGCGAAGGCGCCGTCGAAGGAGAAGGCCCCCGTCGCGGCTCCCCCCGCGGCTCCTCCGTCCGGGGAGAACGCCCCGCCAAAGCCGGGCTGGCTTCAGCGGATGAAGGCGTGGCTGCTCGGGCTCGTCGCCCGTTTCCGCCCGAAATAGGACGGTCCAAAATGATAAAATCGACTCGTTCCCCGATGAATTCCCGCTCGACGGTACTGCTGGCCGCCCTGTGCGCCGCCGCCCTGGCCGGTTGCTCGAACCTGTCGCTCGGGCCGGGCAAGAAAAAGGTCGTCCTCCTCGACTTCGCGGAAGGCCGCGTGGTCGACGTGCACGTGACCGACCGGCTCACCGGCTCCAAGGAGATGCTCTTCGTCTCGATGCCGCAGAAGTCTCTCTTCCTGGAAGGCTACATCCAGGGGATCGTGACCGACTACGAGGACAATCCGATCCAGGGCGTCGTCGTCCGCGCGGTCGCCGAGGGCGAGAGCGGCGAGCAGGCCGGCGCGGCATTCCAGAGCGCGTACTTCGATCCCGGCGTGAGCGATACCAACGGCACCTACCGCATCCGCTTTTCGCTCCCCATCATCAACCGCAACATCGACATCAAGGGGAAGTTCCTCTACAACCCCGGCTGGGAGCAGGAAAAGGTGAACCTCGGCAAGGCGTACGAGCCGCAGCTCAAGCAGTCCCCGTTCCGGTTCCTGTTCGACGAAAAACGCGGCATGCTCATCTTCTCCGAGGGCGTGCGCAAGCTCGTGGTGCGGTCCGTCCGCAGTGACGGGCCGGCGAAGAACCCGCTTCCCAACGCGAAGGGCCCGCCGCCCGAGGAAAAGAAGGCCGAGCAGAAGGAAGACGACCTCTTTAAGAGCTTCGGACTCGGCAACCAATGACGCGGGCCTATCTCGATCATAACGCGACGACGCCCATCCGCCCCGAGGTGCTCGACACGATGCTCCCCTATTTGAAGGAGAGCTACGGCAATCCCAACAGCGTGCACGCCCTCGGGCAGCAGGCGAGGGCCGCGGTCGAGGCCGCGCGCGCCCAGGTGGCCGCGCTCCTCAACGCCGACCCGGAGGAGATCGTCTTCACCTCCTGCGGCTCGGAGTCGGACGTCCTGGCCATCGCCGGCGCGGCGCAGCGGGCGTGGCTCGCCAGCTCGGGCGAGCGGCGCCACGTCGTCGTGTCCGCCGTGGAGCACGAGGCGGTCCGGCAGCTGACGACCGGGATGCGCCAGAGGGGGTTTGACATCTCGATCGTGCCCGTGGACGGGACCGCGCGCGTCGATCCGGCGGCGGTGCGCGCCGCGATCAAGCCCTCGACGGCGGTCGTCTCGGTGATGCACGCCAATAATGAGGTCGGTACGATCCAGCCGATCCGGGAGATCGCGGCGATCTGCAAGGAACGGGGCACGCTCTTTCACACCGATGCTGTGCAGTCGGCCGGGAAGCTTGCGGTGGACGTGCGCGAGCTCGGCGCGGACCTCGCGTCGATCTCCGGCCACAAAATCAACGCGCCGAAAGGAATCGGCGCCCTGTACGTAAGAAAGGGTGTGGCGCTTTCTTCGATCGTGACCGGAAACCAGGAAAAGAACCGCCGCGGCGGCACGGAGAACGTGGCTGGCATCGCCGCGCTCGGCAAGGCCTGCGAGCTCGCCCGCAAGGAGCGGGAGCAGCACGTCCGCGAGCTGAGCGCCCTGCGCGCGCGCCTCGAGAAGGGCTGCCTCAAGCACGGGGGCCGCGTCAACGGCCACCCGACGGAGCGCCTGCCCGGCACGTGCCACGTCAGTTTCGAAGGGATCGACGGGCACGCGCTCGTCATCGCGCTGGATCTGGAGGGCGTCTGCGCCTCCGCGGGCTCGGCGTGCTCGAGCGGCGCGGCCGAACCGTCTCACGTGCTCAAGGCGATGGGACTGTCCCAGGACTGGGCCGCGGGCAGCGTCCGCTTCTCGCTCGGCTGGGGGAACACGGCGGAGGACGTCGATCGGACGATCGAGATATTGGGGCCTGCAGTCGAGAAACTCAGGAAGGCCGTGGTGAACTCAAAGTGCTGAGTGCTGAGTGCTGTGTGCTGAGCACCGGCCTTTTATTAGGGATGTCTTTGCTCAGCACTCAGGACTCAGCACTCAGCACTTCGGAGTCATATGTCTAGAATAGTCGTCGCGATGAGCGGGGGCGTCGACAGCTCCGTGGCGGCGGCGCTCGTGCAGCGCGCCGGGCACGAGGCGGTCGGCGTCACGATGAAGCTCCTGCCGCGTCTCGATTCGAGCTTCGGCTGCTGCGGCTCTCCCCGGGACATCGACGACGCCAAGCGCGTATGCGAGACGCTGGGCGTCCCGCACTACGTCGTCGACATGGCGGAGCTCTTCGAATCCAAAGTGATCGCCCCCTTCGTGAAGGAGTACCTGGGCCGCCGCACGCCGAACCCCTGCGTGGAGTGCAACCGCAGCGTTAAGTTCGGCTACCTGCTCGCGCTGGCGGAGGCGTGGAAGGCGTCGCACGTCGCCACCGGGCACTACGCGCGCGTCGCGCAAGGGCGGCTCTACCGCTCCGTCGACGCGGAAAAGGACCAGACCTATTTCCTGCACAGCCTCACCCGCAAGGAGCTCGACCGGGTGCTGTTCCCCGTCGGCGGCCTCGAGAAGCGCGAGGTCCGGCGCATCGCCGCCGAGCTCGAGCTCAAGACGGCGGACAAGCCGGAGAGCATGGAGATCTGCTTCGTACCCGGCGGCGACTATCGCTCCCTCGTCCGCTCTCGGGCGGGCGGCGAGGCGGTGGGCGTCGGCGGTCCGATCCGGGACGCGTCGGGACTCCAGCTCGGCTCCCACGCCGGCCTCGAAAATTATACGATCGGCCAGCGGCGAGGGTTGGGCGTGAGCGCCGCCGACCCGTTGTACGTCACGGGCATGGACGCGGCGGAGAACGCGCTCGTCGTGGGCCCGGACCGGGAGACGCGGCGCTCCAGCCTCACCGCTTCCGGCGTCACGTGGACGGGGGAGGCGCCGAGCGAGCCGATTTCGGCGCTCGCGCGCATCCGCCACCGGCACGTTCCGGCCGCGGCCGTGATCCGGCCTCTCGAGGGCGGGCGCGTCTGGGTCGATTTCGCCGAGGCGCAACGGGCGATCACGCCGGGGCAGGCGGTGGTGTTCTACCGGGAGGACGAGGTTCTGGGCGGAGGCACGATCGAGGAGGCGCTATGACGAGACACCATGTCCGGATTCTTCCCTTCCTGCTCGCCGTCGCCGCGGCGGGCTGCGGGTTCACCTTCGGGCTCAAGAACGAACGGTCCGCGGGCATCGAGTCCGAGATCCAGCGTTCCGAACGCAACACGCGTGAAAGCCGCACGCTGTCGAACCTGGCGGCGATCGAGAACGCCCTGAGCGATTTCATCAAAGCGGAAGGCAAGATCCCGCCCCGCCTCGATTTCTTGGTGCCGAAGTACCTCTCCGAGGTCCCGTCCTGCGACTCGGCCATCGGGCACCATAAGGAGTCCAACGACGTCCGGGTCTATCCGTCCACCGTCATCCGCAACGGCGCCATCGACGGGTCGCAGATCCGCGACACGGGGAACTGGGGCTACGTTTTTAACGACCGCCAAGTGATCGTCTTCGTCGACTGCAAGCATATGAGCACGCGCGGCAAGCCGTGGTATCTTGAGCGCGGGGTCTTCTAGCTCGGCGACCGCGACCGGATGAACGTCCTCGTCCTCTGCGGAGGCAAGTCGGCCGAGCGGGATATTTCCTGCATCTCCGCCGCCGCGATCGTGCGCAACCTCGCGGCTCCCTACCGGCCCGTCCTCGTCCATATCGACACGCGCGGCCGCTGGCGGCTGCAGAAGGATCCCAAGGCCTTCGCGAGGCACCCGAAGCCCTTCACGTTTCCCTTCGCCAAGACTCCGGCTCGCCTGGAAGGCGGAGGCTCGACCGTCCGCTTGATCGCGGGCGGCCGCAGCGTCCACATCGGCGCGGTATTCCCGGTCCTGCACGGCCCCATGGGCGAGGACGGCACGCTGCAGGGATACCTCGAGCTCTTGGGGGTCCCCTACGTCGGCTGCGACGTCCTGGGCTCGGCGGTGAGCATGGACAAGGTCATGACCAAGCGCCTCGCCGAGCAGGCGGGCCTTCCCGTCCTGCCCTACGCCGTGCTCGAGCGGCCGTACCGGCTCGACGCCGCGCGCCGCCTCAAATTCCCGGTCTTCGTCAAGCCGTCGCGGATGGGCTCGTCGATCGGCGTCTATAAGGTCAAGGCGCCCGGCGCTCTCGCGGACGCGGTGCGCAAGGCGTTCCGGTTCGACACGACCGTGATCGTGGAGCAAGGGGTCCCCGCGCGCGAGATCGAGTGCGCGGTGCTCGGCGGCGGGTCCGACGTACGCGCGTCGATCGCGGGCGAGATCCGGCCGAATGCCGAGTTCTATTCCTACGAGGCGAAGTACCTCGACCCGGACGGAGCGCGGCTCATGATCCCCGCGGAGCTCCCGCCGCGCCGGATGCGGGAGGTCCGGGCCCTCGCGGTGCGCGCCTTCCGCGCGCTCGGCTGCTACGGCCTCGCGCGCGTCGACTTCCTGATGGACAAGCGCGGCGGCAAGCTCTGGTTCAACGAGGCGAACACGCTTCCCGGATTCACCTCGATCAGCATGTACCCCAAGATGTGGGAGGCGTCCGGTCTCGCGTTCAAGCCGCTGACGGGACGCCTGATCCGCCTCGCTCTGGCCCGCCACCGCGCGCGCGCGCGACTGCGCATCACCCGCGACTGATCAGTAGTACCACGTGACGGCCGTCCGCCGCAGCCCCCGCGTGACCTCGCGCACTTCGTGCGCGACGTCCGAGGGGAACGCGACGAGCCACCCGGGCCGGGCACGGATCTCGATGCCGACGCGCCGCAACGCCGCCGGGCCGGACAGCATTCCGTAGAGGATCAGTTCTCCGCCGCGGTGCGCGCCGAGGGTCCGGCCGCCGGAAAGGAAAGCGACCGCCGAGATCTTCCGCTTCCCGAGATAAGCGAGCCGGCCGCCCTCCTTCGCGCCGTCGCGGTGGAGCCGGAAATAGTCGCCGCGCCGGTACGTGAGGAGCCTCGGCGTCTCGACCCCGCGCAGCGCCGTGCCGAAAAAATCTTGGATCCGGGGCCGCTCCCTCTCGAAGCGCGCGCGGAGTCCCTCCGCGCGGGACGGGGGCAGCGCGATCTGCAGCGTCTTTCGGACCGCGTCGTCCCTCAGGGCGCGCCCCCGGCGGGCGACCGAGGCGGGCGCATGCGGCGCGGCGCTCATCGCGGAGACGAGCCTCCGCCGGGCGGCCGCATCGAGGAAGGCGGGGAGCACGAAGATGCCGCACCGCCGGTAAAATCGCGCCGGGTCCACGGACCGAGTGTAATATATTCTAAGATCACTCGATGCTCGCCATCTCCAAACGCGTCATGTCCCGGACGGTGGACGACGAAGAGGTCCTGCTCGATCTCGAGCGCCAGGCCTACTTCGGCCTCAACCGCACGGGCTCCTTCATCTGGGCCCTGCTCAAGTCGGGGACCGCGCCGGAGGAGATCGCGCGGCGGCTCGGCGAGGAGTTCGACGTGACGCCGGCTCGAGCTCGCAAGGACGTGGATGCCCTCATCCGCCGCCTGAAGGACCGCGGTCTCCTTGTCGAGGAATAGTCCGCCGTCCTGACGGCCCTACTCTGGACTCGGGTAGGGCGATCTAATACACTACGAGCAATGGGCACCAAGGCCTCGCGCGTGCCGGCCTGGGGCGCGGCATGGCTCCTCCTATTGGCCGCCGAGATCGGGCTTAGAGCCGCCGGATTCACGCGGCTCATCGGCTGGAGAAGCGCCCTCCGCTTCGCGATGCCCGGGCGCGCCAGCGCCGCGATCGAATCCGAGCTCGCCGGCGCCGAGGCCCGCCTCCCGTTGGAGCCCTCCTGCCTGCGCCGCGCCGTCGCCAAACGGCTCCTGCGGGGAGCCGCGTTCCCGATTCGTTTCGGCGTGCGGCGTTCGGCCGCCGGGCGCATCGAGGCGCACGCGTGGGCGTTCGAGGGCGAGCCGGGCTACGCCGACTTCGTCGAGCTGGGGCGGGTATGAGCGGCGTCGCGGGGATCCTGATGCTCGACGGCTCGCCAGTCGATCTCGACGTCCTGCGGGGGATGCGCGAGGCGTTGAGCCACCGCGGCCCTCACGGCGGCGGCGTCTGGACGAGCGGTTCCATCGGCCTCGCGCACGCGTTTCTCGAGATCGATCCCGAGGCGCCGCAGCCGCTCGTCCGCGGTGGGCGCTGCCTCGCGATGGACGGACGCATCGACAACGTCGACGCCCTCGCCGCGCGGATGTCGGGCGAGCCGCTGCTCGGCGCCGAGTGCGGCTGGACGGCGCCCGAGGCGGTCCTCGGCGCCTTCGAGCGATGGGGTGAGCGGTGCCTGCCCGCGCTCCTGGGCGACTTTGCCTTCGCGATGTGGGACGCGCGCGCGCAGCGCCTTCTGCTGGCGCGCGACCCGATGGGACTTAAGCCGCTGTTCTATTGGACCGACGGCGTTCGTCTCGCCTTCGCGTCGGAGGCTAAGGCGATCTTCGCGGCGCCATGGGTGCCGTGCGTCCCGGACCCGGTGCGGCACGCGGAGCTCAAGGATTATCGGTTCCGGTCCATCGAGAGAACGTTCTTCGAGGGCGTACAGCGCCTCGTACCCGGGGAGTGCCTCGAGGCGTCCCGCGCGGGTATGTCGCGGCGCGTCTTTTGGGCGCCCGATCCGCAGCGCCGCGTCCGCATGCCGAACCGCAAAGCGTACCGGGACCGGTTCCGCGCGTTGTTCGTGGAGGCCGTTCGATGCCGCCTTCCCAAGCGCGGCGTCGCCGCGGTTCGTCTGTCGGGCGGCCTCGATTCCTCGGCCATCGCGGGCGCGGCTGCGGCGGCCGCGCGGGACGGGCGGCCTCTCGAGCGGGTCGCCGTCTCCATCCTCACGGACCTCATCCCGGACGAGCGGCGGCACGTCCGCGCGGTCTGCGGCGACTTCGGGATGGAGTCGCTCAGCTTCCGTCCCGAGTCCGCCTCCTTCCTCGACGGGCTCGAGGCGGCCTTGTACCATCAGGAGGCTCCGTTCTACGAGCCGATCGACACGTGGATCCTGGCGCTGCACCGCTTGGCGGCGGACCGCGGGGCGCGCGTCGTCTTGGGCGGGGAGTGGGGCGATCAGATCACGACGAGCGGCGCGTACCTGACGGATCTCTTCCTGCAGGGCCGCTGGGCGACGTTCGCCCGGGAATTCTGGCTTTTCCCCAGGCACGACGGCGGGCGCTATCGCGACCTCGCCAAGCTCGCGTTCTGGTACCTCGTGCTCCCGGAGCGGATCTCGGACCGCTACGAGGGCTTGCGGCATCTGCTGCGCAAGACGTTCATGCCATGGCGCAAGACCGAGCCGGGCGGGCCGAAGTTCAAGACGGCCTATCAGCGCGAGCGCTACGACGCGGTGTTCGGGACGCTCAACACGATGTGCCTCGAGATGCTCGAGCGCATGGCGGCGCAGTGCGGGGTCGAAGCGAGGCTTCCGTTCCGCGACCGCAGGCTCGTCAACTTCGCGCTCGCCATCCCGTGGGAGGAAGTCGTACGGGACGGACGCGGGCGGCGCCTCGAGCGCGAGGCGCTGGAGGGAATCTTGCCCGCGTCCATCGCGGCCCGCGGGGACAAGGGAGACTACACCGATCTCGAGTCGACGCTGTTGAAGGCCGCCGGGTTCGAGAACGGGCATGACGGCATGGTTTGGGCGTGGCGCAGACGCATCGCCGCGATTTGGGAGGAGACATGGACAAAGCGAAGAGAAAATCACGTAAGAGGCGATACGCGGCGCCCCGTCTTGTCGAATACGGCAGCCTGAGGGCGCTGACGCGGGGCGCCTCGGGCACGCGCAAGGAGACGGGCGCGCTCAAAACCAACATGAACACGCCGACATGAGCCGCTCGCCCGGGGCCCTGCTCGCCCGGGTGACGCTCGACGACGGAGAGGTCTGGAGCGAGGCGAGGCGTACCGCCCGCGGCTTCGTGATCGATTGGAAGCGCGCCGCCCGCCTGCGGATGGCGCGCGACGGCTCGGGCGCGCGTCTTCTCCCCAGGCGCGGCGCCCCGAAGATCTCGGTGCGGGTGCTGCGGGGGATCGCCAGAGCCCTCGCCGGGAGCCTTCGCGGACGCGAATCGCTCCACGCGACCGGGCTCGTCGCGCCGGGCGGCCGCGCCGCGGTCGCCCTCCTCGGCGAGTCGGGAGCGGGCAAATCGACGCTGGCCGCGTGCCTGCTCCGGCGAGGGTGGAGGCTTCTGGCCGACGACGCCCTCCCCATCGAGGTCCGCGGCAAGGGCGTCATCGCGCGCTCCGGCTCGGGCTGCTTGAAGCTGACCGCGACGTCGCATCGCGGCGCGGGGAGACTGCCCGCTGTCTTCGATCCGAATTTCGAGAAATGGATACTCCGCCGGCCCGCGGCGGCGCCGCGAGGCGTGCCGCTGCGCGCGGTCGTGCGGCTGCGCCGGAGCCGCGGCGGCGGCGTGCGCTTCGCGGTCTGCGGCGGAAGCGAGGCGGCGCTTCTTCTCCACGCGAGCTTCTATAACCAGATCCTGCGTTCGTCGGCGGTGCTGCGGCGCCAGTTCGACCTCGCCGCCGCCGCGGCGACGCGCGTCCCGATCTGGACGATGCGCTACCCCGACGGTTTCGCCAGCCTGCGCCGCGCCGCGGAGGGGCTCGAGTGCCGGCTCGGAGCCTAGCGCTCACGGGGCGCGCGCTCGGAGAGGGTGTGCTTCGCCGCTGCGGCGGCCCGAGCGGCGCGCGGCGCCACCGCGTGGAGGCGCTCGTGTGGCGGCTTGCGCCGGGCGCGCTCGACGCCCGAGCGGCGGGCGCGTTCAGGTCCGCGTTCGCGCGGACGCTCGCGGAAAACATGGGGCATCTCGAGTGGACGCGGCGCGCGCTCGAGGTCCTGGGCGAGGCGGGAGCAGAGCCGATGCCGCTTAAGGGCGCTCTGTTCGCCGCGCGCTGGTATCCGCATCTCGGGACGAGGCCGCAGACCGACGTGGACGTTCTGGTCTCTCCGGAGCGCCTCGAGGCCGCCCACGCGGCGCTGCTGAGGGCGGGCTGGACGGAAGCCGCGCCGCGCGCCTTCTACGCGGACCACTATCATTGGGTATACGCGCGCGAGGACGGGCCGCTGCTCGAGCTGCACTGGCGGCTCAAATATCCCGGCACCTGCCAGCCGGACGTCCGCGCGTTTCGGGCGCGCGCGAAGCAGGCGTCCGCGGAAGGGGTGAGGTTCCTTGAGCCCGCGCCGGAGGACCTGCTCGAGTACCTGGCGGTCAACAAGGCGATGCAGCACTTTCCCAACCTCCTCGGCTTCCTGGACCTCCATTTCGTGGCGCAGTCGGCGCGGATCGATTGGGAGCGGACCGCGCGTTCGTGCGAGGGGAACGGGACGTGCGGGCCGATGTGGTTCGGCCTTTCGCACTGCCGCGAGTTCTTCGGCACGGAGGTACCGGAGCGTGTGCTCGAGCGCCTCGCGCGCTCGGCGAGGGGCGCGCGGGCGCTCGCGAGGATCCTGCGCCGGTGGGGCGGACCCTTGGGCGCGCCCGTGGACCTTTTGGACGGTCCCGTCGGCAGGATGTACGAGGCGTTCTTCGAGCCCTCGGTCCGCATGGCGTGGAGCATTTGGCGGCCGCTTCTGCTCCCAAGCCGCGCGCGCGTCGAGGCCGTGGCGGGCGGTTCCTATCTGCGCTACCTGCGGCAACACGCGAGCCGCCTAGGCGAGCAAACCGCCGCCGCCCGCCGCGGCTGAGCTTCCTTAGGGCGTGGGTACGCGGTAGAGCAGGTACGGACCTTCCCGATGGACGGGAGCGGCGGCCGTCTCGGCGCGGCTCGTCAGAAGATAGTCCGGCCGATAGCCTAAGCGCGAGGCGGCGCGAAGGTCCAGCGAGGCGTTGAGCCGGTCGACCGCCGCACGTACGTCCTCGGGCTCCTTCACCGCGGCGAAGTCGAATCCAAGGTCGCGCATACGTTCTCCCATGGGGGCCGCGTGGCGGCCGAACAGCAGGATGCCGTCCAGGTACTCGAGGCACGCGGACGCGGGCCTCTCCGCGGCGATGATGAACCCCATGCAGTCTCCGAGGCCGAGCGGCGAGAAGACGAACTTCGATCCCGGCGGCGTGTTCGCCTTCGCCCAGCTCTCCATGCGGCGAAAAGGATGGTCCGTGGACGGTACGTCCTGCAGCCATGATGCGCACAGGACCGCGGCCGCGGCCGCGACGAGGCATGCCGGCCGGTATCGATCCTTGGGCATCCGGAGACAGGCGTAGGCGGCCGTGAGGCACGCGACGATTCCCGCCGATAGGTAGGGCGGCTCGGCCGTGATGTATCCGAAAAGAAGTTCGAGCCGCAGGAGCCCGAGCGCCGCCTGCAGCGTCGAGGCGCAGGTCCAATGCAGGATGGGCGCGACGACGGCCGCGGTGAATACCGCCGCCGCGACGCGGCGGCGGCCCGTGAGCAGCGACCAGCAGACCGCGAGCGCGGCGAAGCGCACGAACGGCCCCCGCGGGTAGGCGAAGAGGCACAGGGCGCCGAGCCAGAAGGGATCTTCGGCTTCCAGGAGCGACCCGAGCCAGGCCGCAAGAAGGATGTCTCCGGCCCATTCGACGACGTGCATGGAGACCCAGGGTTGCAGTTTGAGAATGAAGCCCCACAGGGGAGAGCCGTCGTAGGCGAGATACGCGACGCGCCCCATCGCCATCATGACGCACGCCGCGGCGATCCCGCGCAGCCATAGTCCAGTGGACGGCAAGGGCCGGAATCTCAAGAGCAGCGCGATCGTCGCCGAACCCGCGACCGCGGTGAAGATGACCTGCGCGGAATTGCCTAAGCCCGCCAGGGCCGCGGCGGACACGATGAGCGTCGTGCGCGCGTAGTCGCGCGCGGCGTCCAGAAAGGGCTCCTCACCGGCGGCCATGCATAAGGGAAGGGCGATCACGAGGCCGACCGCGAGGCGCAGGACGACGCCCGCCCGATGCTCGGGATTCTTGGCGAACCGCCAAACGTCTTCGAGAAAGAACAGCGGCCAGAGCTGGATCGCGGGATTGGCGTGCACGTACGTGGCGGCGCTCAGTCCGAGAAGCGCCGGCCACGGCTCGCCCTCGACCAGCCGGCACACGGCCCAAAGCAGAGGCACGAGGCCGAGGGAACGGTCGAATTCCGGCATGCAATAGGGCGTGTCCGCGAAGAGCAGCGGCATGTCCAAACCGAAGCACAGCGTCCCGAGGAAGGCCGCGTTCGCCGAGCCGCTGACGGCGCGGACCAGGCGGAACATCAGGAGCCCCTGGAGGGTCCAGAGGAGGAGCTGGAACGCTCCCGCCGCGGTCTCCGGAGAGGCGCCCGTCAAGGAATGGAGGCTCACCATGCCCCACGCCGCGACCCGGCTGCCCAGCGCGTAGGGCACCGCGCCCGCGGCGCGCACGAGGAGATCGGCGCCCATGGACTCTGGATTGAGCGCGGCCTTGGCGTGGAGAAGAGCGTAGCTCGCGTAGTCGAGCGGGACCCGGCGCGCCGCCAGAGCCACGGCCGCCCCCGTCGCGGCCCAAGCCATCCACATCTGGCGGCGCGCATCCGTTGCGGTCATGGGCAGAAGTCTACTCGCGGGCCGAGGAGAGGTCAATGGGCGCCGCGGGCGGATGTGGTATCATCCGGACGTGCTTGCTTGGCGGCGATGGCTCTCGGCGGCTCTCTGCGGCGCCGCGCGCCTCTCCTTGACAGTCCATCGAGCGCTCCTCGCCTGCGCCGTCGGCGTGAGCGATCTCGAGACCATCGTGCGCGGGTCCAGGGAGGGGTGGGAGCGGACGCGGGATTTCGAATCGGACGCCGTCGCGCACGGCGGCTTCATGGAGTTCGAGGAGGCGTACCTGAAGGGACTTCCCGCAGCAGGGCGCGTCCTGCTCGTCGGATGCGGGGGAGGCCGGGAACTCCTCGCCTTCGCCGCCAAAGGCTTCCGTGCCGACGGTCTCGAGCTGTCCGCCCGCGCCGCGGAGCTTGCCGCGCGGCGGCTGCGCGAAGTTCGGCCGGACGGGGCGGTCCACCTCGGCGACGCGGCGGAGTATGAGCCCCCGGCGGGCGCGTACGATGCCGTCGTCTTCTCTTGGTTCGTGTACGGCGGCATTCCGGGCCGCGCGAGGCGGGTCCGGGCGCTGCGAAATGCCGGGGCCGCGCTGGCGCCGAGGGGTCGGATCCTAGCGACGCTCGGCTTGCGCGAGGGCGGCGGCGCCGCCGCGGACGACTTGGCCCGCTGGATCGCCCGGCTGACCCGCAATCCCTTCCGTCTGGCCCCGGGCGACGCGGTGAATTCCGCCTTCCGCTACGACCACGCCTTCACGCGCGAGGAGTTGGAGGCCGAAGCCGCGGAGGCGTCCTTGCGCGTGGCGCAATGGCGCGTCGGCGTCGCGGACAACGCCGCGGCGGCGTACGCCGTCCTCGAGTCTCAATAGTGGCCGAGCGAGCCGTCCCGGCGCGCGGCGTCGAGCGAACGGCGGAACAGCCAGATTCCGAGCGGCATGACGAGCGCGGTAAACGCCGCGAGCGACATCGCGGGCCCGCGTACCTCCCATAGCGAATCGCCCTTGAGGGCCGCCCGCCGAAGCCCCTCGAGCGCGTGCGTCATCGGCACGAGCAGCGACGCGGCCTTGAGCCAGGGGGGAAGCACGGAGATCGGAAAATAGACGCCGCCCAAGAGCTCCGAGGCCGTACCGACGATCCATGCGACCGGATCGCCGCGCTTGTAGCGCAGGATGAAGGCGGCGGACATGACCCCGATGCTGAGGAAGGACGACAAGGTCAGCGCGAGCATGACGAACGCCGACGCCAGGTTGGCGTGCGGATAGCGGGCGCCGAAGACGAGGATGCCGACGGCCAGATAGACGCCGACCTCGAACGTCGAGTAAAGGAAGTCCCATTGGGCCGACGCAAACAAAAACAGCGGCAGGCGCACGGGCGAGCTGAGGACGGGCTCGAGGGTCCCGAGGTACTGCTCCTGCCGGATGCTCTGCGCCAGCGACCGCAGCCCGACGCCTTGATACGTCGAGAAGGCGACGCCGATGAGGACGAAAGGGAAATACGCGCCGCCGTAGGCCGCGAGGTCGGGCAGAGGCGCGGCGCCGATGAGCTTCGACACGAAGTAGAACGTGCCGACGGCGAACAGGATCGACAGCAAGTTCAGCACGAATTCGACCCGGTACGACAGCTGGATGCGGACGTCGCGCCATAGGAAGGCGAACAGGATCCTCGCGATCATGCGCCTCTCCGCAGGAGCGCTCGGAAGGCGTCTTTCGGACCCGCCGAGCCCGTGGACTTGATCAGCTCGTCCGGCGTCCCGTAGGCCGCGATGCGCCCTCGATCGAGCACCGCGATCGCGCTCGCCATCTCCCACGCTTCGTCCGCCTGATGGGTGCTCCAGATCACCGCGCCGCGGCGAGCGCCGGACTCGCGCTTCATGAACTCGCGGAAGCGATCGGCCATCAGCGGATCGAGGCTCTTGGTGGGCTCGTCGAGCAGGAGGAGGCTCGGCTCGCCCAAAAGCGCTCTCGACAGGGAAAGACGCTGCTTCATGCCCGAGGAGGACTTCTGGTACGGCACGTCGAGCACCTCGGCGAGGCTCAGCGGGGCCTCGAGCGCATTCAGGCGCTCCGCGATGCGCGCGTCGGTGAGCCCGCGCAGGGTCCCGAAGAAGCTCAGGTTTTCACGGCCGCTCAGGCGTCCGTAGAACGAGTGCTCGTCGCCCGGAGAGAACCAGACGCGTCGCAGGGTCGCGTCGGGATCGGACGACAGCCGTGTGCCCGCGACCTCGACTTCCCCCGAGTCCGCGAGCACGGAGCCGGAGATTATCTTGAGGAGGGTCGTCTTGCCGCTGCCGTTGAGACCCAGAAGGCACACGACGTCGCCCGCGTCGACGCTCAGGGAAACGGAGTCGAGGACGACCTTCTCGCCGCCGTCCGCCGGATAGGTCTTGCGGACGGAG
The DNA here is from genome assembly GCA_016194745.1 of Elusimicrobiota bacterium. GTDB lineage: Bacteria > Elusimicrobiota > Elusimicrobia > UBA1565 > JACRDR01 > JACQBA01. Next base: position 276,850 of record JACQBA010000016.1, read on the forward strand.
GAGACCTTCAATACGTTCAGTCGGTCCACCAGCGGTTCGCTTGGAACTGGAGCTGGAGCTTCGCGTCCCGCATCGGCACCGCCGTCTCGTCGATCGCCTTGGCCACGTGCAGGACCGGGTGTTCCCCGAGATCGAGACGCACTCCGGGCGCCTCCTTTTGGCCGTCGGAGCGCACGCGGATCTCCAGGATTGGCCGCGTGGGAAGCTCGGCATGTACGCCGACGACCGCCGCGATCTCTCCGCTGGAGAGCTGGACGAACGATCCCGGCGGAAACAAGGACATCCTTTCCAGGAAGAACTTCACGATCCGGTCCTCGATGCCGGGCAAGGAGCCGCGGATGAGCTTCTTGAGCGCGTCGTGGGGGATGAGGGGCGTGCGCCAATCCCGCGGGTGCGTGTTCGCCTCGTAGATGTCGCAGACGCAGAGGATCTGGGCGAACCGGCTCATCGTCTCGCGATGGTCGTCCGGTTCGCCGGGCAGAATCGCCGCGCGCACGTCTCTTTCGACGCGCTGGATCTCGCGGAAATGAGATTTGAGCTCGCCGCCGGACAGGGCGTGAGTGGCGGCCTCGCGGGCCTCGTCCGACGCGTTGGCCACCGCGTCGTCATCGAGGTCGTGCAGGAAGGCGGCCGCGCCGAGCGCGGTCAGCCCTTCGCCCGAAGGATTCATGCCGAGGCACGCGTGGAGCGAGAGGATGGTCACGTTGACGCAATGGCCGTAGAGGAAATTGCCCGCGGTGGACTTGCAGGCGAGAGTGAGCAGGGTGTTGTCGTCGGAGCCGAGGCACCCGGCGAGATCCCGCACGACGTGCGGCAGCTCGTCGCGTAGGCGCTCCGAGCGCGGGTCTCGCGCGAGCTCCTTGGCGAAGCCGATGGCGCGGGCGTACGCCGCGCGCGCGCGCGCGGGCGCGTCCGCCGAAGCGCGAACGCTCGAGGCCGGGCGCGGCGTCGAGCGCGCGCGCAGGCGCGGGCGTCGGGACTTCGCGGGCCGGCGGCGGGGTCTTGCCGGGGGGCTCGGCCGGCCGCGCGGGCTGCGCGCCCGGCATCTGGGAGAAGAGCCGTCGGGTCGGCAGGTCGCGTTCGAGGTATTCCGGCTCTTTCTCGGCCGGTTCGCTCGGCGGCTGCTGGGATTCCGGGGGCGGCGTCGGCGGAGGGCCTTTGGCGCGCGGCGGGTCCGCCGAGGGAGGCTCCTTCGAAGGGGGAGGGTCGGGTTCCGGTTTTTTCTTTCCGAAGTCGGAGAATTTCATCGGGGGCAATTCGATGGTATCAAATGGAGGACGTCGAAAGAAGGCGGTGGAGACGCCGCCGCGCGGCCCGGGGGTGTGCACAATATGGGACAAAAGACCTATGCACTTGGGTCCCTAGGGGCTCGGGAATTAAGATCGTCCGCGCGCTACCGTGAAGGCATGAGAGGGAAGGGGAGGCGACTTGCGCCGGTCGGCGTATTCGCGCTATTGACCGCGCTTGCGGCCGGAGCCCTCGCCAATCCCGCCGCTCCCGCCGCGCCCAGCGACGGGCCTCCCGGTCGGACCGGGCAGGCTCGCCCGCTTCCGAGATGCGGCAGCGCGGAAAGCCTGGAGAGCCTCAAGTCGGCCAACAAAGGATCGAACCAACCCAAGCACATCCGCTGCGCCGGCGAGCGCGGCGAGATGAACGAGGTCCCGCAGGTGCTCGGCGGGGATGACGGAGCGACGCGCAGGCAGACGGCCGGTCTCCGCTTGGGCCGCAAGGTCGTCGAAGACGATCCCGCGAAGCTGCGCCAAGCGCTTCAGGACTACCAAAATCAGCTGCGCATGAACTCGACGCGGCGCTTCGGCGTTCAGTCCGCCTTCGCCCCGGCGGCCGCCGCGGCGCTCAATAGAGGATTGGCGACCGGCCGGGAGGTCGACCGGGCCGCGTTCCGCGCCCACGTGCGCGGCCTCCAGCAGGAGATGGTGGACGCCCGCGTCGCGCCCGGGCAATACACGCGCGCCGCGCGCGGCGGCAGCGTCCGGAAGAACTTCGTCGACGGCATCATCGGGGAGCGCACGACCGTCGCCTTCGCCGCGCATCACCGCGCGACCCACGTCCCGGACGAGCCGGCCGCTCGCGCACCCGCGACGCGTTTGGAGCCGGCGCGCAGGCCCCCGACGCCGGAGGAGCGCATTCCGCCGTCCGCCGACCGCCCGGCGCCGCCGGACCGACAGGACGTCGAGCCGCGTCCGGGCGTATTTGATACGGACAGGACCGGGCCTGCGCTCGGCCCCGCCGCCGCATCTACGCGTCCGCGCATCGTCATGCTCGGAGACTCGCTGAGCACGCGCTATTTCGGCTTCGGTCCGACGATGTACAATGAGTTGACGCAGGGAAATCCCGACGCCCGCGTCCAAGTCTACGCCTACGGCGCCTCCGCGCCCCGGCACTTTCTGCCCGGGACGCGCCCGTTCCGCAGCCCGAACGTCTACACGCCCGGCGCCCCGAACCGTCCCGACAACGCGGTCGCGCCGAAGCTCAACGAGGTCCTTGGGCCCGATGCGGGGACCGTAGTCGTCGCGCTGGGGACCAATCTCATCGACTTCCGGGGCATCAAGAACTGGCAGCCGAGCCGGCCCGGGGAGCGCTTCGATCCTTCCCGCTACGTGAGCGGATTGGACGAGGTCGACAGGATGGCGCGGCAGATCCACGCCAACGGCAGCAATCTGATCTGGGTGGGCCCGCCGGACATGCGCGGCTTTCGCGGCACGGACCAGGCGCGCGTACGGGCGGTGCTCCAGTACATTGACTCGTCCTTCGCCCAACGCATCGGGGACCGCGGCACCTATATTCCCAGCAGCACGATGACGCGTTACGAAGGAAACGACGGCATCCACCAAAGCGCCGCCGCGGGCACCGCGTGGGCGCGGGCGCTGCTTGCCGACCCCCGCTTCCGAGTCCGAAATTAGACCGGAAAAAGCGCCGTAAACCGCGTAACAATTTCGATATTGACTAATAGGGTAGCTCGCCATAAACTCATGTGGCTATGGAGAGCGAGTACTCTCATTTAGAGAATCTCATCCAGGACGTCTCCAACCTCGACACGGCCCGCATGACGCTGCGGTGGGCGCTCGAGCGCCTCAACGTCCTCGAGAAATCCAACCGGGAGCTCGACGCCAAGTCACGGGCGTCGGCCGAGACGCAGCGCGCGGCCGAGCGCCGGATGCAGGACATGGAGGAGACGGTCGGCGCGCGGATGCGGCTCCTCTCCGACCAAGAGGGCTTCTACAAGAAGCTCGAGCAGACGGTCGCGCTCCTCTCCGAGGGAAAGGTGGACCTCGCGCAGCTCGCGCGCAAGGAACTCGACCTCGACAAGGTCCGCGACGAGATGTCGCGGGCGCATCAAAAACAGTTCGAGGAGATCGAGCGCAAGCACCTCGAGATGGTCGCGCACTGGTCGGAGCGTCTCTCGCAGGCCCAGACGTACAACCCCGAACAGCTTTCGAAGGCGCTGGAGACCTACGACCAGTATCGTCGCGACTTGGAGCACTCCTACCAAAAGCGCCACGCCGAGCTGGAGGAGAGCGCGCGCCAGACCGAGGCGGAGCAGAAGGATCGCGCGGAATCGCTCGAGGCCGGCTATCAGGCGAAGCTGCAGGAGGTCGAGGTCCTCCGCGCGGGCCTCGAGACGCGGGTCCAGGAGCGCCTCAAGGAGATCGACGTCGTCTACGAGGCGCGCAAGTCGCAGGCGCTCAAGGAGCTCGATCTTCAGCGCGAGCAGCTCCAGAAGGACTTCACGGAGCGCAAGGACCTCCTCGAGAGCGAGACGAAGGCGCTCGAGGAGCAGCTCCACAAGGATTTCCAGACCCGGACCTCCGCCTGGTACGACGAGCAGCACCGACGACTCGGGGACCTCCAGCACGCGTGGAGCCTCGAGCGCGAGCGCCTGATCGAGGAGCAGAAGTCGCTCCAGCTCCGCCTCGAGTCCGCCCTGTCCAGGATACAGGAGCTTCAGGACGTGCTGGCCGGCTCCGACAAGCGCAACCGCGACGAGATCTCGTCGTGGCTCGCCGAGGCGGAGCGGACCTTCCAGCTCAAGACGCAGGACTTCCTGAAGACGCAGGAGGAGGCGCGCGCCGCCTTCGACGACCGGGTCCGCGAGCTCGAGGCGGAGTTCGTCCGCCGGCGCGAGAAACTGGACGCGCAGTTCCAGGAGTGGAAGAGCGCCCGCGAAGACGAGCTCGAGCGGCGGCTCGCGTCGGCCCAGCAGGAGACGCGCTTCGAGCGGTCCCGGCTCGCCCAGCAGCTTCAGGAGCGCGAGGTCGTCATCCGCGAGATGAACGACCGGGTCCAGGCGCTCCAGCACGAGCTCGTCGCGGCCGAGTCGACGGCGATGGCCAAGTTTTCCGAGGAGCTGCGCGAGACCCTGAACAAGGAGATGCGCGCGACCCTCGAGATCCGCGAGCGGGAGCTGTCGTCCCACTTGAAGGTCGTCGAGGACCATTGGGCCAAGGAGCGCCAGGAGCTCGAGTCGGAGCTGGGCCGGGAGCGCGAGCGGCACGCCGAGTTGCTCCAGAATCTCGACCGGTCCGAGGCGCAGCGGCACAAGGAGCTCGGGGAGCTCGAGGCCGAGCACCGCCGGCAGCTTGCCGAGCGCGACGAGGCCTTGGCGGCGCTCCGCGAGCAGTTCCGCGACGTCCAAGACCGCCTCGCGCGCGCCAAGTCCACGGACGAGGCGCAGGCTCTAGAATCCCTGCGCGCCAAGCTCGCCGAGGAGCACCAGTCCATCATCGACCTTCACGTGCGCGAGCGCGACGGCCTGCACGACCGCCTGGAACGCCTGCAGGCCGACCACGTCCGCCAGCGCGAGGAGCTCGAGCGGGCCCAGGAGAAGCAGCTGTCCGAGCGCGACGGCGTCATCGCCGAGATCCGCGACCGCCTCGCCGAGTCGGAGGACAAGCTTGCCCGCGCCCAGACGTCCGAGGCCGCCCAGGCGTTGGACGAGCTCCGGACCCAGCTCACCGCCCAATTCTCCGAGACGCTCAAGAACACCGAGGAGCGCGACCGCCGGATGCGCGCTCACATGGAAGAGCAGCACGAGCACGAGCGCCGGGAACTCGAGGGGCAGATCCGCGCGGCCGCCGAGAACCTCCAGGTCGCCTTTCTCGACAAGCTGCGGCTCGAGCAGGAGTTCCAGGCGAAGGCGCGCGAGGCCGCCAAGATCGAGGCCGAAGCGCGCGCGAAGCAGGCCGGCGAGTTCGCCGAGACGATGAAGCAGGTCGAAGTGCGGGAGCAGCGCCAGAAGGAGATGCTGCTCCAGCAGTTCGATCACGAGCGCAAGGAGCTCGAGCAGCAGCTCCGGCAGGGCAACGAGAACCTGCAGGTCGCGTATCTGGAGAAAATCCGCCTCGAGCAGGCCTTCGAGGCGAAATCGCGGGAGTCCTCCAAGATCGAGGCCGAGGCCCGCGCGAAGCAGACCGTCGAATTCGCCGGTACGCTCAAGGCCGCCGAGGAGCGGGAGCAGCGCCAGCGGGCGATGCTGGCCGATCAGTTCGAGCACGAACGCAAAGAGCTCGAGGAGCAGATCCGCCGCGGCAACGAGAATCTGCAGGTCGCCTATCTGGAGAGGATCCGCCTCGAGCAGGCCTTCGAGGCCAAGACGCGGGAATCGTCGAAGGTCGAGGCGGCGCTGCGCGAGAAGACCGAGGAGCTGGCGGACGCCAACGACCGCTCCTCCCGCCGCGAGGCCGAGCTGGGGAAGGCCATCGAGCTTCAGGACTCCGCCGTCGCCAAGCTCCGCGAGCGCCTGCAGGGGGCGGAAGAGGAGCTGGGCCGCGCCAAGGCCTCCGAGGAGGACTCGGTCCGCCGGATGCAGCGCGAGCTTTCCAGCCTCCGCGAGGAGATGGAGTTCAAGGCCCTCGCGCTGGCCGACGCGGAGAAGAAGCAGAAGGAACTCGACGCGGAATTCACGCAGAAGCGCCTGATGATCGAGCGCGAGAAGCAGGAGCGCGCGGCAGAGCAGGACGCCGTCATCGGGGAGCTCCGGCAGCGGCTGCAGAAGAGCGAGGACGAACTCATGCGCTCCCGGTCGACGGAGCGGGAGACGGCCCTCGATGAACTCCGCGCCAAGCTGAAGGCCGAGTTCGACCTCTCCCTCAAGGCCCGCGAGGAGAAGGAGAACGAGCACATCCGCAATTTCGAGGCGGGCTGGGCGGCGGAGCGCGAGAAGCTCAATCGGCGCGTCGAGAAGAGCGCGACGGCCGTGAGGACGGCCCAGGAGGAGCTCATCCGCGCGGAGGCCGCGGCCCAAGACAAGCTCAAGGCCGCCGAGGAGTTCCGCCTCCAATGCCTCGCCCAGGCGGACGCCGCCGGACGCAAGGCGGAAGTCGAGCACGCCAACCGCCTGCGCCAGACGGAGTCCCTCGTCGCCGATCTCAAGACCAAGCTTCAGACCGTCGGGGACCAGCTCGTGCGCGCCCGTTCGATGGAGCTCGAGACCGCGCTCGACGCGCTCCGCAAGGAGCTGGAGGCGGAGTTCGGGAAGGCCGTCAAGAACAAGGACCTCCATATCGCCCAGCGCGACGCGGTCCTCGCCGAGCTCACCGAACGCATCCGGACGACGGAGGAGCAGCTCTCCCGCGCCCGCACGACCGACGAGGCGGCCGCGCTCGAGGCGCTCCGTCTGAGGATGGCCGCGGAATTCGAAGCGACGTTCCGCGCCAAGGACGAGAAGGCCGCCGAGCAGGCGTCCGCATTGAATCTGCAGTTGACCGAGGCGCGGCGGACCTTCGAGGCGTCGATCGGCGAGCTCCGGGCGCAGCTCGCGAGGACGCAGGATCAGCTGTCGCAGGCGCGCACCGTGGAGAAGACGCAGGCCGTGGACGCCGCGCAGGCGGCGGCGAAGGTCCAGTTCGAGGAGCGCCTCCAGGGGGAACGCGCCGAGTCGGCGAAGCGGCTTCAGGACGCGGCGCGCGCCAACGAGGACGCGCTGGCCCGTCTGCGGGAGCTCGACGCCAAGCACGCGCGGCTGGCGGCCGAAAGCGAGCAAGCGCTGGCGGCTCTGCGCGAGAAGCTAGAGGACGCCCAAGGCGAGATCGGGCGCTCCCGCTCCTCGGCGGAGCGGCTTAACGCCGACGACCAGCGCCACCGCCGGCGCGAGATGGAATTGGAAAAACTGGTCGCGGAGCTCAAGGACCGCCTCGCCGTGGTCCGCCGCGAGCACGAGGAGAGCCACGCGAAGCAGCTGGGAGACCGCGAGGCGATCGTCGACGAGCTGAAGCAGAAGCTCCACGGCGTCGAGGTCGAGCTGGCGCGCGCCCGCTCCGTCGACAAGGCCGCCGCCTTGGAAGGGCTCCGGGCGCAGCTCGTCGCCGAGTTCGACGCGCGCCTGGCGCGCGAGCGCTCCGAGCTGACCCGCCAAGTCGAGGAGGCGAAGCAGGCCGTCCGCGAGCGGGAGGCCCAGGCCGCGTCCGCGCTCGCCGCGGCTCAGAAGGAGGCGATCGCCGGAGCCGAGGCGCTCAAGGAGCGCATGTCCGCAGAATTCGCCGCATTGCTCAAGACCGAAAAGGCCGACGAGGCGGCGAGGACGGCCGCCCTCGAGGCGCAGATCAAGGCCGGAGCCGAGGCGCAGGAGCGCCTGCGGCGAGACGTCGCGCACCTTCACGCGCAGGCGGAGGCGTCGCGGCGCGAGCTCGAGGCGGGGTTCCTCGCCAAGCTTGCCGAGCGGGACAAGGCGGCCGCCGAGCTGCTCGAGCGCGCCGCGGCGCTCCGTACCGAACTCGCGAACGCCCGCTCGACGGAGAAGTCTCAGGCCCTGGACGCTCTCAAGACGGAGCTCGCCGGGAAATTCCAAGCCGAGACCGAGCGTCGGCAGGCGGAGTTGGACCAGGTCCGCGGGGAGCTTTTGGAGCTCGTCAAATCAAAGGAATCTCAGTGGCAAAAATCGGCTTCAGAGCTTATACTCAGGGAAGGGGAGATTCAGGCCCTGGGACGCAGCCTCGAGCAGTCCAAGGAGCAGCTCGCGGCGGCGGAAAAGCGGCTGGCGGAATCGCAGGACAAGACGCTGGCGATACGCGACGAGGCGGCCGCGGCGGCGCAGGAACGGGCGAAGGAGAACCAACTGGCGCGACAGGCGAGGGATGCCGAGATCAAGGAGCTCAAGGAAAAGCTCCGCGCCATGGAGGAGAGCCATCGCAAGCACCTAGAGGCGGTCGCCGAGAGGTTCGAGCAGCAGTACAGCGCTCGAAAGCAAGAGCTGCTCACGGCTTTCGAGGGATATAGGAAGGAACTGGAGGCTCGCGAGGCCTCCATCCGAGCGCGTGAGGGAGGTGCTTCGTGACAAAGGCCAGCGAGGACTTGAGGAAGCTGATGGCGTCGATGAGCCAGGAAGTAGGCATCGTAGAGAAGGTCGCGCACGATTCTCCCAAAGCCTCTCCTCTGCCGCCGCCTCCGCCTCCCGCCCGCAGGCCCGTTCCGGAAGCCAATAGAACGGACGTCGTAGCCGCTTTTCTGGTGGTCGCCGCCGCGGTCGTGCTCGCCTTCGTCGGCCTCGCGGCCTCGATCCCCATGCTGTCGGCCGCCGGCATGGCCTGCGCGCTGGCCGGCGCGGGCTACATGGCCATGAGCGCCCGCGCGCCCCTTCCCGAGCCGCCCGTCGAGGAGGAACCGCGGCAGGAAGCCGAAGCTGCCGCCGCACCCGCCAACAGCGCCGCGCAGCACCCGCAAGGCACGGACCTCGCCGTCGAAGTGATCAAGCGCCGGTCGCTCGAGATGGAGCGCGAACGCCTGCTCGCCCAGATGGAGGACGCCCACGCCACCGTCCGGCAGATGGACGCGAAAGTCTTAAAGCTCCAGGAAGAGCTGATGCAGGAGCGCGCGAAGCGCTCGGATGTGCTGGCCGACCTCAAGAAGGATTTGTTGACGGAATTCGAGAAGGAAAAGCGCGATCTTCTGGACTCCGAGAAGCGGCGCCTCGCGGTGTATCAGCAGGACGCGGCCCAAAGCGGCCAGTCGCTGGATCAGGCGATGGCGCGCGAGACGCAGTTCCGGCATGACCTCGCCAACCGCGAGGCCAAGATCTCGGAGCTCCAGCAGACCACGGTGCGCCTGCAGGAGGAGCTCACCCGAAAGACCTCCACGTCGACCATCGAGATGTCGGAAAGTCAGAAGGCGTTCGAGGAGGAGCGTAAGCACCTCATCAACCAGCTTCAGGACCAGGAGAAGCGCTACGAGAAGGCCATGACGGAGCGCGAGTCGAGCTACCTCGAGCACCGCCGCGAGCTCGAGAAGAAGCTCGAGGAGATGGTCCAGGAAGCCCTCCGACTGCGCGAGGCGCTCGACCGAAAGGCGCTGTCGGTGACGACCGAGACCGCCCAGCGCGTCGACGAGATCCAGAAGGCGTACGAGGAGCGGATGAAGGCCCTGGAGGCCAAGCGGGTGGAGCGCGAGACGCACTACCGCAAGCTTTTGGAGGAGCAGAAGACCGAGTTCGAGCACAAGAAGCTCGAACTGCTGAGCGCCTGCGAAAAGCTGGTGAGCGAATTGGAAGCGGAGGAGGAGCGGCTAGCCCATAAGCGCGGGAGCGCGCCGCAGTCCGCATGAGTCAATCGCTCGAAGAGCTCCGGCGCGTCCTGCAGAAGATGCGTTCGGACATCGGAGAGCGTCGGAACGCGAAGGCGGCGCCGCAAAAGGAGCAGGACCGGTCCGGAAGACCGGCGGGCGATCCCGAGCCGGATCGCGAGGCGCGGCTGCTCGCGATCGTCGCGGACCGGGACGCGACCATCAAGGAACTGTTGTCCCGGATCGAGCGTCTTCAGGACGAGGTCAAGAAGTCCGCCGCCGCGGCCGGCGCCGAGCCCGCGGAGTTCAAGGCCAAGCTGCGTGAGCAGCAGGAGCAGTTCGAGCGGCGGCTGTCCCAGCAACAATCCGAGTTCGAGGAAATGCGGGCCGAGCTTATCTCGACGTGCGAGACGTTTCTTAGGGAATTGGAGGAGGCAAGAAGCGGCAGGGTCTAAATCCGATGGCGAAGTCGATCGAGGAGCTCCGAAACCTGCTTAACCGGCTCAAATCGCCCGGCGGCGCGCCCGCGCCCGCGCCGACGCCGGCGGAGGCGCCCGTTCGCGAGGCGCGGCCGGAGCCGGCTCCGCGCGCGCCCTCGTCCACGCCGCCCGCCCCCGCGCAGGCTCGGCGCAATCCCGCCTCGACGCCCCGTCCCTTCCGCGACGAGATCGCCGCGAGCCGCTCGGAGGACGAGAGGCCCCTCGGCGGGGCGTTCGCGGGCGTAAGCCGCTTCAAGCTCCTCTTGATCGGAAGCGCGGCGGCCTTGTCGGCCGGCGGCCTTATCGCGAACAATCGCATCGCCGTCGCCTTGGGCCTCATCGGGCTCGCCGTCGTGGCCGCGTGGGGTGGAGGCAGCCAAGAATCCAGCGCGGAGGTCGAACGTCTCGCCGCGCGGGTCGCCGCGTTGGAACGCCGGCTCTCCTCGCACGCCTCGTCTCCGGGCTCCGGAGAGCTGCCGGCGGACCTCGCCGAGGAGATTCGGGAATTGCGGTCCATGGTCAAGTCGTTGTATAAGGTTCTAGAGAACGAGCCTGTTCCTACGAAAGGAGACAACGACAATGATTCGGACGCCTCTTAGACGCGCGGCCCTGTCCGCGGTCTTCGCCGCCGGAATTTTGCAGAACGCCGTGCTGCCGGCCCTGGCGGCCGAGCCCGTCAAGGTCGGCTCGACCGGAGCGTCGGACGCCCGCATCAATCCGGGGGACGTGGTGTCGATCGCCGTGTTCCCCGCCGAGGAATACTCCCGAGAGGTCACCGTACAGCCCGACGGGAAGGTCGAGCTGTCCCTCATCGGATCCCTGCTCGTAAAGGGCCTGACGGCGCGGGAGCTGCAGGACCTGCTCATCGAGAAGTACTCGAAGTACGTGGCCAAGCCTCAGGTCACCGTCAACGTCCGCAAGTTCTCCGGCCGGAGGGTGGCGATCATCGGCGAGGTCCATACTCCCGGCTACTACGAGTATCGCGACGGCATGCGTCTGTTGGAAGTGGTGGCGCTCGCGGGGGGCCTGGGAGACAACGCGAAGGCGAACAAGATTCAGATCCTCCGCTACGGGCTCAACGGCGCCAACGGCAGCTTCGTAGCGAACCTCAAACCGGTGCTGGAAGGGGATCTGAGCCGTGACGCCGAGCTCGCCCCCGGAGACACGATCTACGTGCCCAAGGGGAAGGTCACGATTTCGGCGCAGTGGACGAACACGAACATCCTGCCGTGGCTGTCGCTGCTGACGCTGATCGCGAGCATGATCATCCTGGTGGACCAGAAGACGAAGTAAACGGATCGACATGGAGATAGAGCTCAGCCTAAACGACTACTGGCGCATCCTGCGCAAGCGCAAGTGGGTCGTCGCGGGCGTCGTGATGTCGGTGGCCGGCTCGGTGGGCGTCTACACCCAGCTGAAGGTCCCGCTCTATCGGGCCCAGGCCGTCGTGAAATTCGAGGCTCCCCAGTCCAAGCTGCTCGAGTCGGTCTCCGGACTGGGCGATCCGTACCAGGTCATCCCCACGCAGCTGCGGGTGCTCGAATCGCAGAATATGTCCGAGCGCGTCGCCAAGCGTCTAAACGTGGCGCCCGGCGTCATGAAGGCGGGCTTTCGAGCGGAGCAGCTCGAAGGCTCGAACATGATCCTCATCTCCGTCACGGGTCCCGACCCCGTGTTCGCGGCGGACATGGCGAACGCGGTCGTGGATTCCTACGTCGAACGCGACCTGGAAGACCGCTCGGCCCACACGCGGACGACCCTCCAGGACGTCGTCAAGCGGCGCGACGAGGTCGGCGTCGCCCTCGGGAAGCTCCAAGGAGACCGCAAACACTTCCTGGAGGGCCACCAGACGGCCGGCTTGGGGCCCACGCTCGCCGGCGCGCTCTTGGAGGCGGAGAACCGCCGCAAGGAGCTGCTCAAGAAATTCACGCCGATCCATCCCGACATCCTCAGTCTGGATGAGCGCATCACGGCGCTGAAGGCCAGATTGTCCCAGAACCCAGCCCAGGAGCAGGAGCTGCAGAACATCGACCGCGACATCCGGGTGAACGATGAAGTCTACGTCGCCCTCTCCAAGCAGATGGAGGAGGCGAAGATCGCGATGGCGTCCCTCGTGCCCTTCGTCACGATCTTGACGCGCCCGGTCATTCCGACGGCGCCGTTCTATCCGAATAAGCCGCTGAACTACATGATCGGCGTCGTGCTCGGCTCATTCCTGGGCCTGCTCGCCGCGTTCCTTCTGGAGAATTTGGACATCTCGATCTCGACCATCGAGGAGATCGAGAAGGGCCTGGGCGTGCCCGTTCTGGGCATCATCCCGCATTTCGGGACCGACCACCGGTGGGGCATGATCAAGACCCACATCCTGCGGCGGCAACGGTACCCGATGGAGGTATTCCGCTCCCAGCTCGTGTTCCAGCACCGCAGCAAATCGCCGTTCATCGAGGTATACCATAGCCTCCGGGCGAACATCCAATCGCAGCTCTCCCGTCCGGAGAACATGGTCCTGACGTTCACGTCGACGGGCGTCGCCGAGGGGAAGACGCTGACGGCGGTGAACTTCGCGCTGGCGGCCGCGCACTCGGGGATGAAGACCCTGCTCGTCGGCGCGGACTTGCGGCGCCCGGTCGTCCACCGGATCTTCGGCCTGCCCAAGGGACCGGGACTCGTCGAGGTGCTGACCGGCAAGATCCCCTTCCAGGACGCCGTGCGCGACACCGTGGACTTCCTGATGGGCGAGATCGACCTCGACAAGCTCCTCGCGTTCCCGGGCATCGACCACTTCAAGGTCATGACGGGCTGGACCGCCTCGGGGGGCGATCTCGTCAATGTGCTCTCCTCGCCCGAGCTTCCCAAGGTCATCGAGGCGATGCGCGCGGAGTACGATCTGGTCATTTTCGACTGCCCGCCCGTCCTCTTGTTCGTCGACCCCATGATCATCGGGCCGCACACGGACGGCGTCGTCATGGTCTATAAAGCCGGCAAGATGGCGCGCAAGGCGCTCCGCCGCGCCAAGGACCAGATCGTCTCCTCCAAGTCGAACATCATCGGCGTCGTCCTCAACGACATGAGCGCGACGGACATGGAGCCGCGGTACGGCTATTACTACGACTACGGGCACTATGCCCGCAAGGAAGGCGCGGATTAACCGCTCCGAATAGTGGCATTCGGAGACCTCGAAGAGCAGCGGACGTTCCGGTTGATCCTATCGGTCACGGTAGGGTTCGCGATCTGCCTGGCGTTCGGCGTCGTCGCGACCAACTTCGCGTCGCCGCTCATCATCGCCCTCGCGCTCGCCGTAGGCGTCGGGATGCTCACCTTCTTCAAGCCGAAGATCGGCATGGGGTTCATGGTCTTCTCGATGCTTCTGTCGCCGCGTCTGCGCGGCGGCTCGCTGAGCTCGGGCGGCTCGAGCATGGGTTCGGCGGTCGAAATCCGTTTCGACGACATCATCCTCATGGTCGTCTTCCTCGGCTGGGTAGCGCGGACCGCGGTGATCAAGGGTCGCGCTTTCCTGGCGGGGACTCCGGTGCACCTGCCCGTGTTCATGTACACGAGCGTCTGCGTGCTGTCGACGGCGCTGGCGGTGCTCGACGGGCGGCTCGATTACCTTCGCCCGGGCTTCTTCGTGCTCAAGTACGTGCAGTACTTCGTCCTGTTCTTCATGACCGTCAATATCGTCGAGAACGAGGAGGACATCCGGCGCTATCTGTGGATGGCGTGGATCACCGCCGTGATCGTCACGATGTTCGGCTTTTGGCAGCTGCCGCAGGGCGCGCGCGTCAGCACGCCCTTCGAGACGCCGATCTCGGTGTCCATGGCGAGCCGCACGCAGGCGCAGATGGAGAACGAGGCGAACACCTACGGCGGCTATTTCATGGTCGTCTTCGGCGTGCTCTTCGGGCAGTTCGTCTTCGGGAGCATGAAGAAGAAGCAGCTCGCGCTGGGCTCCTTCATGTTCATGCTGGTGCCGTTCATGATGACGCTGTCGCGATCCTCCTACATCGGGCTCCTGTTCATGGTCTTATTCCTGCTCGCGATGGCGCCGAGGAACAAGCTGCCGATCCTGTTCACGGTCCTGGGGGCCGTCGTGCTCGTCGTGATGATTCCGCAGGTGCGCAGCAAGGTGTTCAACCGGTTCCAAGAGACGTTCTCCGGCGCGGGCACGTCGCGGATGGCCATCCCGCAGCACTATCGGAGCAACCTTCGCCTGGAGCAGTCGGCGATGTCGCGCGTCGTCGCGACCCGCTGGATCGTGACGGACCGCTTCCCGAAGGCGCCGGTGCTCGGCTGGGGGGTGACCGGCGTCGGTCTCGTCGACACGCAGTTCCCGCGCGTGCTAGGAGAGACGGGGCTGCTGGGACTGAGCCTCTTTTTCTGGATGCTGTACCGGATCTGGCAGATGGGCCATGCCGTCTTCCGCTACGGAAAGACGGACGACGACCGCGCGCTCGGACTGGGGCTCATGGCGGCGCTCATCGGCGTCGTTGGCCACGCGTACGGGGCGAACACCTTCATCATCGTGCGCATCATGGAGCCCTTCTGGTTCCTCACCGCCATGGTGGCGCGGCTCTATATCAACGACCGCGACGAGATGGTGAAGATCGAGGACTACACATCGCCGTTGCCCCCGGAGCGCCGGCCGCCGTCCCGCCACGCCCATGGGTAGCCCCAAGGCCGCGCGTTCGGACAAGGAGACGATGGGGCGCAACGTCCTCACCGGCCTCGCCAATCACGGCTTCGGGATCGCAGTGTCCCTGCTCACCGCGCCGAGCATCATCCGGGGGCTCGGCGCGACGGACTACGGTCTCTGGAACGTCGCCCTGACGATCGGCGGCTGGGCGGGGTTCGTCAGCCTGATCTTCTCGACCTCGGCGGTGAACTTCGTCGGCAATGCCGTCGGGCGCAAGGACGACGCCGGCTGCCTGGAGGCGGGGAGGGCGCTCGGACGGCTCGCGCTCGTCTACGCGATCATCGCGGGAGCGGCGATCTCGCTGGCGGCTCCGGTCCTGGCGCGGAACGTCCTTCACGTGGAGGCGGGGCGCGCGGCGTTCGCGGAGCGCATCCTGCTCGCCCAGGCCGCCTTCATCTTCTTCCAAGTCTTGTCGTCTCTCGCGAGCGGCATCGTCGGCGCGCACCAGAGGCTCGACGTCTGCAACGGCACGAGGATGATCGGGACGGCGCTCCAAGGAGGCGGAGCCTCGTTGTGGGTGCTCGCGGGCTACGGACTCGAGGCCGTGGTTTGGTGGGTCGTCGCCGCCCAGGCGGTCGAATGGGCGTTGCTGGCGTGGTTCGCCAAGCGGCTGCAGCCCTCGGCCGCCGGCGCGCCCCCATCCGTCGACATGCGCGCGTGGTCGCGGCGGCTCCTCGACTACGGAGGCACTCTGTTCGCGGGATTCTTGGCGGGCCAGCTCGTCATGCCGGCGAGCCGCTTCCTCCTGGGCGTGTTCCGGCCGCTCGCGGAGGTCGCCTATCTCACCGTGCCGACGACATTGGCCGGACAGGTGCGCATGCCGAGCACGCATTTCGCCAACGCCATCCTGGTCGCCGTGAGCAAGAAGGCGGGCGAGGGGGACCGCGAGGGCCTCAAGGAGCTTTACCTTAGCGGGCTTCGCTGGTCGTGGCTCGCGGTGATCCCGCTGACCGCCATCGTGACCGTGATCGGCGGGGACTTCATCTCCGCGTGGATCAGCCCGGAGTTCGGCGTCCACGCCGGGCCGCTCGTGCCGCTCTTGGTGCTCGCGACCGCCGCGCAGGCGCTCGGCAGCATCCCGGCCGTCCTGTCGCACGGCATCGGGCAGCCGCGCCCCTGGGCGGCGGTCTGTATGCTCGGCGGAGCGGTGAACCTCGCGTGCTCGTGGTGGCTGATCCAGAGCCGCGGCGCCTACGGGGCGGCCGCCTCGCTCGCGGCGACGAGCGCGCTGTCGACGGGCCTCATCTTATGGTGGGCGAACCGGGAAGTGGGGGCGGGCGCGGCCGACGTCCTGCGGGCGCTCGAGCCGAAGGTCGTGGCCGCGGCGCTCGCCGCGGCGTGGGTGAGCGCGGCATGGCGGCCCGCGCTGCCGGCCATCCTGGCGGTCGTGGCGCGCGGCGCGGCGGGAGCCGCCGTGATCGCGGCGACGGCGCCCTTGTGGCTGCGCAAGGACGAGCTCGACTATTTCCGTCGGCTCGTCCCGGCGGGGGGCCGATGAGCGGCGCGCGCGTGCTCGTCGCCGGCGCCCATATCGGGCTCGTGGAGCAGATGGAGGCGTGCGTGGAGCGCGCGTTCCGCGAGGCGGGCTGCGAGCTCCGGATGTTCGACTACCGCGCGAGCCGCGTGGCGCCGTCGTTCCTCAAGCGCCTCATCCCCGCCGGCCTGCGGGCGAAACTCTCGCCGCGCCGCGTCCCGGCCGTCGAGCGGGCGGACGCGGCGCGCAGCAACGCGGCATTCCTCGAGGAGGCGCGGCGCTTGCGCCCCGAGCTCTTCGTGGCGCTCCGCGCCGATCGGCTGGCTCCCGAGTCCGTCCTTCGCCTCAAGGAGTCCGGAGCCTTCGCCGTCAACTGGCTGGCGGACGACCCCGAGCGCTTCGTGCCTCCGGAGACGGTCGCGCCCTACGACGTCTGGGCGGTCGTCGACGCGACGTGGGCCGGCTGGCTTAAGCGCCATGGGGCCAAGCGCGTCGAGCACCTGCCGCTCGCCTGCGATCCGGCGCTCCATCATCCCGTCGAGCTCGCGCCGGAGGAGTGCCGGCGATGGCAGTCCAAAATCTGCTTCGTCGGTTCCTATTCTCCGTCGCGGGAAGCGGCCCTGAGCGCGGTCGCGGACCTCGGCCTGTCGGTGTGGGGCCCCGGCTGGTCGGCCGCCGCGGACCCGGCGGTGCGCGCGCGCGTGCGCGAGGAGCGGGCCTTGCCGCGGGAGGAGTGGCTCAAGGCCTACGCGGCGGCGGACGTGGTGGTCAACGTGCACGCGCAGGCGGTCGAGGGGCTCAATATGCGCGTGTGGGAGAGCCTGGCCGCGGGGGCGTGCCTCGTGGGCGACGCGCGCGCCGACATCGAGCGCTTCCTGCCCGGCGCGGTCGCCACCTTCCGCGACGCCGGGGAGCTCCGCGCCGTCTGTTCCGCGCTGCTTGAAGATCCCGCGCGGCGCCGGGCGCAGGCCGAGGCGGGTCGAAAGCGGGTGATCGAGAACCACACCTTTCTGCACCGGGCGCGGGTCCTCTTGGAGTGGGGGAGCGCGGCCCGATGACGCGCGCGCCGCGGTCGGCGCTCGCCGCCGCGGCGTCGCGCGCGGCTCTGGCGGTCCTCGGGTTGGCGCTCGGCGTCGCGATCGCGGAGGCCGCGCTGCGCCTGGGTTTGCCCGTCGGCGCGTACCTTCCGGAGCACGTCAATCAGCCTGGAAAGCGCGTCTCCGGCACGCGCGTCCCGGGGACGCGGCGGATCGTCGTCCTGGGAGACAGCATGTGCGCCTATCCGGGCTCCTGGCCCGACCGGCTGCAGGCCGTCTTGGACAAGACGGCGCCCGGGCGCGCGGAGATCGTCAACGACGCCTTGCCGGGCACCGGCCCGGATACCTACCGGAACGTGCTGTCGTTGAGGGGCTTGGCTGTCGCCCCCGACGTCGTCCTCGTCATGGCGTACGTAGGCAACGACCTGCAGGACGTGCGGGACTGGCAGCGCCAGCCGGCTCCGCGGCGCGCGCTGCGCGACTGGCTGCGGAGGCACTCCTATCTCGCGTGGTTCATCCGCGAAACCTGGCTGCGCAAGCTCAAACATCTCGCGCAAGCGCCGAGGACGCTGACGTGGCGACAGTGGGCGATGGCGGCGGGAGCGGAACGCGGGGTGCCCGATAAGGAGCTCAAGCGTCGCCTCGCGAGCGTCGAGAGCGTCCTGCCCAAGCGCGCGGGCGCGCCGCCGATCAACACCTATCTCCTCGAGTTCGCCGTTGCCGAGCCGGGAAGGTTCCGCAGCAGCCTGGACTTGAGCGACGCGTCTTTGGCCTCGGCGATGGACGCCTCCGAAGGGCTTCTCGAGGAGATGCGCGGGATGATCCGGAGCCGCGGCGCGGCGATGGCCCTCGTGGTCGCGCCGAGCTGCCTGCAGGTGAACGAGACTTGCGCCGCGTTCTTCCGGTCCATCGGCTACGACGTGCCCAAGGACATGGCGGGATTGGACGCGCCGAATCGCCGGTGGCTGGCTTGGGCGGAGCGCGCCGGCGTCCCGGCCCTCGATCTGCGGGAGGCGCTGCGCCGTCCCGCGGCGAGACCGCTCTACCGGACGCTCGACGACCATTGGAACGCGCAAGGCGCCCAGGTCGTCGCCGAGGCGATCGCGCGCTTCCTGCGCGATAAGGGCCTGGCCCCGTGAGGCGGCAAGTCAAGGACGAAAAATGTTAGCGTTCTCCTTCGTCCGCACCCCGATATCGTGACCAACGCTCGGCCCTGTCCCTTGTGCGCAGACCCGGCGGCCCGTCCGGCGCTCGCGCTTTCCGGCGGCATCGAGATCGTCCGCTGCGCCGCCTGCGGGCTGCTGTTTCGCCCGGCGGTCCCTCACGATCTCAGACCTCTCTACGGCGAAAGCTACTTCAAGGATTACTTCCACGCGGCGGGGACCGCCGACAGCCGGGCGCCCCGCGAGTACGCGGCCGACCGGGAGCGGCTCGTGGGAAAATTCTCCGAGCATCTGGAGCGGCTCGAGAGGTTCAAGGCGCCCGGGCGCCTGCTCGAGATCGGGTGCGCGCGCGGGTACCTCCTCGAGGCGGCGAAGCGGCGCGGTTGGGACGCGACGGGGCTCGACATCTCGGCCTTCGCGGCCGACAGCGCCCGCGCGGAGTTCGGCGCGCGGGTCGTCACGGGCACGGTCGAGGCGGCGCCCTTCGAAGACGGAGCCTTCGACGCGGTGGTGGCGCTCGAGTACATCGAGCACGTCGCCGATCCCGTCGCGACCCTTCGGCGCGTCAGGCCGTGGCTGGCGCCCGGCGGCGTCTTGATGATTAGCACGCCCAACGCGGGATCGCGCGCCGCGCGCGCCCATCCGGAGACGTTTGACGGGTTCCTCGAGACGGTGCACTTCTCCTATTTCACGCGCTCGACGATGAAGGAGCTTCTGACTCGCTCGGGTTTTGAGCCGGTCGAGATCCGCACCGACAACGCGCTCGTGACGACGGACACGCTGGCCGGGGCGGGCGTCAAGTCTCCGGAGCGTTGGCGGGCGCTCGCCAACCTCGTCGCGCCGGGACTCAAGGCGTGGATCCGCGGCGCGGCGGGCCGGTGGCTCGAGGGACCGTCGATGATCGTAATCGCGGCGCCGCGCAAGGCCGGCCGATGAACGCGCCCGTCAAGGTCGTCCACTTGACGGAAGGCTTGATCGATCCCAAGTTCCGCCAGTGGGGCGGCATGCAGCGCTCGCTCGCGTGGCTCGCGGAGTTCCAGAAGCGCCACGGCTTCGAACCGGAGATTTGGGTCTTGGAAAGGATGTCCGAGGTGCCTCCCGGCTTCCCGATCACGGTGCGCACGATCCCTGCCTGGGATCACCGGCGTCCCGACCACGTGCTGCGCTTGGCGGCGCGCCTGCGCGGGTCGGGGGCGCGCGTGCTCCATACGCACGGCTACTGGGCGGGAGCGCTCGGCCGGCCGGCGGCCTGGGCGGCCGGCGTGCCCGCGCGAGTCCATAAGGTCGCGAGCGCCTACCGGGCGGAGTACCGTTGGACGCACCGCATGACCGAGAGACTCCTCTCGCGCATCACCAGCCGGGTGATCGCGGTCTCCGACGACGTGAAGCACTTCCTCGTGCGCGACGTCGGCGTACGGGAGGAGAAGATCGTCGTCATCGCGAACGGGACGCCCGAGCCCGCCATGCCGCAGGACCGCGCGGCGCACCGGGCCTTTTTCGGGTTCGGCCCGCGGGACTTCGTCGTCGCGTCGCTGTCTCGCCTCGCGGCCGGCAAGGGGCTCGAGGACCTCGTCATGGCAGCCTCGCGCCTCGGTACCTCCGAGCCGAGGCCCCGACTCCTCATCGCGGGAGACGGACCGCTGCGCAGGGACCTCGAGCGGCAGGCCGCGAGCCTGCTCGGCGAGGGCGGCGGACGCTTCCTCGGCTGGGTGGACGACGTCGGCCGCGTGCTGGGCGCCGCGGACGCCTTCGTGCTGGGGTCCGAGGAGCGCGAGGGATTCTCCACCGCGCTGGTGCAAGCGCTGGCCGCGCGCCTTCCCGTCGTCGCGACGCGGGTGGGGGGCAACGTCGAGGCGATCGAGGACGGCGTCTCGGGACTTCTCGTCGCGCCCAACGACCGGCCCGGCCTGGCCGCGGCGCTCGCGTCTCTCAGGGACTCGTTGGATCTCCGCCGCACGCTCGGGGCGGCGGGGCGCGCGCGCTACGAGGAGCGCTACCGCATCGAGACCACGGCCCGCCGCGTGTGCGATCTCTACGGGAGCTTGCTCGGATGAGCGGACGCCCGCCTCGCGGAGTGAGCGTGATCGTCCCGGCCTGGAACGGGACCGAGCTTCTGCGCAAGAACCTGCCCGACGCCGTCGCGGCCTGCGCGAGGCTGCGGACGCCGTGGGAGGTCCTCGTGGTGGACGACGCTTCCACCGACCCGCTCGCGGAGGCCGTCGAAGGACTCGAGGGCGTACGCATCGTGCGGCGGGAGAAGAACGGGGGATTCGGGCCCGCCTCCCGCTCGGGCGCCGCCGAGGCCGCGTTCTCCATCCTCTATTTCCTCAATTCCGACGTCCGTCTCGACGAGGACGCGCTCGCGGCCGTCGTTCCGCATTTCGATGACGAGGACGTGTTCGCGGTCGCCTCGCTCGACGCGGAGAGCTCGCCCTTCGCCGTCCCCGCCGTCACGCGCAGGCTCGGCCTCTTGGGCGTGCGGTATCTGCCGGTGATCAAACCCGAGGGCGCGGTTCCGCTCCTGTTCGCGACCGGCGGGCACGCGGCGTTCGACGCAGCCAAGTTCCGCGAGCTCGGCGGCTTCGACGAGCTCTTCGACCCGTTCTATTGGGAGGACATCGACCTCGGCGTCCGGGCGCGCGCGCGCGGCTGGAAGATCCTGCTCGAGCCCAAGAGCGTGGCGCGCCACGGCGGAGCGGGCTCGGTCTCCCGCAAGTTCTCGGCTTTCCGGATCGAGCGTTGGCGCGCGGGGCACCGCTTCCTCTTCACTCTGCGCCACGGACGCCCGTCGCCGCGCGCGTTCGCGGCCTTGTCGGCGTCCCACGGTTGGGCCGCGCCTTGCGCGCTCTTGGAGGCGGCGGCGCGCTGGACTCGCGTGTCCCCGCAGCGCCGCGCGTCGGAGCCCGTCCTGCGCGCGTTCTCCTCGGCGCAGGTCAAGGCGTCGCGTGCCGTGCCCCGGACCGTCGCGTTCTTCTCCCCGGCGGGCGAGATCTCGGGCGGCGGGGAGCTCAGCCTCCTCGTGCTCCTCAAAGCGCTCGATCGCTCCAAGTTCCGTCCGGTGCTCTCCTGTCCGTCCGACGGCGAGCTGGCGCGGCGCGCGCGCGAGTGCGGGGCCGAGGTCGCGGTCCATCCTCTGTCGTCGACGGCGGCCGGACTCCTCGGCGGCGAGGTGTCTCGACTCGCCCGGTGGCTATTGAAGGAGGACGTCGACCTCGTGCACGCGAACGCTTCCGGCAGGACCCTGCTCTTGCCCGCCATGGCCGCCAAGACGCTCGGCTTGCCCGTCGTGTGGCACGCGCGCATCGCGGACTCAGACGGGCTCATGGACGCCGCGGGCCGCGCCGCGTCCGACAGGATCATCGCGACCTCCGCCTATGTCGCGGCGAAGTTCGAGGGATACCCGAGACTGTCGATCGTCCCCAACGCCGTCGACGCCGCGGCCTTCGCGCGGCCGGCGGCGGGCACGCGCGAGCGTCTCGGGCTGGGGCCGGGGGATCTGGTGGCGGCCGCGATGGGGAAGCTGCACGCGTGGAAGCGCTTCGACGTCGCGGTCGAGGCGTTCGCGCGGGCGCGGTCGAAGGAGCCTCGGCTCCGACTGCTCGTGATCGGCGACGGCCCCGAGGCGGAGGCCCTTGGAGCATTGGCGCGACGCCTCGATGCGGCTTCCGGAGTCGTCTTCGCCGGCTGGAGGGAGGATCCCGCGCCGCTTCTGGCCTCCTCGGACATGCTTCTCCATCCGACCCCGGGCGAGCATTTTGGACGCGTGTTCATCGAGGCGATGGCGAGCGGCCTTCCGGTCGTGGCGCGCGCGGACGGCGGCGCGGCGGAGATCGTCAAGGACGGCGAGACGGGGCTCCTCGTGCGCGGAGGCGCGCCGGAGGCGTTCGCCGACGCGCTGCTCTCCCTCTGCGCATCGCCGGAGCGCCGCCGGAACATGGGCCGGGCCGGACGGGAGGAAGCCCTGCGGCTTTACGAACCCGCCGCCGCGGCGCGCCGGATCGAAGCGGAATATGAGCGCCTTTTAGACGGCGCTATCGACGGTGGCGGTCATTGAAAGGTTCGAATTTCGGCTGTATCAACGACTGACGCCGGTCGACACGTCCAATTGCGGAGTGCTATGATCGTCGCGCATGAGAGGACTCCGCTTCGCCGCCCTAGGTTTCGCGCTGGCCGCCGCGGCTCCGGCCGCCGCTCAAGAGTTGGCGGACGTCCTAGGCGAACGGGATGCGTTTTGGCTCGGCGCCGCGCCGCTTCCCGACGAGGAAGACGACGACGGGCTCGATCAGCGCGGGCTGCTCTCTCTCGGGCTGCGGGGTAGCTTCGGCCGCGAGGCGCAGCAGCGCTCGGTCGAGTGGGGGCCGACGCTGAGCCTCGAGATCGGCTCCTCCGAGGCGACCGCCCGAAACCGCTTCAAGTACGAGCTCGAGTACAGCTACAACGACGCGCTGACGAAGCTCGTCGAGGATGAGGCCGCGCAGACCCTGCGCGTGCGCACGCACGAGCTGCGATACGCCAAAGTGTCCCTGCTGCGCGTGGCGGGTTTCGACGTCGGCAAGCGCTTCGGCATGGTGCCCTATTTGGCGGGCGGCGTGCAGTACGTCGACTCCCGGGGCGACTTGGGAGAGGAAGGACGCACCGTCGATTTCTATTGGGCGCCGACGATGGGCGCGGGCCTCGAAATGCTCATCAGCCGGCGGACGACGCTCGCCCTAGACTACGAGCAGAACTTCGAGGGCGAACGCCGCCGAATCTCCCGGTTCTCCTTCGAACTCAAGCTGCGCGTCTTCGGGGAAGAGGACGAGTAGCCGTCTAGCGGCCGCCCACCTTCTTCCACGTGTTCTTGAACACGTTGTCGATGCCCTGAAGCGACGTCGACAGCTCCGGGTGGTGTCTCAGGAGCACGGACCGCATCGAGTTGTTCTCGACCCAGTCGATGCCCTCGCGGGTGTAGATCTCGGGCCGGTAGTCCACCGACAGGAACCGGTCGCTCTTGAGGCGCCGCGACGCCATCAGGATGAAGATGCGGAACGCCGTATCGCTGAAGCCGAAGCCCTGCGGCGGCGGCTCGGCGAAGAGCCCGACGATGGTGTCCACCTTGTCGACGTCGCCCTTGTAGAGATCGCGCATATCGGCGGCGAGTTCCTTGTCTCCTCCGGTCAGCTCCTCGAACGTCGCGACCCGGGGCATGCGCAGGGACGCGCGGAAGTCGTTGTAGCGCGGAACGCCGAGCTCCCGCGTGCGGATGATGTCCGCCGCCGCGAGGTCCCCGCCGCGGCCGCTGAAATGCATGAAGTTCTGCAGCGACTTCGGGAAGTTCCTCAGCGTGATCGCGCCGGGGTGGCTGATGCCCATCGAGTAGAACAAATTGGCCATACCGAAGCGGTTGACCACGCCGCGGGTGTCCATGCCCTGCATGTCTTTCGTCTCGATCGAGCCCAGGTGCCGCCCGTCGGTTGCCGAGTGCATCTCGAAGGAGTCCGGGACGAGCGGGTGCATGCGGTAGACGATGTCGAACTGCTCGGTCAGCGAGTAGTCGGTGCCGTGGTGGTTCGTCTGCCCGCCGGGGATGCCGTTGACGATGTCGTTCAATGCGTCGGGCATGTAATTCTTGATCATCCGTCCGAGCCACGAGTTCTTAAAATCCTGCGGTTTGTAGCCGGCGTATTCGGCGATGACGCCGCCGAGGCCCCACCAGTTCGCCTTCATCCCGACCTGGAGGGCGGGATGCTGCAGGATCGCGGGCGTCCACTCGACGGTGTGGATCTTCGCCAGGAGCGCCGCGTTGACGAGCCGCGCCTTGTCGAAGAGTTCGTCGTCCGTCCACTCCGGATGCTTCGCCTTGAACATGTCGGCGATCGCGTTGTGCTCCCGGGCGAAGAGCGTGTGCATCATGCTGAGCCCCGCCCAGTAGTTCTCGTTGAACCCCGTCTGGTCGATGCCTGTGCGCCCCGCCGTATCCCGCTGCGATTCGTCGATCGGGAGGAGGCCGCTCCCGTCCAGGGTCAAGCGCCCGCCCGAGCCCGAACGGACCTTCGCCTGAGTCTCGGCGCTGCTGCCGTAGAGGTGCGAGCCGTCCCACCAGTGGGTGACCTTGTTGGCGTTGGCGGGGCCCGTCGCGCCGGGCACGCGCTCGACGCGGTCGAGGACGTCGTCGCGGCCGTTGATCGGTTGCCCCGCACGCGGCACGGCGATCTGGTCCTTCTGGTTGCGGCCGTGGCGGACCCAGTCGTTGACCTGGGATTGGATCCAGATCATCGCGAGGTTGTTGACGATGGCCGCGGGCTTGAATTCCTTGCGCGTCATGAGCCTGCGGCTGATCTCGCGCGGGTCCGGATCGCCCGGCACGGGCTCCGGCTTCACCGCCACGATCGGGTTGTTCTGGCCGAACGGCGCTTCGGCGCGGCCCATGTCCGGATTATTCGGGTCGTTGCAGGTCCCGTTCGGGGAGCGCGCGCCGCGCCAGCGCTCGCAGCTGGCCGGGTCGGTGCGCCGGTGGTTTGGATCGAGCTGATGGGTGCCGTGCAGGTTGTGCTTGCGCAGATCGTGTCGAAGGGCTTCGAGGTTCAAGATGGCGAGGACGGTCGGGAGCTTGTGCCACTCCCAGCGTCTGTTGACCTGGCGGAAAATCCAGGAGTTCGCGTCTGCGGGTAGTTCCTTCGCCTTATTGGCGTAGTAGGCGAGGAGCTCGGGCAAGGTTTGGGGAGGGGCGTCGCTGCTCGGCGCTGGGACCGCGTGCGGCGCGGGCGTCCGGCCGGACACGGCGATCAGGTTCGGGGCGTGCTCGACGCTCCCGGCGGGGCCGGTCGCGTCGACGACGGGGGTTTGAGGCGGAATGCCGGCGCCGTCCCAATAGGCGTTGAGCGTGCCGACGGCGGACTCCTCCGCCGTCACGGCGGATTGGATCGGCGCGGCGGCGCATTGTGCGGCGAAGAACGCGGCGAACGCCGCGTGTGCGAAGCGAGGCTTGATCATTGGACGGGCCCTCCCCGGCCGAAGTCTGCTGCACGAGCACTGTAGCGCACTCGCGGCGTAGCAAATAGAGCCGAACGACCCGGTACAACGCGCGCAGTAGCTCCAGAACCGGCGTTCGCGCGCGGACTCGCGGAATGGAAACCGCGTTTCGCCTGCGTGCGTTCGGAGCCAATTGGTATGATGGCGGCCACCGTGGGCTCCTCCCGAGGGTTCAAGACGCTCGTCGCGGCCGTCTTCGCCGCGAGCTTCGCCTACTGCCTCGCGCTGTTCAAAGCCCGCGCGAACACCGACATCCAAATCCACGCGCGCTTCGTCGTGGATATGCTGGACGGCAAGGCGATGCCGGCTCATTTCCTCTACTTCTGGCTCGTGGCGCTCGTGACGCTTTTTTCCCGCGACTTCCACGTCGTGCTGGTAGGCTCCGCCGCGGTCGTGGCCGCGGCGACCGCGGCGCGGTTCGCCGCTACCGCGGCGTTCTTGCGCCGGCGAGCGGGGTCCGTCGGGGAGGGGCGGCTTTTCGGTTCGGTTCTTCTCCTCTCGTTCGCGCACAGCTTGATTCTCCCTGGGCTCAAGCCCTACCTCGGCCAGTTTCCGCCGAACGTGTGGCACAACTCGACCACGATCGCGCTCGTGCCGCTCGCGCTGCTCTTGTTTTGGACGTCGGACGAGTACCTCGCGTCGGACGGGCGCCGGCTTCCGTGGGCGCTTCCCGCGCTCGTCGTCCTGAACGTCCTCGTCAAGCCGAGCTTCTTCCTGGTCTTCGCGCCGGTGTTCCCGCTGTTCGCCCTAGCGCGCTTCGGCTGGAGCGCGGCATTCTTCAAATCGTGCGGCGCCGTTCTGGCGGGCGCCGTGCCGCTCGCGCTGCAGTTCAAGCATATCTACGTGACGCCCGCGACCTACGGGGTCTTGGCGACGAACACGGGGGGCCTCCGGCTCGATCCGCTCCACGTCTGGAGGCACTTCTCGACCAATCTGCCGCTCTCGTTCGTCGCGTCGACCGCTTTCCCGCTGGCGTATTTCCTTATCCATGGGAAAGCGGCGCTCGAGGACAGGACCTACCGCTTCTCGCTCGCGTGCTTCGGCGCCGCGCTCGCGATCTTCTGCGCGGTGTCGGAGTCGGGCCCTTGGGAGTTTTATGGGGACTACCTGTGGCAGCTCATCGTCTGCAACTATCTTCTCTTCATGACCTCGCTCGCCGGGGCCTGGAGGGAGTACTCCGGGCGGGGGAGAGCCGATGCGAAGGACAAGGCGCTGGGCGCGCTGCTCGCCCTCCACGCCGCGTCCGGCGTCTACATCATGGTCCGGATCCTGGTCGTCGGGGCTATCTACTAGCTTTCAGGCGCACGAGGGAGTACGTTTCATTGCGGTAGGCGACCCGGTCCGCGCTGGAGTTCCAGTCGGAGGGAACGACGGCGAAGCGCGCGCCGATCCTCGCGCCGACCCGCTCCACGGCCGCCAAGTCCTTGCGGGAGTACGCGTCGAGCAGCTCCGCCATGGGATTTCCGTAGGCGGAGCGAATGGCCTCGTCGACGACCGCCACGCCCGCGTAGACCCGCTCATCGCCGAACGCGGCGCGCTGGGACAGCCACCGCAGCGCCGAAAGCTCGGTCGGGATAAGGATGAGCGCGTCCGTCGGCGTCCTTGCCCGGCATTGCGCGGCGACGTCGGCGATCGCGTCGGCCTCGGCCCGCGAATACGGCGTCGGCGCGGAGAATTTGAGGTCGAGCGACCGCAGGAGGAGCAGCAGCGCGAGCGCCGCCCAGGCGGACCTCCACGGGCGGCTCCCGTCGGCCTCCGCGGACCACGGCCGGGACCCGAGCGCCGCCAAGACGAGGATGGCGGGATAGAACGCGCGCTGTCCCACCGTGAACAGGGTGAGTCCGAGCGGCGTATGCGGCACGAGGCCCCAAAAGAGCGCGACGCCGCACAACGCGGCTCCCGACGCGAGAAGTAGACGGGCCGCGGGGCCCGCGCGCCGCCCGGCGCTCCAAGGGCGGGCGAAGAAAAGGAAGCCGGCGACGACCGCGTAGGGCCGGAGCGTCCAGAAGGCTGTCGCGGCCGCGCGCTTGACCGGATCGATCAGCTTGGAGACGGGCCAGTAATGCGGCTGCAGCGCGGCGGCGGCCTCGCGCGGCGGCGGCGTGATGCTTCGAAGGTGGATGACGAGCTCGGCGAGGCCGGAGGCGAGCAGCACGCCGCCGGTCGCCGCGAGTCCCGCGGCCGAGGCGTCCCATTTCGGACGGGACTCCGGCGCGAACGCCCAGGCCGCCGCGATCGCCGCCGCGCCGTAGAGCGCCGTCGCGGGATGAATATGCGCGGCGATGCCGACGAGCAGGCATTCCCAGGGAAGGGTCACCTTGTTCTTGGTTCTCAGGACCATGACGACGAGAATCCACGGCAGGAGCGCCAGCGCCTGTTCTCGAGGAGCCGCCGCGCTCGCAAGCGTCACGAAGTAGTGGTTGAACGGGTCGGTCTGTCCGGCGAGCGAGAGGAGCACGGAAAACGCGGCGAGCCGCGCGTCGCCGTGGAGCGAGAGGCCCAAGGCGAGCAGTCCCGCGGACGCGACGGCGAGCGTCAAGAGCCCGAGCAGCCAATCAAAAAGCACTAGGCTTCCGAACGCCTTGAGGCCGAGCCACGCCGTCGCTTCCCGCCAAGCCTTGGGATAGAGCGTCAGCAGGCGCCTCACCGCCGGATCGCTTCGGAACAGTCCCGAGTCCGCGGTCGCCATCTGGACAGGGACGTACTGCTGAAAGTCGCCCGAGACGGAACGCCAGTCCGGCGGCATCGTACGCGGAGCGCGCCGGCACTGAAGCACGACGGCCGCGAGGACCAGCAAGCCCGTCACGGCAAGAGTGCTCCGCCGTCGAGAATCCGCGCCCGTCGTCCGGCTAGTCAAGTTTCTTGATCACGTGCGCCGGGACGCCCCCGGCGAGGACGCGGGGCGGCACGTCCTCGTTGACGAGAGCGCCGGCGGCGACGAAGGCCGCTTCCCCGACCGTGACGCCGGAGAGGAACGTCGTGCAGGCGCCGGCGAAGGCGCCCTTCTTGAAGACGACCGGGGCATGCGAGGAGGGGAAGGCCTTCTGGAGCGGATGATCCTGGTAGCCCACGTTCAAGTGCGTCAGGACGGTCACGCGCTCGGCGAGGGTGACCTGGCTCTCGAGCGTGACGCGGTCGGCCAGATCGATGAGCGTCTCGTCGCCGATGAAGCAGTCGTCGCCGATCGTGAGGCCCCCAAATCCAGTCCGATAGTAATTGAAGAACCGGCAATCGTGGATGACGGTGTTGCGTCCGACCTTGGCGCCGAGTAGCCGGAGGTACGCCGCGCGCAATTGCGGGACCAGCATCACCCTGTAGCCGACCATGGCGATCGTCAGGAGTCCGAACTTGAGCGCGCCGCCCCAGCCGATCTCGTCGAGCGCCTTTCCCATGGCCGCCTCAGCCCCCTCGCTCCGCTTTCTTGTACTTCAAGAGGCGCCGGAGATAGACGATCGAGTCGCGCAGCGGCCGCACAGTCGAGGTCTTGTCCCAGCGGCGCTGGAACAGGCAGGGCACCTCGACGATCCTGCAGCCGGCCTCCACCGCGCGCGCCACGATCTCCGTGTCCCAGAACCAGCCCGGGTCCTTCGTCTTACTTAGCAGCTCAAGCGCCGCCTCGCGGCGGAAGAACTTGTAGCCGGACTCCGTATCGAGAGGCGGCATGCCTAGGGCGACGCTCACCAGCTTATGGTAGCCCCGACTCAGCACGTGGCGCAACAGGGAATGCCAGTAAAGCCGGTATATCCTCAGACCGATCACGACGTCCGCCCCCTGCCCCGCGGCCAGGTAGCAGGGAAGGATGTACTCCGGTCCGACCTCGAGATCGATGTCGATAAATCCCATGACGCGGCCCTTCGCTTCCCGGAACCCGTCGCTCACCGTGGCGCCGCGCCCCTGGTTGCGGTCGTGGAAGATCGCGCGCAGCGGCTTGCCGGGGCGCGCGGCGATGGCCTCGCGGATCAGGTTCGCCGTGGCGTCCCGGCTCTTGTCCTCGACGAAGATCACCTCGTAGCTCACGCGAATCGCGTCGAGCGTCTGGAGGATGCGGTCGACGCTCGAGCGGAAGATCTCCTCCTCGTTGTAGCAGGCGAGGACGAGCGTCAAGTCGACCTGGGGCGCCGTCATCTCCGCCCCAAGGCACGCGAGAGAGCGCCGCAGACGAAGTCCACGTCGCGGCCGCTGAGGCCGGGATGAAGGGGGAGCCGGAGGATCCTGTCCGCGACGTTCTCCGTCACGCTCAGCCGCTCGCGCCAGCCCAGCGTCTTGCGGCCGAAGGGCGAGTTGTGGAGGGGGATGTAGTGGAAGGACGCCTCCACGCCGGCCTCTCGCAGCGACTTGAGGCAGCGGTCCCGCGTCTTGAGGTCCGGCAGCAGCACGTGGAAGATATGATAGGCGGGAGTCGACCGGCGCGGCGCGGAGGGAAGCGCGCAGGCTCCCGAGCTCTCGAGGCCCGCCAGGGCGTCCATGTAGCGGCGGTGCATGAGCGCGCGCTTGCGGTGGATCTCGTCGCGCTTCTTCCACTGCTCCGCGAGGACGGCGGCCAGCAGGTCCGACAAGACGAAGCTCGAGCCGTCGCTGACCCAGGTATAGCGGTCCGTCTCGCCGCGCAGGAAGGCCGCGCGGTTGGTCCCTTTTTCCCGATAGAGCTCGGCGCGCCGGGCGACTTCGTCCGATCCGGTCACCAGCGCGCCGCCCTCGCCGCAGGTCACGTTCTTGGTCGCGTGGAAGCTGAAGCAGCCCGCCTCTCCCAAGAGCCCCATCGGCGTCCGGCCGTAGGTCCCGCCCACGGCGTGCGCGGCGTCCTCGACGACCCGGATGCCTCTGCCGGCCGTCGCCGCGCGGATCGCGTCCATATCGCAGGGGACTCCGGCGTAGTGGACAACGATGACCGCCTTCGTCCGGCGCGTGATCCGCCGGGCGACGTCGGCCGGGTCGATATTCAAGTCGCGCGCCCGGACGTCCGCGAACACGGGCGTCGCGCCTTGCCGGAGGACGCAGGTCGCCGTGGAGACGAAGGTGAAGCTCGGAACGATGACTTCGTCGCCGCGGCCGAGGCCGAGGCCCGCCATGGCAAGCTCTAGGGCGTGGGTCCCGGACGTCGTCAGGAAAACGTGCTTGGCCCCAAGATCTGCGGCGATGCGCCGTTCGACGGCATGGCATATCTCCCCGTTGCCGACGATGGAGGCGGCCTTCACCGCCCGCGCGGCCGCCCGGCTCTCGGAGCCGTCGAAAAAGGGCTGATGGAGTCGGATGCGGAGCTTGATAGAGGATAACCTGGATCGTTCGTTATATAGCAGACGCCCCCACTCCTGTCAATTTGGGTCTACTTCTTGAGGCCGAGGCCGAGGTAGACTAGGGGACGGAGGATGCTCCACCAGCCGGTGAAGGGCTTCATCTTCGTGTAGCCGAGTTCGCTCGGCGGATAGAACTTCGACACCGGCACTTCCTTCACCCTATAACCCAGACGCGCGGCCGTGCACAGCATATAGACCTCTAGCTCGTAGGCGCCCAGCCAGTCCTGCGCTAGATCGATTCGAGGGTCCGTCAAGAGCGACGTCTTGTAGGCGCGAAACCCGTTCGTCGAGTCCGTGAAGCGCCGTCTCGCCACGAGCGAGGCGATGACGGGGTGCACGAACCGCGTGGCGATCACCCGATAGAACGGCATGTTGCCGAAATCGCCGCCCTCGAGGTAGCGCGAGCCTTGGATGAAGTCGTAGCCCTCCTCCGCGATCGGCCGCAGCAGGCGCGGGATGAGCAGCGGGTCGTCCTTGTCGTTTCCGGCGACGTGGACGACGACGTCGTAGCCCTTCTCCAGGGCGTAGCGTCCTACCGTCCGGATCGAATTGCCTATTCCTTGGTTTCGCGGGTTGCTGATGACGATGACGTTCGGGACCCTCCGGATGCGTTCGATGGACCCGTCGTCGGAGCCGTCGTCCATGACGAGCAGGTCGTAGGGGCGCTCGGCCGGGAATCTCGCGAGGGTGCGTTCGATCTTCACCTTCTCGTTGAAGCAGAAGACCGCGGCGAGAACTTTCACGCCGTCCATGATAGTTTTTTTCAAATTGGTATTGCTTTTTCTATCATTCCAATGCACACTGCCACCGCAGCGCAGGCATGCTATGAAGGAAAAAGAAATATCGCTGGGAGTGATCGGCGTCGGCCACTGGGGACCGAACCACGTCCGGAATTTCATTGGGCTTCCGAATTGCCGTGTCGCGGTCGTCGCGGACTCCAACAAGGAGGCCCTGGCGCGCGTTTCCAAGCAATTCCCGGGGCCGAAGACCGTCCAGGACTACAAGAAGCTGCTAGCCGGCGACGCGATCGACGCGGTCGTCGTTTGCACGCCGACCAGCACCCACTACAAGATCGTCCGCGGGGCGCTCGCGGCGGGAAAGCACGTGCTGTGCGAGAAGCCGCTGTCGGAGACCGGCGCCCAGGCGAAGGACCTGGTCAGGCTCGCCAAGGCCAAAAAGCGCGTTCTCATGGTCGGCCACGTGTTCGTATTCAATCCGGGGCTCCTCAAGGTCAAGGAGATCATCGACTCGGGGGAGACGGGCAAGATCTATTACCTGTCGGCCGTCCGCACCAACCTCGGCCCGATCCGCACCGACATCAACGTCGCCTACGACTTGGCCAGCCATGACATCTCGATCTTCAATTTCCTGCTCGGCAAGACGCCTCTCTCTGTCTCCGCGTCGGGCATGGCGTTCCTGCAGCCCGGCATCGAGGACGTGACGTTCATCTCCCTGCGCTATCCCGGCGACGTGATCGCGAGCGTGCAGACAAGCTGGCTCAACCCGAAGAAGGTGCGCCAGCTCACCGTCGTGGGCAGCCGTAAGATGGTGACGTGGGACGATCTGGAACTGGTCAATCCGGTCGCCATCTACGACCGCGGGGCGGGTCTCACCGGCGACTATCGCGGTTACGGGGAATTTCTGCGCATCGCGACATGGGACGGCGAGGTCCGCCTTCCCAAGGTCTCGCCCGAGGAGCCCCTCAAGGTGCAGGACCGGGCGTTCCTCGACGCGGTCCTGGGTCGGGCACCGGTGCGCTCCTCCGGAGAGTTCGCCGCGGGCGTCGTCGAGGCGCTCGAAGCCGCGCGGAAATCGCTGCGCCGAAGGGGCGCCCCGGTCGAGCTATAGGCCGTGGCGCCCGCGATCCCGGCGGTGAAGGCCGTCTCTTCCCGGTTCGGCGATCGTCTCGACCGCAACGTCGCGTGGGGCGTCGGCAGCCACGCGATCGGCGTGCTCGTGGTCTTCGCGACGACGCCCTACATCGCGCGCGGGCTCGGCGCGGCGGACTACGGGCTGATGAGTGTCTGCATGGCGGTCGGCCTTTGGATCGGCTTCGCGTACCTCATGTTCTCGAAGACGACCATCCGCTTCATCGGCGACGCGCTGGGCCGCGGCGCGCAGGAGGACGCGGCGAACGCGGCCCACGCCCTCCGCCGCGCCTCCGCCGCGGCCGGCGTCGGCGCGTCGGCGCTGCTCGCGCTCATCGCGCCCTGGGTGATCGAGTATGTCCTGCGCGTCGGGCCGGACAAGAAGGAACTCGCCCGCTCGTGCCTGTACGCGCAGTGCGTCTACATCGCCTTTCAGATCATGGCGTCCGTCGAGAGCGGCGTCGTCGCCTCGTTCCAGAGGCTCGACTTGTTCCAGACGATACGGCTGGCGGGCGTCCTCGTGCAGGGCGTCGGCTGGATCGCCTGCGTGCGGGCCGGCGGCGGCCTCGCCGCGGTGATGTGGTGGATGACGGCGACCCAAGTCGCCGAATGGATCGCCTACACGGCGGCGGCGCGGGCGCTGCTCCAGGGGCCGACGGGGCCGCCGATGCGCGTCTCGGCGTGGGGGGAGCGCTTCGGCGGATTCGGCGGGCTCCTGCTCGTGGGGTTCGCGGTCGGGCAGCTGTTCACCCCGGCGAGCCGCCTCATGACGGGCATGCTGGGCAATTTAGAGCAGGTGGCGTATTTGTCGATCATCATCACATTGGCGGGAAACCTGAGGCTACTTTGCGTGCACATCGATAACGCCCTCCTGCCGATCGTCAGCGAACGCTCGGGCGGCGGCGACGCCGCCGGCGTGCGCGAGGCGTACCTGCGGTCGCTGCGCTGGGCGTGGCTGACCTTGGTCCCGCTGTCCGGGATCATCATGTTCCTGGGCGACGACTTCGTCCGGACCTGGATCAACGCGGAGTTCGGCGCGGGCGTGCGGCCGTTCTTGGCGCTGCTCACGGCGGGATTGGCCGTGCTGTACCTGAGCGCGATCCCGTCGGCGGTGCTGCAGGGGATCGGCCGCCCGAGAGCGTGGGTGTTCGCGATCGTCGGGGCGGGCTTCATGAACATCGCGGCGGGCGCGCTGTTCATCCCGGCGTTCGGCGCGAGAGGCGCGACCTATGCGATCGCGCTCTCAGGCGCGGCTCTGACCGGCAGCCTATTGGTGATCGTGGCGCGCACGCTCAACGTGGGCTTCGCCTCCCATCTCCGTTGCCTCGATCCCCGCGTCGCGCTCGCGACGATCGCGTGCGGACTGATTGCCGACCGGCTGCCGCGCTTCGGGAACGGGCTCCTCGGCGTAGGCGCGCTTGTGGCGGCGCACTGCGCGCTGCTCGCCGTCTCCTCTCCCCTGTGGCTGACCGGCGAAGAGCTGGGCGCGGTCCGCCGCCGTCTTTGGGCGTCGGAGGCGTCCTGAGACTCTAGCCATGTGCGGCATCGCGGGACGTGTCCACGCGGACGCAGCGCGCCCGGTGACGGAGGCGGAACTCCGGGCGATGTGCGCCCGCATGGAAAAGCGCGGTCCGGACGACGAGCACGTCTACGTCGGCAAGGGCGCCGGCCTAGGGGCCCGCCGCCTGTCGATCCAAGACGTGCCCGGCGGCCGCCAGCCGTTGTCCAACGAGGACGGCACCGTCTGGGCGACGTTCAACGGGGAGATCTACAATTTCAAGGAGCTCCGCGAGGAGCTTTCGGCTAAAGGCCACCGTTTCGCGTCGAAGACCGACACGGAGGTGCTCGTCCATCTCTACGAGGAGGCGGGCGAGCGCATGGTGGAGCGCTTGGACGGCATGTTCGCTTTCGGCCTTTGGGACGCCAAACGCCGGCGTCTCCTCCTCGCCCGCGACCGCATGGGAAAGAAGCCGCTCTTCTACTGGCAGGAGCCGGGCGGGATCGCGTTCGCCTCCGGCATCTGGCCGCTCATGGCGCTGCCGGACCTGCCGCGCGCCGTCGATTCCACGGCGGTCGACGATTTCTTCGGGCTCAAGTACATCCCCTCGCCGCGCACCATCTTCAAGAGCGTCCGCAAGCTGCCCGCCGCGCACTTGTTGATCTGGGAGAGCGGGCGCTCGCGGATCGTGCGGTACTGGAAGCCGCGCTTCCTGCCGAAGACGAAGCTCACGATGGCGGAGGCGGAAGCCGAATGCGTGCGGCTGCTGCGCGCCGCAGTCGCCCGGCGGCTCACGGCCGACGTGCCGATCGGCGCATTCTTGTCGGGCGGGCTCGATTCCTCGGCCGTAGTCGCGCTCATGGCCGAGCGCGGCAAGGTGAGTACCTTCACGGTCGGCTTCGAGGACGAGGCGGTGTCGGAGACCGCCTACGCGCGGCTCGTCGCGGACCGCTTCGGCACCGAGCATCACGAGGAGACGGTGCGCCTGGACGCGCTCGAGGTCCTGCCGGAGCTGTCGCGGCACTTCGGCGAGCCGTTCGCCGACTCCTCCGCGGTGCCGACGTTCTACCTCGCGCGCGCCGCGCGCCGCCGCATCACCGTCGCCTTGAACGGAGACGGAGGCGACGAGGCGTTCGCGGGCTACGGCTGGTACCGGCTGCTGCGCCGATTTCGGCACGCGGACTTGCTCCCGTCGTCGCTGAAGGGCGCTCTCGAGCGCTTGACGCGGACATGGGCCGCCCATCCCTTCGAGCCGCTGCGCAAGGCGGCGCGTCTATGCGCGTACGTCAGCTGGACGCCGTCGCGGCGCTACGCCGACGCGGTGAGCTACGTCCACACTCACTTGAGGCCCTCCCTCTACCGGCCGGAATTCCTCGAGACTCTGGGCGGTCACGATCCCCAGACGTCGCTTGCGATGCTTTTCGATTCGGGCGAGGGAGACCTGCTCGATAAGAACCTGTGGGCCGATTGGTCGAGCTTTCTGCCGGACCAGCTGTGCGTCAAGATGGACGTCGCGACGATGGCGAACTCCTTGGAGGCGCGCTCGCCGTTCCTGGACCGCGAGCTCGTCGAGTTCTGCGCGAGCCTGCCGTCGGAATGGAAGCTGGGGAACCAGGGAGGAAAGCTGCTCCTGCGCAAGGCGTTCGAGAAGATCCTCCCCCGCGAGATCGTCACGCGGGCCAAGCAGGGCTTCGTCGTCCCGCTGACCCATTGGATGAGGGACCCCGGCGTTCGCGCGCGGCTCGAGGAGATCGTCGCGACCCGGGACTCGCCGTGCATGGAGTACCTTCGCCGCGACGCCATGGAGAACGCCCTCCGAGAGCATGCCTCGGGCAAGCGCAATTGGGCGGGACTCTTGTGGTCCGTGCTCGTCTTCGACGCGTGGGGGAGGGAGGTGCTCAAGCGATGACCCGGAGGACCTCCTCCGCGGCGCGGGCCGCGCTCGTCGCTTTCGGGATCGCCCTCGGCTTGGCCGCGGGGGAAATCGCGCTCCGCGCCGGGCTTCCGGTCGGCGTCTACCTGCCGGAACACGTGAACCATCCCGGCAAGACCTTGACCCGGGGACGCCTGCGCGGAACGACCCGCATCCTGGTCCTGGCGGACAGCATGGCCGAGGGTCCGCGCGCGTGGCCGCGCCTCCTCGAGGAGCGCCTCGACGCGAAGGGCGGCCAGCGCTACGAGGTCGACAATTTCGGGCTCGACGGGATCGGGCCCTACACCGAGGAGTATCTGCTGCGTCTGAGGGGATTCAGCCTCAAGCCCGACGTGGTGCTCATCATGTTCAACGCGGACAACGACCTGCGCGACGTCCTCGAGGTGATGGACGGGCCGAGGTGGAAGCAGGTCATGCGGGAATTACTGAGGCCCAATTTCTACCTGTTCTGGTACGTGCGGGAGTCGTGGCTGCGGAAGCTGCATCCGCGGCTGAGGCCGTGGTATTCGGTGTGGCGCGACGACTTGATGGCGGACGGCGCGTCGCGGGGAATCCCCGAGGCGGTGCTGCGCGAGCGCATCGAGAGGATTCCGAAGGAGCTTCTACCCAAGCCCGAGGGACCGCAGGTCAACGTGTACCTGCTGCGCCTCGCCGTGCTCGAGCCGGAGCGCATCGTCCGGGATTGGGTGATGGACAACCACGATCTCGCGCGCGCCGAGGCCGAATCGATGCGCACGCTCG
Source organism: Elusimicrobiota bacterium (assembly GCA_016194745.1). Classification (GTDB taxonomy): domain Bacteria; phylum Elusimicrobiota; class Elusimicrobia; order UBA1565; family JACRDR01; genus JACQBA01. The sequence goes on from JACQBA010000016.1 coordinate 313,551, forward strand.
ACCGCATCAGCGAGTCGGTCGTCGCCCACGGCGCGCGCGTGGCCGTCGCCGTCGTGCCACCCTGCTTCCAGGTCAGCGAGCGGTGCGTCGCGCTCTACCGGGCGATCGGCTTCGACATGCCCGCGGCGGCGACTCGAGCGCACCGGCGCTTCGAGCGGCTGCTGTCGTGGGCGAAAGACGCGGGCATCCCGGCGGTGGATCTGACGCAGGAACTGCGGCGCGGCCCGAGCGAGTCGCTGTACCGTCAGTTCGACATGCATTGGTCCCCGGCGGGCCACGAGCGCGTCGCGGCGCGCATCGAGAGCTTCCTGCGCGAGCAGGCGCTCCTGCCCGGCGCGGAGGCTCGCAGATGACGGGGGCCCTATGTGCGGCATAGCCGGCTTCGCGGGGCTCCAGGACCGCGCGCTCCTCGAGGCGATGACCGACGCGCTCGCGCACCGCGGTCCGGACGATCGGGGCTTCCATCACGAAGGAGAGATCGGGCTCGGCTCAAGACGCCTCGCCGTCATCGACTTGGAGGGCGGCCGCCAGCCGATGACGGGCGGCTCCGGCGCGGTCGCCGTGTTCAACGGGGAGATCTACAATTTCAAGAGTCTGCGCCTGGAGCTCGAGCGCAGGGGACATCGGTTCAAGACGCGCTCGGACACGGAGGTGCTGGTGCGCCTCTACGAGGAGCGGGGGGTGGACGCCTTCGGCGCGCTGGCGGGAATGTTCGCCGTCGCCATTTGGGACCCGCGCTCGAAGGAACTCGTGCTCGCCCGCGACCACGTGGGGGTCAAGCCTCTGTACGTCTCGGTGCGGGGGACGAAGCTGTACTTCGGCTCCGAGCTCCGGGCTCTGCGCCGCGTCCCTGACCTGCCGCTCGAGATCGACCCCGGGGCGATCGCCCATTATCTGGACTATCTCTACGTCCCGGCGCCGCGCTCCATATACCGCGGCGTCGAGAAGCTGCCGCCGGGCTCGTGGCTGCGCTGGCGCGCCGGCAGGATCGAGCGGGGCACGTATTGGAGGCCGATCGCCAAACCGCGCCCGATCGGGCTCGGCGAGGCCTTGGAGGAGCTGGACTTGCTTCTCGGGCGCGTCGTGCGCGAGCAGGCGGTCGCGGACGTGCCGCTCGGACTCTTCCTCAGCGGCGGACTCGACTCGACGGCGCTGGCGCTCTACCTCGTGAAGGCGGGATTGCGTCCGAAGGCCTATTGCATCTATTTCCCCGAAGGCGGCGAGCGCTTCAACGAGCTCGACCGGGCGGTCCGCGCGGCCTCGATCCTCGGCCTCGAGCTCAAGCCTTTGCCGGTGCGGCCGGACGTCTCGAGCGAACTCGACCCGCTCGTCGCGGCGCTCGACGAGCCGCTCGGGGATTCCTCGGCGCTGCCGAGCTACTGGGTGAGCCGCGAGACCAGGCGAGACGCCACGGTCGCGTTGAGCGGTATCGGCGGCGACGAGCTCTTCGGCGGCTATCCGCGCTACCAAGGAGCGCGTCTGCTCGAGACGTATCAGCGCCTGCCGCGGGCGTTGCGCGCCGCCCTTGCCGGCGTCGCCGCCGGCATCCCCGATCAGCTCTCCAGCCGCAACGTGACCGGTTGGGCGCGCCGCTTCCTCTCGGTCGGAGCGCTCGCGCCCGAGGACGCGTACGCGCGCTGGATGGGGCACCTCTCGCCGGGGGAGAAGGCCGCGGCGTTCACACAGGGCCTCTCGACGGCGGACGGGGTCTCGGCGCCGCGCGGCGCGTTCGACGCGGCGAACGGGGACCTGTCGCAGCGCATCTTGGGGGTGGATCTGACGACGTACCTGCCCGACGACCTGCTCGCCTTGGCCGACCGCACGAGCATGGCCTCGAGCCTCGAGGTGCGCGTGCCGCTGTGCGATCCGCGGCTCGTCGAGTTCGCGCTGGGGCTTCCGTCCGATCTGCGGGTGGGGCGCTGCGCGCTCAAACCGCTGCTGAAGGCTCTGCTGCAAGACGAGCTGCCGCCCTCGATCGTGCGCCAGAAGAAGCAGGGCTTCATGGTGCCGCTCGGCGTCTGGTTCTCGGGAGCGCTGCGTCCGGCCTTGGAGGACGCTCTCGCGACCTTCGGCCGCCGCGGGCTCGTCGAGCCGGCCGCGCTCCGGCGGCTCTTCGACGAGCACCTGTCGGGCCGCCGCGCGCGCACGGACGTCCTGTGGTCCTGCCTCGTCCTGGAGCGCTGGTTGCGGCTCCACCATCCGGACTGGAGGCTCGCGTGATTCGCGTCAAGAGCCTCTTCCGGCGGCCGTACCTCGCGGCGCGCGCCTGCGCGCTGCGGCCCTTTTACGCGGCGGCCTCCCCCAAGCCCGGCCGCGGCGAGATCCGCTCGATCCTCGTGCTCCGCTTGGACCGCATCGGCGACATGGTGCTGACGACGCCGCTCTTGTCGGCGCTGCGGCAGGCCTATCCCAAGGCGCGCATCGCGGTATGGGCGTCGCCCGCGAACGCGGGCGTGCTCTTCGGCAACGCGGACGTCGACGAGGTGCGCGCGGCGTCTCCGGTCGGCGCCGGCGCCCGCGAGGCGTGGGCGGGGGAGTCGTTCGACCTCATCGTCGACACGGCGAACGATTACCCGCTGCAATGGGCGTCGCTCGCGCGGGGTATCGAGGCGCGCTGGCGTCTCGGTTACGACATCGCGGGACGAGGCTTGTGGTACAACCTGCGGGTCGCTCCGCCCCCGCCGGGGCCGTCCTTCGCGGAGGTGATGCTCGACTTGTGCCGGCGGGGACTCGGGATCGCGCTGGCGTCCGCGGCGCCCAAGGTCTGCGTTTCCGAGGACGAGCGCGCCCGCGCGCGCGAGCTCCTGCGCGGCGGGGGGGTCGAGGAGGGGCGTGCGCTCGTGCTGCTGCATCCCGGAGGCTTTTACGCCGCCCAGCGCTGGCCGGCCGAGCGCTTCGGGGAGGTGTGCCGCCGGCTCGAGGATTCCGGACTATGCCGCGCGGCCCTGGTCGGCGGTCCTTCGGACGGCCCCGCGCTCGAGGCCGCGCGGGCGCGCGTGGGCTCCCTCTGCGTCTTCACGATCGGGGACCTGCGGTCCTTGATCGGACTCCTGTCCCACGCACGCGTCCTGGTCTGCAACAATTCCGGCCCGCTCCATCTCGGCTGCGCGCTCGGACTGCGCACGGTGTCGACCTTGGGTCCCGCGACGGACCGCCGCCTGTGGGCGCCGCGGGGGGACCGTCACTTGATCTGCGAGGAGGCGGACCTGGACCGCCTGAGCGTCGAGCGCGTGGCCGCGGCCGCCAAGGAGGCTCTTCGCCTTGGCTAGCGCGTACGGACCTTGCCCGATCTGCGGCGCGGCACCGGCGGAAATCCGCGAAGCGACGCGCTTGGGCCGGCCCGAGTGCCGCGCGTGCGCCGCGCTTCTTCCGCCCCCCGCTCCCGGAGACGGCGGAGAGATCGGTTCGGCGGTGCACGCCTCGGAGCTTTCCAAGAAGGAGGTCTACGTCCGCGGCCTGGATCTCATCGAGTCGCGGGCGCCTCGCGGGCGGATCCTCGACGTCGGCGCGGGCCACGGCGTGTTCCTGACGACCGCCGCCGCGCGCGGCTGGAGGGCCGTCGGCGCGGAGCCGGACCCGCGCGCGGCGGGGAACGCCAGAGCCGCGGGCCTCGACGTGCGGACCTCCATGCTCGCGGCGCTCGAGGAGTCTCCGGGCTCCTTCAGCGCGGCCACGCTGTGGGATTCGCTCGACATGCTTGATGACCCGCTCACGGGCCTCCTGCGCGTCAAGGAGCTTCTCGAGGAAGGCGGCGTCGTCCTCATCCGCGTTCGCAACGCGCCGGCGCACCGCGCCGTGTGGCGGACGATCGGCTCGCTGGGCGGGCTCGCCTCGCCGGTGGTCCATCGCTTCGGCCTGGGGCGCCGCTCCCTCTCTATTCTTCTTGCGCGCGCGGGCCTGGAGGCGCTCTCGATCAGGAACTCCCCGCTCACGCGCGGAGACCCGTACCAGGGAAGCGTCGGCTGGCGCTTGGGCGCCGTGGCCTCGCTCAAATGCCTCGTCGCGTGCCTCGCCGACGCCGTCGCCCGCGTGACGGGCGGCGCGTGCCTCGTCGGACCGTCGCTGTGGGTGCTCGCCCGCAAGCCGTCGCGGCCGATCGCGCTGCACGTCATCACGCGGCTCGACCCGGGCGGCTCGGCCGAGTCGACGCTCGATCAGATGCGCCGCTGGAGCGACCCCGGCCTCCGATACGTCGTCGCCTCGGGCGGGGACAAGACGCCCGAGGGAGTGATCCGCGTGCCGCACCTGAGGCGCGAGCTCTCGCCGCGGGCGGACGCGCGGGCGCTGTGCGAGCTGCGGCGGCTGATCCGCGACGTGAGGCCGGCCGTCGTGCATACGCACTCATCGAAAGCCGGGGTGCTCGGCCGTCTCGCGGTCGCCTTGAACCGCCGTGCCGGGGCTCCGGACCCGGCCGTCGTGCATACGGCCCACGGCCACGTCTTCTACGGCTACTCCGGGCCGGTCGCGAGCTGGCTTTACCGGTCGATCGAGGTCCTTTGCGCGTCGTGGACGGACCGCTTCGTCGCGCTTACCGAGGGCGAAAGGGAAGAGACGATCTCCTACGGCGTCGGCGCGAGAGATCGCTGGCGCGTCGTGCCCTCCGGCACGAGCGTGCCGGAGGATCCCGGCGCCTTCGCGGACGCGGGACGGGAGATCCGCGGCCGGCTCAAGCTCCACGGCGTCGTCTTCGGCGGCGCGCTGCGTCTCGAGCGGGTCAAGGGGCCGGACGTTTGGATGGAGGCCTCCGCCCTCGCGGCGCGGCGCGCGTCGACGCCGCTGTGCTTCATCGCCCTCGGCTTCGGCCCCCTGCGCGCGAGCCTCGTGCAGAGCGCGCGTCGCTTCGGCGTGCTCGACTTGTGGCGATTTCCCGGCCAGACGGAGGACGTCCTTAGCCATCTCGCGGCGATGGACGTCTACGTGCAGCCGTCGCGCAACGAGGGCATGGGTCGCGCCCTCGTCCAGGCGCAGTCGATGGAGCTGCCGGTTGTGGCGAGCCGCGTCTGCGGGATCCCGTCGGTCGTGAGAGACGGCGAGACCGCGCTACTCGTGCCGCCGGAGGATCCCGACGCTCTCGCGGAGGCGATGATCCGCCTCGCGGACGACGAGGCGCTCCGCCGGACGCTCGGCGCGGCGGGTCGCAGATGGGTGCTGTCCAAGGACGAGACCGGGCATCCGCGCTTCAGCCCGGAGGCGGCCTCGGCGCGGCTTGCGGACGTATACCGCGAGCTCGTGGCCCGCGATGGAGGCGCGCGGTGACGGGCGTCCTCATTCTCGCCGCCGCCGTCCTCGCCCTCGCGGCGCCGCCGGCCTGCGCCGTCGAGCTAAAAACCGTGATGCACATGCATTCCCATTTCAGCCACACGGGAGAGCTGTCCCTGCCGCAGCTCGTGGAGAAGGCCGCGGCGAGGGGCGTCGACGTCCTGATCCCGACGGACACCTTCATCGCGACGTACGAGTACGGGCTGTGGCCGCTGCGCGGCCTCGTCCGCAAGCGGGTGGAGCAGAACTCGGTCCTGCACGTCGGCATCGAGCGCTACCTTCAGGCCCTCGACGCGGCCGAGCGTTCTCGGCCTGGGATGGTCGTGGTCCCGGCGGTCGAGGTGGCCCCCTACTACCGCTGGTCGGGCAGCCCGTGGTCGGGGCTGATCTTGGAGGATTGGCACCGGCATCTCCTGATCTTGGGCCTCAAGACGGCCGCCGACTACGCGGCGATCCCCGCGCTCGGCAATACGACGGGCGCCGACTGGAGCGCGTGGCCGATCGTCCTCATGGTCCTGCTCTTCTGCGCCGCCGGCGCGATGGCCGCGCTCGAGCTGCGCGCCGGCGCCCGGCCGTCGATCGAGACCTGCGTCCTCGCCCTCCTCGGAGCGCTCGTCTTCGCCAACGGCTGGCCGTTCGCGCGCTGGCAGCGGTCGCCCTACGACGGCGGCACGGATTGGTCGCCGTATCAGCGCGTCATCGATTACGCGCAGGGCCGCGGCGCGCTCTCCGTCTGGGCGCATCCGGACGCGCCGAATTGGGAGTCGCCCGTGACCGTCGCCCCGCGCGTCCAAGTGCGCACCGCTCCTTATCCGGACGCCGTCGTCCGCACCGCGCATTTCCACGGCTTCGGCTATTTTTCGGAGGGCTGGCGCCGCGCGGGCGTGCCGGGAGGCGAGTGGGACAAGAAGCTCGGCATGTACGTGACGGGCGCGCGCGGGCTGCCGTGCTGGGCGTTCGCGGAGGTCGACTATCATCACCCGACCGACGGTCCGATCGACGGTACGTACATGTCCGTCGACGCGAAGGAGCGCACGCGCGAGGCGGTGCTCGAGGCCTTGAAGGCGGGACGATTCTACTCGGTCGCGGCGGGCTCGATGCCGGGCCTGCGTCTCAAGCGCTGGGAGTTGTCGGCCGGAGGCCGCTCGGCCGGCGCCGGGGAGACGCTCAGCGGGCCGCGGACCCCGCGCGTCGACGTCGAGCTCTCCTCCGAGGGGCGCGAGGCGGCGAAGGCGGAGATCACCTTGGTCCGCGGAGGCCGGGTGGTGACGCGGCAGTCCGTGTCCTTGCCGGGGCGCTGGTCGTTCCTCGACGACGGCAACACGGACGCCCGCACGTACTACCGCATCGCGGTCAAGGACGAGCGCTCGCGCGAGCTCGTGTCCAACCCGATCTTCCTGACGCCATGATCCTCGCGGCCCATCAGCCTCAATACCTCGCCTGGGCGGGCTACTACCACAAGATGTCGCGCTGCGACGTCTTCGTGTATCTCGATGAGGTGCAGTACAAGAAACGCGAGTTCCAGAACCGGAACCGCATCAAGGCGCCGGAGGGAGAGCTGTGGCTGACCTTGCCCATCCTCTCGAAGGGCCGCTACACGCAGAGCGTGAAAGACGTCGCCCTCGATGCGACCAAGGATTGGGCGCAGTCTCATTGGAAGAGCCTGCTGCTCAACTACGCTAAGGCGCCGCATTTCGCGGAGCATCGCGCGTTCTACGAGGGGGTGTACGCGAAACCCTGGGAACGGCTCGCGCCCTTGTGCGTGGAGATGGACGGCTACCTGCGCAAGGAGCTGGGCATCGGCGCGGACGTGCGCTTCGAATCGGAGACCGGCTCGGAGGGGACCGCGTCGGAGCGGCTCGTCTCGATCTGCCGGCGGCTCAAGGCCGACACGTATCTCTCCGGACAAGGAGGAAAGGATTACCTGGACGAGCCCGCCTTCGCCAAGGCGGGGATCAAGGTGGAGTACCAGACCTTCTCCCCGGAGCCGTACCCGCAGCGCTTCCCGCCGTTCGTGCCGAATCTGGCGGCGGTGGATATCCTTCTCAACTGCGGCTCGAAGGCCGCCCGCGACTCCCTTCGCGCAGCCTGAACGTCTCGATGTCAGGCATCGAAAGTCCCCGATAGTCTGATGTAGGGCACGCCAAACCGGCCGTTCGAAGTGATACAATCCCACGCATGTATCAGGAGTATTGGGGCCTGAGCGACCTCCCGTTCGAGAATACTCCCGATCCCCGCTATTTCTACGAGTCGGAAAAGCATCTCGAGGCGCTCTCGCGCCTCCAGTACCTCGTGCGCAGCCGCAAGGCGTGCGGCGTCCTCACCGGGGTCTACGGCTGCGGCAAGACCCTCGTGCTCCACGCGCTGATGAAGTCGACCGAGCCGGAAGGCTGCAAGTTCTCCATCGTCACGAGCCCGCGCTTGAACGACGTCGGGATGCTGCGCATGATCTACCATAACTTCCACCGCGGCGACGTGCCGCCGGACAAGTCCGACGTGCTGATGAAGCTCGAGGACACGATCCGCCAGGTCGCCGACGACGGCAAGCACTCCGTGATCGTCATCGACGAGGCGCACGCGATCCAGGACGAGAACGTGTTCGAGGAGCTGCGCCTGCTCCTCAACATCCAGACCGAGACGCGATTTCTCGTCACGCTGCTGTTGATCGGCCAGCCCGAACTCAAGCCGCGCGTCGAGGGCAACAAGCAGCTTAATCAGCGCGTCAGCTTGAGGTACCATCTCGGCCCGTTCTCCCTCGAGGATGCGAGCAACTACATCCGGCACCGAATGCGCGTCGCCGGGGAGAAGCAGCCCAAGATCTTTCCCCAAGCGACGGTCGAGCTCATCCACAAGCAGTCGGGCGGCATCCCGCGCTGGATCAACCAAATCTGCCAGATGAGCCTGCTCATCGGCATGAGCAAGAACGCCCCGTCGATCACGCCCGAGATCGTGCAGGAGGCGTCCCAGGACCTCGTGGGGATGATATGAAGATCCTCGGCATCGGCTCGCATCCGGACGACTTGGAATTCGGCTGCGGCGGCACTTTCGCCAAGTTCTCGAAGGCGGGCCATCAGATCCACATGCTCATCGTCACCTCCGGCGAGATCGGCGGCGAGCCCGCGGTGCGCAGGCGCGAGCAGGAGCGCTCCGCGAGGATCCTGAAGGCGAAGACCTATTGGGGCGGCTTTCGCGACACTGACATCCCGCTCACGCGCGAGCTCATCCAGATGCTCGAGCGGCACATCCGCGACATCAAGCCGAACCTGATCTTCACCCACCATTTCGACGACACGCACCAGGACCACCGGAAGGTCTCGCAGGCGACGACGACGGCCGCCCGCCACGTACGAAACGTCCTCTATTTCGAGGTGCCGTCGACACTCAATTTCAATCCGTCCGTCTACGTGGACATCGGCACGTTCCTGCCGCGTAAGCTCGCGGTGCTTAAGGCTCACCGGTCGCAGGTCTTCCAGACGAAGGTGCCGGACTTGACCATCCTCGAGAGCGCCAAGTCCACGGCCGTTTTCCGCGGCTACCAGGATCGGGTGAAGTACGCGGAAGCGTTCGTCCCGATGCGTCTCTCCCTCGACTTCGCCGCGTGATCTTCACGCTGTCGGAGCGTTTGGGGCGCACGGGGCTCTCCTGGTTCTCCTGGCTGTGCTTGGTCGGTCTCCTGCTCTTTCTCCCGACCGGCTGGGTGTCCGCGTGGGCGTGGGAGCGCGACATCCGGTGGTTCTACATCCTCCTCATCGCGTTCTTCTCCTCCACGGTGCTGACGCCGATCAGCATCGCGGCGGCGACGACGCTGAACGTGCTGGACATGCCCGATCCCCGGAAGGTGCACGCAGTGCCGATGCCTCGCCTGGGGGGGCTCGCGGTCTATGGCGCCGTTGTGTTGACGCTGGTCCGTAACGGGCAATGGTCGGTGCCCTTGGCCGGGCTCCTGGCGGGCGGCACGATAATCTACCTCATGGGAGTCGTCGACGATGCGCGGGGGCTTTCGGCGAGGGTGCGTCTTCTGGGCCAGCTCGCGGCGTCCGGGATCGTCGTCGCGAGCGGGCTCCATATCACCTATTTTTCCGTGTACGTCGGCACGCACGTCGGCGCCGTGCTCGTGACGGTGCTGTGGTTGATCGGCCTTACGAACGCGATTAACTTCCTGGACGGCATCGACGGCCTGGCGGCCTCCCTCGGGGTCGTATGCTCGCTCCTTTTCCTGGCCATCGCTTGGCCCGAGCGTCAGGGGAGCCTGGCCTACGCCTGCGCGGCCCTCGCCGGCGCTTGTCTAGGATTTCTGCCCTACAACTGGAACGGCGCCAAGACGTTCCTCGGCGACGGCGGGGCGACCTTCATCGGCTTTATGCTGGCCGGCCTCGCGATCCACGGAAGCTGGGCGAGGAACAACCCGGTGGTCTCCTTGTCGACGCCGCTCCTCATTCTGTCGATCCCCATCTTCGACATGGTCTATACGACCATCTCGCGCATCAAGAACGGGACCGTGACCAACTTCCGCGAGTGGCTCGAGTACGCCGGAAAGGACCACTTCCACCACCGGCTGATGAAGATCGGCATGAGGCCTCCCGAGGCCGTCGGCTTCATCTTGATGCTGCAGCTCGCGCTGGGTCTCAACGCGCTCATTTGCCACTTCAGCCTGAACCCGATGACGCCGCTCCTGATCCTGACGCAGACGGCCATCCTATATATGATCGTCGTCGTCCTGATGCTGATCGGCCGGCAGCTGACTTAGCCCTAAGGCCAATACTGCCGGCGGAATTCCGCGGCGGTGGCGGGACGGCGCGCGCCGGATAGGATTTTCGCCGCGTGCTTCGCGTAAGCGCCCGCGAGATACGTCAGCGCGTGCAGCTCGCGCAGGCGCGGGCGGGTCTTGAGGAACCGCTTGACGTCGCGGGAGGGGAACGGGTATTCCGGGATTTTCCCGACCGGGTCGCCCGCGAGCGTGCGCAGGTGGGTCGTGCAAGTGAGAGGCCTGCCGAGGACCCGGCACGCAGCGTCGACGGCCTCCTGCGCCATGAGGCGAAAGTCCGACATCTTGCCCCCGGCCGCGGTGACGAGGCCGCTCACCCCGTCGCGCGCGTCGTGCTCCAGGATCTCGAATTCGCGCGAGAGCAGCTTCTGGTTGCCGCTTTGCCCGAGAATCGGCCGCGCGCCGACGGTCGTGCGGTCGTACTCCTTGGGGAACTTCGGGAAGTAGCGCCGCGCCGAGGCGAGCAGGTAGCGGATCTCCTCCGGCTCGGTCGTGACGCGGTCGGGGTTCTCCGGCGCGGGCAGGTCGGTCGGGCCGACCCAGGTCTGGCCGCGAAGATGCAGCAGGAACACGAAGCGGCCGCCGCCCTCGGCCTCGACCAGGAGTCCGAAGGGGGGATGCGTCTCCGGCGCCAGGATCGCGCGCTCGTAGATGAGGTGCGTGCCCTTTTGCAGCCGAAGCGGGATGCGGATGCCCGCGGTGGAGGCCACGCGGTCGATCCAGGGCCCGGCCGCGTTGATCGTGACGGGCGCGCGGATCTCCGACCTCGTCCCGTCGGCGCCGGCCGTCTCGACTCCCTCCACGCGGCGATCGTTCTTGAGCAGGCGAAGGACCGTCGTGTTCGTCCGCAGCTCCGCGCCGTAGTCGGCCGCGGCGCGCAGGTTCGCCTTCGCCAAGCCGGCGGCGTCGACCCACCACTCGTCGAAGGAGAGGGAGCACTTGAGCCCGGAGCGCTTCATGTCCGGCACGAGCTTGAGCGTCTCCGCGGCACTAAGGCGCAGGTGCGGCAATCCCTCCTTCATCCCGCTGAAGTGATCGTACGTCTCCATGAGCGTCTCGACGGTCTCGGCGCCGTGAGTGTGGTCGCGGTAGACGGGCCAAAGGATCGGGAGCCGGGTCAGAAGCGGGCGCGCGATGCGCACGATGTGGCCCGAGTCCCAGCAGGTCGTATGAGTCGTGAGGCGGTCGTAGAGGAGGTAGCGCAGGCCGCCGTGGATGAGATGGGTCGAGGAGCCCGTGGTCGCCCGGCCCGGCTCGCCGCGCTCGAGGACGACGGCCTTGAGCCCGCGCAGCGCAAGGTCCCGCGCGATCCCCGCCCCCACGATGCCCCCGCCGATGACGATCGCCTCAAAATCCACGCACCTAGTTTAGCCAAATAAGAACCATGACGACAAAAGAAAGACCCCCCGGGTCCGCGCCCGGGGGGTCTCGCTTTGACGGAAGTGAACGCGCTACTTTCCCTTGTTCTTGCGGATCTCGCGGCGGGCCTGCTTGTCCTTATGGATCTGCTCGCGGGCCTCGTGGATCTTCTCTCGGTCGGCCTTGCGGGTCTCCTGGTGCTGCTTGCGGATGCCCTCGACCTTGGCCTTGTAGTCCTTGCGGATCTCCTCGCGCTTCGCCTTCTTCTGCTCGGGCGTGAGGCTCTTGTCGGCCTTCACGGCCTCGAGGGCGGCCCGCTCCTGCTCGTGGAGGGCCTTCACCTCGGAATGCTGCGCCTCGCGGTCCGCGCGGATCTCCTTCCTTTCGTCATGGATGACGGCCTTCTCCTTCTTGATATCCTGGTTGAGCTGCTGGACCTGCGGGTTCTTCGCGGGAGCGGCGGGTGTCGCCGGAGTCGCGGGCGTCGCCGGGGTGGCCGGCGTCGTCGTCTGATTGTCGGCGCGGGCCGAGACGGCGGCGAGCGCGAACGCCACGGAGAACAGGGTCGCATTGATTCGATTCATGATGCCTCCTTCGCCGCGGTACGCGGCTACCCCTCTATTACGGCCGAGTTCCGAAAAAGTTCGCGGCGCCGCGGACCGGGCCTCGGCGCCCGCAATAGTCGTTTAATAGGGAAATGCTATCATGCGGCGGGACATGCCTCGACGGACTCTTTACCTTCTCTGCCTGCTGATCCTGGTCTCGGTCGCGGGGGCCTCGAAGTTCGTCAATAAGCTCCTGTCCGGGGTGCCCGACTACCGCACGCTCGAGGAATACACGCCGTCGCTGACGACGCGCGTCTACGACGTCCACGGTGAGGTGGTGGCCGAACTCGCCATCGAGCAGCGCGCCCTCCTCACTCTCTCCGAGATCCCGGTCGACCTGCAGAATGCGGTGATCGCGACCGAGGACGACCAGTTCTTCCGACATTGGGGCGTCTCGCCGCGCGGCATGATCCGCGCCGCGTTGAGGAACCTGATCCACGGCCGCGTCGTCCAAGGCGGTTCGACCTTGACCCAGCAGCTGGCCAAGCTCATCTTCCTCAGCCCCGAGCGCAAGTTCACGCGCAAAATCCGCGAGATCGTCCTCGCCATGCAGCTCGAGCGCAACTTCAGCAAGGAGGAGATTCTTCAGCTGTACCTCAACCAGATCTACTTCGGACACGGCGCCTACGGGGTGCAGGCGGCGGCGCGCGTCTACTTCGGCAAGGACGTCGTGAAGCTGACGACCGCCGAGTGCGCGCTGTTGGCGGGGCTCATCAAGTTCCCCGGCGGCTATTCGCCGTTCAACTATCCCCTGCGGGCGCGGCAGCGGCGCTCGATCGTCCTCCAGAGGATGGCGGAGGAGAAGTTCATCAACGTGGGCGAGCAGCGACAGGCGGAGGCCGAGCCCCTGCCGACCGCGCGTCCCATGCTCTCCGGCATCCAGGCCCCGTTCTTCGTCGAGCACGTGCGGCGGCGTCTCGAGCCTAAATACGGCTACAACACGCTGTGGCGCGGCGGCCTCAACATCCACACGACGCTCGACATGAAGGTGCAGCGCGTCGCGGAAGAGGGGATGGAGAAAGCCTTGACCGAGTTCGACGGCAAGGCGCTGGCGGAGTGGGAGCGAAAGCGCGCGGAGGAGGAGGCTTCGGGCGTGGAGCCGCCGACCGTCTCGACGACGCCGCCCGGCGCGATCCAAGGCGCCTTCGTCGTGATGGACGTGAAAACGGGCGCGATCCGCGCGATGATCGGCGGGCGCGGCGACTCCAAGTACAACCGAGCGACGCAGGCGCGGCGGCAGCCGGGCTCGACCTTCAAGCCGTTCGTCTGGGCGGCCGCGCTCCAGTCCGGGATGACCGCGGGGACCTTGGTCGAGGACCAGCCGATCGCCTACTACTCGGACGGCCGCGACTGGCGCCTCCTGGAAGGCGCGACCGACCAGTACGCCATCACGCTCGCGACGTCGCCCTTCGCCCAATCGACCGACTTCAAGGTCTGGGTGCCGAACAATTTCGACGGCAAGTTCCTCGGCGTGGTGACGCTGCGAAAGGCGCTGCAGCAGTCGCGCAACGTGGTGTCCGTGCGCTTGATCGAGCGCGTCGGGCCGCCGCAGGTCGTGGCGCTGGCCCACAAGGCCGGGATCAAGTCGCACCTCGAACCGGTCTTGGCCCTCGGCCTCGGCGCCTCGGTCGCGAGCCCGCTCGAGATGACGAACGCCTTCGGCACCTTCGCCAACGGGGGCGTGCACATCGAGCCTTTCGACGTGACGCGCGTCGAGGACGCCTCCGGGAAGGTCCTCGAGCAGCACGTGCCTCAGGAGAAGGAGGTCATGAACCCGCAGCTCGCCTATCTCACCACGAACCTGATGAAGGCCGTGGTCGAGGGCGGCACGGCGAACTACGCCCGCGCGCTCAAGCGCCCGCTCGCGGGCAAGACGGGCACGACCAATGACAACCGCGACCTTTGGTTCATCGGATTCACGCCGGACCTCGTCGCCGCGGCGTGGATGGGCTACGACAACGACATGTCCCTCGGGCGTAAGGACTGGACGGGCGGCTCGACCGTGGTCCCGTGGTGGACGGCGATCATGGCGCAGGTGCTGCGGGACTACCCCTCGCGCGACTTCCCGACGCCGGACGGCGTCGTTTTCGAGAAGATAGACGTCGACACCGGCATGCTCGCCTTGCCGACCTGCCCGCATGCCGCGCGCGTGGCGTACCTGCAGGACCACGCGCCCAAGGACTTCTGCAACGTGGATCACACGCGGCCGCTCAGCTTGACGCCGGCCTTCACGCAGTCGGGCGGCGCGGTGGCGCCCGCGGAGGCGCCGCTCTCGCCCACCGACATCCCGAACGTGCCTCCGGGCCAGCAGATCCCGCTTCCCTCCGACGACGAGCTCGAGAAGCTCGGCCCCACCGACGACCGCTCCCCCGACGACGCCGTCATCATCCAGTAGAACTTAACCTTTGTGGTCCTCCCACAATGGCAACGTGAAGGAGAAGGTGGAGCCCTTGTCGGGCTCGCTGTCGACGAACATCTCGCCGCCGTGGGCCTCGACGATCTTCTTGGCAAGCGAAAGCCCGACTCCGAAGCCCTTGGCGGTCTGCTTGCCGGACTCGGTCCGGTAGAACTCGGAGAAGAGCTTGGACTGCTCCTCCTTCGAGATGCCGATCCCGGTGTCGCGCACGTAGACCCGCGCGGCCTTGTCGCCGCGATCCTTGCGGATGCCGACCGTGACGCGGCCCTTGTCCGGCGTGTATTTGATCGCGTTGCTGAGCAGGTTCGTCACGACCAAGGAGAGCGCCCCGGGGTCCGCGCGGACGTCGATCGGCTCCTCGGGCAACTCGAGGCGGATGTCGAGCTCCTTGCGCTTGTGGAGGATCTCGAGGCGCTCGAGGGCTTCCCGGATCACGCCGCGCACGAGGATGCGCTTGGGGTTCAAGGCGAACTTGCCCGTCTCGACGCGCGCCATCTGCAGCATGTTGGAGCAGGCGATGGCCAGCGCGCGGACGTTGGAGCGGAGCATGTGGTAGTAGTGGGCGCGCTTCTCCGGCGTGGCGCTCGTTTCGGTGTCCTGGAGAAGGGACGTCACGCCGTTGATCACGCTCAGCGCGTTGTTGAATTCGTGGCTCACCATCGAGACGAGCTGGGTCTTGAGGCGTCCCAGCTCCTGCTCGCGCTCGAACTGGACGTTGAGCCGCTCGGACATCTCCTTGAGCCGCTGGTTCAAGCTCTCGATCTCGGGTCCCGTCTCCGCCAGCGATTCCTCCCACGGCTGGCCGAGCTGCCAGTTCCGCGCCGAGGACTCGAGGCGGAGAATGGGGCGGATCAGGTGGCTGTTGAGAAGCAGGCCGATGATCGCGCACGCGAGGACGCCCGAGCCGATGAACATGAGGAAGGCGTCGCGCGAGGCGCGCTCCGACTTGCGCAGGCTCTGCTCGAGCTCCCGCGCGTTGATCTCGCGGACCGTGTTCGTCAGCTCCTCGATGGCCTTGATGGGGCGGGCCAGCGCATCGGTCTTGGCCGGCGCCTGTCCGCCCCGGCGCTTGCGGATCGTCTGGTTCTCGAGGATCAAGGCGCTTTGGATCGTCTGGCTGACGTTCTGGAGGATGCGCTGGATGCGCGGATTGTAGGAGTGCGCCAGGACGCCGCGGTTGACTTGCCGCAGCTCGCGCAGCTCGACGAGCCGCTCCTCGAGCCACGCGGGATTGCCGGTCAGGACGTACTGATCCGTCAAGAACTGCATGCGCGTCAGGTGCGCGCGCAGGCGCGGCAGCTCGGAGAGGAGGGTCAGGTTCTGACGGAAGGCGTTCTCGAGGTTGTTTCGCGCGGCCGTCCGGAAGTGGTAGGCGATGCCCGCGCCGATGAAGAAGACCTCGAGGAAGACGACGCTGAGGAGCACCTGGCTCGTGAGCCGGCGCGGAAGGAAGCGTCTCATCGCGCGCCGTCCTTGTAGACCCTCGGGATGCGGGCGCTCGCGCCCGTGCGCCGGAGGGGCAGCGAGACCGCGTCGCCCAGCCTCGGCCGCGCGACCTTCGAGACGTCGACCAACACGTGCGCGATGGCGCAGCGGCCGACGAACGGGGTCTTCTTGCCGCGCAGCCAGCCCCAGTATTGGTAGCCGCTCCCGAAGCCGATCAGGCGCTCCGCGGGCTCCATCGTGAGGCCGTCCGCGTATCCCGCGGGCAAGGTCGCGACCGTCATCTTGCGCGGCGCCACGTATTCGCTCGCGTAGCCGATGGCGCGGCCCTTTCCGACTTCGGAGAGCGCGATGATCCGCGCGTAGCACGTCCAGGGCGAGCGCAGGCGCGCCTCGGCCGAGGCGGGGTTGATCCCGTAGAGAAGATTGCCGACGCGCACCATGTCCATTTGCCAGCGGGGGAAATCCATGAAGATGGAGCTGTTCGCCGCGTGGCATAGGACGTCGGGATTCTTCGCCTTGACGCGCGCGGCCAGCCGCTGGAAGAGGCGCAGCTTGGCTTCCGCCTCGACGCCGTTCTTGCCGGGGACGTAGTCGAGGTGGGTCGAGATTCCCGCGAGCGTGAGCCGCCGCGAGCGCTTGACCCTCGCCGCGAGTCCCTCCGCCGCCGCGGGCGAGGCGCCCCAGCGCTTGAGGCCGAAATCGATATCCAGGTGGACGGGGATCCGCCGCCGGGCGGCCCGCTCTAGGGCGCGCAGGCCTTCCTCGGAGTCGACGGTCGGCTCAAGGCCGAGGCGCGCCACTTGGGCGGCTTGCGTCGGCAACGGGGGAGACAAGAGGACGATGGGCGCGCGGACCGCGGCCGCGCGCAGTTCGACGGCCTCCTCGACGCTCAGGACGCCGAGGCAGGAGGCGCCTTCGGCCGCGGCGACCTTGGCCACTTCCGCGGCCCCGTGCCCGTAGGCGTTCGCCTTGACGACCGCCATGAGCCGCGCGCCGCGCTCTAGCCGCGAGCGCACCCAGCGCAGGTTCTCACGGACGGCCCCGAGATCGATCTCGATCCACTTCAGCCGCGGCTCTTGCGTTCGGGCGGTCACGGGTGGATTTTAGATTATGCGCGTGGCGTCAGTCGTTGAAAAAGTTGAAAATCGATCGACATCCAACCGATTCAACGACTGACGCCGAACGGCTAATCGCTAATACACTCTTACGATTTATTGAATTCCGTCATTTCGGGCGAACGTGATAGAATGGACACTCGCATTAGGAGGGCTCACCCCATGACCGGAATCCGCATCGCCGCAGCCGTAACCGCCGCCGCATTCTGCGCCGGCGTTTCGCAAGCGCAAGTCGTTTCGTCGCCCCGCGCCGAGCTGGAGCTCATCACGCAGTCCAGGCCCGCGCCGATCGTCCCCCAGGTGTCCGCGGCTCCGGCGCCGGAGTCGAAGCCGACGCTCATCGGCCGCATCACGCCGTACCAGAAGTGGCCCGCGTTCGGCGCCAAGACCAAGGGCTTGCTCGTGCAGAAGGAGATCGCGGGCGTCTGCCGCATCGACCATATGCATACCGTCCGCCAGGTCCAGCCCGTCGACACGTGGAAGTGCGTGCAGGGCGACGACAACACCTACGCCTTCAGCGAGGGCGACAGCAGCCCCTTCGCCGTGTACTTCAAGTCGTCCGGCGAAGGCTACAACTTCCTCCGCAATTGGAGGATGCGCAACGGCTTCCAGGCCGACGCCGCTCAGTTCGCTCGGACCACTCCCAACGCGTGGGGCTTGAACGACGAGGCCCACATCGCCGAGGTGACCGTAAACGGCGGGCAGGGTACGCCCGCCAACGAGATCCACTTCATCATCACCGACGCGACCGTCCAGTCGACGCCGGCGCAGGCGGTGCGCTCGTTCCTCGGCCGATTCTCGACCGGCAGCCGCGAAGTCGCCGCGGCCGACAAGCAGCTCAAGGACGCGATCGCGAAGCTGCCGTCGCGCGGCCCGAGCGAGGCGAAGATCTACGCGGGGTTCACCGCGACGTGGTTCGAGAGCCGCGGGATACTGCGGGTCACCTACTACCGCAAGGCGACGGACGTGCACCAAAAGGACCTGGGCACGGTCAGCTCCTGCGCGCCTTGCCGCGGCCAGAGATGTCCGCCTTGCCCTCCGCCGCAGCACCGCGTCTATACCTATACGCGCGGCGCCGAGTGGGCGATCCAAGAGGACTTCAACAAGGCCGGAACCTTGCTCAAGCGCCGTCGCTTCCCGGTGTCGACCTTCGCCAACGAGCACACGAGCAACCTGCCCCACTGACGTTCGGCCGATTGACAATCGACTAGACCGCTGTTACCCTAGAGACGATGGTCGTCTCTAGGGTAACGGCTCCTCTTTTGGCTTTGGCCCTGGCCGCGGCGGCTCCCGCCGCGCGCGCGGCCGGCGCGAGCATCGTCAAGGTCGACGGGAAGGCCGGAATGTTCCTCTCCGGCATCGGCGAGTGGCGGGCCATCGCGACTCTGCCGTACGGCCTGACGGCCGGGGACCGCCTCAAACTCGAGCCCAAGTCCCGCGTGTCGATCCAGCTCGACGACGGTTCCGTGATCGAGGCGTCGCGGGGCTCCAGGCTGACGATCGCCGAGATTTCGGAGGACAAGATCCTGTTTCGCATCGAATCGGGAACCGTGGACGCGACGATCCGCCGGCTCGGCGAGCGCACCGTCCTGCTCGAGTCCCCGGCCGGGACCTGTGTGCTGCGCGAAGGCCGCGCCACCGTCTCGGTCGATCCCAAGGCGCAGCTCTCCATCCAGGTCGCGGAGGGCTTGGTTCACGTGGTCCCCAAAAAAGGCGACGAGCTGAACCTCCTCGAGGGCTACCAGCTCGACTTCACACTCGAGCGCGCGCCCGGGCTGCCCGTGCCGCTCAGTCACTACCAGCAGATGGTGTCCAAGGGGCTGGCCGGTCCCGGCAAACCCGTCTATCGCAGCCGGCTGCGCCGCGACGACGCCTCGCCGGCCCTGCTCGACCCGCGCGACGCCGACCGAAATCCGCAAGCGCCCGAACTCGGGCCCGAATCGCTCGGCCTCGAGGTCCCCAAGGACGGGAGCCCGGGGGGCATTAAGGCCGCGAACCCCTCCGCCGTACCGAAATCCGCCTCCAAGTCCGCAAAGCCTCCTCCCGACATGTCCCTCGAGGAGCTCCTGGCCCCGGCCGGGCAATAAGGGAATCGGGAATACCCGGTCCTTTCCGTTTCCGCCCGTAGGGCAGGCAATAATTGGTAAAATGCGACGAGTTCGTCCCTCATGGCGCAATCCCTGCGTATCTTCCGTTCCGTCAAGTTCAACGTCGGACTGGTCCTGGCGATCGTCGCGGCCTCCGCGATCGGCACTTTCCTGCCTCAGCTCTCCGAGACCCCCGAGAAAGTGGACCTTTTCCTGCACGGCAACCCGTTCTGGGGCAAGATCTTCCAGGCCCTCGGCTTCTTCGACATCTACCACACGAAGTGGTTCATGGGGATGCTCGGCCTCATCGCGTTCGACATCGTGGTCTGCAAGCTGTGGAAGCTGCCGCCCGACAACGGTCTCACCGCGCTCCCGCCCGAGTTCGACCCGAAGGCCATCGAGGCGAAGCTCGACACGATGGAGGCGGCGATCCGCCAGAAAGGGATGGTCGCCGAGTTCTCCTGCCGGGCGGCCCCGGCCGAGGCGATGAGCGCCGTCAAGCGCATGATCGTCGGCTCCGGCTATCATCTCGAGCCCGTGGTCGGGGACGCGGAGGAGCGCTCGGCCTTGGTCGCGACGCGCCACCGCGTCCAGCGCTGGGGCTCGTACGTCGCGCACGTCGCGCTCGTCGTCATCCTCGCCGGCGGGCTCATCAAGGCGGCCTTCGGCTTCGTCGAGATGGTGCCCGTCCTCGAGGGCCGCTCGCGCGAGCTGCAGAACAAGCGCGGCTGGGAAGTGTTCGTCGACAAGTTCACGGTCAAGTACTACGATGGCACGCGCAACCCCAAGCTCTTCTCCTCGCAGATCCGCGTGACGGAGAACGGCAAACAGCTCGCGGAGAAGCTCATCACGGTCAACGATCCTCTCGACGTGAGCGGCACGCGCTTCTACCAGGCGAGCTGGGGCGCGGGAGGGATGTTCCGCGAGGTGATTTTGGAGGTCGGCGAGGGAAAGTTCCTGCCGATCCCGCAGCGCAAGCCGACGCTCATCCCGGGCACGCCGATCAAGGTGACGGCCGACGTCATGATGCCCAATTTCACGCTGACCCCGGACGGGCGGGCGGACACGGCCTCACTCGATCTCAAGAACCCCGCGGTGCGCTTCCGCTTCGACGTCGGAGGCAAGCTCACGCGCTCCTTGTGGCTCCTCCAATTCAACCCGACGGTGGCCTTCAGCGAGACGCAGGACGGCGTGCTCGTGCACGCGCCGGACCCGCCCATGAAGCTCGCGGACGTCGAGCCGATCCTGTTCTCCGGCATCCAGGTCGCCTATGATCCCGGCTACCCGCTGGTCGCGGCCGGCTCGATCGCATGGCTCCTCGGCACGGTCCTTCTTTTCTACATGCATCGTCGTCGGCTGTGGGTGTTGATCAACCCGGCGGAAGGGGGCTCCAGGGTCCTGATCGGGGCCTGGAGCTCGCGCGGGGACGTCGGCTTCAAGAAGGAGTTCGGCGCGTACGTGGACCGGCTCAAGGCCGGGATCGGGCCGGCCGGGTCGTCGTCGGGGCCGGGCGCGGCGTTCGCGGGAAATTTGGAGGCTCAATCATGATGGAACTGAACCTGTTTCGCCTCGCGGCGGTCTTCTATACCGCGGGGACGGCTTTCGCGTTCGTGTACTTGTACGCGCGGGAGGACAAATGGAGCCGGTGGATGCGCTGGTGCCTCTACGCCGGCGCGGCCGCCCACGTCGCCTCCTTCGGCTTCCGGCTTCAGGCGTTCTGGGCGATCCCGGAGAACCGCTTCTTCCTGCCGATCAACTCCTTCTTCGGCGCGTTGTCCTTCCTCGCGCTCGCGACGGCCGTCGTGTTCGTGATCGTCGAGGGGCGGCATCAGCTCGGCATCCTCGGCGCGTTCGTGCTCCCCTGGGCGCTCGCGGCCTCCTGGGGCGCGGTATGGCGGGCGAGCCAGATGGGCAACACGGAGATACACGGCCTCGTGCCGGCCCTGCAGAGCTACTGGATCAACATCCATCCCGCGGTGCTGATGGTCTCCTACTGCATCTTCGGCAACGCCTTCGGCGTGGGCTTGGCGCTCCTCATCCAGGAGCGGCAGGTGAAATCGAAGCGGCCGAGCGAGCTGTGCTACCGGCTGCCCGCGATCGAGGACTTGGACAGCCTGAACTACCGGCTCATCGCCTTCGGATTCCCGATCCTGACCGTCGGCATCATCATGGGCGGAATTTGGGCGTACGGCGCGTGGGGGCGCTTCTGGGGCTGGGACGCGAAGGAGACATGGGCCTTGATCACGGCCTTGGTCTACGCGGCCTACCTCCACATGCGCATCGTCGCCGGCTGGCGCGGACGCAAGGCGGTGTACATGTCCATGTTCGGGTTCACCTGCGTGGTGTTCACCTTCATCGGCGTCAACTTCCTGAGCGAGCTGCACGGGTATCTCTCGAACCGCTAGGACTTCCGCATGCAGCTCGTCCTCGTCGGCGTCAGCCACAAGAGCGGCTCTCTCGATCTTCGCGAGAGCCTGGGCGGCGTGAGCGCCGAGGACGCCCTGCGGCGGCTCAAAGACGCGGGCTGGAGCGAGTGCGTGGTGCTCGCGACGTGCAACCGCTTCGAAGTCTACGCCGCGACCTCCAACTCGGGCGACGTCGACGCGTTGGCGACGCATCTGCAGGCCTGGTCCAACGGGCGTCTCGAGCAGGGGCTTTACTCGCGGCGCGACGGCGAGGCGGTATCCCATCTCTTCGCCGTCGCGGCCGGTCTCGATTCGCTCGTCGTCGGCGAGGCGGAGATCCTGGGGCAGGTGAAGCAGGCCTACCAAGCGGCGTCCGCGGCCGGGCTCACGGGAAAACTGACCAACGTCCTCTTCCAGCGGGCGTTGCACGTGGGCAAGCTCGTGCGCAGCGACACCGGCGTCTCCTCGGGCCAGCTCTCGGTCGCCTCCGTCGCGGTGACCTTGGCCGAGCGCATCTTCGGCGATCTGCATAAGAGCTCGGTCCTCATCCTGGGCGCGGGGACGATGGCGGAGCTGACGGCGCGGCATCTCTTGAGCGCCAAGGTCTCGCGCCTGCATATCGCCAACCGCACGTGGGAGAAGGCCCGGACCCTCGCCTCCGCGCTCGAGGCGGAGCCGGTCCGCTGGGAGGACTTCCCGCGGCTTCTAGAGTCGGTCGACATCGTGATCGGCTCGACGGGCGCCTCGGAGCCGGTACTGACCAAGGCGATGGTCGAGGAGGCCATCAAGGTGCGTCAAGGCCGCTCTCTCTTCATCATCGACATCGCGATGCCGCGCGACGCGGAGTCGTCCATCGACGAGTTCGAGCACGCCTATCTTTACTCGCTGGAGGACCTGGAGGGACTCGTGCGGGAGAACTTGTCCATGCGTCGCAAGGAGATCGAGGCGGCGGAGACCTTGGTCGGAGCCAAGTCGGCGGAGTTCGCGGCGTGGCTGCAGGAGGCCGCGGCGGGCCGGCAGGCCGCGCTGCGGCATTCCGCGGATGCGGCCCCGCGCTCATGAAGCTGCGCTACGGCACGCGCGGTTCGCCGCTCGCCTTGGCCCAGGCGAAGTGGGTGGCCACGCGGCTTGCCTTCCTGCATCCCGGCCTCGAGGCCGAGCCGGTCATCATCCAGACGAGCGGGGACCGCTTCGCGCTGCAGCCGCCCGAAGAGGCGAGCGCGGTCGGCCCGCCCTCCAACGTCAAAGCGATGTTCGTCAAAGAGATCGAGGAGGCGCTCTTGGACGGACGCGTCGATTTCGCGGTGCACTCCGCGAAGGACCTCCCAGCGACCTTGCCCGCGAAGCTCGTCATCGCCGCCTACCCCGAGCGCGAGGACCCGCGCGACGTCTACATCGGCGGCAGCGCGCCGAACTGGGTCGAGCTCAAGGCGGGGGACAAGGTCGCGACCGGCTCGGCGCGCCGGCGCATCCAGGTCCGCATGGCCGCTCCGATGGTGACCTGCGTCGAGATGCGGGGCAACGTCGACACGCGCCTGCGCAAGCTCGCTGACGGCCAGGCCTCGGGGATCATTCTGGCCCGCGCGGGCCTCGTCCGGCTCGGATTTAGCAAGATCATGCCGCTCGAGATCCTGGACGTCGACCGCATGGTGCCGGCGCCGGGGCAGGGAGCGCTAGCCATTGAGGCGCACGAGGACCGGACCGAAGTCTTCAATCTCCTGCGCGCCGCCGATCACTCCGCGACGCGCCTCGAGGTCGAGTGCGAGCGGGCGTTCATGAAGCGCATGGGCGGCGGCTGCCGCGCCCCGCTCGGCGCGCTCGCCAAGCTCGAAGGCGATAAAATCCGCCTCGACTGGTTCTGGGCCGATGAGAACGGCCTCAACCCCCAGCGCGGCTCTTGGGAATGCGGCACCGCCCCGTCCGACTTCGACGCCCTAGCCGACCAGATCGCCCGCTCCCTGGGCCGCTGATCAGTACGCGCAGCAGCAGACTCGCGAGGAGTCGCCGGGGCTGCAGAGCTCGGGCTTCTGCCACACGAGGATCGGATCGAAGCCGCGACGGCAGGGATTCTGCCCCGCGCCGCCGACATCGACGCAGTAGCCCATCTTGAACTTCTCGGGCCTGAAGCCTCCTTGCTGCGTCTTGCAGTAATCGCTGCACGCGCCGTCGTTCGCAGGCGGGGGCGGCGGGGGCGGAGGAGGAGGCGGCGGCGGGGGCGGCGGGTCGGGGGGCGGCCCGGCCGGATCTCCGGCGCCGGCGTCGACGCAGGCGTACGGCGGCTGGTTGTTCCAATTCACCGACCGGCATACCTTGCCGCCCGTGCAGGCGTTGTCGCAGTTGGGCGACTGGTAGGTCGTGACGGCGCCGCCCGGACCGACGGGCGGGGGAACGTCATCGGCGGCGAGCGCCGGGAGCGGCGCGGCGACGAGCGCGGCGACTAGAAACCAGCCGGACGATCTGTCCACGTGAACCTCCGCAGGGAACGGAGCCTTGGGACGCCTGCAACGATACTATTACGCCGGGCCCGCAACGGACCGGCAACAGGAGTATAGGGGGTATTTCGGCAAGATTCAACGGAGCGCAATCGTCCGGTGCCAGCTTCCGCCTCGTCGCGCGGGTTCGCGCTTTGTAGAATACGGGCGTGATGGCGGAGAACGTTGGGCTTGCGGGCGTTTCCGGCGCCGGGGCGTGGGCGCATTTGGCGCTCTCTCTCCTGTCCGGCGCCGAAGACGAGGTCTTGCGCCGCCTCTCGCCCCAAACGCCCGGCCGCCTCATCGTCGTCCGCAAGGCGGAGGAGGAACTTGAGGACGTCGAGGACGCCCTGGCCTCCTTGAAGGCCCTTTTCCCGCAACTCGAGAAGCTTCCGCCGCCCGCGTTCTTCGGCGACGACGCGCAGCGAAGGCAGGGGTCCCTCGAGCGGCTCCATCGCGGTGCGACGGTCGTGCTCGCGACGCCCGAGGGGCTCGCCGCCGCGGCGCCCGCCAAAGACGTCTTCCAAAAGGACCGCCTTTCTCTCACGATGGGCGGGACGATCCCGCTCTCGATGGTGATCGATCGCCTGGCGCGCTTGGGGTATCAGCGCGTCGACTTCGTCGAGAGCCCCGGCGAGTTCGCGGTGCGCGGCGCGGTGGTCGACGTCTACGCGCTCGAACCCCTGCGCGCGGTGCGCATCCTGTTCAACGAAAACCTGATCGAGTCGGTGCGCCACGTCGACACGGAAAGCCAGGCGAGCGGCGACTTCATTCACGACCTCGCGATCACGCCGGCGGCGGTGGCACCCGAGGCCAAGCCCTCGACCGTGCTCGACTGGCTCGGCGAGGAGGCCCTGTTCTTGATCGAGGAGGGGATCCCGGCGAAGGACTTCGGCGCGCGCAGGACCGTCGCGATCGGCGCCTTCGCGGAGTCGCCTCTCGACTACGGCGCGGCGCCGTCCATGCGCTTCCAGGGAAACCTCAAGCTCGCGTCCAAACAGTTCGAGGACTGGCGGGCGCAGGGACTGACGGTCGTCCTGTTCGCGATCAACCAGGGCGAGGAGGAGCGGGTCGAGGAGCTTCTGCGGCGTGAGGAGACCGAGAACGCGGCCTGCGAGTTCCTCGTCGGGCCGCTGGGCACGGGCTTCGTCCTGCCGCGGCGCAAGCTCGCGGTCGTGACGACCTCCGAGATCTTCGAGCGCTCTTACCGGCCGGCCAAGGCGTGGGGCAAGTTCGACCAGATCTCCCAGAAGGCGTTCAAGCCCGCCGATCTCAAGCCGGGCGACTACGTCGTCCACCAGGACTACGGCATCGCCCGCTACCGCGGCATCCGGCCCGTCGAGACGGGCGAGCGCGCCGAGGGGGGAGACCCGTCGCAGAGCGACTACGGGCGCAGCGAGGGGATGCTCGACTGCCTCACGCTCGAGTACCGCAACAACGACCGCGTCTACACGCCGATGTACGACTTTCGCCTCGTCCAGCGCTTCGTCGGCGCCGAGGGCCACCGGCCGCGCCTGTCGTCCCTCGACACGCGCAGCTGGGAGGAGGTCAAGGAACGCGTCAAGGAAGGCGTGCGCGACATGGCGGAGGAGCTCCTCAAGATGGAGGCCGCGCGCGCCGCGCAGCCGGGACACGCGTTCTCCATCGACTCGCGCATGGAGGAGGAGTTCGCCGAGGCCTTCCCGTACGAGGAGACGCCGGACCAGCGCAGGGCGATCGAAGAGGTCAAGGCCGACATGATGGCGGGCACCCCCATGGACCGCGTCGTCGTGGGCGACGTCGGCTTCGGCAAAACCGAGGTCGCGATGCGGGCGGCCTTGAAGTGCGTGGCGGACGGCCTGCAGGTCTCGGTGCTCGTCCCCACGACGATCTTGGCCGACCAGCATTTCCGCACCTTCTCGCGCCGCTTCGCGGAGTATCCGGTCAAGCTCGCGCTGCTGTCGCGTTTCACGCCGGCCAAGGAGGAGAAGGCCGCGCTCGCCCTGATGGCGAAGGGCGAGGTCGACATTGCGATCGGGACGCATCGACTCCTTTCGCCCGACATCAAGTTCAAGAATTTGGGACTCGTCATCGTGGACGAGGAGCACCGCTTCGGGGTCAAGGATAAGGAGCGCCTGAAGACCCTGCGAAAGGACGTCGACATCCTGACCTTGTCGGCGACGCCCATCCCGCGGACGCTCAACCAGGCCCTGACGGGCCTGCGCCGCGTATCCCTGATCCAGAGCGCGCCCTCCGGCCGCCAGCCGATCGTCACCAAGGTCGGCCCGTGGTCGGAGGAGGCCGTGGTCCAGGCGATCCAGGCCGAGCTCGACCGCGGCGGGCAGGCGTATTACGTCTTCAATAAAGTCCGCGCGCTGCCGGAGAAGATCTCGGAGCTCGGCTCCCTCATGCCGGGCGTCAAGTTCTGCATGGCGCACGGGCAGCTCCGCGCCGACGCGCTCGAGAAGGCGATGTGGGAGTTTTTCCAGCGGAAGTACGACGTCCTCGTCGCCTCGACGATCATCGAGTCTGGCCTGGACATCCCCACGGTCAACACGCTGATCGTCGAGAACGCCCAGGATTTCGGCTTGGCCCAGCTCTACCAGCTCCGCGGCAGGATCGGGCGAGAGCGGCAGAAGGCGTTCTGCTACCTATTCTATCCGCCGGGAATCAAGGACGTCTCCGACATGCCCGAGGAGGCGAGGCACCGCCTGACCGCACTGCGCGAGTTCGCCGCGCTCGGCTCCGGGATGAAGCTCGCGATGCGGGACCTCGAGATCCGCGGAGCGGGCGACCTCCTCGGGGCCAAGCAGCACGGCTTCATCAACGCGGTCGGCGTCGAGTACTACAGCGAGCTCCTGCAAAGCGAGATCGCCCGCCTCAAGGGCAAGCCGAAAGCGAAGGAGGTCCCGCCCGTCCAGCTCGACGCGCCCATCCAGGCGTACCTCCCCGAGGATTACCTGCCGGGCGAGCTCGAGCGCCTTTCCTTTTATAAGAGGCTCCTGGCCGCCAAGCCGTCCGAGCTGCCCGGCATGCGCCAGGAGCTCGAGGATCTCTCGGGCCCTCTCCCCGCCGCCGCGAAGAACCTATTTCGCCTCATGGAGACGCGGCACGCGGCCGGCAATGCGGGCCTGCGCGAGGCGACGTTCCACGGGACGAACGTAGAGATGCGATTTCGGTCCGATGCCGTGGTGCCGCCGGAGGCGATGGCCGCGTGGAACAAGGAGTACGACCGCCGCCTAGAGTTCGTCCACGATCGGGACGGCGACGGCCTGCGGATCCGTTTAGCCGAAGAGCCGCAGGATCCGCTCGAATGGCTCGAGCGGTTCCTGCGGCTCTTAGTGAAACCGTAGTCGGCTACTTGCCGGCCGGGCCCCGCCGCAGCGCGCCGATGAGGCGCTCGTGAAGCGGCTTGTTTCCGGCGGCCTGGTCGTTGCGCGGCGTGAGCGCCGGCATCGAGGGCGTCGCCTCGAGCACCCGAGCGAAGACCTCGGTCAGGGTCGTGACCGGGACGAGCACGAGCTCCTTGCGGACGGTCGGGTCGAGCTTATCCAAGTCCTTCACGTTGCTCTTGGGGAAGAGCACTGTCTTGAGTCCTTTGCGGTGCGCCGCGTAGGTCTTCTCCTTGAGCCCGCCGATCCCGATGACGTGGCCCTTGATCGAGATCTCGCCGGTCATGCCGATGCCCGGCAGCACCTTGCGTCCCGTAATGCGGCTGAGGAGCGCCGTCGCCATCACGGTGCCGGCGGAGGGTCCATCTTTCGGCGTGGCGCCCTCGGGATGTGGATGTGGAAGTCGTACTGTTCGAACACCTTCGGATCGATCCCGTAGGTCGCGGCGTGTTCCTTAATAAAGGACATGGCGGCTGACGCCGACTCCTTCATCACGTCGCCGAGCTTGCCGGTCAGGTGCAGCGCGCCTTTGCCCGGGTACGCGGCGACGTCGATCGTCAGCGTCTCGCCGCCGATCGAGGTCCACGCGAGTCCGGTTGCGGTCCCGTGCCCGTTTGGCTCTAGGTCCTTGGGCGAATACATCTCGGCACCCAGCAGCTGGCGGACCAACTCGGGCGTCACGGAGACGGGGAACGCCGCCTTCTGGGTCTTCGTCTGCACGAGGATCTTTCGCACCGCGGTGCGGATCCTCCGCTCCAAGTTGCGCACGCCGGCCTCGCCGGTGTAGTTCTCGATCACTTTCTGGTAGGCCGCGTCCGTGAAGGTGATCTGGCCCTCGTCCACCTTCATCCGCTTGAGGAGCCGCGGCAGGAGGTGCTTCTTGGCGATCTGGATCTTCTCGGCCGTCGTGTAGCTCGAGAGGTCGATGATCTCCATGCGGTCGCGCAGCGGCCCCGGGATCTGGTCGAGGTAGTTCGCCGTCGTCATGAAGAGCACGGGGCTCATGTCGACCGGCAGGTCCACGAAGTGGTCCTCGAACTGGCTGTTCTGCTCGGGGTCCAAGAGCTCGAGCAGCGCCGACGACGGGTCGCCGCGCTGCGCGTCCTTGCCGATCTTGTCCACCTCGTCGAGGAGCATCAGCATCTTGAAGGTCTTCGCGCGGCGGAGCTTGGAGATGATCTTGCCGGGCTGCGAGCCGATGTAGGTGCGCCGATGGCCCCGTATCTCGGCCTCGTCCCGGACGCCGCCGAGCGAGACCTTGACCAGCTTTCGGCCGGTCGCCTCCGCGATGCCCTGAGCGAACGACGTCTTGCCCACGCCGGGCGGGCCGACGAGGCAGAGGATGGGCGAGTGGCGCAGGTCCTTCGTGTGGTCGAGCTCGGCCAGGTATTCGATGATGACGTCTTTGACGTCTTCCATCCCGTAGTGGTCCCGGTCGAGCACGCTGCGCGCCTTCACGAGGTCGTAGTCGATCGCGGCGGGCTGTTCGCTCCACGGGATGTCGAGGAGCACCTTCACGTAGTTGATCCCGACGTGGTATTCCGACATCTGTGGGCTCATTTGGGCGATCTTCTTGAGCTCCTTCAGGGCGGTTTCCTTGGCCTCGACGTTGGTGATCTCCTTCTCGACGCGCGCCTTGAGCGCGGAGACCTCCTCCTCGTCGTCGCCGTTCGCCTGGGATCCTCCGCGCCCTCCGCCGGGACCGCTGCGGCCGCGCATGTGGTTCAAGGCCGCGATCTTCTTGTCGATGAAGGCATCGCGCTTCTCTTTCTCCGTCGCCATCCGCGCCATGGCGTCGGAGGCCTTGTCCGCCTCCATTTCGATCAAGTGGTCGTAGATCCTCTTGAGGCGATCCTCGATCTTGGAGATCGCGAGGAACTCCTGTTTATCCTTGGCGCTGACGTCCAGGAAGTTGAGCAGGAGCGACGAACGCACGTAGTGGTCCTCGCTGTAGTAGCTGAGCGCCTCGAGCAGGGTGTCCGGGAGCTCCAACAGGCCGCCGGTATGCATGCGCTCGAGGATATGGTCGATGTCTGCGCTATATTTTTGCGCCCACTTCTCGCTGCCCAGGTCCGGCGTGCGCGGCTGGATCTTGACCTTTACCGGCTTATTGGGCGCCTCGATCGTGCCCAGGATGCGGACCTCGGCGAGCGCGTGGACGTAGACCTCCTTGCCCCTTCTCTCGAAGCGGGCCAGGATCCCCAAGGGGAAGTGCCCGCGGACGTCCGCCTTGCCGTGCCCGCGAGTGGCCAAGACGACGTAGCCCTCGTGCTTGGCGATCGCCTCGTCTACGACGTCGTTGCCCAGCGCGGTCATGGTGGGCATCGGCTGCGTGCCGGGGAAGGGGAAAATGACTTCTTTCATGATGAAGACGGGCGCGGTCTCGGGCATCTTCTTGAAGGAGCCGTCATCGCCGCCCGGCGGCTGGCCGGACCTGCCTCCCTTGTCGCCCGCGTCCGCCATCCTCGCGGCGCGGTCGAAGAAGCGCGTCGAGACGCGTGTGACGTCGGCCGGCGAGGCGGAGGGCGATTGAGACGCGCTGAGGGAGCGCGACAGCGTCCCGAGCGAGGCCGTCGCGACCGCGTCGAGACCGGGCGCGGGCGCCGCGGGAGCGGACGCGAGGCGCGCGGGAGACGACGGCGCGAAGGTCGGGCGGGCGGCGGAAGTGAGGACCGCCGCGGGCGCCGACGCCGACGGCGCGAGCGCTAGGCCCGCGGCGACGAGTCCGGTCCGGGCGAGGGCTCCTCCGGCCGCCGTCGCGACGCCGTCCGTCGCGGCCAGCTGCCGCGCCGAGACCAAGGACGACGGCGCCAAGTCTAGGCCGAGTTCTCCGCCGCCCATGCCCGAGGGCGCCGAGACCGCCGGAGAGGCCGAAAGTCCGAACGCGGGAGAGAGGCCGATGCCTGCCTGCGCCTTGACCTCGATGACGCGCTGCGCCCAGACGGTCTGTGGGATCGAGCCCGCGAGCATCAGAATCGAGAGCGCGATGGCGACGGTTCTTTCCGCGAGGCTTCGGCTGCGCAAGTTCATCGTTCGGTACCTTCCTTTAGTAGGCGGTCTCTTCGCTTCGGCGTAAGTATAGGACCGGCTCGCGAACAACCACAAGCGGCAAAGGGACTAGCGGACCTACGCGCCCTATGACCTAACGGACCTGGGACCCATGCCCTAAGAAAAGATCATGGGAATCCGCCGGGAGCGCGCATAGGTCCAAATGCGCACCTTCTTTCAGACGCGCTGGACGTACCGCCATTCGCCGGGCGAGAGGCCCGACAGCGAGACGGCGCCGATGCGCGCGCGCACGAGGCGCAAAGTGGGATGGCCGATCGCCGCCGTCATGCGCCGGACCTGGCGGTTGCGTCCTTCCGTCAAAGTGAGTTCGAGCCACGCGGTCGGAACCGTGAGGCGCTTGCGGATCGGCGGGTCGCGCGGGGGAAGGCGGGGCTCTTTGGACAGCAGGCTCGCCTCGCACGGCCGCGTCGGACCGTCGCTGAGAGTCACTCCGGCCGCGAGCGCCTTGAGGCTCGCTTCGGAAGGGACGCGCTCCACTTGCGCCCAATACGTGCGGGGGTGCTTGAAGGAAGGGTCGGTCAAGCGGTGCTGCAGCTCGCCGTCGTCGGTCAGGATGAGCAGGCCTTCGCTGTCATGGTCGAGCCGCCCCGCGGGATAGACGCCGCGCGGGATGCCGAAGTCGGCGAGCGTCGGGTGCCCCGCCATGGGCGTAAACTGGGACAGTACGCCGTAAGGCTTGTAGAACGCGATGGTCTTCATGCGGCGCTTATTAAGTTAGCAAACTGCCGAGGCAGCTTGCCCGCGCGCCGCTATTCTCGACATATAGGACCTTAGTCCTATATGTTGTAGTCCAAAGGCCTATGAAAATTTTAGGCCGAAGGACGGAGGTTCCTTGTCGACCACCGGAGTACTCTTTTGGCATGAAGCGGCGGTTCGCAGGGGCCGTGCTGGCGGCGTGGATCGCGGGACAGTCCGCGTGCCCGTCTTTGTCCTACGCGGCCTTGCCGAAGGATCCGCCGGTCGACGACGAGGCGGATACGTCCAAGACGGCCGTCCGGCCCGCGGCCAAGAAGGACAAAGACAAGGCGCCGGCCGCCGCTCTTGAGAAGGATTGTCCCCCGGCCGACGCGAAATGCAGGACGGCGCGCCGGACCGAGGCGGAAGCCGAGGTCGACGA
Organism: Elusimicrobiota bacterium; assembly: GCA_016194745.1. Taxonomy (GTDB): domain Bacteria; phylum Elusimicrobiota; class Elusimicrobia; order UBA1565; family JACRDR01; genus JACQBA01. The sequence continues at coordinate 345,036 of JACQBA010000016.1, forward strand.
GTCGGGCAAGCCGGTGACGCTCACGCTGGCGGACGCGCGCATCGCGGGCGGCGTCATCCCGCGCGCGGTCGTGCTCGCGGAGCGGCCGGAACTTCTCGGACCGGCGCCTTCGGTCCGGGCGCGGATGCCCCGCTACGCCCAAGCGGTCACGGCTCCCGGCACCGTGTACGACGGCGGCCTGCCGGGATATACCCCTTCCACCGATCTTCGCCGCCCCGATGAAGTTCGAGTCCCGCCGGTGCGGGAGGGACGCGAGCCCGGGGCGCTGGACGAAGAGTGCCCGCCCTCCCACCCCTGCGGGCTGAGAACGGCGGAGCCGGCCGCGCTGTCCAAGGCGCTGCGGCACCTGCCGTTCGCGGCGGGCAACGACGAGCAGACGATCCAGATCATGCGGCATCTGTCCGAGGCGGAGGTCAAGAACTATGATGCCCATTTGAGGGCGGTCGTGACGTCCTCGAACGCGACGGAGTGGATGAAGGAGGCCGCCATCAAGGCGCTCGGCCGCCGGGCCGCCGACGACGGCGTGCGCGCGTTCCTTCTGGAGCACGGACTCAAGGGGGGCAGCAAGTTCGAGACGGAGGACGCGTTGACCGGGTATCTCAACGGCCTCATTCCTCCCAGCTCCTATGCCCACCGCGCCGACGGGCTGTATCCCGAGCTCAAGGACAATCCGGACCTGCGGAAGTGGGCGAAGCAGGCGCCCGAGATCGTCAATCGAATACTGGAGGTCTCCGCTGACAGTCCCGGTAACTCCTCGTTCCTGCATCGGACGCTGAACCTCTTGAATTACATGAACGCCGCGGACAAGCTCGCATTCTTCCGCGAGTTCAAGGACCCGGTGAGGCTGATGTCCATCCTCAACGTCCACGGCACCGTCGACGTCGGGGAGCGCACGGGGATGCACTCGGACACGGCCGGCGTGCTGTATCAGCGGTTCCTGGAGCTTTCCGCCTCGGAGAAACGAGGGCTCGCGTCGGTGTTGGCCGCGTCTCCCGATCATTTACGCGGGGACATCCTCGACAAGCTCAACCGCTTCGGCATCATCGCCAAGGAGCTCGAGCGGGAAGCGAAAGACCCCAAGCTCCACGAGGGAGTTCGCTTGCTGACGGCGCTCCCGAAGCTGATGTTCGAGACGCCGAACGTCGACTCCCGCGTATTGCTCTCGATGTTCGCGGCCGCAATGCAGGGGCCGCGGGGGAAAGATTTCATCGCGACTTTGGTGGCCGCGATGCCGGACAACCCCCGCGACATCGCGTCGCTGCTCGAGCTTCATAAGGAAAAGCTCTCTCCCGACCAGCGCCTCGCCGTCGCCCGCACGCTCGACGAGCATCCCGGGGCGAAGCAGTTCTTGGCGAACTACCAGAATCTCCCCGCGATCTACGGCTCGGACCTATGGCTCCGCCCGGGACCCCGCAACTTCTACGTCGCGATGAGTCAACCCGAGTTCCTGCCGCAGCTCGAGGCGGGGTTGCGCGCGGCGGGGATCCGGCTCAAAAGCCGCACTGGGGCGATCTCGGAGTACACCGGGGTCGTCAACGGCAAGGTCGTCAACTATAAGGTCGAGACGTTTGATACGGCGGGGGGCTGGAAAAACAAGAAGGACGTGGCGAACGCCCTCTTTAACTGTATGACCGACCAGTCCTCGCACGGCTGCGTCTACCGCGGCCACGCGACGTCGTGGGACCGGATCGACCCGCGCTTCGTCACGACCCAGTTCAACGGCAAGGCGTTTTTCGACGGCGGCTGCGACAGCAAGGCGAACAGCTGGCTCATGCGCAACTGCCCCAACTGCGTCGGCTGGTGGACCACCGAGACGGCCTACGGGGCGAAGAATACCGCCTTCTTCACGGAAGGCGCGAAGATGCTCGCCGCCGGGCAGGACTTTCCGACGATGAACGCGACCTATCAGCGCCGGATGCCCGGCATCGTCGGCGCCTTCACCGGCCATTGGAGCATCGGCCGCGCGTTCGCGGCGGCGACGGAACGCGAATTCGACCCGCCGATCCCGCAGATCCGACGCGACCGCCGCAACGAAGGCAACGGCCGGGACACGCGAGGGGAGAGGCGCGCGCCGGCGGCGCCCTATGCAGACAACCCGGGGTGCTACCGCGGGATCGGTCCCGCCTGCCCGCCGTCCAACGTTCGAATCGAGACGGGGGTGGAGCGAACGCGCCGCCGGCTCATGGAAGACCTCCACCGCTAGCGTGCCGTCGCGGTCCATCACCGCCCCGCCGGGTCCTTCGACGTAAGCTATAATCTCTCTTCCGCATGATCACGATCCGCAAGGTCCACAAGTCGTTCGGCGCCCAGACGCTTTTCGAGGACGCCACGCTCCAGATCAACGACGGCGACCGCTTCGCGCTCGTGGGGCCGAACGGGGCCGGCAAGTCGACGCTGTTTCGCATGCTGCTCGGACAAGTCGAGCCCGACGCGGGGGAGATCGTGCTGCGGCGGGGCCTGCAGAAAGGCTATCTGCCCCAGGAAAACGCGCCCTTGGGCGACGGCACGGTGCTCGAGGCGGCGCTGCGTTCCTCTCCGGACGCCGACGACCGGCTCGCGGCGAAAGCGAAGGCGATCCTCATGGGGCTCAGCTTCAAGACCTCGGACTTCGACAAGCGCGTCGATACCCTGAGCGGCGGCTGGGCGATGCGCGCGGCCCTGGCGAGCCTCCTGGTCGCGGAGCCGGACCTCCTCATGCTCGACGAGCCGACGAACCATCTCGATCTGGACTCTCTCCTGTGGCTGCAGGAGTACCTCAAGGTGTACCGCGGCGCGATCTTCCTCATCTCGCACGACCGCGCTTTCCTCAACGGGGTCTGCAGCGCGATCGTGAGCGTCCAGGACCAGACGCTCAAGGTCTATCCCGGTGACTACGAGGGCTTCGTCGCCGAGCGCGAGGCGGAGCGACGTCGCCTGGAATCCGCGTGGCGGCGGCAGCAGGAAGAGATCGCGCAGATGCAGGAGTTCATCGACCGCAACCGCGCCCGCGCCTCGACCGCGAGCCGCGCGCAGAGCATGATCAAGCGCCTCGACAAGCTCGAGCGCATCGAGCTGCCGCCGGACGCCAAGAAGATCTCGATTCGCTTTCCGCAGCCGACCCGCACCGCCGAACGCGTGCTCACCTTGAAGAATCTCCACAAGTCCTACGGCCCGGTCCAAGTCTACAGAGGCCTCGACTTCGAGCTCATCCGCGGCTGGAAGATGGCGTTCGTCGGGCACAACGGCGCGGGGAAGTCCACCTTGCTCAAGCTCCTGGCCGGCGTCCTCCCGTTCGAGTCCGGCGAGCGGATCGTGGGCAACAACGTGAAGGTCGGCTACTACTCCCAGCACCGCGCGCTGTCGCTGCGCCCCGGCAAGACCGTGCTCCAGGAGGCGATGGACAACGACCGCATCAACCCGGACCTGCTTGTCCGCACCGTCCTCGGCACGTTCCTCTTCCCCGGCGACACGGTGTTCAAGAAGGTGGAGCACTTGAGCGGCGGGGAGAAGAGCCGCTTGGCGCTCGTGCAGTTCCTGCTCGACCCGCCCAACGTCCTCCTCATGGACGAGCCGACGACGCACCTCGACATGGCGAGCGTGGACGCCCTGATCGAGGCGCTCAAGGCCTTCGAGGGGACGCTGTGCGTCATCAGCCACGACGTCTACTTCCTCAACGCCCTCGCGGACCACGTCGTCCACGTCGACCACGGCAAGGTGACGCTCTATCCGGGCAATTACGAGTACTTCGAGCGGCGCCAGCAGCAGCTTCAGGAAGAAGCGGAGCTGGGCGCCGCGCTCGATCCCGACGACGCGCCCGCGGGCGAGCCCGTCTCCGTAGGCAACCCGAAGGAGGAGCGCCGGCGGCGCGCCGAAGAGCGGAGGCTCGCCAAGGACCGCGAGCGCCTCTCCTCCGAGATAGACAAAGCGCAGGCCCGCGTCGAGGAGCTCGCGCGCCAGCTCCAGGACCCGGCGGTCTACCAGGATTTCGCCAAGGTGAAGGCGATCGGCGACGAGATGAAGGCCCTGCAGGAGTCGATCGCGGCCAAGGAAGCGGAGCGCGCGAAAGGGGCCTAGCTCCCCGGGCGCGCCGACAGCCAGTCCCGCAGCGCCTGCCGCGGGCGCCGCTTGTCCAGAGACTTGAGCAGAGAGAGCGTCTTTCTCCAGTCGCCTCCGAGACGCTCGTGCGCGGCCTGGAAGTCGCCCAAGTTCTCGTGGTAGCGCCGGTGCGCGCGGACCACGGCGTTGTTGATCGTCTCGACGCCGTGCCGCTTGGCCGCGCGCGCGAAAATCTCCTTGCGCTTCTCGAGCTTCTCCGCCTCGGGGACCCGGGAGCGGTAGAGGGTCTCGAGCTCCCGGTACGTCTCCTCCCACGCGGCGTCGCCGGTGCCTGAGGCGGCGAGGACCGACGCCCACGCATTTGCCTCGGCCGACTCCGGTCCGAACCTCTTGTTCAGGAAATCCAAGGCGCTCCGCTGGCCGACGAAAGTCGCAACGGACTCGTTGAAGTCTCCGGAGCTCTTGAAGTAGATGACGGCATGCGTCATTTCGTGGAGCAGGGTGTCCGCGACGTGTCCCGGAGAGACGTCGAGCATCGACGAGAGCAGCGGGTCCCGGAGCCAGCCGAGCGTGCTGTAGGCGCGGATGCCGCCCACGAGCGTGTCGTGGCCGCGGCGCTCGAGCGCGGCCGCTTCCTTCAGGGCGTCCGCGCGGTCGAAGTAGCCCTTATACGGCACCCGGCCGACGAACGGGAACCACCATTCGTAGGGATCGAGCGAGGTTTTGGGGCAGGCCGTGACGGCGTAGGTCACGTAGGGCCGGTCCAAGGCCACGAAGTCGGCGTAATTCTTGGTCGGCGGCATCCCGAGGACCTCGGCGGCAAAGGCGCGGACCTCGAGCACGAGACGGAGCTTGGCGGCGGTGTCGGGAGGGGTGGAGGGATCTGCCAGCACCGTCTCGATCGGCCGGCGGCGGGAGACGACGCCGCGGTGCCCCCGCCAGCTTTTATAGAGGTAGGCGGGGGAGCAGGCCTCGAAAGCCAGGACCAGGGTTACGAGGGCGACGATCCTGGCGGCGGGGGAAGCGGCGCGCCTCACCGGGATGCGGCGCGCTTGCGGGCGAGGTCCCGCGCGCGCAGGCGACGCTCGTCGGCCTTGATGTCCTTCCAGTTCCGCACGACGTCGCCGGCGGTCTTGATGCTCGCCGTTCGCGACGACGGCCCCGACGTCCCGAACACGTGCGGATGCCGGCGCACGAGCTTGAGCGCCTGGCTGCCCGCGACGTCCTGGATGTCGAAGCGTCCTGCTTCCTCCGCGATGCGCGCGTGGAGGAACACCTGCAGGAGGATGTCGCCGAGCTCGTCCTCGATCTCGTGAGCGCGGCCGCGGCGCAGCGCCTCCTCGAGCTCCCGGGCCTCCTCGCGCAGGTATCGGATCAGGGAACGGTGGGTCTGCTTTCGGTCCCACGGGCAGCCGCCGGGCGAGCGGAGGCGGGCGACCACGGCCGCGAGGCGGTCCAGACCGCGGTTCGCCAGTCTCTTGCTCCTCGGCGGCATGCGGCCTATAGGATGCGCGACAGCGGTTGTTCCGCTTCGCTCCAGTCTTGGAGGCCGCCCTCGTAGGCGAGGACCCGGGTGTAGCCCAGCTGCGTGAGCGTCTCGGCCGCCTGCTTCGAGGCCGGGCATTGCGGCCCCCCGCAGTACACGACGATTGGATCGTCCTTGCCGGCCTTTTCCGCCGCGCTCTTCGCCGTGATCGTATCGACCGGGAACCATTTCGAGCCGGGGATATTCGCCTCGGGCTTGAAATGCTCCTGCGTCAGCACGTTCCACAGGTGGAACGTCTCCCTCGCGTCGATGCGCTTCTTGAGTTCGTTTCGCCCGATGAGACCGTATTTGTGCGTGAGCGTGCTCATGGTCGAACCTCCGTGCGCTCTATGGGCGGGCGAGGCGAAGGCGCGGCTCCGACAGCCCGTCAGGCATAGTATAGGTCGCGTGCCGGCGCTTGCCAAGTGGGGGCGGAACTTTTGGTAGACTCCGGTGTCCTAAAGATAGCTCGGAAGTCTGGCATCGAAACGGGAGGGTCTCTCATGAAGACGCGGATGACGGTTGCCGTGGCTGCGCTCTGCGCGGCCGCCGGACTGACGTCGGGCGCGGGCGCGATGGAGGTCACGGTCTACAACCAGAACCTCGGCCTCGTGACGGAGACGCGGTCCTTCGCCCTCAAGTCCGGGGCCAACGACATCAAGGTCAACGACGTCGCGGCCCAGATCGATCCGACGAGCGTCCACTTCAAGTCCCTCACGGCGCCGGACGCGGTAACCGTGGTGGAGCAGAACTTCGAGTACGACCTGATCAACCAGGACAAGCTCCTCGAGAAGTACCTCGGCAAGGAGATCGAGCTCGAGCGTTTCCTGGGCGTCGGGGGCGACCGCCGCGAGGTCGTGAAGGGGACGCTCCTCTCCCACCGCGGCGGCAGCAAGGTGATCCAGGCGAACGGCAAGATCTACCTCAACCCGCCCGGCAACCCCGTCCTGCCCGAGCTTCCCGAGGGCCTTATTTCCAAGCCCACGCTCTTGTGGCAGCTCGCGGCCCGCAAGGGAGGCACCCATTCCTGCGAGATCAGCTACCTGACCGCCGGCATGGGCTGGCATGCGGACTACGTGCTGTCCCTGTCTCCCAAGGACGACGCGATCGATCTTAACGCCTGGGTGACGATCGACAACAACTCGGGCGCGACCTACAAGGATGCCAGGCTCAAGCTCGTGGCGGGCGACGTCCATCGCGCCCAGCCGCCGATGGCCCCGATGGCGATGGCGGGCCGGATGGCGTCCATGGCGGAGTCGGCCGACGCGGCACCGCAATTCCGCGAGAACGCGTTCTTCGAGTACCACATGTACACGCTGCAGCGTCCGACGACTCTAAAGGAGAGCGAGACGAAGCAGATCGAGATGGCCTCCGCCCAGGAAGCCCCGGTCAAGAAGCTCTTCATCTACGACGGCGCGAGCGGCTACGGCGCCGACTACAACGAGTACACCCGAAGCGATCCGAACTACGGGATCGCGGGCCAGAAGAAGGTCTGGGTGATGCTCGAGTTCAAGAACTCCAAGGACAACAAGCTCGGCATGCCGCTGCCGGCCGGGCGCATCCGCGTTTACAAGAAGCAGGATGACGGCGCGCTCGGGTTCGTCGGCGAGGACAACATCGACCACACGCCCAAGGACGAAAAGGTGCGCGTGCGCATGGGCAACGCCTTCGACGTGGTCGGCGAGCGCAAGCGCTCGAACTTCCTGTCCGACGCGCGCAAGCGGTGGTTCGAGGAGTCCTTCGAGATCAAACTGCGCAACCATAAGTCGGAGGACATCACGGTCCGGGTGGTGGAGCATCTCTACCGCTGGAACCAGTGGAAGCTAACCGAGAACTCGCACGACTTCAAGAAGAAGGACGCCCAGACCGTCGAGTTCGAGGTGCCGGTCAAGAAGGACGGCGAGACGGTCGTGACCTATACGGTGAAGTACTCCTGGTAGCGAGCCGGTCGCCCGGCGCGACGCCTCCGACGGCGCCCGAATTGCCGCCGGGAACCCAAAATGTTACAGTTGGGTAGATGATTATCGACGGACGGCGTTCCGCCGCCTGGGGCGCCGCTCTCCTCCTGCTCTCCTGGTCGGCGTCGGGCTGCAAGCCTCGGCGCGAGCCCGTTCTGGCCAAGGTCGGCAAGCTCGCGATCACGGAGCCCGAGTTCCAGCGCCGGCTGGCGGAAGTCACGCCGGAGTACCAGAACTACGTCCTCACGCCGAACGGGCGCCGCCAGTTCCTGGACATCCTGATCCGGCAGAAGATGATCCTCTCGGCCGCGACCGACGCCGGAATGCAGAAAACCCCGGAGTTCAAGGCGCAGATGGACCGGCTGAAAGCGGAGGAGGCCGAGCGCGTCGCCGAGGGCCGGGATTACCTCGTCACCCAGCTGTGGCTGTCCGATCTCCGCCGCAAGGGCGTGCTCTCGGTCTCCGAGGAAGAGGTGCGCCACTACCATCAATCCCATCCGAACGAGGTGCAGGTCCGGCACATCCTGCTCTCGACGCCGGAGGAAGCGGAGGTCGTGCTGAAGATGACGCGCTCCGGGGGCAACCGCTTCGCCTCGATCGCGCAGACCAAGTCCCTCGATGCCGACACCGCCGCCTCGGGCGGGAAGATGAGCCCCGCCATCTACGGGGAGATCATCCCCGAACTCGAGGACGTCGTGTTCCGGAGCAAGGTCGGCGAGATCGTCGGGCCGGTCAAGAGCAAGTTCGGATATCATATCCTGCGCAAGGAGACGGAGAAGCCCATCGCGTTCCCCATGGCCGAGGAGCGCGTCCGGCGCGTGTTGGAGAAGGCCAAGCTCGACGAGCACCTGCGGTCGCTGCAGTCGCGCTATCATGTGGAGGTTCTGGATGCCCAGTTCAATTAAGACGCGTTCGTTCCCGCGGCCGATCGCCGCGATCCTCGCCGCCCTCGCCCTCGCCGTCCCCGCGGCGGCGGCGGTGCTCGAGGACACCGTGGCCAAGGTCAACGGCTCGCCGATCATGCTCAGCGAGTACAACCGGGAGATCCGCGCGGTGCTCGAGGCCTGGCGGCAGAACGCCCCCGGGCTCCTGGCCGATCCCAAGGCCGTCGCGGAGCTCAAAAAGAAAGTGCTCGACGATATGGTCGACCACGAGCTCTTGTTCCAGGAAGCGGACCGGCAGAAGCTGAAGGTCCACGACCGGGAGCTCGAGAACACCATCGCCCAACTCAAGGAGAGCAAGTTCCGGCGCGACGAGAGCGGCAAGGCGCTGTCCGACCCGGAGGTCGACGCGGCGCTGGCGGCGGAACTCAAGAGGGAAGGGCTTTCCCAGGAGCAGTTCCGCGAGCGCCTCCGGCGGCAGGTGCTCATGCAGAAGGTCGTGCAGGAAGGCGTGCGTCCCCGCGTGAAGACGCCGACCGAGGCCGACGCGAAAGGCGCGTGGGAGAAGTTCCAGCAGATCATCAAGGGTTCGACCGCGTCCGTCTCGGGGATGGGCGAGCTCGAGGCGCAGGCGTATCTCGCGTTCGGCCAGCAAATCAAGGACTTTTCCTCGGAGCGCGTCCGGGCGGCTCACATCCTCGTCAAGGCGTCGCCCAAGTCCGGCGACGGCGAGGCGAAGCAGGCGTTGGACCGGATCAAGGACCTCAAGAAGCGCGCGCAGGCGGGCGAGGATTTCGCAGACCTGGCCCGGAAGTACTCCGACGACACCGAGAGCGCGGTGCGCGGCGGCGACCTGGGGTTCATCGTGCGGGGCTACCTGCCCCCGGAGCTCGACAAGGCCATCTTCGCGACCGCCGTGGGCGAGATCAGCGAGCCCGCGCGCACGGACTTCGGCTACCACGTCGTGCGTGTCGCGGAGAAGCGCGCCGCGGAGACGCTGACGTTCGAGAAGGTGAAGGACGACGTCATGCAGTTCATCATGCGCGTCCGCTCGAACATGGAGCTCGAGAAGTTCGTCAAGGAACTCCGGGCGAAGGGCCGCATCGAGACCCATCTGCCGAAAGAGGAAGCGAAGGAGTCCAAGGAATCGGCGGCTCCCGCGCCGGCGCCCTCGGCTTCCCCGGCGCCGCCTCCCGTCAAGAACAATTGAAGCCCGTACTGGCGTTCACGATGGGCGATCCGGCCGGCATCGGCCCCGAGATCGCCGTCGCGGCCGCCAAGGACGCCAGGGTCCGCCGGGCATGTCGTCCCCTGCTGGTCGGGACCGAGGCCGTATTCAAGCGCTTCGGCTGGCGCTCGGGCGTCGCTCCCATCTTCGATCCGGGTCTCGCCTTCTCGTGCGCGCCCGGGCGCCCGACGGTGGAGGGGGGGCGGGCCTCCTTCGGGGCGTTCGAGGCGGCCGTCCGGCTCGCCGCGCGGCGATTGGTGGCCGGAGTCGTGAGCGGCCCGATCTCCAAGGACTCCTGGAGCCGCGCCGGCATCGAACACCGGGACCACACGGAATATCTCAGGCGGGAACTGGACGCGCCGGGCGGCGGCATGCTGCTCATGGCGGGCGAGCTTCGCGCCATCCTCGCCACGCGCCACGTTTCTCTGCGCGAGGCCTTGAGGGACCTCGACGCGCGCGCGATCGAGGACGCCGCGCGCGCGGCCGACCGCGCTCTGCGCGAGCTCGGCATCGCGGCGCCTCGCCTCGCGCTCTGCGCCCTCAATCCGCACGCCGGGGAAGGCGGCCTTCTGGGCGAGGACGAAGCTCGGCTCCTCGCCCCGGCGCTCGCCGGGCTGCGCAAGTCGGGGCTGCGGATCGAGGGCCCGATCGCGGCCGACGCCGCCTGGTCGGCCCACCGCCGCGGGCGCTACGACGGCCTCGTCGCGCTCTATCACGATCAGGCGATGATCCCTCTCAAGCTGTGGCGGCCCTTCGGCGTCGTGAACTGGACGGCGGGGCTGCCGATCGTGCGCACCTCGGCCGGCCACGGGACCGCCTTCGATATCGCCGGACGGGGCGCGGCCGATCCGTCCGCCGCGATCGACGCGGCGCTTCTGGCCGCGCGCCTGGCCTCACGGAGGGACTCATGACCAAGACGGCTCTCGCACTCGTCCTCGCCGCCGCATCCGTCTCGGCCGCCCGCGCGGAGGGACCCGCGGCCGCTCCTACGCCCGCTCCCGCGGCCGCGTCTGCGCCCGCCCCCGGGTCACCCGCCGCTCCTGGCGCCGCCTCCCAGGCGTGCGCCTCCGGCGACGCGACGGGGCTCTCCACCCGCGACATCATCGATCGGGCGAACAAGGTCCTGCGCGGCGACGCCAACCACAGCTCGATCACCATGACGATCGTGACCCCGAGCTGGAAGCGCGCCTTGGACATCGAGGCGTGGAACCAGGGGCGGGACAAGGCGCTCATCCTCATCCACGCGCCCGCCAAGGACAAGGGCAACACGACCCTCCGCCGGGAAAACGAGATGTGGGTGTGGATGCCCAAGGTCGAGCGCGTGATGAAGGTCCCGCCGACCATGATGCACTCGTCCTGGCAGGGCTCCGATTTCACCTACGAGGACATCGTGAAAGCCGACTCGATCGTCCGAGACTACACCCATAAAGAGGAGAGCCGCGAGAAGGGGGAAGGCTACTACGACCTCAAGATCCTCGCGACCCCCAAGCCCGACGCTCCCGTCGTGTGGGGTAAAGTTCTTTTCTGGGCGCGCGTCTACCACGACTGCGGCGTGGTCCCGGTCAAGGAAGAGGACTATAACGAGCGCGGCGAGCTCGTGCGCACCATCAAGCTCTCCGAAGTCGAGACCATCCAGGGCCGGCGCGCGCCGACCTTCCTCGAGTGCCTGCCCGAGAAGAAGCCCGGGCAGAAGACGTCGATCAAGTACCGCAATATTCAGTTCGACATCGACGTCAAAGACTCCTTCTTCAGCCTGAACCGCCTGCAGAAATCGGGGAGCTGAGTCGAAACTCGTTACGCACGTAACGAGTTTTGAAACCTGGGGCGCACCCACTCGCCGTCGGGGCGACGCCCTACTTGGCGCGCGGCTTCGACGGGCGCTTCATGACTAGGCGGAAGGTGCGGGAGTCGTGGCGCATCGTGACGGATTCGGCGTCGACGCGCAGCACCCGGACGGCCCCCTCGTAGCCCGTCACGTTGAAGGAGTCGCCGGCGGCGAGGCTCAGCCCGTGGACCAGCGCGAAGTGGCGCCCGCCCACCTCCACGAGCCCATGGAACCTGAGGATCTCGTCGATCGGAGGCTGTCTCCGCCGCGTCGTCCGTCCGGTATGGGTCGGAGGCGGGGGAGGGGGTGGTTCCGGCGCGCATTCGTTCCTGCGGGCGGGATTGCAGCAGGGATCGGCGAGGCAGCGGTTCTCGCGCGGGTTGAGCGTCGGGTCGCGAGGGATGGCGATCGCGGCCGGATCGGCCGGTGCGAGGCGAATAGGATCCTCCCACAAGGCCCAGAAGGACGCGGCATAGGAGGCGTGCGGGACGGCGAGGAGCAGCGCGAGCAAACCCTTCAGCGAAACGAGCATATCCACCTCCAAGGCGGCGCCTCGGATAGAGGGGGGCTCACCCATGAGCATGCCCCAACCATGTTTCGCCTCTATTTCAATTGAGGGCGACCGCGGAGCAGATCGAGAGTCGAGTTGACGACGGTCAATACCCGGCACCCTCAAAAATGCGAGACTGAGGGAAGCCGTATGCTCAGATTAGCCTGGCGCAACATCTGGCGCAACCTCCGACGGAGCGTCATCACCGTCGCCTCTCTCGCCTGCGGCCTGGCGGCCATCATGTTCGGCCAGAGCCTCATCAAGACGATCCAGCGCCAGCTCATCGAGAAGGCGACCGGCGTCATCACGGGCCACCTCCAGATCCAGGACGCGCGGGTCAAGGAGTACAAGTTCCCCGAGAAGCTCATCGACGACCCCGCCGCGGTCGAAAAGCGCCTTTCGGCGATCCCCGGCATCGCCGCGTTTTGCCCGCGGATCAAGCTCACGGGCATCGTTTCCTCCAAGCACGACTCCCTCGGCGTTCTCCTGATCGGCGTCGACTCTGCGCTCGACCAACGCGTGACGACGATGCACACCTACACCAGCCAGGGGAAGTACCTTTCCGGAAAGCCGAGGGAGATTTTCATCGGCAGTCTCTTGGCTGATCTGCTGAAGGTCAAGGTCGGCGACGACGTCGTGGTCATGGCGCAGGCGGCGGACGGGAGCATGGGCGCCGACCGCTTCAAGCTGGTGGGCCTCTACCACACCGGCAGCGGGACGTTCGACGGGCAGCTCGCCTACGTCGACCTGAAGTCGTTCCAAGAAATGCTGGCCATGGACGGAAAGGCCAACGACGTCGTGATCCGACTCAAGGAGCCGGATAACCAGCCGACCGAGCGGGCGGCGATCACGGCCGCGCTCGCCGGGCTTCCCGTCCAGGTCCTCGGCTGGGGCGACGTCGACCACGAGCTCGTCGGCATTCAGACGTACCAGAATGCGATCTTGAACATCATGCTGCTCATCGTGTTCACCATCGTCGCGCTCGGCATTCTCAACACGCTCCTCATGTCGATGTTCGAACGCATCCGTGAGTTCGGCGTGCTCAAGGCGATCGGGGCCAAGCCGGGATGGATCCTGCGGCTCATCATCCTGGAGGCGTGCCTCATCGGCACGGTGGGGGCGGTATTCGGTCTCGGCCTCGGCTGCGCCATGATAAAGCATTATGGGCGAGTCGGACTCGAACTGCCGCTCGGCGAGGCGATCGGCTACTTCATCCCGTTCGACTCCATTCTCTACCTCAAGTTCAACTGGGGCATGCACCTGCGCGCGCTTTCGGCGGTCCTCGTTGTGTGCATCCTCTCCGGTCTGCCGCCCGCCCTGCGCGCGGCACGGCTCAAGCCCGCGGAAGGCCTGAGGCATCTATGACGATGTGGCGGCTCGCGTGGCGCAACGTCTGGCGCAACCGCCGGCGCAGTTCGCTCACCATCGCGTCGATCGCCTTCGGGCTCGCCGCGGTCATGATCGGACAGAGTCTGATGAAGACCGTGCAGGCGCAGATGGTTGAAAAGTCGACCGGCGTCCACACGGGCCACATCCAGGTTCAGGCGCTCAAAGTGAGGGACCGCAGGGTGCCCGACGAAACCTTGAAGCGGCCGGTCGAGATCGAGGCCGCCATGCGCGCCGATCCGCGGGTCAAAGCCGTGTCGATGCGCCTCTTGTACTCCGGGCTCGCGTATTCCGCCGCGGGCTCGCGCGGCATCCTCGTCGCGGGCGTCGAGCCCGAGACGGAGAAGGAACTCTCCATCATTCCGGGGTATATGAAGGAAGGCACGTACTTCGGGAACGACCCGCGCGCGCTCGTCCTCGGCATCAAGATCGCCCGGGTCCTCGACATACGGGTCGGCGAGAAGCTGGTCGTCATGGCCCAGTCGAAGTCGGGGAACATGAACTCCGAGCTCTTCCGCGTCTCCGGCATCTTCGAGTCGGGGAGCGAGATGTACGACAGTCAGATCGCCTACATCTCGCTCGCGGCCGCGCAGCGCATCCGCGGCGAGGAAGGGCGGGTCAGCTACCTCATCTCGCGCTTGCGCGATTTCAACCAGGTCGACGCGGTGCGCGCGGAACTCGACGTCCGCTCGCGCGGGACCGGCGCCGCGGTGCTGACCTACAAGGAGACCGGCACCGAGATCCTCGGCATCCAAAAGTTCGAGGATGCGGTGATGGACATCGTGCTGCTCGTCATCTTCTTGATCGTGGGGCTCGGCGTCATGAATACGATCTCGATGTCTCTTCTCGAGCGCCTGCGGGAGTTCGGCGTCCTGCGCGCGATCGGCGCGCGGGGCTCGCGGATCGCGCGAATGCTGGTGCTCGAATCGGTGATGATGTGCTCCGTGGGCGTCTTGTTCGGCGTCGCCCTCGGCACGAGCCTCATCCACTATTTCGGGCGCGTCGGGCTCTCGATCCCCGTGGGCGAAGCGCTCTCATACTTTCTGCCGTTCGACACGGTGATCTACCTCCGGCCGTTCTGGGGCATGCACATGCGGTCCTTGGTCGGCATCGCGGTGGTGAGCGTGCTCGCCGCGCTCGGCCCGGCCTTCCGCGCGGCGAGGATGGGCGTCTCGGAGGCGCTGCGGCACGTATAGGATAAAATCATGGAAACCCTGATCCAGCTCAAGAAGGTCTCGAAGGTCTACGAGGGCGCCGGCATGTCGGGCGCGCCGAAAGTCACCGCGCTGCGCGACATCGACCTCGAGATCGCGCGGGGGGAGTTCATGGCGATCGCCGGGCCCTCCGGCTCGGGCAAGTCGACGCTCCTCAATCTCATCGGCACCCTCGACACGCCGACCTCCGGCGAGATCTTCTTCGAGGGGCGGCGCGTGTCGAGCCTGAGCGAGAACGAGCTCTCCGACTTCCGCCTGCACTCCTTGGGCTTCGTCTTCCAGGCGTACAACCTCATCCCGGTGCTCACCGCGGTCGAGAACGTGGAGTACGCGCTGACCCTCCAGGGCGTGCCGCGGCAGGAGCGCCGGGCGCGCGCCCTCGAGGCGCTGCATTGGGTCGGACTCGACGACAACGCCCACCGGCGGCCGGATCTCCTGTCCGGCGGCCAGCAGCAGCGCGTCGCGGTCGCGCGGGCTATCGTGCACCGGCCGGCGCTCGTCTTGGCCGACGAGCCGACGGCGAACTTGGACTCGAAGACGGCGAAGACGCTGCTCGATCTCATGCTCGAGCTCAACGAGAAGCACCAGATCACCTTCCTCTTCTCGAGCCACGACCCTCGCGTGCTTGAGACCGCCCGACGCATCCTCCAGATCCGGGACGGGGCGCTCGTCAAAGAGACCGCCGCATGACGGGGGCGCGGGCGCGGCTGACTCTCGCGCTGCTCGCGCTCGCGGCCGCCCTGCCCGGGCGCGCCCGCGCCGATTTCGGCGCCTCGGGCTACGTCAAGACGCTCTATTCCTATACCCGCTCGCCCATCGACCGCCGCGTCTACTGGCTGGACATGAGCCGCGCGCGTCTGACCTTGGACAGTTCGGCGGGCTTTAGCTCGTCCGTCCTCGAGGGCCTGGCTCCCGGATCCGCGCTAGCGACGTCGGACGCGGGAAAGGGCCCGCGTTTTCGCGTCCATGTCGACTACGATCACGAGGTGCGCGCCGGGTCGTACTATCAATCGGCCGATCACCGATTCTTCGGCATGCCGGAGCCCGCCTCCTACTTCGACATGGAGCAGACGATCAGCACGGGCGGCTCCTACACCTGGCGCCATCTCCTGTACCGCGGCTGGGTGGGCGTCGAGTCGGAGACGGCGCTCCTACGCTTCGGCCGCCAGCGCATCGCCTGGGGGACGGGCAAGCTGTGGAATCCGGTCGACGTCCTGAACCCGTATCAGCCGACCTCTTTGGAGCGCGACGAACGCCGCGGCGTCGACTCGATCTACGCGCGAAGCGCCTTCGGCAACCTCGGGCAAGGGGAGGCGGCCTACGCTTTGGGCGACCGGTGGGCGTCCTCCGATCTTCTCGTGCGCATGAAGGGGCACGCGGGCCGCGCCGACGTCTCGCTCATCGGAGGCAAGGTCGCGACGTCCACCGCGAGCTGGATGCTCGGTTCGGATCTTTCGTCCGACCTGTGGGACGGGAACCTCCACGGCGAGTGGAGCTACACGGATTTGAAAACGCGTACGCCGTTTTGGCGTGCGCTGATCGGCTACGAGTATTCCTTCTCCTCGAGCCCGCCCGTGAGCTGGCTCAAGGACGTCTGGTTCGTGGCCGAGTATTTCCACAACGGCGCCGGAGTCGCACGACCTGGACGTTATCGGCCGCAGATCCTCTTGTCGGGACGCGACGTCGCGCTCGCGCGCAACTACGGAGGCTTCGGATTCACCAAGGACCTCCACCCGCTCCTCAAGTTCGAGCTCTACCAGCTCGTCAACATCGACGACGGCAGCCACTTCTTCTCGCCGAGCCTCTCCTGGAACGCGGTGAAGAACCTCTATCTTTCCGCCGGCCTCCAGCGCTTCGGCGGTTCGATCGTATCCGAATACGGAAGGCTGCCTAACATCGCTTGGGCGCAGGGCCAGTTCTACTTCTAGGCGGCAGGGCCTATCGGCTCAGCTAGCGGCGGGTCCTCAGGTAATCGATGGCCTGCATCGCGAAGGAGCGCACGCCGTAGGGCAGCGCCGCTTCGTCGAGGACGAAGCGCGGCGTGTGCGAGCCGTGGATCGAGCCCGCCGCCTCGCTCCGGACTCCCAGGAAGACGAAGGCGCTTGGCAGCGCCGCGCTGAAGAACGCGAAGTCCTCCGATGTCGTGACCGGCTTCGAATTGACGACCTTGCCCGCGCCGACGACCCCCTCGAGGGTCGAGACCACTTGGCGCGTGAGGCTAGGCTCGTTGAGGACCATGGGGTACGCTAGCGGACCCCATTCGACCGTCGCGCTGCCGCCGTGCGCCTCGGCCGTCTTGGTGACGATGCGCTCGAACGCCGCGATCGCCTTGGCCCGGGAGTCCGCGTCCAGCGCGCGGATCGAGCCCTCCAGCACCACCTGGTCCGGGATGATGTTGAATCGGTTGCCTCCGTTGATCGAGCCGACCGTCACGACGAGCGCGTTCCGCGCGTCGTTCTCGCGGCTCGCGATCGACTGGAGCGCCGCGACGATCAGGCTCGAGACGTATACCGGGTCGACCCCGAGCCAGGGCATGGCGCCGTGCGCGCCCCGGCCCTTGACGGTCACGCGGAAGCGATCCAAGCTCGCCATGGCCGGTCCGACCGAATATTTGAACTCGCCGGTGTCGACAAGCGCGTTCGCGTGCATCGCGAAGACGGCCGCCACCTTCGGGTTGTCCAAGACCCCTTGGCGGATCATGAGCTCGGCTCCGCCCTCCTCGCCCATCGGCACGCCTTCCTCCGCAGGCTGGAAGATCAGCTTGACCGAGCCGTGGAGCTCGTCCTTCATCTGCGCGAGCACCTTCGCGGCGCCGAGCAGCATCGCCATGTGCGCGTCGTGGCCGCAGGCGTGCATGACGTTCGGGTTCTTCGAGGCGAAAGGAAGGCCGGTGTTCTCCTGGATCGGGAGGCCGTCCATCTCGGCCCGAAGCGCGATCGTCGGCCCCGGCCGCGCACCGCGGATGAGCGCAACCAAACCGTGGTGGGCCACGCCGGTCTTCAGCTCGTCGACGCCGATGCCCTTGAGGATCTCGGCCAGGCGCGCCGCGGTGCGCGTCTCGCGGTTGGAGACCTCGGGATGCATGTGGAAGTCGCGCCGCCACGCCACGACCTCGGGCGTCACCGCGTCGGAGAGCGTCCGCACCCGCGCGGGGACCGGATCCGCCATCGTCGACGCACCGCGGGCCGCCACGCGGCTCGCTCGGAGGTAGCCCCCGGAGGTCTCGAGCGCCCCGGGAAGCGCCCCGCCAGAATCGGCGAGCGCAGGGAAGGCGGGAAAAAGCGACGAAGCGGCCAGCGTCGCCGCAAGCGCCGGCCGTAGAGCGACGAGCGATCTAAGAGCGTTCATGTCCAAGTTCCTCCGGGTGCTGCTAACCGCGCCCCTCTTCGCAGTTGGGGAATGCTACATAAGCCGCCGTCGCTGATTAAGGCCTGAAAGGCCCAGTCTCGGCTGGGCGAGAGGACCCGGGCGTTGTTGCAGGGCTCTCCCCGTGTCAACTCACCGTAAAATGTTACCGAACGAGGTCGTTCGTCGTTAGCCGTTGTCTTCCTCCTTTTCGTCGTTAGGGCTTTGTGCCGTTGCCCTTGCGGTCATCTTGATCTATCTGTCGTGGCCGTGACGGTCGAGC
>JACQBA010000017.1 GCA_016194745.1 Elusimicrobiota bacterium
GAAGGTTCAGATCCAGACGGCCGTCTCGGAGACCGAGCGCACGCGGATCATCCGACGGCTGCGCATCCTCGAGGGTTTCGCGGCCTCCGGCAACCGGCCCGAGTGGATGATCATGACGGTGCTTCCGGTGATTCCGCCCGAGCTCCGGCCTCTCGTTCCGCTGGAAGGCGGACGTTTCGCGACTTCCGACCTCAACGACCTCTATCGCCGCATCATCAACCGCAACAACCGTTTGAAGCACATCGAGGCGCTGCGTGCGCCCGAGGTCATGATCTACAACGAGAAGCGCCTGCTGCAGGAAGCAGTGGACGCCTTGATCGAGAACGGCGCGCGCGGCAAGGTCGTCATCGGCGCGGGCAACCGGCCGCTCAAGTCGCTCTCCGACATTCTTAAGGGTAAGCAAGGCCGCTTCCGCCAGAACCTCCTCGGAAAGCGCGTCGACTACTCCGGCCGCTCCGTCATCGTGGTCGGTCCGTACTTGAAGGTGCACCAGTGCGGTCTCCCGAAGGAGATGGCGCTCGAGCTCTTCAAGCCGTTCATCATCCGCGAGCTCATGAAGCGCGACAACCTCACGCTCAAGGCCGCCAAGAGGATGTTCGACCGCGTCCGCCCGGAGATCTGGGACATCTTGGAGCAGGTGACGAAGCGGCACCCCGTGCTGCTCAACCGCGCTCCCACGCTCCACCGCCTCGGCATCCAGGCGTTCGAGCCGGTCCTCGTCGAGGGCAAGGCGATCAATCTGCACCCCCTGACCTGCACGGCCTTCAACGCCGACTTCGACGGCGACCAGATGGCCGTCCACGTGCCGCTGTCGCAGGAAGCGCAGCTCGAGGCGCGCGTGCTCATGATGGCGTCGAACAACATCCTGTCGCCCGCGTCCGGCCGGCCGATCATGGCGCCGACGCACGACATGGTGCTCGGCATCCACTACCTCACGAAGGCGAAGCCCGGGGAGCGCGGCGAAGGCCGCTTCTTCGGCGACGTCACCGAGGCCGTCGCGGCGCATCAGCACGGCGCCGTCGACCTCCACGCGCGGATCAAGGTCCGCGGCATCAACCGGATCGTGGAAGAGGGCGTCGAAGATAAAGAGGCGATGAACGTCAACGGCTGGAAGGACTTCACGACCATCGGCCGCGTCATCTTCAACGAGATCCTTCCCAAGGAGCTGAGCTCCTTCTACCGCGAGGCGCTCGCGAAAGAAGCGGCCGCGAAGGAAAAGGAATCCAAGAAGGACAAGGACGAGAAGGCGAAGGAGACGGTCGAGCCCCTTATCAACACGAACGCTCAGATGGGCAAGAAGGAGCTCTCCCGGATGGTCGAGCAGTGCTACAAGCGCCTCGGCCACTATCGCACCGTCATCCTGCTCGACGACTTGAAGAGCCTCGGCTACCACTACGCCACGATGGCCGGCCTCTCCATTTCCATCACGGACATGAAGATCCCGCCGATCAAGAAGGAGTTGGTCGCCAAGGCGCGGCTGGAAGTGCGCGAGATCGAGAAGCAGGCCAAGATCGGCGTCATCACCGAGTCCGAGCGCTACAACAAGGTCATCGACATCTGGACCCACGTCACCGATAAGATCTCGGACATCATGTTCGACGAGATGAAGAAAGAGGAGCACGTCCAGTATCATCACGACAAGCCCCGCTTCAACTCGATCTTCCTGATGGCCGACTCCGGAGCGCGCGGCAGCCGCCAGCAGGTCCGCCAGCTCGCCGGGATGCGCGGCCTTATGGCCAAGCCGCAGACGAAGCTGACGGGCGCCATCGGCGAAATCATCGAGTCGCCCATCATTTCGAACCTGCGCGAGGGCCTCACCGTCCTCGAGTACTTCATCTCCACGCACGGCGGACGCAAAGGTCTCGCCGACACCGCGCTCAAGACCGCCGACGCCGGCTACCTCACGCGGCGCCTGGTCGACGTCGCCCACGACCTCGTCATCGTCGAGGAGGACTGCGGCACGATCAACGGCATCCGCCTCGGCGCGCTGACGTCCGGCGAAGAAGTCATCGAGGCGATCGACGAGCGCCTGCTCGGCCGCGTCGTCTTGGAGGACGTCGTCGCCACGAAGATCGGCGCCAACGGCAAGGCCGTCGAGGAGACGCTCATCACGGCCGGCGAGATGGTCACGGCGGATATCGCCGAGCGCATCAAGGTGGCCGAAGTCGAGATGGTCCGCGTGCGCTCCGTGCTCACGTGCGAGACCCGGCACGGCGCCTGCGCCAAGTGCTACGGCATGAACAACGCGACCGGCCGCATGGTCGAAACGGGCGAGGCGGTCGGCATCGTCGCGGCCCAGTCGATCGGCGAGCCCGGCACGCAGCTGACTCTGCGCACCTTCCACATCGGCGGCACCGCGTCCCGCATCATCAAGCGGTCGCAGGCCGTGGCGGGCTACGCCGGCAAGGTCGAGTTCCGCAACATCCGCACGCTGAAGAACCGCGAGGGAGCCACGATCTGCGTGTCCCGCGCCGGCGTCATCGCCGTCATCGACCCCGCGACGAAGAACGCGAAGGACGAGCACCGCATCATCTACGGCGCGCGCCTCAAGACGACCGACGACGCCAAGGTTTCCGCGCAGGAACTCCTGGCCGAGTGGGACCCCTACGCCCTGCCGATCATCACCGAGCAGGAAGGGGTCGTCGCCCTCGTCGACGTCAAGGAAGGCGTCACGCTCCACGAGGAGCGCAACAAGATCACGGGCATCATCGAGCGCAAGATCATCGAGCACCGCGCCGAGAAGCTCAACCCGCGGATCATCGTCGAGAAGAAGGGCAAGGAGATCGTCTCCTACCCGCTCCCCATCGACACGATCATCGTGGCCGAGAACGGGCAGGAAGTCGAGCCCGGCGACGTCCTCGCCAAGATCCCGCAGGAAGTCTCGAAGTCCAAGGACATCACCGGCGGTCTGCCGCGCGTGTCCGAGCTCTTCGAGGCCCGCAAGCCGAAGACCTCCGCCGTCGTCTCGGAGATCTCGGGCACCGTCAGCCTGGGCGCGACCGCCAAGGGCCTCATCCAGGTCACGGTCCGCGACGAAGAGACGAACATGTTCAAGGAGTACGCGATCCCGCAGGGCAAGCACCTCGTGGTCTACGAGGGCGACCGCGTGGGCGTCGGCGAATCCCTCTCCGACGGCGCCATCAACCCGCACGACATCCTGCGGGTCAAGGGCGTCAAGGAAGTCCAGGAGTACCTGCTCAACGCGATCCAGGAAGTGTACCGCCTCCAGGGCGTCGGCATCTCGGACAGGCACATCGAGTGCATCGTCCGCCAGATGCTGCAGAACGTCAAGATCGCCGACTCGGGCGATACCGCGTTCCTCAAGGGCGAGATCGTCGACCGCTTCGTCTTCGCGGACGCCAACCGCGAGATCGCGGCGAAGGGAGGGCACGAGGCGCAGGCCGAGCCCGTCCTCCTCGGAATCACGAAGGCCTCGCTCGCGTCCGACTCGTTCGTGTCGGCGGCGAGCTTCCAGGAAACCACGCGCGTGCTGACCGAAGCGGCGACCACCGCCCAGATCGACCCGCTCAAGGGACTCAAGGAGAACGTCATCATCGGCCACGTCATCCCGGCCGGGACGGGACTCTATTCGAAGAGACAGCCGGCGCCGCAGCCGCCCGCAGAGGTGAAATAGCACATGCCTACCATCAATCAGCTCATCCGCATCGGCCGACGGCCGCTCAAGATCAAGAGCAAGGCCCCGGCCCTGCACTCGTGCCCTCAGCGGCGCGGCGTGTGCACCCGCGTGAACACGATGACTCCGAAGAAGCCGAACTCGGCTCTCCGGAAAGTCGCGCGCGTGAAGCTCACCTCCGGGACCGAGGTCACGGCGTACATCCCCGGCGTCGGACACAATCTGCAGGAACACTCGATCGTGCTCGTGCGAGGCGGCCGCGTGAAGGACTTGCCCGGCGTGCGCTACCACATCATTCGCGGCGTTCTGGACACCGCGGGCGTGGAAGGCCGCCGGCAGGGACGGTCGATGTACGGCGCGAAGCGGCCCAAGGGCGCTCCGGCCGCGGCGTAACAGGGACTATAAGAGGAAGATATGCCACGAAAAGGACTTAGACCCCGAGACCGGCGGGACCTTCCCCCGGCCGATTACAAGTTCCAGTCGGTGCTGCTCTCCCGCCTGGTCAACAAGATGAACTTCCAGGGACGACGCGCGGCGGCCGAAAAGGTCGTCTACGGCGCCATGGAGATCATCCAGGAGAAGACCAAGGAAGCGCCCGTCACGATCCTCGAGAAGGCCATCGAGAACGTGCGGCCGCAGCTGGAAGTCCGCCCCCGCCGCGTCGGCGGCGCGACCTACCAGGTCCCGACCGAGGTCCGGCCGCTCCGCTCGAGCACCGTCGCGCTCCGGTGGATCATCGACGCCACGCAAAACCGCATGGGCAAGCCGAGCGCGGTGCGCCTGGCCGAGGAGATCATGGCCGCGGCGAAAAAGGAAGGCATCGCGTTCAAGAAGCGCGAGGACACGCATAAGATGGCCGAGGCCAACCGGGCGTTCGCGCATTACCGCTGGTAGACGATTCATGGCACAAGCGACCACTCAGGCAAAAGGCAGCGGCTCCGGACGGGCGTTCCCTCTCGAGAGGGTGCGCAACATCGGCATCATCGCGCACATCGACGCGGGCAAGACCACCACGACCGAGCGCATCCTCTATTACACCGGCCGCATCCACAAGATCGGCGAAGTGCACGAGGGCGCGACGACGACGGACTGGATGCCCCAGGAGCGCGAGCGCGGCATCACCATCACCGCGGCCGCGACGTACTGCCAGTGGAAGCGAGGCGAGACGGAGTTCCAGATCAATATCATCGACACGCCCGGCCACGTGGACTTCACGGCCGAGGTGGAGCGCTCCCTCCGCGTCCTGGACGGCGCGGTCACCTGCTTCGACGGCGTGCAGGGCGTCGAGCCCCAGTCCGAGACCGTCTGGCGCCAGGCCGACAAATATTCCGTTCCCCGCGTCGCCTACATCAACAAGATGGACCGCCTCGGGGCGGACTTCTACATGTCGTACAACTCGATCGTGGAGAAGCTCGGCGCCAACGCGGCCGCCATCCAGCTCCCCATCGGCGCCGAGGACAAGTACGTCGGCCTCGTGGACTTGATCGAGATGAACGCCCTGGTCTATCACGGCGACGACCTCGGCGCGACGTGGGACGTCGTCGAGATCCCGGCCGAGATGAAGGACGAGGCCGTGAAGTGGCGCGAGAAGCTCCTCGAGAAGGTCGTCGAGTTCGACGACAAGATGATGGAAGAGTATCTCGAGGGCAAGCACAATTTCACGCCCGAGCAGATCCGCGCGACGCTGCGCAAGGGCGTCCTGCAGTGCAAGATCTTCCCGGTGCTCTGCGGCTCTTCCTATAAGAACAAGGGCGTGCAGCCCATGCTCAACGCGGTGTGCGACTTCCTGCCCTCGCCGATCGACCTCCCGCCCGTCAAGGGGACCGATCCCTACACCGCCGCGGCGCTCGAGCGCAAGGCCGCCGACTCCGAGCCGTTCTCGGCCCTCATGTTCAAGATTCAGACCGACCCGTTCGTCGGAAAGCTCGCGTTCTTCCGCGTGTACTCCGGCAAGCTGGCCGTGGGCGACACCTTGTTCTTCCCGGCGAAGCGCTCCTCCGAGCGCATCGGCCGCATCCTGCGCATGCACGCCAACAAGCGCGAAGAGATCAAGGAAGTGTTCGCCGGCGACATCGCCGCGACCGTCGCGATGAAGAACTCGGCCGTCGGCGTCACGCTTTCCAGCGAGGATAAGCCGATCCTGCTCGAGTCGATCAAGTTCCCGGAGCCCGTCATCAGCGTGGCCATCGAGCCCAAGTCCAAGGCGGACGAGGAAAAGATGGGCATCGCGCTCGGCCGGCTCGCGGAAGAGGACCAGACCTTCCGTCTCCGCACCGACGTCGAGACGTCCGAGACCATCATCTCCGGCATGGGCGAGCTTCACCTCGAGATCATCGTCGACCGCATGAAGCGCGAGTTCAACGTCGAGGCGAACGTCGGCCGGCCCCAGGTCGCCTACCGCGAGACCGTCACCAAGAAGGTCAAGGAAGAGGGCAAGTTCATCCGGCAGTCGGGCGGCAAGGGACAGTACGGCCACGTGTGGCTCGAGATCGAGCCGCAGCCCAAGGGCGTGGGATTCGAGTTCGTCGACGACATCAAGCAGGGCCGCATCCCGCGCGAGTTCGTCCCGGCGGTGGAAAAGGGCGTGCGCGAGGCGTTGGACGGCGGCGCGCTGGCCGGCTTCCCCATCGTCGACATCAAGGTCTCCTTGATCGACGGCTCGTTCCACGAAGTCGACTCCTCGGAGATCGCCTTCAAGATCGCCGCGGCCATGGCGCTGCGGGCGGGCTGCCAAAAGGCGAACCCGACCATACTCGAGCCCATCATGAAATTCGAAGTCACGACGCCCGAGCAGTACATGGGCGACATCATCGGCGACCTGAACAGCCGCCGGGCGCAGATCGAGGACATGGGTCCGCGCGGCAACATCAAGTACGTGAAGGCGACCGTGCCGCTGTCGGAACTGTTCGGCTACGCGACGGTCGTCCGCTCGATCTCGCAGGGCCGCGCGGCGTTCACGATGGAGCCGAGCCACTACGCGCAGGTCCCGGCGAACGTCCTGAAGGTCATCGTCGAGAAGCACGGCATGCAGAAGAAGTCGGACAAGAAATAGAAGAGCACAAGGAGCCCGAGACATGGCAAAAGCGAAATTTGAACGGACCAAGCCCCACGTGAACATCGGCACGATCGGTCACGTGGACCACGGCAAGACGACCTTGACCGCGGCGATCACGCACGTTCTGTCGAAGAAGGGCATGGCGCAGGCCAAGCGCTAC